>JBILLK010000013.1:0-250735 GCA_044376115.1 Polyangiaceae bacterium | reverse complement strand
ATTTCGTCAATTTCATGAGCTCTTCAACGAGCTCAGGCTTCAATGTGACTGCGGTCGTATCCATATGGCGGCTCCAGAGGTTGGGTCGCCCATTTCGGTCAAGTTACACAAATTTTCTGACACTCCCTCTCGATGCGATCGTCGTACATGTTTTCGGTACCCAAGAGGAGCGGTGCATACACTTCATCGCGCATCCCTTCGTGCACACGCAGCTTTACGCGCAGCGGAGTTACGTCTCGGTCGAGAACTTGCCCGGCCACACGCGCGAGGAACTGGTCGAGCACCCCCCCTCCACCGACCCGACGAGATCGACGACGACCGCCGTTGCTTCGTTCGGGATCGTGAATTCACCCCCGCCGAATCGCACCCAGGCCACGTCCTCGATCATCTCGACGTGCGCCATGCCCGTTCGGTCCTCAGCACCCATGCGCGCGCAACTTCCCGGCGTTGCGCTGACGTATGTTGTGATGAACGCGTCTGCGTCCACTTCGGGATCCACGCTTCGGAGCGCTTGAACCAGCGCCTGATCGACAGCGCTCGGATCCTGGTGGTCCCCGAAGAATCGACGCTGCGCATGAACCCGCGATAGCGAGGTAAAAAAGCCATCGCCCGTCAGCGTTGAACTCTCCGCGACAGCCTCGCAATCCCCAACCGACCACGCCTCCGGCGAGATGGGCTCCTCACCACCTGCGCCGCTGCCGCCGCCTCCACCACCCGTCGCCGAATCCGGCTCCGACTCAAGCCCGCAAGCAACGAGCGAAACGACGAGCACTGTCAACAACCCAAATCCAGCGCGCATGCGCCACCCTAACGCTCCACCCGGCGCTACAGGGTTCAAAGGGTATCAAGTTCGCTAGCGCAAGCCCCGTTCTCGTCTCTCTGCCTCTGCCGCCCAAGCGCCCCACATTTCACCTCCGCTTCACTCCCCAACCGGGTACTGGACACCGGCGCGCAGTCAAATAACGTTGCCCAACTTTCCATGTCCCAAAAGCTCAAGACCCTCACTGAGTCCAACCTATTCCAGAGACTGATCCTCAGCACCATCATCATCGCCGGTGTAGTGGCTGGTCTCGATACCTACCCAGCGTTTGCACACAACCCGTTCTTGGACCTCCTGGATAAGGTGGTATTGGCGATCTTCACGCTCGAGGTCGTGCTCAAGCTCGCTGCGGAAGGTGGCAAGCCCTGGAAGTACTTCACCGACCCTTGGAACGTGTTCGACTTCGCCATCGTGGTGGGCGGCTTCCTGCCGGTGGATGCCCAATACGTCATGGTCTTCCGGCTGCTTCGATTGCTGCGGGTACTAAAGCTGGTTCGCTCTGTGCCGCGACTCCAACGCTTGGTTGCGGCGCTGCTGAACAGCATCCCATCGATGTTCTACATCGGCTGCCTTTTGTTCCTGCTGTTCTACGTCTTCGGCGTCACTGGCACGCTCATCTTTGGGGCGAATGACCCACTTAACTTCGGCACGCTGCCGAAGACGATGCTGACGCTGTTCAAGGTCGTGACCATGGAAGCGTGGCCGGACATCCTGCGCATCGAGCAGTTTGGCTGCGCGACCCCAGGGCTTGGCTACCCCGAAGAAATGATGGAAATGTGCACGCAGTCGGAGGCCTTCCCGATCATGGGCCCGCTGTACTTCATCGCCTTCATCTTGATGGGCACGATGGTCATCATGAACCTCTTCATCGGCGTGATCATCAATGGCATGGAGGAGTCCCAAGAGGAGGAGAAGGAGTTCGAGCGCGCCGAGCGTCGTCTGCGCAAAAATCGCGACATGAGCATGGAGCTCGACGATATGGCCGTGATCGTGGAGAAGCTCACCGAGCAGCTCAACGTCATCCGTAGCCAATCGACGCTCAACGAGTCTGTGCTCACGCAACAGGAGCCGCTGCGCGCCGAGTTGCTCGCGTTACGGAAGGAAAACGAAGCTCTCAAGCAGAAGTTGGGTGCGGCCTGAAGCACCTGGTTCGCCGCCTGTAGAAGCTTGCGAGCGATGCTCGCCCTTTGGCTCAAGCCAAACGGCGAGCCGTGCTAGCGTGCCGCGCCATGCCTGCTCCCACCCTCGACGCCCTGCTCAAGCGGGGCTCGGTTGAGTTCAATAAGCTCCGTCAAGCCAAGAGTCTTCCCTCCGATTTTACGGGCGCAACCTTGACGCGTTTGGTCTGTGCCAATGCGGATCTGTCGCAGCTCGAGCTCACCGGTTCGGAGTGGGAGCACTGCGACTTATCGAAGCTCAACTTTCGTAACGCGGACCTATCCAACGCCTACTTCCACGGCGGCCGGCTGGATGATTGTGACTTCAGCGGTGCCAACCTGAGCGGAGCCTCGTTCGAGAAGCTCAAGCTCACGCGCTGCATCTTCACCGGTGCGCAAGGCTTGGACGAGGTCGAGCTGAGCGACGTGATCCAGAAGGACGTGGTCGGGCTCGAGGTGGAAGAGGAGGAGGACGACGAGGACGAGGATGAGGCCGCGGATGAGCCTGAAGAGACGGTCGTCAAGCTGCGTGACCTGCTAACCAAGGCTGCTCGCCGACTACCGCTCGAGGGGTTGATCGCCGAGGTCGCCAAGCACGTCACGGTCGAGACCGGCACCCCCGCCAAAGCCGAGGAAATCCGCGCGCTCGAGGCGGCCTTCGAGATCACCTTTCCCGCCGACTATCGCGCTTTTTTGCAGCGCTTTGGCGGGCTGAAAGTGATCGGCGCAAAAGAGCACGCGCTGGGCTCCTTTGAGGTGTTCGGCTTGGGCGAGCTGCAGGCGGCCCACCAAAAGTACCTGGCCGAGTTTCAGGAATGGGGTTTCAACCCCGAGTGGCTGACCATGTCGAGCGGTGAAGAGGAGGATGGCGAGGGAGAGAGCTTGGCGCAGCGCAAGGCCAAGTTGCGCGGCCAACTGAAGATCGAAGCGCGCCACGTGAAGAACTTCTTCGGCGATTCGTTCGACGCCGTGCGCGTTGCCTACCAGTTCTTGCTGCCGGTCATGGTCGCGCCCAAAGCGCTGCATCAGGCCGTGGACTGCGTGGGCCCGGACACCCAGATGTACACCGTGGCGATTGAATCGTGGGAGGTGGCTCCGCCGAGCGGCACCTTCACCGCGCGGCTCTTCGCCAACCTCGAGAACGTCGTCGTTCGCTGATTCAAGCGCGAGGTCGGCTTTGCTCAGTTCGGCGCGAAGCCGCTGCAGCCCTCGGTGATCTGCATCCGCTGGCTACCGCGCGGGCTGATGCTGGATAGCCCGTTCTCCCTCTCGTCTACGATCCAGATCAGGTCGCCCTCGCGGCCTGAGTACGAGCTAATGGTATTGGCGCCAATCGAGGTGTTGGTGCCGCTACCGAACTTGGGCTTGTTACCGAGGAAGAGCTTCACCGTCTTCTTGCAGTTGTTCTTGAGGCTGAGCGACCAATTCCCGCCGCCTGCGTTACCGCTGCCGGAGTTGCTATTGCCGCCGCTGCTGCCCGCTGAGCCTCCCCCGTTGCGTCGGTCATCGCGTTCGCGCGCGGCCGCAGCGAATTCAGCGGAGCGTCGAGCCTCTTCGGCTTGCTGGGCCGCCCGCTCTTCCGCAAGGCGGGTTTGGTATTGCTTGTAGAAGGCGACCTCCGTCGCGCCGGCCCAGCTCAGGCTGGGGTCGTGCCCGTGGCGCGCGCAACCATCGAGCAGCGCGAAGTGCGTCTCGTCGCTGGCGACGTTGGGAAGCGCTTGTTTGCACAGCGGGATGATCTCTTTGTTCGGGTCGCCTTGCTTATCGAGCTCGGCGATCAGCGCGACGCAGGCGCGCGGCGAGGGTTTGGCCGCCATCGAGGCGCGCAAGGCGCTGATGCCTTCTTCAGTCTTCTTGGCCAGGAGCAACATGCCGCCGCGTGAGAACTCGATCTCCGGCAGCGACTCCGGGTGCGCCGCGCCGGCCTTGTCGAGCGACTCTCCCGCGGTGCGCAAGAGCCCAGCGCCGTCGAGCTGCTTGCGCTCAATCACCCCAAGTTCGAACGCCGCCGCGACATTCTGCGCAAAGACGCGAGCCTCTTGCACCTCGCCCGGCCGCTCGAAGGCCGCGCGGCGTGACTTCTCGAGGTCGGCCGCTACCTGATTGTCCGTGGTGGCGCGGGCTTGCGCCACGGCGGCTTGTTGATCGGCCTCGTAGGCGGCGGGCGACTTGAACAGGAAGCAGCCGGAGAGGGCGAAGCAAGCAACGAGCGAGAGCAGGCGAGTGCGCATGGCCCCGCCTTCGCAGAGCCGGGAGCAGCAGGCAAGTGGACGTGAGCTGGTGCAGCCGTTGACCACCGTCCCCCGCGACTAAATCGCCCGCTCGGTGGCGGAGAAGAGGGCGCCGCCAACCAAGGGTCTCTGCGCAGGGCCGAGCCAACGCTTGGCTCGGTGTTCGCTCGCGCAGTACGCGGCAATGCGATAAGCATGAGCCTCCTTTGGGGGCACCATGCAGCTTGCGATACCGGCGGACATTCAGGCCGCGCTCGACCAACTCATCACCGCGCTGCAGGCAGCCTTCGGGCCTGAACTGAAAGCGATTGTGGCGTACGGCAGCGCGGCGCGCGGGGATTATCGGGCGAATGAGAGTGATGTCGATTTACTGGTGATTCTCGGAGAGGACGCGCAGACCTCGCTCGAGGCCGTGGGTGGGGCGCTCAAGCTGGCGCGTTACTCGGCCCGCATCGGCGTGATTTTGATGTTGGAGCGGGAGACGGCCCAAGCCGCGGACGTCTTCCCACTCATGTACGGGGATATTGCGGAGGAGGGGGTTGCGCTCTTGGGCGAGAACCCGTTCCACGGGCTGAAGCCCAGCGAAGCGCATATCCGCTTACGGGTGGAGCAGGAGCTGCGTGACGCTCGCATCCGCCTGCGCCGCATCATTGCAGAGTCGCAAGCGGAGAGCGCACCCTTGCGGGCTACCGTGGAGCGCAAGTTGAAGCAGTTGCGGAGCCCGTTCCGCGCCGCACTCAGGCTCTTGGCTGTGCCGGCGCCTGTAGCCGTTCCAGCGGTGATCGAGGCGCTCGCCGGGCGCTACGGCGTAGCCGCTAGCAGCGTCCTCGCCTACGAAAGCGAGCCGCGTCCAGCGATCATGGGGCTTTGTGCGTTGATTGACCGGCTGCTAGGCGAGGTCGATGCGTTGGAGGTTCCTTCTGTTTCCGTTTAATCTGCCTGATGGCGCCTACTGGCTAGTTATCTATCTAGGGTTGGCGGCTGGCTGCTTCCTGGGCGGGCGCTTGGTCAAGCTTTGGCTGGTGGAGCGTCGCGCGCGGCCGCTGCAGCGAGCCGGGGCGACGGCTCCGGCGGAACGGGGTTATCGGCACGCTCATGCTGGCGACGTCCATCAGCCGCTTTCGATCGGCCATCTCCCGCGGATGGACGAGCACCTAGCTATTGCCTACTTGCGAGACGGGCTCAGTGCAGTCGCCGAGGCGGCTCTATCTACCGCGATACGTGGGGAATGGGTCTATTTGCATGAGGGTGCGTATTACCCATCAAAGAAGGCTGTGAGTGAGGCCAGCTGGATGCAGAGCTTCCTCGCCGGTATGCCGAATGAGCCGCACAGCCCGGAGCAGCTCGCGCGGTATGCCCGGCGCTTCGCGGAAGACCAAGAGCTGAGCCTTGCGCAGCGGCTGGAACAGGCCGGACTCAAGTCGGAGCCGGCCACCTTGCGCTTGGTTGGGCTAACGAGCATGGGCGCCACCTTCGCGGCGGTTGCGCTCGGCGCTGTTCGCGTGGTGACTCGACCAGGCCACAACGTACCGGTCTATCTGTTATTGGCCATGGCCGCGGTACTGGCCTTCGGCTTGCTCCGGCGCAACAAATACATCCCGCAGCCCAAACGCGCGCGGGAGTATCTGGCCTGGCTCAACGACGCGACCACCTCGTTGCGTCGCGACGTTCGCGAAGGGCGGCGCAGCGCCGAGCCCGAGTTCTCCCTCGCGGTTGCCGTCGGAGGCAGCGCGGTCGCAGCCTCGCTCTCGGGGATGTACGCACTATCGCTTCCGCTGGTCGCAGCGTTTGGCCCGCCCCCCGCGCTCGGCCCGTTCGCCTCGTTCACGAGCAACAGCGGGAGCAGCACGGGTCTCGCGGACTATTCGAGCATCAGCGGCGGGAGCAGTTGCAGTAGCGGCAGTAGTGGCAGCAGTTGCAGCAGCGGCAGCAGTTGCGGTGGTGGCGGTGGTTGCGGTGGCGGCGGTGGCTGTAGCTGAAAAGGTTGCATCGCGAGGTGCCGCCACTGCGGCACCTCCGCCCGGGTGAACCGCCGAGCGCGCCGTTCAAGGCGTCGCTGCGAAGACAGGTAGGAGGCTGAGCACCGCTTCGGCGAGCGCGAGGTCCTTGCGTCGGTTGCGGTCTCCCTCCACGGTCATCACTGTGTCGATGCGCTGTCCGTGGTGAGCCACGAGGTAGCCATCAGCATCGATGCGAAGGCTCGTGGAGAGCGCATTCTCCGGGAACGCGATGGGCTGGATACGTCCGCTCGCATCAACGCGAGCCAAACGTGCGCCGGTCAACGAGCGCGCCTCGCCATCGACGATGCGCAACACAGGCTGGTCGTCGGTCGAGACGCCGTGCTTGTCGGTGTAACCGCGTTGAGCGACCCAACCGTCGGCATCGAGCACGAGTTCACTGCGTCCAGCACCGAGCTCATACTCTTCACCGAAGACGCCTACTGCGATCGGCACGCCGATGCGGTTCGGAGGCTCGGTGGGCAGCGCCGAACTCGGTGAGGCGGTGCTGGTGGAGTTGGACGTGCTCTCAGGCGCCGGAAGTGTTGCAGGCGTACAGGCAAGCAAAAGGACGAGTGCATACGGTCGTAGCTTCATGGGCTGTCTAGTTCACGAGCCATGCCATCGCAGCTGAAGCGAGATCGCCGGCATGCGACCATGGTCTCTGGCGCTCCGGCGTCTACTTCGTGGACGCCCTGTCCACGGCGTGGATACCGATCAGCGATCGAACGCGAACAGGATGACTTCGCTCGGACCGATGCCAAAGGGCAAGCAGCCCTCGGCGTAACAGCGCAAGAGCGGTGCAAAAGGGTTGCTGCTGAAGTCGTCGGAGGACTCAGCGAGCTGCCATTCGATGCAGTCGGTTACATCCATATTGGCGTAGCCGAAATACCAAGCTCCGAGCTCGGCCTGCTCCCGCGTCAATGAAGGCTCGAGCTCGAGCTTCGGCGCGACCTGATTCCACATCACCTGCTCGCCCAAGCGGAAGAACAAGTCGCCGGGCTTGGGCGGACCGTCTGCCGTGGTTGCGGCTTGGCTCTCGAGCGAAAAGCCGTGAGCGCGCGAATGGGCGTAGGACAGCTGTTTGAGCGCACCGTACTTCCAATCCCACTTCATTCCCGGCTCGCGTACGCGCTCACAAAGTGCCGCGAAGTCATCGAAGTTACCGCGCACGAGCTCGACCTCGAGCGGCCCTGCGAAAAGATCGGGCCGCAGGCTGCGCGCCAGCGCGTGGTGCTCGGAGAAAAGCCGCGTTGCGCGAACCGTTGCCACGAGCCCGCGCGGCGGAACGAACCAATCGACCTCGGCCCACTCACGCAAGATGCGTCGCACAGCGAGCGTGGCTGCGCCGTAGGAGCAACGCTCGGGATCGAAGTTGAGCCGGCCCTTCAATGGCTGAAGCTCCCCAACTCGTGAACACCGCCCTGCCGATCCACCCGGCCGATCACGATCGCCTGCGCGCGCACAAACAGGCCGACGCCCGAAATCACCGAGCCGACGATGGGACCCTCAGCGTTGCGACCCAAGAGGTAGATACGCCCTGCCGGGATCAGCTCGCGCGTCGCTTCCGCGAGCGCGCGCAAGGCCTCACCGAAGTCCTGCGATGAGCCGAGCTTGCGGCGCGCCAACGTCAGCACGTGCCGGTCCCGCTCGCTCACCGCCAGCGCAGCCAGCTCGCAGCCAAGATCGAAGCTAGCTGCTTGCGACTGCCAGCGAGGTAGCGCCGTTGCCCGTTGGCTCATTACTTCGCTCTCGCAACCTTCTGCTTGAGCACTTTGCACGGTGCGAGCGAGCCAAACGAACCCTCCACGGTGCCCTCGACTTCGAGCACGACCACCGCTCCACCAGCGCTCTTCATGAAGGCCTCGCGCGCAGCGGTGAGCTCACTTCCGGCCTCGAGCATGCAACCCACGGTGGGACCTTTTTCGTCGCCGTCATCGCGCAGATAGACGGCGTAGAACGTGCCCTTGTCATCCGGGCCCATGAGCTTCCCGTTGTCCAAGATGAAGGCGTTGTTGGTGATGCTGGTGATTGCGCCCTTGGTCTTGAGGCTCGCACCGAGCCAGGCCGCTCGGTCCTTTTTGAAGCCCTCGATCAGGGCGGTCAACTTGACCTCCCCCTTGTTCGCGGGCGGCACAGTGGCCGGCGCTGCGCTCGCTGTGGCGCTGCCGCTCAGTGCAGGGCTGGTGTCGGCACTTGTGGAGCTTGCGGCGGTCGGTGCCGGGCCGTTGGCTGCGCTGGGTGATGCTGCTGGCTTGGCCGAAGCCGTTGCCGACTTCACCGACTTAGCGGCCGATGCAGCGCTCGAACCCGAAGCGCTGGTCGCCGGGGAATCACCACAGGCTGCAAGCAGGAGCATCAACGCAGGAACGAAGTTCTTCATCGGCGCACTCGTACACAACCTAGCGAGGGTCGTACATACGCTTCGCAACGGCACCTTTGCGCCGCAGAACTTGCGACGACGAACGCTCCCAACGCGCGCTACGCTCGACCTCTGGGGTGCTGCGTGAACGACAAGAAGCGAAGCAAACGTCCGCGACCAAGGCCGCGCTACGAGTTCGAGTCGGACGCAACGCCCGAAGCCATCATCGAGTCGGTTCGCAGCTTCTTTCGCAGCAACGAGCAGATCAAAGGGCTGGCGCTGCCCCATCGCATCGAGATGGCCTTCACCAGCGAGGAGCAACATCTATGGTCGCCTCAGTTGATCGCTGACGTTCGCGTCGAAGGTGAAAAGACGCGCCTCTCGGTGCGCTTTGGCCCCCATCCGCATGTGTGGGGCATGTACCTGGCCGGTCACTTCGTACTCGGTACACTAGCGTTGATCGCCCTGAGTTACGGCTTCGCGCAGGTGACGCTGGGTGAATCACCAACGGCGCTGCTGGTCGTGCCCGCCGCGCTGGTGTTGCTTGGCTTGCTCTACGGGGCGTCCTTCGTCGGCCAAGGGCTGGGCTTCGACCAGATGGTACGCCTGCGCGATACGTTGCAGCGATTGGCGGCTACGCGTGAGGTTGAGGGTTAGGTGTAGCCCCCTCGGTGTGCTCGCGCAGCGAAGCTGCGCTGCGCCACTGCTCCCCCAAATCCTTGCTCGCTCCACTGCGTTGCGCTGCGCGCGGATGGGGGAGCCAGCTCGCGGGAGGATGACGGAAGTGTGGGGGGCCTATCACACTGTCTGAGCTCGCTCGGACACCGCTTCTGCCGCGGCGCCGGAAAGATTTTACGGTGCAATGGTTGGGAGCGGCGCCGTGAGCCGCCCGCTGGGTCGCATTGCGAACTAAGCCAGGGTAGCTGCGCTAGCCCCTATGCGTTAATTCGCCTGCGACGGGCTTACGACCGCATTCGGCTGGCGTGGAGCGACCTACTAGCTTGGATATTGGCCGTTTTTGCAGTGCCGATGACCCAGCCGCTGCAAAGTGCGGGCGTTTTTGCGAAGTATCGCGGGCAGGCTAGCGCAGCTCCCCTGGGTTACGTCGCGGCGTGCCAGCGCCCACGGGGCTTGCAGTGCATTGGCTCCGGTAGTGGAGGCGGCGGGTCGAGTTACAGGCAGCTAACGGTGCGGCGCCACGGGAGCGATGCGTTTCAAGGTGCGAGGGCATATCTCCACCATGGGTTCGCTCACGCAAAGAGCTTGAGAATGGTGATCTCCAGCACCGCGCTTGGCCCGTCTGGGCACGGTGGGACGCGAGAGGTGAGGCCCCGCGGTTCGGTAATCGCGATTCGAACGGTGGTGCCCGGTTGCTCGCCATGGAGGTGCGCAAGCGCGGGGTTGGTCTTGGCTGCGCCAAGCACGACGCGTGTCTCGACTGGCTCGGTCGCTCCTGGGATGTGCCAGCGAATGGCGATTTTCTGGCCCATTCCGATCATCGGGCCGGACCCGCGCGCCAAAAGTTGGAGCGTGGTCGCGCTGAAGTTTTCACAGGGTCCAACGGCGAGCGGTACGGTTGGTGGTAGAGGCGCGCTCGGATCGAAGTCGTAGCGCACGTCTCCGCCCTCGATTCGGCGAAGCAAAACCGCGCGCGTATTCCGAGCAAACCCACAGGCGTAATGCAGGGTCGAAAGCCATTCTTCCGGGGTGCATTCTTTGACGTACCAGGGCTCGAATGCAGTGCGGTAGACGACCCGCGCGCGAGCGAACCATAGCGGCCCAAGCTTGATCGAACGCTCGCTGCTCGGTCCGTACTCAACCTCGGGGGTCGGCTGCGGTACAGCCTTCATCAGCGTTCGAGAGCTCGTTGTGGGGTCTTGGCGCGGGTGAACCTCGTACAGCGCTTGCTCTCCACCAAGCAGCTCCAGAACCTCCGGCGGAATGGACGTGTCGAGGCTGCCGCGCCGCTTGGGCTGCGCCGCGACGGCCTTCGCCGCGACGGCCTCGGCCAAGGCAGGCTTCTTCTTAGGCCCGCTATGCGATAGCAGCACCGCGCCCGATTCACTCATCAGGGCGCCGCCGCAGAGCTTGAGCAAGACCTCCGCTACGTCCTCCGCGTCCTCGAACTCCCCCTCGGTGAGCCGCAGAACATGATCGACCGCAAGCTTCTTTCCGGTCTTTTTGAGCAGCGCACTGACCAACTCGCGAGCGTCCTCGGCGAGCGTTAGCTCAACCGCTCCGATTTGCGCACCTGTCTTCCACGACCCGCTCGCGCCGCCTTCCTGTTCGAAGCGCTCATTGAGCTTGGTTAGGCTGGGAAGCGCTCCACTCAGCACCAGGTACAGGTCGAGCGACATCATTGGGTTATCCGTGCCGTAGCAGGACCTGTCAATGCGGCTCGGGCTGTTCAGCAACGTCAGGGAAGTTTCGCTACCGTGACGGTAGCGTCACACCGCGGCTGCACTCTTCACGAGTGAACCTCCGCTGGCTGGCATTCGCTTGTTGCATCGCCTGCAGCTGTTCCAAGCACAAGCAAGAGCGAGTGAAGGTAGACGGCTCCAGCACGGTGTTCCTGATCAGCATGGCGGCTGCCGAGGAGTACGCCCGCGAGGAGCGTGGTTACGTAACGGTCGGAAGTTCGGGCACCGGCGGCGGCTTCAAGAAGTTCTGCCACGGCGAGGTCGACCTGATCGGCGCCTCGCGCCCAGTTACTCGCGAGGAGCTCGCGGCCTGTGAGCGCGGCGGCGTCGACTTCATCGAGCTGCCGATTGCCTACGATGGTTTGGTCGTGGTCGTGAACCTCGCCAATGACTGGGTGAGTTCGCTCACGGTCGAGGAGCTACGCAGGATTTGGCAGCCCGAGGCCGAGGCCACCATCACCCGTTGGTCGCAGGTGCGACCAGGCTTTCCCGACCGACCCTTGCGGCTGTTTGGACCAGGCACCGACTCGGGCACCTTCGAGTATTTCACCGAAGCCGTCGTCAACAAGAAGGGCGCAAGTCGCAGCGACTACACGCGCAGCGAGACCGATAACGCGCTCGTGCAAGGCGTGATGATGGATGAGGACGCGCTCGGCTACTTCGGCTTCGCTTACTTCTCGGCGAACGAGAAGGCGCTGCGAGCGCTAGCGATCGACGACGAGCGGCCGGAGAACGGAGCGGGGCCGATTGCTCCAAGCGTCGAAGCGATCACGAGTCACCGCTATCAGCCGATGTCCCGGCCCTTGTTCCTATATGTGGCCGCGGACGCTGCGGAGCGGCCCGAAGTCGCGCGCTTCGTCGACTACTACCTGCGGCGCTCCGAGGAGCTTGCGCTGGCGGTTGGCTACGTCGCGCTGCCAGCTTCGGTGAGTGGCCTCGTACAACAGCGTTGGTCGTCGCGCAGGCTCGGCTCGAGCTTCTTCGGCCGGGACGCCGTCGATGTGGATGTAGAGCTCGTGCTGAGGGAAGGCGCGGCGCAATGAACACTAGCGCGCTAGCAGCGCAATCACCCATCGCTCGTAAGCAGAGCCGACGAGGTGCGTACTCGAAGCGCCTCGGTGAGAGCTTGATCGAGCTTTGGATTCGAGGTTCCGGTGTGTTCTCGATCGTGATCACCGCTGGCATCGTGGTGATCCTAGCCAGCGAGACGGTGCGCTTCTTCTCGCAGGTCTCGCCCGTGCAATTCCTCGGAGACACCGTGTGGGCGCCGCTCGGAGGTGAGCATCCACGCTTTGGCATTTGGCCTCTAATCGCTGGCACCGTACTTACGACCTCGCTCGCGATGTCGGTTGCGATCCCGCTCGGTCTCCTCGCTGCGATCTACCTGTCCGAGTATGCCTCCCAAACCACACGCAGAATCCTGAAGCCCGCGCTCGAGCTACTCGCCGGGGTTCCTACTATCGTTTACGGCTTCTTCGCCTTGACCACGGTCACTCCAGCGCTCAAGGCGTTGGTGCCGGGGCTGGCAGGCTTTAATGCATTATCGCCGGGGATCGTGATGGGCCTAATGATTGTGCCGCTGGTCTCTTCGCTCTCCGAAGATGCGCTATACGCAGTGCCGCAATCGCTGCGCGAGGCGGCCTACGGCTTGGGGGCTCGCAAGCTCGAAACGATTCGGCGTGTGGTGGTTCCTTCGGCATGGTCGGGCATCGCGGCGGCCGCGACGCTCGCTGTTTCGCGGGCGGTGGGGGAGACCATGATCGTCGCCATCGCGGCTGGCCAGAACACCCGCGTGAGCCTCGATCCGCGCGAGCCGAGCCAAACGATGACGGCCTACATCGTTGATGTATCGAAGGGTGAAACGCCTGCTGACTCGCTCGCATACGGCTCGATCTTCGCGGTCGCTAGCGTCCTGTTCGTAGCGACTCTCGCGATGAACCTGATCTCGCATCGTCTATCGCGCCGTTTGCGCGCTCAGGCCCGCGCATGACCGTCCACCATCTCCCGCTCACTACGCGACAACGGCGCCTCGGTGATCGCCTGTTTCCATGGCTTTGTCGGGCAGCTACCTTCGTACCGCTGCTGGTGCTCGGTTGGCTTATCGGTACCTTGCTGCTTACCGGTGCAACCCACCTCTCGGCGAGCTTTCTTCGCAATCCAGACTCGGTGCTCTCGGCCTCGCGCGCTGGTATCGGGCCGGCGCTGTTCGGGAGCATGGCCTTGATGGTGCTCACGGCGGCGATCGCTCTTCCGCTCGGGGTTGGAGCTGCGCTCTATCTCGAGGAGTACGGCCGCACGAGTCGGCTGGCCAACCTGCTCGAGATCGCGATCAACAACCTCGCTGGCGTTCCTTCGATTCTGTACGGCATGCTCGGCCTCGGCGTATTCGTACGTTGGGCGGGGCTCGGTGAGAGCCTCATCTCGGGGGCGGCTACGCTCGCGCTGTTGGTGCTACCGATCGTGATCGCGGCCTCGCGTGAGGCGCTGCGTACGGTGAGGGACACGCACCGGGAGGCGGCTCTGGGGCTGGGCGCTACACGTTGGCAGATGATTCGGCAGGTGGTTTTGCCGCTGGCGCTGCCGGGCATCTTCACCGGAGCTATCCTCAGCGTCTCCCGCGCGATCGGTGAAACCGCACCGCTCGTGGTGGTTGGAGCTGCGGCCTATATCGCGGTAGCGCCGGATGGCCTGGACTCGGATTACACCGCGCTACCGATGCAGATCTTCAGTTGGACCTCGAACCCGAAGCCGGAATACCTAGTAAACGCTTCGGCCGGGATCGTCGTGTTGATGGGCACGCTGCTCGTGCTCAATCTGGGCGCCATCCTACTGCGCAATCGCTATGAACGGCGGGGCGCTTGAATATGCATCAAAGTAAATTCAGCGCCGTTGGACTATCGGCTTATTTCGGCTCGACACGCGCCGTCCGCGAGGTGGATATCGCGCTCGCCGAACGCAGGGTCACCGCCATCATTGGGCCCAGCGGTTGCGGAAAGTCGACCTTTCTACGCTGCCTCAACCGCATGCACGAGCTGGTTCCCAGCGCGACGGTGCGCGGCAAAGTGCTGCTCGATGGGGAGGACGTTTATGCTGAAGCGGTCGACCCGGTGTTGCTCCGTAGGCGGGTGGGGATGGTGTTTCAGAAGCCGAACCCGTTTCCCTCGATGTCGATTCGCGAGAACGTGCTCGCTGGTCTTCGGCTCACTGGGCTGCTCGATTCGCGGAGAGCGCCCGAGGTCGTCGAGCGAGCGCTCGGGCAAGCGGCGCTCTGGAGTGAAGTGAAGGACAAGCTCGACGCCCCGGGAACCTCGCTCTCCGGCGGCCAACAACAGCGGCTTTGTATCGCCCGCGCGCTCGCAGTCGAGCCGGAGGTGCTGCTGATGGATGAGCCGTGTTCGGCGCTGGACCCGATCGCGACCTCGAAGATCGAATCGCTCATTGACGAGTTGCGGCGCGACTTCACGATCGTAATCGTCACCCATAACCTGCAGCAGGCGCGCCGCATCGCCGACGCTACGGCCTTTTTCCTTTCCGGCGACCTGGTCGAGCTGGCCGAAACCAACGTGCTCTTCAACTCTCCCAGCGACGCGCGGACGGCCGACTATTTGGCCGGTCGTTTCGGCTGAGGTCCACTCGGCCCCGACGCGCCCGACGAATATGCGCCCGGAGGTGGCGAAGGGCTTGCACGTCAACTGTCCGGTTTGCGAATCTCCATCGACATGGATCTGGGGATGACGATGACGAGGTGGAGTTTCGAAGGCAGTGCGAGACCTGCAAGAAGTGGTCGCCCCCGACGAAGACCCAGCACACCTTGATCAGCGCCAACTTGGTTGGCGGCTTTTGCGCCACAAGCGGGACGACGGCTCGCTCGTCGTCGAGTGGCGCTGTGCAGAGTGCTGTCAGAAGACGCGCGCTTCCCGGCCGGACTTCGACCCGACGAACGGGTGATGAGTAGCCCCCTCGGTGTGCTCGCGCAGCGAAGCTGCGCTGCGCCACCGCTCCCCCTTATCCGGCTTGCTCCACTGCGTTCGCAGCGCGGATGGGGGAGCCGGCTTGGGTTGGCCCCCTCGGTGTGCTCGCTCCACTGCGTTTCGCTGCGCCACCACTCCCCCTCATCCGGGCTCGCTCCACTGCGTTGCGCTGCGCGCGGATGGGGGAGTCGGCTTGCGGGAGGCGGGTAGAAGTGTGAAGGGCTTAACACACTGTCTGAGCTCGCTTGTGGCTACTGGATAGTACGCGAGCGGCTTTGGGTTTCTTGGAGGCGTGGGGCTGCGGTCACGCAGAGGAAGACGGAGAGACCGCTGGTTGCCGCCGTTGTCCCATAACGCACGTTCGTTCGCGACGACCCAACGTTATGGGACGCCTGCGCGCCGGCTCGGTCGGCGCGCGCCCGGTCGCCCCGCGGTTTTTTCGTGATTTGCGCGCCATGCTGCGAAAAGGCCGCCCGCGTTGGAACGTCGGCAGGCGGCTGGGGCGCTGCCGTTGTCCCATAACGCACGTTCGTTCGCGACGACCCAACGTTATGGGACGCCTGCGCGCCGGCTTGGTCAATCGCGATACCTCTCGTCCTTGTGCGGCACCGTTTACAATCAACGTTGCTGTGGGGCTGTGAATCGCCGTTCGCTTAGGCTTTCGCAGGCGGGGTCGGCTGGGTTACCCCGTTATCCGTGTATCGCATGAGGCGTTGATCAGCGGCATGAAGAGGCGCTCGTACCGAAACGCTGTTGACGTGCAAAGTCCGGAGCAGCGCTGTGAGTGCCGCTCCTTGCTTACTGGCATACAGGGGGGCGCCGTGCTCCGGGTGGCAAGGTTGCTGCCCTGCTACATAAAAGCAGGCAGCATCCAATCCCAATCGCGCTTGCTCTGACAGACCGTCGGCCTTCTCGGCGGGTCAAGGTCGGCCACGACGGAGTCAAACGAACGACATGTGCACAAGAGTTCTTCGTCGCAGACGCCTGCGTCCAAGCAACAGGTGCGCTCGCTGCCAAAGCTCAGGCTTCTAAACCGCCCCGCCGTTATATCGTACACCCCCACCACCTCTCCCGCGCCGGAAGTACAACCGGACCCGAGGCGACTGCCACTAAGCAATTCCAACCTGTCGCCTACTTCAAGTTCCCATTGGCGGACTCCGCTAGCCGAGTACCCGGCTACAATCATCAAGTTCTCGCCCGACCCTGCGGCGACCCCAACTACTCGTACAACAAACTGGGGATCCGTAAACTCGATCGGATTACCGTCATCCCAGACCTGCCGCGTGAGCGCACGTTCCAGCGCCGTCCGCGCCATTGAGGCCTGGGAAAGCGTGGGTGGCCAGAACGACATATCAAGGTCCTCGATTGAGCGGGTACAAAAGTCGCGAAGCGCCTCGCTCGCACCCGCAGCGTCGACCGGTTCAAAACTGGCTATCAGGGAAGGCGGAGGCGCTGCGCAGGGGGCCACCGCCGTTCCGGTCGACGGCATGCTGAGCCTCTCGGACGGACTCTTTCCGGCAGGACAAGGAGTGCCGCAGGCGGACTCAGCTACTATCATAACTAAGACAAAGGGTAGCTTCTTCACTGGTTTTCGGCTCCGGCGAAGCCTACCAGACGCCCGTGCTGCGGGAGCCAAGCTCGCCGCCGAGGCCGGGAGCAAAACAAGACCTTAGCTTCGCTCGCCGCCGAGCGTTTGGCTCACAGAAATGGCGGCGAAGCCCAGCCGAAGATCGCGTTCTTTTTGCGGTCGATCCAGAACACGGTGCCCTTGTCGAACGCGACGCCGCAGGCCTCTTGAGCCGCGGTCGTGGCAGCGAGCGTGACGGCCCCGGTGGTTACGTCGAGCCGCGAGATGCGGTCGGTTCCGTCGGCCCAAAGGTAGTAGCGGCCTTCGGCGAGCGCCCCTCCGCCGCGGTCTCCGTAGCTTGCGATCTTGATGCGCTTTTCGATCGTCATCGCGAGCCGCGAGAGCACGAGCACCTCGGTGCTGGTGCGGATCACCAGGCCGCCGTCGAACAGGTGTGCGTCGGACGGCATATCGCCGAGGGCTCCGTGTTTGATCGCCTTCTTGGTCTTGAGGTCGGTCTCCCAGAGGGTCCACGCACGGTCGCTCCAAAAGTAGGAACGTTCATCCACGGCGATGCCCCACGGCTGTTCGCTCTCGGGCACGATCGCCTCGGGCTTACCGCCGTCGACGAAGCGAAAGGCGCCGCCTTTGCCGAATCGATCCGAGACGTACGTTGCACCCGACGTCGTCACCATATCGAGATAGCTCCGATCGCGGTCGCCGAGCGGTACCGGATCTCCGCCGCTGTTCGTATCCCAGCTCCAAAGCCAGTCGGGATCATCGCTGCGCGCCGGGCGACCGGTGCATGGAGCGCCTGTCCAATAAAGTCGCTTGCCGTCGTAGGCGAGGTTCGACGGGCGGTACTCGAGCTCGGCCACCGTCTCCTTGAGACCGCTCTTGCGATCGACTCGCATCAGCGCGCCACCAGCGTCGTCACACATGAGCACAGCGCCAAATCCAAGCAGGCCGCGTGCGGAGCCCAGCGCGCTTGTCTTCTGCCTTTTTGCGCCGCGGAAACGCAGGCTTCATGCGGTCTTTGGTTTGCGGCATGCCGATCGATTACTACGGCTGCACGGTGGATGACATGCGCGGGCAGCGACGGCCCATCCCCCGCGCCTTGGTGCCGCGCTGGGACAGGCTCGAGCGGGTCGTTCGGTTCGTTGCGCGCTGCTCACCAGGGTTGGTTCGCCTAACGGGCTATCGCACGCACGCTATCGCACGCACGCGCAGCTCCAACCCTGGTCATGGCGGGCTTTCGCTTAGCAGGCGGCTCTGGAGCTTGCGGGTGGCGACGTGGAGGAAGGCGTCACGGAGCAGCTCGGCGGTCTCCTTCCAGCGGGGGGCGCGGTCGAGCCTTACGCCGACCCAGCCGGAGGGGCCGACGTAGGGCGGGCGAAAGTAGCGGTCGGGGTCGGACTCGACGAGGAGCTCCTGGGCGCCGGGGGGAAGGGGAAGCCAGACGGCGACGTGGTCGACGCCGTGATGGTGGTCGTCGAAGGTTGCAAAGACTTTTCCTTTGCCGGCGAACCACGTGGGGGTGCCGTGCGAGACGCGCTCGTTGGCCTCGGGGAAGGCCATGCACAGCTTGCGGAGCCGCTCGAGGATGGCGGCGCTGGTTTTGGAGCGCGATGCAGCAGGCGGCGACGGCGGTGAAGCTCCCATGGCCGCGAATGTAGCAGGCGATCAGAAGGCTGCCTCGCCCCAGTCGATGCGCTCGATGCGCTGGTGCTCGAGGCCGCTTTCATCCACGTCGTAATAGAAGACGACGAGGTCGTTCTCGGTGGCGTCGAGCAACATCGAACCTTGGGGCATGAACGGGCTCAAACGAACGACGCGCACCCAATCTCCGTCGGTGGTGAGCTCAGCGGCAAACAGCTCTCCGTCGCCCTCAGTGTCGGCGAGGCTGCAACCGTCGAGAGCGCGCTCCCCGTACACCGATAACAACAGCGCCGGATTGCCCGAGGGCAGCAGCTTGAGGTCGAGCGCGTAGAAGGGCGCGCCGCCGTCGAAGCTGAGCGTGCTGCAGTTGCCTTCACGGTCGACCATACGCACCCCGGCGTCGCCTTCCGCTTGGTTGAACCACAAGCGACCAGCTGCATCCACCTCAGCGCGGCTGCCCGGGCTTGCTTCGTCGATCTCGGCGATCAGCTTGGCCTCGGCGCCGTCGAGGTCGAACCAGCGTACCCACCATTCGGTGGAGCCTTCCGGCGCGCCCATCACCAGGGCGGTGAAGCTGCCGTCTTTGCCGTCGATCGGGACGATATCGACGGCGTGGTCCTCCACGTCGAGCGCAAAGGCTGCGAGGGTCGCGCCGGTTTCGCCGTCCAAGCGCGCGACGTACGCCGTGCGGCCTTGGCCGCCGTCGGTGAAGCTGAAGCCGTCCCCGAAGTCCACCGTGCCGCCGTTCGATTGGCCGAGCAGCACCGAAACGGCGACGTCCCCGTTGGCGAGCAAGAGCGAGCGCTCGAAGCCGACAAGGCCGTCCACCGCAGTGCCCGTGTAGAGCGGGCGCATCCACGGGAGTTGCCCGTCTGCGCTGAAGACGCCGAGCAGCGGCTGGTCGGCGGGTGCGGTGAAGCCTTGATAGGAGCTGCCCGATGCGAGGGAGACCACGGTGCGATCGAGCTTGGCAGAGCCTTCACCCAGGTTGGGGTCGATCTGCAGTTCGGCCGGCAGTTGCGCGAGTTGCAGCGTCGAAAGCCACTCATCCGCTTGCACGCGGAAGCAGGAGCGGGAAGGGAAGGGCGCAGCGTCGATCAAGCTGCCACCGAAGGCGACTTGGCCGCTGGCGCAGGCGTAGCCGGACACGCCGACGTCGCGTCCGAGCGCGATGAAGCTCAGATAGTTCTCGCCGTCGATCGCGGCTTCCACGCTGGCGATCGGGTTGTTGCGTTCAATGCAGCCGAGCTCGTTGGGGCCGGGGAGGGGCGCGCATGTGGGGGCTGCTCCGGCTTGGCCGCCACCGCCGTCGGAAGCGCCGCCCGCGCCGCCTGCGCCGGCCGGATCATCCTCCTCGACGCGCACGTTACTGCAGCCAATCCAAAGGCCAACCATCGCCAGCGCAGCAAGCTTTCGCATCGCTGTTCGCTAGCACCCGCAAGCGAGCGCCTCAAGGCTGCGTGGATCTACCGCTGCTCGGTGGGCCGGATTTTTTCTTTGGTCGGTGTGTAACGTTTTCGACCCGGCGAGGACTAGGCAACGAGGCGTCGCCAATGCGGGCGAGCCCAAAAGCTTTCGGGCCTTCCGCCTCATGGGCGAGGGCCGAATTTTGTCGAGCGATGCGCAGCTGCGTATCGAGAGGTTCGCTCATGTCTTTGCTAGCTACTTCGTCCAACGGTCGCTTCGGTTCACTGAAACTTGCGGGGCTGCTCGCCGGGTTCACCTTGGCCATCGCCGCCTGTGGTGATTCCTCGGGTACCGGCGGTGAAGCCGGTGGCGGTGGAAGCGGAGGCTCGGGTTCAGAAGGAGGAGCTGGAGGTGGAGCCAGCGCGTCGCAGACCTATGTGCTCGTGCATGGGGCCTTCGCCGGCGGCTGGTCGTGGGAGCGCCTCGTGACGCAGCTCGAGGCCAACGGGGATGAGGTGATTACGCTCGACTTGCCTGCGCACGGCGATGATCCGACCGCACCCGAGCAAGCCACCTTACAGGCGTACAGCGACGTGGTCGTGGAGGCGCTCGATGGTGCGTCCAAGCCGGTGGTGCTCGTGGGGCACAGTATGGGTGGTCTTGTCGTGAGCCAAGCCGCTGAAGCGCGACCCGAAAAGGTCGCCAAACTGGTCTACCTCGCGGCCTTTCTCGTCGAGGATGGAACCAGCCTTTTGGCCGCAGCTGGAGGCGATCCCGAGTCGACCTTGCAGGACTTCGTAGCGACGGACGCAACCTCGGCCACGCTGGCTCCCGAGGGCATCCTTGGCTCCTTCTGTAGCGACTGTTCGGCAGACGACGCGGCGTTGATCGAAGAGCACCTGCGCCCCGAGCCGCTAGCGGGCTTCACCACGCCGATCAAGGTCAGCGCCGAGAAGTGGGGCTCGGTCCCGAGGTTCTACATCGAGACGCTGCAAGACAAGGCGATTGGACCGTCCAAACAAGCTGAGTTCTATACCGCGTTGCCGTGTGAGAAGGTGGTCAGCATCGACGCCGGTCACTGCCCGTTCTTGACGCAGCCGGAGGCCTTGTTCGAGGCGTTGACCGATCTCTGAGCCGAGAGCGATCGACGCCAGCGCGACGTGCATGGTAGGAACTCCCATCGAACCTCCGGAGCCTTCCGTGTCGGCGGCGACTGCAACCGCGCTCGAGTTCGAGCCGACTGCGGAGGACCGCGCGTTCGTTGCGCAGCTGCGCAGCGGCGACGCCGCGGCCTTTCGCGCACTGGTCGATCGCTTCCACCCTTCGATGTTGCGGTTGGCGCGCGCGATCGCGCGCGACGGAGCGCAGGACATCGTGCAGGAGACCTGGGCTGCGGTGATCGATGGGCTCGAGCGCTTCGAGGCGCGCTCGAGCCTTCGAACCTGGGTCTTTCGCATCTTGACCAACCGCGCCAACAGTTGGGCCAAACGGAACCGCCGTGACCAGCTGCAGACGGTGCTCGACGCCGAGGTCGCGGTCAATGAGCCGGCTGTGGATCCCGCGCGCTTCACCCGTTCGGGCAACTGGGCCTCACCGCCTGCAGCTTGGCTTGCGCACAGTCCCGAGGAGGTGTTGCTACGGCTCGAGGCCGGTACGCAAGTGATGGCGCTGCTCGCTGAACTTCCGCCCGCGCAACGGGTCGTCGTCACGTTGCGCGATCTCGAGGGCCTCCCGTCGTCGGAGGTGTGCGCAATCTTGGGCCTGAGCGAGGCGAATCAGCGCGTGCTGTTGCATCGCGGTCGGGCCAAACTTCGAAGCGCTCTGGAGCGCTGCCTCGCGGAGCCTTCGCCATGATCGTCGTGACCTGTCGCAAGTTGACCGAGCTCGCAACCAAGCGCCAAGAAGGCGACTTGCCGCTGCTCGAACGCGCTGGCGTGCGGCTGCATCTCGCTTGGTGCACGCGCTGTCGCAACTACCTCGCACAGTTAGACCTAGCGGTGGCCACGCTCGCCGCAACTCCGGCCGAGCCGGTCTCGGAGGATGTTCACGAGCAGCTCATGGCTCAGTTCCGCCGCAAACGAGACTAAGCCTGCTTGCCAGCGGCGATCAGGCTGTCGTTGAGCGATCTCAGGCGTCGAACAACAAATGGCTGAGCAGCTTGCTGCTCACGAGTTTTCGCCGGCCTTCGAGCGCGGCCGGTAAGACCAAGCCTTGGGCCTTCGCCTCGAGCGCGTTGGGCGAGCTCACCACCGGCCCAACACAAAGCGGACAACCCGCTTCACAGCGACAGCGCTCGAGCAGCGTCTTGACCAGCCCCAAGAGCTCGGGCGCGCGTTCGTAGATGCGCGGCGCCAGCCCAATTCCGCCCGGCACGTTGTCGAAGAGGAACAACGTCGGGTCGAACTCTTGCGACATCGTGACCCCGGCGTTGATGCGCGTTGCGTAGTCGGGATCACCGGGCTCGAGCATGCCGTCCTCCAGCGCCTGCCCGATGTCCCGCGGCTCGCACAAGAGCGCGATCGTCGCCACTGTCTCGAGTGCGCGCAGGATGCCGCGTAGACCGTCGATGATGGTGGCTCGCGGCAAGCCCGTCTCGGCGCAGACGCTGGCCGGGACCGTCCACCAGAAGCTGGTCGTGTGCATTTGGATGTCGGGCAAACGCACCTCGCCGTAGCCGGCGTTCTCGTGCGTGAAGAACTTGATCTTTTTGAAGCCTACCACCTTCTCCACCACGCTCACGTCGCCGAGCACGCCGCTGCCGCGGAACAGCTTGCATTCGTCGTTCACGTCGAGCGGGGTGACCTTGCGGTTGGTCATCGCTGTCGTGAAGTAGTCCGGCTCCACTTTGCGCACGAACGCCTTGTGGTTCTCGTGATCGAGCTTCTCTACTTGGTATTGCTCACCGTCATGCTGATAGATGGCCTGCTCGTGGAGCATGGTGGGCGTGGCTCGCCAATCCAGCTCGGCCAGCGTCTTTTCGTTCTCGACGTCGATGATTACGGTGTTGTCCCAGCCGACGCTGCGCAGCGATACGTGGTTGGCTGGGTATTTGTCGGTGGCCCAATGAAAGCGACCGCCTTGCTCATGAACGACGCCGTGCCGTTCGAGGAAGGAGAGCGCTTGCGTGGTCTCGTCGTTGGGCAGCGTGGCGTAGGCCGACTCGCGATCGAAGGGCAGCTCGAAGGCGGCACACTTGAGGTGTTGAATCACGATCTCGGTGTTGGTCGGATCGATGCGGGCCTCTTCGACCGAGCCGTTGAGCAGGTGTTCGGGATGCTCGGCGACGAACTGATCGAGCGCGTGGCTAGCGGTGACGAGGATGGCCGCCGAGACTTTGCCCCGCCGGCCGGCCCGACCGAAGCGCTGCAAGGTGGCTGCGATGCTGCCGGGGTAACTGGCGCACACCACAGCATCGAGATCGCCGATGTCGATGCCCAGCTCCAGCGCGTTGGTCGCGACCACGCCGAGGATCTCGCCGTCTCGCAGCCCCTTTTCGATCTTGCGCCGCGTGTCCGGCAGGTAGCCACCGCGGTAAGCCATGATCGCGTCCTCCGGGATGGCGCGCTCGCCGCTTTCACCGACGCAGACCCGCGCACGCAGGTACTTGAGCATGATCTCCACCGAGTTGCGCGAAGGCCCGAACACGATGGTGGGCACGCGAGCCTGCAGCAGATCCGCGGTGAGACGCACGGCGGCTTTGAGGTAGCTGCCGCGGATGCCGAGCTCTTGATTGACCACCGGCGGGTTGTAGACGAAGAACTTTCGCTCGCCGCGCGGTGCGCCCGACTCGGCGATCAGGTGCACCTCTTCTTCGCTCACGCCGAACATGCGGGCTGCGTGCTCGCGGGCGTTGCCGATGGTGGCGGTGGCGCCGATGAAGCGCGGCGAAGAACCATGAAAACGCAGCACGCGCAAGAGCCGCGCGAGCACGTGAGCGACGTGCGAACCGAAAACGCCGCGATAGGTGTGGAGCTCATCCACCACCACGTAGCGAAGCTTGGCCAATGCGCGCGCCCAACCCGCGTGATGCGGGAGGATGCCGCTGTGCAGCATGTCGGGATTGGTGATGATGATGTTGGAGCGCTCTTTGGCAACGCGCCGCGCATCGCCCGGCGTATCCCCGTCGAACACGATGGCGCGCGCATCCACGCCGGCGTCTTTGATCAGCTCGCGGACGCTGGCCTCTTGGTCGCGCGCCAGCGCTTTGGTCGGGAACAGGTAGAGCGCCGTCGCATCCGGTTCACGCGCCAAGGCGTTGAACACCGGCAGGTGGAAACACAGGCTCTTGCCGCTGGCAGTAGGCGTGGAGACGACCACGTGTTTGCCGGCCTCGGCCTGGCTGAAGGCCTCGGCTTGATGGCTGTAGAGCTCGCTGAAGCCGCGCCGCAGCAGCGCCGCGCGAATACGCGGGTCGAGCGACGCTGGGATCGGCCGCACGTCTTTGCCTCGCCCCGGATCGTTCTCTTGAGCTACAAAACAGGCTTGGAGACTCGACGTCTGCTCCCACCGGCGGAGCACGCTCTCGAGACCCACGTCCAACTTCCACGGGGGATCCGGCATGGCGAAGACTAAACAGATGTGCATCCTGGGCGGAAGGTGCTATCGGATTGAGCCCCGTGGTCGAACCTGAACCCGCCTCCGAGGAGACCTCTTCAGACGTGGAGCCGGCCACGCCTTCGTCCGCAAAGGATGAAGGGCCGCCTTCCTATTGGTTCTTCGCCGTGATCGCCGTGATCGCGGCAGCGTTGGATCTCGGGAGCAAAGAGTGGGCGCGTGAGGCGCTGCACGGGGCCGATCCGATTCGCGGGAAACTGCGGGAAATCGTCGTGATTGAAGGCTATTTCAACTTTCAATACGCCGAAAATCCCGGGGGCGCCTGGAGCATGTTGCGCTCCTTGCCGGAGATCTGGCGGCGCCCCTTTTTCTTGTTCGTCTCCACTGCCGCCAGCGTCTTCATTTGCTCGCTCTACGCGCGCGTGAACAAGTCCGACTGGGCCATGAAATGGGGGCTACCGCTGGCTTTGGGGGGCGCGGTGGGCAACTTGGTGGACCGCGTGCGGCACGGCGTGGTGGTGGATTTTCTGCACGCCTACGCGAACTGGGGAGGCAAAGAGCGGCACTGGCCGACCTTCAACGTGGCAGACGTTTGGATCGCCTTCGGCGTGGTGTTCATGGCCATCTCGATGTTTAGCGGCAAGAGCGCCTTGATGGCCCAGGTGGAAGAGGGCGACTGACGGGGCGAGGGGAGGGCGTCGAGACGCTCTCGCTGCGCCAGCATTGCCCGCGGCGGCGAGGCGCGGTAAACCGCAGCGGATGAGTGACGAGGAGAAGCAGCGAGCCGACGCGCCTTCGGGTGACGCCGATGAGGGCGGCGCCGAATCGGAAGAGTCGGGCGAACAAGAGTCCGCGTCACCTGAGCCGCGCCGCGGTTCGCGTAGGCGTTCGGCGAGGACGGCGCTCGAGGAAGCTGAGCCGAGCTCGGATCCGGCGCCCACGCCGGAGGCCCCGAAGCCGAAGCAAAGCCTCGTCTTCCTAGCGGTGACAGCATTGATCGCCGCCGCGCTCGATCTGGGCACCAAAGAGTGGGCGGCCACGCGGCTGAAGGAGCCGGGCGCCAAGATCGTCGTGATCGAGAACTACGTGCACTTTGACCTCGCCACCAACAAGGGTGGTGCCTGGGGCTTCTTGGGCGATCAGCCGGACAGCATTCGCTTGCCGTTCTTCTTCGCCATCAGCGCCTTCGCGGTTTGGTTCATCGTGCGCATGTACCGCCAGCTCGAGCCCGGCCAAAACGCGCTCAAGTGGGCGCTCCCCATCGTGCTCGGTGGGGCCATCGGCAACCTGGTGGACCGCGTGCGTCACCAACACGTGATCGACTTCATCGACTGTTTCATCATCACCGACGGTCAGGCTCGTCACTGGCCGACCTACAACGTGGCCGACATCTGGATCGTCGCCGGCGTAATCTTGATGGCGATCGACGGCCTCACGCCCAAGCCTGCGGTGCGCCGCGTGGTTCGGCGGGTGAAGGTGGTCGAGGACGATGACAAGCCTGAGGGCGGTTCCAAGTCCGAAGACGCTGAAAAAGCGCAGGCTTAGGCAGCGGTAGCAAGGAAGCGGCGATGAAAGACGTCCTGTTTCGGATCGCCGACTTCCCCGCTTCGGCGTACTTCGTCTTTCTGCTGGTTGGCTTCCTGTTCGCAACAGCGGCAGGCACCGCCTGGGCGCGCCGCATTGGCCAAGACCCCGACGTGGTCGTCGATCTCGGTTTGGCCTCGCTTTTGTTCGGTATCATCGGCGGCAAGCTGTTGCACGTGCTCGCCGACGGCTACCTGACTGACTACGTGAACCTGTGCGTCGCGCCCACCCAGGTCGACTTCAAGCTCGATCGCAACATCTGCATCAACCAAGACACCTCCGGGTGGTTCGCGCCGCCTCCACGAGCGTGGGATGCAGCGCGTGGCATCTGCCACCCGACCGAGTCGGACTGCTTCGCGTGGTTGAAGTTTTGGAACCCCGGCTACGCCTATTACGGCGGTCTGATCGTCGCTTCGATCGGCGCGTGGTTCTTGCTCAAGCGCGACAAGTTCCCCTTTTGGAAGGCCGCTGACATGGCCGGCTTCGCGATCCCGATCGGGCTCGGCTTTGGTCGGATGGGCTGTCTGCTCGCAGGCTGCTGCTTCGGTAGCCCGACCGACGGTAGCTGGGCGCTCAGCTTTCCAGGCCGCAGCCCGGCTTCGCTGGCGCAGGCCAAACTCGGCTTGATCGCCAGCTCGCGGATGCCGTCCTTGCCGGTGCACGCGACGCAGATTTACGAGAGCGTCGGCTCGCTGCTGGTGGCGGCCGTCTGCCTTTTCTACGTTCACGGCCGCAAGCGCTATGACGGTCAGGTCTTCTTCACCTTCCTCGGCCTGTATGCGCTGCTGCGCTTCTCGCTCGAGTTTTTGCGCGCCGACGATCGCGGTGCAGCGGCCGGGCTCTCCACCTCGCAGTTGATCGGCCTCGGGCTCTCGGCGCTGGCGATCGCACTCCACGTGTGGCGCAAACGCAGCGTGGTAGAGCTTTCGCCGCAGCCTGCTGAGGGCTGAGGTGGCGATCTGGCGTCGCGTGCCGCTCGCGCTCGTGCTCGCGCTGGTCGCTTGTGGAGGCGAACGTTCGTTTCGTTCGCACGCGGTCTATGATTCTCCGACCCAGCAGCTGCGGCTGATCGCCTTCGCCGAGGGCACCTTTCGTAGCGAGCCCTTCACGCCCTCGTACGTGGCTCGTCGTGCAGCCTCCACGTTGCTCGTCTGTCCGCTACGAGCCGGTGCGCAGGAGCTGCTGATCGAGTTCCCTGCAGAGGCTGTAGCCGGCTCGAACCACGATGGAACCTTCAGCGTGCAGGGTGGCCCGAGCGGCGTCTTTCACTTTGCGCCGCGTGGTCGCGCTGACGAGTTCGCCCGCATCCTGAAGCTCGCGGGCTATGCCGCTACGCCCGGTCCTAGCCTCGACCAACTGGTGGCTGTGCTCGATGGAGTTTCATCCGGGCCCAAAGGAACCCCAAGCGCAACTACGCCCGAGCTCGTCGTTGTGAAGAAGCCCAGCTACGAAGCGATCGAGCCGCGTCCAAGTCTGGGCTCTTGTCCGTCGAAGTGACGTGCTCAATCGTTCATTGTGAGCGAGCGAGCTTCAGCGCGTTCCCACATACGCAAGTAGCCCTCCGCCGAGCGGAACAAGGGCTCGAGGTCCTCATCGGTCGCGCCGGTTCTGCGCGCATCCTCGATCAGCTCGGGTAGTAGCCCGACGTGTACGAGGCCCTCGGTGTTGAAGTCGAGTTGGCGCTCACCGATGCGCGGCTCGGTGAAGGTGACGTCGCCGCCATAGGAGGTGAACGGATAACTGACCGGATCTTTTTGCGGCGTCGAACACGGGGATTTTTCGCCAAAGCGTGGGTCTGCCGCGCCGGCGAAGCCGTTGAGGTCGAAGCCGAAGCCGGGGGCGGGGTAGCCGCCCGCTTCGGCCATGCGGGCGGTGCGCTCGCGCAGCGAATCGATCATTGAGCCGGGCCGCTCAGGATCGGGGCAGCGTGAGAAGTTCATCTTCGAGATGCCGCCGTTTTCGTAGATTTTGCCGCTGTATTCGGTGCCGTGGGTGGCGGCTGCCGGGTAGCCGTTGGCCTCGAGTAGATCGAAGGCGCGCTGATAGGACCACTGCGGCAAGTGATCGATCTCGACGATCATCCCGCGCTTCATCAGCTCGTTGATCAACGTCTCACCGAGCGGTGTGAGGCCGTGGCTCTGACAGTATTCGCCGACGAGCGGCGGCGCCTGCAGCTGCTCGAGGAAGGGAATCAAGGTGTTCACCGGCGCTTCGGCGAAGCCGCTCATGTCATTGGGAGGCGGCCCCATGAACTCTTCGCGCGGCTGGTTGAGGCCGCCGAAGGTCACGTCGCCCTTGTCGAACGCGCTGGCCACGCCTTGCGGACAATCCAGCGTGAAGCTCGACCAATGACCGCTGTTGGCGAAGTTGCCGATCTCGCTGATGGTGCGGTGCCCATCTCCGGCGGAGAAGCCGTTGTCATACTTGTGCGTGGGGAAAACCACGCGGATTCCGAGCTCGTGATAGCGGTTCAGCTGCTCGAGCAGGAAGTTCTCATCGCAGGTGGGCATACCCTCCGGTTGCACCAAGAAGCAGTCGAACAAGTTGGACACCTCGATGCCTAGGATCACCGCCAGCTTGCCTTCGCTGATGACCGCGCGCGCTTCGGCTGGGGTCTTTACGACGCGAAACCAGCCGCGCCCCTCGCCGCCGAACTGCGCGTCGATGTAGCGCTCGAGGTTGTACGCCTCTTCGATACTGCGATCGACCGTGACCATGTCGTTGCAGCTGTAGCGAACGGGCTGAATGTCCTGGCCGCTGATCAGCTCGCACATCGCCGAGTTGGTGGTTGCGTGTTGCACCACGAGGCGCAGGCCACCGCGGTAGGCGCGCTCGAGCCAACGGTAATATTGCGTTTGGTGCGTCGAGCTGAAGGGCGCGTTCGGCCAGTCGGTGAACTTCGGGTAGCCCTCGGTGTTATGGCTGAACTCACTGAGCGTTCCGAGCAAGAGCGAGGGCAAGAGCACGTCGATGTTGAGGTTGCCCTCGGTGCCCTTGTCGAAGGCGAAGCCAAGCAGATCTTTGCGCCCTTCAATGCCGTGGAACTGCGTGCAATCGGGCAGGGCGTGCTCGACGCCCAAGCGGTGAAAGGGCGCGCCGTGGAAGATCCCGCCGCCACCGAAGCCGAAGTTGGTGAATATGTGTGAGTGCGCATCGACGATGCCGAAGACGGCCCCGTCATCGAAGGTGGTGCGTGCGACCTCGCCCTCGGCATCGAGCGTGAGCTCCGGATGCTCGGCGCACCCGGTCTGCGGATGAAAGGTCACAACGGCCGCTTCTTCCTCGGCTCCGAGCCCGCCAAGCGCGGTGAGGTACTGCCCGCTGCGGATGCTGCGCAGTTGAAACCGCGACTCCTCCTCGAGCGCGATCAGCTCCCACTCAGCGCCCGAGACGTACGTGTCGTCGAGCAACAGGATGTCCGACTGCAGCTTCGGCTGCCGCAACAGCCGACCCTCCTCCGCGACCAGGTAATGGCGCTCTTCGTCGTACAGCAAGTAGGTGCCGAGATCCGCGGCCTTCATGAAGAAGCGCGAGCCTTTCGTCGGCTCGGCTCCGGTGACGGCAAACTCAAGCCGGGTTTGCGTCGGAGCGAGCCAGCGTGGGCTGCCACCGCTAGGGGCAGACGCTGCCACCGAAAAGCAGCCGTTGGCGAAGGAGTAGAGGTCTTGGTCGAGCGGCGGTACCGGCTGAACGACTTCGTCGTTGCAGGCGGATCCGGCCAAGCTGACGAGCAACCCTGCGATGAACGAACGCGAACGTTTCATGGCCCTCTTAGCCACGCAGACTACAGGGCAGCGCGGCTGGTCGCTGCGCTTTGTTGGAATCCTTTGTGCATTACCCGACTCTCAAGGACAGCGGCGTGAAACACGCCCGAGCAAGGAGCCCTGCAATGTGTAGTCGAGTTCAATGTTCCAAGTGTGGTCGGCCCAGCTACGCCGGTTGTGGCATGCACGTCGAGCAAGTCCTGGGCAGTGTGCCGCGGGCCGAGCGCTGCCAATGTCGCGAGCAGGCCGCCAAAGCTGGTGCGCAACAAGCTCCGGCCAAGAAGTCCTGGCTCGATAGTTTGCGGGGAAAGTAGCCATGGATTGGCTAGGAATTGTGGGATTCATCGCGTTCTGGGTCGTCCTTCAGACGTGGGTATTGCCCAAGCTGGGTGTGGCCACCTGAGCGGTGCCCAGCCCGCGCCGGTCGGCGCGCCCGAACGCTTCTGACAATCCGCCGAAGGCGGATGCAGCAAACCGAATGATCTCATCGAAAGAAGATGCCTGATGACTGCCTTTAGCCTCAAAAAGGAACTCAACTGTAGCTTTGACGACGCGCTGAAACGCGTGCCCGAGGCGCTCAAGTCCGAGGGTTTCGGCGTGCTTACCGAGATCGACATCCAGAGCACGCTCAAAGCCAAGTTGGGCGTGGATTTTCGCCGCTACAAGATTCTGGGCGCCTGTAACCCGCCGCTCGCTTACGAGGCGCTCAGCAGTGTGCTCGAGGTCGGGTTGATGTTGCCGTGTAACGTGGTCGTTTATGAGAACGACCTCGAGAAGGCCACGGTGTTGGCCATTGATCCAACGCTGACCATGGCCGCCGTTGGCGAGCCAGCGCTCGTGGAGCTCGCGGCGAAGGTGAAAGAAAAGCTGGGTCTCGTGCTTGCCAAACTCGAGTGAGGTTCGGCCCATTGAATGCCCGGTAAAGAAGGAGCGCTGCCTCGGCCCGCTCCTTCTGTCGTTGCGACGCTGCGGTGGAACGATACTAGCTAGCTGTGTTTCGCAATGTTTCAGGTTGTTTCAAGGTTCGAGCGGCGAGGTCGGTTCACCAGCGCGCTCGTGGCACAGCCTGCGTGGCCGAGTTTGAGGCGGGCAAGCGAAGGCCGCTCTAGTTTGGCCCGCCGCTATTGCGCGGCGCGGCGGTGGGTAGCAGCACTCGCACTGTGGTGCCTTCGTGCTTTCGGGACTCGATGCTCATGCAGCCATCGGCCTGTTCGACCATCGACCGTACAATCGAGAGCCCCAGCCCGTGTACGGCTTGTTTGACCGCGCGCGTGGTGAAGAAAGGCTCGAAGATTTGGTCCCGAACTTCGGGTGCGATGCCGTGCCCTTGGTCTTCGACGCGTAACTCAAAGCGTGGAGGATCGAGATCCATGATGCTACGCGTTCGAATCACGACCTCACCGCCACCACTGCAGGCTTGCAGCGCGTTCAGCACGAGGTTGCTCAGCAGCTGGTGGAGTTGACCTGGCAGCAGCCGAACCTCGCCCACGGTGTTATCGAGATCGACGTTGATCGGCGTGCGCTTGTTGTCGGAGCGGGACAGGAGACGCACCACCTCGAGAATGCCAGCGTTGAGCGCTGCAGCGCAGCGGCTCGTTGGTGCACGCTGCGCGAGCACCAGTTGCCGAGCCAGGCCAACGGCTTGGGAGGCTGCTTCATCGACGATGTCGAGCTCACTTGCCAGTGGGTCGTTGGCCGGCAATACCTGCTTCACGAACGACGTGTGGTACCGCAGGGCGGTCATGGCGTTGCTGAAGTCGTGTGAAAGTTGGTAGGTCGATAGTTCGGACGGCCGCAGCTCGTTGAGCAATGGCTCCTCAGCTGAAAGCTGCAGAAGAAGGAAGGTCTGATCGTCGAGCGGTAGCTCCGCCAACTCAAATGCGCGTGGCCCGGCCTTTGTATCAATTTGCCCCAGGTGTGAGCCGGTGCCGGCAATTTTTGCCGGAACTCGAGCGGATAGGACGGCGCGCAACCCGGGCAAGGTTGTGAGGATGTTGCCTTGCACAGCCTCAGCGCCCAACTGCCGTTCGGCTGCCTTGTTGTACAAGACGATGTTTCCCGTGCGGTCGAGCACCAGCAGGGCCCGACGGGCAGTATCGAAGGCAGCCAGCTTCAGCCTGGCCTCGGCATTGTTGGCGGATCCAATCATGTCGCCATCCTCTCGAGAGAGAGGGGAGAGCATCAATCGGACCAACCACGGAGCCGTTGTCCGGGTGAACCCGTACGACGCAGCAGGCCAGCGGCCGACGCAACGCGAGTGAGCCGCACCACATTGTGCACGCCGAGCTTGATCATCAGTCGCTCGCGATGCGTTTCAACGGTGCGAGGAGAGAGGCCCAAGAACGCGGCGACTTCCTTGGTCGTGAGGCCTTCGCAAACCAATTGCACCACCTGCCGTTCGCGGGCGCTGAGGGTCTTGAGCGGCGTTCCTTCATCGCGAAAGACCGCCATCGCCTCGTCGCAGAAGTACGACTTGTGCTCCGCTACGCGTTCCACCGCTTCGAGCAAAATCTCGGGCGTTGCGGTCTTGCGCACATAGCCCAAGGCTCCTGCGCGAACGGCCTCGCGCACGTGGTTGGCGTCACCGTGCACCGAGAAAACCACGCAAGCCCCGCCCCGGCTCGTTGCTTCACGAACGAACTCGAGCCCGGAGACCCCAGGCAATTCGATGTCCACCACCGCGACGTCATACGCCGGGCCTGGCTCTAACGCCGCCGCGACCGAGGTTCGGCTTGCGCTCACCGAGTGCCCCGCAGCATCGAGCATGGCGGTTACCCCGCGCATCAAAAGCGGGTGGTCTTCCAAGAGCAGCACCGACAAGTTCCGTTTCGGAATCGGTGCATGTTTGATCAAGGAAGGCACCCTAGCACCAATCCTCCCTATGTGGGCTAGCATGGGCGGGTGGGGATGCGAGGTCCAGCGCCCGGGACGTGGTCCGCGGGTAGAATGATTGGTGGCCGCTACCTACTTGAGTCGGCGCTTGGTCGAGGTGGCTTTGGCTCGGTGTTTCGTGGCCGGCACTTGGCTAGCGGCCAAGCGGTTGCGATCAAGCTGCTCTCACGTGAGGCGCTGGCTCAGCGCGATGCGCGGACCCGTTTTGAGCGGGAATCTGCGCTTGTGATGGGCCTTCGGCATCCGAGCACGGTGCGCGTCCTCGACACCGGCGACGCCGGAGACGGAACGCCGTTCATCGTGTTCGAGCTGCTGGTTGGCTGCTCGCTGGAGGAGAGATTGAGCGTTGGCCCGGTCGCTCTCGAGCAGGCGCTCGGCATCTCGATCGACATCTTGGGCTCGCTCCAGGAAGCTCACGAGCAACAGATCGTCCATCGCGACGTGAAGCCCGGCAACGTGTTCCTTTGTTCGGCGCCTGCGGGGTTGGTCAAGCTGGTGGACTTTGGCATCGCCAAATCCGCGGTCGCCGCGGAGCGGCTCACTGCGCAGGGTGCAATGGTCGGAACGCCCGTGTACATGGCGCCGGAGCAGATTCGCGGGGCAGCCCCTGGGCCGGGAACGGACCTATTCGCGTTGGGGTTGGTGCTGGCCGAGATGCTGACGAAAGAGGCGGTCTATCAGGGCGATGCGCTAGCGATCTGCACTGAGAAGCTGAGCGGTCGCCCAGCCGAGTTCCGCTCCGCGCTGATTCCACTGTCGCTTACGTCGGTGCTGCGTCGAGCAACCGCGCCGGAGTTGTCCGACCGTTACAAGTCGGCTGAAGAGATGCGTCGGGCGCTCGTTGCGACGGGCCTGCTGCCGCGCCCCGCTAGCGCGCCACCGGCGCATCCCGGCTCGGGGCTGCACGGTACGCAGGTCATGTTGCGGCACGACTCCAGCCCCCAGCTCGTCGCAGCGCTGGCAGCGACCCAACCGAAGGCGCACCCGCTACCATCGCATTCGAGCGGGCAACCGCAGGTGCAAGCCAACGTCGCTAGCGCGCCGGCGCTGTCCGGGCTCGCGGCCACGATCGTTCAGGAAGCCAGCCCGATGGCAGCGACGATCCCACAAAGTCACGCCGCGGCGCTCGCTGCCACCATGCGTCAGGATGCCGCTGCCGCAGCGGCGCTGAGCGCCATGCGTCGTAAACCGAAGTCGTCTGCGCGGTGGGCGCTTTGGGGCGGGCTCGCGGTCTTGCTGGCGATCGCTATCGGCGGCGGAATCGTCGCCTTCTTGCGGTTGCGCTGATCAAGTTGCTGCTTTGACGGCAGGCTTGCTGGTATCTCCGATCGCATGAGCCTCGAAAAGCCCGCCGGATCAAGCCGCGCCATGTTGCATCTCCCCGAGACCTTCGACATTCCCGACGCAGACACCATCGTCCAAGATGCGCGGGCCATCCTGTTGCATGCGCTATCGCTGCGGAAGGAGCTCGCGGAGGGAGAGATCGTGGTTTCGCCGGTGTGGGAAGGGCAGGGCGGTCAGGCGGCTGTGCGCGCCGCGCTGGTACCTCCGCAGGTCGTCGGCCGCTACTTCGAGGGGCCCGGCATCGCATCGCTGCGCGATGCTGGCGTGATGGGCATGCTCGCAGACGTTGCGGTCATGTTGTTGGAGGAGCCGGAGGCTGCGGCGGAAGTGCTGGCTGCCACCGAGCAACTTTGGATCAGCCCCGAGGCGCCGATCCGTACGATCGACGTACCCTACAAGCCGCACTTCAAGCTGCTGACCTTGGTGATCGCCGACTTGGCGCGCAAAGTTGGTGCAGGCTTCACCGAGCTCGAGTGGATTGCGTCGTTGGGCCTGCTCGATGCTTATCACGACCCTTCGTCGGATCCGCCGCGCGAGGAGGTGCTCAGTCAAACCGCGGCCAAGACGTTGGCCATGTGCGCTGAAGAATCCGAATGGATGCGCGCACACGTGCAAGGCCAGGCCTAGCTGCTCAGGGCGGCTGCCAATCTTTGCGCCCGGCGAGGCCAATTTGCGAGGCGTTGAGCGCAGATTGGCAGGTCTCGCTGGCGACGCTCGTGGGAAACTTCGTAGTCCAACTGGCCGCATTGCTTCGCGCTGAGCTGCACTCGAGCGCACTTGCGCCGCTCGAGGGCGAGCACATCAGCGCGACGTAGCTTTTGCAGGCAGCGCTCATCGGTGCTGAGGTTGCGCTCCCGCTGCTGGTCGCCGACGGAGAGGTGGGCGTTACAGACGTCGCGCTGGGTTTCGAGGTTGCAGACGGCGTAACGCTGGGCTTCGGCCCTGCGCTCGGAGCGCTGCTCGCCGAGGCGGTGGGACTCGCTGAAGGCCCAGCCGGTCCAAAGCCCGGCGAAACGGTTGGACTCGAGGAGCCTGCCGCGTCGGCAGCGGATGACGGCGTTGCTGTAGCGACGCTTGACGGCGCTTCCGTAGCGCTCGGCGCGCCCTTCGTGGTGGCTTCGGGTACGCGATCTCGCACCAGCAGCGCCGCTCCGACCGAAGCCATCACCAGCGCTCCCCCGATCGCGACGAAGGGAACGATGTTGCGAGGTGAGGCCGCCGGCGCGGGCGCGGGCGGTGGCGAAGAAGCAAGCAGCGCCGCTCGTTGGATGGGCGTTGAAGGTTGGGTGATGAAGCCTTGAGGAGGTGAGCCTTGCTCGGACGCTGGCAGGCTCATTGGGAAGCCGGAGACTGCAAATACGTGCTGCCGCGAAGCTGCTTGCGGCGTGCGATGCAACTCGGTGGGCGCGGTGGCCAGATTGAAGCGTTTCTGCGTGGGGGGATGCGCCTCGACGATCCACGCCAAGAGCTCGCTCGCCGAAGTTGGTCGTCGCTCTACGTCGAGGGACAACGCGCGCGCGAGGGTCGGCGCCAACGCCTGCGGGATCAACGCTCCGTTCGGACCCGAAGCCGAAAGATCCGGCAACATGCGGCCCTGGGGATCCCCTTCCTCCCAGGGCAGCCGACCGAGCAGCATCACCACCAGCACCAGCGCCAATTCATAGAGATCGCTGCGCAGCGTGGCGCTCTGTCCAAACAGGCGTTCCGGCGCCATGTAGGCCGGCGTTCCGCGCGAGAAGCCTGCCCGCGTGGTGGTCGAAGGCGAGGCATCGATCTCCCGCGCGATGCCGAGATCGAGCAGGACCAAGCGGTCCTCCGGCTCGACCCACATGATGTTCTGCGGCTTGATGTCGCGATGCACCAGCCCCGCGGCGTGCAGCGCGCTCACGCCGTGAACGACGTCTTCGAACAGCGCCAGCGCTTGCTCGATCGCGATCGGCGCCGAGTGATCTGCGAGGGTGCGACCACGCAACCGTGGCATGGCGATGAAGGGCCGGCCATCCGGCAGGAAGCCAGCGCCCAAGAGCGAAATCAGCGACGAATGAACGACGCGTTGCATACGCTCGGCCTCGGCCAGAAAGCGCGTGCGATCCGCCTCCGTCACCGGACCCTCGGATTGGATCACCTTGAGGGCGACCTCGCGAGCGCCCCAACGTGCGGCGTACACGACCGAGCTGCCGCCTTCGCCAAGGACGCCATCGATCTCAAAGTCGCCGAGTCGAGAGCCGTGCTGCACGCTACCGCCAAACTGCGTTCGTGTTTGCGCGAACGTCCGCCACGATGCGTTCGAACTGAGGGTTGCCGCGCAACGGCTCGAGCAATGGGCAGCGGTCGAGCCAGACGATGTCGTAGAGCAGCGTGCTATGTGCTTCGATCAGCCATTCGAGCGCGCCGTCGAGGTCGCCCGCAACGGCGTGCAGCTCGACGCTGACCTGCCGCAGGATGGTCCCAAAGCGCATGTTCACGAAGCGTAGGATGGGCACCATCGCCGCCACCGCCGCGAGCGGATCGGTGTTGCCGAGATAGGCCTCGGCCACCGCATGGAACAAGTCCGCCATCGGTGGGCCCAAGACCGAAGCTTCTGCGCGCACCGCCTCGAGCCGCGAGCGGTCTTTCCAGAAGGCGCCGGCACGCAGCCGCAAATGCAGCGGGAGGAAGGGAGAGGAGACCTTCGCTACCTCGGCGACGGCGCGCTCGAAGGTCGGGACGTCGTGAATGAAGGCGGCGTAGCGTGCGGTTTCGTAGTGATAGGCGGGTGACGTCGGCTCGAGTTGATAGGCCATCGCCAGTCGCGCGAGGCCCTCCTCGACCTTGCCCGTCTCGCACTGCAACTGCCCGAGGATGTGGTTCGCGTCGGCGGAGGTTGGAGCGAGCTCGAGCGCGCGCCGGGTGGAAACGATGGCTTCGCGCAGTGAGCCTTTTTGCGAATTGAGGCGGGCCGCGGCCACGTGCGTTTCAGGCTGTTCGGGAGCAAGCCGCAGCGCCTCGTTCACGGCGGCCTCAGCGCAAGCGCCCCAATCGCGCTCCGGTGCACCGGTCGGGTAGAACCAGGTCTGTACCGTGGCGATCGCCAACGCTGCGACCGCCGGCTCGAAGCTTGGGCTCATGCCGACGGCTTTCTCCAACAGCTCGACCGCCTCCGCGACCTGATCGAAGGCCTGCGTACGCAAGATCTTACGGGCGCGCAAATAGGCCTCCACCGCCGCTTCGGGCACCGCCTCACTCAGCGTGCGGGTGGTGATTTCGAGTCGCAGCGTTTCGGCGATCATCTGCCCGGCGCGATCCTGCAGCTCAAAGATGTCGGCGATCCCGAGATCGAAGCGTTGGCTGGTGAGCTGCGTGCCCGAGGCGTCGAGCACCCTGACCGAGACCCGCAGCTTCTCGCCGAGTACGTGCACGCCACCGTCCACGATGTAGTCCACCCCGAGCGAACTCGAGAGCTTGCGCGGATCTCGTTCTTCACCCACGCGCCCAACGGCGGAGGCACCGAGTACGCGCAATCCTTTGGTGCGCGAGAGTACGTCGATGAGTTCGCTGGAGAGCGCCTCTCCCAGGTAGTCATGGTCGGCCGGGCCGCGGTAGCTGAACGGTAGGCAGGCAAGGCTGAGCCGGCTCACCGAGCGCACCACGCTGCTGACCTTGGGCATGGCGGTGCGACTGGGCGTGCGCAAAAGCGGTATGCCGGTGGCGGCCGAGGGCTCCACTTGCTCGAGGATCTCCGTCAGGCGAGCCGCGATCTCCTCAGCGCTCGCTGGCCTGTCCTCTGGCCTTTGTTGCAAACATTCCATTGCCAGCACCGCGAGCTCGTCGGGGCAGCTGCAAAAAGCGCGCAGCTCAGGCGCTTTATCGGTGAGGCGCGCGAGCGCCACGGCCATGCCGTTGTCTCCGGGGAAGGGCGGCCTTCCAGCCAACATCTCGAAGAGCAGCGTTCCCAGCGCGTAGATGTCCACCGAAGGACCGTTGCTGGTACCGGCCACCTGCTCGGGGGCCATGTACGTCGGAGTGCCGACCACCTGGCTGTCGCCTGCGCTGCGGTCGATCACGCTGGCGATGCCGAAGTCTGAAAGCACGAGCCGACCGTCTTTGGCCACGAGCACGTTCTCTGGCTTCAGATCGCGATGCACCACCTCCACGGAATGGGCGGCGCTCAGCGCCTCGGCGATCTTCAATGCGACGAAGGCTGCACGCGCCGGCGCAAAACTTCCGCCGGCCTCGTTCATATGCCGACGCAGATCGGCGCCATCGACGTACTCCATCGAGATGAACAGCTTGCCGAAGTGATCGTCCAGGTCGTAGATGCGCACGACGTTCGAGTGCGTGATGCGACGGGCCACGCGCACTTCGCGGCGGAACAGATCCACGGCACCCGCACCGAGTGCGCCTCCGAGGTCGAGCAGCTTGACCGCCACCCAATCCTCGACGAGCTCGTCGCGCGCGCGGTAGACCACGCCCATGCCGCCGCGCCCGAGCAGGCGCTCGATGAAGTAGCGTCCAGCAAATAGCTCCCCGAGCGGAAGCTCCGCGTTACCGCGTGTCGACTGCGAACCATCGCCGCCGAGTAGGACCGTTGCAGCGGTCGCTTGGTGCGTAACGTCCGGGGCGGACACGGGAGCAGCATAGCCTACACCGCGGCTTGAATCCGCACGCTGTTTGGTAAACGGTGAAGCATGCCTGCTGTGAAGCTCTTTCAGCTGCCCGGAGCCTGGGGCGCGCCCAGCGTCAGCCCGTTCTGCATCAAGCTCGAGACGTACCTGCGCTTGGCCAAGGTGCCATTCGAGTCACGCAACGGCGCCCCGATGCAGTCGCCGAATGGCAAGGTGCCTTGGGGCGACATCGATGGCACCGTGGTCGCCGACTCGCAGCGCGTGATCGAACATTTGGCCACGCACCACGGAGTGGATCTGGATCAGCGCCTGAGTGAATCCGAAAAGCGTCGTAGCCACGCGCTACGGCGCATTCTGGAGGCCAGCACCTACTTTGGTCTGTGCTGGATTCGCTGGGTGGATGAAGAGGGCTTCGCTGCGTACAAGCCGGTGCTGCTGAAAATGGCTCCGCCGGTGCTCAATCATTTGGTGCTGCCGCTGCTGCGACGCGGGGTGAAGAAGCAAGTAATGGCGCAAGGGACTGGCCTGCTCAGCGAGCAGGAGGTGCACGCGCTGGTGCTGCGCGATTTCGAGGTGCTCGATGAGGCGCTCGGCACTAAGCCGTTCGTTTTTGGCGATGAACCCACCAGCATCGACGCGGTGTTGTTCGCCTTCGTCGAGAGTCTGATGGCCTTCCCGGTCGAGGGGCCGTCGAAGGCCGCCGTTCGTGACAGTACGCGGCTCCTCGAGTTTCGCGCGCGGGTGCGGGCTCTCGCGTACCCTGAGTCAGCCCAAGAAGCGCGCTGACGCCGCCTTGTGCTTCTCGCGCGCCAGCTTCGGGAGTAAGCCGACGGGTGATGAGCCAGCGAATCGACGGCAAAGCGATTGCGAAGTTGGTGCGAGCCGAGGTTGCTTCGGCAGCGAGTAGCTTCACCCAAGAGCACGGGCGCGCACCGGGTCTCGAGGTGATCCTCGTCGGCGAAGATCCCGCAAGCGTCGTGTACACGCGCAACAAGGAGAAGGCGGCGAACGAAGTCGGCGTGCGTGGCAAGCTGCACACCTTGCCGGCGTCGACCAGCGAGGCCGAGCTGATCGCCAAGCTGGAGGAGCTGAACGCCGACGATACGGTGGACGGCATCTTGGTGCAGCTTCCTTTGCCGAAGCACATCCGTGAGGAGGTCGTGCTCGAGACCATTCACCCCTCCAAAGACGTGGACGGCTTTCACCCGGTGAACGTTGGCTTGCTTTCGGCAGGTCGGCCGGGGCTCGTACCGTGCACGCCCAAAGGCACCATGCGGCTCTTGCGTGAGACCGGTGTTTCGCTGGTCGGGGCGCGCGCGGTGGTGGTCGGGCGCAGCAACATCGTCGGCAAGCCGATGGCCCAGCTGCTGCTGGCCGAGCACGCTACCGTAACCATCGCTCATTCGCGCACCAAGGATCTTGCCGCGGTTTGCCGCGAGGCCGATGTGCTCGTAGCGGCGGTCGGAAGGGCCGAGATGATCGGCGCCGACTACGTGAAAGAGGGCGCGGTCGTGCTCGATGTTGGGATCAATCGGCTGCCGGATGGTCGCCTCGTCGGCGACGTCGCGTTTGACGCCGTGCTGCCGAAGGTCCGCGCGATCACGCCGGTTCCAGGCGGCGTCGGTCCGATGACGATCGCGACCTTGCTCGAGAACACGGTGCTTGCCGCGGTGGCTCGCAAGGTCAGCCGCAAGAGCTGAGTGGGCCGCGCGTGAAGCTCTCGAGGCGCGCGTGGTTCGGCGTGGGTGGTGCAGCTGCCCTGGGCGTCGCTCTGCCGCTTTACTTCCGTAGTCGACGCAGCGAGTCGCTCAAGTCGCTGCGTTCCTCGGCGGTCCCGGACTTCCGCTTGCGTGACGGCTTCTCGGCTCAGATCGTCGACTCGTCGGGCAGTACCATGAGCGACGGCTTCGTGGTGCCGGGCAAACCCGACGGCATGGCCAGCTGGAGTGAAGACGGCCGCATCATCTTGATGCGCAATCACGAGCTCACCGACGATCAACCGCTGTCCGCATACCCCGGTCGAGCGGCGCCGCAGCTCGCGCACAAGAGCAACATGTTCGGGGGGGTGACGCGCGTGGTCCTTGCCGAACAGGACAACTCGTTGCTTGAGTCGAACTTGGTGCTCACGGGGACGGCCAACAACTGCGCTGGCGGTACCAGCCCGTGGGGCTGGCTCAGCTGCGAGGAGTTCACCGCGGGAGACCACGGCTTCGTGTTCCTCTGTGATCGCAACGCCAGCAACCTGCAGCCTCCCAAACGCGTCGAGGCCTACGGTCGGTTCCGACACGAGGCGGTCGGGATCGACCCGGCGACGTACGATGCCTACCTCACCGAGGACATGGGCGACGGCTGCCTGTACCGCTTCAAGGCCGAGGCCAAGGACAATCCGTTCCATGGGCAGCTGCAGGCGCTGGCGTGCGAGAAGATCGACGTCAACAAGCTGAACGCGAACGACTCGCTCGAGGTGTCGTGGGTCGACGTGAACGGCTGGGACGCGGCCAAGGATGATCTTCGCGTGCGCGCCGCGAAGGCGGGCGCGACCACCTTCCGTCGCGGGGAGGGCGTCTTTACCGACGTTCGCGACGGAAAGACGCACATCTACTTCACCGCGACGACGGGAGGTCGGCATGGCAAAGGGCAGGTCTTTCGCCTTACGCCGAGCAAGGATGGCGGCCTGCTGAGCTTGGTGGTGGAGGCCCCCGGCGGTGACTCGTTGGAGATGCCGGACAACCTGTGCGTCGCTCCGAGCGGGCATGTCTTTCTGGCGGAAGACGGCTCTCTACCCAACGGTCTCGCGGTTGTCTGCCCGAGCGGTCAGCTACTGACGTTGGCGGTGAATACCGGTGGAGGTGAGCTTGCGGGTGTGACCTTCATCAAAGACCGGCTTTTCGTGAACCTGCAGCAGCGAGGCATCACCGCCGTGATCACCGGCCCATTTTCGGAGCTTGCGTGATGTAGCATGGCGCCGTGAACGGAAGCCCGACGCTCGCTCTCGACCTGTACCAACTCACGATGGCCGCCGGCTATTTCCACGCCGGCCGAAGCAACGACGTCGCCACCTGCGAGATGTTCATCCGCAGGTTGCCAAAGACGCGTCGGTACTTGCTCGCGATGGGGATCGAGCGCGTGCTCGACTATCTGCTGGAGCTGCGCTTCTCGAGCGAGCAGATCGCCGCGCTGTCGAAGCTCCCGGCCTTGCGTTCGGCGATGACGCCAGCCTTCTGCGACTACCTTTCGAACTTCCGCTTCAGCGGCGACGTGTTCGCAGTGGAAGAGGGCACGGTGGTGTTCGATAACGAGCCTTTGGTGCGCGTACGCGCGCCGATCATCGAGGCGCAGTTGATCGAGACGTACCTGCTATCTGTGGTCAACCACTCGACCATGATCGGCTCGAAGGCCTCGCGCATCGTGCGTTCCGCCGAAGGAAAGCGGCTAATCGAATTTGGCACGCGGCGCACTCACCCGGACGCTGCCATCGACAGCGCGCGCATCGCTTGCGCGGTGGGCTTCGCGGGCACCAGCAACGTTGAAGCCGGGGTGCGCTTCGATTTGCCGGTCTTGGGAACGGCTGCGCATATGTGGACGATGGCGCACGCGACCGAGGAGGAGGCCTTCAAAAACTACTTCACGGTCTTCCCCGATAGCAGCACCCTTTTGATCGACACCTACGACACCGTGCGCGGTGCCGCGCGCGCCGCTCGCGTCGCCGGTGAAAAGCTGCGTGGCGTGCGCATCGATTCGGGGGATCTCGGCAAGGTCAGCGTGCTCGTGCGCAAGGTGCTCGATGATCAGGGCTGCAAAGACGCGGCGGTGGTCGTCTCTGGCGATCTCGATGAGCACTCGATTGCGGCGTTGGTGAAGAGCGGCGCCCCGATCGATTCGTTCGGCGTTGGCACCGAGCTCGTCACCAGCGGGGATGCGCCGCGGCTGTCGGGCGTTTACAAGCTGGTGGAGCTCGAGCGCGGCGGTGAGCGCATGCCGGTCGCCAAGTTCTCCGAAGGCAAAGCGACCTTGCCCTCGGCGCATCAGGTGCTGCGCATCTACGACGATGAGAATCGCATCGCGCGCGATATCATCTTGCTCGAGCGCGAAGACAGCCCGACGCTCGCGGCTGGGCAACGAGCCGTAGCCCTCCTGCAATGCGCGATCTCCGGCGGGGAACGCAAACGGCCGCGTCGTTCGCTCGAACAAATACGCACGCACGTCGCTAGTGAGCATCTATCGCTGCCGAATGCGCTGCGCTCCAATGAGCCCTTCGGTCCGGGAGAAGCGCCCTTCGTTGCGGAGGTGTCCTCGGCGACAGCTCGCTTGGTCGAAGAGCTACGTCAGGCGCGCGCCAAGGAGCCCTCGTGAAGAACCTGATCTTCGTCGACGTCGACATTCAGGCTGATTTCTGCGAGCCCAACGGCGCGCTCGCGGTGGCCGGCTCGCCCAATGACCTCTACCGCCGTTTGACTGATTGGGCGGTTCGGTTCGGCCTGCCGATCCTGGGCAGCGTGGATTCACACAGCTACGACGCCTGGGAGTTCGCCTCCAATCAGGTGCCTGCGCCCAGTGGTGAAAAGCCCAACTTCCCGGATCACTGCGTGAAAGGCACCCCGGGCTGGTTGAAGGTCCAGGGCACGTTGCCCCAACGTTTTCGCTTCGTGCCCAATCACGCTGGCGTCGCCGTTGAGCCGCTCGTGAGCGAGCTGCTCTCCGGCGCAACACAAGGCCTCTACTTCGAGAAGGAGGTGTACAGCCTGTTTGCCAACCCGAACGCAGAGGCGCTGCTCGCGCAACTCACTGCGGCACGCGCCTATCGCTTCGTCGTGTATGGCGTCGCCACCGACTATTGCGTGCGCGCTGCGGCGCTGGGGCTGGCGGAGCGCGGTTACGAAGTAACGGTGCTCACCGACGGTATCCGCGCGATCACGGCCGAGGGCGAACGCCGCGCACTAGCAGCGATGCAAGAGGCCGGCTGTCTGCTCACCACCAGCGCCGAACTAGGTGTGGCCGTCTAGTGCGCGTCTTCGGGCTGACTGGCGGTATCGCCAGCGGTAAGAGCACGGTCGCGCGGTTGATCGTGGGCCACGGTATCCCGATGGTCGACGCCGATCAGCTTGCTCGCGAGGCGGTCGCGCCCGGGTCGCTCGCCCTCGCGCAGATCGTCAGCGCGTTTGGCGAGGGCGTGCTCGCGGCGGATGGCTCGCTCGATCGCAAGGCCGTCGCCGCGCGCGTGTTCGCCGATGCCGAACAGCGCAAGCTGCTCAACGGCATCGTGCATCCGCGGGTGGCGGAGTTATCACGCGAACGATTCGCTGAGCACGCCGCTCGCGGCGACGAGCTGATTGGCTACGAAGTTCCGCTGTTGTTCGAGAACGGCCTCGACGCCGTGTTCCGACCATCGGTGCTGGTGGCGCTCAAGCCCGAGCAACAGCAACAGCGGCTGATGGCTCGCGACGGGCTGGAGCAAGAGGCTGCGCAAGCGCGGCTCGCGGCCCAATGGCCGCTCGAGCGCAAACTCGAACGCGCCGATCTCGTCCTATGGAACGAGGGATCGCTGGCCGAGCTCGAGGCAGCCGTCGATGGGCTCATGCCTAGGCTGCGAGCCTTCTCTGTCGACCGTGCCTAGCGAAGCGTGCCACTCTGTTTGGACCGAACAGCGTGAAGTCCAGGACATCGCTTTTGCGGCTGCGGTGCATTCTACCGCTTCTCGTGACGTCGGCGGGTCGACTAGATCGTCGGCATGCGCGCGAGTGAGCACAGCCAAATCGTCCGTTTCGGCCTTCTTCTTTTATGCAGCTGGGCTCTTGCAAGCTGCTCAAGCGACGTGCTCGTTGACGCTGGAGGCGGTGGAGCCGGCGGCTCCGGCTCCGGCGGGCAAGCCAGTGAGGGTGGGAGCGTTGGGGACGGTGGCTCGGGGCCGACGCTGTGCGAGCAGGCGTGCGAGCTTCCGGTGTGTGCGACCCCGGATTGCGTCAAGTACTGCAACGCTGTCGAGAAAAATTGCCTCGAGGAGTTGAACGCCGCGGTTGAGTGTCGGACTCCGTACTTCGACGAGGTTTGCGACGCTCCTGACGACGTCTGCGTGGCGGAGGCTGCGTCGGTGAGTTCTTGTCTTGCCAAACACTCCCCGACCTTGTGTACGTCTTCGGTGTTCACGGGTGGCGGTTCAGGTTGCGGCAGCACCGGTCAATGTCTCAACGGGCAAGCCGCCTCGATTGAATGCGAAGAGAACGCAGACTTCACCTTCAGCTGCCGTTGCTTCGTCGACGAGGTTGAGCTCGGCACGTGCCAGGACACGGCTGAAGTCGGCTGCGTGATGCAGGACTCTTGCTGCGTCCAATTCTATTGAGACGAGAGCCGCAGGGATCCCAGCCTTCTCTGTTGACGGGACCTGAACATCCCATCACTCTAGCCGGCCGTGCATGGCTGGTAAGGTGTCCAAGTTCGCGAGCAAGCTGGAGGCGCTTCCGCCCCTCAAAGAGGCTGGCCCAAACAGCAAGCCCAACGTGCCCACGTTGCAGGCCTTGCGCGAGCGCATTCAGAGCTTGTTGCAGCCCAACCCCGGCCTGCTCGATGAAGATCAGCCCTACGCCGAGCGCACCGATACCGAAGAGGTGCTGCCCTTCGTCAGCGAGGCGCTGGTCGAGTTTGCCTACGAGACTGTGGGCGAAGAAGACGAGCGGCTGTTTGTACGTCGTCGCAAAGCTCCGCTGAGCCATCGCGTGGGCCACGCGCCGCTCTGGGGCGCCTTGCAGGCGGACCCAACCATTCTCGCGTTGCTCGCGCTCGAGCCGGGCCTCGCCGAGACGGATTTCAGCCGCGCGCTTTACCTCGACACCGAGACCACCGGGCTGATGGGCGGAACCGGGACGGTGCCGTTTCTGCTCGGGCTCGCGTACCACGAGGGTGAACACTTCGTGGTCGAGCAGGTGCTGTTGCGGACCTTCGCTGAAGAGCGAGCGATGTTGCTGCACCTCGAACGGCGGCTGCGCGCGGCCAGCTGCGTCATCACCTACAACGGCAAAACCTTCGATTTGCCGCTGCTTCGTTCGCGGGCGGTGCTCAATCGGGTGAGGCCGCTCTCCGAGCCGGTGCATTTGGATTTGTTGCATGTGGCTCGCAGGCTCCACCGCCATCGGCTCAGCTCCTGTTCGCTCAAGAGCATCGAGTCACAGGTGCTCGGGCGTGATCGCGTGGGCGACGTCGAGGGCGCTGAGATCGCGGCGATCTATTGGCACTACGTGCGCACTGGGGACGGGGACGTGCTGGCCGGTGTGCTCGAGCACAACGAGCTCGACGTGCTGAGCATGATCAGTCTGGTGGGCCTTTACGGTGAGGCGCTCGAGCAGGGCGTCCACCCGGAGGATCTGGCGATGGCTGCGCGCGTGGCCAACAAGATCGTCGGTACGCGCGCGCTGCGCGAAAAGTTCGGGGAGCAACGCGCGGAGGACGCGGCGCTTCCCGATGAAGCTCGGTCCAAAGTACGAGCGGTTGAACGCGCAGCAAGCTGGTCGAGCGTCGCGCTGGAGAAGAGCGCCTCGGGCGGCGCGCTCTCGGTAGCCGCAGAGGTCGCACGTACCCGTGGTGACAAGGCGGCCGCGCTTCACCGCTATGAACAGGCGTTGGCTGCCTTGTTGCGCGACGAGGACCCGCTCGACCAGCCGCTTTCGCTCGCCACGCGTGCGGTGCGCAAAGAGCTCGTGAAGCTTTACGAGCATCACGCCAAAGACTTCGACCGAGCGCTGTTGGTGTTACGTGAGGGCACCGGCGAGGCCGAGGCGCTCGTCAGTAAGCGGCATGACCGGCTAGTGAAGAAGCGCGAGGCTTCTCGCTTGAAGCCACCACCCGCCGCAGGAACCGCTCGCAAGTCGAAGCGGGGAGGGGCTGTCAGTCGATGATCGCTGCACGAGTCGTTTGTTCTTCGCCGCGATGTGCAGTAAGGTGCGACGCACAATGATAATGGTCGGGTGCGCTGGGTTTCCGGTCCCGCCAACGCGTTACTTCAAAGAGTTCATGTTCGTCGAAGTCCAGGAAACGCCTGGGCAGGGAACAGTTCGGCGTTGGAAGCGCGAGGCGCCGGGCGACTTCAATTTCGCTCTGCTGGGTGCGAGGGACATCGGTCAGGAAGGGTTTCGAGGCGGAAAGGTCATCGAAACTGCTTTGAAGACGTTGGAAGGCATCGGCACCGAGCTCAACGCGAAGACGGCGGTTTTCATCGGTCCGCCCGAGTTCCAACAGAACCGCGCCAACAAGGCCACGCTGCAGGAGTTTTTGGCCTCGGTCAAAAAGCGGTTCGAGCGGGTGGTTTTTGAGCCCGGCCCCGGCTGGGACTCGGATGAGTGTGACAACCTCGCGCACGAGGTCGGCGCTCTTTCCTCGCGGGATCCGCTGACGCAAGGCATCTCCAAGCTGAAGGAGGCCTACTACCGGCTTCACGGCCCTGCTGGTCGCAAGTCTCGCTACGAAGACCCGGCGATCGAGCGGTTGGCTGAGCTCGCCCGCAACGCCAAACACGAGTTCGCGACCTACGTGTTCACGAATGACGACATGTTCGCGGACGCCAAGCGCTTCAAGAAGGCTTACAAAACCCCCGCCTGACCGACGTTCGGCTGGCGCTCCCTTCCAAGGAGCTGCGGGCCTTCCGCCGAGAGTCGGTTCGCTCGTCGAGCTGTTTGCTGTATCCACCTCTGGCGGATCAGCCAGCCGACGAGCAGGGTCCCCGCAAGTAGTAGCGGCCCATCGCCGAAGCGCGCATAGAGCGTACCCGCCGCCTGCGGACTCAGCTCCACGTCGAGGTCCTCACCGCGCGAGGAGCGCGCCGCCAGGGTGCCGTCGGCAGCGATGGCCACACTCACGCCCTGACGGGCCGCGCGCACGACCGGTACGCCGTTTTCGATCGCGCGCAGTTGCAACGCGCGAATTTGCGCCTCGATTGGGCGTGCGTCGTTGAACCAGCCGTCGTTCGCCAGGTTCACGAGGAAGCGGCCGTTCACCCTGCGTAACGCTGCGCGCGTCGGTTCGCCAAACAGGCTCTCGTAACAAATGCTCGTCGCAAAAGGCGTCCCCTCGACGCTCATGATCTCGGCTCGCTCGCCCGGCGTGTAGTCGGCGCTGCTCGCGAAAGGCACGCCGCGTTCGGCGAAAGGCAGCAGTTGACGCTTGTCGTAACGGCGCATTGCGCCGCCGGGCACCACGAGCAGCGCGCGGTTGAAGGTGCTGCCGCCTTCCCGCACCGAGCTGCCAACCAGCACCGCAGGGTGCTCCGGCCCGAGCAACGCTTCCACCAGCGGGCCGAGGTCTTCGGCCGCCAACGTCTGCTCGAAGGTGGATTCGGGCAGCACCAAAAGGTCGATGGGTTGCGGCTCGCTCGGGCCGGTCACCGATGCCGTCGCTTGCTCGGCTGGTCGCGCTGAGCCCGCGAGGCGCACGCGCAGCGGGCGGCTCGCGAGCGACGTCGACGACGTGAACGCACCGCCAACGAGCAGGCTCGCGAGCGCCGCTGCTGCTGCGAATTCGGTGATACGCGAGGGCGTCGCCCGCCGATTCTGCAGCCGATGCGCGAGGCTCGCCGTAGCCGCCCCGACGAGGAAGACCGCCAGCGAAAGCCCGCTGACCCCGAAGACGGCCGCGCCGCGCACGAGCGGTCCCCACGGCACGAGCGTCATGCCGAAGGGATAGGGAAGGGGGTGCGGCCAAACGCGTTCGAACGCCGTGAGGGCGAGGGATGCGAGCAGCGCCTCGCTTTGCCGTGCGCGCCCGAGGAGGCAGCCCAACGCGCAGGCGAGCCCAACGCCGAGTGAAACCAGCAGCGAACCCGCAGTCCACGCCAAAACGCCGACGAAAGCCGAACCAAAATAGGCTGCGGCGCTGTCCAAAACGAAGCTCGTCGAAATCAGCGTCAAGAGCAGGCCCGCTGTGCAGCCTTGAACCAACGCGCGCGCCGCGGTTGCGCCTCGCAGCGCTAGAAATAGCGGCGCCCACGCGAAAAGCCCCACGATCGGAGTGGCCTCGACCGAAAGCGCGAAGCCGGCTGCAACGCCGGTCGTGGCGGCCAAGGTGAGGCCGCTCCACCAGGCGGTGGCTGTTCCGTGCAAAGGAGGGTACGCTCGGCCCCGCTTTCCAAGCGCCACCATGTCGCGAATCCTGCACATCGAAGACGATGCTGCCAACCGCCTTTTGGTGCGCAAGCTCCTGAGTTCGGCCGGCCACGAGGTCATTGACGCCGGGGACGGTATTGAGGGCGTGCGGCTCGCCTGCGCGATCAAGCCGGATCTCGTGCTCGTCGATCTCAACATTCCTGGCCTCAACGGCTTCGAAGTGACGTTGCGCTTGCGCGGCGAGGCCTCCTTGGGCCGCGTGCCGATCGTGGCGATCACCGCCGAGGGCGATCGCGATACGAGCCTGGCCGTTGGCTGTACCGGCTTCATCCAAAAGCCGATCGAGGCGCGCACCTTCGCCAATTTGATCGCCCGCTACCTGCGCGGTGCTCGCGAGATGCCCTCGTCGGCGGATCTCGAGGAGAAGATGCTGCGCGAGCAGAGTCAGCGCATCGTCGGGCACCTCGAGCTGAAGATCGCCGAGCTCTCGTCGGCCAATGCCCGACTTCGCGAGCTTTCGTTGGCCCGCACCGAATTTTATCGCAACATCAGCCACGAGCTGGCCACGCCAATGACGCCGATCGTCGGTTACCTCAAGCTGCTCGTCGACGAGGATCTCGGTCCGGTGACGAAGGGCCAGCACAAGGCGCTGGTGGCGATGGATGGTTGCGTAAAGCGGCTGCGCGCCGTGCTCGACAACCTGCTCGACGTCACTGGGCTCGAGACCGGCCGGCTGCGTTTTGCCCTGCGTGAGTACGATTTCCTCGACACCACCCGGCGCGCGATCGCCAGCGTCGCGGATCGCTTCGCCGAGCGAAACCAGACCTTGGTCGAGGAGCTACCGCGCGGCCCGCTGCCCGGCTACGGCGATCCAGATCGGTTGCAACGCGCGATGGTGCACGTGCTGGAGAACGCGGCGAAGTTCACGCCCGAACACGGCGCTGTGGGCGTCCGCGTTACACGCACGGCCAGCGCCTACGAGCTGTGTGTGGCTGATTCGGGGGGCGGCATCGCGGTGGGCGACTTCGAGCGCATCTTCGAGCCGTTCATCCAAGTGGATGGCTCGGTCACCCGCGAGCAGGGAGGTGTCGGTGTCGGTCTGGCGATCGTGCGCCGCACCTGTCGAGGCTTGGGTGGAGACGTCCGCATCGAGAGCCCCTCTTCTCAAGTGATTGAAGGTGTCGCGCTTCCCGGCGCTGCCTTCACGATCCGCGTTGCAGTACGTGCCCCGATGGAACTCGATGGTTAGTCGCGCATTGTTTTTGATGCTGGTTGGGCTGGGCATGGCGTTGCCTGTGGGTGAGGCGTGGGCGCAGGCCGAGCCCAAACGAGATCCAGCTGCCGCGGAGGCGCTCTTCAAGCGCGCCCGCACGATGATGGATCAGGGTAATCGCGCTGACGCCTGCCCGATGTTCGCTGAGAGTTACCGGCTCGATGCTGCGCCCGGCACGCTGCTCAACATCGCGGAGTGTCACCGGCTCGAGGGCAAGACCGCCACTGCGTGGGGAGAGTTCCTCGAGACCGCTCGCGAGTTTCGCCGCCGCAACGACGAGCGTCGCGCTGTGTTTGCCGATGGCGAGGCCAAGAAGCTCGAGCCCGAGCTTGCGTATGTGCGTCTCTCGATGGTCGATCCACCCGAAGGGCTGAGCATTCTCCGTGGCGGCATCAGCTCGACCAAGGACAGCCTGGGCGCCAAGCTGCCGATCGATCCGGGGCCGCAGGTGGTCAAGCTCGAGGCGCCGGGCAAGCTGCCGATCGAGGTGCCGTTCACCGCCAAACCGAAGGACCTCACCAACGTGCTCTTACCGCCGCTCGCGGACAAGCCGCCGGAGCCCGAGCCCACGGTTGTGTCCAAGCCGATCTCTGGGCGCATGATCGCCGGGTTGACGACGGGCGCGTTTGGCATCGCGGCGGGGCTGGCCGGGGGCGTGACGACGGGCTTTGCGTGGTCCAAACGCAGCGAGTTGGAGGACACCTGCCCGACGCAGCGTGACTGTGATTCGGACCTTCGTACGGAGGCGGAGCTGTTTGCGAACCTAACCAACGTGCTGTTCGCCACCGGCGCAGCGGCCTTCACCGTCGGCTTGGTGATCGTCCTCACCGAGCCGGGCGACGAGGAGGCCGCGAGTGAGGCGGGTTCGGAGCCGGCCGCTGAGCCGAGCGAGCCCACGGTGTCGTTGCGGGTTGGCCCGCTGGGGCTCGGGGTCGAAGGTCGGTTTTAGTAGACGCCTGCTCTTGTCTTGGCCGCCGCCGAGTTCACGAGCGTCGAGCGTGCCCACGACGTGCCTCCAGCCACTCTTTCTTCCAGGGATGCGTTGGTCAGCAGAGCGACCGCGCTGGCGAAGCTTGCCGCCTGTCGGCGTGGTCGAGCAGCGCTCCAAACAAACATGACACAGCAACGCGATCGCCTCGCGACCCCTAGGACCAGTTTGCGCCAGCCAATCAGTCGATGCTCCCCTGAGCCACCCCCAGCAGGCCCGCCTCAGTTACACACGTTGCCGTTGCAATCCTCCGACTCGCAGTCGAAGTCGCTCAGACACGGTGATCCGGGTAGGCCGTCTTGGCACTGCTGGTTGACGCAGATCTCCGACTGGCAGTCGAAGAAGCTGAGGCACGGTGACCCGAGCGAGCCGTCTTGGCATTGCTGGTTGACGCACGTCTCTGATTCACAATCGAAGCCGGTCAAACAAGGCGAGCCGAGCGAGCCGTCTTGGCATTGTTGGTTGACGCAAATTCCCGAGTCACAGTCGAAGCCGGTGAGGCAGGGGTTGTTGGGCGAGCCGCCCGCGCCGCCCGTGTTCGCGCTGCCGCCTCCTCCGTTGGGGGCTCCACCTGTCCCGCTCGCGCCCGCAGCGCCGCCAGCGGCGGTCGCTGCGCCGGTTCCACTCGACCCGGCACCCGACCCGGAGCTCGGTCCGGCTCCCTCACCACCCGCGCCGTTGCTCGTGTTTGCGCCCGAACCAGTGCTCGTCGCGCCGCCCGCCGCTGGGCTGCCGGCCGAGCCACCGCCGGCCTCACCGAACAGCTCCCCAACGTTGGATGAGCAGGCCGCAAGCAGTAGCACCGCGTACTTCGTCGTCATGCGTGGGATCCTCTCAAGGCAAACGATAGGCGTCGAGCGCCGGGTCGAGGCTCGCGCTGCAGCATACCGTCCGCTGGGTTCCGCCAGGCTGGAAGGTCGGAGCGTAGGGCTCGGGGTGATTGGAGTTACAGTTGGTCGAGACTTCCGCCTTTTTCGCGCCTGAGACGTTCGTGACGCACCCCGAAGCAGGGATGTCACACTCGCCAAAAGGCGCCGCGAGATAGAACGCCGGTAAGCACGAAGGGTTGGCAGTGCACTCGTCGCAAGTGGCGGTGCCTGCGCTTGCGCTTCGCAAGAGGTAGGCTTCAGTGAGCCCCTCCGGGCAGACGGTTTCAGCCTCGTCATGAACGGCGCAGACGTTTGCCGCGCAGTCTTCGCTGCAACCCTGACAGAAGGAGAGCACTTGGCGAAGCTCAGCCGTGCCTTGCAGTGAGCTTGTGCCTGGGTTGCATCCGGCACTGGTAGGTGGACTCACCGAGCAGCTATCAACGACGTCGATGCCCGAGATTATCAGTTGGCAACTGGTGCTCAAGCTGGGTGCGGGTTGATTACCAGTGCATGAATTATTGTCGTCGAAGCACGTGAGCGTGGAGCTGCAGCTGCCCGAGTCGATCACGGCTGAGCAGGCGGAACACGTCAACTCCGGCTCGCCAAAGTAAAGGTCGAGTCGCGGCTTTCCACCGCACGAGGTGGGCTCCGAGCCGAGGTCCGCGATCAGGGGCGCGGACACGTACGTCCAGCCATCTCCGTCGGTACAGTTGCATGATCCACCGCTGCCGCCTTCTCCACCCCCACCGCTTCCCGGCCCTGGACCGTTGCCACCGCGGCCACCGCTGCCCCCGGCGTTCTCTCCTGCGTTCCCGCCGCTGCTGCTCGGGTTTGCAGCGCCCGCACCCTCGCCGGTCTCGTACTCGTTGATGCCGAAAATGAACTGGCAACCGAGTTGAGGTAGCGTCGCCGCGAATAAGCATGCGGCGAGGCGGGTGGGCTTCATGGTCAGCATGCTACAAAGCCTTGCGTGGTCTATCTAGACTGGAACGCAACAACACCGCCGGCCGACGAAGTTCTTTCGGCGATGTCGGCCGCAGCTCGCGACGGTTGGGCCAACCCGGCCAGCGTGCACGGCGCTGGTCGGGCCGCCCGGCGCTACATCGAGAGTGCGCGCGAGGCCGTCGGCCTGCTCCTGGGCTTTGACCCGCGCGACGTCATTCTGACCGGCGGTGGCACCGAGGCGAACAACCTCGCCCTGCTCGGTCTCTTCACCGAGAGCGTGCTCGCCGAGCGCTCCGTGCTGATCACCTCGGCGATTGAGCATCCGAGCATCTTGCGCACGGCCGAGCGATTGGAGGCGCGCGGAGTCACGGTGGTGCGGCTCTCGGCTGGCGAGTCGGGCGCCATCGACGTGGCCGAGCTGGAGCAGGCTCTCGCGACCCACGGTGCGGCGGTGAAGCTGGTCTCGCTGCAGGCGGTCAATCACGAGACCGGTGCGCTGCAGCCGATTCAAGAGGCGCGTCGGATTTGCGATGCTCGCGGCGTGCTGCTCCACTGCGATGCGGTGCAACACCTCGGGCGCCTCCCCACTGAGCTGCTTCACGGCATCGACCTGATTACGGTCGCGGCGCACAAGCTGCGCGGCCCCAAAGGCGTGGGGGCGTTAGCGGTGAAGTGCGGTCTCAAGCTCGCTCCGGTGTTCGGCGGTGGAGCCCAAGAGCGCGGCGTTCGGCCAGGCACGCAAGACCCGATCGCGTGTGCAGGCTTCACGGCGGCGCTTCACCGGGCGCCCGCGATGGTCGAGCGTTACGCCGCTGTGGCGCGCTTGCGCGACCTGCTTCACGAAGCACTTCGTGAACTGGCCGAGTGTGAACTCAACGCTGGTAGCGGCGCGCGGGCCCCTCACGTTCTGAACCTTTCTTTTGCTGGTTGGAAAGGTCCCGAGCTATGTGCAGCCCTCGATCTGGAGGACGTTCATGTCTCCTCTGGATCGGCTTGCAGCGCCGGCACGGCTGAACCGTCTCCCGTGATCACACACAGCTTCGGTCGCGAGCGGGCTAGGGCGGCGGTGCGCATCTCATTGGGGGAGGGAACCACGCTCGAGGACTGCACACTTGCTCTCCAGAGCTTTCGCCTCGTTTTGCGCAGAAACAGCTGATCCTCAGAATCCTCGCCCAGTGCATGAAGCGAACGGCAAGCCCTCACAGCCGTAATGATCTCTGGGTTCTAATGTTTTGATATTGCAACGCATTTGGCGATGCGCTTGGAGCGAACAGCCATTCCATTCAATGGATTTTAGCTGCAAAGTAGGCAGCGAGCGTTCATGTGGGCAATTGTAATTAGAGCCGGGTCGAAGACGAGCTCAATCGTTGCTTTGAGCTTGGTCTCCAAGTGATTGTAATTACTTCGCACTTCGCCGTTGGCGCCCGACTTCATAGTGGGCCAACGCGGCCGCCACCGACGCGTTGAGCGACTGAACAGCTCCCGACATCGGAAGGCGCGCCTTCACGCTGGCGGCTTTGCGCACGGCTGGGCGGGCGCCTTTGTCTTCCGCCCCAACGATCAGCCCGACGATACCCGTCAGATCGATCGATTCGAGCGTCTGCTCGGCTGAGCCCTCGAGCAGGACGGTGGTTCCGCCGGCGTCGTGGATGGCGTGCATCGCCGGGAGCAGCGAGGGCACACGGAACAACGTCGCATGTTCGATCGCACCGGCCGAGGCACGGAAGGTCGCCGCCGTAAGCGGTGCTGCTCCATGCTCCGGAAATACGATCCACCCTGCACCCAAGGCCACCGCCGAACGGACCACCGCACCGAAGTTCATCGGGTCCATCACGCCGTCGAGCAGGGTGATCAGCGGCGGCGCTTCATCGGTCTTGGCCAAGCGTGCCGTCAAATGATCGATCTCCCAAAGCTTGAGCTCCGGCGCTTCCGCGAGGGCGCCCTGGTGCATTCCACCCTTGGTGCGCCGATCGAGCTCGCTGCGCGAGGCCGGCGCGATCGTGACGCCCACCGATTCAGCCAGCTTCAACAGGCTCGCGAGCTTGGGATTGTCGCTCCCCTCTTGCACGATGAGTGACGTTACTTTCGCCCCATGCACCCGCAGCGCCTCGCGCACGGGTTGAATCCCAAACACTGTTCGACTCAAGCCATCGCTCCCGTCACTTCGTGGTTTAGTAGCTGTGCAGCGCTGGCTCGATCCGGTGCATCGCGCAACGGCCTGCCCACCACCAACATTGATGCCCCGGCTCGGATCGCCGAGGCCGGCGTGGCGATGCGCGTTTGGTCTTCGCGGGCCACCGTTCCGCCTTGCGGCCGGATGCCGGGCGTCACCACAAAGCTCTGCGGCAGCGCCGCTTTGAGTGCGGTCAGCTCGAGAGGCGATGCCACCAAGCCGTTGATGCCGCTCTCGGCAGCCAACCGCGCCAACGTGAGCACGTGCGCTTCCACCGAGCCCGTGACCCCAAGCTCGTGCAGCCCATCCTCTCCGAGGGAGGTGAGTACCGTCACCGCCAGCAACCTCAAGGAAGAGCCCGCTGCGGCTTTCGCTGCGGCTTCCATCATCGCTCGCCCACCACCAGCGTGGATCGTCAAGTACGAGACCCCTAGATCGCAGGCCCGCCCGACTGCTCGGCCGACCGTCTCCGGGATGTCGTGCAGCTTGAGATCCAGAAAGACCTGCTGCTCACCGCGCGCTAGCTCCTGCACGAAGCTCGGACCTGCAGCGATGAAAAGCTCCAAACCAACTTTGGCTACGCCCACATGAAGCTCAACCGCCCGAGCGAGGCGTAGAGCCTCGTCGGGCGTGGGGAGGTCAAGTGCTACAGCGAGCCTTGATCGAGCCTGATCCAGCACAGATCAGAGACAATCGCAGAGCGGATCCGTCGACTTGCAGGTGCAAACCGGCTTGGCGGCCGGCGGCTTATCACCACCCGCGGCGGGACCACCGGCGGCGGGACCGCCGACCTTCGTGATCTTCGTCTTGGTCTCTTCTTCAGCGGCCTTCGCTTGGTTCAGCGCCGCTTGCAGTTCAGCCTTCTTGCGCTCGTCCTTCTCTTTACCGAAGGCGTCCTCGAGATCCTTGACGGCCTGGGCCTTCGCCTTGAGGTCGGAGTTCAACTTGTCGAGCTCAGCCTTGGTCGCGTCTGCTTCAGCTCGCAGCGCAGCTTCCTTCTTCGCCGTCTCTTGGGCCTTGTTGTAGACGAGCACGCCGGACACAGTGCCGATCGCCAACACGGCGACGACCACGCCGATGAGCGCGTTGCGCAACGTCTTCTTGCTTTGGTCCGACTTGATCGTCACGAGCTGACGCTCATGCTGCTGCTGGGCCGCGAGAGCTGCCATGCGAGTCTGGCCCTCGGCCTCCAAGCGAGCCTTCTCCACCTCGGCCTGCCGAATGGCCTCGAGCCGGGCGGCCTCTTCACGCTGACGCTGCTCATCGAGGCGCCGACGCTCGGCCTCTGCCGCGATGCGAGCCTCTTCAGCTTGAATCGCGGCGCGCTCTGCAGCCGCGCGGGCTTCTTCTGCAGCACGCACCTGCTGGGCTTTGGCGTCCTCCTCGGTCTTGATGCGATCCTCTTCGAGGTTCATCAGTTCTTTGAGAGAGAACAGGACCGAGCTTTCCTTCTGCTCCGACATCGTGACAGGCTCCTTACCGAGTTTTTGTGCTGCTCCGCCGCAGGCGCAGCGACCATGGAATATTCCAATAAAGAGTGGAGGGATGCAAACGTTGTTTGCCTCGCGAGCCCCACTCCGACGCGATCAATCCAGCGTGCAGATCGCCACGCCCTCGTTGATTGGCTGGCCTTCGGTCACGTGAATTGCGGTCACGGTGCCGGAATCCTCGCTTTCGACGGGCATTTCCATCTTCATCGACTCGAGAATCGCGACCACTGTGCCCTCGTCGACGGTGTCGCCGACTTTGACTTCGATCTTCCAGACAGTGCCCGTGATGTGCGCCTTGATCGTCTTCGCCATGGGGCCGCGACGCTACAGAGCCAGCCGCCGATTGTCGAGAGCGGCGTGGGCTACTCCCGCCAGAAGAACTTCCACGGGTTGTGTTTCAGGTCCCGGACCATCTCCTGAAGGTCGTCGAACAGCTGCTCATCCATCAGCAGCGCCCCCACCGAGCCGCGCCCTTTACGCATCTGGGACACCATGTACTGAGCGTCGGTGGCGGTGGCGTTGGCCTTGGAGAGCAAGGTCGAGGTGTCGTCGACCACCTTCTTGATTTTGGCAGCCTGCTCCTCGTTGGCGATCGAATCGGTGAAGCGCCGGGTGTTGGCCACCGCCACCTTGCCGTCGGCCAGTACGACCCGGGTGTCGGCCAAGAGCGCGGGCGTTTCTGCGGCGACGCGGCTGGAGACGCTGTCTACGTTGTCGATGATCTTCTCGATCTTCGGGTTGTCGACGTATTTGTCGTTGACGTTCTTGAGCAGCTCGTTGCCTTCAACGGTGGCGTTCTCCACGTTGGCGAGGATGCGGTCGAGCCGGTCTTGGTTCGAGTTGAGCAGCGTGCTGGTGGCCTTCAGTGTGGTGCGCAGCGAAGTGAAGGTCTCGCTGAGCTCTTGCTTGTTCTCGCGTACGGCCGTGACCGCACCGTGCAAAAGTTCGTAGCTCTCGGCGAGCAACATATCGAGCCGCGGCGGGTCGAGACCGCGCACTGGCTTGGAATTCTCGGTCAAAACCGGTGCATCGGAGGAGCCGGGCTCGATCGCCAGGAACTGCTCACCGAGCACGCCCTGCGTAGTTACGTAAAAGAGCGCGTTCTCGCGGATGCTCTCCTGGTAACGCTTCTCCAAATTGACCTTCATCCGCACCAGCGGCAGCCGGCGCCCCGTCGCTTCGTCGATGCGACCGCCCTGAAAGCTGACCTCGTCGATCTTGCCGACCTTCACGCCCGCGATCTTCACCGGCGCGCCTGTCTGCACACCGCCCGGATTGTCGAAGTCGACCAGGATCGAGTAGGTCGGCTGGAAGTTGATGCCGCCCATCACCAGGATGAAAGCTGCGAGCAGTCCCAACGCTGAGAGGATGAGAATGCCGACCTTGACCTCGATGGACCGCGAGCTCGCCACGGCGCGGGAACGTATCAGCTCGTCTCGCCCATAGCGAGACGTCCTTCAGCCTGATAGCGTCGCCTTCGCTCGGCTCCGGCGCGAGCCCTTGCCCAAGTGATCTCCTTTCGCGGCATCAAGAAGTCGTTCGGCCCCAAAACTGTCTTGAAAGGCGTCAGTTTCGACGTTCAAGACGGCGAGGTCTTCTTCATCATCGGCGGCTCCGGCGTAGGCAAGAGCGTGCTGATCAAGCACTTGGTCGGCCTGCTGTACCCCGACGAGGGTGAGATTCATCTCGACGGTGAAGAGATCAGCAAGTTCACCGAAGAGCAGATGTACCCAATCCGTGAGAAGTGCGCGATGGTGTTCCAGCACTCCACGCTCTTCGATTCGATGACCTGCGCCGAAAACGTGGCGTTGCCGCTGCGCAAGCACAAGGGCATGCGCATGAAGGAAGCCCTCTCCGAAGCGCGTCAGCGCCTCAAGCAAGTGCACATGGCGGACTTCGCCGATCGCTTCCCACCGGAGCTCGGCGACGGCATGCGCAAACGTGTCGCTATCGCGCGGGCGCTCACGCTCGATCCCAAGTACGTCCTGTTCGATGAGCCGACCACCAGCTTGGACCCGGTCAGCGCTCGCCGCGTGGACAAGCTGATTCGCGAACTCTCGGACACCTTGGGCGTAACCAGCATCGTCGTCAGCCACGATCTGATCAGCATCTTCACCATCGCTGATCGCATCGTGATGCTCTACCAGGGCTTCGTCCGGGCGCTGGGCAGCCGTGACGACTTCAAAGCCAGCACCGACCCGGTGATCGATCAGTTCATCAATGGGCGTGCCGAGGGCCCTTTCGAATAGGAAACGCTGGGCTTTCGGTTAGGATGCGCCGCCATGAGTGGAGCTGTCGAGAGTACCGACAAATCCCCGGGCTTCTTGGCGAGCCTCGGGGAGAACGTACTCAGCACGGCCACCACCGCCGGAGGCATGACCATCCTCGGCTTCAAGGTCTTGCACCGGCTGGTCACCTTCAGGTTCGACGGCCTCGAGCTGCTCCGCAACCTCGAGCGAATGGGTGTGCGCTCCATTCCGATCGTGATCGTGACCGCGCTCTTCACCGGCGCGATCATGGTGTTGCAGGCCGCCCCGCTGGTATTGCGCTTTGGTGCGCATGGTCTACTCGGCTGGGGCGCAGGCTTCGGCACGCTGCGTGAGATCGCCCCGCTGCTCACGGCGCTGATGATCAACGGTCGCGTCGGCGCCAACAACACGGCCGAGCTCGGCACCATGGTCGTGACGGAGCAGATCGACGCCTTGCGCGTGCTCGCGATCGATCCGATCGGCTTTCTCGTCGCTCCGCGAACCGTGGCGATCGTGGTGACGCTGTTCTTTGCCACCGTCTTCGCCGACGTACTTGCGCTGATCGGCGCAGCGTATGCGGGCTGGGGGCTGCTCGGCGTTGAGCCCGGCCTCTTTTACAACGGCCTGACCAGCGGTCTCTTGGGCATCTCGGACGTGGTCAACGGTCTCGTCAAGAGCATCGTGTTCGGCATCGTGATGGCCCTCGCGAGCTGCCAGTTCGGCCTTAGCGTGACCGGCGGTGCACCCGGCGTCGGTCGCGCCGTCAACGCTACCGTCGTGGCCTCGGCGACCGGCATCTTCATCCTCGACTACTTCGTCTCTTTCACCTTGCCATGAAGAAACGAGGTTTCGTCGCAAACATCGGCGCCGGGGCGCTCGGCTTATTCCGCACGGGTCGCGAGCTCTATTCGATCTTCGTCCGTGTTCTCTACTACTGCGCCTTCGGCCGCACCGATCCGGGCGCGGTGGCCAAGCAGATGTACGAGATCGGCAACAAGAGCCTGTTCTTCCTCACCGTGGTGATGGGCTTCATCGGCATGATCCTGGTCTACCAAGCCGGTATTCAGACGCTGCGCGTGTTGCCTGATCTTTCGATGTTGGGGGCGACCTTCCTCGAGCTGCTCGTGCGGGACCTTGCGGCTTCGATCGGCTCGTTGATGCTGGCAACGCGCGTGGGGGCCGGCATCGCCGCCGAGGTTGGCTCGATGGTCGTGACCGAGCAAGTGGACGCGCTCAAGATGAGCGCCGCCGACCCGATCGACTTTCTGGTCAAGCCGCGCTTCATCGCCAGCGTGGTGATGACGCTGATCCTGATCGTGTGGTCGGCGGGGGTGGCCATGTTGGCCGGCCTGCTCACTGGCTACGCCATGTTCGACCTCAAGCCGCAGACCTTCTTCAACCTGCAGATGGTGGACGCCGGAGACCTCACGGTCGGCCTCACCAAGTGCATCGCCTACGGAGCCGCCATCCCAGTCGTATCGGCGCACTCCGGGCTCACCACCCACGGCGGCTCTGAGGGTGTTGGCTGGGCCACGACGAGCGCCGTCGTCAACTCGTCGCTCGCCGTCATCATCCTCAACCTGATCATCTCGGCGGTGGGCTTCGTCATCTTTCCGTAGCCACGTCGTCGCTACGTCAGCCGGCTTTGATCTTGGCCAGTCGCTCCTTCAGGAAGTCGCCGGCGCTGACCGCTGGTAGCGCTGGCCCTTCCCAGCTGGCCGGGGGCTGCATCGGCACCAGCATCACCTCCGGCCGCGGGTGGGTGAAGAAGGGGAGGGAATAGCGCGATTGATTGGGACCGCTCGGGTTGGTCACCCGGTGGGTGGTCGAGCGGATCCGGCCGTGCGTGGCTCGTTGCAACATATCCCCGGCGTTGATCACCAGCTGACCGCGCAGCGAGCGCACCGGCATCCACGAGCCGTCTTTGCGCTGCAACTCGAGCCCGCCGGTGGTGCCCTCGGCGAGCAGGGTGATCAGGTTGATGTCCTCATGTGCACCGGCCCGCACGGCTCCGGGCGCCGCGTCCGCCCCTACGGGTGGATAGTGAATCAGGCGTAATATGCTATCCCCGCCGACGACCATCGAGGCGAAGGTCTCCTCGGGCATATCCAAGTACAGCGCGATGGCCCGCAAGAGCTGCTGGGCGACCTGCTCGAAGGAGCGATACAGCGATAAAAGCTCGTCACGGAAGCCTTGGACCTCCCCCGGCCAGACGTTCGGTAAGAGCGGGCTCCCTTCTGGGCGCTCTTCCTGGCCTACGTGGAAGAACTCCTTCAGGTCGGCGGCTTGGGCGCCTAGAGCTCGCTCGCCACCGAAGGGTACGTAGCCGCGATTGCCGTGACTCTCCGGCACGACGTAACCAAGCTTTGTCTGTTCGGGCAAAGCGAAAAGCTCGCGACAACGCTCGAACGCGCTTTCAATGCGCGCGGCGCTCAGGGGGTGCTCGGCCACGACGCCGAAGCCGTAGTGAAAGAGACTGTCTCCAAAGCTCTGCGCAAACGACCGAAACCCGCTCTCTCCTGCCGCAAGCTCGCGAAAATCTACCACCGGAAGCGTGTCGCTCATGGCGCCCGAGTCTAGCCGAATGACTCGGGCCAAGGGCGAAGCACCAACGGGCTTGCAGCGGTGGAGGCCGACTGCGACAGTGCCAGCGTGTTGTGCAGGCGTACCGATCGGGCCGGATGACGGCATCGCACGAGCTCCCCGTCGCCGCTATTCGCGAGTCGCTTTTGGCAGCGCTCGCGCTCGGCCCGGTCGTGGTCTCATCGCCGACCGGTTCGGGCAAGTCGACCGAGGTGCCGCGTTGGTGCCCCGGCCGCGTGTTGGTAATCGAGCCGCGCCGAATCGCGTGTCAAGGCCTGGCCGCGCGAGTGGCCGAGCTCGAGCAGACGCCGCTTGGGCAGGGCGTTGGCTACGCCGTCCGTGATGACTCGCGCTATTCCGCGGCTACGCGCATCGTGTTCGCCACGCCGGGGATCGCGCTGCGCAACGCGGCGCTGCTCGAGTCGGCCGGCACGGTCGTGCTCGATGAATTTCATGAGCGCGGCATCGAGTCGGACCTGCTGCTCGGATTGCTACTTAAGCGGCGGCGCGCCGCACCCGATCAGGCACCCAAGCTTATGGTGATGTCCGCGACCTTGGACGGCGAGCGCGTGGCGAGTCATCTGCATGGGCAATACCTAGTAGCCGAGGGGCGCACCTTCCCGGTGGTAACCCACTATCTACCAACGCGCAGCTTGCTGCCGGAGTCGGCGGAGCTCGCGGAGCGGGTGTTGGTTGCGCTCGAACGAAGCCAAGACGACCCAGGCGACGTGCTGGTATTTTTGCCGGGTAAGCCGGAGATCGACGCTTGTTTTCGGCTGCTCCAAGCCAGGAATCGTTATTCGCTCATGCCGCTACATGGCGGCCTCACGCTCGAGGAGCAGCGCTCGGCGTTTGTCGCTACCTCGCGGCGCAAGGTGATCCTGGCGACCAACGTCGCGGAGACGTCAATCACCATTCCAGGCGTGGGTGTGGTGATTGACTCTGGGCTGGTCAAGCAGACCCGCTATCGCGATGGGCGAGCTTCCTTGATGTTAGCGCCTATCGCTTTGGACTCGGCTGCACAACGCAGCGGTCGCGCAGGGCGTACTTCCGCCGGCGTGAGCTACAGGCTTTGGAGTCCTGCTGCCGCCTTAGCCAAGCTCACCCTGCCGGAGATTCACCGTGAGTCGTTGGTGCCGCTCGTACTCTCGGCCGCGGTCTGGGGTGAAAAGCCCGAGCAACTCCCGCTCTTGGACCCTGCCAAAGATTATGCATTAGCGGATGCACGCGCCGAACTAGCGCTTTGGGGCGCGCTGGCCGCGGACGGCTCGGTCAATGAGCGCGGCCTTGCGCTGCATGCGTTGCCGATCGACGCGGCGCACGCACGCCTCTTGATCGAGGCCAAGCGACTCGGCTGTCTCGAGGACGCTTTGGATCTTGTGGCGGCGCTTGCTGCTGGCCGCCCGCTTTTTCGCAGCGGCGCTGAGGAGCCGGAGGAGGAGCTACGGCGGTCCGGCTGTGATGTTACGGCCTTGGTGCGAGCGGTGCGCGCCGAGCGCCCCGAGGTGTACGGTCTTTTGCGCAGCGCCTGGGAGGAGGCTCAACGGACGCGCATCCGCTTGCGCCGCGAGTTCGGCTTGATGGTCGATGAGCCGCGCACCGAGCTGGACCGCGACGCCCTCCTCTCGGCGGCGATCGCGGCCGATCCTCGGGTGGTGCACATCGTTCGGAGCCGCGGCCAGGAGCTGGCGTTTAGCAACGGCGGCACCGAGCTAGGGCTTGCGCGAGAATCGGCGCTGCGACGCTTGCGCGAGCTCGAGGCGATTGTCGTGTTGGAGACTCGCTCCTTTGGTGCAGGCAAAGATACGCGGCTGCTCGTGACCTGCGCTGCAGCGGTGCCATTCTCGGTGGTTGTGAAGGCTGGGCTGGGTCAGGACCAGCTGGGGGCGGTGCGGCTCGAGAGTGGAAAGGTGTTGGCGAAGGTTGAGAGGGTTTACGCCCAGCGGGTGATCGCTACGCGCGACGAAGTGCCGCAGGGCGCACTGGCCCGGGCAGCGCTCGCGGAGCTGTTCCTACGAGGGAGTCTCTTCAAGGCGCAACAGACCCTCACGCTCAGCCGCGAACGCGTCGCGCAGCATGCGCTCGCTGCCAAGCTGGCGAAGCGTAACCACCCCGGGTTCTCTACAGCAGCGGGCTTTACTGCTCTATCGCTCGAGGCTTGGGTGCTCGCTCGGCTGCTCGAGCTCGGGGTGGAGAGCGGCGAGGATCTCGCGCTGCTTTCGGCCAAGGACCTGCTCCCGCCAGAGCTGCCGTACGAGCTTTCTTCGCTGCTTGAACGCGACTTCCCGATGACCGTCGATATTGGCGATTGTCGCTATCAGGCGGACTACGATCTAGACGCCAACACCGTCATTTTGCGAGTGACGAAGGGCGGTCGCAAAGAGCCACCGCCGCTCGCCTATTTGCCAAAATTCCCCGGCCTTCGCATCTGTGTGGATGGCCCGCGCGGCCTCAGCGTGCTGCGCGAACGCCGCTAGGCCATCTCGAAGGCGGTGCACAAGCTGCTACTTCTTGAGCAGCTTGAAGGCGTGACTCCAGCGGTTCTCGCGAAAGCCGGGGAGACACCAGAGGATGCACAGCGGCTCGATCGCTCGCGCCGAGATCGCTAGGCCTGAGTCCTCTACCTCCCAACCAAATTGGTCGAGCACCGTGCTCACCTCTTTCTTCGCCTCGGCGCTATCACCACAAATGAACATCGTCGGTTTGATGCCGCCGAAGTCCGGATTGACGAAGAAGGCGTTGCCCACGCAGGAGAAGGCTTTGACGAAGTGGGCGCTGGGGCTCTGCTTCTGCAGGCGCTCCATCAGCGACTCGTTCGGGCCGGTGAAGTAGCGCAAGACGCCGTTTTCGGGCGGAGCGTTGTCGATCGGGTTGGTGGCGTCGATCACCGTTTTGCCCGCGAGTGCTTCACCGGCCAGCGTGACCGCGGCCTCGGCGGCGGAGCCCTTGACGGCCAATACGATGAGCTCGCCAAAGCTCGCGGTCTCTTGCACGCTGCCGACCGAGGCATGCTCGCCCGCCGCTTTGCTCCAATCCGCCATTTTCTCCGGCTCACGGCTGCCGCGCATGACGGCGTAGCCATGCTTCAAGAAGCCGTTCGCCAGCACTTCACCAACTTGCCCTGACCCCAATACGCCGACTTTTTTCATGACCGGCAGGCTAGCAGGGGCCACCTCACGCCAGCCCATGATCCCGCATACTGTGTTTGTGACGATGTGTGCCGCTCGGAGCGTGCGGCGCTGCGACGACGCGAGGATTCGCAGTTAAGCGTTGCGAACTCGTTATCGGACGGGAGTTGGTACACGCTTTGCTGACTCGGGGGCAGCTCGACATTGCGAGATCAGGTGAGCCGATTCGGCGCTCTTCCTCGCAATTGAGGGGTGAGCCCTCGTCCGCTCGCGCTGCTCAATCGTCGCCGCGTCAATCAGCACGAAGCCCGCAGCTGGTCTGACGGTGCGGCCCGCTTTGTCACTTATCCGAAAGGTCTCCAACATGAATGACTCGTGCCAGGTCAACCGGTCAATTGGGCCTGCGGCCGTTTTCTTCGAAGAAGGCACGAGTCATTCTTGCTGCTGCATCCACCTTCGGTGGAACTTCAGTGCCAATCACTTAGTTTGCTCGCTAACGGTTATTCTCGGTTGTTTGCTCTCGGCCGGCTGCGCGGAGCTCGACGCTACGGAGCAAGACGACTCGGAAGAGGTGGACAGCGCGGCTCAGGCTGCGACCGCTCTCCTTCAGTGCGGGGGCGCAGGACTTCGCGTTGTCGACCAATCGCTGCACGGCAGCGAGTTTCCCCAGAATGTCGTCGACGGCGGCACCCAAATTCAGCAGCAGTGGATGTCGAAGACGCCAGGTTATGCGGCCAAAGAATACGACACCAAGGAAGCCGCAGAGGCGGATCTACCGGAAGTCTGTGCATCGTTCGGTTCAGCCCAAGACGAGGCGCTCAAGACCCTGGTGGGGCAGACGGCCAAGGACGCTTGCACGAGCAAGCTCTTTAACGCCTTCGCTTGCGAGCAATGTGAAAATGGGGCTGGCGACAAGTGCGAGAAGGAGATTCGGCAGGGCAGCTGTGAGTGGCGTGCGCCAGGGGGCGAACCGACCGTGAGCGTCTCTGTCCACATTGCGACGGTGGAGCCTCGGCTCGATCCAAACGTACGGCTGATCGTTCCGCCTCGGCCCGTTGTCAGTGATGGTCCGGCGCCGGGGACAAAGTACGTCGGCGATTGTTTGCTGACTGCAAGTGCTGCAGCGCAAATCACCGATAACTTGGTGGGCTGCGGCGAGGCCAATTCCTGCGATTGAGGCGGCTGCCATCGGCCGCACAGTTGCTGCACGCAGGGGACGCCGCGCGAAGCCATTGCGAGCGCGCAGGCGTCCCCGTCATGACGTGACGTGACTCAACGCCGCTGACGTCCAGCGAGCCGTGATTTGACGTGCCGCGGCGCGCGCGGATCATTCAGGATTCGTGCGACGACCTCATCGTCAAGCGCCTCGACGAGCTCGGCCGACTTCGTCAGGCCGAGCTCGCCGCACACCAATCCGGCGGCGATGGAGTACTGCCGCGGGGTGAGGTCCTCCGCCCAAGCGCGAGCCGCTGGATCGAGCCGCCGAGTGGGCTGCGGAACCTCCAGCGTTCGGAAGCGTGGGGCCTCTCCAGTGAACGACTTGGTGGTCGCCGCTGCGGGGTACGGGGTCATCGGCTCTTCGCCGGGGGCGTACACGCCACGGTAGAGGGCACTCCCCTGAACCACGCGCGCTTGTTGAGCGGTGAGTTCACCGGGAGTTGTGGCGCCAAATGGGAACATGACGTTCGAAAAGTCAGGGCATGCCTCGAGGCCATTTACGTCGGCGCAACTTGGCGTATCAGAGAGTGGGTCCTCCTCCCCTGGGGTCCACTCGGTGGTGTGGAACAGCCCCGCGAAGTGGCCGGCCTCGTGGCGCAGCACGTTGGCGTCGGAGAGAACGTCATCCGTGGTGCCCCAAAGCACGCCGCTTCCGCTGGTCCCGTGCTTCGTTGCGATGCCAGGGAGTCCAGTGGAGAGGCCGAAGGGCTCATCATAATCCCCGAGCACAAGCACGTTGAGCGCGGGAAAAAGTGGCGCCATGGACGTGATCTGGAGTTCGTCGCTCGGCGCCTCGAAGACGCGCACGTCTCCAAGTGAAAGCCCAGCCCAGCCGTCGAAGGCGATCGCTACCCGCTCCGCCAACTCCTCATCGCTGAGCTCCGTACTGACGCGGAACAGGTTGACGTCGAGCACGCCGCCGTGGAATTGACCGTCGACGGTCAAACGAAGCCAAGCCGCACCCTCCAGCGGGGCGTTGGACTCGATGGTGAATGACCAAAGGCCGGGCGCTAAAGGAAACGTCTCGGGATGCTCGACCTGGGGCTGCGCGAAGGCGAGCGCGCCAGGCCAGAAAGCCTCGAAGTTATTGCTCGCGAGGGGGCCATCGATGACCAAGTCGCCCGACGGTGCTGCAAGACGTGTAAGGCGAACGGCCGCCTCACTTCCGTCCGTGGTCGTGGCGGCAACCGTCACCCCCAGTGCGTTCGGTGGCACCGTCACCGTCGACCAATCAAAGTTCTCGGCCATCACGAGCGAACGATGGTCTGGCTCCGAGCCCCCCGCGCCGACAGCCCCACCACCCGCGGTTGTTGGAGCGCCTCCAGTTGTGCCGCTGGTCGCGTCCCCGCTGGTTTCCTCCCCGTCGCCTCCCTCAACGCGAATGCGAGATGAACAGGCTGCCAAGAGGAGAACCGCAAAGCATGTTCGGGTCATCCTGCGTGATACCAACCCGCGTCCGCTTTGATCCTCAAGCTGCCTCAAACTGGTTGGGTCTACGCTGTTTGGCTTGGTGCGCTCTTGGCTTGCCGCTTGCTGCGAAAACGCATGTTGAGCAGCTCGATACCGAGGGAGAAGGCCATGGCGAAGTAGATATAGCCTTTGGGGATCTTCTGGCCCATGCCGTCGGCAATGAGCATTACGCCAATCAGCAGTAGGAAGGAGAGCGCCAATAGCTTAACGGTTGGGTGCGCCATGACGAAGGCCGATAGGCGCCCTGCGAAGACGAGCATGACGGCCACGGACACGAGCACAGCCGTGACCATCACCCACATCTGATCGGGCGGAATCATGCCTACCGCGGTGATCACCGAATCGAGCGAGAACACCATATCGAGCAGCAAGATCTGCACGATGATCAAGCCCACGCTGGCCGAGCCTTTCCCCGCCTGCCCCTCCTCGTCACCCTCGACCTTCTTGTGGATCTCGTTGGTGGCTTTGTCGAGCAGGAATAGCCCTCCAATCAGCAGGACCAAATCGCGGCCACTGACGGTATGCGTAAACAGCTTAAAGAGCGGCGCGGTGAGGCCCATGATCCAGCCGATGGCGAACAGCAGCCCGATGCGCATGACCAGGGCAAGGCCAAGGCCGAGCCGGCCAATGGGCGCCTGCTTCTCCTTGGGCAGCCGCGAGGTGAGGATCGAGATGAAGACGATGTTGTCGATGCCCAGCACGATCTCCATCGCGGTGAGTGAAGCCACCGCAAATAAGCAAAGACTCGAGGATTTAGCGAGCAATCGGGTGTCTGCTCGGCACACGAGCTCTCACTGCCGCCCGGGAGCACCGCCTCATCACAACAGCCAGCCCGAGAGGTCCGGCTCGCTGTCACAGGCGCCGAAAAAGCCAGCCAATGAGGCCGCATTTGAAGGCGCTACCTGCTCCATCTCGGGCGCCAACGGCGTTCCCGAGGACGGTAGCTGCTATGTAGCGTGCGCTGGGATCGCGCATGGCTCGGTCCAGGAAGGCGAGGTCTGCCAGGATCCGCGCGATTGCGACTTCGGCCTGGTTTGCGCCGGGACCTGCGTCAACCCGTGCGGGGCCAGCTTGGGTGAAGCCTGCGGCCAGTTGAGCGAGACGTCCTTCGTTTCGTGCGCCGCTGGGACCTTTTGTGATGCGCCAACCTTCAGTGACCCGGGGATCTGCGCCAAGCTTCCTGGTGCGGGCGAGCCGTGCGCCGGCTTTGGTTGCGCGCCTGGTTTGGCCTGCGATGGGTCGGTTTGTGGTGCGCCCATTCCCGACGGTTCTCCGTGTCCCGGGTTCACGGGCTGTGCCTCGGGTAACTGTGACACCACCGATCTCGAGAACCCGGTGTGCAAAGCCCTGCCGGGTCCAGGTGAACCGTGCACGTTCGCGTGCTCCCCTGCGGCAACCTGCGACGGTACGACCTGCATTGCTCTGCCTGGGCAAGGGGAGCCATGCCCTGACTTTCAGTGTGCACCCAACCTGGCCTGCAGCGACGAGGTCTGTCGCAGTGAGTCGGAGCTCTTGTGCGGGATCTTTGACGGAGACTAGCCGTTGGCTGGGATGACTCGCTAGGCGAGGAGATGAGGGACGGTCGCCATGCCCTCGAGTAGCTCGCGGCTGACGTTGAGCTCGACCGCCACCCGCTTCAGGTTCAACGGGTCCCACTGCCCCGGCCGCTGATAGCCTCCGTGATAGGAGTAGGCATAGCGAATCCCGGCGAGTTTGAGCGCGTGACGGGTGTCGGTGTTGAAGGACTGTCGCGTACCGTAGGGATACGAAAAGATGTTCACCGGCGCGTTGAGCTCGGAGGAGATTCGCTCGCAAGAGCCTTGGATCTCCTCGAGTTGGACCTGCAGATTGTTGCGGGCGAGCTCGAGGTGACTGTTCGTATGTGCGCCAATGGTCATGCCCTGCTGATGCAGCGTGCGCACCATGTCCCAGCTCATCCAAAGCTTTTCCGCCTCCGAGCTCTTGCAGCGTTGCATCTGAGTGGCGGCTGCGAGCTCGTCCAAGAAGCCCGCTCGCTCGTGGTCGGAGAGGTTGTCGTACAGGTGATTGAGCGCCTTCACTGCTTTGATGCGCCCGTCACCGACGAGCGACATCTCGCGTAGCCCGCGAAAGCTGGGGAGCCGGTCGCACGGCGACGAGCGTACGAGCCAAGCCAGCTCGTCCCACCAAGGCACGCCGCCGCTGTCGAGGAAGCCGGTGCAAATGAAGAAGGTCGCTGATATCCGGTGGGAACGCAGGATCGGCAAGGCGCGATCGTGGTTGTCGCGATAGCCGTCGTCGAAAGTGATTTGGACGTAGCGACCTCGCTTGTCGCGGATAAAGTCGAGATCGTCGGCGCCAATGACCTCGTATTCGCGCTTGAAGAAGGCGAGCTGGGCGTCGAAGTCTTCCTCGGTGGCGCTGTAAAGGTCCTGATCCCAGGGCTCCGTCTGCCAAGCGCCAACGCGGTGATAATTCAGGACGAAAAGGCCGTCCCAGGTGCCGGTCTTACGCAACAGCCAGCCCAAGCCTGAGCGGCCCAGAAGCTGCGCTACGCGTTCGCGGGCACTCGTCATGCGAGCGCTCCCAAACCAGCGGGCGTCACCGGGATGCGGTCGGCTCCAGCCTTGCGGGATTCACTCACAGCCATGCGGGCGTTGCATAATAGTCAACAGAGCGGGTGATGGGCCAAAAGTTGTCTACTTTCGGCGGGTCTAGCCGGCTGACAGGGCGATCTGCACCGCCAAACAGGGGGATTCTCCAGGCTCGAGCGCGAGCAGGCCCTCGCCCGAGTTGAGCGCGTTGGCGGGAGCCGTCCACGGCTCGAGGCAAACGAAGTCGCGGTTGGGCAACGACCAAACCACCCAGCGCGTGAAATGCCCACCAAGCTGCACTGAGCCGTGGGGGGTCTCGAGCGAGGCGCCGTTCGAGTTGTGGTCCAGAAGGTGGAGGTCGAGCTCGCTGTCGCCAAAGCGAATGACCTCGAGGCCGACTTCACGCTTGGCCACGTTGTCCCAGGCGCGGGTAGCTTGCGTAGGGATCTTCGTGTGCGGCTTGTCCTGGGCGGGGACCTGGAAATACGGGTGGTAGCCCAGGGCAAACGGCAGTCGCTCGCTCCCCGAGTTGAGGACCTCGGCGCGGATCTCGAGCGTGGTGCCGCTCAATCGAAAGCGCAGACGCAGCTGAAAGCTGAACGGGAAGGCCTCGCGGGTGGTCTCATTGTCACGCAGCTCGAGCTCGATGAACGCGCCGCCGGAGGTCCCCCGTTCGAGTTCGACGAACGCGAGATTCCTCGCAAAGCCGTGCTGCTTCATGCGCGTGCCTGGTGCCGCATACTGGTCGTTCTCGAGCTTGCCAGGCGACGGGAAGAGGACCGGGATGCCGCCGCGCACGTTAGCGGCTGGGTCAAAAAGCGTGGCCTCGTCCAGGTACAGCCACTCCCGACCCAACGCTCGGAACGACGTGACCAGCGCGCCCCGCGAAGGCACCAGCACGACGCGCGCCTGGGTGCTGAGATCGTGGAGTTCGACCGCGTGCAGTTCGCCGAGGCGGGCGTCTTGGATGGAGAACATGGTTGCGTGGAGGATAGCGGTGGCCCGCTAGCCCGTCGCTACAAGGGGCTCGAGCAGCGGCGTCACCCGGGCGCTTCGCAAAAAAAGCCGACCGCGTGGGCGGCCGGCTTGCTTGCGAGCTCGGTTGAACGGCTAGTTCTCTTCGGGACCCTTGTCGGCGTCTGACTCACCCTCGGTGGGCTCGCCCGACTCACCGGCCTCGCCGCTCGCGGGCGGCGCGCTTTCGAGTGCGCCGGCCTCGAGGTTGCCCGAGCTGTCCGGCGGAGACGACGGCGGAGGATTGGAGGCGTTGGGATCCGGAGCAGGGCCTGGGTCCACCACCTCGGCGCCGACGATGCGCTCGTTCTCGGCCACCGTCATCAGACGTACGCCTTGGGCGTTGCGACCGGTCTCGCGGATGTCGGTGGCTTTGATGCGCAACATCTGACCTTGGTCGGTCACGAGCAGCACCTCGTCCTCGGCCTTGACGATGGCGATGCCCACCACCGGGCCGTTGCGGTCGGAGGCGTCGATCAGGATGACGCCCTTGCCACCGCGGCTCTGCAGGCGGAACTCTTTGAGCGCGGTCTGCTTGCCGTAGCCGCGTTCACACACGGCGAGCACGCGATCTTCCTCGCTCGAGGCGACGCAAAGACCGACGACCTCGTCGCCCTCCTCGACGTCGATGCCTTTGACGCCCATCGTCGCGCGGCCGGTGGGACGAACTTGCTCCTCCGGGAAGCGGATGCTCATGCCGCGTTTGGTGGCGATCACGAGCTCTTTGTTGCCGTCGGTGATCACGGCGGAGAGCAGCTGATCTCCCTCCTCGATCTTGACGCCGATGATGCCCTTCTCGCGGTAGTTCTCGTACTCCTCGGTGGCCGTCTTTTTGATCTGGCCCTTGGTGGTGAGCGTGACCACGAAGTGACCCGCGTCGAAGCCGGGCACTGGGGTAATCGCCGCTACCTTTTCACCCGCCTCGAGGCCGACGAAGTTGACGATCGCGCGGCCCTTGGCGTTGCGCGGCGCCTGCGGGATCTCATAGACCTTCTTGACGAACATCTTCCCGCGGTCGCTGAAGAAGAAGACGAAGGTGTGCGTACTGGCGACGAAGATCTGGCTGATCCAATCCTCATCCCGGGCCTCCATACCGATCTTCCCTTTGCCGCCGCGGCGCTGGGCTCGGTAGTCGGAGACGGGCGTGCGCTTGAGGTAACCCGCGTGGGAGATGGTCACCACCATGTCCTCTTCTTGGATCAGATCCTCCACGTCGATCTCCGCCTCGGTGGCGACGATCTCGGTGCGGCGCGGATCATTGAAGCGGGTCTTGATGTCCTCGAGCTCGGTGATGATGACGTTCATCAGCAGCACGCTGTCTCCGAGGATCGCCCGCAGGTGGGCGATCTCCTTCACGAGCTCGGCGTACTCTTTGGCGAGCTTGTCACGCTCGAGGCCGGTGAGCCGAGCGAGCCGCATCTCGAGGATGGCCTTGGCTTGGCGCTCCGAGAGGTAGTAGGCGCCAGCAGCGCGAGCCTTCTCCAGCGCTTCTTCGGGTTGGCCTGCGCGTCGCAGTAGGTCCTCGAGACCGGCGAGGGGGAGGGCCATCAAGTTGGTGCGCGCCTCCTCCGGATCCTTCGACTTGCGGATGGTCTCGACCACGCGATCGATGTCGCCGGTGGCGACGCCTAGACCCTCGACCAGCTCCAATTGAGCCTCGGCCTGACGCAGCTCGAAGCGCGTGCGGCGGGTGACGACTTCACGGCGGTGCTCGATGAAGTGCTCGATGGTCTGCTTGACGTTGAGCACCGCGGGACGGCCGCCAGCGATGCTGAGGTTGATCACGCCGAAGGTGCTCTGCAGATCCGTAAGGCGGAACAGCTGGTTGAGGATGACCTGCGGGAAGACGTCCTTCTTCAGCTCGACGACGACGCGCATACCTTCACGGTCGCTCTCGTCCCGTACTTCCGAAATGCCTTCAATTCGCTTGTCGCGAACACATTCTGCGATTTTCTGAACCAGCCGGGCCTTGTTGACCTGGTAGGGGATCTCGGTGATGACGATCTGCTCGCGGTCACCCTTCTGCGTCTTTTCGACGTGGGATTTGCCGCGCATGGTGATCGAGCCGCGGCCGGTTTTGTAAGCCAGCTCGATGCCGCTGCGGCCGTAGATCAGACCGCCGGTGGGGAAGTCGGGGCCGGGCATCAGCACCATCAGCTCGTCGATGGTGATGTCGGGGTTGTGGATGATGGCGATCGTCGAATCGATCACCTCGCCCAGGTTGTGCGGCGGGATGTTGGTCGCCATGCCGACGGCGATACCGCCGGAGCCGTTCACCAAGAGGTTGGGGAACTTGGCGGGGAGGACGTTGGGCTCTTGCTCGCTGTCGTCGTAGTTGGGCGAGAAATCGACGGTCTCTTTCTCAATGTCCTCGAGCAGCTCCACCGCCATCCGCGACAAGCGCGACTCGGTGTAACGCATGGCGGCGGGCGAATCCCCGTCCACCGAGCCGAAGTTACCCTGGCCGTCAATCAGCGGGTAACGCAGGCTGAACGGCTGCGCCATACGCACGAGCGCGTCATAAACCGCGGAATCACCGTGCGGGTGGTACTTGCCGAGCACGTCGCCGACGACGCGCGCGCACTTCTTGTGCGCTCCCGAAGGGCCGATCTTCTGCTCGTTCATCGAGAACAAGATGCGGCGGTGAACCGGCTTGAGGCCGTCCCGGACGTCCGGAATGGCCCGGCCGATGATGACGCTCATCGCGTAATCCAGGTAGCTCGTCCGAAGCTCGTCCTGAATGCTTACCGGAATGCGATCCCGACTGGTCTGAGAGTCTTCCATCGTGCCCGACCTCAACTAGTCGAGTCGGTGGGCGGAGCAAAGCTAAAGCGGCTGGGAGACCGGTGCTTTTGCTCAGTCCTGGCTCAGTCCTGGCGGACGCAGGTGAGCTCGCCTTGGGAACCGGGCAAAACTGTACCGTTGCAGGCGAATTTTACGGTTTGGAGACCGCCGCTGAGCAGGCTGACCGAGGCTTTGTGGGGCCCGGCAGGCAGCGCGACGGTTGGTGCTGCTGAGCACGGGACCAGCTTGGGGTTGAGCAGGTTCTGCACGCCGATCAGCGCGCCGTCGAAGTCTGCGCACGCGAGCTTTTCAGCCTCCAGCAACGCCGGGATGGGGAAACTGGCGGTTCCGGAGCTAGCGAGCGGCGAACAAGAGGCGAAGGCCGCGCTCGAGGCCTGCGCAGCGGCCTCACAACGGGAGCCCCAGCTCAGCTCGCCGGCGCTGTTTTTGGCGGCGATGGTGAAGCGGTAGACCGTGCCCGGCTCGATGCCGCTGCCGTAGTTCACGACCGGCGTGTCACAGGCCACCGTCACGCTGGGCAAGGGGTTGCCTTCCTCGGGAACGACGTCCAGCTCGGCGATGCCGCCTGTCTCCGCGTCACAGCCGATCTCCCCGACGAGCGACGTCAGATCCACCACCACCGTCGGGTCTTCACCCTCGAGCACGATCGGTTCGCACGAACGCACCGTCACCAGCTCGCCGTCCACGGCTTTGGCTGCGCCGCTGCCCGCAAGGCCGCATTCGGTGGCCCAGGCGGGGCTGCCCGCGGCCTCGTCCACCGTCTCGCGGAAGACCGAGATGCGGGCGCCGTAGAGCTCCCCGAGCTCCAGATCCGTAAACAGCACCGAGGCTCCGCAGCTGACGCGCGCCGACGTGGCGAAGCTCTGCTCGGTCCCGGCGTTGACCAGCTCGGCTTTGTAGGAGCGCGCTGCGCCCTCGGCGCAGGCGAGGGCGCCCAAAAACTCGGTCGGATCCACGCGGACGCCGGTAGCGATGTCGGTGCTGTCGGTCGAATCGGTGGATTCATTGCAGCCAAGGGCGACGAAAGCGACCAGCAAGGGCGCATGTCCGAACCTGGCGAAGCGGGCAAGCATGGCTGCGGGATACCACGGCCACATCCGCGATCCGCAACAAACTTGCCCAAAGCCGCGCGCTTTGCGTAGGTGGCCGCTATGGTCCGTCCCTCGCTCCCAACCTTGCGTTCGCTCCTATCCAGCGCCTTTGGCGCGGTGCTCGTGTGGGCTGCAGCAGGTTGCAGCACCGAGGCCGTGGGCATCGATGCCTGTCGCTCGATCGAGGCGGCGCGTTGCACCGCGGCGCCGGTATGCGAAGGGAGCGACAATCCGTTCGGCATCGTCACCGAGCAGCAGGTCGAAAACTGCATCACGTACTATCGCGATCACTGCCTGGTCGGGCTCGAGAACACCAGCGAGGAGCCGGCAGAGGACGACGTCGTCGATTGTGTCGACGCGATCGCCAAGGTGGCCAAGTGCCACACCGACAAGGTCGAGAAGATGGTGGACTGCGATGTGGCGGTCTCGCTCGCAGCACAAGATGAATCTCCGTGCGCGGCGCTGGCCAACCCCGAGACCATCGACGCCTGCGCATTCGTGGCCGAGAGCGAAGAGTGACGTCCACGCGCTGTTTCGTCTTGTGCGCCGGGCTCGGCACGCGCTTACGCCCGCTCACCGACGAGACACCGAAGCCGCTCTTGTGGGTCTATGACCGCCCGCAGGTCGAACACGTTTTTGCGCATTTGGTTACTGCGGGGTTCACCAGCTGCGTGATCAACACGCACCATCTCGCCGAGCGTTTTTCGGTAGCTTGGCTTTCGCGTCAGTCGCTTGCGGTCGAGGTCGCCCATGAGCCGGAGTTGCTTGGTACCGGCGGCGCGTTGGTCAACGCAGCGCAGGCGCTCGGGGCAGGGGACGTGCTCTTGTGGAACGCCGATATGCTCGGTGCGCCCGACCTCGCCGAGCTGCTCGCGGCTCATCGCGCGAAGGCGGTCTCGGCCACATTGCTAACGAGCGGTCGCTTTGCGGCCGGCCACGGCACCGTCGGGGTAAGCGCTGATGGAGCGGTGGTGCGCCTGCGGACCTATCGCAGCGCGCAACCCGAGCTGTTCGGGACCAACTACGTCGGCATCGCGGTGCTCTCCGAGCGCTTGCGCGCTCGGCTGGTCGCGCCCGGCTGCTTGGTGGCCGACGGCCTGATGCCGGCCTTGCTCGCGGGCGAGACGGTGCAGACGCTGCTGAGCGACGCGCCGTTCATCGACATCGGCTCGCCGCAAGCGCTGCTCGAGGCGAACCTCGGCTGGCTCGAACGGTCCGCAGCGCAGGCTGCCCACGCGGGCTGCAACGTCGATGCGTCGGCGCGCGTGGCGGAGGGCGCTCAGCTCGAAGCCACGGTGGTCGCCGCGCAGGCGGTAGTTGGCCGAGCCACGCTACGGCGCTGTTTGGTGTTGCCGGGCGCTCGGGTCGAGGACGGCGTAGAGCTCGAGCGAGCCATCGTGTGGAGCGGTGGCGTGATTTCGCTGGGCTGAGCGGCCTCACCCTTCGATCTGCGTGCTGCCGACGAGCGACGTGCAAGACCTCACCTGCGAGGTGCTCAAGCAGGTTCGCACAAAGAAGCGGCCGTGAGATGCGCCACCTTCATTGGCGCGCACACGGCCGCAGAGGTCGCAACTGCTACTTCTTCGCGACCTGGTGGGCGTAGCGGATGTCCTTTCGCCCGTCGAGTCGGTAGGCCAGGCCATCCTTGACGACGTCGCTGATCGCGGCCTCGACCCAAGGGCCCTCCGCCGACACCATCAGCACCTTGTCGCCCACCTTCCAGGGCTTGGTCAGCGACAGCTGCGCGAGCTTAACGTCGCCCTTCTTGACCTTGACCAGCGGCGCTCCGGATTTGTTGCGCGCGTCGGAACCCATCGGCCGAACCCAGACTTCGTCACCCGCGAGCCCATAGACCTCCCCGGCCATCTTCGACTTGCCGCCCTCTTGCACGTCCACCACCGCGCCCGGCTCGAGCTTCGTCGGGAAGGCCCAAACCCCATCGGGGGCCGTCTCGACCTCCCCGTAGAGCTCGCTCGTACACACGGGTTTACCGGCCTTCTCCCCCTCGAAGCGAGCGACGACCAGTGCACCCGTCGCAAGCTCCGCCACGGCCAACGTGCCGGGAGCGGCGAACGCCGCGCAGCGCGCAATCGTGCCCTTTGGCGGGAGCTTCTTCGCCGTGGGAAGGGCGAAGAACGCGGGCACCGCCTCAGCGCGCTTTTGATTGGTGAGGGCGTTGTCGAAGAAGACCCAGCCGTTCTCCGACTTCTTGACGTCCACGGCGAGCCACTGGACCTCCCTGAAGGAGATTCCCTTGTTTTGGGGTTCGAGGTGGTGGCCTCGTGGCACCCACGCGCGTGCGCCTGTGAACGAGCCCGTGGGGACGCCGTCGAGCTTGAGGGCCGCAGCGCCGTTGACCATCTCTTGGAACGGAGGCGCGGTGACTTCGGCGGAGGGTGCGGCCGTCGGCGCCGCTGCGCTGCTCGTTGCCGTCACCTCAGTCGTGGGCTGGGTCGTGAGCGTCGCACTCGGTGTCGGCACCGACACCTCGGCGGGCGGGGTCTTCGGTGCTGGATCCGAGCTGCACCCGGCGACGAATGCAACGAGGGGCCAGGCGAGGCGAGTCGGGAGGACGACCTTGTTCATGGGTTCGCTGCTAGTCCTTTCGCTGGCTTGTGGCAACGTCGGAAGAGCGTCGCTTCGCGAGGGCCGTGCGCTTCGGTTTCCGTGGGCGAAGCTCGGGTTGCGGTTAGCTCAGGGCCGCAGCGAGGACTGCACGACGGAGGGAGACGGCAGACCAGCGTCGCGAAAGGCTCGGCCCATCGCGTCGATGCTTCCGTAGCCCATCTGGGCCGCAACCTCGGTGGCGGTGACGCCCTCCGCGGACAGGAAGAGCACCGCGAGCTTGAGGCGGAGGTGGAGCGTCGCAGACCGAAAGCCGCCCCCGACCAGCGGGACTTGCTCGAAGAAGGCGTGCACATAGCGATCGAGTTGGCGACGCGACGTGCTAGCCAGCTCCCCAAGCTGATCGAGCGTCGCGGCGACGTCGAGGCGCTCGGCGAGCGGCCGCACCCCGCGCCACAGCCGCTCGAGCGGCACGCGGCTCCGCGCACGCTCCGCCGCGCGCGCGTGGAGCACCCCACTGCGGCGAAGCCCGTCGATCAAGCTGAAGATCTCGGCCTCGACAGCGTCGTCAGTGGCCGCCGTGGGCATCGCAGCGAGCCGCTCCACGCGGAGCCAGACGTCGTCGTCGAGAATCATCGTTTGCGCACTGCGGGCAGAGTGCACGAGCAGCTCCTCGGAGCGGACGTGGACCTCGCACGCCACGAACGGGTCGCCAGCGTTTCGGAAGTTGAGCACGCGCCTTCCGTCTGCGCCCTCGAGCTCCTCGGCGCTCAGCGTCCACGCGCTCGGGCCGACGCGAACGCTCGTCGACGTGCCGTCGTCGAGCTCGACGCGCCCGCGCGCGAGGAGGTAGATGCAGTGCCCGGGCCGCGCGGGGCCGCGATAGGCAGTGACGAACCTCGTGTCGAGCAGGAGCCCGCGCCGTACCACGACGTTCGTCCACAGGTCCGGCGCAAAGGCCAGATCGAGGCGCAGGGAGGCGTCACGGAGCCGCTTCTCGGCGCGAGCGATCAGCACCCACGAGAAGCTATCAGCCCTGGTGGCACGAAGTATCGGCACCCAGTAAGCGGTTGGCACGATCTATCGGGACAGGCCGGAGCAACGCTCGGCGTAGAGGATGGGCATGCAGATCCGGCCTACGACCTCGCGCCTCCCGTCCGTCCTCTCCTTCGTGGTCGCCGTCGCCGCCAGCGGCTGCGACGTCGATAGCAGCTCGTCCGAGCTCACCTCGCAGGCTCTCCATGAAACGACCTTGTCAGCCAGCCCGGCGCCAGCTCCTCCCACTGCGAAGGCCTCGAGCGCAAAGGCCGCGAGTGCCCCCACCTTCTTGCAAACGCTCGAGGCCAGTGGCCTGGATCCTCTCCGCGACCTCGAGACGGTGGCAGTCGGCAATACTCCGAGGTGGCCTGCACCGGCGCCGAGAATGGACGGCGCACCGGTGACGCTGCGCGCGGTCCGCAGCGGGCGCGACGTCGTTCTCTGGGCTCACGGAGCCCCCAAGGGCGCCGCGGGGATCAGCTACGAAGTCAGGATCGCCGATGAGCGCGGTGTTGTCCGCGAGAGTTCCAAGGGGACGCATCCACTCCAGGGCGACGAGGAAGGCTGGTACCGCGTCGTCCGCATCGAGGACGCTGGCAAGTATGCGCGCGCCCAGGTCCAACTCACGCGGCTCGTCGCGTCGCGTGAGGGAGCTCTCGGGGCTCGCGACGCGGGCCTGTGGAAGCCCTCGCTCGAGCACCACCTCGACTGGCGCTACTCCCTGCCCGAGGCGCCTGCGAAGCTTGATGGGAGTTCGCAGGTAGGCCTGTCGCTGGTCGCTGTCGAGCGGCTCGAGACTCGCCACGATAAGACCACCGAGCTCGTGGTCGTGATCCACAATCAGGGCAGTAAGGCGATCACGCGGCTAGAGCTGGAGGTCGTGCCTCGCGAGGCGGACGGCGTGATGGGCCCGCTTGGTGCAGCGTGGGTACCGATGGGAGGCGACGTCGCCATCCCCCACATCGCTCCTGGCAAACGCTCGGTGGTGCGCGTGCGCGTGAATGAGAACGTCGAGCGAGTGCTCAATGCGACCGACTTCGATCTGAAGGTCGGCAAGGTCGAGTACGGTTCCTAGCGGCGTCCTTCAGTCCCCACTACCAGAACGCGAGCACGCGAAAGCGGCGCTGCTCGCGTTCGGCGATCGCGAGCATCTCCTCGAGCAGCGCAAGGCACGCACGTTGGTCCTGTGCGGAGGGCGCGATCGCGGCGTGGAGTGCGCGCACGCTGCGCAGCCCGTCTGCCGGAGCACACCACGCATTCCAGCCGGGGCCGCGCTCGGCCGTGTGGCGCTGTCGCTCTCTTTCGCGCTCGGCGAGCCAAGCCTGCTCCTCCTCCGGGCTGTCGAAGACGAACTCGCCGGCTGCGATGGGCGCGGCTCCCGGGTCGCGTTGAAAGCGCTGCAAAGGCGTGACGCCGAGTTCCTTCGCGAGCTTCTCGAGGTCGGCGTCGAACCAAATCCGGTAGCGACCAAACTCGTCCACGAAGCGGTTATGCAACGCTGCGATCGGGTCAGGCTCTGTCCCACGTGCAACCGCGAGCGCGCGCACCACGTGCTCTCGAATGGCCGAGAGCGGCGGGTTCCCCGAAGGGACGCTGGCGCGATAGTGCTGCACGATCTCCTCTTCCGTCACTTCGCTGAGAGACGGTTGCCGCGGCTCGAACTCGATTGCGAAATCAACGCCCACGGGCAGATGGTAGATCGGCGCGGACGCATCAATCGCCCTGTTTGACTACGGCGGCGATGAATTGGAGGTCGACATCACTATTTCTGTGACAAGCGCAGCTGGCCGCAGACTACCTGGGTCATTCGATGGTCAAGGACACGGAAGCGCGGCTGCACGAGGTGATCGAGCTCCACGGCTCGGCGCTCCAGCGTTTGGCGCGCAGCTATGAGCAGGATCCTTCGTTACAGCAGGACCTCGTGCAGGAGATCCTCATCGCCATCGCCCGTGCGCTCCCTACCTTCGAGGAGCGCAGCTCGCTCCGCACGTTCGTGTTTCGAATCGCTCACAACATTGGGATCAGCCACTCGGTTCGCGGGAGCCGACGACGCCACACGCGCTGGACGTCGATCGACGACCTCGCGAGCGAGCCCATCTCGCTGGAGCTGCGCGCCGACGCTGTGATCGATCAGCAGCAGCGGCTCGCGCGACTAAAGGCGCTCGTGGCGTCGCTCAAACCGGTGGATCGGCAACTGGTGTTGCTACTGCTCGAGGGGCTGCCGGCCTCCGAAATCGCGGAGGTCACCGGCCTCTCGCCGACCAACGTGACGACCAAGCTCTCGCGAATCCGCTCTGTCCTCAAACAGCGGCTGGAAGGTGAAGCATGACCCCGCCCGATGATCTCGAACGACTCTGGCAATCCCAAGATGTCCCGAAAACGGAGAAGAACATGCAAGTCCTGATGACCGAAGCCACGAAGTTCCAATCGACGATCAAACGACGCAACGCGAGTGAGTACATCGCTGGGCTGGGCGTAGCTGCGTTTCTGGCGGTCTACGCGCTTGGCGACAAGCCGGTCCTGATGCGTGCTGGTGCGTTGCTGCTCGTCGCCGGCACCGGCGTGATGATGGCCAACATCCGTCTGCGTGGCCGCGCCGCGGAGGTGGCTCCACCCGTCAGCGGGCCTACGGAGGTGCTTGTGGCGTGGCATCGCCGCGAGCTTCAACGCCAGCTTGAGTTCCTGCGCAGCGTGCCGCTCTGGTACGTCGGTCCGAGCATTCCGGGCTTCGTTGTCTTGTTGGGCGGAGCCTTCATCTCCAAGCCCGAGGGCTGGCCGGTCTTCCTGGTCGTCCTGGCAATCACCTTGGCGACGCTAGGAGGCATCGTGTGGCTCAATCGGCGCGGCGCACGCAAGCTCGAGGGCCAGATTCGCGACCTGGATGGGTGAAGCGGCCCTGCGGTCAAACGGGGTTGATGTCGACCTTGTTGTCTGCGGACTGCACGACGATCTCCGTCGGCATCAGCTTGATGAACGAGTGCCGCGCCTTCAGCTCGATGGTCTCGTCGCACTCGAAGGTGATGTCGCCCTTTGCGTAGATCGTGAGGTTGCCGACTTTGGACTCGGTGGTGATCGTCTTGTTGACCTCCATCGTGTGCTTCTTGAGGACCTGGTCGGAGCGATCGCGCTCGACCTTGGTCATCGCGTCGCCTGTCACGGTCGTCTTCTGGTCGACGTCGACGACGACCGTCTGATTCGCCTTCACGTGGGTGATGTCATCGGTGCCGATCGTAGCCGTGCGGTGGTTTCCTACCACTGACTTCCAGTCGTTTGCGACCACGACGTGCAGGTCTCTGTTGGCTTGGATGTAGCAGATTTCGCTGCCGCTAAAGTCATCGAGCTTGAGGCCGCTGCCTCTCCAGGCATGCGTCTGCCCGGTGGGAGAGGCGGCCTGGAACGGGCCGGCTTGGGTGACCGTCGAGTGGATCTGTTCCGGCGACATGGGGGTCCCGCCGAAGAGCCCGCTATTGGCTCCGACACCTCCGTCGCCGGCAGCCCCCATCACCAGCCGCGGCGTCGACTCACTCATGAACCCGGAGACATGTTTGTACTTTGGGAGCTTGTCCGGAACTGGATTGGACCTCGTGAAGACCCGTCCAATCACGACGGGGCGATCGGGATCCCCGCCCAAGAACTCGACCAGCACCTCCTGGCCGATGCGAGGCATGTTGATCGCACCGAACCCTCTGCCGGCCCAAGGCTGATTGGTGGGGACCCAGCAAGAGCTCGACTCGTTGCGCGAGCTCTCTCTGTCCCAGTGGAAATGCACCCTCACGCGTGCGAACTCGTCCGTATGGATCTCTTCCCCGCCCGGGCCGACGACCGTCGCGCTCTCGAGCCCGGGCACGACCGGCTTCGGCGTGATGGGGGCCGGTCGATAGGGAACGTCGGTTCGCACGGCCTCGACCTGCACGCGCCACGCGCTCGCATGCTCGCCCGCGATGCACGCGCCGACGACGAGGAGGCTGATGGTCGGCTCGAGCGCGCGATGGGGGTGGTCGACGACCGTGAGGATGCGACCCGGTTCGAGCGCCAGCACATCCGACTCGAAGCGCACGACCTTCGCATCGCCTCGCTTGCCAAGGAGCCGATTCATCGTCTTTTGCGCGCCGACCGACTCGTCGGTGCGGCTCGCTCCGCGATCATCGGCGAACGGCGTTCCGCCAGCGCCGGTTTGGTAGAGGAACGCACCCGGCTCGTGGTCGAACTGCTCGAGAGCCGACTCTTGCGCGAGCCCGAAGCTTGCCTCGAGCCGCGGCTGTCCTGCGCTCGGGCGGCGATAGTCGATGTCCCCGATGGTCATCTTGCCCGGTCGCGTTCGCGAGCGGATCCCGACCTTGGTGATGAAGCTGCCGTCCGTGACGCGGGGCTCGTCGTGGAACCGGAGCAGCGGGTGGGTCAGCTCCCGCGATTCGGGGGCATCGTCGAGGACGATCTTCGTGCCGTCGTCGGACGACTCGAACGTGTAGTTGATCCCGGCGTCCTCGAGCAGCCGACTGCAAAACGCGAAGTCCGTCTCGCCGTATTGCGTTCTGAACTTGCGCGGCTTGTGGCTGCCGACGCGCGTCTCGTACGCGACACCCCACTCGGAGAGCAGCTTCTTCACGATGTCGAGCTCCGACTCGAACTGGAAGATTCGGTAGTTCTTCCGCTGCGTCATCAGCCAAGCGCGGGGTGCCAGCTGGATACGGTAGGTCGCGAGGCCGGCCTCCTCCACGCGCTCCTGCGCCATCTCGATGCAGACACCGCTCCAGCGTTGGACGCCGGCCGCGGTCTGCAGTGCGAAGTCGGCGTCTTGTCCGATCACCTCGTCGAAGTCGATATCGAGGTTGGTCGAGACGACCACGAGCTCAATCAGGAAGAGCTCGTTCATCCGTTGACGTACGGAAAAGCTCCGCACATCGACCGGGTCTCCGCTGGCGATGGTGGTCCAGGCGTCATTCGAGGGGGCGTTAATCATCGATAGCTCCTTAGAAGCTCCCGCCGGTCGTGTAGGGCGAGTTGATCTCGACCTTGTCAGCCTTGATGGCGATGGACGTATTGTTGACGATGACCTGAGAGGTCCCAACCTGTAGGCGCACCGTCTCGTCGCTCTCGGTGAGGATGCCTGTCTTGGCGTTGTATTTGATGACGCCGTCGCTCTTGATCTGCAGGTCGGAGAGCGCCGAAATACCCGCGTGGCCCTCGATCTTCTCCTCGCGGAGCTCGCCGACCCTGATGTTCTGGTTGTGCCAGACCTTCACGAGTTGGTTCTCCCCGACGTCGACCTGTTGCTTGTTCTTTACATGCAGGGCGTCGTTGCCTCCCACGTAGCAACCGCGGTAGTTGCCGACTACGGTCGTCCACTTGTTCTTTGCGAGGATGGTGAGGTCCCTACGTGCTTGGATATAAGTGATGTCACCTCCCTGCGCGTCCCCGACGACGAAGGCGTTGTCGCTGGAGTGAGGGGACAGGGGCTCGGGCGGCGCGGCCTTGAACGCCGGCTCTGACCAGCTCTTCGATATCATGTCGGAGATGTCGAACTGGCTGATCCCAGCGCCTGCGACGAGTTGCGGACTCGACTTACCGATCAAGCCGGTGAGCCTCATCCCCGCCGGCATCGGGTAGCCGGGGGGGTTCTGCTCCGTGAAAACACGGCCGAGGACGACGGGGCGATCCGGGTCGTCGCCCAGGAACTCCACGAGCACCTCTTGCCCGATTCGAGGGATGTTGACCGCACCAAAGCCAGCCCCAGCCCAGGGCTGGTTCGTGGGGATCCAACAGGAGCTGGCCTCGTCGCGCTGACTTTCGCGATCCCAGTGGAAGTGGACCCGCACGCGTGCGTATTCGTCCGTGTGAATCTCCTCGCTCCCTGGGCCGACGACCGTCGCGCTCTCGAGCCCGCGCACCCTGGGCTTGGTCGAAGTGGGCTGAGGACGGAACGGATCCGTGGCGGCGACCGACTCGATGTGAACCCGCCACTCGCCGTCGTGCTGGCCCGCGAGCACCGCCCGGGTGACGAGCAGCGCGCTCGACGTCACGGCAGGGTGCGGGTGGTCTGCCACGCTCAGCGCGACCCCCGGACTCAGCTCGATCACGTCAGAGACGAAGCGGACAGTCTTTGCATCTTGACGACGACCGAGCAGGCGCCCCTCGGACTTGCGAGCACCTTGTTGCTCGTTCGTACGAGCAACCCCGCGGTCGTCAGCGCTCGGCGTGTTGCCGCCGCCTGCGCCCTGGTAGAGGAACGCGCCGGGCTCGTAGTCGAATTGCTCGAGTGCCGCCTCTTGGGGCAAACCTCGTCGGGCCGACAGTCGAGGTTGCTGCGAGCTCGGCCGGCGATAGTCGAGGTCGCCGATGGTCTGCTTCGCCGGGCGCGTGCGCTGCCCGACTGCGACCTGCGTCACGAAGCTCGCGTCGGTGACGCCGGGTTGATCGTGGAATCGCAGCAGCGGGTGACGTACCTCGGTGAGCTGCGGCTCGTCCGAGAGGACCATCACCGTCGTCTCCCCGGTGTCCTCGAAGAAGAAGCTGATGCCCGCGTCCTCCAGCATCCGCCGAATGAAGTCGTAGTCCGACTCTCCGTACTGCACGCGGAACTTGCGCCCGAGGTGCGCGCTGGGGTCGACGACTGCCCTATGCTCGACGCCCCATTCGGACAAGAGATCCACGGAGCATCTCTCGCTCCATCTCCGCGAGTGCGGTGCGGGTGATGCGAAGTCCACCGCTGATCCATGGGGAGGTCGCAAGCCAATCAGCCATGGCGGGAGTTTAGGCGACGAGACGCGGAGACGCGAACAGTCGCGCGACCTTCAGACGGTAGACGCTCTATCGAAGGGCCGAAGGTAGCTTTTGGAGCACACGCGTACTCGCACGCCAGCGCCTCTCGGCTAATCTCCGCCCATGGCTGCTCGCGTCCTCTACATCGGAATCGAACCGTCTCTCGTCGACCTGTCGGCGGCGCCGCCGGGCGCCACCGCCGAGCTGCTCATGAAAGGGATCAGCGCCGTCGTGCAGAAGCTGACCGACAGCGGCTACCAGGCTCACTGGTGCCCTGTCGATCTCGGTGAGACCGCTGAGGCGACGGTGACGAAGGCTCTCGCCGAGCAGCCGTTCGACTGCGTGGTGATCGGCGCCGGCATTCGCATGGGCGCGCCCTACTTCCTGCTGTTCGAGAAGCTCCTTAACGTCGTGCACGAGCAGGCCCCGCGCGCGAGGATCTGCTTCAACACCACGCCAGCCGACACGCTGGAGGCCGTGCAGCGTTGGGTTCCGAATTGAGCTGCTAGGGACGGTCGCGGGGCGCGAGGATGCGGTTGTCGCGTTCTCGCCCGACGACTTTCTGCTTTGCTAAGGTTCTCGGCGATGAAGCCGAACCTGAGGAGCAGTGAAGACAGGCTCTGGTCCCTGATTGAACAGCGGACGCACCCGGACGCAGACATTGCTGCGATCGATGCTCGTATCTGGGACCTTTTCGGTCAGGAGTGGGCCGTGATGTTCACCGACCTCTCGGGCTTCTCGCGCCACACCACCGAGTTCGGCATTACCCATTTTTTGCAAATCATTTGGGAGCAACGCAAGCACCTCGATCCTGTGATCGAGCGTTACGACGGGATTATGGTGAAGAGCGAGGCGGACAGTCAGCTCATCCTGTTCAAGCGGGCCGAGGTGGCCATGCGGTGCGCGCTCGAGATGATGGCGACCTGCTCGCTGATCAACCGTCGACGACGCGAGGAGGAGATGATCCTGCTCTGTGTCGGTATCGGCTTTGGCCAGATATTGCGCGTTGGTGACCGCGACGTCTTTGGGCAGCAGGTCAACGCGGCCAGCAAGCTCGGCGAGGACACCGCAAAGGCGGGCCAGATCCTAGTGACGGATGCGTTCAAGACCGCCGAGGCCGGTGCTGTCATCCGTAGCTACGAGCCGCTCGCCGTCGAAGTTGTCGGGTCGGCTGTGAACTGGTCGGCGCTCTATGAGGAGGCCCCACCGCCGTCGTTGCAGCGACTCGGAGCTGCAGGGGTCGCGCGCTGAAAAAAAACGGTGGCCCAGGCGGGCCACCGTTTTCATCGCTTCACGTCGAAGCTCTCGCCCTAGAGGGCGTCGGCTTCTCGCGTCATTACCGTCGCCGACGTCGCTTCGCGAAGGCGAGCAGACCCACGACCGCGATCAGACCGATCGTGTTCGAGCCCTTGTCGCCACCGGGGAGGGAGCAGTTGCAGCCATCGTCCTCAGCGTCCCCCTCATCGCCGCCGCCCTCACCACCGGCGCCGCCGCCACCGGTAGCGCCGCCGCCACCGGTAGCGCCCCCGCCACCGCCAGCGCCGCCAGCGCCGCCTTGGCCGGTTGCCTCGTCCTCACACGTGGCCGAGCAGCCGTCGCCGTCCTCTTGGTTGCCGTCGTCGCACTCCTCGTCCGACGCGAGCAGGTCGTCGCCGCAGTTCGAGCTGCAGACCGACGGGGCGCCAGTGCACTCGAAACCTTGTTCGGGCTGGCAGTCGGCCGCGCAGCCGTCGCTTGCTGTCGTGTTGCCGTCGTCGCAGCCTTCGGCTCCAATGACGATGCCGTCGCCGCAGCCAGGCTCGCAGCTGGAGGGCTCACCTCCGCAGGAGAAGCCCTTCTCCACTGTGCAGTTGGCCGCGCAGCCGTCCGCTGCGATCACGTTGCCGTCGTCGCAGCCCTCGTCGGACGCGACGAGACCGTCGCCGCAGGTCGACGTGCACACGTTGGCGACGCAGGTGAAGCCAGGCTCCGGGTTGCACCTCGCGCTGCAACCGTCCCCCGCCATCGTTCCGCCGTCGTCGCACGCCTCGACCCCTGCGAGCAGGAAGCCGTCACCGCAGGCAGCCAGGGCGCAGGTGGTGGGGCAAGCGTCGGTGTTGACCGCGTTCCCGTCGTCGCAGCCTTCGAGGCCGCACGTGAAGCCGTCACCGCAGCCGGTCTCTACGGCGCTGCAGTTACCGCGGCAGCCGTCGCAGTCGTTGGTGTTGGCGTCGTCGCTGGTCCGATCGTGCCGCTGTCGGAGGTCGCTTCGGGCATCGCCTTCCGCGCGAAAGAGTCACGCCCCGGCACGGTCGACGATATCTGGCTCTTCTCCGGGGACCGGCCGTTCTCCTGCGCCACGCCCGTGCACCCGAACCGGCACAGCTTCGTCGTCGGCTCCGACATCGGGGTGGCGGAGCTGGGCGGTATGCGCAAAACCGGACCTCAGCCGGTGCGCGCCATGTTTCACGAGCCCGCGCCCGACTCGTTCATCACCGGCGGCTCCGCCGATCCGATGGGCTTCGCTCAGATCGAGTGGGATGGCTTCGATCCGAAGCCCGGCAAGGAGCTGCGCGGCGAGCTCACCATCTTCGGTTACGACCTCAAGGGCGGGACGAGGCAATCGTTTCGAGCCAAGGTCTGCCCCTGATGGCGGCGCAGCGTGGCTGCAACCTTGCCCCGACCACTTCGCGCGCTCGAGTCGGCTATCGATCCGGCTCTTCGGCAGGATGGGCCTCGAGCCATTCGACGTCGGCGAGGTCTTTTGCGCGGCCCGACGCACGCTTGTTCGTCAGGAGCGCGCCTCGACCGATGACAGCTACCTTGCGTCCTTCCACATCGACGGTGCGGTGCTCTTTCATGACGTCATCGAAGGTAACGCCGCTGATCGTCGTTAGGATCTCGATGAGGTTGGGTTTGACGCCCATTCGGTATCCGTAGTCTGGCGTCGCGAACAACGAAGCCGTCACATGATGCTGCGCGATCGGCGCGCCGAAGGCGGCAAGTGCCCGCATGACGCGCTCGGCATTCTCCGGCGTCGCGCGCACGAGCACATCGAGGTCATCGGTACCGCGCGCATACCCGTAGACGGCGAGCGCCCAGCCGCCGATGAGCGCAAACTCGACCTGGTGGTCGGAGAAGTGCGTAAGCAGATCCGTGAAGTCCGCGTTCAGCTTCATCGGTCGATCCGAAAGATCTCACCAGGCATTTCGCTGCGTTCGTAGGTCGGTAGTGTGCGCCCGCTGGCCTCCCATTGCTTTACGCAGAGCTCCCACATCTCCTCGAGGCGCTGCATCGTGAAGCTCTCGCCGCGGAGCCGAGGCTTTGGAGTGCCCGCGCGTACGACGGCGCCTTCGTAGCTGCGGCGTCGTTCTTCGGCTCGCCGCGCTCTGTCGTCCACAGGGGAAGTCTAGCTGAAGCGTCAGGCCTTGAGGATGATCACCTTCGGCTGGCTGGGTACGAGGCGAACGCCGGGGCAGTTGGTGTTGTTTTGGATCCCGAAGCTCGTCATACGCTGCGCCGGCGCGTAGCCGACGAGACAGGTGAAGGCGCAAACGAGGCGGCGCGAAGGCCCCATCACGAGGCCCGAGGCGACGCCGAGCATCAAGCCCGGCTGATCCCCGAGCGTCACCGGGATCGTGGTCATCATGTTGTGCGCGGGAGCGTAGAACGTGAGGATGTTGTAGGCCGCGGGCACGCCCATCGGGCCCATCGCCATGTTCGGATACGGGATCGGCGCAGCGACGGGCGGCGTCATGCAGACGTCGGGGAAGCCCATGTCCATGCCCATCATTTGTGTATTTGCAAACATGGCTTCTCCTATCCGAGCTGCACCAGCTCGCCGTCGACTTTTACCAGGGCCTTCGCCGTGACCACCGCGTTCTCCGCATGGATCATCGCAGACTTCTCCGCCGCTAGATCGAGCGTGCCGACGCGCACATGTTCGAGCTCGGTGACCACACGCGAGACGCGCGTCGCCGTCTGCTGAACGACCTCCGCGACCGACTCGATCGCGCGGCCAACGAGCTTCGAGCGCGTGACCTCGGCGAGCACCTCCGAGCCGAGCAAGCGCAGCTTGGAGAAGGTGAGCTCCGCGACTTCACTCTTCGCCTCGAGCGCCCGCGCGTGGAGCGAGAGCGTCCCGCGCGTCGCGACCGACGCGCCCTGTGCCGCCACGACGTCCACGCGCCCCGAGGTCGATTCGACCCGAAGGTCTCCCTCGGCGGTGAGCCGGATGGGCGCTTGCTCCTCCTCACGCTCGAGCACCGCGAGCACGTAAGTGCGGCCATCGGCGTGCGCGAGCAGCACGCGGTCGCGCAGCTCCGGCGCCACGATGCACGCTGGCGCGCGCTTGGCGCGGACCGCCCGCGAGCCCGTCCACACCACCAGCACCGGCCCCTCGATCCGTTCGACCTGGCCCGTCTCGAGGCTGGGCGCGCCGGACGTCGCCTGCAGATCGGCCACAGCGTTCGCTGCCTGATCGGGCGCGTTCTCCTCGCTGAGGAGCGCTTGTTCGGCGGTCGGGGGAAGGGGTGAGATCATCGCGCGCTCCTCCTCAGTATCGTGACTTGAACCGCTCGGCCTTGGCCAGCTCTTCGTCGTCGCCCAAGGCGATTGCCCGGTTCGTGAAGATCGCATCCTTGTCGCGGGTCGCGTGGTACCGCGTGCGGTACAGGCTGGCGCCGGAGAAGTCGGCGCGCTCCACGTTGGCGTAGCTGAAATCTGCGTAGGTGAGCTTGGCGTCGGCGAAGCTCGCGAGCTCACAGGACGCGTGCTGAAACATCGCGAGCTCCAGGTCGGCGCGCGTGAAGTTCGCGCTCATCGCCTTCGCCTTCGGGAACAGCGCTTGGTAGAGCCGCGCTTTGCGGAAGCTCGCGCCCTCGAGGTTCGCCTCGATGAAGAGGGTGTTCGGCCCGTCGACCTCGTCGAACTTCGCGTTGCGCAGCGTGGAGCCTTTGAAGTTGCAGTTGGGCAGCTTGGCGCGCGTGAAGTCGCAACCGGTGAGGTCCGTATCGAACATCTGCACGTGCGCGAGCTCGAGCTCGGCGAACTTCATGCCAGCGAGGCCCGTTCGAAAGAAGACCGCCTTGTCCCAGCTGGTCCGATCGATCTTCATCCCGCGCACACTCGCTTCGAAGAAGACCGTCCGCTCGATTCGCGAGCCGGTGAGGTCCAGCTCGTCGAGCTTGGTCTGCGCGAAGGTCAGCCGGTCGACCAGGGTGCCCGAGAGGTTGAGCCGCGTCGCGTCGCAGCTCCCCAGCGTCGTCAGCACCGTCCGCGCGGTGCGCCAATCGGCGCCGACGAGATCGGTCTCGTAGAACTGCGCGGCCCGAATATCGGCGCCGTCCCACGCGGTGTTCGCGAACACCGACTGGTAGATCGCGGTCGCCTGGAACGAGGTCTCCGCCAGGTCGGCCGAGGAGAAGTCGCATTTGTAGATCGACGCCTCGCGGAAGCGCGCGCCCTTTAGGTTGCAGCTCCGGAAGCTCACGCCGGCGAGCGCGATACCGCCGAAGTCGACCCCGGACAGATCCATCCCGTTGAAGTTTTCGTTCGAGAGCGAGAGCTCGGTCGGGAGCCTCGCCAGGAGCTCTTCACGCGTCGTGGTCACGGTGTCTCCTCGGGCGATGAATCGATGAGCTTGGCGTTCTCCTCGGAGAGTGAGCCGGCGCGCGTGATCTGCGCGAGGTAGGCGTCGGTGAAGTTGGTCCTCGCGTCGCCTTTCATCTTCGAGAGGTCCGCGCGGAAGAGGTTCGATCCGCGGAAGTCTGCGCCGTGAACGAGGGCTTTTTGCAACACGGCGTTGATGAGCCAGGTGCTCTTCATGTCGCTCCATTTCAGGTTCGTGCGGATGAAGAGCGAGCTCGGTGCACGCATCTTGTAGAGCTTCGCGTTCGAGAGGTCCGCGCCCGAGAAGTCGCATGTCTCGGCGTCGGCCTCGGTGAAATCGGCGCCCGCGAGGTTGGTCGCGCGGAGGCAGGCTTGGCGCATGTACGCGCGCCGGAACGTCGCTCCGGGGAAGGCCGTGTCGTCGAGCGTGGCCATGCGGTCCACCTTGATCTCGTCGAAGCACATCTCGTCCCCGGTGGACTGGATGAAGGTCGTGCGCGTGAGCTTCGCGCCCTTGAACGAGACACGATCGAACTTGGCCTTGATGAAGGTCAGCTGATCAGCCTCGATCTCCTCGAAGGACGAGCCAGAGAGGTCACCCTCGATCAGGGTCGTCATCGTGAGCTTGGCGCCCGCGAAGTCCACCTCGCCGAAGGTCGTCTTCACGAAGGTCGACATGTTGATGCTCGCGCCGCGGAAGGAGCCGCCTGCGAGGTTGCTCTCGAACCACTGGCTCTTCTCGAAGCGCGCCCCGTTGAAGCGAGCGCCCGCGAAGGTCGAACGCGAGAGGTTCGCCTCGCGCAGATCCGCGCCCGAGAAGTCACCGCCGTCGAGCGAGGCCCGCCCGAGCATCGCGCCGCGTAGATCACAGCCGGTGAGGACGGCCCCTGCGAAGCGCGCGCACTCGAACAGCGCCTTGCCAAGCTTTGCACCCGAGAGGTCCACGCCCGATAGATCGACGCCTGTGAAATCGAAGCCCTCGAGGCTCTCCCCTTGGGCGAGCCTGCTGAGCGCGAATTGCACCCGCGACGCTGAGTCTTCAGGCGAGAGCATCGCCGGCGGCTCGAGCGAGGTGTGCCCGAACGAGCGGTACCCTTTGAGCGCGAGCTCATCGAGCTCGACGAGCCGTGCCCGGTTCACTTTGTCGAGCTCCGCGCGCTGGGCCGACACATCGATTTTATGCTCGTTGGCGAGCTTCTCCAGCTCCTCGCGCAGCTTGTCGAACTGCCGCACGGCGGACTGCTTCGGTGGCCCTGCTGCATCGATCAGGGCCTGCTTCTTCAGCTTGTCGTAGTCGAGTTCGACGTCCTCCTGGCCGTGCTCTTTGCGAGCGGCGCGGATCTCGGCAAAGCGCTGGCGCATCTCTTCTTCGCCCCTCGCTTCACGCTCCTTCAGATCGGTTTCGGTCTTCTTGAGCTCCTCGCGGGCGCGCGCCATCGCCTGCGGAATCTCGCCGAGCTTCGTCGGGATGCCGGGGCCGCCCATCAGATCGATGGTCGGGACCGACTCGAGCATCTTCTCCCGGAGGCCCGCTTCGTCGAGCTTCTCTCGGGCTTTGGCTTGGTCCTTCTCTGGCAGGTGGTCGACGCGCATCGCCTTTTCGACCTCGACCTCGATGCGCTCGCGCGCCTCGGCCGTCTGCTTGTCGACCACGGCCTGTCCGCGTTTGCGCCGCAGGTGCTCGATCTGCACGTGCTCGGCCATGTCGTTCCAACCTTCTTCGAGCATGTCCGGCTCGACGAACCACGAAGGTAGGAGCGTGGAGTCCTCGAGCAGCTCCGCGTGAAACTCGGTCAAATCCTCGCGGATCTTCGAGATGCGCATGAAGTGGCTCGGCTCGCGCAGCTCCCCGATGCCGTCGACGCCAGCGATCAGCGTGCGCACGTCGTGCGCGTCGTCTTCCTCCACCGGAACCGTGCCGCGGAAGAGGAGCACGCCGAGCATCATGCTCGGGAAGGCGATGACCGTGTCGATCCGCAGCGGCACCTCCTCTGCGTAGTCCGGCCGCTTCTTGCGCTCGATGAATGCACGCACGACCGCCTGCGGGAAGGTGCTCGTGAGGGTAGGGTGGTTCGGGTTCATGCCGCTGATCGACAGCGACTCCCCGCCGTCGAAGAATCCATCGATGCGCTGCTCGGGCGGAGCGACGTTGAAGAACTCCCAGTCGAAATCCTCCGGGTAATAGGGAAAGCGCGTCTCCAGCCAGGTGCGGTCGTAGGTGCCGCGCCGCTTCACACGCTCCTTCGACATCACGTCCAGCGGGCCGAGCAGCGCGGGCCGGGGCCGATCTCTGCGCGAGGTCACCGGCTCGCGGAGAAGCTCCACGTTGGGTAGAAGGTGCGCCTCGAGGCCGTCGATCGTCATCATCCCAAGGCCGCGGCCGACCGGGTTGTCCTCGAAGCCTTCACCGCCGAACGCGCGCTCGGCCACGAGCGGCATTTCACTGAAAGGCCTCGGCTCGGTCGCCGATGACAAGCCCCAGGCGCGGTCTCCGAAGACGAGCAGCTCGCGGCCTGCGAGCACCTTCTGCTCTTTGCCCTCGCCGCGGGTGACGGCGAAGCGCACGACCTGCATCGGTTTGGGCTCGGCGCCGGTGTACGCGCTGCCGAACACGAGCAGCTCGCCGCGCGTCTTCGGCATGAACTCATCGACGACCCCGTTCGGCGTCGACTTGGTCACGGCCTTCCAAAGGACGACCTCTTGTTGCAGCGCCGTGGGCGCGTCGAGCCGGAACGTCAGCATCGCCGTGACGCTGAGCACGGGTTTACCGACGTTCTCGAAGCAGCGATGGAGCAGGCTGAGCCGGAGCGGCTTGACGATGCGCATCGGTTTGGGTCAGCCCTGAACCGTGAGACCCGAGACGTAGTTGATGAGCGCGCCCTGCGTGTTCTTGAGGCCCTCGATCTCCGAGCTCATACCGCCCATCTGCAGGGTCATGCTGAGCGCGCGGTTCTCCATCGCGGCTGCGTCGTTCTTCATCGAAGAAATGTCGTTCTCCATCGCCTTGAGTCGGTTCTCTGCGGCGGCGGTCTCGTTCTTGATTGCCCACATCGACACCTCCCAGACGGTGCCTCTCTGTTTACCGAGCGCGTATTCGAAGGCAACGCCGCCGAAGAGCGAGAGGCAACCAGCGACCTTCACCTCGGTGTGGACGCCCATCAGCATGTCGTTCTTCATCCCGAGCACGAGCTCGCTCTTGAAGCCTTGCACCGTGTCGTGGCTGCTGCCTGAGTCGGTGCGGTTGAACGCCGACGCGTTGAGCGAGTAGTTCATCGCGTTCAGCTCCCACAGGGCCTTTTCGACGTTCCAGGTGACTTTGCCGTCGGTCGTGATGTTGGCCGGGCCATGCACGGTGAGGTCGTGCTGACTGCTGATGATCTCCTCGTGGCCGCCCTCGGTCACCACGCGCTTGCCTGCATTCGAGTACTCCTCGCGCAGCGCTGCGTTGACGGTCGTCTTGTGGCCGTTGTTGTAGGTCTCGGTGACGGGCCCGGTGACCGTCTCCTCCTTCTTAGCCTTGTACTTCTCCTCGACGGCGCCGGTGATGTGCTCCTTCTTGTCCTTGTCGACCTCGATCCACCAGTGGCCCTTGATGTTGAAGTCGGTGTTGTTGCCGCTGCACCAGAGGCCGCGCAAATCCGTCTTCACGATCAGCTCGTGGTCCTCGTTGGCGAAGCCCATGCGCAGGTAAGTGTTGGCGTGCGGCGTGGACAGCGTCACCCGCTGCTGGCCCGCGAGATCCTCGAGTTCGAAGCGGTTGCGCCCGCCCGTCTGGATCACGTTGCGCGTGTGATTGCCGCTCGTGACCGGGCTCGGCGTCACGGCGTTGGGGATCGCCCCGGCGATGACGGGGCGATCGGGATCACCCCCGAGGAAGAGGAAGGTGACCTCAGTGCCTTTGCGCAGCGGGAAGTGCCAGCCTTCGATCGCGCCCGCGTGCGGTTGCATCATTCGAACGTAGGTGGAGGCCTGACCTCCCTTGAGGCTGCTCTCGTCGAAGCGGAAGCGAACGAGGTAGCGGCCTTGATCGTCGATTTGCGCGTATTCACTGCTCGCCTCGCCGTCGACGACGCCGGACTCGAAGCCGTCGATGCGGGGCCACGCGGTGCGCACCGGTAGCCGGTATTGGGTCTTCGCCGAGATCGCCCGGACCGTCACGGTGTAGACGTCCTTGGCCTCGAACGGGATCGCCTCGGCCCACTCGGGCGAGACGCCATCCACGAGGCCGACGTGTTCGACCCCGACGGCGACGTACTCGATGTTGAAGACCTCCTTCGCGTGGCGGTCGAGCGAGAATTTGAAGCCGCTCGAGATCCCGAGCACCGGCCCGCGGGCGTGGAAGTAGGTCGACTTCGCGCGCAGCGCGTCGGCGCGGATCACCGCGAGCCGATCTCCCTCGGACGGGGACCAGAAGCGGTCGTTCATGAAGTTGAGCTGGCCCTGCCCCGAGTCGCTCACCGTCGCGCCGCCCTCGACGTTCAGCGAGGGGTTCGCGTAGTCGTAGTCCTTGAGCTGCACGCGCAGCGGCATCACCGCCTGCTTCGCCATGAACTCACGGAAGTGCGGCCCGGAGCTCCAGTCCCCCCGCGAGGGGAAGTACGGCACCGCTACTTCGCGGCTCTTGACGTGCGCGGACTTGTCGTCGGCGATGATCAGCTTCTCGCGGTCGTCGGTCTGCTCGAAGAAGTAGTAGAGCCCCTCGCGCTCCATCCAGCGGTGGATGAAGTCGAGCGAGCTCTCCTGGTACTGGCAGATGTGCTCCTCCTTCTCGTAGCTCGACTTCAGGCGGAACTCGTAGTCCGTGATGCCTTCCAAATCGAGGACCTGCTTGATCACCTCATCCACCGATGTCTTCGTGAACAGGCGACTGTGGCGCGTGTGGTTCAGCTGCCAGAGCGAAGGCGCGAGCACCACACGGTAGAGCGACACGTTCTCCATCGCGCGCAGCAGGTCCACCGACACGAGTACGCCGGCGAACGAACCTTGCAGGAACATCCCCTCGGTGAGCAGCAACTTCGCCTTCGAACCGACTGCGTCGGCGAGCTCGGTGTCGTCCTGACCTTCTACGACGACCCAGATCTCGAACACGTAAGGGGAGCCGATTTCCTCGACGCCGCGGAACGCGACGACGCGGCGTGAATCGGGCAGCGCGCTGGTGTCGAGGGTAAACGTGGTTGCCATAGCCGAAACCTCCGGCCGGAATGTTCGCGTGGAACCCAGCCTCGTTCAACCGATATCGTGGTACCAAGAGGAGCGTGAAGCCGCGATCGTTGCAGCGCCTCAACAACATCGACGCGCGCTTTGGTGCCATCGTCCGTGAGGTCGAGCGCGACGCGGGAGACGCGAAGCGCTTCCACTTGGCCTGGGAGCGCGCCAAGCTCGAGACGATTGGACCGACGCTGCACGAGTTCGCGCGCGATCTCGAGCAGCGCGGCTTTCGAGCGGAGGTGTGCTCGACGGAGGATCGCGAAGAGCTCAGGGTGTTCCTGCGGGCGAAGCTCCCCGACGGTCACCGGCTCGGCTTTCAGGTGATCGATCGAGGGCTCGGCCTGGAGGTGCTCGCGTACCTGGAGGCTTCACCGCCCGTGACCGACATCGCTCGCTACCAACCTGCGACGCTGACCGAGGACGTGATCGAGCAGATCGTCGTGGACGCGCTCGAGCACATCTTCGCCGTGGCCGCCGAACTGCGCTGACTGCTGCCGCTCCGGCGCGGCTTCAAGGCATTGCACGTGCGGACGAGCCAGCGGCTTGTCGAGCTGCGTTGAAGTAGCGCCCGGGTGAGGTCCCGAGGGCGCGCTTGAACATCACGCCGAAGCTGCTCGCGCTGGAGTAGCCGAGCTCGAGCGCGACCGCTGTGATGGGCTCCCCAGAGCCGAGGAGTTCAAGCGCCAGTAGCAGCCGGAGTTGCTCTCGCCAAGCCGCTGGTGTCACGCCGGTCTCGGCGACAAACAGCCGAGCGAGTTGCCGGTCACCCGCTTTCGCGATCCGCGCCAGCTCCGGAAGCGACAGCGAGCGTCCGGGGTCGCGTTCTACAGCGGCGCAAGCCCTGAGGACGCGTGGGTCTCTCCCGCGCGCAAGCTTGAGCGGGGCGATCGCGGCAGCCGTTAGTCGCAGCTGGTCTCGGAGCACCCGAAACAGCCGCGCCTCGGAGCTGGGAGAGTCCCACGTCCACGCGATGCTAACCGCCGTGACGACGAGCTCACGCAGCAGGTCCGAGACCTGGAGCACCGTCGTCGCCTGCGGTAGGTTTGGCACGCGGGTCGTGTCGAAGTAGAGCGTCTTCAAGCCGACACGGCGCCGCGCCTCGACCCGGTGCCGCTCACCTCCGGCGACCCACACGGCCCGTTGCGGCGGCACGACGTAGGTTCCGCGCTCCGTCGTCACGACTAGCACGCCATCGGCCGAATAGATGAGCTGCGCGCGCCCGTGTCGATGAAGTGGGCCGACGCCTGCCTCCAGCACCTCGGAGAGTCCGACCACCGGAGGGCTCGCAAGGTCGGGGTTCTTGCTCATGTCTTATTCTCGATAGTCTTGGTCTTCCTGTCGAGCGACGTGCGACGCGTGGCAGCCTAGGTTCACGGCCGTCGGAGGCAGAACACGCGGAAAGGCCGCAGGTTTGCCTCAGGAGGCTCTGCCATGAAGTCCTTTGCCAAGCTCTGCTCATCGTTCGTGCTCCGTTCGCTATTCACTATGTTCGCCGGCCTCTCGGGCTGTGCCGGCGCTGAGGACCGAGCGCAGGAGAACAACCTCAGCTACGAAGAATCTCTGAAGGTGGACAGCTACGTGTCCGACGCCGAGGGCTTCGACACGCGCTCGTTCTGGATCGACACCGGCCTGGAGGTCGTCGTCTTCGATGCTCAGTTCACTGAGCGGCACGCGCGCGAACTCCTCGAAGCCATTCGCGCAAAGACGAGCTCTCCCATCCGCTTCGTCGTGGTTACCCACCCCAACCCCGACAAGTTCAATGGCTCGGCCGTGTTCCGTGGGGTCGGCGCCAAGGTCGTGGCCAGCGAACGTACGGCAGCCGCCATTCCCGGCGTTCATGCTTACAAGCGAGCCTTCTTTGTCGACGTGGCCAAGATGATCCCAGCGGACCAGTACCCTGCGGAGGCCGTCATCGACCTCACCTTCCGCGACGAGCTGAAGCTCCCAACCAAAGCCGGCGAGATCTGGCTGCGCGAGCTCGATCACGCGGGAGTGTCCTCGACCCAGACCGTGGGCTGGGTGCCAGCTGCGCGTGCGCTCTTCGTCGGAGATCTCGTCCACCATGGGGTTCACGCGTGGCTCGAGGGGGGAATCGTCGACGGCGTGGCGAAGCCGGATCTTGCGGAGTGGTCGCGCGCGCTCGGCGAACTCTCCGAGTTCGATGACGCCACAGTGTACGGCGGGCGCGGCGACTCGGCCCCGCTGGCCGAGGCGGTCGCGGAGCAGCAAGCCTACCTCGCGAAGGCCGAGAAGATCGTCCGCGCGTATCTGAACGAGCTCGGAACCTCGACCACCGAACTCTCAGGACCGGATGCGAGCAAGCACCACGCCGCCATCGCGAAACGGTTCGAGGCAGAGTGGCCCTCGCGCGGGCTCTCCTACTTGGTTCAATACGGCGTGTACGGACTCGTTAACTCCTTGGCGAAGCCCTAGTCCGCCCAAAGGGCGGCCATCGACAAGTGGTGTGCTCACGGTCTGGTGTGCTGCGCTCGGCTCTGCTCTAGTGTCGATACCCATGGCTGCGCGCGTCCTCTACATCGGTATCGAACCCACCCTCGTCGATCTGTCGTTGGCGCCGCCTGGCGCCTCCGCCGAGACGCTGATGAAAGGGATCCGCGCCGTCGTGCAGAAGCTGAACGACAGCGGCTACGAAGCTCACTGGTGTCCTATCGATCTCGGTGAGACCGCCGCGGCCACGGTGACGAAGGCTCTCGCCGAACGCTCGTTCGACTGTGTCGTAATTGGTGCCGGCATCCGCATGGGCGCGCCGTACTTCCTACTCTTCGAGAAGCTCCTCAACGTCGTACACGAGCAGGCCCCGCAGGCGAAGCTCTGCTTCAACACGACCCCAGCCGACACGCTGGAGGCCGTGCAGCGCTGGGTTCCGAACAGCTAGAGTTCCCCGTGACGAGGCCCCGTGCTGGCGCCTTAGGACCTCCCGAGGCGCGCCAGGGGACCTCGTCAGCGCGGTTCAACCCGCTAAAGCTTCATCCGATGTTTGAAGCTGCCAGAAGAACGATGCGTGCGATGTGCGCGTGGGCCTACGGTCCGCTCGCCGTGTGCTTTGCTGCGGGATGTGGTTGGGCCGAGGTCGATCGCGAGTCGGCCGACGTCGCAAGCCTCGTGTACGAGGAGCAGAACGACTTCTTCGTCATCCCGGACGACGTCGAGCTCGGGCAGGTGACGGGGCTCGCGGTGGACTCGCTCGACCGGCTGCTGGTCTTTCATCGGGCTGGCGCCGGCTTCGACAACGAGGACCCCATCGAAGCCGCGACCATCCTCGTGTTCGATACGCAAACTGGGGAGCTGCTCGACCGCTTTGGCGAGGGGCTCTTCGTCGTACCGCACGGGCTCGCCGTGGACGCGAACGACCACATTTGGGCGACTGACGCCCGCAGTGACGTGGTGACCGAGCTTTCGAGCACCGGCGAGGTGCTCAGCTCGTCGCTAGGAGAGAGCCAATGAGGCGGCTGTTGCTGCTGTTGGTCGCTGCTTGTGAAGCCGACGGTTTTGCGGCGCCGACGGATATCGCCTTCCTCTCCGATGGCGTCCCGGTCGTCTCCGATGGCTACGAGAACTCGCGCATCGCCGTCTTGAAGGGCACCGTCGTCGATCGCGAATGGGGCAGCCACGGCTGCGGGGAAGGGGAGTTCGACGTGCCGCACGGCCTCACCATCGACGATGAGGACCGCATCTACGTTGCTGATCGGAGCAACGGCCGGCTGCAGATCTTCGATCGCGACGGCGGGCTGCTTGAGATTTGGCAAGGCCCCGACGTTGGCCGGCCGTGGGGCTTGGAGTATCGCGATCAGCGGATCTACGTCGTCGACGGAGGCGATCAAGATCCCGACGCGCCGTTCGGGCGAGTGACCGTCTACGACAAACAAGGCGCCGTGTTGGCGCAGTTTGCCGATGGCGATGAGCCGGTGGTCGACGGGCATGACATCACCGTCGATTCGAACGGCACCGTGTACGTCGGCTCGCTCACGGGGCGTGTGCTACGAAAGTTTGTCCCGCGTTGACTGCTCCCAGCGTTTGCGCGCCTTGCGCAGCGCAGAAGCGTCGACGAAACCCAGGCGTTCGGCGATCGCAGCCTGGGTCAGCGTGCTCTCCAGTCTCGCGTATTCGACGCGCCGCACGTCGTCGGTCAGGCTTCGCAAGTTGAACCCTTCGCGCTCGAGTCGGCGCTGCAGCGACCGCGCCGACAGATCGAGCCTTTGTGCGACGGCCGCGAGCGTCACGCCGTTGGGTGAAGCGAACAGCAGCGACCGCACCTCGTGAAGGACGCTATCGCGGAAGGCGTTCGAGCCCGCAGACAGATCCACTGCGCGCGCCTCGAGCGTGGCTCGCATCACAGGGTCGACCCCTTTGAGGCGGCGCGATGCGATCGTTGGCGCCCACACCGTCGCATAGTCCGAGCAGCCAAACACGGCGGGACAGCCGAAGAAGCTCTCGTAGCTCGCGAGCGTTACCTCCGCTGGCGCTTGATGCGAGAACTCGACCCGCAGCGGAGCGAGCTCGGGATCGTCGATCGCCTCGCGCAGCAGCCGTACCGTCCGGCCCAGCGCGAACTCAGCCCAAACACGCGTAGCCGAGGTCTCCGGTCGAAGCAGCCGCCACACCAAGCGAATGCCCTTTCCCTCCGTCAAAAGCTCGCTCTCGATGCACGGTGAAACCAAGTTTGCGAGCCGGCACCACGAATCGGCGGCGTCCCGTACCGTCGCGCAGCTGCGCAGGATGTATTCGACGACGCCGGTCAAACCAGGCGGAAAGCGAGCGGCCATCCAAATCCCAAGCTCCCGTCGACCGGTGCGCTCTGCAGCCGCCTGCCAGATCGCCTCGTGCAGCTCGACGGGAACCCATGCATCGGCGCGGTCGAGCGTCTCCCGACTCACGCCAAAGCTCTCCAGCAAGTCCGCGAGGTCGACCCCTTCCGATTGTGCAGCGTCGACCACCGCCCGCGTCAACCCTGCCATCACCTTCATGCGTGCCCCTGACGACTACTTCGCACCGGGCGCGCCGCAGCGCTGACAGAAGGCTCTCTGCACCGGGCCGGTGCAGACCAGGCACTTTTTCGGCAGCAGCGCGAGCACGATGAGCCCGATGCACGACAGGAAGCCGAGCGCTCCGAACCATTTGCTGTGCCCTCGCGACATCGCGTAATAGCCGAGCCCCACGATGAGCAGCACCGAGCCGCTGAGCGAGATGAGCGTGGAAATCCCGCCGCCAACAAACTCCGCGGACATGTTGCCGACGACCTGGAGCATGAGGCCGGGGACCCCGAAGGCGAAGCTCATCTTGTTGAGATTGTCGAGCCTCCCTTGGACCTCTCGCGGGTCGAAAGGCGGGCCATACCCCGGCGGCCCCCAGCCCTGCTGCGCGTAAGGATTCGGCCCCGCTTGGGGCGGCGCGTACGGGTTCTGTACGTAGGGGTTCTGCGCCTGCGGGCTCTGCGCGTACGGGTTCTGCGCCTGCGGGTTCTGCGCGTAGGGGTTCTGCGCGTGCGGGTTGTTCGGGTCCCACGGACCCTGGGGCGGCGGTTGCATTACCCAACATCTACCATCCTCATCGTGGGTAGCGTGGCCGCAAACGTGGAGCCATCGGCTTCGGTCCTTCAGCCCCTTCCGCCAGCCGCCAAACGCCAGTAGGAAGGTCGCCGATGCGCGCCTTCAACAAACTCTTGAGCATCTGTGCCGGAGCGCTGTTCCTTGCGTCGTTCGTCTTCGCCTTCCTGGGTGCAGACAGCATCGAGCGTCCAGCCACGCTGCCGCTCCTCTCCGCTAGCAACATCTGCCTCATCGCCGGCGTCATTTTCCTGATCGCTCGTGTGGGCTTTGCACTTGGACGCAGTGATGCGTCGGTTCATCCAACGGCCTAAGGCACGCTCGGGGCGTCGGTTGCATCACCGAACCTCTCCCATCGGCAGCGCGCCTCAATCGAGCGAAGCGGCGACCGAATGACCGCCGAATAGCGCCGCCGTCAGGGCATCGGGTGCGCTTCGAAGAAGGCCCAGGCCAGCTCTGCGATCGGTACATCGTCGCTGTTGCTGTAAAGCAGATGCGGGCCCTTGATCGTGCACAGCGTGACCTCGGCCCCTTGTTGGCAGTTCTCGTAGGTGTCGCAGTGGCTGTCGCCCTTGCTGTACGTCTCTACGGGGTCGCCGCTACAACCGTCGAGCTCAGCCCATTGTTCGAAGCTGTCGCTGGCGGACGCAATGCCGAAACTGCCGCTGTACGGGACGGTGGTGTCGTTCGTCCCGTGGCTGTGCATGACGGGCATTGGACGGGACGGTTGGCAGAGACTCATCGGCAGGTACGCGATGGGGTAGGCGACCGGTGCGATCGCGGCGAAGACCTCCGCCGCGTCGCAGCCTAGGCGGTGGGTCATTGCACCGCCGTTGCTCAGGCCGCTGGCGTAGATCCGCTTCGCATCGATGCAAACGCTTGCGTCGATCGCCTCCACGATCGCGAGCATCAACCCGACGTCATCGAGACCTTCGCTCAGCGCTTGCCCGCAACAGGTGCTTCCTCCGTTCCAGGAAGGAAATCCTCCGTACCCGCTTGGGCGCACGACGGCGAAGCCGTTCGCTTCCGCCACGCTCGACCAACCGCTGATGAACTGCTGCTGCGTTGCAGAGCTTGCTAGGCCGTGGAGATCAAACACCAGCGGGATGGGCGCGCTGTTGTCGTACGAGGCTGGGACCTGCACCTCGTAGCTTCGCGTCTTACCGTCGAAGCTGATGGTCGCCTCGTGCAGCCCCGGCGTCAGCGCCTGCGCAGGGCAGCCAGCCGGTCCACCTCCGACACCGGTGTTCGGTCCGCTCGTCACCGAGGAGCCAACCTCCTGACCGGTGCCGCTGGTTGCCGCGCCCGCGCCTGCTCCGTTCCCGCCGTTTCCGCCGGTGCTGCTGGTTCCGCCGTTTGCGCTCGTACTGCCCGAGCCGTTGCTACTGCTCGTTCCGCCGCTAGCTTCTGAGCCGCTCGTGCTGCCGTTTGCGCCGCTTCCTCCAGTGGCTGCGTCCTCGTCGCAGGCCAGCAAGAGCGTGCACAGCGCGATACCCCAGCGAGCGCTGACGTCGCGCGGGGAGCGCGTCGACTGGGGCCTATGGCAAAAGCGGGACCGTGTGGAGACGTGCATGGACCGCCCAGAGCGGGTTTCGTGCCAAGCTCGCGAGCCACGCAGCGACCGTTCAAACGCGGCATTGGTCGCAAGGCTTGTCCGCTGCTTGAACAATCCGTCGCGCGTTTGCTCGTCGTTGGTGCTTGGTGTGCAGCTTTGCGACGGCGCAAGGTTGCCGTCGCGAGTCGTTCTCAGGGAGACGAGGGAGCGGGGATGACGATGGTCGGGCTGCGCTCGAACGGAGTCGTCGTCCCTAGTCCAAGTTGAGCGTACTCGTTGGCACCCCAACACAGCAGGTCGCCCGCGAGCGAGATCGCGCAGGCGTGGTCGCCCTTGGTGGCAGCAAAGTTCGCAACGGTCCCGAACTCGATCAGCGCTGGCGTCGTGCTGAACGTGTCAGCCACCAGGTTGGCTTGGCCTTTGTCGTTGGCCCCCCAGCAGAACACGAGAAATTCGCCAGGAGCCTCTTCCACCGAGGCGCAGGTGTGGTCGAGTCCCATGTAGAGGGTGTTGATTTCTGGGATGTCGACGCGGGTGGCCTGCGGCTGAAATTGCGCCGCACTTCCCGTCCCAAGCTGGCCGACCTCGTTTGCTCCCCAACAGAAGACCGGCTTGCTCGAGGAGCCCGCGCGCGCGCAGGTGTGGCGTCCGCCGGCGAACACGCGGTCGAAGTGATCGAAGCCAGCGGCGAGCGCGGCGCTGTCGTCGACGAGGAGCGGCTCGCTCGAGAACTCGACCGCACTCGGCATCCGCCCGAGTTGAGCCGTGGTGTTGTCTCCCCAGCAGTAGCTCGACTCGGCCCCGTCGCGCCGCACGATCGCGCAAGTGTGCTGACTTCCTGCGGAGAGAATCCCGTTCCACGTCGCGCTGCCCGCACCGCCCGCACCGCCCGCACCGCCCGCACCACCTGCGCCACCGCCGCCCTCCAAGTCCGGCAAAGGCACCAGTGTCGGCGCCAACGCATCGTCGAAGTTCCCGAGGCCCAGCTGTCCGCGATCGTTGGCACCCCAGCAATAGAGCGCCCCTCCATCGATGGGCGCCGCACAAACGTGAGAGTGCCCACTCGACCAGCGATCGAACAGGACGCCAGCGATGTCGGCTTTTACGGGCTTGGTGCTCGCTAGCTTGGTGCCGTCGCCAAGTTGACCGCGGGTGTTTTCACCCCAGCAGTAGAGGTCGGTGGAAAGCACCTCGCCGTCCATGATTTCGCCCACCTGAGCACAGCGATGATGCGCGCCGATGACGATGCTGATCACAGCCCCCGGCACGTCCAGCTTGATCGGGTCGGCCGAGAAAGAAACGCCTTCCTTCCCTGGGTAGAGGCCCCAACAGTAGCCCTCGTTGAGCTCGTTCGTGATGCAGCTTCCGGTTGGACCCGCGACGACCAAGGCCGCGGCACCGATAGTGGTTTGGCCACCGCCGCTACCACCACCGCTGCCGCCACCGCCGCTCGGCGCACTCTGGACCTTCTCGTAGTCGGTTAGCCCCGCGAAGACGTTGCAGGCGGCCGCGGACAAAAGGACAGCTACGAGTGCGGGCCTCATTGGACGCTCCATTGAACACCAACCCAGCTAGGACCGACGCGAAAGGTGACGTCCTGGCTCGAGTTCTGACTCGTGGGGAGGAACAAACCGACGACCATCGCAGCGAGTCCAGCTCCGCCGACGGCGAAGCTGACGGTCGATCCAATCGCGAGCGCGTTGGCGCTGTCCAGCGTGTCGTGGAGCGCTGGCGGACATTGACCGGCCGGGCATCCAGCAGCCACCTCGTTGGCTCGGTCGAGCGCGAGCGCGCCTGTGACGCCTCCCGCCACGCCGCCGCCCACGACCAAGGAGAGCCCGGTCCAGGTGAGCCAATGAACGCCATGGGTCCCAACGCTCTCAGCCTCGGGGAGCACGACTCTCAGCTCCTTCTCCTCCGCGCGAGCGATCAGCGTCTCCACGACTTTGGAGCGCGCTCCCTGTCGCACGACCACCCGATGGGTTCCTGGGTTCACCTTGAGTGGTGTCGCCAGGAGCTCGGAGCTCACGCTGTGGTCGTCGAGCAGGACTTCGACCGAGAGTCGCTGGTCCGCACCTTGGATGACGATCTTGAGCGTGGGAATCGAGGTGGCCAGCGAGTCGGCCAGGCTCTTCGCGTCGCTGCGCGCCTTCGCGAGAGCACTGTTCTCCGGGCTCTCCACCGGCAGCCGCCCGACCTCGAGCAGCGTGTCGCGGGCCTCTACCAGCAGGCCCATCTCAGACTGTTGCTTGCCCAGCTCGTGCCCGGTGGTCGCGTTCTTGACGAGCGCCCAGGCCGCCGAGAAATCGTCTAGCGCGGCTTGCTTCTTGCCCTGCTCTCGATACTTGCGACCCGAGAGGACGAGGCTCCTCGCGCTTTCTTTCTGCGCCGCTGTGGGTGGGGACTGCGCCAGTACGTCGCTGGCACTCAGCAAAGAGACGCTTAGGAAAATCACGGTCAATGCTGCCCGAATGCCGCGCATCAAAATCCTAGATCGTCGGGGTTTGGGCGGGGCGCGCGCACCGTCGTCTTGGGTCGGGGCGGCGCTGTCGTTGGGGGAGCTGCGCTTTGAATGGCCAGCGTGCTTTCGACGGCTGGCAACGCTGGTGTGGCGGAGGGCGGCGCCGATGCGGAAGGCATTGGAGCTTGTGAGACGGCGGGGGGCAACTCGGGCGCTTCTTCAACCGTGGTCTTGGCGAGCAGCACCGGCGTCTGCGGTGTGGTGCTGGTACTTCGACCGTAGGCAAAGGCCAACGTCAGGCTCCCAAGCAAGCCAGCACCGGCTAGTGCCACGGTGAGCGGTCGCACTCCCGCGCGCGGTTTTTCACCGTGGATGCTAACGACGGAGGTCCCACGGCTCCGCCCCGTCTGCTCCGCAGCCAATGCCGGCGAGAAGGCCGGCATGCCGCCTGACCAGGAGGCCTGGGCGGGTGGGATTTGACCCGTGGCGGCGAACCAAAGCGCGTCCGAAAGCGCCGAGGCAGAGGGCCAGCGTTGCGCCCGATCGCGTGAACACGTCCTCGCGAACCACTGGTCGAACGCTGGTGGGAGCCCTGGACGTTGCTGCGAAGGCACGGGGATCGGAGCCGAGACCACGGCAACCGCGATGACCGCAACGCTGTCGCCGCGAAACGGCGCAGAACCAACCGCCGCGCGATAGGCCAATACCCCGAGTGACCAAAGATCCGAGCGATGGTCGATGTCTCGCTCGCCGTTGAGCTGTTCGGGGCTCATATAGGAAGGTGTTCCGACGACGTCTCCCGTCCGGGTCAACGGATTGTCTTCATCCAACCCTTTGGCGATCCCGAAGTCGAGCAGCTTGACGAACGGCTCACCTCCGCCCGCATCACAAAGAAAGACGTTGGAAGGCTTGATGTCCCGATGAACGATCCCGCGTTCGTGGGCTTTCTGGAGTGCGCGTGCGACGCCTCGGACGATCTTGGCTACCTCCTCCAGCGGGAGGGCGCGACCCTTGAGCATGGTTGAGAGGTCCATCCCCTCGAGATGCTCCATCACGATGTAGGCCTCCCCCGACTGCGTCACCCCGAAGTCGAACGTCTGAACGACGTGCGGGCTCTTCACCTGCGACGCGGCCGCAGCTTCGCGCTGAAAGCGCGCGAGCCCTTGCGAGTCACGCGCGATCCCGGGGCCCAAGAACTTGACGACGACGTTGGTCCGTAGCCCGAGGTGCTCCGCGAGCCACACCTCGCCCATGCCGCCTTGCTGGAGCGGTCGCGTAAGGCGAACGTTGGGCGTGACAAGCATCCCCGGAGCGTGCACAGGCCCAGGGTAACGCACGAGACCGCACTTTCGCGAACGAATCGCTAGCCTGCTATCTCGGGCCTATCGACATTCTTTCTGGCTGTCTGCAACGTGAGCCCCACGTCGAGCACGCGCTCGCGCAGCCAACGGTGCGCGGGGTCGTGGTCGTGACGAGGGTGCCAGAGCAGCGACACGCTGATGGGCGGGAGCTCCAGCGGAGCGCGGAGCGCGCGGAGCGGGAGGACGGTCGCGGCCTCCGTTGCGACGGAACGAGGCACCGCCGCGACGAGGTCGGAGCGTGCCGCGGCGAACAAGGCGGCGAAGAACGTCGGGACGATGGCCGCGACGTGACGTTGCAGACCGAGGTCGTCGAGCGCGCGATCGATCGGCCCGCGCGCGCGCCCTTTGCGGGTTACGACGACGTGGGCCGCGGCGGCGAGCCGTTGAGCGGTGAGCTTGCCCCGCTCGAGCGGGTGGCCCCGGCGGACCATGAAGGTGAAAGCGTCGCGAAAGAGCACGCGGGTGCGGAGCTCGGGCTCGGCGAGATCGACGACGCCGACATCGAGATCGACGCGGCCGTCACGCAGAGCCGCCGCATCTTCTTCCCCCTCTGGAGCGAAACGCACCGTCAGCCTCGGCGCCTCCACCGCGAGCCGAGCGTGGAGGGGCGCCGCGAGGAGCCCCGCGACGGCGTCGCTGGCGCGAATGACGAGCGTGCGCTCGACCTCGTTAATCGCGGCGTGGGTCGCTGGGCCGAGCAGGCCGTTGGCCTCGGAGCGCGCCGCGTGAACGCGCTCGCGGAGGGAGACCGCGTAGGGAGTGAGCACCATGCCTCTCCCGGCGCGCACGAGCAGCGGGTCGGCGAGGGCATCGCGGAGGCGACCGAGGGCGCGGCTCATCGCTGGCGTCGTGAGATGGGCCCGGCGCGCGGCGGCCGTGACGCTCTCTTCCTGAAGGAGTGCGTCGAGAGCGTGCAAGAGGTTGAGGTCGCGGATTGTCGTCACCGACAATGGAGACTACCAAGCGATGCGGTGTGCGACAACGATACCAAGCTCGTCGGCAGCGCTCGTAGGCTACGGTTGAGTCCCGAGGCGAGCCCCGAACAGCGTCGCATCGCAGCTCGGTTGTCGCTGACGACAAAGCGTCCTGATCGAGCACGCAACGCTGCACGAGGGTGGACCGTGGCACCGTCTCCGTGGAGGTACTCATGTCGTTTTGGCAGTTCTACGAAGGGCCTTTCACGAGGGAGCATCAGCACCCCTTCACCGTAGCGACCCACGTGTTCGGCACCGTGTTGGCGCTTGCCTTCGTCGCGATGATGGTCGCGTGGGGCGTGTGGTTTCTCGTCGTGTTGTTCCCGGTGGTCCACGGCTTGCCTGGCATCTTGGGCCACCGCCTCGTCGAGCGAAACGCGGCCGTTGGCGATCTCCGGGTGACCCGCACCGACTATCCCATCGTGTGGTTCATCCTCGCCAACCACGTCCTCACCTTCGAGCTCCTCACAGGGAGGCTCCGCAGAGGAAGGGGGTGAGCCGCACCGACGACGCGGTTAGCAGCGAACGGCAATCTCATCGAACATCGCCAACCGACCCAAAGCTGACGCCCGCTGAGCGTCTGACGTGCGGAGACGATGATGAACCAACGATTACGAGCGAGAGCTCTTCGGTTGGCGGCGGCTACGTGCGCCGTTTTGGCTTCAGGGCTCGCATTAGGTGACGTCGATGCGCAGGAGTGCATCTCCGCAGCGGCGAAACAGGCGATCTCGGAGTGTCCGCAAGGGATGGTGAGAGCGTCTGTTACAAAGAAGGCCGACGTTAGCTTCTCAAGCGCTCCTCCTACGCCCAGTCTCAAGAAGCGCGATCCGACCAAGCCGACGAATCCGACGGATCTCGCCGCGGCCGCTCAACGCGATGAGCGTCAGGCGAAGATGCAGAAGAAGACGCTGCAACTGCTGGTTATGGAGCTTCAACAACTCGAAACGCTTTACGCGGATACCAAGAAGGGCGCGGCCGATCGGCCGAAGCTGATGCGCCGCTTAGCCGAGGCCTACGTCGAGCTGGAGGCAGCGGCCATCCGCGAAGCCACCGAGAACGACATTTTGCTGCAGGATGCCAATCGCAAGAAGGACAGCACCTCGGCGAAGGCAGCTAGCGAGGCCGCCGCCAAATCCAAGCAGGTAGTGACTACTGCACGTAAGAGCGCGATTAAGTATTACACGCAGCTCAAGGACCAATACCCGAAGTGGTGCCAAACGCCCAACGCCCAAGATCCCGCCAAGAGCACGGGTTGCGGTGATGAGGTCCTCTACTATCTCGCATACGAGTACGAGCAGTCGAAGGACCTCGTGAAGGCTCGCGAGGTCTATTACGAGCTCGTCAACGACTGGAAGACCTCTAAGTACCGGCCGAACGCTTACTTGGCTTTCGGTGAGCTCTACTTCCAGGAGGCCCAAAGCGACCCGAGCGTTTGGGCTGCAGCGGAGGCCGCTTACACACAAGTCATTAGCGCGCCGCCGCCGGAGAATAAGGTTTACGGATATGCGCTCTATAAGCTGGGCTACGTCTCCTGGAACCAGGGCGAATACGAGAAGTCGATCGACGCGTTCAAGAAAGTCATTGATTACGGCACAAAGTTCTCCCATCTGCCGAACGCCAGTCAGTTGGCGACCTCGGCGCGGCGCGACGTGATTCCTGTTTACGCGCTGTGGGGTGATCCCAAGAAGGCCTACAACTTTATGAAGCCGCTATCCGGAGACGCTGGCGGCGAGAACGACAAGACCTTCAAGATGATGGACGAGCTCGGTATGAGCTACCTCGATACCGGCCACTACGATGAGGGCATTGCGCTCTACAGCGAGCTCATGAGCCGAGACAAAGGCCCCCAATGGTGCGAGTACCACGGGCACATCACCGAGGCGACGCTGGCGAAGAAGGGCGGCGACAAGGAGTCGATTGTCAAGGTCATCAGCAAGCAGTTTGCGGTTCACAAGGAGTTCACGGCTGGGGCAGCCTCAGCCGAGGCCAAGCTCAAATGCGGCAACATCACCGCGGAGATCGCCTCCGAAACGGCAATGGCTTGGCACCTCGAGGCCGTTGGTTCAGGCGGCGTTCGCGGAACGAGTGACCCCGAGACGATGAAGGCTGCGGCGAACCTCTACCAGCAAATCGTGAGCACCTTCACGCAGGCTGACTTCCGCGAGTTCCGCTTCCCGCGCATCGTGAAAGAGGATTGGCCGGACATCATCAAGATCAAGTACGCCATGGCCGACTTGCTCTACTTCCAGAAGGACTGGGCGAAGTGCGGGCCAGCCTTCGGCTCCGTCGTTGCCGAAGACCCGAAGGGCGATCGCGCAGCGGAGGCCGCATTTGCCGAGCTGATTTGTTACGAGAACCTCTACCGCGAGCGGCACAAGGCGGGCGAAGACCGCCAGGGGACCGGCAATCTCCCCGGCTCCGAGCTGCCAGCGAGGCCCGCAGACAATGAAAGGTTTAAAGCGAAGGAGTTTACGGCCGACCAGAAGAGTATGATCACGGCCTTCAATCGCTACGTTTGCTACATCCAGCCGGACACGAGCAACAAGGATGCGTTCAATCAGTTCATTGAGGTGAAGTTCGCCCGCGCGCGAACCTACTTCGAGGCTCGTCATTGGGAGGAGGCAGCGCTCGGCTTCCGCGACATCGCGATGAACCATCCCGACCACGAGGTCGGCATCCACGCAGCGCAGCTTTATCTGGAGTCGCTCAACATCGTTGGTACGCACTCCTCTCCACCTCGTTCGAGTTGCGTCGCTGATATGGGCAACGACGTGCCCGAGTTCATCAAGCTCTACTGCGATGGCACGAAGAAGGCCGAGAACGAAGAGCAGTGCGGAACCCTGTTGCGAATCCAGCGCGACGTCGAGCGCGCCGGCGCCGAGCGTACGGTCGCGAAGGCAGCCGAGACGAATGACCTCGAGCTCTTCCGCACCGGCGCACAGCTCTACCTCGACATCTGGGAGAAGTACGGCAAAGAGCCGTGCGAAGGCGGTCAGAAGGAGGCGTGTGCGCGCAACGATGAGGTGCTCTACAACGCTGCCAAAGCCTTCCAGGCGGCTCGCTTGGTGGCGAAGGCCATCGCCGTCCGCAAGCTGCTCATCAATCCCAAGTACAACCTGCACACTACCGACCTCGCCAAACGGGCGGTATGGGAGATCGGCGCGAACTACCAAGCTATCGCCGTCTACGACGAAGCGGCCTCATGGTTTGAACGTTTCGCCAGCGAATCTCCGAAAGACGAAAAGGCTGCCCAAGCACTTAGCGACGCTGTCGTGCTTCGCCTCGGCCTGGGGCAACTGGAGGAGGCCATCAAGAACTCCGAGCTGTTCCAGAAGCAGTTCTCAAACCGCGCCCAACAGGCTGCCCAAATTGCCTTCGCGATTGGCGCCCACTACGTAGACCGTGAGGATTGGCGCAACGCGGAGAAGCGCCTGTCAGGCGCGATGGGACAGATCGATAAGAACGCGACGGCGGACCTTCAGCTCCAAGCGCACGGGTTGCTCGGTCGCGCTTACAACAAGAACGGCAACAAGATGAAGGCGCGGCAGGAGTACGACAAAGTCCGTGGCCTGTGGCGGGACCCTGCGGCTGCCGTGAAGAAGCTCGAGGAGCTATCCGCAGCGGCAGGCGAGGGCGAGGTGCAGGCGCTTCGCCGCCTGGGCAAGACGCTCGAGGCGGTTGGCGAGGCCTACTTCTTCTCGGCCGAGGAGAAGAAAGCGATCGTCGATACCATCGCCTTCCCCGAGTACAAGGGCAGCGGCGAGAAGGACGAGGTCAAGAGGTTCGTTGGCACCAAGGTCAAGGAGTGGCAGGAGAAGAAGCGCGAGGCCGTGGAAGCCGCTGACAAGGAGTACCAAAAGGTGCTCGGGCTTCAGCCGGTCCCGCCTCCGCGCTGGGTGATCGCTGCAGGCGCGCGAGTTGGCCAGATGAAGGGCAAGTTCGTCGCTGAGTTCCGCGCCGCTCCGATTCCGAAGGAATGGAAGCAGAACGGCCCGAGTCCCTACGGCGATCTGTTGTGGGAAGAGATCCGCGGCGCGTACTACGACGAGTTGGACAGAGCGAGCGAACGCGACCGACAGGCTGCGCGCGGCGCGTTCAAGACGTGCCTCGATCTATCGGTGAAGCACCAATACTTCGACGACTTTTCGAGGTCCTGTGAGCAGTGGCTCTCCAAGAATTTCCCCTCCGACTACCACGTCATTGATGAGTTCCGCAGCGCTCCGAACCGCGTGGGCACGGGCATCAACGAGCGCGCTGTACCGCTCAATATGAACGGGTCCGCGCTCACGGTCACTCTCGCTCAACCGGAATGACTCGTGCCAGGTCAACTGGTCAATCGGGCCTGCGGCCGCTTTAGTCGAAGAGGGCCCGAGTCATTCTGTTCACTGCGTCCGCCTTCGGCGTAACGTAGAGGGCGACGCAGGCGCGACCTGCGTCGCTACTCTTTCGCGCTCGCGGGGCAATCGACGAGGCGGGGCGGAGGCGGTGGATTGCCTCCAACGAAGCATTCACACTCGCTGCCCAGCTCGTTGGCTGAGAGCGTGCCACCGGCGCAGGCTGCCCAGGCTGGGTCCTTCATGCTGGGCGGACATGGCAGCGAGATGCGGGCCGGCATCATGCCGGGAGCGCGAGGTTTGCCGTCGGGCCAATCGCCGTAGACGAAGCACCCTGACTCACTGCTGAAGATCTGTCCGCGCTTGGGATCGCGTTCGTTTAGCTGGCGCGAATAGGTCTTGCGCGGCGGCTTCGCCGAGCTCGAGCTCGTGGCCGTCGCGGGTGGATCGGTCGCTACCTCGGCGGACGCAGCAGACGGGATCGCCGTGCTCGTGGTGGCAGCGTCGGGCGGCGGGTTTTGTACCGGCTCAGGGCGCGGCGGATTTTGGGTGCGGTAACTCTCGCAGGCCGCTCCATTCATTCCCAACACCGAAACGGTCGCCACGATTGGAGCTCGAAGACGGGTTCGCATCGGGAGATGCTACGGCAATATCACGTCATGGCGAACAGATCGCCGATTGCCCTTACTGTTCCCACCGAGGTCGAGATAGAGCGACTTTCATCATGAAGGCTGCAAGCTTCAGCGCGATCGCTCTACTGGCCTGTCGGGAGCCTGCGCCGGTTGCTCGCGAAGCGCCGGCCGCGCCCGTTGCACTGACTGCGCCGGCCGGGCTGGTTGCTAGCGCTCCTGCCCCCACGTCCTCGGGGTGGGCGGTCGATCTGTCCGCGGCCACAAAGCCGGACGCGGCCGCTCTGGACGCCGACCCACTGCTCGCTGGGCTGCGCGAACTCGTCAAGCGTGGCGACTTCGTAGCGGCGCGAACACTCGCTGACGAGGCCCTTACGCGCTTTCCCGACCGCGTCGAAGCACACTACGCGGGCGCTGTGGTCGAGGCCGAGGTGTGCCGCGCCCGACACCAGGCCGGAGCGCTCTCGCAACGCCGGCCCGAGGATTTGGCCCACTGTGAGCAGTGCATCGTGCAGATGACGGCGGTCATCGAGCGGGGAGGCTATCGGCACGATCACTACAACCGAGGTTATTGCCAGGCGTACCTTGGCTTTGCGTGCGCGCGCGGCGAGTCGTGCACCCGTCGCTTTTCTGAGGCCGAAGCGGACTTCAGCGCGGGGATCGTGAAGCACCCCGACGATGGTGACTACTTTGGCTGGCGAGCCGACATGCGAGAACTCTTGGGGCGCAAGCAAGAGGCCTGCGCGGACTGGCGCACGGCGGAGCGGCTTGGCGCTCCTGTTGGCAATCAGATCGAGAGAGCCCGCGGGAACTCGAAGCCGTAGGCTTGGGATGATGGACTTGAAGGGACGCGCCGACGTGTCGTTGACACCCGAGGAACGCGCGACGTTGCGCGAGCATGGGCTCGCTCTCTTCCGCGGAAAGCTGATCTTGAAGGCGCAACCACCGATCACGGCGGAGCAGCTGGCGGAGGTAGAGCGTCGCGTCGGGGCGCCCGTCCCGCCTGGCCTGCGAGGTCTTTGGGACACGGCGTTCGGCGGGAAGTTGAACTACGATCTGGAGGTCTCGTTCGACGAGCATCGCTACACGGCCGGCTTCACCGAACTCTTCTATCCCGAGAGCAACGGGTATCGCGACTTGCTTGGCTGGATCGACTACGAGCGAGAGCTCGCCGCCGAAGCCGCTGAGGAGGACGGGGAGCCTGCCCCAGACGCGCTGAGCGTGCTGCCGTTCGGAGGCTTCGAATACCTCGAACGTATCTACGTATCGTTGCGCCCGGAGCGAAACGGTGAGGTCGTGCTCTGGGCGAGGGGCTTGCCGCCGGCGTGGAAGATGCGGCTCAACGAGGATAGCGCGAGCGTCATCGCTCCCAGCCTCGAGGATCTGTTTGACGGCCTTTCTCTCGACGAGAACCCGTTCGCGGAGGGGGCCAACCGCAACCTCCGCGGGATCCAGATGGCGGAGGCGCACGACGCCGTAGCCGAGAAACACCCGGAGCTCGCGCTGAAGCTGCGCGCGATCATCGAGGCCTCGGTGTTCGACTGGCGGTCCGTCGTGTCCCGAGCCTTCGAAGGGACACGCTTGCAGTGGCGAGCAGCGCGTAAGGCGCTGGCGCACGCAACGGCTAAGGATGACGTTTCGCTGCTCCAGTCGCTGCTCGCCGCGAAGGTCCCGGTGGATGGCGTCGTCTCCGGCACCGCTACTGCGCTATCGCTCGCTGTGGCGCACAAGGCGCATGGGGTCGTCGCGGCGCTGCTCGAGGCCGGTGTTGCGCTCGGGGATGCCCCGATCGTGTTCGCCGAGTCGCTGCCGGCCGCGCTGGTCGAGAAGCTCATCGAACGTGGCGTCGCCTTCGACGTGGAGGCCGTACTCTCACTCGCGGAATCGGGCGAGCTCGCCTCCGCCCGTGCCGTGGTTGCGCGCGCTCGGCGCCACGGCGAGTTTGGTGACCTCGCGAAGCTCGTGAGCGCTCGAGCGAAGCGCGAGAACGAGACCGCGAAGAAGGTCGAGGCGCGCCGAATGGGTTCGTACCTATCAGCGGAGGAGCACCGGGCACGAGCTGCGGCGTTGCGGGTCTTCCTCGAGGCCCTGAAGAAGCAGCGCTGAAGGTTGTCCGCGCCCCTGCGTGTGTGCCCTAACGGCTGTCGCTATCGGGATAACGGGCTATCGGAGCCATTGCGAAGTAAACCGGGGGGAGCTGCGTTAGCTCCTGGGGTTTACTTCGCATTCGCACGGGTTATCGGAGCCATTGCGAAGTAAACCGGGGGGAGCTGCGTTAGCTCCCGGGCTTTACTTCGCATTCGCTGAGGGCGGATGCGCGCGGCTACCTTGATATTGGCCCAATTGGCCGCGCTTTTCGAGCGCGCCTGTGCGTGAGCCATCCCGTCTAGCGAACAAAACCTCCCGTTTAGCGAAGTAACCCACGGGACCTAGCGCAGCTCCCTCGGGTTACTTCGCTCGCTAGCCGAGAAAGTCGACCTGCATCCTGCCCTGGGGACTGGCGCAACTCACTCTACCTTCACGCCCTTCCAAAACGCGACGAACCCTTTGATGTTCGCGGCGGCGTCTTTGGGCGCGGGGTAGAACCAGGCAGCGTCTTTGTTCGTCTTCCCCTCAACCTCGATGTCGTAGTAGCTCGCCACACCCTTCCACGAGCACGTCGTGTGCGTTTCGCTCGGTCGCAAGAGCTCACGCTTGAGCGCGCTCGGCGGGAAGTAGATGTTGCCCTCCACCGTCTCGTACGTATCCGACTCGGCGATCGTCACGCCGTTCCAAGTTGCCTTCGCCATCGTGGCCTCCGGGTCGGAGGGTGACCGCAGCGAGCCTCGCACGCAAGGCCAGCACGTGCGACAACCACCTCCCGGCTGAACCTCACGTGCAGTTCACGAGGCCGCCTTCGACTGAGCAGGTGCATTTGCGCTCCAGGACGTAGGCTCCCTGCCTGCATCGGAGCCGCGCCTTCTTGTCGACAGAGCAGACCGCCGTCTCCTCACCCTTACAAGGATCTCCCACGTCCGCTCGCGAGTTGTCACACGTGAGCCCATCGAGCCGATGGCATCCCAGCTCGCCCAAACATTTGTACTGGTGGACGAACCGTCCCTCTTTGCAGTCCAACACGGCCTTCTTGTCGATCGAACACGTCGAGCCCACGCCCGTGCAGACATCCCCCACCTCGGCGACCGAGTGGTCACACTCGACGCGCCACGCGTTGCCTTCGGCAAAGGCCTGGCAGCCCTTCGGCCCTTTGCATTGCTTGGTCTCTACGAAGGCGCCGTGTGTGCACGTAAGCACGGTCTTGCCATCCTTGGCGCAAGAGGGCCCGCCTTCCCACGTGCACGGCGCACCCACCGTGCCGATCGACGCGTCGCAGATAACCGCTTTGTTCGCAGTCTCCTCGCATTTGCGCGGTCCCTCGCAGCCGGTCAGCTTCATTGTCCCGCTCGTGCACTGAAGGATGGCTTGGTCGCTGGACACGCATGCCGCTTCGTTCGCCTCGGATGCAGCACAGGCCGTTCCCACGAGATCCGCCTCCCAATCACACGAGCTCGTGTGCGCCGTATCATCCGTGATGCAGCCCTGCGGTCCCGAACATTTGCGTGCGATGTACTTGCCGTCCACACAAACGATCAGACTGTTGGGGCTGGTGCAGTTACCCTCGTACGTGCTGCACGCGTCGCCTTCCTTTGGGCCCAAGAGATCTTCAAGCGTGCGCCCCTTGCAGCTCGTCGCGACGGCGCTCGCGCTTAGAAAAAGCGCCGCCGCAAAGGCCGCGCGTGCGCAAAGGAAGAGCCACGGGCACACGCGTCGTCGGGCAAGGTCCACCATTTCGAGACGCTGAATGTAGGCAGCCGGCGCCGCTCCGTCGATGGTGATCCCGGGTCCAACGCAAGCGGGAGGCGGTCTTCCGCTGGGAGCACGACACAGCCGACCTCGAACAAATCGCTGGAAGCATTGCCGACCTTCCCGAACTTCTAGAGGCGGTCCTCCTGCAGCCCTTCATCCCTTCGACCTTTCCCGCGCTGGAGCCCGAGCTCGTGATGGCGGGGGACGCGCCGTTCGCTAACGCAGCTCCCCCGGTTTACTTCGCAATGACTCCGATAACCCGTTATCCCAAGAGCCCGGCGTATGGCCGCCGGCGTGCATGCTGCGTTAGCTCCAGGGTTACTTCGCATTCGCTCGAGTTGCCGGAGCCATTGCGAAGTAAACCGGGGGAGCTGCGTTAGCTCCTGGGGTTTACTTCGCATTCGCGAGGGCGGATGCGCGTGGCTACCTTGATGTTGGCCCAATTTGCCGCGCTTTTCGAGCGCGCCTGCGTGTGAGCCATCCGTCTAGCGAACAAAACCTCACCTTTAGCGAAGTAACCCACGGGGCCTAGCGCAGCTCCCTCGGGAACCTTCGCTGCCCTCCGTCGACCGGAAAGATAGAACCTCGGAACAAGCGACCGGCCTCGTCGCTTGAGGTCCAGTATCAAGCGCTCTCGCCTTTGGTCGTATTCGGTTCTCCTGCTCGGCGCCGCACTGGCCGGCTTGCTCGGAGCGGGGTTCGACCAGGTCACTGTCTCCATTTCTCCCGACTACTTCACCCTCGGCAAGGGTCTCCCGGAGGATGCGCTACGACTGCGGGTAGCGTGGCTCGGCTTCCGCTCGGCGCTGCCGCTCGGGGCACTCGTCTCGGGGCTGGGCCTGATCTACGCAAGTAGGACGCAGCGACACGTGTGGCGCGGCTGGCTCGCACCAATCCTGCTCGCGCTGATCGTCACTCTCCCAGCCAGCGCACTCACCATGGTCGTCTCGGATCCGTTCGATGTGCGCTCCTCGAGCGCCGGTTCGCTGACCCAGGCCGCCTGCACGCGCTACCTCCTGGCGTGGGGACTCCACGTGGGGGCGTACGGCGGAATCGTCCTAGGCCTCGCCATCACGCTGGTTCGAGCGCGGCGCCAGCGGGGCACGGGGGATCGGCGGTCGAAGTGGGCGTTTTGTTGACTTAGGAGGCCCATCGGGCGGGGATGGGCGCTTGAATTCAACAAAACGTCCAATTGGAGGTCCCATCCTCACGTTGGTGGAGCGCGCCGCGTTGTCGGCGACCGCACGCTAGCCCGCGCGGCCCCGAGTGGATCGCGCATTCCTACTTAACGGAGGGCCCCCAGCCCAATCGCACCCAATCGCCTAGCCGACAGCCCATGCGATGACAGCGCAGCGTCGGCTCGGGGGCGGGCTTTTGCGGCGGGCCCTCGACGGGGCGCCAGGTCTTCCAGCCGTCAACGGACTCCAGCACGCTGCCGGTCTCTGTGACTCGCAGGCCGAACGGGCTTTCGCCCTCCGCGAACGGCGCAGGCTCCACGCGCAGCGACTTGTCCGCGAGATCGAGTTCGATGGCAGCGGCGGCACGTTGCCACCGGCATAGGTAACGGAGCACGCCACCCTGGAGCGAGGCCAGCTCACACGATCGATAGCGTTCGGACAGCTTGACGTGCAGCTTCGCGCTGAGCTCCTTGTCGATGCGCTGCGCGTCTCCCCGCGTGAAGACGACCGACCGGCGTGCGCGCGCGAGGACGATGGTGAACGCCTCGTCGTCTCCCGGGATCCAGGCCACCACCTCCATCTTCCCGTCGGCGCTAAGCGGCGTATCGGCCATGGCGTTGGAGGGGAGGGGACGCGGCACCAGCAGCTCTTCGTAGTCGCCTCCGCGATTGCGAACGCACACTCGTTCGTCGCTGCGTTGCCCTGCGCAGCTACCATGGAACGCGAGAATGCCTGCTGGAAGGCTCGCGCGGAAAGGCCACGCAGCCTCGTTCGTCCACGAGAACGCGCGCTCGGGGATCGCCGAACCGTCCTCGCCGATGCGCTCGACGCGAAATCCGCTCGGTGGGCCGTTGCGCGAGTAGCTGTCGCATAGGCGCAGGATGTCGGTCCCGCTCTCGGTGATGGTGCAGATCGTACGCGGCTGCCGAAGAAGGTCGTCTACGTCGGCTTCGTCGAGGTAAGGGTCTTGCCTTACCTGCGCGCGCTGCGGAGGTTGCGGCCCCTCGAGAGGCGCCCAGGTGACGAGCTGGCTTCCTTCGGGGCCCAGCGCCCAGCAAGCGTCGGTGCGGGTTGGGTGCGGTACGCAGATCCCCTCGACGACGTTGGTCGCGGGCCAGCGGCTGCCCAGCCCATCCATCACGAATGGGGTCGCCGCGAACCAACGCGCAGCGGGGCCGAGGCGCAGCGTGACGAAGGCCGGCTCTTGAGGCGTCGCAGTGGGAGCTTGTGCTTGCGTGCTCGCGGACTGCAACGGCGTAGAAACGGTGGGCGGCTGCTCCGCTGCTGGGGGCGTCGTGCAGGCCGTCAGGAGCAGCGCAAGCACGCGCGAACCCGGATAGCTAAGCTGCGGGGCGCTCGGGAGCTCCATCGTCGCGACGCTAGCATATCGCCCGTGGAGAGCTGCTCGACGGCGAACACGTACCCAGATAACCCCGCGGGGCGTAGACTCCAGAGCGATGCGGAGCCTTGTCGCCAGCCTCATTATCGTTGCTAGCGGACTGGGCTGCTCCACCGCAACCCAACGCGTGCCGGTCACGCCGGAACCGATGAATCCCGGCGTCGATCTGCTTGAGATCGGCGGTCTCTACAACGTGACGTTGATCCGCGGGGAGCGGCCGATCCTCGTGGATACGGGGCCCGAAGGCTCGTTCGACGATGTCGCCGCAGCGCTTCGAGCGGCTGGGGTCGACCCGAACGAGCTTGCCATCGTCGTGCTAACTCACGCCCACTCGGACTATGCGGGAAACGCGCGCGCCTTTCAGGAGCTCGGGGTTCCGGTGCTCGTTCACGAGGGCGACGCAGGCATGTTGCGCGCCGGTGATCACGGCGCTTTGTTCGCAACCAACCTCGAGGCGGTCCTCGTGCAGCTCTTCGTCCCTTCGACCTTTCCCGCGCTGGAGCCCGAGCTCGTGATGGCGGGGGACGCGCCGTTCGACCTCCGCGCTTACGGCGTTGCGGGGCAGGTGATGCACGCAGGCGGCCATACGCCGGGCTCTTTGATCGTTCACCTCGAGAACGGCGTCGTCGTGCTCGGAGACCTCGTGCGCAGTGGCTGGCTCGCAGGGCTCGTCGACGCCGGGACGCCCGCGACGCACCTCTATCATCAGCACCCGGTCGAGGAGGGCACCGCGGCAGCGGAGGGCTTCACGCGAGACATCGCCGCGTGCGCCGATATCCGCGTGGCCTACGTGGGTCACGGCCCACCCATCGCGGGAGACGCGCTGCGCGCTTGGGCGTCGGACGCGCCTGCCGGTCGCTGCCCTTGGGCCGTCCCCGACCGCGCGCGTTGATTGGGTGGCAGTACAATCCTGTAGCATCGACGAGTCATGTCGCTCCTCGGTCAACTCGCCAAGCGGCTCCCGTTCGGCTCCGTCGCCGAGATCCCAGCAAGGGAGCTCGCCGCCGCGCTCGAACGCTCCCCCTCGCCACAGCTCGTGGACGTGCGGACGCGGAGCGAGTGGGCGCTCAGCCGGATCGATGGCGCCAACCACACGCGGATGGGAGATCTCGAGCGTGACCCGCTAGCGTTGGGGCTCGAGCCGGGCCGTTTGGTCGTTTGCATCTGTCTGTCCGCGCATCGCAGCATCCCGGCCGTGCGCGCCCTCCGCGAACGTGGGTTCGTCGATGCGCGCCAGCTCGCCGGAGGGATGCTCGCGTGGTGGGCCGCGGGCCTGCCGACCACCCGCGGGGAATAGCGCGCAATGGCGCCTTCGATCCGCGCTTCGCGATGGAGCGGTGTAACTTTCGCTCAGCACAGCGGCGCACTATAAAGGACCGATGAAACGCGTCCTCATCAGCTCGGGCTCAACCTTTGAAGAAGAGATCGGCTACAGCAGAGCCGTCGTTCAAGGCGATTGGGTATTCGTCTCCGGAACGACTGGATTCGACTACACAACAATGACCATATCGGACGGTCTCGAGGCCCAGACTGAGCAGTGTCTAAGGAACATCGCGGCCGCGCTCGAGCAAGCAGGTTCAAGCCTCAACGACGTGGTCCGGGTCACCTACGTGCTGCCCAATGCCAGTGAGTTCCCCCAATGTTGGCCGGTGCTGAAGAAGTACTTCGGCACGATCAGGCCCGCCGCGATGATGATCTCAGCAGGCCTTGCAGACCCTCGGATGAAGATCGAGATCGAGGTCACCGCGCTCAAGCAGCCGCAGTGAGCCTGAGCGAGCACGTGGAGCCTCCGCCGCCGATAGCCCAAGAGCCCGCGCAGCCCCTGCGCAGGGTGGCGCGCCGGGCGCTTGGATGGGACCTCGAATTGGACGTTTTGTTGAATTCAGCCACCCATCCCTAGGCGATCGGCGCCCTTTCTCAACAAAACGTCCAGTTCGAGCCTCGATCCCGTGCGCGGGCGAGGTCGTGCAGTTCGAGGTCCTAGCCCTTGGGCCGTCGATCGATGAGCTTCTTGCTAAGCATTTGTTGCAGCGCGCAGGTGTTTGGCGAGAAAGCCGCCGCTGTCGGTCATGGCGCTGCGAGCAGCCTCGAGGGTGGTGATGCTCGAGGTGAAGACGTGGACCATGCCTTCCCAAACATGGAGCTGCACGCTCCCGCCGGGCCGTTCGATCTCGACCGCTGCGTGGTCCGTCCGGTCGTTCGTTCAAGCTCTATTTGGGCGCGATTCGCGTGCCCTCCGAGCAGCTCGTCCTCGACGCAAAGTGAATGGCGCTTTATGGGTCGGCCTATGAGGACAGCAAACCGCGGCGATCGTATCGCCCCCACTTCGCGCACGCAGAGGCTCTGCGGCCCATTCGTGGTACTAGCTTGCCTCGGGCTTGCTGCCTGTGCGTCTGGCCCGATCAGCGAGTCGCCAAACGCGCTGAACAGCGTGGCTTCGAGCTCTGCCAACGTTCTCGCGTCAGCCACAGCGAGCGTACAGGCCACCAGCATCGATCCCTTTGCCGAAGGCGGCCGCTGCGGTGGTTCGCGTCCAACTTCCGATGACTTGGTGGACAACTGGAGCACGGCGCAGGAGAGCACGACCGCGACCGCTGGCCCTGGGATTCCCGGGTTGCGCGAGCTAGGCACTTCTTTCTACTTGAGCGACGATGCGGAGACCGTGCTCGCCAAGAACTCCGCGCAAGTGTTCTGGCTCGACGAGCGGCTACGCGTCTTGGGCACGGTCGCTGGGGAGAACATTAGAGGCGCCGTTGCCAACGGCGATTCGTTGGTCGTTTATGCAAAAGATGGGGAGCGATGGTACAGCCGCAGGGATGGTTTCCGTCGCGTTGCGTCTCGCCGTATCCAGCCTCTCCTCGACGGGGTTGGGCGACCACACTTCTTGGCTCCAGGGTCGTACGCGGCCACAGACGACCGCGTAGGCGAGCGCGGCCACGGGCTCGCCTACGAGACTACCTCCCAAGGCACCAGATGGCTGTACGGCGGGAAGTTTTGGGTCACTCCTGACGGACACGACTACAACCGGAGCCATTCTCGCGACGGGCGCTTCTTTGTGACGGGGGAGCGCGGGTACGCAGTCGTCGACCTGTGCGGCGACGCGCAACCTCTTCTGGGAAACGCGTCGTGGGACTCCGACCTTACGGATGTGTTCGGGTTCGCAGGGGGGCGAGCCGTCGTGCGACTTCGCCGCGGGTTCGCCCTCGTCGATACGAACGTGGGCGTGGTGCATCGAATCCGAGGTGAATCGCCCAGAATCAGTGAGGATGGCAGTCTGGTTGCATTCCGTGAGGAACACTACGGAGACGTGGTGGTGATCGATGCTGGGAGCCGAGCGGAGATCGCCCGATTCGAAGGCGAATTCCCCTCGGCGATCTCCAAACGAACCAGGCGAGTGCTGATGGAGTCCGACGGCGTCCCCATCCTTCACCAATTCTGACCGAGCGATGGCTCATCCAACGCTGTAACGTGCGGGCTCGTCGGGACTGCGAGGACACGATGTCGCCCTTCGGGCCGTGTCCTCGAGGACACGGCCGCGCGTACGGGCAGGCGAAGACCGCTGTGAATCCAGCGGCACGTCGCTTGCGATGGGCTGCGCCATGCACACTACGAAGACGTTTCTCGCCGCTCTGCTCCTGCTCGGTTCGCTCACGCTGCTGCCGGGCTGCATGGGAGATCGCCAGCTCTTTCCTGAGACGAGCTTCAAGGCGCTCGACCGCGATCGCATCGAGCTCACGACAGCTGCCACGCCGATCCCGGGGCTAACGCTGGCCGCCGGGTCGCAGGTGAAGTTCAAGAACGACCGCATCGCGTCGATCACCCTGTCGCAGGAGACCGTGCTCGAGGGCCTCACCTTCCCAGCCGCATCGGAGCTCGTCTTCACGGCGTGGGGCGGGCACCTGGAGATGGAGCACGCCGTCCTCGGCGAAGACCACGAATACGACGGGCTGGCACTCCTTGCGGGGGACAAGGTCCGCTTTCGTGAGGGCAAGATCGTCTGGGCGAACGTCGCCAACGAGCACGACATCGGCGGCAAGACGTACCCAGCCGAGGCGAACCTCACGATCAAGAACGGTCGCGTCGTCGGCGCGAGCACCGCCGAGGAGCGCGCCGCGAAGGCCGAGGCCGCCGCGCGCGAGCGCCAGAACCGCTATGACGCCTGCACCATGCAATGCGCGCCGCTAACGGGGATACCTCGCGCCAATTGCATCAACAACTGCCAGACCTATCGCTGATGCCCCACACCCAGGTGAGGGCCGCATGCCGCGCGGTCCCACACAGCCATCGCCAGGAGCGCTCCTGTCACGAGCCGTACGACGCGAGCTTGCAGGTCGCACGCTGGGTTCGTCTGTGGACCGCGCTGCGGAGTTGGGCGAAGCTAGCTGGGTGCCTGGCGCGTCCCGCAGGGAGTTTCTGACGAGCGCAGCCGCAGCGGGCAGTCTCCTGCTCGCTTGTGGTGATGACGAAGGCGTCGGGGGCGGTGCCGCCGGAGCTGGTGAAGGCGGGGCAGGGGGTGCCGGCGGGGCTGGCTGCGCAGAAGACCCTTTCGCCGGCGGTGAACGCATCGGAGAGCTGCCCTTCATCGACGACGGGGATACCGAGCTTGGCGTGCCGCTCAAGGCTGGCTGGGACGGCCGGCTGTACACCGACTTGTCGACGCTCTCCGCGGACAGCCTGATCACGCCCAATGACCAGTTCTACATCCGCACCCGCTATCCGGACTTGCTCGATCCTCGAGCGCCTTGGCGCATCCGCGTGAGCGGGTTGGTGGAGCGTCCGCGTGAACTGACGCTCGCCGAGCTCAAGCCGCTGGTGTCGGCGCGCGGTGTGCACCTGATGGAGTGCTCGGGAAATGGTCGCGGTGGCAGCTTCGGTCTGCTCAGTGCGGCCCGCTGGGCGGGCGCCCCGGTGCTCGACCTGCTCGCGAGTCTCGCACCCAATCGAAGTGCCACGCGCGTACTGATCTCAGGCTTCGACGGTCACTCGCTGCCTTCGGAGAACGGTCACTCCAAGCCTGGCGCGAGTTGGATCTTCACCTTCGAGCAGCTGGCGGACGCGTTCCTCGCTACCGAAATGAACGAGGTGGCATTGCCGCCCGATCACGGCGCGCCGGTGCGCTTGCTGGTGCCGGGCTGGTACGGCTGCACCTGCATCAAGTGGGTCGATGAGATCGTCCTGGTGGATGACAGCGAGCCGGCGACCGCCCATATGAAGGAGTTTGCGTCGCGCACCCAGCAGGTTGGCGTTCCTGAGCTCGCCGCGATGTATGCGCCGGCGACGATTGACCAGGCCGCGATGCCCGTGCGAGTCGAGAGCTGGTCTACGCCGAGCGGTCCGCTGCTGCGCGTGGTCGGCATTCTCTGGGGCGGCTCGGCTCTAACCAACGCCCTGTCGATTCGCTTCGGCGACGGCCCTTGGGCTGCTGTGCAGGTATGTCCGGCCATGACCACCAACGCGACGTGGACGTTGTGGTCCTACGCGTGGCGCCCGACGCGCCGTGGCACGTTCGAGATACGCATGCGGGTGGATGATCCCACCATCGTTACGCGTCGACTGGATGAGGACTACTACCTGCGTACGATCTCGGTCGTCGACGTTTGACCCGCGAACTGGACGTTTCGTTGAGAAAGGGATCGTCGTTCTTTCGACTTCTTGCACAGTCCGCAGTCGACCAAGCTCGATGACCTCGCCAACGAGGTTGTGGCCTCCCATCGGTCGGCCGATAGACCCTCTGGTCTCCCTGCCGAGCCCGTGCAAAGTGCACACGCGATGTCGTTCATCGCAACCCCTCACCTCGTTGCCCTCGCCGGAATCATCTCGCTCGCGGCTTGCTCGGGCAGCTCATCGAATGCCGGCGTTCAGACCTCGTCATCGCTCGCGCCGCTCGCTTCGACCGCAGCTTCGACGGCGCCCGCGGCTCCGACCCCGATGGCCGATCCGTTCGTGTACGCCGCTGTCACGGAGCGTCCGGCCACCGTGCCTGCGCGTTTCGGCGCAAAGCTCGTCCTCGGGAAAGAATCCTGGCCTGCCGAATCGCCCCCGCCGTCGTACGTGCGAGACGCTATTTGTTCGGGAGAAGGCTCGATGCGCGCGCGGTTTCTCGAGGCGCTGGAGGCGGCCGCACCTCGGGCCAAGAGTCTCGAGGCGCTCGAGCCGTACGTCGATTTCGTCAAGTACTGCAGCGAAGAGTCGCGCTGTGAATGGTCCGCCGAGGTGACGAAGAGCTCACGTCCGCTGCTGGTGCGACAGGTCGTCTGGCACGCCCTGGCCGGCTGCAGCGAGCGCTTCGATGAGTATTTCGACCAGGAGGACGCTCCCATCCAGGCGACGCTGGACCATCTCATGACTCGGTCTTTCTCCTCCGAGAAGTGGACCGCGCCCAAACGACCTTGGAAGAAGCTTGTTGCACTTGCGCTGGCCGGCGAGTCCACCGGCAAGGTGCCGGGAACTCATTTTGGGGTGTCGGCCATCTTGAGGAGGCTCGCGGTAGCGGGCGACGAGACGGTCAGGGACTTCATCCTCAAGCGACACGGGCGCACCACCGGACCTGCGAAGGGCCGTTACGCCGAGGCTGCATGCGCCTTGCACGAGTCCCACGCCGAAGCTCGGCGCGTCTGTCTCGCGTGGTGCGCCAGTCCCGAGAACGCGGGCGAACTGCAGTGCACGCAACTCAGCGCTACCCGCTCGGCTTGGCCTGGCGATCTGAGTGCCGCTGCGTGTGACCCGCGCCACGAAACGTTCCGGCGTCTTGCCGAGGAATACCCAACCAAAAAACAGGAGCTCGCGGACGCCATCGCTCGTTGCCTGGAAGGGCCGACAATCGAGCCGCGATCTCCCGAGGTCGGGAGGCTGGTGGTTTCGCGGCTCACCATGTTGGCCAACATCGACTTTGCCCGAGCAAACGCGGTCTCGCAGAAGCTGGCCTCCCGGCTTGGGCCCCCATCCGATCAGGATCCGGGGCCCTACCGCCTTCGACAGGCCGTTCACTTCCATGCGCGTTATGCGTCCCGCCAAGCCGCGCTGGAGTCGCTCAGGGGCATGGGCTTCGAGCTGCGACCTCAAGCCGACGAGAGGTGGACTACGGGCGAAGATCTGCTGGGGTCGAGCGTTCATGCGGTGCACTTCGATCCAGAGACGGGCCAATGGCCGAATGAGCACGACCACCTGGCGCGCCAACTCTCGCGCCCCATCGCCAAAGCCATGCAGGGCGTTATGTTCGAAGAATTGGCTGAGGAAAATGAGGCCGGGGTGTCGAGCTATCAATTGCGCGCCTACTTCGACGGCGTCGTGTTCGAGGTAGCGCCAGCGGACAATGGCGACTGGTACGACGTCCCCGCGGTCGTGGGGCTGGTTAACGCGGTGCTGAAGCGGCGCGGTGCCAAGGAGCGCGTCGCGATCACCTCCCTGTGGGGTAACGACGCCACCGTCATCGCGGCTCAGGGTGCGGCGATCGCTCGCGCGCGCGAGGAGGGTTGGCTCGAGCTCGTGGACGGCGGCAACGCGGTCGACCAGGCCATCAAGCAGGAGAAGGAGCTGCTACGGGAGGTCTTGAAGCAGCCCAGATAGCCGCAGCTGCATGGTGCAGCCGCCCAAAGAACCACGACCACCCATGAACGCGGGCCGCCTCTACGACCTCGCTCGGTGGTTCGACCTCACGGCAACGCGACGACCTCAAACGTGGTGGTGATGGGCGGCCGGCCATCGCCGAGCTGACCGGCGTCGCGTTTGCCCCAGCACTTCACGGTCTTGTCGCGGAGGATGGCGCAGGCGAAGCCGCTGCCGGCGGTGACGGCGGTTGCTCCTTCGACACCTTTGATGGTCCGCGCGCTACCGGGTAGTCCACACTCGACCCGGCCGGTCGCTCGGACGATGCAAGCCCCGCTGGCTGGAGCGTCCGAGTAGGCTTCTCCTGCAGCGACGTCGATCACGTTTGCGTCGCCGGGCCAAGGGACGGGAGCGAGCGCGCCGCTGCCCCAGCAATAGGCACGTTGATCTTTCCCGAGCCCGCACGCGATGCTCGTGCCGAGCTCGATCTTCGTCGCGGGGGGGAGGGAAACGACGTCCGCAGCGAGCGCGCTCTTCTTGCTTTCGCCGTTGCCAAGGACGCCGGCCTCGTTGCGACCCCAGCAGCGTACGGTGCCGGACGTCGTGAGCGCACACGTCGCGCTCGAGCCCGCATCAAGCTGTGTGATCGCGGAGAGACCGGCGATGGCGACGGGCTTCTTGACCGCTTCGGGGTATTCCTCCTTTGCCTTGTAGCCAAGCGCCTGGTCGTAGGCCGAGCCCCAACACGCTACGCCGCCTTGGGCGTCGAGCAGGCAGGCGTGGGAAGCGCCGACCGCGACGCTCGCCACCGAAGCTGGCTGGCTCGGAGCCTCGAGGCGCTCGCTCGGAGCGTTCGCGACGTGCTTGGTTTGGAAGCAGCTCAGTTTGCCTGAGCTGTGTCGCGCGCAGGTTGTATTGCCGCCTGCGTCGAGCGCGGTGATCGAGTCGAGGCCCGCTATCGCGCGCGGAACGGCCGCATCCTCCGAGGAGCCTCCCCAACAGCTGAGCGTGCCGTCCTCGAGGCGCGCACAAACGTGCTGCGCTCCCGCTGCGAGCTCCACCACATTCGCGAGCCCTTGGACGCTGACGGCCATTCTCTGGACTGGCTTCATCGGCAGCGGGCCGCCTTTGAAGCCGCCCGCGAACAGGAGCGCTCCGTCCGTTCCGATCGCGAGCACGTCATAGGAGGAGAGCGCAGCTGCTCGCAGCGCGGTCGGGTAGGCCGCCCATGCACCCGGCTTGAGCTCGCCCGTACGCGCGAGGAGCGATTGCAACTCTCCCGAGCACCAGAGCTCTCCGCTCTCGCCAAGTGCGCACAGACCAGCGCCTCCGCTCACGAGCTTCGCCGCCTTTGCGGGGAGCTTGAGGGTCTTTGCGTTCTCGGTCTCTTTGCCGGTGAACGACACGGCTCGACCGGCGCACCCCGCGTGGAGACCGTCCTCTGACAGGCCACACGCGAACCCGTACCCAATCCCGAGGCTGGAGGCTGGAGGAATAGCGAGCGTGATGACCTCACCATCCTTGACGTCTTTCCCTTCGTGGGTCCACAGCTCTCCGAAGCAACGAACCTTCTTGTCGGCCGAAAGAACGCAGGTCGTGTCGCCACTCACCGCGAGCTCCTTCACGACGCCGAGCCCAGGAACTCTCGCGGGCCCCCCGTGGGGGTTCGAAGGCCCAACGCGGCCGTAATACGTCGAGCCCCAACAAACGACGTCGCCGCTCTTCGTCAGCGCGCAGGTGTGATGCCTTCCTGTGGCAACGTCGATCGCGTTCGAGACGTCCGGCACCGTGCGCCACTCAGCGGCCTCAGGATCCGGGATGTCGTCCGCTTCGGGAGGCGCGCTTCCGGGTAATACGGACACGGCGTCTCCGCGGCCGCCGCACTGCACAGCTCCCTTCGTGTCGACGAAGCAGACGTGCTGGCCACTGACAGCGACGTGCTTCGCGGTCACGTTAGCGACACGCTTGAGCGCGCCGTCGTGGTCACGACCCATCACGCCGACGTAGCCAAAGCAGAAGAGGGCACCGTCGTCGCGAACCGCGCACCCTGCGTCCCCGGCGATGCTGACGTCAACGACCTCCGCGGCCAGCACGGCGCTTGGGTAGGCAACAAGGAGCGGCTGAGCGATCAGCGCGCAGATCCCAAACAGCGTCGAGGGGCGCATCAGTTTCCTCCTTGGAGTTTGGCGGTATCGAGCACGAGCCCGGTCTGATCCTGATTGCCTTCGAGCAGCCGCTTACCGTCCGGGCTCAGCGAAAGAAAGCGCGACATCGGGTGCGCTTGCTCGTGGAGCTTGTCGAGCACAGCCAAATGCTTGCCGCCCTTCACCGTGATCGCGGCGACACCTGAGCGACCATCGCTCGTGACTCCCACGTAGAGCAAGCCACCGTCCGAGGAGAACGTCATCGCCGAGGTAAAGCGCAGGCCCTTGGGAGCCTCGACCCGCGCGAGCTCCTTGCCACTCTCGAGGCTCACGAGCACCAATTGGCTCTCCGATTCCCGCGCCAGTGAAGCGGCCACGAAGCCCTTGGGTGACGCAACGAGGCTCTCGAATATGAGGTCGGTAGCACGCTGCTTCGCCAGGGTGCGGGCGTCCCGTATTGACCAGCGGCCCTCGTCCCGCGCTGCAACCGACCCGTCCGATAGGATCGCGACCGCGCCGCCGAAGTAGTCTGGAAGCTCGACGTCAGCGAGGACCTTCTTGGTCGCGAGCTCGGCCGCGATCAAGCGTGTCCTGAATCGCGCATAGGCGATGGTACCGTCGGGCGAGAGCAGCAGCCGGCTTGGAAAGCAATCCTCGCGGCTCTTGGGCTCACGCAAGACCAGCTCTTCACGCACAGCGAGCGTCGCAGGGTCATGCACGGTGATCGCGCACCGAGGCCTCGGATAGCCTGTTTCATCGCGCTTCGATGCCGTTAGTGACAGCAGCGCCCCGTCCTTCGCGAGGGCGATCGGAGCCTGCTGGAACGCGTGGGATAAGGTCGCGACCGGTGCGCCCGTCACAGCATCCCAGCGGCGAATCGTCCCATCCCGGCTCGCCGTGATCGCCGCGCCATCCGCCGTAAGGACGCCCTCGGTCAGCTCCTTATCGTGGCGCCCGAGATCGTGCGGCGTGAGCTGCTCTCCCGTCGTCCAGTCGAAGCGGCCGATGAGGTCCGGTCCGCCCATTGGGAAGGCGAGGATGTTTCCGATCGTCGCCAGCGCGTGCTGAGCATTGACCGCGCCATGTACCTGGCCGAGGCGCGCGAGCTCCAGGCCGGTCGCGCTCTCATAAACGCGCACGCCCGACGAGGCCGACACGGCCACGGATGCGCCGTCGGGTGAGAACGCGACGCCGCGCACTTCGCCGTCACTTTGCGCGAAGAAGCCGTACGAGCGGACGGCCTTGCGCGTCTTCGTATCGAAGGCGTTCCCCGCGTCGCCGTAACCACCGACGAGGAACCGCGAGCCATCGGGAGAGAAGGCCACGGCCTCGACCGCGACGCCGGCCTCGAACGTGCCCTGCACGTCTCCAGCGTCGATCGACATGAGCTGCGCGTCCCTGTTGATCCCGACGATCATGCGTCTTTTCGCGATCGCGATGGGACCAGCACAGGCTTCCTCGTAGCTCTCTTTGGGACGCGGTACCGAGAAGGACCTCACCAGTGAACCCTGCTGGTCGAAGATGCGCAGGGCCTCCGATGCGTCCTTCGAGCAAGCCGCGACCACCAGCTTGCCGTCGTCGAGGAACGCGACGTCGTGGATCCGGGCTGCGCTTCGCTCCTCGAACACCTCGATCACTCGCTTCGTCTCCAGGGTCACGAGATCCACGAGAGCGATCTGCTTGTATTCAGCGAAGGCCCCGAGCTTTTGGTCGGCGGTCGTCGCCGCTACATTGAAGTAGCTCTCGTGCTTCAGCGGCTTGGTCGCGAGCAGCGCGCCTGTCTTTGGATCCCACTTCTGCAGCCCCACGTAGTAGCTCGCCGCGCTGACGAAGGTGGCGTCCGCCGCAGCGACGACGACCGTGAAGCCGGAGAAAAGCTTCTTGGTACCGAGACGCGCGACGGCGCCCGCAGGCAGCGGCTCGCCGTACGCCTCGTGCTTGCGGTTCTGCTCGAGCACGGCGCGCGGCGCGCGGTAGCTCGTGTCCTCGTCCACGTCCTCCGGCGCTTCACCGACCAGGAGCGGCGCCGACGACGAGACCGTCAGCGCCGAACCGGAGCCCGCAGCAGGCCGGTCCGCCGCAGGAGGCCCAGCGCTACAGCCAACCATCGTCGCCAGGGAGACCAGGAGGAGCGAACGCATCACGGCGGGCAGCCGAGCCCAGCGGCGCAGCCGCGAGGGCACTGCTCTGTCCGAGCATTCGCAGCGGGGCGCCGAGGACACGATGTCCCCCTTCGGGCCGAGTCCTCGAGGACACGGCCGAGCGCAAGTACTGCTGAAGACCGCAGTGAATCCAGCGGCACGTCGCTTGCGATGGGCCGCGCCATGCACACTACGAAGACGTTTCTCGCCGCCCTGCTCCTGCTCGGTTCGTTTACGCTGCTGCCGGGCTGCATGGGCGATCGCCAGCTCTTTCCCGAGACGAGCTTCAAGGCGCTCGACCGCGACCGCATCGAGCTCACGACAGCTGCCACGCCGATCCCGGGGCTTACGCTGGCCGCCGGGTCGCAGGTGAAGTTCAAGAACGACCGCATCGCGTCGATCACCCTGTCGCAGAAGACCGTGCTCGAGGGCCTCACCTTCCCAGCCGCATCGGAGCTGGTCTTCACGGCGTGGGGCGGGCACTTGGAGATGGAGCACGCCGTCCTCGGCGAAGACCACGAATACGACGGGCTGGCTCTCCTTGCGGGGGACAAGGTCCGCTTTCGTGAGGGCAAGATCGTCTGGGCGAACGTCGCCAACGAGCACGACATCGGCGGCAAGACGTACCCAGCCGAGGCGAACCTCACGATCAAGAACGGTCGCGTCGTCGGCGCGAGCACCGCCGAGGAGCGCGCCGCGAAGGCCGAGGCTGCCGCGCGCGAGCGCCAGAACCGCTATGACGCCTGCACCATGCAATGCGCGCCGCTAACGGGGATACCGCGCGCCAATTGCATCAACAACTGCCAGACCTATCGCTGATGCCGCAGACGGAACTGCACGGAGTAGCTGGCAGCCCTCGACGTGGGCGTGGAAAGCGTCGCCAGGACCGCGCTGTATACGCTTGGCCAGGACCTTGGGATGGGACCTCGAATTGGACGTTTTGTTGAATTCAGGCGCCCATCCCTGGGCGATCGGCACCCGTTCTCAACAAAACGTCCAGTTCGAGGGTCGATCCCTCGAAGGTGGTTTGAGGCGCGCGTTCGAATAGGCAACTACGCGAGTGAGCGAGAGCTCGGTTCACTCTCTTCCGCCGGCCGCTGAGCGCCGATACGCTTGGGGACCGCGCTTGCCATAAGCTCGTCACCGTAAGCGGTATTCCGGCGAGCTCGTCGGGCTACCGGCGAATACCACCATCGGGCCGACTCAGCTTACCGACGCCGAGTACTACGAAGCGTACTTCCGCAAACTTGATCGATAGCCCCTTTGCGTTCGTTCGAGCGCCACGGGGGCGCGGTGTCCCATATCCCGCGGTCGTTCCGGGCGAATGCACGTTATTGGACGGCTGCAAACGCTGAGTAGCTAGCGAACCGCTGCGCAGTGTGCGCGCCGGGTTGGCTTCGCTGGCCTCTCGCCGCGGTCACTCCTTCGGCGGGTTCGCCACGCAAGCGTCGAGCTCGGGCGTCTTCGTCCAGCCGCAGGTGCCGCCCACTTGCCGTTTGCACTCGGCCTTCTGGTAGCAGGCGTACTCGGGCTTCCACTCGCAGGTGGTCATCATGTCGTTACCGGGCTCGCTGCAGAGCGTGCCGCTGCACCCGCCGCGCACGCACTCGCCGCCGGGAGCCGGCGCACCCGCGCTCGGGCACTCTCGGATCTCCCAGCCGCAGCCGCCGCCTGCTTGCACGATGCAGCGCCCTGTGTTGCCGCCGGTCGAGCCGTCGGGGCAGGCCACGGCCGGCTGCCGCGGTCCCGAGTGCGACGCCGGGCGCCGAATGCGCGCGCGAGACGTGTGGGCCCGCGCCGGGCATGCGAGGGGGCGTTGCCACAAGCGAGCGTTGCGACCGCGATGAACCATACCGACCCGGCGAGGGCGAAGATCTGGGAGCTGCGCATGCGGCGTGGATAGCACGCCCCGTTCGGGGCCGTGGATGGGCGCGCAGCGGCGCAAACAGAATGACTCGTGCCCTCTTCGGGAGCGAGGTGAGGGGCCAGCATTGCTATGTAGCGGTATTGAGGCGACCACAGCCGAGCACTCCGGTAAGCGGCTTATCCGGCGGATAAGCTGCTAAGCACGACTCGCTAGCGGCTTCTCCACGCTGATTCCGGCGGACGAGGGAGGTACACCTAAAGCGCCTATCAGTCTCGACGGTTGGCGCGGCGGGTATCCGAGCCTCAAGGCCCATTCCGACGCGTGAGGGCGTCGCGGCCGATGCGCGCCTGTTTGCAGCGCTGAGTGATCCGAGCCGCTTGCCGTTGGTTACTACGATTGCGCAGCGCGGTTCCGCTTCGGCATCGGAGCTCGCGCGCCTGCTTCCCATTACCCGACAGGCCGCTGTGCGGCCCGCGCAGGCGATCACCAAGCATCTGAACGTGCTGCTCGACGCGCGCGTGGTGAGGCGGCACGTGGACCCCTCAGACGTCCACTACCAGGCACGTGTCGAGCGGCCACGTGAAGCGGCCGCGTCCCTGGAGGCGATTGCCTTGCACTGGGAGTCGCGCTTAAGCAGGCTCAAGGCGGTCGCTGAGATCCATCCACTCACGTTTCGGCTCTTGACTACCGCCCAAACCAACGCGCGCGCGCCCTCATCGTGGAGCAAACTGACGGTCTCGCCATCGCCGCTACAGCTTGAAATGCTGCAAAAGCTGTGTCATGAGTCGACTTGCCGTTGGCGACGGACCCAGGTTCTTCCCGGCAGATTGGCTGCCGCTCAGTACAGCGCTCAGCCGATTGACCGCTTGATAGCGCCCTATGACCGAAGTAGTTTTTCGACGATCCGAACCAGCTGACAAATCAGCAATTCTTGAGGTGTTGCGACAAAACGCGCCGGGCATCGATGACAGTTTGCGTTCGGCGGTTTTTGACTGGCAATTTGGGGAGGCCAACGTCTTGGTTCAAGGCTGCCCGTCGTTTTGGTTAGCGACGGTGAACGGCGATGTCGCCGGAGTGAATGGGATGATGCCCGTTCGGACTTGGATTCGAGGTGAGGAAGTCCCCGCAATCTGGAGTTGTGACACGCTGGTGTCGGAGCGGTTTCGCGGCTTGGGTATTGGCAAGGGCTTGTTGCAACGGGTTTCGCAGGAGGCACCCCTCGCGCTTGGTTACGGTATCAGCGACATGAGTGACCCCATTCTTGCGAAAGTGGGATGGGCTCCGTTTGATGGCGTGATGGGGCTTTACTACTCAAACAATGAGCCCGGTGCCAAAGGGACTATCAAGAACCTTGCCTCCACCATGTTGCGAGTGACGAGTGCGCCTGCACGCCCGACAGATCCCGTGATCACTGTAACTGGTCGTCCCGCCAGCTTTGATACTTCGCACGACTATCTGTGGAAACGGGGCATTGCGGACGACGTCGGCATGGTCATCCGTGACACGGCGTATTTGAATTGGAGATACCGCGATCACCCGAGCTTTCGCTATGAAGTGTTCGAGGCGTTCAAGAGTGGCCAGTTAGAGGCCCTTTTGGTGATTCGGCACGACGACATCGAGGCTGTGATTGTCGACTACGTGGGTGATCGGGAAAACGTTACGGTCATGAACGCTTTGCTCGACCCGGCCGTCCGTAAACTGATCGACTCTGGTTCCCGCCGGATCCGTTGCGAAACGAGTTTGCCCGCACTGCAAAAGTGTCTGCGACAGTTCGGCTTCAGACCTTACGTAGGGCAATTCCGCTTTCGATCGTATATGCACGCAGGTCCCCGCGACGCGAAGCAACCCGATTGGTTTGTCATGACCGGGGACAGTGATAACGATTGCTCCCAGATCAGTGCAACGCCCCAAATATCGCAACACGCCAAGCCCGTTTCCGAGATGAGAAAAAAGGAACTACTGGCGTCGATTCTGGAGCGGACTGGAGCTGGGACCTTACTGAGGTCGGCCCCGACCTGGCAGGGCTTATTGGTGCTCAACTATCACCGAGTTGGGCCGTGGCCCACCACGGTTTGGGATAAAGACCTATTCAGCACCACGCAGGAGGGATTTCGCGATCAGCTCAAGTTTCTGAAAGCCAACTTTGATGTCGTCGGTTTTGACGAGGTGGCCAGCGTTGCCAACAAGCGCGGACGCCATGTCCAAATCACCTTTGATGATGGCTATCGGGATAACCATGATCTGGCTTTCCCGGTGCTTACTGACTTGGGGCTGAGCGCGACGTTTTTTATCTGCACGGGTTTCATTGACAAGGCCCGCGTGCCTTGGTGGGACGAGCTCGCTTGGATGGTGAACCATGCTCAAACCCGCAATCGAGCTACCTTTCGTGGACTCGAGTTGAGTCTTGGCGATGCCCAACAGAAGTTGGCAGCCGCGCGACGGCTGAACGCTCTCTATGACCGGATAGGGGAGAGCGAGCGTGCAAGCTTCCTGGATGAGCTGTCGCAAGCTATCTCGTCCAAACGATGTACTCCGGTCGACGGCGCCAGCTTGTGGATGAGCTGGGATATGATTCGTACGTTGCATCGAGGTGGCATGACCATTGGTGGGCATACCTTGACCCACATAGAACTGTCTCGCTTCAGTGAGTCAGAACAGCTCGTTGAAATCAAAGGGTCGTGTCAGCGGATTGAAGCCGAGATCGGAGCCCCTGTCAGGGCATTCTCGTACCCGTATGGGACGCCGCATTCGTTCAACAGCTCAACCCGTATCGCTCTTACAGACGCAGGCATTGAGTACGCCTACTCCTATGGCGGTGGATACCAAGGTCGGACGGGGTGGGATCGCTATGACTTGAAGCGGACCCCCGTTGAGGCTCATCACAGTGACGCGCTCTTCCGATCCATGGTCTCGGTCCCGCGACTATTTGCGTGACCTAGTCGTTGTGCTTGGAGATATGCATGTAAAGGAGCTCGGGGCGAAGGCTGCCGTCTCTTCGAGGTAAAGAATGCGGCCATCGAGTTCTGGGGCGAACGAGGCGTGCAGCGCGGGTGAGCTGGATGGTTCGAGCTTTCGGGGCGCTCACGGGGCAGGGTAGGCTCCCGCCGTGCTTTGCCATCGTTCCAGCTCGTCGCTAGGCCTTGTCTCGAAGATCCTCCTCGGCTGGTTCACCGTGCTCACGGCCTGTTCCCGCACAGAGCCGAGCGAGCCTCGAGGTGAGCCAGTGGCGGTCGCGACTGTAACGCTATCGGCAGTCGCGACAGTGGCTCCTTCTGCGACCGAAGCAACGGTCGCGTCGGCGAGCGCGCCGGCTCCAGTCGTCTCCTCAGCGTCCGCGCTCGGACTGGCGGTGTCGGCCGAGTGTCGAGGTGGGCGGCTCTCGTGGGCTGCGGTCAAAGAGAAGTGCCGGAGCGCAAACAGCAAGCGAGGGAGCGTCCTCCCAGAAGCGATCGTGGCCGAGATCGCTGGGCCCGATGAGGTGAAGGCGGGCGAGGTCGGGGAGTTCGAGGTTCAATTGGTCAACCCGAGCAAGGGCGACGTCGCGCTCACGGTGCGGCTTACCTGTGGACCTTCGATAACTGCCGTTGATGGCAAGGGTCGCGAGGTGATTGAGTACGAGCGCACAGATGGAGCCGAAACACTGAGTGAGTGCAGCTCGCGCGGGACGGTCATCGACGTCGTTCTCGAGCCTGGAGGCTCGCTTACGACGCCGTTCTCCTGGAAGGCGCGACGGGAACGCTACCGCGATGGCAAACGCGTCGAGGCCGGTCCCCTGCAGCCCGGCCAATACAAGTTACGGGCTTTTACTTGGTTGGAGCGCGGTGACGCCGACGAGGAGGAGAAAAGCCACGGAGTCTCGGTTGCCGTCGTCGCCGAGCGATCCGTCGCGGTTCGTTGACGCCAACAGGGTTCGAGCGAAGGGAACTTCTGCCGCGCGCGGGACTCTCTCAGCCGTGCGTTCGCTCCTTGTCTCGGTCTCGCTTTTGCTTTTGTCGTGCGCAGCGGCCTCTCCCAGCGCGCCCAGCGGGACGTCGGCTGTCGTGTCGGCGTCCGCGGGCCCGTCGGCGAGCGCTGTGCCCGCGGTGGCGGGCGAGCCCTCTGACGCCGCGAGCCCGGTCGCTGCGCTCGCGCCGACGCCGCCCACGGTCGCGCGGCTGCTTGGCGAGGCGGTGCCGATCGGGGCCGTCCACAGCGGCGCGACGGGCCGCTGGGTGGCTTACTGCACCGCGCCTCGCGACACCGACGGCAGCGGCACGATCCGCGTACCAATCGGTATGCACGGAGAGCTCATGGGCGACGCCGTCGAGCTCCGCTTGCAGGTCGGCGAAGGTCCGAGCGAGCGCGTCGAAGCGTTGCTCGGCGCGGATCCCACCGGCCGTTGGGTCGTGGTTCGAAGCTCGTCGGTGCAGCTGGTCGATACCGAAGGCGGCCGGCGCAGCCTGCTCTTGGCCGCCTCGACGCGCCCCGTCGATTTCGATGCCGCCGGCCGGATGCTCTACGCAACGCCGGGCGAGCGGCCCACCGTCGTCGTGCGCGCGCTCGCGACGGGCGAGGAGCGCCGCCTCGACCCTGGCCCCGGCAAGCTGGTAGCGGCGTCGTTCGAGGGCGATTTCGTCGCGTTGCGCACCGTCCCGCAGGACACCAACCGCGATGGCGTGCTCGCGGCTAGCCGCGGCTGGACCAACCTCGCGCAGGGCCCGTGCCGTGGTCCGGCCCGCTCGGCCTCGTACTTCGGTGGCGGCTCGGGGGACGCTGTCCAGGTCCGCCTCGCGCGACTCGCGGGCGGCGAGCCGCGCGAGGTGCCCGACCTCGTCGCCGTGATGGGCGCAAGCCTCGTACGCCGCGATTCGAGCGGCGCCCTGCTGCTCGAGCGCGCCGACGGCTCGACCGCGGAGCTCTCCCCGGCGACCTGCAAGGGCCGCGTGGGCGCCACCCACCAAGCGAGCGGCGCCGTGCTCGTCGCGTGCCGCGAGAGCAACGAAGTGGCGCGCCTCGAGCTGCACCGCGACGGCGAGCACATCGATCTCGGCGTGACCGTCCACCCCTTCGACTCCGACCCCGCTTACGCGGTCGACGGGCCGCTCCACAGCGTGCGCGCGAGCGGCGGACGCGAGGTCGTGATCGACCTCGAGCGGGCGCGCGTGCGCGAGCTCACCTTCGCGCGCATCAGCCACAGCGACGACATCGTGCTGCTGCGCGGTCGACGCATGCTCCTGCGCCGCGAGGCCGCGCTCTATCTCACCGACTTCGACGATGCCTCCGAGCACCGGCTACCCGGCGAAATCGAGAAGTACCCGACGATGTTCGCCGAGGGACGCGTCGCCTTCGTCCAGCCGCTCGTGGTCGACCTCGACGCTGGCGTCGTCCTCGGCACCACCGGCCGCGCCCCCGTCTACGGCGTCATCGCCAGCGGCCACGTACTCGCAGCGCCCCCACCGCCCGGCACGTACATCATCTCCGACCTGCGCGCCGGACCGCTCACTTGGCGCTGGGCCGAGCCGCTTTAGGGCCAGCTGCTGCGAGGGCGTTGCAGGCGAGGGGAGGGTGGTCCAGGCGGGGAGGGCGGCCGCAGGCGGGGAGGGCGGCCGCAGGCGGGGAGGGCGCAGGGATGGGAGCTCGAATTGGACGTTTTGTTGAGAAAGGGCGCCGATCGGCTGGGGATGAGCGGCTGAATTCAACAAAACGTCCAGTTCGAGCGTCGATCCCCAAGGCTGCTCCTGGGTTGAGGGCCGCGACGCCCGGGCGCCTTTTTAGCGAAGTAGCGCCGGGGGGTTGCCGCAGCTCCAGGCGGTTACGTCGCTCGCGCGCGTCTTTAGCGAAGTAGCGCCGGGGGGTTACCGCAGCTCCAGGCGGTTACGTCGCTCGGGCGCGTCTTTAGCGAAGTAGCCCCGGGGAGCTGCGCTAGCTCCAGACGGTTACGTCGCATTGGTTGGGCCCAGATACGCGGCGCTACCTAGATATTGGCCAGATTTGCTGCGCTGCCCTCCCGTTTAGCGAAAGAACCCTCCCGTTTAGCGGGTTAAGCCTCCATTTAAGCGAAGTAGCACAGGGGGGTTACCGCAGCTCCAGGCGGTTACGTCGCTCGTGCGCGCCTTTAGCGAAGTCGCCCAGGGGGGTTACCGCAGCTCCAGGCGGTTACGTCGCTCGTGCGCGTCTTTAGCGAAGTAGCCCGGGGGGGTTACCGCAGCTCCAGGCGGTTACGTCGCTCGGGCGCGTCTTTAGCGAAGTAGCCCGGGGGAGCTGCGCTAGCTCCAGACGGTTACGTCGCATTGGTTGGGCCCAGATACGCGGCGCTACCTAGATATTGGCCAGATTTGCTGCGCTGCCCTCCCGTTTTAGCGACAGAACCCTCCCGTTTAGCGGGTTAACCCTCCATTTTAGCGAAGTAGCCCAGGGGGGCTACCGCAGCTCCAGGCGGTTACGTCGCTCGTGCGCGCCTTTAGCGAAGTAGCGCCGGGGTGTTACCGCAGCTCCAGGCGGTTACGTCGCTCGGCGGCGCGCTCACTCCTTCGGCGGGTTCGCAAGGCAGGCGTCGAGCTCGGGTGTCTTCGTCCAGCCGCAGGCGCCGCCCGTCTGCCGTTTGCACTCGGCCTTCTGGTAGCAGGCGTACTCGGCTTTCCACTCGCAGGTGGTCACCATGTCGTTGCCGGGCTCGCTGCAGAGCGTGCCGCTGCATCCACCGCGCACGCACTCGCCGCCGGGAGCCGCCGCACCCGCGCTCGGGCATTCGCGGATCTCCCAGCCGCAGCCGCCGCCTGCTTGCACGATGCAGCGCCCGGTGTTGCCGGTCGAGCCGTCGGGGCAGGCCATCGCCGGCATACCCGGCGCCGGCCCACACGTCTCGGGCGCGCATTCGGCGCCCGGCGTCGCGCTTGGGATCGAGGCAGGCGAGGGAGCATTGCCGCAGGCGAACGTTGCGACGGCGATGAACCATACCGACCCGGCGACGGCGAAGAGCTGTGAGCGCATGCGGCGTGGATAGCATGACTGTGACGAGCTGCGCTGCGGCAGCTCCGGGCGCCTGGCGTCCTTAGGATGGGACCTCGAAGTGGACGTTTTGTTGAATTCAGCCGCCCATCCCCGGGCGATCGGCGCCCTTTCTCAACAAAACGGTAAGTTCGAGCGTCGATCCCCGGGGCCGCATGGTCGAGCCCCTTCCGCACAGCGAGCGGCCGGCGTGCCTGTTCGAGTCGGACACGCCCCTTCGCAGCTTCGAAACGACGCGCATTGCTGCGGCCGAGCCGCCGGACGCGTCCGCCGCCTCGGGCGCGCATCTCGCTCGATTTGCGCGCCGCCCCGTTCGAGGACGTGGCGCGTTTGCTCTCCGACGCCGGGCGCTTCAACGTGGTGCTGGATTGTCCTTCAAGCCTGGTGACCGTCACGCTGCGCGACGTCGAGCCGTACGACGCGCTCGTCAGCCTGGCCGGGCTGAGGGGTCTCAGCGTCCGCTATGAGCACTCGAAGGGACGGCGCCGCTCCCGAGCTCAGCCGCCTTCGCCGGTGGTGTCGATCACCCCGTCGCTCGTTTCGACGACCTCGCACTTGGCGGTCGTCGAGCCGGGGGTATGCACGATCCCGATTTGGCACATCTCGTCGGTCGAGGCGAAGCCCCACTTCACTTCGTCCATGGTGGAGTTGTCGAACAAGCATTCGAACTCCAGGCCTTCGCCCTTCTTCAACTTGAGTGGAGGAGAATAATCCTTGAGCTGCGGCGCGTGCCAATCGTTGTTCACGTAGATCTCTTCGCCCGCGGCTTCGCCGTCGAAGCGGCGCACGCGGACCTCGCGACCGAGCTGATGCGTATGCGACGAGAGGAAGATCACGTCGACGTCCTCATTCATCACGCAACGGCTCCACTCCCTGTGCTCGCTCGCCGCTGGAATGTTGATGTGCGCGTCGCGCACGACGCCACCCCAGATCGACGCCTTCATTTCCTCGGCGGGGATCGTGTACGCGTTCAGGTAGGAGTAGATGTCCACGTCCTCGTTCGAGCTGTTCACGAAGTGAATCTCCTGCATGTAAGCCATCTCGCTCGGTACGGGCGCGACCACGCCTTCGGGGAGTTGGATGACCTGCTCACCGATCTGGCTCGCGTAGAGGAAGATGCCTTCCTCCATCAGCACCGGGTTGTCCTCGTAGATTTGCGCGCAGTCGTACTCCCCGTCCGGGAGATCGATCGGCGTCAACGCGAGCGCCATCACATCCATGTGGTGGATGTTGTCGGTCTGGCGCGATTCAGCGCGGTTGATGCGGAAGATCGAGTCACCCGCCGGCAGCCGGCCAATCTTGCAACGCCACGCTTCGGTCCCCGCAGGAACCGTCATCTCCATGCTGATCTGAAAGCCCTCGCCTTCTGCCGGTGGCTCCAGGATCACCTTGGGCGCCTCATCGGTCGTGCTCTCGTCCTCCCCACCACAGGAGCCTGCAACCCCGACGGAAACGCCCAGAATCAACGCAAGTGCGGCTTGTTGACCAACGGTTGACATGCCCCTTCCTCCTACAGTTGCGGACATTTCGCAAGACACATTCGATCGCGAAGCGAGGGCTCGAAGGCGGTGTGCACCGCGTCACGAACAGGAACCGAGGGGAGGGATCGCTTGGCGTCGACCCGCAAATGGGGTTCGATCCTTGGCTGTGGTGAACCCGCTCGTGTTGGCCGTCCTCCCGATGTTCGCGCTGGGCTGTGCTCCCGCGAGGACCGCTCGTGAGGGCGCGCTCGCGGACGGCGACCCGCTGACCGCTCGCGGCTCGCAGTGGGAGAGGCCCGCCCGCCGCGAGGCCGGCCCGCCTCCTTCACCTCCCGCGTTCGGCGAGGCGGTGGGCGACGTCGGTTCGACGCGCCTGTTCGAGTCGGACACGCTCATTCGCAGCTTCGAAACGACGCGCATCGCTGCGGCCGAGCCGCCAACGCATGCCACGCGTCCGCCGCCTCGGGCCCGCATATCGCTCGATTTGCGCGCCGCCCCGTTCGAGGACGTGGCGCGTTTGCTCTCCGACGCCGGGCGCTTCAACCTGGTGCTGGATTGTCCTTCGAGCCTGGTGACCGTCACACTGCGCGACGTCGAGCCTTATGACGCGCTCGTTAGCCTGGCCGAGGTGAGGGGTCTCAGCGTCCGCTACGAGCGCGGCGTCGCTCGCGTGTCGGACGGCGGCTAGGCTCGCAGTCGTTACGATCATCAAGAGTCGAACCCTCGAGGCCGCGCGGTTGCTCGACCACGATGCGAGGCTCGCCAGGATTGAAGTGCACCTCGGCCTCGAGCATGCGGAGCCCTCCTGGCCCGGCCGCACGCCCTTTCTGCCCGAGATGGTTTATCTCCGGCACCAAGCGCCATGGCCTCCGCCCAAGCTCCCAGTGTCCTGCGCGAATTCTACGGGTCTCGAGATAGCGCCGCACTCCGAGGATGCAATCGCCGCCCGGCACCACGCCCTTTCGCCCTGAGATAAACCATCTCGGGCCGAATGGTCCTCGCGTGCTCCTCGTCTCGCTCTCGCTTTGCTCCTCGTCCAGCGTCCCTACTGACAGAACCACTGCCTGAGCTCCTTCGGGTACGTCTTCCACTCATCGCGCGCCTGCTTCGAGATGCTCCCGATCACTTCGACCTTTGGATCGTCGAGCGCGTCGCACGGTTGTCCGCTGAAGAGCGGCGTGAGCTTGTCGCCGGCCAGCTCGAACGCATTGAGCTTGGAGCCGACCCCCATCGTCGTCTCGCCGCCTCCAACCATCACTTGCGTCGCGTACGTCTCGTCGGTGCGGACGAAGGCGCGCTCCCCGATGCGCCCGGCGCCGACCTCGACGGTGCATTGACCTTTCAAGAGCTGCAACGAGACCGCGAACGCAGTCGAGCCGAGCGCGTTTGCGCAGGTTTGCATCGAGGCCGCCAGCTTCTCCGCAGTCACGTCGCTGAAGTATCCCCAACACAGCCCATCCTTGATGGCCGCCGCGAGCGGCGCCGCGCTCACCGCCGCGGCCCCTCGAACGGGTAGTCATGCAGGCAGCATACGCGAGAGCCCAGCAGGCTATTCCGTGGGCCTGGCGTCCGCCGGGATGGGCCCTCGAATTGGACGTTTTGTTGAATTCAGCCGCCCATCCCCGGCCGATCGGCGCCCTTTCTCAACAAAACGTCCAGTTCGACCCTCGATCCCCAGCGAGCGAGCGAGGCTGGGCTCGACCAACGTGGCTTCTCGCGTCACGGCTTCTTCGCGCGCGAACGCGGCTGAGCCTTCCGCTTCGGCTTGGGCTCGACCGTGCCCTCCTTGAGCCCGCGCTCAAGCTCTTCGGGCGACCGCGCGAGCGCAGCTCCTCGAGCTCCACTTCGTTCCATGGCTTGGGCAGTCGTCACGAGCCCGAGATCGTCTCCGTCCAAGCACAAGTTGCCAGCGGAACAGAGTTCGAACAGGAAGGTCATCACCTCGCCGCTCAGATCCTGGAGAAACGCGCTGAACGCTACCGTCCACGCCGGGTCGTCTTCTTCTTCGCTCATCACGACTTCGACCGTGGTCCCGTCCGCGAGCTTCAGCCGATAGACGCCCTTCGTGAGCTTGGCCCCATAGCGAGTAAGGACGCCCTTGCTGGCCTCGGCCTCCGCCTCACTCACCACCTCCAAGGCGAGTTTGAGGGGCTTACCCGTGAAGGGATTCGTGCGAACGACTTCTGGTCCTTTGGTGGTGCCGCTCAGTCGCGTCCCGAACAGCATCTTGGTCGGTTTCATCACGTCGGAAACAGCATCGCGTTCGACAGAAATCGAGGGTCAATCGGCTGTCAGCTCCTCCAACACGAACGGCGCCTTGCTCGCTCCGTACGGTCCGGAGTCATCGATTGGCAGCTTCCATTCACTCAGCGCTTCCCAGAGCCTTTCCACCTCGCGAGGGGCCGGCCAAACCACGCCCACGAGCACAACCAGCTGCGCGAAGTCGCGAGTCTTCGACCAGGTCACCGAATCGACCTTGCTCTCGGCGACCCAGCCTTGATCCACGAGCAGCGCCGTGAGCGCGCTCCACTCCGGGGAGCCCAGCGAAGGGTTCGGCTCGTCTACGAAGGAGAAGGGCCGCAGCACACGGAAGCCCTCGCCGTCATCCCGCCGCTCCGGAACCAGCGCCGCGCCCGAGCCCCAGAAGCCCTTCAGGATCACGCACTGCCCTCGTTGATTCGGCTTGAGCACGCGAGGGAACTTCTGCACGGCGATGTTGCTGCAGGAACGCCAACGAGCAGAGGCCCGGTCTGAAGCAGGCTGGAGCGCGACGTCGCTCACGATCGGAAGCTTGCGCTGCGACGCTGACGGCGCAGCAGAACTCGCCGAGCCGGTGGACGACGCTGACGGCGCTGATTGCACAGCAGGGCTCGCCGAGCCGGTGGGCGCGGCCTGCGCGCTGGGGCCGCTCGCCGTGGCACGCGTGCTGTTCGAGTCGCCCGCGGTGGAGCAAGCCGCAAGCGACGAGACCGCCACCGCGCACAGCAGTGAAGCGCGCCGAACCATCGAGACCGTACGCCCCTCGAGCCGAACCTATTCCGCCGAAGGCGGGAAGGGCTCAGCGGAAGCCGATTGACGATGCGAGCCGCCTCGCTGAATGAAGGCCGCTGCCCGATTACCAGCAGCTACTTCTTCGGCTTGGGCTCCTCGAGCGTGAACGAACCTTGCGTCCCCCAATCGTTGCGGTTGACTGTGATCTCGATGGTGGTGCCGTCTTTGGTTGCCGTGGCGCCGAACACTGTCGATTCGCCGTCGCCAATCGACTTCGCCAAAACCACTTGCCAGCCCGCCTTCTCAAACTTCTCTTTGCTGGCAAGAAGCGCGGACGCGGAGTCTTTGTCCTCATAGAAGACAAAGACCTGCGTCGGGGGATAGTTATCGACGACGTCCGACGGCTTCTTTGCGCTCTTGCGATTGGGCCCGCAGACCACCGAAACAACGAGGTCATCGCCACGCGACTCGGCGCAACTGCTTCTGGTAGGGGCACTCCCGCGTTGGGAGCGGTCGCGCCCGGCGGCCGGAAGCGGGCGCGAGGCGGCGAGGCTTACTTGGTAGAGCCGGGCCGTCCCAATGCGAAGTAGCTCGGGGGAGCTGCGCTAGCTCCAGCCGGTTACGTCGCATTCGACGAGCCCAGACGCCCGACGCTACCTAGATATTGGCCAGATTTGCTGCGCTGGCCGCGGTGCCCCTCCCAATAATCCTCCCTTCTAGCGAATAGCCCTCCCGTTTAGCGAACTAACCGCCGGGGCTACCGCAGCTCCAGGAGGTTACGTCGCAGGATGCGAAGCAAGTCGGCGGGGCTGCCGCAGCTCCAGGCGGTTACGTCGCAGGATGCGAAGCAAGTCGGCGGGGCTGCCGCAGCTCCAGGAGGTTACGTCGCAGGGTGCGAAGCAAGTCGGCGGGGCTACCGCAGCTCCAGGAGGTTACGTCGCAGGATGCGAAGCAAGTCGGCGGGGCTGCCGCAGCTCCAGGCGGTTACGTCGCAGGCGCGCGGCTGTGACATTGGGGCCTGCGATAAACCAAGCTCGGTTACGCTCCCACGATGAGCAACGCGAGCGATGCGTCCTTCCTCGCCGAAGAGAAGCAGCTGCTGGAGGCTGGTAACGGCGTGGAGCTCATCGAGCTCTACCTCCGCCGCATCGACGCGGGGGCGGCGGGGCGCGAGAAGACCGAGCTATTGTGCAAGATCGCCCGCGTGTTCGACACGCTGCTCGACGACCCCAACCAAGCGTTCGACGCGCTGCTGGTGGCGTTGGAACTCGAGGTCGACAACCCGACCACCGATCGTGAATTGGCGGCGCTCGCGAAGCGTACCGGCCGCTGGGCCGAGCTCATCCAAGCGGTGAATGGCTGGGAAGCTGCCGAGAAGGAGCCGACGCGCAAAATCGCAATCTGCTTCCTGCTAGCGCGCTGGTACGGCGAAGAACTCGAGCGCCCCGAATACGCTGTGGCCTACTTCCAGCAGGTGCTCGCGCTCGACGCCAACAAGGTGCCGGTCTTGCGTGCGATGGCGCGCGCCATGGCCAAGAGGGGCGACCTCCGCGGCCAGGGCATGCTCCTCGTCCAGGCCCTCGAGTCCTCCAACGACGCAGCCGAGCAGGCCGCCCTCCGGACCGAGATCGAGACGCTGCGCCAGCAACTCGACGATTGAGCGGTAGCGCGCGGTGCGCGCGCGAGGTGTGAGCCGCGTGGCCCATTGCGACCAATGCGCACTAACCCGGGGGAGCTGCGCTAGCCCCTGGCGGTTACTTCGCATCCGATGAGCCCCGATGCGCGTCGCTACCTAGATATTGGCCAAACTTGGTGCGTTGGGCGGGTTACCGCGGCCGCTAAGCGAAAGAACCCTCACTTTTAGCGAAAGAACCGCCCGTATAGCGAACTAACCGAGGGGGGCTAGCGCAGCCCCAGGCGGTTACTTCGCTATCACGCTTAGGAAGGTCGAACTCCGCGCCCTGCAGTGACATTGGGGCCCGCGATAAACCATCGCCCCGGCGAATGTCGCTGCGAGCACCGGCGGCGACCGGTGCGGCGACCTTTTCGACCAGTGCGGGCCGACGAGGGCAGCGGCCCCTGTGCGATTCCCTCGAATAATCGCGGCATGTTCGTCGCCCAGCGCTGCCCACCGAACGGAGGTAGCGACATTGGGGCCCGCGATAAACCATCGCCCCGCCCAATGTCACTCCGAGCAGCGGCGGCGACGCGGGCGGGCCTTCGGGCGTCATCGCCCACGCCTCGCCGAGGAGACGCGCCGCTTGCTGCTGGCCAAGAAGGTAACCTCCCCGGTCAGGGATGCTCCTCGCCCAGGCGCTCGAGTCCTCCAACGACGCAGGGAGCAGGCCGCGCTCCTGGCCGAGATCGAGACGCTGCGTCCGCAGTTCGACGATTGAACGGTATCGCGCGCAGTGAGGGGACCCGTCTCGCTTACGGCTCTATGAGCTGCTTGCGCGAATCTGGCGGATTGATAACTTCCCGCCGGCCCATGTCCTACGAAGCGTCGTTCGACGCCGGCCGAATTCCGGGAGAGTCATCGCCAGTCCCATATTCATTGTCCGCCTGGTGCGCACTCACGGTCTGTATCCATGCTGCCTGTGTGGATGCGCCCGCCCACCCAACCAACGATATTGCGAGCTCGGTGTCACAACCGACGAAGCCGACGGTGACCCAACCAACGATACCGATCGAGCGGGTCTTTCCCCCGGCCTGGAAAGTTGGCGACAAGTGGCGTGTATCGATGAAGACGCAGGTCCACGGAATCCCCGTGCGCGGCCCCTACAAAGGGCCTGAGTTCAGAACCGTGGAGTTTGAGTTTCGCGTTACCGCCGTGCCGTCCGATACGGACGCTGAGGGCGTCTATCGCCTCGACATACGAGGCGCAGATGATGGAGACAAGTTGCAGTATTATGGGCTTTACCGTGCCAAGCCGTTCTCTTTCCTCCGACTGGAGGATGAGCAAGGGAAGGCGGTCGCTCAAGGGGATGAGACCAATCCGGCGGTGCCGTATCTCGGTGGAGACCGAGGTGCCTTTATCAAGGACTTCCCGGTTTTGCCGACCCCAGCGACCTTCGGAAGCGTCCCCTTCGTGGTTGACGCGGCACCAGCGACTCAGGAAATCGAAAGCACCCCCACCGGCCTCCGCTTCACGTTCACTCGCTACGACCTCCACGTGGTGATGGAGTGGAAGGCGGGAGCACCCTGGTGGTCGTCGCTGGAGCGTATCGCGCTGCCGCTTCCAGGCCTTAACTGGCCTCCACAGTTCCTTGGCTCTGGAACGCTGCTCACTCGCTGAAGGGTCGATAGCCGATGCGCGCGCACATCATTCGAGAGGGAGAATACCTCACCCAAATAGCTGCCCGGCGATATCCGCTATCCACCAAAGAGCACAAGACCCTGCTTCTTCTTCTCGCAGGCTCTCATCCACGCGCGCCACTCGGCTGTGCCCTCTCGCTGGAGTGGCGTCAGCTTCGAGAGGTCCATCGCATCGATCAGCGCGCCGACTTTGGCGACTTGCGCCGCCGACATCGAGCCACACTCCGGCTGGCGCACGGTCTTGCCCATCACAGGCACACCGCTCTGTACGATCTTCACCATCGCGTCCGGGCCTTTGAGCCCGCGCGCCGTGAGCTCGTCATCGAGGTCCGAAAAGAAGCGCGAGCTGAACTTTTCCCAGGCCTCGTTGGGCAACTGTTTGCCCAGCGTAGCAACCAGCGCCTCGACCACGCGCCCGTGCATGAAGCTGCGCGGCTTCAGCCGACCCGCCGCGATCTTGGCAAGCGCGGCGTTCGGAGCTTCACACTCACCCGCCGCGACTTCGTCCTCGAAACCGCCCGCGAGCTCAGCAAATCGAACCTTCAGACGCCGCTCCAAGGCTCGCATCTCCGCTGTCCCCGGAGCCGGAAGCCGCGCTAGTTCCTGAAGGTCGACCCTGTAAGGCCATAACCCGTATCCCATGTCCCGAGGCTACAGCACGAAGGAGCTCGGCTGGATGCGGTACCTCACGGCTTCGTGTCCCATCGTCGACGCTTCTCCCGCTCACCGCTGGAGGATGGCCGCCTTCGGGTGTTCGGTCGCGGATGCGCACGAAGCGACATTGGGGCCCGCGATAAACCATCGCCCCGCTCAATGTCGCTCCGAGCAGCGGCAGCGACCAGTGCAGCGACCGCGGCGACCAGTGCCCGCCGACGAGGGCTGCGGCCCCTTCGCAATTCCCTCGAAAAACCTGCGCAGGTTCGTTGGCCAGCGCTGCCTACCGAACGAAGGCTGTGACATTGGGGCGTGCGATAAACCATCGTCCCGCCAGGCGCTCGAGTCCTCCAACGACGCAGGGAGCAGGCCGCGCTCCGGGCCGAGATCGAGACGCTGCGTCCCTCGCTTACGGCTCTATGAGCTGCTTGCGCGAATCTGGCGGATTGATAACTTCCCGCCGACCCATGTCCTACGAAGCGTCGTTCGACGCCGGCCGAATTCCGGGAGAGTCATCCTCCGCCCCGTATTCATTCGTCGCGTTCCCGTTCCCGCCCTCACATTTCACGGTGCATCGCGTTCATGGACGCGAAGCGCTCAATCGGCCTTACGCCTTCGACCTCACGCTGAGCAGCAACACGCTTGTCGGCGAAGATCTTGAAAGGCTCGCGGTCGGGCAGCGCGCAGCGCTGCTGCTCGACGTAGGAGGCCCCCCACGCGTCATTCCTGGCGTGGTGGAGCGCGTGCGCTCGGACGGAGTGCAAGATCGGAGGGGCGGAAAGGACACCGCGATGTTCACCATGCGGCTCGTTCCCGCTCTGGCGCTTCTACGTCATCAGCGAGGCTCACGCATTTTTCAAGACGTCTCCGTTCCCGAGGTGGTTCAGCAGGTCCTTGGGGAGGCACGTATCGCAAACGAGTGGAACCTGACGAGACGCTATGCCTCGCGGCCGTACATCACCCAATACGAAGAGTCGGATCTCGCTTTCATCCAACGGTTGCTTGCTGAGGCAGGCATATTCTACTTCTTCGCAACTCCTGGTTCAGATGTCGTGACAAACCTGACGGCCGCGTTCGCCGCGTCCGGAGGGTCTATCGGCGATGTGGCTGGGATGGCCGCTGCGGCTGTATCGCTCTCGCTGCCCGAGGAAACGGTGCTCTTCGTCGATGACGCGGCGATGTACCCAGTCAGCGTTTCCACCGCTCCAATGCTTCGGTTTCTCGATGGACGCAGCGGTGCCGAGGATGGCTCCGACAAGGTCCTCGAATTGGCACCCACTCGCCGCGTGCGCTCCGAGGTCGCCGAGTACCGAGACTTCGACCCTTCCAGGCCTGGCGGCCCGCGCGTCAGCCGCTGGCCGCCCGATGCACCAGGTATTGGTGTCCCTGATGTTTCAGTCGCGGCGAGCGTATCGACTGATGCCGCGGCGCTGAACCTGAACGCTTCAGCTAGCCTCGGGCTCGGGGGGGTTGCCGATGCACTCCTGAGATTGGTCGGGCAGCGCCAACTCGAGACGTACGAACACCACGGGAACTTCCTGTTTCCAGAATGGGACGACGCCGATCAAACTGCTCTTCTCATCAGGCGGCAAACCACGCGAAACCGAGTGGCGGCTCGGGGCGCAAGCCTCGCCCCGTCGCTCGCTGCAGGGCACCGGTTCAAGCTCGAAGGTCACCCCATCCACGACCACAATCGCGAGTACGTCGTCGTCACGGTCGAGCACACCGGCCGGGTTGGCGAGAAAGCCGATCTCTACAGAAACACGTTCACAACGGTTCCGGGTGAGGTTCCGTTTCCACCGCGTAGGCCCAAGCGCAAAACGGTTCAGTCAATGCTCACGGCGACCGTGGTCGGACCACCGGGGGAGGAGATTCACGTCGATGCTGCCGGTAGAATCAAAGTCCTGTTCCACTGGGACAGGAGGGGCATTCGCGACGACCGCGCCTCCTGTTGGATACGGTCCGTGCAGCCATGGGGAGGCGCTGGTTACGGCCACCAATTCATCCCGCGCGTCGGCATGGAAGTCGCCGTCTCGTTCGAGGGAGGGGACCCGGACAAGCCGATCGTGATTGGCTCGCTCTATAACGCTACGCACGTTCCTTCGTTCGCACTTCCGGCCCACAAGACGAGGAGCGGCATCCGGACACAATCGAGCCCCGGCGGAGGTGGGTTCAACGAACTCTCCTTCGAGGATCAGACTGGACGCGAGCAGGTCTACTTGCACGCACAGCGTGACTTGGACGAGCTGGTCGAACGAAACCATACCCTGCTGACACGCGGCGACGAGCGCCTTCGAGTCATCGGAGATCGCCTGGACGTCGTCGAACACGATGCGGTGACACGCGTGGGACGCGACGCGAAGGAACACGTAGCCCGCAATCAAAGCGTGCTTGTCGAGGGAGATCGCGTCGACGTGGTGAGTGGCAGCAGCGATACGCGAGTGTCCGGAGCCCTGACGACCAGAGTCGAAGGGACCGAGCATCGTCACGTTCAGCAAAGCGCCGAGCTGGAGCACGCCGCCGATCTGACCACCCGCGTCCGCGGCTGCATGACCACCCTCGTCGGCAAGGCGGACGCAAATCGTTCCTGGGTGACCCATGCCGAGGGCATCGCGAGGCTGTCCAGCTCGCGGGCGACAGAGGTCGAGTCCGAGGAGGCCATCGTTCTCCGGGTGGGCAAGAGCTGGATCCGGATCAGTTCGGAGCAGATCGAGATCCAGTCACCATCCGTCGTAGTCGCCGGCCAAGCCGCAAGCGTCTCCGCCTCCGCTGATGGCTTGCGGTTGTCGTCGCAGAGCGACGCCCAGTTGCTGGTGAAGAGGAAGATCGTGCTGAAATCCAAGGATGGCGCGTCGCTGGCCATGCAGCGCGAGTGCAAAGTTGACGCGCAACAAATCCTCCTAAACTCACCCGAGCAAGCCAGTGATCCTCCGCCCAAGGAACCTGACCCGCCGACGACGATCGAGCTCGTCGATGAGACTGGTCGGCCACTCGCGTACGAGCGTTTCGTCATCACGTTGGATGGGGGAGCCCAGCTGAGCGGCGTTACGGACAAGGACGGCAAGAAGGAGCTCGCCTTTGGGGGCTCGGGAACCATCAGCTTCCCTGATGCCAGCGACGCGAAGGCCGGCTGAACCAACCAATTGCTTGAAAGGCGCATATGGCAAGCCCCGTCGCACCCAACGCAGACAACACACTCACGATTCCAGTTCGGCGGCTGCCGCTTGGCGTTCCCGTTCCGTCACCACCGGGCCCAACTCGATGGAGGGTGTGGATCCCGACCTACCTTGGCGGTGAGCTAACGATCCGCTGCAGCGACGCAAGCCAGGTCGAGATCCAGCAGCCTGATGGCAATAGCCTCGCTAGCGGAACGGCGGAGGCTGTTACGTTCGCCGCGTTCGGTGAGTGCTTCGTGGCGACGACGACCTCGGGGGGCATGATCATCGCCTCCCTCGTCCAGACAGCTTGGTCGCGCATGCATGAGTTGCTACCGAACAAGCCGCTCTTGCCGTGGAACTTCTACTACTGGCCAGCCCGTCGAAGTAGCGCCGCAGCCGACGAAGCGCGGGACATTCTAAAGCGATACGCTTCGGCCGTCGGGAAGAGTCCCGATGTCGCCGACACCTTCGAGCACGACAGCCACCAGTCCCCGGATGCCGCAGGGTGGGCTGGACATTGCCACCACGCTGCGCCGGCCTCGGCTCTCTTCGAGCAACCCGTCGCCACGACCATCGGTGGACAGTTCTTCAGCGAGGAAGAGATGGAGTTCCTCGCTACTGAATGGTTTGGCAACTTCGGGCAGGTGCAAGACCCCAGTTGGACCCTCCGAAACACCAGATTCCCTCACGCGATCGGTCGCTGGGACGTACTCGGCTATCTCAAGCCGGGTGGCCCCAAAGACAGGGCCACCCTGACTAAAAGCTTGGGCGGCGAGTTCGATCCGTCAACCGCGGTCGCGGCGGGTGAAGTGTGGTCGATTGCGGTGGGGTCCGAAGCTGAGTTCAAGGACTGGATCAACAAAGACTTTGGCAAGGCTGCCGCTGGCTACTTCCAAAAACTCCAGGATGAGCTCGCTGCGAACGGCCTTCCTCTTTTGTCGAACCTGCGTTCCTACGAACCGCATCGCGGACCGGAAGAGGTCTGGAACCAAATGATATTCTACTATCGCGCGACCTTCTCCGAGACCTGGCCGCAGAACCCGCAAGATGACAAGGACCTGAAGGTGTCCTGCGAGGTCTACTCGAATATTGATACTCGCCCTTCGCCGAACCTCGCAGGCAGGTTTGCCTCGGGCTCGGTCATACCAGGCCAGAGCAGCAAAGACGCCTGGCTGTACCGGAATGAGTGGCGCATCATCTTTGATGGCCAAGGCAAGATCAATGCGTCCGACGATCGCAATGCGTGGACGAGCCTTCAGAACGACCAGCGTCAAGAGCTCTTCGCTCCTACCAACTTGAACCTGCTCGGGCCGCCAGCATCCGTACGACGGACTGGCCCGCCATTCGGCACAGGTAATCCCGTCGTTGGGACGGAGTTCCTCAAGTACGCGACCATCAACGCGAGATACAAATGAGGCGCTTCGCTCCCGCCTGCTTCGCACTCACTGCCTGTATCCATGCTGCCTGTGTGGATGCGCCAACCCACCCAATCAAAGAGACGACGATGAGCACGCCTACACAACCGACGAAGCCGACGGTGACCCAACCAACGATACCGATCGAACGGGTCTTTCCCCCGGCCTGGAAGCTTGGCGACAAATGGCGTGTCTCGATGAAGACGGAGGTCCGCGGAACCCCGGTACGGGGCCCCTACACGGGGCCTGAGTTCAGAACCGTGGAGTTTGAGTTTCGCGTCATCGACGTGCCGTCCGATACGGACGCCGAGGGGGTCTATCGCCTCGACATACGGGGCAAGAAAGGCCAAGACAAGTTGCAGTATTATGGGCTTTACCGTGCCAAGCCGTTCTCTTTCCTCCGACTGGAGGATGAGCAAGGAAAGGCGGTCGCTCAAGGGGATGAGACCAATCCGGCGGTGCCGTATCTCGGTGGGGACCGAGGTGCCTTTATCAAGGACTTCCCGGTTTTGCCGACCCCAGCGACCTTCGGAAGCGTCCCCTTCGTGGTCGACGCGGCACCAGCGACTCAGGAAATCGAGAGCATTCCCAACGGCCTCCGCTTTACGTTCACTCGCTACACCCTCAAAGTGGTTATGGAGTGGAAGGCGGGAGCACCCTGGTGGTCGTCGCTGGAGCGGATCGCGCTGCCGCTTCCAGGCCTTAACTGGCCTCCACAGTTCCTTGGCTCTGGAACGCTGCTCACTCGCTGAAGGGTCGATAGCCGATGCGCGCGCACATCATTCGAGAGGGCGAGTACCTCACCCAAATAGCCGCCCGACTGGGCGCGCGTCCGGAGGACTTGTGGAACCACCCCAAGAACGCCGAACTCAGAGCGAAGCGAGAGCACATGGATATCCTTCGTGCCGGCGATATCCTGTTCCTTCCCGACGAGCCGCCCCGGGTACCACTCACCCTCAAGAAGGGAACCGCGAATCGCTACACGGTGACGCTCCCGAAGGTAAAGCTGTCGCTTGTCCTGCGAGACGGTGACGTCCCGCTCCCGAATGAACCGTTCGTCATCAAAGGAGCGGGCGCTCTTATCGAGGGTACCACCGACGCGTCGGGGAGGCTCACTGTCGACATCTCGGTCCGCGTGCGTGAGGGTGAGATCCTGCTGCCCAAGCAGGGGCTCAGCTTTCCCCTGCACATCGGAAACATGGATCCAGTGCGGGAGGACTCAGGCGTGCAAAAGCGCCTCGAAAATCTCGGATTTTACAGCGCGCCTTCGAGCGCCGACGAGGATGCCGCAGCAGCAGCGCTGAAGGCGGCAGTGATCGCGTTCCAATCGGCGCACCAACTGGAACCCAACGGCACCATCGATGATGGGTTTCGCCAGCTATTGATGCGCGAGCACGGTTGCTAGCCGCGCCCTTGCATAGCTATCCACCAAAGATCACAAGGCCCTGCTTCTTCTTGTCGCAGGCTCTCATCCAAGCGCGCCCCTCGACTGCGCCCTCTCGCTGGAGTGGCGTCAGCTTCGATAGGTCCGGATGCGCGCGAAGCGACATTGGGGCCCGCGATAAACCATCGGCCCGGCGAATGTCGCTCCGAGCAGCGGCGGCGACGGGGCGGCGGGCCTTGTGGCGTCATCGCCCACGCCTCGCCGACGAGACGCGCTACTGGTGGCGTTGGAGCTTGTGGTCGACAACCCGACCATCGATCGTGAGTAGCTCGACCTCTCGCGGTGGCGCGTTGCGAGGTGTGAGCGTGATGTCGGCCTCCGCGACGCGGTGGCGCGCTCAAGTGGCGTCTGGCTGTTGGGCGCGGTAGCGGAGCTAACGCCGCTCGCCCCATTGCGTCCAATGCGCACTAACCCGGGGGAGCTGCGCTAGCTCCTGGCGGTTACGTCGCATCCGCTGCGCCCCGATGCGCGGCGCTACCTAGATATTGGCCAAATTCGCTGCGTTGGCCGCGGCAAACCTCCCGTTGGGCGAAAAACCCCTCCCTTTTAGTGAGTTAACCCACCCGTTTAGCGAACTAACCGAGGGGGGCTAGCGCAGCCCCAGGCGGTTACTTCGCTATCACGCCCAGGAAGGTCGACTCCGCGCCCTGCAGTGACATTGGGGCCCGCGATAAACCATCGGCCCGCTCAATGTCACTCCAAGCACCGCCCGCGACCGGTGCGGCGACCGCCCGCGACCAGTGCGGCCGACGATGGAAGCGGCCCCTGTGCGATTTCCTCGAAAAATCGCGGCACGTTCGTATCCCAGCGCTGCCTACCGAACGGAGGTAGCGACATTGGGGCGTGCGATAAACCATCGGCCCGCCCAATGTCACTCTGAGCAGCGGCGGCTACCGGTGCGACGGGTGCACTCCGAGCCCCGGCCGCGAACGGTGGCTCTGGACGACGGCCACGCCGGCCTCGAAAAACGCACGAATTCCCCTGTGTTTGTGCTGAGTGCGACGGATCCTTCAAACTATTTTTTGCGGGATCCGGCTGTCATGGTTGCGCGTCGCGAGCAGCCTAAGAAGTCCGAAAATCTTGTGCGGCCCAGCGCTTGCTGAAGCGAAGGACATGAACCGCATCCACCATCTTCTCATTGCTTCGTTGCTCGCGCTCCCCACCTTCAACGCGTTCGCTGAGGAGCCCACGAGCGAACCAACACCCACGAGCGAACCGACAGCGGCCAACGTTGCAGACAGCTCCGAAGCGCTCTCACCGCGCCGCAAAGATCTGTCGCCCGTCACGCAGGAGCTCGAGGCGCCGCGCAAGAGCGTCCCGATGACCGTCGTGGGTTCGGTCATCACGGGCCTCGGCGTCGTGCAGGCCATCGCCGGCGCGGTGGTGCTGGGAATCGCCAACGCGCCTTGCGAAGACGAAGCCCTCGACAACCAATCCACGGTGTTGGGGACGTCGCTCTGCTACGCCTTCACCCCAAGCTACAACCTCATCGGTGGGTCCATCCTCGCGGCCGGCGTCGCCCACCTCGCCGTCGGTATCCCGCTCATCGCCGTGGGCGAACAGCGACAAGAGGCCGAGCTCGTTCCGACCATCGCGGTCTCTCCAACCGGCGCTTCGTTTCGTCTGGCGTTCTGAGCTCGGCTGCGTTGCGCAATGGTTCCGTCGAATGGCCCAATGCGAAGTAAGGGGAACGGCCCAATGCGAAGTAAGGTGGGGGAGCTGCGCTAGCCCCCGGGGGTTACTTCGCTCAATGACGCGCTCTTTGCGCAATAGCGTGTTAGCGGGCTCTGCTCGATAGGCGATTAGCCCGCAAAAAGCCGCATAGCGGATGCCTTAGGCGGGCCCGGGCCCGTGCAGGGGGCGGTCGGGTAGGGCGAATGCTGCTCCCAATGCGAACTAAGTCGGGTGGGCTACCGCAGCTTGCCGGGGTTACTTCGCTAGGCGGATGTTCCGAATGTCGCACGGGAACCGACCCGCCGCCGCCCCTGGCCGCCCCAACGGTCGCCCTCCTTGGTAACCTTGAGCGCATGAGCGCCGTTTGTCCCGCGAGGCAGCCCAGCGGAAGCCCGCTCATTGAAGAGGAGGGCGCCGGTCGATCGGCTACTCTCGCGCCCATGTCCCTCTCGCGCGGCTCGGTTGAGCGTCGAATCGTCGAAGCGGTCTTGCTCGTGTTGGCCGGCTGTCAAAAGTCCGCGCCCGCGCAACCGAACGAGGCGTTGGTCACTCCGTCGGCGACGCCGAGTGCCAGCGCGCAAGCGACGTCTACTGCGCTGACGGTCGCGAGCACGCCGGCTCCCGACCCCACGGTGAACCGCATCCCTCCGCTCGATCCGCCTGCGAACGGGACCGCCTCTGCGCCCGACTCGAAGTTCCTTTGCAAGGAGCACATGGAGAACGTCAAGGTCGACCTGACGAAGGCAAAGGTCGTGCAGCTTCCGGAGGACTCTGGGACGCAGAACTTCGACAAGGCGATCTGGGTGCCGCACAAGGAGCAGGTCCTGTGTGTGCTCACGAGGTCCCAAGAGGCAACCACGATCGAGGTCACGCGCACCCCCGTGTGCTGCCCCGGGCCCGGGCCACAGAAACCTTGTCCGCCGGCGCGCAAGGAAAAGGTTGCGGCCAAGCGCCTCGTCGTGGAGCGCGCAGCGTTGCGCCGTGACGGCACCGTCGTCTCCAGCGAGCTCCAGACCTTCGTCGTCGAAAAGAACCCCGAGCAGCAGCACCACTGCGGAAGGCAGCCGGAGGGTTTGCAACTCACGCGCGACCACGCCCACGCCTCGCACGAAGGCGCGGTGCTCGCGCAGATGGCCGAACTCGAGGCCGCGAGTGTCCCGGCCTTTCAACGGCTCGCGCGCGAGCTCGAGGCCCACGGTGCACCCAGCGAGCTAGCCCAACGCGCAACCCAGGCCGCACGCGATGAGGTGCGCCATACGCGCATCCTCCGTCGACTCGCACAGGCGCACGGTGGCCGCGTCGGCAAGCCAACGCACGCAAATCTCGTCGTGCGCGAGCTACTACCGATCGCGGTCGAGAACGCCATCGAAGGCTGCGTGCGTGAGGCGTACGGCGCCTTGGTCGCGAGCTTCCAAGCCGAGCGCGCCTCACCCTCGCTGCGCCCGGACTTTTGCGCAATCGCGAAGGACGAGCGCGAACACGCAGCCCTCGCCGAGGACGTCGACCAATGGCTGGCCAAGCAGCTCGACGAAGCCGCCCGCGCGCAGGTCGCCGTCGCTCGCAGCCGCGCGCAGCAAGAACTACGCGCTTCACTCGAACAGGCGACCGCGTGCCCAAACCTCGGCCTCCCCGAACCAGAGACCGCGCTGGCGCTATTCGATTATTACTTTGCAATAGCCGCTTAGGGCGAAGACCCGGGGACGCCGCGTGCGCGCGGGCGCGTGCGCGGGGGCGCCGCGCGGCCGATTGCGACCAATGCGAAGTAAGGCGGGGGGGCTAGCGCAGCTCCAGGCGGTTACATCGCGTCCGATGAGGCCCGATGCGCGCCAATGCGAAGTAAGGCGGGTGAGCTGCGCTAGCTCCAGGCGGTTACGTCGCATCCGATGAGGCTCGATGCGCGTCGCTACCTAGATATTGGCTAAATTTACCGCCCTGGCCGCGGCACCCCTGCCGTAACCGTCCCGTTTAGCGAGTAAACCGCCCAATTTAGCGAAGTAACCAAGGGGGGCTAGCGCAGCTCCTGGCGGTTACGTCGCTTGCGCGCCTGGGAAAGTCGAACTCCGCCCGCGCCCAGCGACATTGGGGCCTGCGATAAACCATCGTCCCGCCGAATGTCGCTCCGAGCAGCGGCGGCGACCGGTGCAGCGACCGCGGCGACCGGTGCGGGCCGACGCGGGCCGCGGCCCCTTTGCGATTCCCTCGGAAAATCGCGGCACGTTCGTAGCCGAGCGCTGCTTACGGAAGGTAGGCAGCGACATTGGGGCCTGCGATAAACCATCGGCCCCCCCCAATGTCGCTCCGAGCAGCGGTGGCGACGTGCCCGACGACGAGGGCCGCGGCCCCTTTGCGAGCTCCCTGCGTTGAGCATGGTCTTTGGCCATGGTACGGATTGCCTTGGTGAAACCGCCGATTTCGAAGTTCAAGGCCACGTGTTTGGCGGCGCTCGAGCGAGTACGCAAGACAGGTCGCCCGTTGCGCATCACGCGATTCGGCCGCCCTGTGGCAGACATCGTGGCGCCTTCGGCGACAGAGGCGACCCGCGACTGGCTCGGATGCTACGCGTCCAGCGCAACGATCACGGGCGATCTCGTGGACCCGGTCGGAGTCGAGTGGGAAGCCGTGCCCAAGTGAACCTGCTCCTCGATACCCACATATGGATTTGGAGTCTGGTCGATCCGAAGCGGTTATCGCCTCGCGTCGAACGCGCGATTCGATCGACCAAGAACGAGCTGTGGCTTTCACCTATCTCAGTGTGGGAGACCCTCATGCTCATCGAAGCCAAGCGTGTTCGGGTCAAGGGGGACGCACGCTCGTGGGTCGAACGCGCCCTGTCAGAGGCCCCCCTTCGTGAAGCTCCGCTGACGTACGCAATAGCCATTGAGAGTCGACGGATCGGGCTATCCCATCCTGATCCGGCGGACCGCTTCCTAGCGGCGACGGCGAGCATCCTCGATCTCACGCTCGTTACTGCGGACGAGCGGCTCGCCGTCGGCAGCGGGTACCGGACACTCGTCAACTGACCATCGTCGTTGCCCACCTCGCAGGCAGGTGCACTGGATGCACAGTCGCTCGAGTCCTCCAACGACGCATCGGCGCAGGCTGCGCTCCCGGCGGAGATCGAGACGCGGTGTCCGGCCCGCGCCCGGGTGGTCTGTGCGCAGGGCCGTCTGCCTCTTGGGCGCAGCGGCCAGGGAACGCCGCGTGGTCGATTGCGACCAATGCGAAGTAAGGCGGGGGAGCTGCGCTAGCTCCCGGCGGTTACGTCGCATCCGATGAGGCTCGATGCGCTCCAATGCGAAGTAAGGCGGGGGAGCTGCGCTAGCTCCCGGCGGTTACGCCGCATCCGATGAGGCCCGATGCGCTCCAATGCGAAGTAAGGCGGGGGAGCTGCGCTAGCTCCAGGCGGTTACGTCGCATCCGATGAGGCTCGATGCGCTCCAATGCGCCGTAAGGCGGGGGAGCTGCGCTAGCTCCCGGCGGTTACGTCGCATCCGATGAGGCTCGATGCGCGTCGCTACCTAGATATTGGCCAAATTGGTTGCCCTGGCCGCGGCAACCCTCCCGTAACCCTCCTGTTTAGCGAGTAAACCGTCCAATTGAGCGAAGTAACCCAGGGGGGCTAGCGCAGCTCCCGGCGGTTACGTCGCTATCCGCATGCGAAAGTCGAACTCCGCCGCGCCCAGCGACATTGGGGCCTGCGATAAACCATCGGCCCGCTCAATGTCGCTCCGAGCCGCGGCGGCGACCGGTGCAGCGACCGCGGCGACCGGTGCGGGCCGACGAGGGCTGCGGCCCCTTTGCGATTCCCTCGGAAAATCGCGGCACGTTCGTGGCCCAGCGCTGCAAACCGAACGGCAGGAGCGACATTGGGGCCTGCGATAAACCATCGGCCCGCCGAATGTCGCTCCGAGCACCGCCAATGAGCCCGGGCACCGAGGTGAGGGGAGGGCGCTTCGGCCCGCGGGCGACCCAGCAGCGACGCGCCAACTGTCAGCTAAACCACTAAGGACGATTCGCTAACTGATCCTCCAGCAGAGTGGCTAGGTACTGGGCGAGCTCGTCCACATTGAAGCGACCAGCCTCCCAGTGTCGGTCGGCGGCTCGCAGTGCGACGTAGTATGGCGCACGGTTAGCTCGGATACGCTCAGGCACTATCTTCGTGCCGGGAAGCAATGCGCCGTGCCGTAGGCACATAAGATAGTAACAGGCCGCTCGCGCGGTTCGCCCATTGCCTTCGATGAATGGATCCAGTTGAGGCGCCACAGTACGTAGGCAGGCAGAAGCGTTGGGTGACTCAGGACGTCCCAGTTCTCGTGGACGACCGAAAGCAACTGGTCCGTCACATTGGGGACGTCGCGAAAATGTGGCGGGATATGACTCCCAACGTAGATGGGGTGCTCGCGGATGCGTCCGCCGAATTGGGCGATGTTGGACACTGCGGCCGCATTGAGAGCCCAAAGCGTATACTTATCGAACGCTTCAACCCCCTTCGCTAGGCCGATCTCGATGCAGTTCGTAAGCAGATCGTACTGTCGGAGGAGGTTCTGCTCCTGCACACGCGCGTATAGCTGCGGATCGTCCTGCTCTCGCACCGACATGAGCCGCTCCCGAACCTAGCCTCGCAGGCGAATTCTTTGCGATGTGAGTCTGACCGAGTCCTTTGTAATGAGCTCGGATTCAGGTGCGTTCCCGAAGGCAAAGCTTATGCGTTGCTCATGGAGTTCTTGCTCAGAAACCTCACGGCCACGGGCCTCGTCGAGGAGGCGTTGAAGTTCCGGGCTCACCGTTAGAGTTGATTCAAACTGCTTGCGAGCCGCCACCTAGACCTCCATACGTTTGTTCAGTACCGAATTCTGGACGACAAGGGAAGCGCAACGTCGCGAGAGACGAACTTACTACGCAACACCGAGCCGGTCGAAGGCTACTGGCTGCCGCGCTCGCCAAACAGTCCTCTCGAACGGCTCAATGCGAAGTAAGGCGGGGGAGCTGCGCTAGCTGCGCTAGCTCCCGGCGGTTGCGTCGCTATCGCGCCTCGGAAAGTCGAACTCCGGGCGCCCGCGACCAGCGACATTGGGGCCTGCGATAAACCATCGGCCCGCCCAATGTCGCTCTGAGCCCTGGCGGCGACCGGTGCAGCGACCGCGGCGACCGGTGCGGGCCGACGAGGGCTGCGGACCCTTTGCGATTCTCTCGGAAAATCGCCGCACGTTCGTGGCCGAGCGCTGCAAACCAAACGGCAGGAGCGACATTGGGGCCTGCGATAAACCATCGGCCCGCTCAATGTCGCTCTGAGCCCGAGCGTCTGCCTTTTGCAAGAACCCCTAACTCCGCAATACCGGTGACACTGCCAAAGCTACTAAGCCGCGAAGGCCGTGCCGCATGCTGCACGCGCGGTGTCCGCGTGGTAGGTTCACGGTTGTGCCTGTGCTCGACACCACCGCGGAAGCGGCATCCGTCCAAACCCAAGCGCAGCGGCGACTTGGCGCCGCTGGTCGGTTTCGCACGGCCGTAGAAATGAGCGAACTCACGCGGAGCTTGGCGAGAGCGGGACTTCGAACACGACGTCCCGAGCTAAACGAGCGCCAGCTCGATCAAGAACTTCTCCTCCAGCTCTACGGTTTCAAACCAGAGGTGCCAATGCGAAGTAAGGCGGGGGAGCTGCGCTAGCTCCAGGCGGTTAGGTCGCATCCGATGAGCCTCGATGCGCGTCGCTACCTAGATATTGGCTAAATTTGTCGCACTGGCCGCGGCAACCCTCCCGTAACCCTCCCGTTTAGCGAGTAAACCGCCCAATTCGGCGAAGTAACCCAGGGGGGCTAGCGAAGCTCCAGGCGGTTACGTCGCTATCGCGACTGGGAAACTCGAACTCCGCCCGGGGCCAGCGACATTGGGGCCTGCGATAAACCATCGGCCCGCCCAATGTCGCTCTGAGCCCGGGCACCGAGGCTAGGAACCGAGGTGAGGCGGGTTCGTTACCGAGCCCAGCGGAAGCCCGCTTGGTAGACGGTGCTTGACGCGAACGCTGCGGAGGTACAATGTACCTCCCGTGAAGGCACGCTTGGTCAGCATGGGCAACTCTCGTGGGGTTCGCATACCTAAGCCGCTCATTGAAGAGGCTGGGATCGTCGACGAGGTTGAGCTTCACGTCCGAAACGGCGCCATCGTCATAGCCCCTGTTCGAGCTCCGCGCGCAGGCTGGGCTGCGGCCGCCGCGCGAATGACCCAGGGCCTTCTAGATCCGGAGACCCCCACTCGATTCGAGGATGACGAATGGGTGTGGTGAAGACGTCGGCTCCCCGCCGTGGTGATGTCTTTCTCGTCTCACTCGATCCAACTCGCGGTTCGGAGATGAAGAAGACCCGTCCCTGCATCGTCGTCTCTCCCGACGAACTCAATCTTCATCTCAGGACCGTGATCGTCGCTCCTTTGACGTCTGCCGAGCACGCCTATCCATTCCGCGTCCCGTGCAAGTTCGAGGGTAAGAGCGGCTTCGTGGTCCTCGATCAGCTTCGCACGATCGATCGCGAACGCCTTGCGAAGCGACTTGGTCGACTCTCCCCATCAACATTCGAGAAGGTTCTCGTTCTGCTCCAGGAGATGTTCGCGCCCTAATTGCTTACGAGTCGGAGCCCAATTTCGCTCTGAGCCCGGGCACCGAGGTGAGGGGAGGGCGCTTCGTCCCGCGGGCCAACCCAGCCGCGACGCGGCTACCACGCGCAGCGAAAGCCCTGGTCGGCGTTCAGGTCTCGAGGGCGAGCGGAGCTTCGGGTCGCGATGCCCAGGCACTCGGGTCTGTCGTTCAGATGGCGGATCCAGAGAACTATCTCGCATGGGGGCTGGCGGCGCGCGAATGAAGCCCAATGCGCTCGAGTAATGTACGCAAGCTGTCGAGCTAGCGCTGGCTTGCTGATTGAAACATTGAGCTTCTGTTCTACGGCGCGAACGATTGGACCATGGTGGGAGGATGCGAGTTGCTCTGTGAGCCAGGTGACATCCACCGCGTGACCGAGCTCCTCGAGGGCCGCGCTAAGAAATGGGGCCGGAAATGCTCCCTCAAAATCACTCGAGAACTTGAACATCGAACCACTGTGGGCGGCAAGGTGCTGCTTCAGGTCGTCGAAGGAACGGGCAGAGCGGTCCGCATCCACCTGGACGACCGCTAGCACCCCGCGTCTTTGCAGGTCTGCGGCGGGCAATCTGGAGGCCTTTGCGTTGCCCTTTCCGTGGTACGGGGCAACGCCTAGAATTCGCGAGCCGAAGAAGCGCAGCTCAATCAGGGTTTCGAGAAACGCTGCCTCGGATTCACCCTCAACGAGCGCAAAGGTTTCCTCAAGAACAGGCTGGCCGGTCCTCGCAATGTGGAACGAAAATTGATCGAGCGATCGTCTGAGACGTTTGGGCTCGTCATTGTAAGCGCGGCAAGCTCGGGGCCGCACCATGTGAGATGGTCGACGTCGGAAATGCGGCCGAGGGAAAAGACAGCCTCGGACACATATTCGGTCCACCAGAAAAGTGCATCGAGGAAGTGTTGCTTCTGAGCAACGTCCATTTGCACGAATGCGCTCCACCAGGACTGCACAAAATTGGTGAGCGCACGAAGCGCGACGCCGCACTGAATATCCCGCGCGCGATGGGGTTGACCAGGAAATCGCTGTGGATATTGGCAATGTGAAAACCATCCGCACTTGTGACACTCGATGTATCGAACCCAGTGGGCGGCCAGGTCTTCAATCAGCTCCTTAGGGCCCATTGGGACGGCATCGAACCTGCGCGCCTCCACCGAGAGAGCACCCTCGTTCGGGCGAATCAATCCGTCGAGGACTACTTTGGTATGTTCGCTGAGGGGCATGGCGTAACGCGTGACGAATTCTGGGTCCGCCCAACGACTATTGTCCTGGACTGTCGAATGCAACGGTGGACAGCGAGATCGGTCTGCGTAACCCGGCGGGGAGGCTTGCGTTGCGTCGGTTAGTATGGAGCGCGGCTGTGTAAGGTGGCATGTGGCATTGGCACGTCCGCGTCCCTCCGCGCCGCGCCGCGCCGGATGCGGCGGTAAGCCGATTGTGCGTCACTTTAGGGCGTTTGGGGGGCATGTCTCCGTCCTCGAAGGGTGCCTCTCGGCCATCGGTGAGTGGACTTTGAAGGCGAGGGTTTGTCCTCCCTTGTTCTCGCCGAGGGCCTGGACGCCGGCTGGGAATGTGAAAGCTCGCAGCGGGTCTGCAGTTCGGGCAGCTACGGCGAGCTCGTCGGGGGCGCCGCGCGATCGATTCCGTGCTCAATAACCTATGCGCCCGCTGCTTTAAACCCCCCATCTCCCCGCCGCCGTCCGTCGCAACTATGCGTCGCCGCGGGTTGGGAATCTTGTGCCGTCCTTCGCGATGCAAGCACCCATCGGCGCAGAGGCCGCCGTCGAAGTTGGGACGTCGCGTGTCTCACTACCGTGCTGTTGCGACGAGCCGCGTGGGTGGTATTCGGGTGCTTCTCCTGCACTGCAGGCGAGTACGAAGGTCCCCTTGAGCAACGCGAACAAACCGGTACAGACCCCTACAAATATATCAATCTCCGCGCAGGAGGCCCGCGAGCTAGAACGGCGACAACCAAGATGCGGCGGTGGTTGGAGACGCCTACTTTGTTCGCGGCTGGGCACCCATGCCCATCAAGAACCGCACGGATACGTGGGCCTTCGGATTCTGTATTCAGATCGCGAAGAGTGAGTTCGACGAGTTTGTAAAGTTCAGCGGAACCGCGCACCCGAAGCTTACGGGCCGCATCACACAACCATGTCCTCTGCTTTCTGTGTTCGCGGGCTTAGCCAGTACGTTACACTACTCACCTATCCCGCCCAAACATCGGCTCTGGGTCGCTAATGCGCTCAGCGGCCTCTAGCGCATAGCGCCCGCGGAGGCTTGTTGGGGCGCGGGCGGCGATGGCTCGCAGGGCGGGGAGGTGGTCCTCGCCGTATTGGCGTGTCCAGCCGAGGGCTTCGATGCAGCGGACGGCGATGATGTCGCTTTCGTGGTCGATGCGTGAGGCCCAGGTGGGGGTCATGCTATGAGCGGCGTATTGAAGCGGCCTGCGAAACGGGGGGACTTCGGCGGCGCACGCTGCGAAGGTCGAGGCCAGTCGCACGGCGGTTGTGTCGTCGAGTTCGAAGGCTCCGGCGGCGTAGATGGCGAAGAGGCGGAGGTCCAAGTTGGGAGACTCCAAGAAGGGAAGGACCGCGGGCGCCAAACTCGGCTCGGGGACCTGCATTGCGCCGAGCCCATCGAGCAGGGCTTCGTGCACTTCAGGTGCGAGCGGTGCTGCGAGCAGCCGGCCGATCACGGATGCGGCGCTTCTGCCAAGCCCGCCGAGGTGAACGGCGATGCGTTCGTGTGTCGCCGCGAGTCGTTCGAGCGCCTGCCATGCAATCGGCCCGCCCACCGCGCCGAGTGCTGCGACGAGCTCACGGACTTGTGGATACTGCGTCCCCATGGCCGCCTCGAGCTTCGCCACCAATGCGGGCGCAGCCGCGCGGGCGTGCGGGCCAAGTCCGGTGATAATGGGGATGACCCACCATTGGTCCGTGTGCTCGACGAAGGTGGCTGCCGCGTCCGCACCAAGACGCTCAGCGGCGCCGCCCAGGGCGAACCTTGCGGAGGTCGCGCGAGCGGTGGGGTCCGTCCACGTGTGCGGAGGGCCATGGGGCCTTCGTTCTGGCGACGTATGAAGCTGCGTCTCCGAGGTGAGCGCCCAAACGCGACGCCAGCGGTGGGGCGTGTTCTGCATCAGCGCGTACACGGCGCTGCACGCGATGGCCTCGTCTGGGCCATCGATGAGCGGTTCGAGGAGCTGCGACAAGTCTTCGAGCTGCGCGCCGAGCCGACTGACGAGCGACAGCGCGTCCCCGATCTCGGTGGGTGGTCTCGCGAGGCTGCGCGCGAGCGCCGGCGTGAGGCCGGTCGCGCAGTTCATCAACATCGCCGCCCACGCCGCGATGGGAGCAGCCAACGGGTCGGCCTCGGGAGCCCGCTTCGCGACCGCCTCGCGCAGCGCCTGCCGCTCCGGCTCGACCTCGGCCCAGCGCACGGCCGTGAGCCACGCCCACCACCGCACGTCGGCGTCCTCGTCGGCGAGCGGAGCGAGCGCCCGCTCGGTGTCGTCAGGCAGCGGCAGACCCAGTCTCACGACCTCCGAGAGAGCCCAGATCCGATCCCACGGCTCGCTGCTGTTCGCCGCTTGGACTAGTTCCCGGGTACCCAGCCCACGGGAGGTCGACGCCCGCGCTCGAGCGTCGCGACGACCGCCGCGGGATAGCGGAAGGACCATTGAAACGCGCGTTCCTCCTCCGGCGGCGTAGGCCGCACGTCGTAGCTCGAGCCCGCCGGGCGAGCCCACTCGCCCAGCGGCGTCGCATTCGGGAACATCTCAGCCAGTGGCCGTGGAAGCCGCGCGGCCAGCGCAAGCGCGTTGTCGAGACGCAGCCGCTGCTCCACGAAGTCCGCCAACTCGTGCGGACCGTGTGCGTCCTCGTCGGACAGGAAGGCGTCCAGGGCAGCGAGATCGGCTTCTAGCGTCGTGATGGTGCTCATCGGGTCATCGGCGGCCCACCGCGGGTCTGACTGCACCGCGATGGCGAGCAGTCGCTGCCGGCGAGGCGACCGCACGCGAGCGGCGGGTCCGCCCATTGTGCCTTAGATATTCCATCTCAGGTCGAATGGGCGCGTTGCTCGCGGCAGCAGCGCCGGCCGGCCCGCGTAGCGCTCGCCGTATGGGCCAATATGTGGGTAAGGAGTCGATTACGGTAGCTGCGTCCATCGAAGGTGAAGCGCGCAGGCGCGTGCGGACCGGCCCTTTGCGTCGGAGATAAACTATCTCCGGCACAAAGGGCGCGCAGGCGCCGGGGCAACGGCCGAGGAGCCGAGCAGCTCCGGGAAGGCGAGCTCTGCCGGGGGCGGCGACGGCGCGGACGAACGAGGGGCCCTCGGCCCAAGTCCTGCGTCTCCCTGTGCGGCGGGACTCTGCTACTTTCCATCTTCGTGGTTCGTAGGAGCTTCTTACAATTCCCACCCTTGCGCCGTTCTCCTCCCGAGAATAGTTTTAAGGAGAGCTAGAGATTATGCGTTCGCCCAATCTCATCGAGAACCTTTCGGAACGTCGCGCGCACGAGAAGCAGGCTTCTCGTGACGAGGATCGACGTGCGCTCGAGAGCGGCGAGAAGTCGGTCCAGCAGCTGAACGCTGAGAATGCCAAGTTTGCGTTTCCCGGCGTCGTCGTGGATATCCGCGGCGCCAAGCGCTCCTGGTGAGATTCTCGTACCAGGACACAGAAGCGCTGCTTCAGCGCCTGGGAGAACTCCCACAACGCCTCGTCCTAATCGGTGGGCAAGCGGTGGCCTTCTGGGCGAACTACTACGCCTCGCGCATCGAGCTTCCAGGGGGCATTGTCCCAACGAGCAAGGACGTGGATTTCCTTGGGGCGGCCGTCGACGTTGAAACCGCAGCACGGGCACTCGATGGGAAAGCCTTCCTGCCGACACTCGACGACGCGACCAATAGCGCCGGCTATGTGATCTTCGATCACGCTGGCGAAGAACATCAGCTCGACTTCATGAGTCAACGAGCAGGATCCACAACACCGCGTTGAAGATCTACCAGCGCGACGAGGCGCTAATGCAGGCACGGGTGGCAATTGACTGCGCGCGCGAGTGGTTGCGCGATCTCTTTGCATCGGGGGACCAACGCGGCTTCTTGATGAACGTCAGGAAGCTGTACGACTTGGCGCACTACGAGCTGCAAGGATTGATCGCCTACGACCAGTTCGGGCTCGATGCCTTCGCGGCGGTGCCTGGCGACACAGGACCGCCGGAGTTCCAGCAGAAGGACTACCCGCAGAAGCTACGCTGGCTTCAGAACCGACGCGATCGACATGCGCGAGTTAACACTTCGACGGAATGAGTCGCCAGCCGCTCGCATGACCGCAGCGGACGTCTCCGTGGGGTCGATCACAGCCAGCACGGCAAGCGCCGTCTCGGCGCGCGTCCACTCCGCACGATGACCGACGCGGGCGGCGCCGAGTTCGAGCGTGAGCTTCAGCTCGACCCCGATCGCCTGGAGCCCTGCGTCTCCGAGGTGAGCGCCCAAACGCGACGCCCGCGTCTCGCGAGGCTTCGCGCGAGCGCCGGCGTGAGGCCACCGGCGGGTCCGCCCATTGTGGCTTAGATGATCCATCTCAGGTCGAATGGGCGCGTTGCGCGCGGCACCAGCTCTGTCCGGCCGGCGTAGCGTTCCGTACGAGCCAATAACGGGGCAAAGAGTGGATGGCGTTTGCTCGCGCTGCGAAGGTGAACCGCGCAGGCGCGTGCGGACCTGCCCATTGGGCCTGAGATAGACTATCTCAGGTCGAATGGGCGCTAGCGACCTCGGAGCCGCGCCTCGAGCATGGGAGCCACGCGTTCTTGAAGGCGCTGAATCAGCGGTGGGCTCATGTACGGCAGGTCCGTGATGTTCGCGACCACGACCTTCCGCTTCAGGTCTGGGCGACGGTCAAGGTCCATTAGCCGCTCCTTGTGCTTGTGCTCCATGGCGACGATGACGTCGGCCCACTCCAGGTCCTGCGATCGCACCCGGCGGCGAGCATTGGCGCTCGTCCCAGCTGACCGCACCGAAAACCGTGAATCCTCCTCCCAGAGGCGCTCCGCGGTGGGACTTCGCCATTGGTTTTTCGAGCACACGAACAACACGCGAAGCGGAGGCCCAGGGATCGCGCCGTGTTCCACCAGCGACACGATCGGCCAAGGCCGGAACGGGTAGGGCAGTCCTAGTTGCTTGGCACGATGCAGCTTGACGCTTCGAAGATAGAGCTGACTCCAGCGTTTTTCGGGCGGGAGTCCGGGGCGACTCCGAAGGAAGCCGCAGGCTCGCTGGGAGGCGAAGCGCCCGCGGCGGAGTCGTCGGCCGCGAGAAAGGTAGAGGAACCGGCGCCGTCGGGACTCGATCATCCGAAGACGCTGCGCGCGTCGCCACGCGCGGCCGCGTTGCAACGCTGTGCCAAAAAGAACTGCGGCCTTCGAACTCGGGAGCATGGTCTGGCCGCAACTGGACGCGCGCCTCGGCCAGAACTGACGGCTGGACTACCCCGAGGCGACGATTCGTGAAGCGCGATCGCGTAGAATGTCGGGAATGTCGCACGCGATCACGCCGCCACCCGGCTTCTCCGACGATGTCCCCGTTCCGGACTGGCATCGCTAGATTCCACCGAAGGTGGATGCAGTGAACAGAATGACTCGGGCCCTCTTCGATAAAAACGGCCGCAGGCCCCTTGCCCTTTCGACTTGGCACGAGTCATTCATCAAGGAGCGGCTGGAAGAAGCTCGCTCGAGCACTGTTCCCGTGCGGCCGTGGTCCGAGGTCCGCGCCGAACTCCAGGATAGGCTGCGGTCCGCTCGGGGCCGATGATCGTCGAGCTTACTCGGTTGGCCGAAGCCGATCTCTTCGATGCGGCGATAGCCTACGAGCGCGAGAGGGAGGGGCTCGGCTCACGTTTGGAGTCGCAGGTCGACCGCGTTTTCACGAATCGTAACCTTGTCGGGCAGTGTAATTTACGCAACGAGGTCGAACTCGAAGCGAACGCCGAGCGCGACAGCGATCTTCTTTAGCGTCGCGATGGATGGATTGGCACCGGGACGCTCGAGCTTCGCCACCTGTTGCTGCGAGACGCCAATCCGCGCAGCAAGGTCCGCCTGTGTGAGCCCCGCGTCTTGGCGTGCCCATCGCAGGCTCACCGCTACGGCGAGCTGGGGGTCGACATCCACCGGCTCTCCGCGCGAGGAGGATGCGGGCTTCGGCGGTGCGCGCCCGTCAACGAGATGAGCCTCGAGCCAACCCTCGAGAGCTTCCTTCGCGGCGAGCAGAGCCTTGTCACGGGTCCCCGCGAAGGTGGCGCAGCCCGGGGCATCGATGAAGATGGCAGACCAGTATCGGCCATCTTTCGCAAGCTTCGCGTGGTATCGCATGGTTGCCTCGGGTCTCAGGTGAATCGTAGGCCGGTGATCCGCTCGATGCTCTTGATCACCCCGATGCTGAGATCTCGCTTGGGATGGCCGGGTTCGTCGGGTGCTTGAAATGGTGGTGATCGCCTTTGACGCGCACGAGGATCGAGCGTCGCGATGATATCTCGAGAGCTCGTCACCAGTGCATCGTACAACCCATGCGTTGTACGTCAAGCCGTGCAGCAAAGGACCCGTGAGCACCGCGAGTCCGACTGCACCGGGATGGCGAGCAGTCGCTGCCCGCGCTCGGCCGGTCCGCCCTTTGTGCCTTGGATAGTTTATCTCAGGTCGAATGGGCGCGTTGCTCGCGGCAGCAGCTCCGTCCGGCCCGCACAGCGCTCTCCGTACGAGCCAGTGCTGGCGAGCGGGCTCGCGGGCGGCGTATCTTCGTAGGCGATGCGGGCTCATCGTGGATCGAAGGACTGGCGCGGAAGGTGGAGCCCGAGGCGCTTGCTTGGAGCGCTCGCCGTTTGTGGGGGCACGCTGGCAATGCTCAGCGGGGTCGGCTGCCGCTCACGCGTCGCGACGTTGAAGGCTGGGGGTGGGGAGCGCGCGGTGATGACCTACCAGGTCGGCGACGAGACGGTTCAGGTGGGCGCGAAGGATCTGCCGTGGGCGCTGGAGGTGAGGCCCGGGACCATGGATTACGCAGTTCGACTGAACGTCAGCGACCTTGGCGCGGGCGAAGAGCTCACGGGCGGCTGGTGTGAAATCTGGATCGGGGACGAGCTATGCGATCGCGAAGATAAGGGTGACTGGTGCGGCTGCTACTGGGATGACGGGGTGTGGCGCGGCGACCCCAACGACGACAGCTCAAAGAGGCTCACGGTGTTCTGAGCTGGCCCTCGAGTCCGCTCGCGGTTCGAGTTCGCGTGTTCTTCTCCACGTTCCGTGTTGACGGCTTGGCCAGGTTCAAGTCCCCTACGCCGAATGGCTTCGCTGCGCCCACTGACGATCACGCTCGAGTCACGGGATTTTGATGCGAGCGACCTCCAGGTCGACAAGCTCGAGGGTCGAGAACAGATCTCCCAGCTCTTTCAATTCGACCTGACGGTCGTCATGCGCAACGGCGCCACGCTTCCAGCGGGTGCCGCGCCGCGCGCGCAACTCACCATCGTGCTCTCGCGCCAGTCGACCGATAGCAGCGAGCTCGAGCTGCGGAAGATTCACGGCGTGCTGCAGTCTGTGCGGGACCGGCTGGATGCGAACCGAAAGTGGCGTACGTATGTGCTCCGCGTGGTGCCGCAGCTGTCGGCGCTGCGGTTGGTGTCGACGCAAGAGGTGTTCGTGAACTCGACCGTGCGCGACATCATCCGCCAGAAGTACGAGCTGCATGACCTCGTTGCAAAGAGCCTCGCATTTCAGGCGGAAGACTGGCCCGCACGCGAGCTCGTGGTGCAGTACAAAGAAACGGACCTCACGTTCGTGAGCCGGCTCGCGGAGCACCTCGGCATCAGCTACGTCTTTTCACACGAGGAAGAGGAGGGGCCGGAGCAAGTCATCTTCACCGATGATCCAGCCCGCCGCGGGATCTCCCACGTGCTCGAAGTGTTGCGCTATCGCGTGGACGGAATGCACGAGGACGTGTTCGCTCTGGAGGTCGAGAGCGAGCAGTTTCCGTCGACGTTCTGCGTCCAGGACTACAACTACCGCCACCCCTTGGCCGACATCAGCGCGGTGCACTCTCTGGAGCGAGACCGCGAGCCGCTCGGCAATGGCGGTGGTGTGGTGGAGTACGGCTCGCACCACAAGACCAAGGAAGAGGGCACGCGCATCGCCAAGATCCGCGCCGAGCGCCAGCTCGTCGAGAGCGAGACCTACTTCGGCAAGAGCAACGTCTTGGCGCTGACGGCAGGGGCGAGCCCGAAGCTCATCGACCACCCCTATCTCGCGGATAAGCAGCTGCTGATCGTCGAAGTCATTCACACAGCACACCTGACGGAAGGCGAGGGCGGTGTAGCCGGCGCCTACTCCAACTCGTTCCGCGCGATCGACGCGTCGAATCGCTTTCGGCCGCAGCTCATCACCCCGCGCCCGCGCATCTACGGGTTGGTCACGGGAACCACCTCCCTCGGCGCTTCGGGCAACGTGGGCGGCCTCGCCCAGATCGACGACGAAGGCCGGTACATCGTGCAATTGCACTTCGACACGGTGCCCCACGAGGGGGAGGAGCGCGCCTCGCACCCGATACGCATGGCGCAGCCGTTCGCCGGGCCGAATCATGGCTTCCACTTCCCGCTGCGGCCGGGTGCTGAGGTGATCGTGGCCTTCCTCGACGGGGACCCCGATCGACCAATCATCGTCGGCTCGGTGCCGAATGCGACCAACCGCTCCTCAGTGACGGCGCGCAACTCGTTCGCCAACCGCATCGAGTCGGCGACCGGGATCGTGCTCCAATTTTCGGAGAATAAGTAGCTATGAGTGGGACCTTCAGCACGAACGACGACTCGGATCAGGAAGACGGCGACTACCTAGCGCAGTCGAACCTGGGCAATGAGAAGCACTTTTTGATCAAAGTGCCGGACTTCGGCTCGAGCCCGTTCGAACGCAAAGGGGACGCTAGCCGTCCGAACGGATACAGCGAGACGGTGGTGATGTCGTCCTTCCTGCGGTTAGGGAAGTTCGACATTGCGGACGAGAACGAGCGATCGATCGAGCTGCTCGCGGCCATCCACCAAGCCGGTGGGCCGGGCGATCCGAGACGCCCGGCAAGTACTGAGTGGGATACGAGCGAGGGGAGCTGGCTCACCGACGCGCCGCCTTTTCAAACGCGAAGCCCGAGCGCTGCCGGCAACAACGACGTTTTCTTTCTCGACGATGTTCGAACCCACGACGTGGATCTCGATCCGCTGCTCAACACGAAGGCGGATCACGCGGTTCGGGGGCATGGCCTCACGCAGACCCAGCGCCAGAACGAGAGTCGGCAGCTCTACGCCCGCGGCGGGTGGCGCGACCACTCGGACGGCAACCGCATCACCACCACCTACGGTGACAAGGTGGAAGTCGTACGGGGCAACTACAAGATGATCGTGATGGGGCGCCAGGACGATCCGGGCGAGGGCATGGGCTGGGAGGCGACCGGCGATCACGTCGTCGACTACGCGCCCGGGACGATGCCTGGCGCTGGGTTTTGGCTCGAGTTTGTGCCCGACTACGTGTTCACCGACTCCGAGAGCATGAAGCAGACGGGCGTCTGGCTTCTAGTGAACACCACCGAGGGCGTGTATGAATACGCGCGTTACGCCGGCAACTTCCGTGAGGAGCGCTGGGGCGACGTGCTCGAGACGTACACCGGCTCGGCGAATCCGCCGCCCTCCGGCAGCGTTGCGCGCGACGCGATCGCCGGATCGCTCGGTCATGACCCGCCGCACCGTTTCAGCGATCGTAAATACGATCTGCCCAAGTACGGGCCGACTGGCTCTGCGAACGCCGTGGGTACGAAGACCGACCGCCTCGTGCCCGAATGGGAGCACGACAACTTGGACGTGATCCGCTCCAACCCACACATCATCGAGAAGACCTGGGCGCGCCGCATCGACGGCTGGACAGGCTCCCCGGAACAGCCGGTCGGCTTCGGCACCACGGAAGGCGGCATCTTCGAGAGGACCTACGCCATCAAGACCGATTCCTACACGAGCGTGACCGACAGCAACGAGGAGTCACACGTCACCAACACGACCTCGAAGAGCTACGGCGACACGGTGACGGAATTTACGCATCTGAAGAACCGCCAGGTGAGCAACACCATCGTCGACATCATGATCGAGGAGACCACCACCACGCCCTTCCACTTCGAAGGCCACCTCGGAGCGGTGCACTTGGCGATGGAAATCGGAATCGCGATCGAGATCTTCTTGGGCGGCAAGTTCGGCTTCCAGGCTGCGCTGGGGGTCGAGATCGCCACCGCTGGCATCTTGGAGGTGAAGATCCCGAAGGAGGACAAGGTCGCTCTGCAGAAGGATCTGCTCGCGCTCCAGAATACCGTTACTGCGCTGTCGACCACGACCAACACCTTGTCCACCAAGACGAACGCGCTCGAGCAAAAGACGACGACGCTCTCGAACTCGGACATGTGCCTCAAGCGCACAGTCAAGGCCATCGTCGTGGAGCTTGGCCTGTAGTCGCCCATGCTCGTCAAGAACACCACCGGTCTCTTCCACGCGACGCGTACGACCTCGCGCCGGCCACCGCAGCCCGAGATGGTGTTGGTGGTGCGCGGTGCCTTCACGCTCGTGCGCGACGGCGTGGTCACGCCCATCGAGGGGCTGGATCAAGGGCTGATCTCCGGCGAGACCTTCGCGGCCGAAGATGAAGAGCGCACCGGCGCCTGCGAGTACCCCGGGGACCTCGCCGATTTCAAGGTGAACGCCGAGGTGATGTTGAGCGGAAGCTGCCATCCGGGCCAGCTGGTGAGCGAATGCCCGGTGCGCTTCTCGGTGGGGCATTGGCGCAAGGAGCTGGTCGTTTACGGAGACAGGCAGTGGCAGAACGGCCCGTTCGGCACCATCGGCGAGCCCAAGCCCTTCGCGATCATGCCACTGGATTACGCGCATGCCTTCGGCGGTTCAGGCTTCGACGCCAACCCTGTCGGAAAAGGTCATCGAGGGGACGCGCTGCCAAACGTTGAGCTCAATTCGCAGCGGCTCACCGCGCGTGGCCAAGAGCGGGCGCCGGGATCGTTCGCACCGCTGAGCTCCAATTGGGCTGCACGCAAGGCGCGCACCGGCAAGAATTACGGCGCTGCGTGGGCCAAGCTGCGCGCGCCCTTCTACGCGGACGATTTCGATTGGACCTATTTCCACGCCGCTCCGGCCGACCAGCAATGGGCGGGGTACCTGCGCGGCGACGAGGAAGTGAAGTTCCACTACTTGCATCCGAAGCACCGCGTCTTCGAGACGCGTCTTCCGGGGCTACGCGTGCGCGCCTTCGTGAAAAACAAGCGCGGCGAGATCGAAGAGATCGCGATGGCCTTGGATACGCTGCTTGCCCTGCCCGACGAGAATCAGGTGGTGTTGACCTGGCGCGGCCTGAGCCCCGTCCACGAGCTCGACTTGAGCGACGTGCAAACGGTGCTCATCGCCAGTGAGTCCTTGAGCGAACGCGGGCTGCCTCGCGCGCATTACGCAGCAGAGATCGAAGCCTTCGAGAAAGACCCGACCGGCGTTCTGGCGGAGATGCCAAAAGAGCTTTCAGAAGCCTGGGATCGACGCGAGAAGGAGCGCCGAGGAGAAGCCCCTGCGGGCCCAGCGGCGGACCCGACGAAGGACCCCGTATCGAACGAGCTCAAGCGCGCCCTGGGCCCGCTGATGAGCGAGGAGAAGCTGAACCAAACGTCGCAGGCGATGGCTCAGCTCGCGAGCACGCCGGCCGCACATCGCCCAGACCTCCACAAGATCGCCGCCGACGTGCGCGAGGAGAACGAGAAAGTCGTGCCGCCGATGCGTCACGCGAAGCCGGGGCGGATACCCGACCCGATGTTGCGCCCGAAGATGCGCAACCTGATGGCGCAAACGGCGAAGCTGCGCGAACAAGAGCAGCGTACTGGGCGCCGATTCGAGGGCCTGGATAAGGTCGAGGCGATCCCGTACCAGCCGCAATGGAAGCAGCTCGACCCGAGCTACGAGCCGCCCGGTCCGCTCTCGACCGCCGCGCCTGGACCGGGTGCGGACTTGCGAGAGCGCGACTTCGCGGATGCCAACCTCGCAGGTGCCGACCTCTCGGGGGCGAATCTGGAGCGCGCCAACCTCGCGCGCGCCGATCTACGCGGGGCGAATTTGCGCGGAGCCAAGCTTACGCACGCCATCCTGTTTCGCGCCAACCTCGAGGGAGCCGATCTGCGCGGTGCCGATCTGACGTTGGCGCATCTGGGCGAGGTCAAGGGCGCGCGCGCCGACCTGCGCGAGTGCTACCTGGAGGAGGCCTTCCTCGAACGAGCGAACCTCGAGAGCGCCAAACTCGGTCATGCTCGCGCGCAGTACGCCATTTTCGATGAAGCGCGGCTGACGGGCGCGAGTTTGCGCGGCATAAACCTTGACCATGCGGACCTCGACCGGGCGGATCTTTGCGATTGCGACCTGCGCGAGAGCTCGGCCGAACGTGCGCTCCTGAGCTCGATCAACGCAGAGCGCGCCAACTTCGAGGGGGCCGAGCTGGAGCAGGCAAGCTTCGTCGAGGCGAACCTCCTCGGTGCTCGCTTCATCGGCGTCGTCGCCAAACGCAGCTTCTTTATGCGCGCCAAGCTCGACGAAGCGGACTTCTCCTTCGCAGACGTACGCGAGGCTCACTTCACCGAGGCGTCGATCAAAGAGGGGCGGTTCCACGGCGCGAACCTGCGGGGCGCTCGCTTCTACAGGGCGGATCTGCGAGCCGCGACGATGACCTTTGCCAACCTCATGTCGGTGGATGCGCGGCTCGCCAACCTCGAGCGTGCCAACCTATCGCGTGCGAGTCTCTACGAAGCGGTGCTGACCGGGGCCCACGGCAAGGGGCTCGATTTGACTGACGCGTTCGTGGAGCGCGTGGTGAGGGATCCGTGAGGCTTTCAGCCGAGGACGTCGTTCGTTGCGCGAGGAGCGGCCAGCCCCTGACTGGCGCCGATCTGAGCGATCTGGATTTGCGCGGGCTCGATCTTTCGGGCGTCAAGCTCGAGGGCGCGCGGCTGCTCCACACGCAGCTGGCGGGCGCCAAGCTTGCGGGTGCCAGCCTGCGCCGGGCGCAGATCGGCGGCAGCGATCTCTCGCGTGTGGACCTCTCGAGCGCGGACCTGCGAGAGGTCGTTTGTCTGCGCTCGACGTTGACTGAGGTCGCTTTCGTCGGTGCTGCGCTGGCCGGTGCGAAGTTCATCGACTGTGAGCTGGGCCGCGTCGACTTCAGCGGTCTGAACCTCTCCGGGGTCGTCTTCACGCAGTCGAGGCTGCTAAGCGCTCGGCTCGTCGGCTGCGATCTCTCCGAGGCGCGCTTCGACGAAGCCAAGCTCGCTGCTGCGGACTTTAGCGGGTCCAAAGTCGACGGCGCGTCTTTCACCAAGGCCGACCTTACGAACACCGTGTTCGCGGGCGCAACGGTCGCGAACGCCATCTTCGTTCAGGCGAGGATGGTGCGCGCGAATCTGGGAGAGGCCGCGCTTGCGGCGGTAGTCTTCGACGGTGCGGATCTGCGTTGCGCCAAGTTGCCCAAGGTCCTTGCGAAGTGCTTCTTTCGCAACGCCGTGATGACCGACTTCGACTTGCCGGCCGCCGATCCGCGGCGTGCCGAGCTCGGCGGCGCCGACGTGGGGCCGCTGGCTCTGGAGGGCTGCGACCTACGCTTCAGTTCGTTCATGGGGGTCAACTTGCATCGCGCCCATCTCGCTGGGTCGCTGCTCGAGTTGTGCAATCTGACGGGCTGTGACCTCACCAACGCAGACTTCACCGGAGCCGACCTGCGACGCGCCATTCTCAGCGAGTGCAAGCTGGCGAACAGCGAGCTCTCGTCGCTCGACCTCGAGATGACGAACCTCGAGGCGGCCGATCTGCGCGGAGCCAAGCTGCAGGGCGCCCGCCTGCTGATGACGGATCTTTCGCGGGCGGATCTCTCGGGAGCCGATCTTTCAGGCTCGTTTCTGTGGGGCGCCAACCTGACCGACGCGAAGCTAGCGGGCACCAAGCTCGCGCGCGCCGAGCTCAAGACCGTCAACTTCGACGATCTGGACCTGCGAGAGCTGCCGCTCGCGGGGCTGCGGCTAACACGCTGCTCCTTCGTACGCGCCAATCTGGAAGGGATGGACCTGCGCCGCTGCGACTTCACTCACGCAGACTTCAAGGAGGCCCGGCTCTCGAGGGCCAACCTGCGGGATGCTGTGCTGAAGGAGGCGAGCTTCGATGGCACCATCGCCGAGCAAACGGACTTTCAAGGCGCCGATGCTCGTGGGACGTACTTCGGCAAAGCCAACTTGCGAGGCGCAAAGCTTGCGAAGGCCCGGCTGCGCTACGCCACGTTCGACGAAGCGGAGCTCGAGCGAGCGGTGCTTGGGGACTCCGACTTGCGCGAGACGCGCTTCGTGAAGGCGCGCGCGCAGGGGGCGCTGTTCACCAGCGCACGCATGGACTACGCCGACCTCTCGCACGCGGACCTTTCGAGCGCCGACCTCTCGGGCGCCAACCTGGCCGCCGCCAACTTGCACGCAGCGCGCACGGACGGCGCCACCTGGAACGGCGCGCTTACAGCCACTGCCAAGCAGACCGATCCGCTGCGTCTGCAGGCCGAGGCGTGGCGACCGCCGCCGCGTCGTTGAACCGCATCAAACCAAGGAGAGCAACGTGAGCCAGGTCGCCCATCTTCACCGCGTCGTCAACGAACCGAGCCCTATCCCTCCCTCACATGAGTTGGGTCCGGCGGAGGTTCTCGAGGCAACCGCGCTCGGTGTGCGTGTCGCGTTGCCCAGCGGCGCGGAGCGCGAAGCTCGCTTGGCGCTCGCGTTCAGCTACGAGCCCGCGGTGGGCGACACCGTACTCGTGATCGCCGACGCGCGCGGCGCATGGGTGATCGGTGTGATTGCTGGCACCGGCAAGGGGAGGATCGCATTCCCGGGCGATCTCGAGATTCAGGCCGGGGGACGGCTCGCGTTGTCCGGCCACACGGTCGATATCGATACTCCCAAGCTGGAGGTTCGCGCCGGCAAGCTCGAGATGTTCGCCCGCACCGTGAACCAGCGTTTTCAAAGTCTGCGTCAGCAGGTGACCGAGCTGCTGAGCGTCCAGGCCGGCAGCACGCACACGACGGTGGAAGGCGCGAGTGTCACGAGCGCCGAAAGCAGCACGCTCCTGACCAAGAACAAAGTGACCATCAACGGCAAGGCCATTCACCTAGGCTGAGGCTCCCATGCTCCCTGCTTCCAACCGCGGCGCTGGCATGAACATCGGGTTTCCCGACGTATGCCTCACGCCCGCCGCGCCCGCTCCGATCCCCGTCCCCTATCCCAACATCGGTATGAACGCGCAAGCGCAGGCGTTCTCGACGACGGTGAAGGTGTCCGGCGTCAACGCCCTCAACCTCGGCAGCGTGATCTCGATGACCACCGGCGACGAGGCCGGCTCCGCCCACCCGACGATCAAGGGCATGGGCAAGTACACGATGGGTAATCCCATCGTCTTTATCGACAAGCTGCCTGCCATCAACCTTGCGCTGCCCACGACGGGCAACATGATGAACAACGGCCTAGGGCTCGTCGCCGTACCGAGCGCCGTCAACGTGATGTTCTGCCTGGCGAACGATGGCGCAGCGGAGGTCGGCAGCAGCGAGCTCTCGCAGCTCGCCGAGTCGATGTTGCGCCCCGAAGTCGAGGCGGAGCTTCTCCCTAATGGGGTGATTCGGCTGCGCCCAAGTTGTTTCGGCACGGGTATGAGGAGCGCGTTCGCGCGAGCGCTTCAGCCCTTCTCCAGCGCTGAGGCCCGCGCCTTGATCGTCGATCTGCGTGGCTGCCCGGGCGGGGATCTCATCGAGGCCGCGTATCTCGCGGCGGACTTTCTGCCGACAGGTCAGGCGCACGTCGACCTCGACTGCGGCGGTGAGCAGGAAGTGATCAGCGTTGAGGCCAGCGCTCGTTGGGGCATGCCGCTCTGGGTGCTCATCGATCGCACCAGCGCGTCGGCCGCCGAGGTCTTCGCGGCGATCGTCCAATCCGCCGGCCGCGCCCGGCTCGTCGGAGAACGAAGCTACGGCAAAGGCAGCGTGCAGCGCGTCGTCACCGGCGCAGATCAGTCCCTGCGCGCCGACGTCGCAACCTGGTCGGTCGCCGGCCGTCCAGGCAGCGCCGGAGTCCTCCCGGATGTCGAGCTCGCAGCCCCAGCCGCTGACGCCGACCTGTGGCTCAAGACGGCGTGGGCGCTCTCGCTGCGTTAGGGTGGCTGGTGTTTTTCGCCGATAGCTGCGCGATCCTGGCGTCGAGCGTGCTCGCGTACGGTCTGGCTGGTGTTTTTCGCCGATAGCTTCGCGATCTCGGCGTCGAGCGTGCTCGCGTACGGGCGTACGCTCCGCGCGACTCGCCACCGACCTCGCTCGCTCTCGACGAAAACCACTCAGCCACCTTTCTAACCGTTCTAGAGCACCGATCCGCAGTCCTCGTAGGGCGTGCGCCTATCGCACGCCGATGCTCGGTGCGACATTGGGCGGGGCGATGGTTTATCGCAGGCCCCAATGTCGCTGGCCGCGCGTGTGGGAGCCGTGCAACCGCCGTCAGCGCAGTACGCGCCCGCGAGTGCCTAGTGCGCAATGCGTCCCAATGCGAAGTAAGTCGGGGGAGCTGCGCTAGCCGCCGGGGGTTAGTGCGCTCAATGGCGCGCTTTCTGCGCAATAGCGTGTTAGCGGGCTTGCTCGATAGGCAATTAGTCCGCAAAAAGCCGCATGCCGGACGCGGTGACCGCGCCCGGGCTGGCGCTAGGCGCTGTCCGGCAGGCCGAATGCCGCTCGGGATGCGAACGAAGTCGAGGGGGTTGTCGCAGCTCCAGGGGTTACTTCGCTTGCGCGCCTAAGGAGGTGGAACTCCACGCGCGGCGAGCGACATTGGGGCCTGCGATAAGCCATCGCCCCGCCGAATGTCGCCCCGAGCCGGGAACCGAGGTGAGGGGAGGTCCTCGCGTGTCCGGGCCAACGGGCTTCTTCACACAAGGGGCACGGTAGCCTCACCGGCTTTCGTGCCCAAGCGCCTACCAGGCGCATCGAAAGGCCTGGTCGGTCGCCCTCTTGTGCCCGAGCGCCTACCAGCGCATCGAAAGGCCTGGTCGGTCGCCCTCTCGTGCCCGAGCGCCTCGTACCGCTTACTCGGCCGCTTTGGTCTCACCCGTTGGCCGCAACACCCGCTGCGACAGCGCACCAAACACCTGTTCCAAGCGCTTGAGTTGCTCGGGGAGTAGCTGCAACGTCAAGCGCGACTCGCGCTCGGCATCGCGGTAGCGGAGCGTAATCAACGCTAGGGGCAGCATGAGCTTGGAGCTCTGGCGATCCGAGGCGACGAAGTCGACGCGCCAATCGACATCGACGAGCACGTTGCCGTGCTTCACGAGCGCATCCTCCAGCAGCGTCTTGCGCAGTTCCCGCTTGATGAGCTCGTAGTTCGCTCGTGCAGCTTCGCCGAGGGCGCGCGGCTCCGGCCAAATGGTGTGCAGGTCCTCCTCGAACCCAGCCTTCTCCAGGTCGGAGGCCGCTGACTCCTTGAACAGATAGCGCAGGACCTTGAGCACATGGCCGAGATCGGCCTCGGCGACCTCGTGCCGTACACACAACCGGCTGAGCGACGCGGCGAGCTCCTTCGACATGGGCTCGAGCACGAGGGGCGCAAGCAGCCCGCCAATCGCGCCAAGCGCCCCGTCGGTCAACTTGGCTAGCCGCTGCGCATCCCGGAAAACTTCGGGGGGCATGGCTTCGCCGTGGAGACAACGCAAGCGAACGGGCGGACTCGGCGAGGGAGCGTCACTCAGCTTCATGGACGCGTTTTCGCATGAGCCTGCGCACGAGAACACTGAACGTGCGGTTCGAATCAACCGTTGATCTCCAGCGCCGAGCACGCGAGCGGCTCCGCCGGGCGAACCCACGGGGCTCACTGTGCCGGGATGGCGTAGCGTTCGCCGCCCGCGCTCGGCGGGTCCGCCCATTGTCGCTTCGATAGTTTATCTCAGGTCGAATGGGCGCGTTGCTCGCGGCAGCAGCGCCGTCCGGCCCGCACAACGCTCGCCGTACGAGCCAATACGTGGGTAGGGAGTCGATTGCGTCAGCCGCACGCATCGAAGGTGAACCGCGGAGTCGGGTGCGGACCTGCCCATTGCGCCTGAGATAGACTATCTCGGGCACAACGGGCGCCCAGGCAGCGGGGTCAACCGCCGAGGTTCGTTGGTGGGCAATGAACCACTGTGGTTCAGCGTGACCAAGCTCTCGACTACAAACCTACCGAGAGCCAATGAACCGCCATACGCTTTGGATCCGCGACCGCATCAACGAGAGCCACCCTGACCGCAGCGAGCACAAACGGTCCGTCGGCGAGCTCGCCGACGCGTGCGCGGCCCTGTCGGGTAAGGGAGGCCAGGTCTTTGGGATGAACTTGCCGCACGAGGTCGAGGACGTCGAGGGCCTCCACACGCTCGCGTGTGAGGCGCTCGCCGCCTGGTTCCCGCACCTCGAGCCTGAGGAAGCAGAGCAGCTCGCGACGCGCATCCGAACGCAAGGCCTCGAGGTGCCCATCCCGGAGGAGTTGGAAGACGTGGACGCGGACACGCTCGAGGCCCTCTGCGACCGCCTGTACGAGGCGCGCGAGCAGTCGCTGGCACGCTTGGGCGAAGTACAAAGCGGCGTGCTCAGCCGCACTACGCCCGCACTCGTCGACGGCAACATGATCCCGTGGCCGACGATGATGAGGGGTACCCAGCGCTTGGTTCGCAAGGCGCAGTCGGTCCTCCTCGTCACCGATGGCCTGTCGAACCCATGGGATCCTGACATTCACGGCGATGACCTACCCGACTGGACGTTCGGCTTCGAACTCGCGCTCGAGGTCCCGCTGGCGGAGTTCTCCGACCCTGGAGTCGAAGCGATCCTCAGCAGCTGGGCGCCGCGCGTGTTGTGGGCGGCGACGGACTGGATCGTCGCTGAGAGGTTCGACTTGATGGCAAGGGTCGAACTCCACGAATGCACGACCCACGCGATCTTGCCCGTCCGAGAGCTGCAGCACCTCGTCGCGGAGAACGGCTTCATGGGCGGCCTGCTCGGCCTCCCGTTCGCGACCGGAGTTCTCGGCGCCGGCGTTCGACACGGGCCAGAGATTCTCGGCCGACCCACGTGGCTGTTGCCAATCAAGCTGCTCACCGCGGACGAGTACGAGTGGGCGACGGGCGTACACGACTCGTCGCGCGCCCGCGTGTTGGCGGAGCTCTTCATCGAGCGCGCCGAAGACCACCTCAGCTCAGCCCATCGGCCGTCTCGCCGCGCCGAGGCAGAGTTGCGGGATAAGGCGCGGTGAAGTGACCGACCGCGCGGTCGGGCGGGCTCGGGAGACGCTCGCGAGGGCTTGCCGCTTCATCGAGCGTCGAACCATCGACGCTTTTCCTGCCGCGGGCGGTGCACGGCTTGCTACAGGCGGAGGCATGAAGAACCTTCGCGACCTCAGGTGCTCAGTCGCTGCGAGCCTGATCGTGTGCGCTTCGGCGACCTCTGGCTGCAGCGGCAACTGCCCGGGCGGCAATGAGGCGGTGTCCCCCGAGTCACTCGACATCCTCGGCGTAACCACCTACCGCTCCGAAACCGCCGGCGAGGTGCAGATCGAGTTGGCCGAGGTGACCGAGCCGCACTACGCCGAGCCCATCTACGACGGCGAGCTGCTCGATCTCGAGTGGGAGCAACAGGGGATGACGTTCGGGCTCACCCTCGTCGGTCTGATCGCCGAGGGTACGACCCCGCTCGCGGATCTCGGGGCCCAGCTGTGCGTGTGCGAAACCGGCTTCCTCCAGGGACCGGCCGACGCGCGCGAGTGCTTCCGCAACGGTCAGGTGACGCCGGCCGCGTGCGAGGCGCTCGTCGGCGAGGCGATGGCCCGTGAGATTGTGCGCGACTGCATCGGTAGCGGTGCCCTGGAGGACTGCGCCGAACGGATCGACATGGATCTCCTCATTCCGGAGGCCGACGAGGCGAGATTCTCCGGTGCAGTGATGATTCGCTGGTTCGAGTCGATTGAGAGCCGCAGCTGCGTCGAGGGGCCAAGCATCGGCTAACCGCGAATCCGACTACGCGGAGCGCGTCGACTTTGGTCGAGGCCCGATCGTGAGCCACAACACGGGCAATCAAGACGGGTTTGTCGCAGTACTCACGCCATGAGGCTCGCAGCTCCCATTGTGGCTTAGATAATTTATCTCAGGTCGAATGGGCGCATTGCTCGCGGCAGCAGCGCCGTCCGGCCCGCACAGCACGCGCCGTACGAGCCAATAAGTGGGTATGAGTCGATTGCGTTAGCTGCGCGCATCGAAGTTGACCCGCAGAGTCGGGTTCGGAGCTGCCCAATGTGCCTGAGATAGACTATCTCGGGCACAAGGGGCGCCCAGTCACTAGGCACGCGCGCGGATTGGACCATGAGCTACTGGCAACGCGTTCGACGGTTCTTTACGCCGCAGAGCCCGACCGCGCTCGACCGAATCGTCGACGTTGAGCTGCTCTTTGCGACGGATTCGGAGTGCCTGGACGAGACCATGGTCTTTCGGCCACTCGACGCGCGCCCCGGGCAGCAATGACAGCTAGGCTGTCTCGATGCGACGATTCCTGAGGCCGGCGTTCGTTGTCACGGGGTGCATGGTGAGCTGCGGCGAAGCTCAGCCGCCGAAGACCGAACTGATCGCAAACCCTCCGCGCGTGATCGGGTCGGTGCTTCCTGAGCCCGAGGCTCCCAACTCCGCAGTCCCTGCGGCTAGCGGCGCCGCGAGCGGTGCGCCTGATTCCTCGGGGCCCGCGGCGAGCGCTGCGGCGAGCCCGGCTGCAGACGGCTCGAAGCGGCGTGGGCACCCGCATGACGCTCAGGGGCGCCCGATCCTGCGCGCGGACGACGTTTGTTACGTTGAGGTTCCGCGCAATGGTCCGCGCCCGAAGGACCTGATGTCCGGAGAACGTTGGGTCGCTAACCAGGAAATCGCCTGTCCGAAAGAGTTCGAGGATCGGGCCTTCAACGCGATTCCGCCCGGCACGATTTGGGTGAAAGACGACAAGACTGGCGCCTGCGCGCATCGACGCTTGTACGGAAACCCGCCGCCTCCGGACGTCGCGGTGCCGTGCCCACCGCCGTTGAAGTAGTCGAGAGCTCCCGACGTCGATGACGCGGCTGCGCTTCTACGGCGAGGCCGAAGCGGTCGGTGCGGATCGGCATGATCAGCGCTCACTCACAGCTTGGTTCAGCGAGCTGCACATCCCGTTCTGCGCACTGGATGGGACCTCGAATTGGACGTTTTGTTGAATTCAGCCGCCCATCCCCGTGCGATCGGCGCCCTTTCTCAACAAAACGTCCAATTCGAGGTCCCATCCCCAGGGCTGTCGCCAGGCGAGGGCTCGAAGGCGGTAGGAGACGCTGCGTCGTCACAAACCACGCGAGAGCGCTGGCCCGCACAGGGTTCCGTCGCCGCAGCGATCGCCCTCGATTTGACCATCGCGCTCGACCGGCCTTGCCATCGTCCCATATCCCGCGGTCGTCCCGGGCGGGCGGTTAGCGCGCAGAAAAGTCGCATAGCGAACGCCGTGTGCGCCCCCGGGCCAGTGCGATGCAAGCACCTGTCGGCGCGGAGGCCCTACCCAACTGGACGTTCGGCGTCGAACTCGCATCGAGGTCCCGCTCGAGGAGTTCTCCGATCCTGGAATCGAAGCGATCGCGACCCCGTCTCACGGCTTGCGCGCCCCAGCCGACCAGCGCTCCTCTCCCGCGAGGCGGAGCGCACCGCAGCCGAAGAGCGGCCCACAGGCTGAGCTTGGTGGCGCGCTAAGCAGGGCGTCGGCGCGAGCCGTGGCCTTGGCCTTCTCCAGCGTGGTCCGGTGCTCCGACAGCAAGGCCCCGGCCTCCTTGGTCCTTCCTTCGTCGAGCAGTCGCCCGGCGACCGCGAGCAGACCGTCTGCTGCCGTCGTGGGGTCCTTCCCGATCCGGACGAGCGCGCGCGCGAGCGCCTCTGCCTGAGCGGTCTGGCCGAGGCCGACCCTCACCTGGAGAGCGCGGCTCGTCGCCTCGAGCGTGAGGGCGCCACTTCGCTGGGCGTACCTCTCGTAGAAGGCGGCCGCCTCGTCGAAAATTCCGAGCGAGAAGTAAGCGTCGCCGAGCTCGGCGAGGGCGGTGGTGACCGCGCCCTCCGCTCCGGGGAGGCTCGCCTCGCGACCCACGAGGAGCCGCAGGGTCGCGACCGACTTCGAGAAGGCTCCCGCCGTTCGGAACCCGTGCGCGGCGGCGAGGTAGGCCGCGGCAACCTGAGAACCACACTCTGGTCGTGCGGCGCGGCACGCCTCCTCGACGGGGCGAATCGCCTCGATCACGTTCCGACTCGCTTCGTCGATCGCCTTGCCTTGCGCGCGAGCGAGGGCGTCGCGCGCCCCGCAGAGCTCGGCTTGCCCCCGGATCGCGTAGCTCTTCGCCTCGCAGCGCGGCGGCTCCAACGGCGCCGGAACGAGCAGCGTGCTCCTGGAAAGCGGCTTCGTCGAGGGCAGCGCCGAGACGACAAGGGCCTCCTTCTTCTTCGCCGCGGCGAGGCTGGCCGCGACCTCGGGATCCCCAGCGGCCAGCGCGCCCGCGCGCTCGTAATGGCTCACCGCCTCGTCGAAGGAGCCCGCTGCACGTGCCGCGTTGCCGAGTCCGAGCCACCCGGATGGCAGGCTCGCGTCGAGCCTCGTCGCCTCCTCGAAGCTGCGCTTGGCGGCTCCGACGTCTCCGCGCTCGAGCGCGATGAGCCCACGGAGCGAGGCGACGGCGGCGCCCACGGAGCCGGACGAGGGAGGGACCGCGAGCAGCGAGACCTCGATCAGGGCCAAGATCGAGCCGCGCGAACGCTCGGCGGGCAGGTCGCGGAGCGAGCGCGCGAGGGAGAGGGCGAGGACGAGCCGCGCAGCAGGCAGGTTCGGGTCCACCGCGACGGCGCGCATCGCGTTCTTCTTCGCCCGAGCTGCGTCACTCGGACCCTCTGCGTCCGCGCTGGCTCCGTCGCGACGCAGCTGGAGCCTGGCGAGCTCGACCAGCGCGGCGACGTCGGAGAACTGCGAGTCCACGACCGCCTTCTGCGCCGCGTCGATGCGGGCCTGCGCCTCGCCCTGCTCCTTGGTCGAGCGAAGCGCCGTGCACGCGGCCACGGGCTGGCTTGGGCAGCCCGCCGCCAGGGAGGAAGGCCCGGCGCCGGAGCGGTCATCGCTTGGGGTTGGCGCGGTGGTTGGCGTCGAGGTCTGCGCGGTTGGCGTCGAGGTCTGCGACGCTTTGGGGGAAGAGGCGTCGACACCGGACGGTGCCGTGCGCGAGCCGACGTCGGCGCCGGAGCACGCCGCGAGGAGAAGCAGGAGGCCGAGCGATCTCACGCGTTCAGCTTGCGCCTGAAGCCAGCCTGCTGTCGATGGTCCCCGGGCGAGGTCGGCGTCTCGCCGATCTCGCCGAGCTGCGCGGACGGAGCGCGGACGGAGCGCGGACGGTCGCCCATGGCGTCGTTCGGACTCGTTCTCGCGGTCGAACCCAACCTAGTCCTCGAAGCCGCCGTTGAGCTGCCACCTCCTGAACGGGCAAGTCCGCCCATTGTGGCTTAGATGATCTATCTCAGGGCGAATGGGCGGAACTTGCGGAGTACAAGCTCCGGTTGGCCGTGCATTGCGCGGCGGGCCGCTCAGAAGGCGCGTAAAAACAGGGTGCTGTGGCTACGTGAACGCGCAGCTAGCCCCGGAGGACGCCTGCGCACCTGCCCATTGTGCTCGAGATATTCTATCTCGGGCACAAGGGGCGCTCGGGCTCGCGAGCGCCGCATCCGAAGCAGACCAAAGAGCCGCTGCGACGAGGCTCGCACCGTCGGGCAAGACTTGGTGCACGCGCGGACGGTCGCCATCTGGAGAGCGCGGCGAGGGCGGGACCGCGAGCAGCGAGCCCTCGATCAGGGCCAAGATCGAGCGCGCAGCGTGCCTGCATCCTCTCATCCTGCTAGATTCCGCTCGATGGTCGAACCCAACCTAGTCCTCGAAGCCGCCCTTGAGCTGCCACCTCGCGAGCGCGCTGATTTGGTCGAAGCCATCGCGGCCAGTTTGGACGGCTTCGATCTAGGGCAAGAGTGGGAAGAAGAGATCCAACGCCGCGTCGACGACGTCGACTCTGGTCGCGTCCAACCAGTCCCCGGTGAGGAAGTCTTCGCCCGACTCGAACAGCGTCTGCGTGCCCGCTAGACCGGTTTCATCCGGCTGCAGAGGTCGAACTCAAAGAGTCTTCGCTAACGTGCCGCCAAACAAGCTGTTTGACGCTGACGGCGTGCTTAGGCGCAGCTACGTCCGCGCGTGGACGAGCGTCTTGATGCCATCCGGGAAGTTGACGTCGATCTTGCCATCGGTGCCGAGGCGAACGACGGTGCCGGTGCCGAACTTCGGGTGGGCGATCGCGTCGCCCGCGGCGTAGGTCGTCTTCGGGCTGTACGCGGTCGCTGCCTCGCGCGGCTTCGACAGGACCGAGCGATCGAGCTCGGCGTCGTCACCCATGAAGTGGACGCGGATCTTCGCGACCTTGCCCTGGTGCGTACCGACGAACACGGGGTAGATCCCGTCGCCGTTGCTGCTCACGATCGCACCTTGACCCGCGAAGGTGCCCTCCTCGGTCTGGCTGTCGAGGTCGGGCTTGGGGCACTTGCTGTCGAACACGCCCATCAGCCCAGCGTCGACTCCGAGATTGGCGATGCCTTCGCTTGCCACCGTATCGAAGCCGTTCGTGTGGATGGTCAAAAGCTCGGCGTTGTAGCGAGGATCGTCCGGATCGACGCGCACGAACACGTGCCACAGGCCGTCGTGCCCGACGACCTTCTTCGACAGCGAGAACCCGAGCGCCGGGTTCGCCCGTTTGCCGAGGTAACAGGGGTCGCTCACCGTGAGGTCGCCCGACGACGCGAACGAGCCCAGATACTCGTAGCCCGGCAGCGGCCGTGGCGGCACGAGGACGCTCTTGCGTGCGCGGACGGCGGCCGAAAGCTGGCGCGCCGTCGTGCCGAGCGCGAACGCGAGCTCGTCGTAGCCGGGCGGCGTGCCCTCGTAGCTGCGGGCCGCAAGCGCCTGCATGATCGTCGAGGCCTCGTCGCGTTCGATCGGTAGTCGCCACTCCGCGTCCGCCGTGATCAACCTCGCTTGCCCGGTCAGGGTCGTGGTCCGGATGCCGAAGAACCCGGGACCGACCACGCGCAGGAGCGCTCCGTCGACGAGCAGCGGCACCTCGCGTGGCAGCGAACACGCGACGCGGGCACGCTCCGGTGCCGAGCTCGCGGCGTCCCACAGCAGCAGGGCATGCGCATCGCTGGTGAGGAGCCGACCGTCGGAGAGGGTCCGCATCCGTTCGGGTGCGCTGTCGTGCTCGAGCAGCTCCGTCGAGCCATCGGGCCGCCACCACGCGACACCGAACGCCTCGCGCTCCGAGATCGCGATGCCGTCTCCAAATGCGGCCACCGCGCCGCAGTACTTCTTCGTCGGGACGTGACCCAGCTCCTCGCCGTCGCGATCGACGATCCAGACACCGCCGTCGTAGTGGACGAGGACGACGCGGTCGCCCACGACGCAGGGCGCCGCGAGCAGCCCAGGCTTTTGGACCGACCACTGTTCGACCACCTCCGCGCCCTCGCGACACCAGTGCTGGAACGTGGTGACGTTGGTCTCCTCGTCGTAGCTGCGGATCACGAACCCCTCGCGAAACGCGACGAGATCATCGCCGGAGGTCACGCGAGCATCGATCGTCGCGATGATCTTGAGCTCGGCATCGAGGACGACGACGCCGCGGCTGTCGACCGCCACGAGCATGTCGGCACAGGCGCACGGGTAGCTCGGCGACCGCTCGGTCGTCCGCGCGATCTCCACGCCGTCGGGGCCGACCAGCGCGATGCCCTCGAAGGCGAACAGCGCCGCACCACCACGCCACGGCACGCCGCCGTGGTAGTGCCCGAAGCCATCGAGCCGGACGATGCGCCGCGCGCCTCCCTCGTCGACGACGAAGCCGTTGAACGCGAGCGCGAGGAAGCCACGCTCGGTCGGGACGAACCGGCTGAACAGGCTGAGATCGTCGGAGGACTCGACCTTCACGAGCGGCTCGCCGCGCCGACCGACCTGAAACGACAGTTGGTCCTTGCCACCCACGAGCAAGCGTCCGTCGGGCAGTTCGAGGATGTCCCCGATCGCGTCACATGGAGAGATGCCCTCCGGCGCGAGTGAGCGATCGAAAAGCTCGATGCCGCTCGGGGTCATGCACGCGATGCTGCCGTCCCGGAGTTCGGCGAGATCGTAGATCGGTCCTGTAGCGAGCGTGACCTTGGGATGGAGCACGGGTCGCGAATGGTACCGGGACGCGGCTTCGACTAGCCAGCTCGATGCAGTCTCGACGGCCATTCAGGCGACGATCGCGACGACGCCTGCGTCGCGATCGCGTGGAGCGCCTTGCCGGTTGATGCCCTGGGCGCAAGGCTTCGGCGCCCCAGAATGCCTCAGGTTGCGGTCGCAGTGCCCGATTGTCCGTGAGACGATGACATTGATGACCTCTCTCGATGACATGGCGATCCTCGTTGCCGTCGTGAAAGCAGGAGGCTTCTCGGCGGCCGCCCGCGCGCTTGGCGTGAGCAAGCAGGGCCTGAGCGATCGTGTCGTGGCACTCGAGGCCGAGCTTGGGGTTCGCCTCCTCCATCGTACGACGCGCTCCGTGCGTCCCACCGAGGCGGGCGCGCGCTACGTCGAGCAGTGCCAAGCCATCGTCTCGATCGCAGAAGAGGCGAACGCCGGCGTGAGAAACGCGCAAGCCGAGCCAACGGGGCTCTTGCGTGTGGCGTCGACGGTCTCCTTCGGTCACGCGTATCTCGTGGACGTCGTCGCCGAGTACCTCCGCGTCTGGCCGAAGACCCGCGTCGAGCTCGTCCTAGCCGATCGGCCGGTGAGCCTCGCCGAAGAGGGCTTCGACGTCGCCTTCTGGATCGAGTCGCCACGGGACGAGAGCCTGGTCGCGCGGCCGCTCGGACAGGCCCTCGCGTATTACGCCGCGAGCCCCTCCTACGTCGCGAATCATGGTGTCCCCGAGACGTTGGCCGATCTCGCGACCGCGCGGACCGTGGGGTGGGCGACCGAGACGTGGGCGCTCGAGGGCCAGAAGCCGATCCGGATCGAGCCACACCTCGTCGTCAACAGCGCGCAAGCCGCGCTCCAGGCGGCCCTCCTCGGCGTGGGCGTCGCGAGGCTCCCGGGAGTGCTCGTCGGGTCGCACGTCGCCGACGGATCGCTCCGCCTTCTGTTCGAGGGCAGACCGGCTCGGACGACGACCATGTGCGTCGTCTACAGCGGGCGCTTCGTGCCGGCGAAGACGCGCCGCTTCCTCGAGCTCGTGACCAAGCGCATCAAGCCGATGCCGTCGCTCGCGGCCATCGCGCGAGGCTCCCGCGCGCGAGCTTCTGTCCGCTCTGCGCGGACAGCGCGTCACAAACATGCGGACTAGCTTGAGTTTCGCCCGCGGCACATGGTGGGGACATGGCTCCACCGACTCTCCTCGTTCAAACCATCCAGAGCGCGCGACGCGGGCTCTCCTTCGTTCACCGCCACCTCCAGCCACCCGAGTACACGCTCCTCGAGATCGTGACCAGCAAATGGCGCGCGGCCGCGCTCGAGGCCATCACGCGGACTGGCGTCGCCGACGCGCTCTACGAAGCGGAGCGCGACGCGTTCGAGCTTGCCTTGGAGCTCGGGTTCGACGGCGACGCGCTCTTTCGGTTGCTGCGCGCGCTGTCGTCGGATGGACTCCTCGAGCGGAAAGGGAAGCGCTTCGGTCTCACGGCGATCACCCGACCGCTTGCTTCGAAGGCGCCCAACTCGATGCGCAACGCGGTGCTGAGCGCCGGTTCGGCGCACAACCGCTCGCTGTGGGCGAACGTCGAGCGCGGCCTCGAGGCCGGCCCACCGGTGTTCGAGCGGCTCCACGGCGAGACCTTCTGGGAGCACCTCGCCAAGCACCCCGAGGTGGCCGACGAGTTCGACGCCTCGATGGCGGAATACACGCGCGAGGCCGCGGGGCTGATCGCGACGAGCTATGACTTTGGTCGCTTCGAAACGCTCGTCGATCTCGGCGGCGGCGCGGGGGAGCTACTCGCGGCGATCCTGGTGGCCCACCCGAAGCTCTTGGGAGTAAACCTAGACTTGCCTCACGCGGTTCGTCGAGCGCCGCAGACCTTCCGCGACCGTGGGGTCGCTGACAGGGCTCGTGTGGTCGAGGGCAGCGTGTTCGACGAAGTCCCGAAGGGGCACGACGCGTACCTCATGAAGAACGTGCTCCACGAGATGCTCGACGACACCGCGCGCGGCCCGCTCACGAGGGTTCGCCAGGCGATGGCCCCCAGCGGCAAGCTCTTCATCGTGGAGAACGTCGTGCCCGAAGGAGATGGCTCGTACCTGCAGTTCCTCGATCTGATCATGCTGCTGGGTTCGGGCGGAAAGGAGCGCACACGCCCCGAGTTCTCCGCGCTGCTCGCGAGCGCGGGCTTCCAGCTCGAGCGAGTCATCGAGAACGCCTCGCCGGTCTCGCTGATCGTCGCAAGCCCCACGTGACCGGCTCGTCATCGTTCTGCGGACAGGGGCTGGTCGTCGTGGGTGCTCCGCGCGCCTCAGTACGGGTTCGCCGGGATCGTCACCCCTCCGCTCGCCGACAGCGTCGTCGCCGGGACGTCGCTCGCGCCGCCGGGCAGCGTGACGGTGTCACCCGCGCGCAGCTCGACGAGCTCGAGGTCCTCGTAGACGAGGGGCTGGCCCTCGACGCAGGAGGCAGGCGCGCCGTTCGAGCGGACGACGTAGACCGCGCCGTTGCCGAGCACGGTGCCCTCGCCGGAGGCGTCGACGAAGAGCGCGGTCTCCTCGTCGACTCCCACGCCGACGACGCTCGAGGCCCAGCCGTCGGCGATGGGCCGCGCGACGAACGCGACGAGGCGACCCATGCGGTCGCGCTCGGCGAAGTGCGTGTCGGTGATGACGCCGGCGAGCAGGGGGAAGTCGAGGAAGTCCTGCTCCATCGTCATGTACGTGTTGTACGGATCCTCCAGGGCCTCGTCGGAGTAGACGGTGTCGTTGATGGCCGAGAAGGCGAACTGTCCGAGGACCGCGCAGCCGGCGCTGGTGCCGCCGATCACGGCGCCGCGCGCGGCCGCCGCCTCGAGCTCCGACTCGACGCGGGTGCCCTTCCAGCGCGTGACGTAGGTCGCTTGGTCGCCGCCGGCCATGAAGATCGCCTCGGCCTTCGCGAGGCGATCGGCGACGGAGCGCCTCGAGAATCGCGTGGCCCTCGTCGAGCCGACCGAGCAGGTTCAGCGCCATGGCGCGCTCTTGCCGTGCGCGCAGGATTGACGGCGCATCGGCCAAGGCCTCGAAGGCTCGCTCCGCCCGATCCGCCAACGTGAGGCGCGCGTCGGGGTCGGCGTCCTTCGCGCGCAGGAGCAAGGTCTCGGCGAGCATCGCGGGCAAGTCGGCCGCTTGCAGGTCGGCTTCGAGATCGAGCAGCTTCGACGGGCGCTCCGGGTCGAACGGATCGCTCGGGTGTGCGAGCGACGCGAGACGCGCGCAAAGCGCAGCCGGGTGATTCGGTGGCAAGCTCGCCGTGCCCGCCTCGATCCAGCGGTCGTAGCCCTTGAGCGCAGACTTGGTGGTGGCGAAGACCTCGGACTGCATCCGCGAGGCCGCGTCGAACGCGTGGGAGCGCCAGACCTCGAGGCGCGCGACCGCGAGCCACGCATCGAGCAGCGGACGCCCCGCCGCCGTGCCGCGCACGAGCGCAAGGTGCTCCAACAATGTCTGCCACGTCGAAACGTCACGAGCCGCGAGCCGAAGTGTCGCGTCGGGGTCGCCGTCCAGGATGCGTGCGAGTTCCATCGAAGAATCGTTACTCGATCGGCGCAGGAATCACACGCCGTCGCGCTCAGAGGACGCATCGCAGCGCGAAGGCGGTCGTATTCGGACGTGATCCCCTCGGCGCGCTCGCAGCTGCGAGGAAGCGCACTATCTTCAGCCCATGCTCGACGAGCAAACCTGCGAGGCAGCGATGCAACGGCGAGACCGGTCCTTCGACGGTCGGTTCTTCATCGCCGTGAAGACGACCGGCATCTATTGCCGGCCGGTCTGCAAAGCACGCATGCCAAGGCGAGAGAATGTCCTCTTCTATCCGACCGCGGCAGCCGCTGAGCAGGCGGGGTTTCGGCCGTGCCTTCGGTGTCGGCCGGAGACCGCTCCATTCTGCCCCGCTTGGAAGGGCAGCGGCGCCACGGTCGAGCGCGCGTTGCGGCTCATCGACGAGGGAGCGCTGGACCGCGATGGCCTGGAGGCCTTAGCGGATCGACTAGGCGTCAGCGCGCGTCATGTGTCGCGCCTGTTCCAACAACACCTCGGTGCCTCGCCACTGCAAGTGGCCAAGACGCTCCGCGTTCAGCGCGCAAAATGTCTACTGCAGGACACGGAGCTGTCCATCGCGCAGATCGCGATGCGAGCCGGTTTCTCGAGCAGTCGCCGGATGAACGCCGCTTTTGCGGACCTCTATCACCGGTCGCCATCTGAGCTGCGCGCTATCCGACGTTAACCGCAACCACGTTCTTCAACCCTAGTCCGGCCGATGGTGCCGAGTGGAGTAGCCATGTCTGAAATCGAAACGGAGTTTCTCTTTGAGGCGCGCGTGAAGCTCGCCGAACCGCAGAACATCGGAGCCACACCCGAAGGCTTCCGCATGATCGTGCCGGTGATTGGTGGGCGGTTCGAAGGTCCTCGGCTTTCGGGAGAGATTGTGCCCAACTCGGGCGCCGACTGGGCACGCGTCAGGCCGGACGGGTCGGGGGCACTGGACGTCCGGATGACGCTCAAGACCGATGATGGCGCGCTGCTGTATGTCCACTGGCATGGGGTGATGCGTTTTGCGCCCGACGACCAAGCCTACGCCATGGACTTTGCCAAGGCCGATGATCCACTCGGGGCGTCGCGCTACTACTTCCGCGCCAGCCCGCGCTTCGAAGTCGGCGACGCGAGATACGACTGGCTCAACACGCTCGTTTGCGTAACCAAGTCCCGCACCGGCGACGGTGGCGTCATCCATCGCGTGTTCGCTGTCCAATGAGCTCAACGGCGTCTTGGTGCCGGTTGTGATAAGCGCCTCCGGCACCAGTCCCACGAGGAGCGCGGGGCCCCCGCCGCCGCGTTCTCGATCGCTTTCTTGGCGTCATCCGACGGCATCGCGACGGGGCCGGTCGCTGGCTCGTGTATAGGCGAGCCATGCACTTGCGACGCCGCCCCCTCCTGACCGCAGCCACCAGCGCGCTCCTCGCGTGCGCGTGCGGCTCCTCGAAAGACAAGGACGCAGGCGAAGAACCGGGCTCAGCCGAGCCAGGGCTCGCGCCCGCGCCAGCGCCCTCGCTTACGCACGCGCTCGAGCCCTGGCTACGCGATGCGCTGAGCGGCGCGACGGCGTTGCGGCTCTACAGGCTCGACCCCATACCGCGCCCGCCCGGCAGCAGCGTCAACGCGCTGCCCGCGGAATTCCACGGCTACCGCATCCTTGAGCAAGTTGAGGTCGAGGGCGCCGCAGCGAGTGAAGAGTTACTTGCGCATGTGCGCAAAGGTCTCGATGAGGCCAGCAATTTGTTGGCGGCGTGCTTCAACCCGCGCCACGGCATCACCGTGCGGAAGCCAGGCAATTCGATCGATCTGCTGATCTGCTACGAGTGCCTCCAGGTCAAGGTGTTCGACGGCGGACAAGCCACGCACCTTACGTCGAGGTCGGTCGAGCGGGACGTCGATGCGTTCTTCGCGGCCCGCATGAAGTGAGACCGCGACCCGAGGTAAGCGAGCCGCCGGGCGCGACATATCGCCGAGTCTCACGGTGACAGCGGGCGATGTGTCGCACGAAGGCGGGCATCGAGCCGCTAGGCAGCGGGCATCGAGCCGTTGGTCGCGACATATCGCCGAGTCTCACGGTGACAGCGGGCGATGTGTCGCACGGAGGCAGGCAGTGAGCCGGCGGGCGCGACATATCGCCGAGTCTCGCGGTGACAGCGGGCGATGTGTCGCACGGAGGCGGGCAGTGAGCCGGCGGGCGCGACATATCGCCGAGTCTCGCGGTGACAGCGGGCGACGTGTCGCATGCGGCCGGGGATTGAGCCATTCGTGGGTCTGCGCGGCTGCGCGACGCGCTGGCGCTCGGAGCCTGGCCGCCGATTGTGCCTGAGATGGAGTATCTCCGGCACAATGGGCAGGTCCGCATGTGGCTCGGTGGCGAAGGTCCGATGCACGCCGCCGACGTACTCGTGTTTTGCGCGCGTATTGGCTGGTGCAGCGAGCGCTGTGCGGACCGGACGGAGCTGGTACCGCGAGCGACGCGCCCATTCGACCTGAGATAGGTTATCTCCGCCACAATGGGCGGGCAGGTAGCGAGCGCGAGAGGGAACGGCTCGGCAGACGACCTCCGTTCCGTCAGCGGCCCCAGCTGCGCAGGACCTCGCGTGCTCCGAGCACACCGGAGATGAGGCAGAAGCTCACCCACTGGCCTGGATGGGTCGAACTGCCAACGAGGAACAGGCCTCGCGGCGTGTCGATCACGTGAGGGAGGCGACCACGTCGCATGAGCTGGGCGGTCATCACGGGGTTCATGCTGTTGCGGTGGAGCGTGTGTCTTCGGCCCCAGCGCGCGGGGGTGAGGCGCGCCGCCTCTTCGAACGCGCCGACGCGTGCGCGCGTCCAGGGCTCGGCGAGGATCTGGTCCAAGAGCGCATCCTGCTGCGACGCTTCGAGCCGCTCCGCCGTCGCCTGCGCCAGCGGCGCAACCACGCGGACCTGTCTTGCGTGGAGCGCCGTCGGCGGAGCGTCGAGCGTGCCGGGCCGCACGAGCAGTCTGCACGGCGCATCGCGATCCGCGGCATCGAGCCGAAAGCGCAGATACGGTCCGCTCGGACGTTCGTTGGCGAGCAGGTAGGCGGCCACACCCGGTGATTGGAGCGGCAACGCGGCGACGCGCTTGCGCACGCTGTTCGGTGCGGGCGCCAGCTTGAGCAACGTCGCGACGCCGCTCGCATCGCTCACCACCACCTTCGACGCGAGTTGCTCCCCAGAGGCGAGCTCGACACCCGTCACACCGCGAGCATCACAAAGAATGCGCGTGACGCGGGCGGACGCGCGCAGGGAGACCCCAAGCTCCTCGGCGCGGGCGCGTACACGGTCGGGGATCGTCGCCACACCCAAGCGTGGAACGAAGCAACCCGGCCCGCTGATCATCGCTGGGACCAGCGCGATCGGACTCGGCGCACCGGCGAGCGGCTGACCGGCGACGTGCGTGAAGATCCCGAGCGCGTCGGCGACCTCCGGCCGAAACCCTGCGTTTGCAAGCACGGTCCGGAGCGAGCGCAGAAGAAACGGCGCGTGGCGGATGGCGCCCGAGCGAAGGAGCGACCACGGGCTGGGACGCGGTGCGGTCTGGAGCGGGGTGAGCGCGGTGTGGATCCGCGTGGAGTGCTCGATGAAGCGACGGTAAGCGTCCCCCTGACCACGATAGGCCTCCTCGAGCCCGCGCGCCGTCTGCTCGACGTCGGAGGTGATCCGCAGCGCTGGCCCGCCCTCGCGCTCGACTTCGTAGACGTCGTGCACGCGTCGAAGCTCGAGCGCATCGAGGTCGAGGCCCAGCGCATCGAACGCCCACGCGAGCCCCACCGGGTCGAGGAGGATGTACGGGCCGCCATCGAACGTGGTCCCACCGGCCTCGAGCGCCGACGCGAGACCGCCGAAGAACGGGCTCGCCTCGCACACCGTTACGGACGCACCTCGCTCGGCCATCACGATCGCGGCCGCCAAGCCCCCAACGCCACCACCAATGACGATCGCGTCGCTCATGCTCGAGCCCCGCGCGGCGGAACGCCGAAACCGAAGAGCCAACGCAGGAGCGGACGGATCAAGCGTTCGCTCAGCGTTGGTCGACGTCGCAGCGGGAAGGCCTCGGGATCCATGCGTGGCACCCAGAGGTTGCCGCGATCTCCACTGAAGGCGTAGACCGGATAGGCGAGCGCGCTCATCAAGACCGTAGCGTCGTTGCGGTGCGGGCTCTTGAACCCGGGGATCCTTGTGTCGGGGCCATCGACGAGGATTTCTCGCGCCGGATCGTCGAACCAATCGAAGGCGATGGAGAGCGCGTGCTCCGCTGGGAACCGATGGATCCCCATGTGTCGCGCAGCGACAAGATCGAGCGCGAGCGGATCCTCCGAGGCATAGATGCGACCCGGGTGGCTCGGCGTGGGATCTCCGAGGATTCCCGTGAGACCGTCCGGTACGTGGTGGGTCGCGTCGAGGAGCACGAGCGCCGGCGGGAGGGCGTCCAGCATCATCATCGCGCCCGCTTCGAGATCCGCCTGGCGATCATGGAAGAGCAGCTCGTCGATGCGTCGACCGAGCGACTCCACGGCATGCGTCGTGAGATGAACGAGCATGCTCGGGTGACTTCGCATCTTCGCGAACACGATGCGGACATCGGCGTCGCGCCAGGCCGCGCTGACGGTGTCCTGCGCGGTCCCACGCCGAAACGTGAACGGGACTTGATCGGTCGATGTGTCGACGACGCGGTAGGCCTCACTCTCGAACCCCACATAACGCGCGACCTCGGCCACGCTTCGCCCGCGAAAGAAGAGATCATAGTGGTTGGGCGCTTCGAGATATGCGACGTCGGAGGCCCCGCGTTGTTTTAGCCAACGCGCCAGCGCGTCGGCGAGGCACACGTCAACGTGGGAGCTTGGGTCGCTCCGGTCGTAGGCTGTCATGAACGTGGTCTTGATGGCGATCCGCGCAGCCGGGCGAAGCGAGAGCAGCGCTTCGAGCTGGGTCGCACCGAGCGTCTCCTCGAGCAGCGCACGCAGGGCTGCCGGATCCCCCTGCGACGCCGCGTCACTCTGGCGAACGTGAACGACTCCGCCACCACCCACGTTCGTCCGTTGGGTCACGCGCTTCTGTCCCGGTATGAAGGAGGCATCGACCTGCGCGAGCGCGGCGCGCAGGCTCTGTGCATCGTGGCCCTCCCGAAGCTTATCCTCGTCATCGAACGCCTCGAGCAGGACGCCGAGAAAACGCTCATGCTTGTGCTCGTCGTCCGCGATGCGGCGCGCCGTGAGGCTGAGGCGTTCGCCGCCGGGCAGCCGCTCGAGGAGCGCGCCGATGTGATCCCAGGAGAGCACGGCCGTCTTCTCCGCCCCGACCTGGAAGCGGCAGAAGCTCGCGAACGTCTGGTGTTTGAGCGCCGCCGCCGCCGTCTCAGGCACCTTGCCCCCGAGACGCCCGAACACGACGGCGAGGCGCGCGAGCACATGCGATACGGGCGCTCGCCGGAACGTCGTGTGATGGAGCACCGCAGCCGACCAGCCCGCGACGAGACCCCCGACGTACGCCGCGAGCGTCGCCAACACCATGAATAGCCGTCCCGTCCGAACGAGGAGGCCGCGCGCCAAGACTGCGTGAGACCGCTCGTCCTCGGCGGCCCAGCGCAGCGCGTGTGCGACGAGCGAACGCACCTCTTCGTCCGCACCCAGCCCTCGCACGCGCGTCTGGATCCCCGCTCCGCCGTAGCCGATGGCGGCCAGCTTCTCTCGCTCGAGCGCCAGCAGATACATCGACTCGAGCTCGCGGCGCACGTCGCCCCGCGCGGCCAGCGCGAAGCGCTCGAGGTGCTCTCTCATCTCGCGAACCATGGGATCGCTCTCGGGCCCTATGGCTCCCATCGCGCGAGCGTAGCCCACTCCCTCCAGGTTCCGCAGCCCTCGCCGGTCGCGTTCGCGCGAACCCCGCGTTCGTGAAGCCACGCCCACGGCTTGTTCCGCGGGACACCTACCTGAAGTTGGCTTCGGCGCAGACTCATCCGCTCAAGTCGGCACTGGGTCCGGGCCCGGGTCACTCGGGTCCGACGCACCCGAACCGATGGACCCGATAACTGATCTCGGACGCCGAGCTGTACCCCACGACCAGATGGTTGCCCGGATCGGTCGCAAGCGTTACCGGCAAGACGAACGATGAACGAGGCGGCAGCTCCAGCGTGGTGGTGCGGTCCACACCGTTGGTCACGGCCACCACCGAGCCGCCCGAAGCGAACCGCGTCGCGATGGCGATGGTCTCGTCGGCCCACGGAGCGGCCGCGAACTCCCCAACACGTTCGATCGGCGCGTCGCCGAAGGGTCGATACGACCCGGACAAGACCCCATCGACCAGCGAGGTGATCTCGAGCAGGTTGTCCTCCGTAGGCCCCACGATCCACACGCCCTCCGGGTGCGGGAGCAAGAAGCTCCTCCATTCGACCAGGCTGGGCTTCGGTCCCAGGGGCGTGAGGGCTCCGCCCTCGAGCGCCGCGAGGCCATCCGGGGTGAACACGACGGCCCGACCCAACCCGTCGCTCCCGACCGTGTGGTGGTTCCATGACGCCAGGGGAGGGTAGGTGCCGAGCGCCACCTCGGCCTCGACGCTCGCAAACTCGAGGAGCTCGGGACCGGTGGACCACCACACCGTCTCGCTCGGTGACGGTTCGAAGAGCGGGACTCCGTCTACCGGATGCAACAAGCCCGGCACACCCACCCGCCCGACCCGCCACCCGATCGGGGGGTAGCTTGAGTCGTCACGGAAACGGAAGGCCCCGTCGTCACGGAAGCTCCAGTGGAAAGAACTCTGCCCGTTCCCATGGACCACCGGCTCGCTGAAGCTTGGCGGCCAGGCACCGAAGGCGTCGACGAGCGTCGAGCGCAGCTCGCTGCCCGGATGGACCTTCACGACCGCGCCGACGCCCTCACCAACTCGCGCGATCCAGCCGGACTTCACGTCCGGTATCGCAACCGGCGCGCCCGTCTCGACCAGCGCCTCGCAAGCGGGGAAGGGCGCACCACCCACACCGCCTGCGCCGCCGGTCGTGGGCTCGGAGCCCGCTCCCCCGCCGCTGCCGCCTTGCGCGCCCCCGCCTTGCGTGGGTGCGCCCCCTTGCGTCGTGGCGCCTGCGGCACCACCCGCACCACCCGCACCACCCGCACCACCCGCGGGCTCGACGACCACGTCCGCCCCGCAGGCCGCCAACGCGACCAGCCAAGAGAGGGTCGCGCGGACGCTCATGCCTCCAGCAGGGAGCGCCCGATGAACGGCATCCCCATCGAGTAGGCGGTCTGCACTAGCGCTGCGCATCGGAGGGCCGTTCACCGCGCTCGCCCGGCTTACTTCGGGGCGTTGAAACTCGAAACGTGAAGACCCGCTTGCGAGCTTCGTCCGGGGAGGGTTGGCGTGAGCACGGAGCACCTCACAGGCGTAGTCCATTGCGGCGCCGACGGCCAGGGACCACGTGCTGAGCGACCGTTGCTCTCGAGAGGCTGCGTCCATGCTCTATTCGGTCGCGTGCTGACCGGAATGATGCCCCCGTGGGCTGTACCCCTGTGCGTCGTCGCCACCGCCTCGTGCTTGGCCATTGCCTGCGGTGGTGGAGCAGCGACATCAAGGAAGAGTGAGGCGCGCAAAGGCCTCGCAAATAGCTCGGCGCGCTCGGCGGCGCGGGCGCAGTCGGCTTGGCAGCGGAGATGGGCTTACCCCGCCGTTGTCTCGGCCGCGCGAAACTCGAGCACCAAGCGTCCGACTCGCACGCGGGCCCCGTGGCGAAGCATCTGGGCAGAGCGACCCCTATCGTCCTTGGTACGGTCGATCACGCGGTCGTTGACCGACACAACGTTGGTCGTGCCGTTGTCCACGACCCACCATTGACCGTCGGCGCGTCGCTCAAAGCAGCCGTGGCCGCGAGAGAGGCTGTCGTCATGGCGGAGCTCGAGCTCGTTCCAGTGGGCACGCCCGAACCGTAGGAGGCCACGATCGAGCACGAAGGTCGCGCCGAGGTGTGCGGGGTGGGACGACTCCACGACGATGAGGTGTGCGTGGGGCGGAGGGAGCGACGGGGCGGAGTCATGGTGAACCTGGAGCGCCAGCATGGGTGTCGAGGATAGCTCTCTCGTAACTGCGAGCGCGTCGGTCGAGTCGCGTGTGGCTCAATCCAACGAGAGGCAGTCAAAGCGTCGGATGACGAAGCCCTGGCGATGCACGCCGACGAGGATTGAAGCGCCGTCGGGCGAGGAGACCACGCTGTAGGCCGCGTCCGCGTCGTGAGCCCGTGCCTTCGTTTGGTGCTCTCCATCGGTGATGATGAGTTCGAAGCCGAGAGCGGTGCCTCCTTCCAGAGCGTAGTGCTCGGCCACAGCGACCACGCCGCGACCAGCTCCCCAGGGCGAGGCAGCACGCTGCCGGCCGACGAGGACATCTTCGAACAGCGTGATCGGGCTGGCTTCCTCATCAGCGCCGAGGCGCTGGATCTCGACGGCGGGGTGCTCTTGCCGGGCGTACCAAAAGCCGCCCGCCTCGCTCGGGAGGAGCCAAGCTGGCGAGCTCCCGGGATCGTCAGCTGGCAGCGGTGTGAAGGGCGAGAGGCTGTTGCCGGTGATCGTGGTGAAGCCGTCGACGCCGCGCACCACAAGCCGTCCTGTGCCGTCGAGGCCGTGCACCCACGCGGGGTCGGGCGTCGAATTGAGCTCGGACTCGGGCAGCGCGAGTGGAAGCAAGAAGACCGGCTCTTCGGCGTCGAGCGTGGCGTAATACTGAAGCTCGCCATCGTGGTGCCAGTACACGCCGACGCCGGGGCTCGGCTCGAGCATCGGCCGCCCGGCGCGCGTCGGCCACGCGCCCTCGCGACCGAAGGCCCCGATCGAGTACTCGGTGCCCGGCTCCGACGCGAGCTGGCGCAGCACGAAGGTCCCGTCGGCGCGCCCCACTGCATCGAGGATCAGGCCGGGGCTGTCGCGGTGCACCGCCTCCGGACCCAGCGACGGGGGCCACGCGCCAAACGGATCGAGCAGCCGCCTCGAGCGGATGCTGCCCGGTGCGCCGTCATCGTTGAAGGCGTACAGCAAGCCAACGTCGGCGCCGTCGATCGCGACGAGCTGCCCAACAAAGCTCTCTGGCACCACCAGCTCTTCCGAGCGCGGCACGAGCCACGTGCACTCGGGGACCGGCAGGCTCGCTTCACTCGGAGGGTGCACCTCCGCGTCGCAAGCGACCAGCGTCAAGGCGAACACGAGCGGGGCGGATCGCATGGTCGTGAGTCTACCACCCGCGCGTGGCTCTCTGCGCGGGACGACGCGAGGTGGACGACGCGGCCCACCTCCGCCCTCACTCCGGAAAGAACGCCTCTACCGTCAACGCCGGGGCTGACGACGGTTGGACGCCGCCGACGACCATGAGGGTGCCGTTGGGCGCGGGGACGGGGGTGGCGCCGAAGCGGCGCTCGCGGAAGGGCAGGGGGGTGACTTGGCCGTCGGGGAGTTGGACTTTGAAGGCGAGGGTTTCGCCTTCGTCGTTTTCGCCGATGGCGAGGACGCCGCCCTCGAATTTGAAGGCTTCGCCGCGGGTCTGCAACGCGGGGAGTGCGGCTGCGGCGAGCTCGTCGGGTGCGCAGTCGGCTTGGCAACGGAGGTCGAAGAAGCGGGTGGCTGCGGGGGCGCCGTCGCGCAGGCCGCCGAGCGCGAGGACGATCTCGTCGCTGCTGAGGACGAGGGCGGCGCCGGCGGTGGCGTCGGCGTCGAAGGGGAGGGCGCGCAGGGTACCGCCGGACTCGACGACCTCGAAGGCTTTGCCCTCGGCGCTGCCGCCGAACACCACCAAACCGACGTCGGGGACGAAGGTGGCGCCGCAACCGCTGCGCGGCGTTGCTAAGCGAATTTCGCTGAAGTCGCCGTTCTGGTCCAACGCCAAGATCGCGTTGCTGGGCGTCTCGGGGCGGGTGCAGCCAACGACGTAGGAGGTGCCGTCGTCGGACTCGATGGTGCGGCCGCCGGACACCTCTTCGAAGCGCAAATCCCCGGGCGGATCGCGGTCGGTGGTTTGGTCGCTGCTATCGAGCACGGTGGAGCCTTCGTCGTCGATCAGCAGGATGATCGAGCTGCGCACCACCAACGAGCGCGGGGTGCGCGGCAAGATCGATGAGGCCTCTCCGCCTGCGAGCGAGAGCACGTCGTAAAAGTCCCCGAGCCCGGGATCCGCGGGGCCGTTCTCGCCGAACGCAGCGTCACCACCGAACGCCAAAATGAACTGCTCGTCCACCACGCCTGCGGGCGCGTGCACATGCGCGCGGGCTAGCTCGCCCGGCGGCCGGCTGAAGCCTTCCAGCCGTTGCACGAACAGCGGCACCGACTCGGACGCAATCGCGCCCACCGGTAGCGTCAAACTGCGGCCGCGCACCACCACGTCACCTTCTGCGGTCTCCCCGAAGACGTCGAAGGAGAGAAACTCCTGGTCCGAGAATTCGCCCAGATTGAAGCTCCCGCCCGGCTCCGACTCCACCTCGAAGCTGCTCGAACCATCCGCGGTGGTCGCGCGGATCACCACGCGCGTGACCGCGGGATCCTGCGAGAACACGTCGGTCTCGTAGCCTGCCGTCAAGTCGATCGACAGGCTGCGCGCCTCACCACACGAAGAGGCCAGCGTCGCCACCAGGGCAACGCGCAGATGGGCTCGCAGCGAACGGGCAGACGCAGTCACGGCCGGGACTCTAGCAGTTGCGTGCGTAGGGGAAGAGACGAAGATGGTGCGGGAGGCCCAGGCGCGATGGGAATAGCGCGCGGTGCAGTACGGTCGAGAGCCGGATACTATCGCTCGCAATGAACTCCGATGATGATGACGCCCGCAGCGAGATCCTCCGCAGACGTGCGTTCTTCATCGCGACCGCGCTAGCGGGGCTCGCCGTGACGAGCTGTTCGAGCGACGCCGACTCGCCGTCGCCCCAAGCGTGCCTCAAAGTCGGCCTGCCGAAGGGCGCAGCGTCCACCAGCACGCGCGCTGAACCAACGGCCTCCACGGCGCCTGTTGAGTCAGCCGCGCCCTCTGCGACCACCGCGGAGATACCCAGCGCGACCGCCGCGCCGAGCTCGACGGTCACTTCGCCCCCGAAGACGGCAGCTCCCACCGTTCCTGCGCCCACCGTTCCTGCGCCCACCGCTTGCCTGCGGCCCATCCTGAAGCCATGCCTCAGGCCGCCGAGGGACCCGTTCGATGATTGACCGAAAGGCGCCGAGCTGGTGAGCGACATCGCGGCCCCCAACCGCATCCAAGCGGTGCCGCAGAGCGATGGGAATAGCGCGCGCACACGGCGGGGCCTAGTGCACGATGGGGCATCGAGCCGCCCGGTGCGACAGATCGGCGAGTCTCACCGTGACAGCGGGCGATGTGTCGCAGGAAGACGGAAGTCGAGCCGCTGGGCGGTGGCCTCGTCGCCGCCCGGTGCGACAGATCGGCGAGTCTCACCGTGACAGCGGGCGATGTGTCGCAGGAAGACGGAAGTCGAGCCGCTGGGCGGTGGCCTCGAGCCGCCCGGTGCGACAGATCGGCGAGTCTCACCGTGACAGCGGGCGATGTGTCGCAAGGCGGTACCCGCCGGGCCTGCGACCCTTCGCCGCAGGGAGCGGATCACCTCGCGCAGCGAAAGCCAACGAGGCCGACGTATTTGTCCGGGTCGTTCCAGCGTTGCGCGCCGACCACGAAGGCGCCCGGCTCGCGATCACCCCAGCTGCCTCCGCGGATCAAGCGGTTGCCGTCGTCCGGGTCGAGGGTGGCCGTCCACTCCCATACGTTCCCAGCCATGTCGTCGACGCCCTGGGGGGTGCGCCCCTTTTGAAAGCTGCCCACGGGCGCCGTTGTCGGCCAGCCGTCCGTGCCATCCAGGTGCTCCCAGTCGCGACCATAACGCGCACCGAAGGCCGCCGACGTCGAGTCGGTCGCATTGAGCAGCTCGACTGTGGGCAGCGCGTCGCCCCACGGGAAGCGATTGTTCGCTGGACCGCCGCGCGCGGCCCATTCCCACTCCTGCTCGGTGGGCAGGCGCTTGTGCTGAGCGCGACAGTAGGCGTCGGCCTGGTGCCAGTCCACGCAGTTCATCGGATGAAGCGCGCGCTCCTTGGCGGGAGCGTTGCACGTCGCTGCCCACATCTCCCGCTCGAGCTGGGGCAGGTGAGTCGTCACGGCAGCCATCTCTTTTGCGGCGGTGCACGCGCCGGTGCGCACGCAGGCGAGGTACGCGGCGACCGTGACCTCCGTTCGGTCGATGCAGAACGCATTGACCGGCGTCTGCTTGTCGCTCGCGCTCACGGTGAACGAGCCCGCGGGGAGGGCGACCATATCGTCGGGACAGCTCGGTGCTACGCCGGTGACGGCGCTTGTGGTGCTGGTTGGTAAGCCACTCACGGCGCTGGTCGCGGGTGCGCCGGCGGATGGAGTAGTCGGCGCAGAGGCCTGCATCACCGGGAGCGCGGGCGCGCTCGGCGTTGCACTACAAGCCGCCGCAGCAGCGAAGGTGAGCGCCACGCAGAGCTGCCCGGTCGCAAACCGGCGCGACGTGGGCTTGGCACTCGACAGCGGCGGTGATCGTAGTTCCATCTGCGACGCAGAAGGTAACCGCCGCGCGGCCGCGGAGGGCATTCGAACTGCGATAGGCCCTGCGGCCCAGACGAAACTGGCGGAGGGCGGGCAGCCGCGACATCGCGCAGAGTCTCGCCGTGAGACCGGGCGATGTGTCGCATCGACCTACGCATCGGCGCCAGGCGCAGTCACGGCGCGGTCTCAGGCTGTTAGCCCGGTTGTGGCTCATCACAATGCAACGCCACCGACCCGGTGCAGTTGAGGTGTCTAGGTCTTCGCACGCCGCAACGACCGGGCGACACATCAGCGGCAGCACGGGCGTATCTCGCGGTCGCTCCGAACGAGGCGCACTCATGGGACGCACTGGCCGTTCACGCTGGCTGGACAGCGCGCCGCAAGTTCCTAATGAACCGCGGATCCGCTAGCTTCGCCGCGCGGGTCGGACGAACCGGCCTGTTGGAGAATCGAAAATGCGCGCGAAGATGGTCAGGGACGCGATCTCCCTATGCGTGAGTGTGATGAGCCTCGCCTGTGGTGACAGTGGCTCAACGGGAACCGGCGCCGCAGGTGGCTCCGGGGGCGCGGGTGGTGACGGTGGTGGTGGTGGTGGTGGTGGTGGTGGCGTCGGTGCCTCGGGCGGCGGCGGTGGTGCGACTATCCTGAACGGCTGCGAACAAGCGACGGCCGAGGATATGACAGGCAACCCGGAGATCGATCTCGATTGGGTGCTGCCCACGCAGGCGTGCCTCGTCGTCTCCAACGGGGCGATGATCAACTTCATCGGGGACTTCTCACTTCACCCGCTCTCGGGTGGCAGTCCCGGCGCCCCGCTGGACGATGACATCACCAACCTCGACCAATCGGGTCCTCAGGCTACGTACATCCCCGCCACCTTCGGCGCGCACCCATTCTTCTGCACGATTCACAGCACGTCGATGCAGGGCGTCATCTACGTCGTGGACTAGCCGTTCCCGATCGTCAGCGCCCGGTTGGCAACCGCTGACGTGAGCTTCCCGGAGGATTTGGATATGGTCGTCAAGCTCGTTCCTAGCTTCACACGGTCCGGGTTGCAGTGGGTGGCCCCATGGTTGCTCGCGGTCTTCTCCTGCGGTGGCTCGGATTTCGCGGCGGTTGCTCCAAACCCTGCCTCGAGCGCAGCCGAGCAACCAAAGGCGGCTGTGCCGCTGACGGAGCCACGACTCGTCGCCTCGGACCAACACGCCTGCCATCTCTCGGCGGCGGGGGCCGTTCGCTGTTGGGGCGACATCACGGGCATGCCGAGCAACCAGGCTGCGGTCGCAGTCTTTGGAGAGAAGGGACCGTTCATCAGCGTCGGCGTAACGCGCTTCGCGACGTGTGCCGTCGCGAGCAATGGTCAGCTCTCTTGCATCCCTGCTTCCAAGGCCGAGGGGGCGCCGGCTGACCTGATCGCTGTCGATGGCGATTGCGTGCTGACGAGGGCCGGCGCCGTGTATGTGCACACGTATGATACGTGGTCGTTGGTGGCGGGGCTCGAGGGCGTTCGCTCGGTCGCCTGTTCGATGGTGTATGACGGCGACGTAAGGGGGTATGCGCTCACTGCGCGCGGCGTCGTTGAGTTCATCGCGGATGAGGATCGGGCGTACGTTGAGCCGCTCGAGCCTCAACGCGCTGGCGCTGTGAGCGTGTCGATGGGCGGGGATCTTGACTGTGTTCGGACGCAGACAGCGCTCGATTGCGGAGAGCTTCGAGAGGGTGTGGTGTCCGCGGCGAGCCGGGACCGGCTCGAGTGCGAAGTGCGTGTCGACGGCTCGGTACACTGCAAAGGGAACAACACCCGTTTGGCGATCCAGCGCGACAGCGACTACGAGGCGGTCCGAAATGATTGGGTGCCATCCTGGAAGCGCATGGAGGGGGTGAGCGACGCCGTTGAGGTAGTGATCGGTCAGGGGCCCTGCGTCCGTCGTCGCGGGGGCGAGGTGTTGTGTTGGGGACCGTGGGAGCATTACCAACCCTCTCAGGTCGTCGGTTTGGATAACGCCGTCGCCTTGGCTGCGGGATTTTATAACTCGATGCTCGCACTGCGTGCCGATGGCACAGCCGTGCGCTGGGGCCGCAGCAGCGAAAAGGAGGGCCTTTCGAATTGGTTCGCGAGCTCGTCGCCGCGCTCGGTCGGGAAGCGAACGAATCTGATTGGGATCAGCCAGAACCTGCTGCTCTCGAGCGATGGCGGCGTGTGGGAGCTCTTCGGTACGAGCGACTACAAAGCGCCCCAGCCAGTGAAAGACGCCTCGGCGCTCAGCGAACGTACGCGCGGGTCGACGTGTGTGCTCACCAACGCTGGTGTCGTGTGGTGTTGGGATGGGCGCGAAGCTCCTTCGCCCGTGGGGATTGACGACGCGAAGGCCGTCGCCGTGGGAGGTGGCTTCGCCTGCGCGCTTCGCGCCAACGGGACAGTGTCTTGCTGGGGCGCCGGCGCGCGTGGCGGCCTTGGTCGCGGGGTGAGTGCAGATGCACAGAAGCCGTCGCCAGTTCCGGGGCTGGAGGGGGTCGTGTCCATTTCGGCAAGCGATGACGCTGCGTGCGCCGTCGGTGGAGACGGCCGTGTGACCTGTTGGGGTTTCAACAACCAGCGCATCATCGATCCCAATCGCGAACAATCGGCGGTGTTGTCGCCCACCCAACTCGCTATTCAGGACGTTCGCTCCGTGGCACTCGACTCCCTCCATGCATGCGCCATTCTGCTCAATGGTCGAGTGAGCTGCTGGGGACGCCGCTCGGTCGTTACGCTGGGCGGAGCCGATGAGTCCACGCCGCTACCGCGGCTCGTAGACAAGCTCGAAGCGGTCGACGAAGTCGTAGTCGGGTTTAACTTCGCGTGTGCTCGCACCGGCGGAAGAGTCCACTGCTGGGGTGAAAACAAATACGGACAGATGGGCGACGGGACCGGACTTTGGACACCCAAGCCCATCGCGGGGCTCGAATGACTCGTGCCAAGTCGAAGGTTGAGTCTGGCCTTCGGAGGCGCGTCTACAGCCCTTCGACGTGAACGTGCAGCGCCTCGTTCTCCTTCGGCGTGCCGACGATCACGACGTCGACATCCGTAGCGGGCTCGAGGAAGTATGGCGGCGCGGCTGGGTAGATGGCCATGAGTGATTCGTAGCCGGCGGGGAGGGGGACCGCGATTGGGGACTTGCTGGCCCAGTCGATGGGCGAGCTCGCGGCGACCTCGTTGGCGGAGGCGACCAAGAGTTCGAGTCCGGCGCCCGCGGGGCCGAGCGCGATCGCGAGCTTGTCGGCGAAGGGGACGAAGCGCCCGCGCAGGGTGCTGTCGCGCCAGAAGGTCGCACTGAATTCACCGCCAGCGGGTCGATGAAAGTAGACGAGCTTGCCGGCGGCGCTGCGCGCGAGGAGGTGCGCGTCGCCGTCCGGATCGATCCAGATGTCGTTGGTGGAGGCGATCGCGTCGCCTTCGACCGCGGCGAGGTTCGTCGCCCAGGTGACCGGGGCGTTCAGCGCGAGGTCGCCGACGCCGGTGCCGCCGTGGAAGGTCCAGTTGGGCGCGAGCCCTGCGACGAGCTGCGTGTGCATCGTGAACGCCGATGAGCCCGGCTCGAACGCGACGTTGATGTACGACGAGTCGTTGAAGCCGGCGACGCCTCCCGAGCGCGGGCCGTTCCAGCCTCCACCGTAGTCGACGATGAAGTGGAACGAGCCGCCGCCCCCGTCGACGACGCCCGTCCACCAAACCATGCGATGTCCCTGCGGTGAGATCGCCGCGCCGACGTAGTTCGCAAACGGCCCCGTCGCGATCGGCAACGCGGCGCAATTCGACGCGGCCGTCGCGATGGTGAAGGTGCACTCGACGACCACCGCCGCACCCGAGTCGATGCCGAAGGTGTGGAGCTTCGTCCCGTCCGCGCTCGCGATGGTCGCTGTGTTCTGTTGCACAACGCCGGGCGGGTTCATCACGCCGATGGTTTGCCACTCGCCGTTCGTCCACTCGAAGACCGCGAGCGTGTGATCGTCGTTCATGTCGCACGGCGGATATACGCTGCTCGACGCGACCTGCGAGCACACGTCATCCACGAAGTAGAGCGACCCGCTCGCGCGAACCAAGTGCCCGAGGTGTGGTCCCCACCCGCCGAACATCGCGCCGGGGATGAAGCGGTGATGCTCGGTGATCAGCGCGCTCGCGAAGCTCGGCTCCGAGCCGCCCGCGCCCGATGAGCTCGACGCGCCGGCGCCTCCGGTACCGCCTGCCGCACCGGACCCGCCTGCAGCGCCGGAACCGCCACCCCCGCCGTTTCCACCCGCGCCCGCGGCGCCCGACGCTGAATTCGACGCACCCGAGCCAGTGCTCGCGGCGTCATCACCGCACGCTGCGAGCGCCAACGGCGAGACGAGCGCGACCAGCCATCCCGGTGAGCGGAGCATGGCTCAAAGTACCACGGTGGGTCCGTGACGGGGTGAGCTGGCCCAAGCAACGACATTACGGCGAGTCTCACCGTGACATGGGGCGATGTGTCGCATCCCGCCGGGCATCGGGCGGCCCGAAGCGGGCATCGAGCCTCCGGGCGCGACATATCGCCGAGTCTCACCGTGACAGCGGGCGATGTGTCGCACGCGGGCGGGGCTCGAGCCGCGCGGCGCGACATATCGCCGAGTCTCACCGTGACAGCGGGCGATGTGTCGCACGTGGGCGGGGCTCGAGCGGCGAGGAGCGACATATCGCCGAGTCTCGCGGTGACAGCGGGCGATGTGTCGCATCAGGCCGGGCCTGGAGCGTTCGGGCGCCCGCCGTCGTCGCGCACGGCACCGACATCGTCGATGTTGATTGGCTATCGCACGTGACGCACTGGTCGCCTCGCCGTTAACGTGCGACTCGGCACCGCGAGCGAGGCCTCTAGTGTTCGACGTTGCGTTCATCCAGGAACAGGGAAACGGGCGCTTGATGCGCGAAGCCGAGTTGGTGCGTGAGCACTGCATCCGGCTTGAGATACCAATCCAGCTTTACACGCCGAAGCGTATCGAGCGCCGCCAACTGCCGCTTACCAGCCGTTCGTACATCTTTGGCGACATGGATTGCATGCACGGCGCCATGCGGCAGCTCAAGATCCCAATTCCCGAGGCGAGCTACTATCCACCGTCATTGACGCAATACCTGCTTCGCAAGGTATGGCTCGACACGCTCGCCAACGTCAGGACGCGGGTTGAAGAAGGCGGAGCGCCGGTGTTCGCCAAGCCCGCATCTCGCGCGAAGGTATTCACGGGGTGCGTGTTTTCCGGTCAATCCGACTTCTATCGCGTAGGCGGGACGAGTCGCCGCGAGTCTGTTTGGTGTTCCGAAGTGGTCTCTTGGCGGTCCGAGTATCGCGTCTATGTCAATGCGGCCGGGATCGTCGCAATAGACCACTATAGCGGTGACGCAGGCGTTGAACTCGATCTGGCCGCCGTAACGAACGCTATTGCAGAATACGGACAATCAGGCGAAGCGCCGGTCGCCTATGCAATAGACTTCGGCGTCCTGTCATCAGGGGAGACCGCCTTGGTGGAGGCTAACGACGGGTATGCGCTAGGCGCCTATCAGATTGGAAGCGCTCCATATGCTGAATTGTTGTTCGCCAGGTGGCGACAACTCTGACCCGGCTGACCAGGGAGCAGCACGCACGACCTCACTCTGTTGAGTCGTCGTCGTCACCAAAGAGCACTGCGATCTTGAGTTCGATCGCGTCGAAGGGCTCGGCGCGGACTGTCTCTGTGCGATCCGCGACCAGGACTTCGACGAACCCATCGGTGTGCCAACGATGAACCGAGAGCGTCTCTTCAATGGGGTCGACAAGCCAGTAGTGACCGACTTTGTGCTGGTGGTAGGCGCGCTTCTTCTTGATCAAGTCGTTGCGTCTGTTCGTCGAGAGCACCTCGCAGACCCAATCGGGCGCCACGCGGATCGGCACCTCTGACGGCAACGCGCTCATGCGGTCCCGCCGCCAACCGGCAACATCCGGGCGAAAGACCTGCGTTGGCGCGAGCTCGATCTCGGCCTCCGTTGCAAACCACCAACCGCCTGGCAGCCGCCCGCCAGGGCGTCGGTCGAACGGACCGAGTTGGCGGAAAACTCGGCCCTGCGCCCCACCGTGGCGGCCCGACGCTGCCTCCTTCTCCACCAGCACGCCGTCAACGATCTCGTGTCGACGATGCTCTTCGGGGATCGCTAACAGATCGGCGGTGGTTGCGGGCCGGAGCTTGACTGCCTCACTCACGAGCTGAGCATACCCTATCGATCCTCGAGCCGCCCCAGCGTCCACGCCGCGTCCCCCGTCGCCCGGGCTTCTCCCGTTGCCACTGCACGGTGCAGCGACGAAGATGCGGCATGGTCTGCTCGGTACGCAGCTCAACGGCGCTGGATTGGTTGCGCGTGGCGACGCTCTTTGAGCAGGCGACGGTTTGGTTCGATCAGGGCGTTTGGTACGTATTGCTTTTTCCGGAGGAGGCGAGCGGTGCGTTGGATCCGCTGGAGGGAAAGCCGATCGTGTGCCCGGCTGATCCGCTGGCGCGCGACGTGCCCTTGTGGGCGGGCGTGCTGCCGTATGAGGCCTTTCGGTCGGGGTTGGAGCGTCCGGCTTGGAGCGTGGCGGAGAAGCGCGCTGCGCCGCCGTGCGCGCAAATCGAGTGGCGGCGTTTTGCTGCGGCGGTGGTGATCGCAGCGTCGGGGGAGAGCTACGTGGTGGCAGATTCGCAGGCGCTGCTCGCGGAGATTGAAGCGAGGTTGTTGCGCACCGATGTGGCGAAGGGCGCGTCGTCGCGGGCCGAGCCGCCGCTTGTGCCGCCGGGGGGCGAACAGCCGCTCGAACGGCTCCCGCGGCTCAGCATCGTTGAGAGCGAGCCGGCGGAGTTGCATCGCGAGCGGGTGCGTGCGGCGGTGGCGCGCATTCGCGAGGGCGAGTTCTATCAGGTGAACCTGGCTCGGCAGCTGACGCTGCAGTTCGCGGCGGAGCGCCCGGCCGACTATGCGCGTTTGCTCGCGCGCTTGACGCAGGAGTTCCCGGCGCCGTTTCGCTTTTTGTTTCACACTCGCGAGGGCGCGACGGTGGTGGGCGCAAGTCCGGAGTTGGCGCTTTGCGCGAAGGCCAGCGCTGATGGCACGCGCTTTTCGGCGCTGGAGACGATCCCGATCAAGGGCACGCGTGCGCGCGGAAAGACCGCGGAGGAAGACGCGCGGCTGCTCTTGGAGCTGGAGACCGACGAGAAGGAGCGGGCCGAGCTGGCGATGATCGTCGATGTCGAGCGCAACGATCTCAACCGCGTTTGCGAGCCCGGCTCGGTGCAGCGTTCGGCGGTGCGCAGCGAAGCGCACTCCACGGTGTTTCATCGTGTGAGCACGGTGAGCGGGCGTTGCCGGGCGGAGCTATCGCGAGCCGACGTACTGCGCGCGCTGCTGCCGAGCGGCAGCGTTACCGGCGCGCCGAAGGTGCGGGCGATGGAGGTGATCGCCGAGCTCGAGACAGCCCGTCGCGGGCTCTACACCGGTGCAGTGGGTGTGCTCACGCGAGCGGGCGATGTGCGCCTTTCGATGGCCATTCGAACCATGGTGTTCGAGCGAAACGGCGCTGGAAACTACTGGGTTGGCGGCGGTATCGTGGTGGACAGCGACGCCGATCGCGAGTTCGAGGAGACGCGCTGGAAGGCCGCTCAAGTGTTCAGCCTACAAAAGATTACAATGTAGGTTTCTTGGATACAGCGACGTGCTTTGATAGTGCCCAGGTATGCAGCGAGCAACGAACGCACGGCTTAGAAACCTCGACGAGATCCAGGAAACAGATCCAGTGCAGGCTCGACCTTCCAAACTTGGCGCGCTCCTCGTCGCATCCCTCGGCGGCGCCTGTGTGGTGTTGGCCTCGGTGATGTTGCTGCGCAAGCCGGCGCACGCACCGAGCGAGAACGTGGATCCGCTCGGCTCGCTGGTGACAAAGGCGCGCTCGGAGGCCCCGGCGGAGACCGTGGACGTGACCTTCCCGCGCATGCTCTCCAACAGCGACCAACCGACGACGGCGCTCGAGGCCATCCGCAACAACGACAAGGTGGTGGACCCGGAGTTCAACTTGCCGCTCGGGCATCCCACCGCGCCGCCGCCGGCCGCGGATCGCTTGCCGGTGATGCCGCTACCCGCGCAGCAGTTGCTCTCGGATGCAGGGAAGGAACCGCAGTTCCAGAGCCCCAGCGATTCGCTCGGCAGCGCCACACGCCAGGTCTCACGCGAGACCGGCACCGAGGTCGAGGCCGGTCAAGCAGGCGGCTTCCAACTGCAGGTGAGCTCGTTCAAGACCGATGAAGAAGCGCAGTCCTTCGCCTCCGCGTTGCGCCGTCGCGGTCACCACGCCTACGTCGAGTCGGCCAACGTCAAGGGCCGCGGGCTCTGGCACCGCGTGCGCATCGGGCCGTTCAAGTACAAGCGCTCCGCCGACACCTACCGCCAGGAGTTCGAGGCCAAAGAGCGAATCGTCACCTTCATCGTCAGCCCGCAAAAGACGAAGATCCGCGTCGCCCAAGCTGGAGACGCCGCGAGCGAGGATTGATCGAGAGGCGGTGAGCTCGCTCCTGGCCGAGGCTAGGAGCGAGAGCACGCAGCGCTCGCTAGCTCGCGAGCTTCCGCTTCCGCCGTCGTAGCGCTGCGCCCGCGAGGCCCGCAGCGAGCCAGAGCCCGCTCGCCGAGGTGCGGCCCGACGTGACGTCACACGAGCCGGTGCCACCGCTAAGCTCGAGCCTCTGCGGTGGCTCTCCGCTCCCGGTGGAAGCGGCCGTGTTGTCACCGCCCAAGCCTGAGCCGCCGGTTGGCTCTGCGCCGCCGGAGCCTGCTGCGCCGCCCTCTGCGCTGCCGCCGTTCTCAGCGCTACCGCCAGCGCCGCTGCCGCCGTTCTCAGCGCTACCGCCAGCTCCGCTACCGCCCGCCCCTCCGCTACCGCCGGCTCCTCCGCTGCCGCCCTCAGGCGTACAGACGAGCCCAACGCAGGTTCCTCCGGGGCACGGCGTGCCTTCAGGCTTGGCTGTCCCGACGCAGCCGTTGGCGGTGCAAATGCTGTACTCAGCGCATGGATTGTCGAGGTCGCAGAAGGTCAAGGCGAGCGGAGTGTGAGAGCAGCCGCTCTCGCTGAAGCACTTGTCCAGCGTGCACTCATTGCCGTCATCGCATTCGCCGGGACCACAAGCCACCTCGAAGTCGCAGTTGGGAAGTACAACGCATTGCCCAGCCGCGCACGCACTTGCGCAAGCCCCCTCACAGCTCGTGCCGTCTGGATCAAAGACGTCTGCAGGGCACTCGCTCGAAACGCCATCACAATACTCTGCTGGATTGCAAACGGCTCCGGCGCGACAGTTCGACCACAACGCGCGCGGCGAGCAGACGCCATCGATTGCTCCATCGCTTGCGACGCTGCAGGCTTCACAGCCGCCAACACAGCTTGAGTTGCAGCACACCTGGTTGACGCAGAAGCCAGAGTCACACTCCGCATCCACGGTGCACGGGATGCCAAGCCCACTGAACTGCGAGCAGTCCGGGTTATTGCCGCTGGCGAGGCCTGCATCTCCCAATAGATCACACTGCCCGTCCACCTCCACGAGCGCGCTACTTCCGACGAACTGAGCGGTAAACGTGTTCCCTGTGCGCAATACCGCCAAGGATTTCCCGTCTCCGATACGAACGATGCGATTGCTCACAAGCGAGGGCTCGCTCACCGTCACGGCTTGGGGCGCACCGTCTGCGGTGAAGGTATGGGACGAAAGCACACCGGCATCGCTGAAGTAACGAGTCAGCTCGACGCCATCGTCGACGAACGAGCCACCCGCGGTTCCTGGCAGCACATGCGGACCGCCAACGATGGTGTGGCCCTCTAGGACCCACGAGTTCGCACCAGCCACCAAGAAGTCACAGGACTCGAGAGCAACAGGTTGGCCGTAGGGGTTGGCGTTAGGAAACGGATATATGGGGTACGTCGCCTGGAGCAGCCCACTGCTCGAAAAGATGTCGCTGTGAAACTTGTTTTCCGGCGACGGGGGCGCTTCGCCGTAGCGGAACATGCAGCGGCCGAAGCCACAGGCAAAGGAATCGAATAAGTACGGTTGATGCGTCAGTTCCCAGCCGAAGGCGCTCCTAACCACGAGCGCGTCATCGCGTACGACCCTAAGGTCACCCTCCCAAATCGACGGGTCCTCGTCGAGGGTGATCTGGAAAACGACGTAGGCATGGGTGCCGTCGAAGCCCGTCGCGTAGATGTCAATCTTGTAGAGGTCGTCCGACCCGATAAGATTGTCCATGGCAAATCCGAGCACGGTGTTCCCCGACACGCTGCCGTCTGCGCTCAACACAAAGCCGCGAACGCGGTTGGTCTTGCCATACCCGAAACCAGGCTGGGTCCAATTCTCCACCTCATGCGCGACCAGCCAGACTCCGTCTGCTGAGCGCTCGAGGCGCACGCTGTCAACCCGACGCGGCCCTTGGTCGTAGTTCCCGCCTTGGTTCGGTGGGAGCGGAGGGTCTTGCTCGTAGACCAGCAGCGGGGCCATATCCAGCAGCTGCCCCGCCTGATTGAAGCGGATCTGCATCACCCTGTCGTGGTCCGCCTGCGCTTCGACCCAGACCAGATGCCCAACGCCACATTCCCACTCGACGTCCCAGTTGTCGTTCCCCGACCCAAACGGAAAAGGCTCGATTGGATAGCTGCCGAGATCGAACCAGCGCGGCTGCCGCCACCCCCGTCTCCTCGGCTCCACGCTCTGCGCCGGTGGCCTCGCTCGAAGGCGAGCTTTCCTCACAGCCAGCCAGCGCCCCAAGCAGCAAGAGACCGACCGTCCCGTTCATTAAGGTCACGCGAGCCCCATCTCCGGCAAGCTAGCGGTTGATCGTACAATCAGCCAGCGTCAGGGCAGCGCTGAGTGGATGAACGCTGCAGCGGCGCTGAGCGCGAGCAGGCAAACGCCGCACAGCGCACCGACGATCGCCCGCCAGCCGTAGCTCCAGATCGCGTTCGATTGGCTGCCGAGCGAGAGGAGCAGTGGACTATCCGCACTGGGCCCAATCGCGAGTTGGGGCACGTTGCCGCGGTAGTCGTGGGCTGCGACCACGCCGGTGGGGGTCGCGTTGCCGGCGACGAAAACGCTGGCTCCATCGCGGACGATGGTTTGGGTGATGCGCCTGCCGTCGGCGAGTCGCACCTCCCAGCTCTCGCCCATCAGGTCCACATGGGAGAGCTCCACCTTGCACGAGCCGCTGGCGTCGCTCAAGAGGGCAGGGACCGCGACGGTGTCCCGCGATTCTTCGCGGTAGCTGTTCCGCCCAATGCGCCGCTCATACAGCGTATGAACGATCACACAAGGGGCTCCAAAGCTGCTCTGCAGCGGTGCGACGCCATCCGCGCGCAGCACGCCCGCCGCTTCGACCGGGCCGGCCTTCAGCGCCTGGGTTGCGGAGGTCGGGCGTTCGAGGAACATGCGACTCGGACGCAACTCGCGCCACGCTAGCGCGACCAACGTCACCCCTGCGACGAACAGCACCGCTGATGCGATCAGGATCACGCGAGCCTCCTGGCGATGGTGCGTCGCTGTTTCTGCTGCGCGCGGTGATGCCAAAGGTTGAGCCCACCGACCACGGTGATGAAGACCCCGGCGATCGCAAAGGCGATCGTGGTGACCCAGCTAACGCCGTTGACCCAGCTGTGCAGGACGAAGTCCTTTCCGCGCTGGGCGTCGGCGCAGCCGTCGTTTGATCCACCGCACTCGCTGGCGACGAAGTCAGCTCCGTCGCCGCTCGGCCCGATACCCTTCGCATCGCGAACGCCCGAAACGACCAGCTCGCGGCCGTCGGTCCAGACCACCTCGTTGTATTCGAGCTTCGATGTGTCGGACGACTTGCACTTGGGCCGCTCGAGGACGGACGCGGGAACCGCAGTCTTGGTCACCGCGCCGAAGATCTCAACTTCGCTTGGTCTCGGCGCTGAGAAGCTGCCCGACTGCACCAAGTCGAACGTTGACGGTTCAAGCTTGAGCGGGATCCGCTTACCACCGGCTTCGAGCGTGATCCCTTCCACTTCATGCAACGTGCACAAGCGCTCGCGCGTCGTGTTCTTTCCGCTTTGCACGACCCGATCAAGCCAGGCGTACCAAGCGACCGCCTTCGCTCCGGAGGGAGCGTTGCGCGCCGGACCGCGCAGCGTGCCTTGAAAGACGCCCTTGCCGAGCTCCTCGTCCGAGGCCGAGCGAATGGGCCTCCCTTGCAGCTCCGGCGCCATCTTGAACACGTCCTGCGTCGTGCGGCTCACGGCCCACAGCCCAAAGCTGAGCATGCTGGCTGCAACGCCGCACCACACGACGAGAAAGGCCGTCCCGCCGCCGCTTTTTCTTTGCCACTGACCTATGCCAACGAGGTCATGCATCGCCTTGAGGAAGGAACTCACGACCCAACGTTACGGGAGTCGCTCCCACCGAGTGCGCAGAATTGATGCGGATGGGGTGGTGGCGCAGAGACCGGAGCGCGCGGGGCGGGGGCGCTGGGCGGCGGGCCTCGAGCGGCTGGGGGCGACATATCGCCGAGTCTCGCGGTGACAGCGGGCGATGTGTCGCATGCGGCTGGGCGTCGAGCCATGCGCGCGCGCTGCGGAGCCTTCGGGCGCGACAGATCGCCGAGTCTCGCGGTGAGAGCGGGCGATGTGTCGTATCTGGCCGGGCATCGAGCCCTCCGTGTGCGCTGCGCGGCGGGCCTCAAGCCTTCGGGCGCGACATATCGCCGAGTCTCACGGTGACAGCGGGCGATGTGTCGTATCCGGCCGGGCATCGAGCCTGGGGGCGCGCATCGGGGCATCGAGCCATCCGCGCGCGCTGGCGCCCGCCGGCCTTTTTCAGGCGCCCGCCATAGAATTCGCGCGATTTCGTGCGCGTTTGTGGCGGGCATTGGAGTTGCTCATCGGCGTGTATGAGCGCCATGGCCTACCACCTGACGATGCGACCGACGGACGACACCTGGATAGCGAGGGACACGGCGGAGCGGCGGCGGCTGGCGCGGTGTTTGTACGCTTGCGGCGAGCAACGCGGGCTGCTTGCGTTTCGGAGCGTGGACACGCACCTCCACGCCATCGTCACGGGGTCGAGGCCTGAGGCGGGCCAGTTCGCGCGGATCGTCGAGTCGGCGCTGCGGCGCAGGCTGCCTCTGCTGCGACCTTTCGAGCCCGCGCGGATCCGCCCGATCGACACCTTCAAGCACCTGCGGAGCACGCTCGGCTATTTGTTTCGTCAGGGCCAGCACCACGGGCTCGTGTCGTTCGATCGGGAGCACGACGCGAGCAGTCTCGTGGACCTGTTGGGCATGCGCCTGATCAACTCGCGCGCCACGAACGCGCGGTTGTTCCGGGCACTCCCTCGCTTGAGTCGCCCGGAGCTCCTTACCCTCCTGGACCTCCCGCTCGACCACGAGACCGACCCAGCCGACTACATATCCGCGGGCCCGGCCGCGGTGGCCCTTGCATCCTTGTCGGGGCGCCAAACCTCCGTGCGCGCCGCCCGCGCTGCGGTCCTCCGCCTCGTCGATGGGCGCATCCCCCTCCGACAGATCGCCGACTCGATCGAGGTCAGCAGGCGGACGCTCGAACGTGATCGCAGCACCGCCGACCCTCAGTTCGTCGCGACCATTGCAAAGATGGCCAAGCTCCGCGCCGCGCTCCGGCAGCGCAATGATGACCTTCCGACCGAGCCGACCGGCCCGGTGCCACCGCCTGCGACAGATCGCCCGGTGTCACGGTGAGACAGGGCGCAATGTCGCACGCGGAGGGTGGCGCGACCTCACCGCCGGGCTCGGCGGCTGGCGTCTTGCGACAGATCGCGCGGTGTCACGGTGAGACAGGGCGCAATGTCGCGCCCAAGCTGACCGCCCTCCTACCGCTTCACGGCCCGAGCCTTGGCGACGCTTGCTGACCTGCTTGCTTGTGGCGCTCCATCGCGCGTTGGAACGCGCGGTAGGCCCGATACGACTGCACGCTGACGGCTTCGGCTCTGCCGCTGGCGCCGTGTTCGCAGCGATCGCAATGCGGGATCAGCAGCCAGCGCATTGGGATTCTTTGCTTGGGCGAGCCGATTTGCAACGGAAGCCAGCGCGTCGAGGCCACTCCGCAGCCGGCGCAAATCGCCGGAAACGTCTCGCGCCCGTCGTCCTTGAACTCGGCGGGCAGCAGAATCTCGAAGCGAGGGGACTCGGCGATCTCCGCTTCGGTGAGGGCTGTAACCTGCTTCCCCTCGATCCGTGCGTAGGCCAAACAGTGAGGGCAGCGGAGGTCGGTGGATTCGAGCGTCGCAAACCCCTGCTGGCACTCGGGGCATACCGCCCGGCGGTGTTGCGCAATCAACGCGTACATCAGGGCGCCGGTCCCGGCGCAAACGAAGCCGATGAACGCGACAAGGTCACCGGTCCAGGGCCACGAAGCGAACAGCGGCAGGCCGACCGCTAACAGCAGCTTCGCCCGCCGTTTTGCGCGCAGCTGCGCCGCCTCGTCGGCCGTAACCACTGCACTGGAACCGCTGCTTCGATAAAGGCTCACTGGGCTCCTACGGGAGGGCGCGCTGCAGCTCTTCCCACGCCGGCCATTCGCCTTGGCCCCACTTGCTGAAGTGGGCGAAGCGGAGCTCACCGGCTTTGTCGACGATGAAGGTCGCAGGGGCGGGGACTTCATCCTCCGGCATCGCCGCGCCCCAGGCTTGGCTGACGGTGAGCGGTTCGTCGTCGGCCAAGAAGGTGAGCGCCGGATAGCGCTTGGAGAGGCCCTCCATCTTGGGCAACGGATCGGCGGCGATGGCGACGACCTGAACCTTCTTGGCTGCGAGTTCCGCAGAGTGGCTTGCTAGCTCACCGAGCCAGCGAGTGCAGCTGCCTCAGAAGAACCCTCGGTAGAACACGACGAGCGTCGTCTGCTTCTTCCAAAGGCCGGCCAAGGTCACCGGCGCGCCTCCTACGCCAACCAGCGTGCCGTCGTGCGCGACGACCGGGTCGGCCGGCGGCTTCGCGGCGGTGGACCAAGTGACTGCGGTCTTCGCCGGCGCGCCCGTAAGCAACGTCCCGCCCGCCGAACTCGGTGAGCTCGCAACCGCAGCGTTGAGCGGCCGCACGTCGGCTTCCGGCTGCTCATAAACGCGCGCCGTCCCGCAGCCGAACAAGGCTGCACTCAACATCGCGAAGGAAAGGCCACGCTTGCGTTTCGTCACGCAAAGAACGCTACCACGACCTCCGGCCCTTCAGTCACAGCCTGTCGCGCGCGACCAATCGAAGCTCGCCGAGCGGATCTTTCGCTGCTCGATCTCGCGGTCCCCAGCCATCACCACAAGGTCCGACTCGTGCCGCACGCTCTCGACACGAAAGCCGCTTGGCGCAACGTCGATCTCGTATTGCTCTCGAAAGCTCTTAACGGTCGGTGCAGCGCCGGTAGTCGCTACAGCGTCGGCCAGTAGTTTGCTGACCGCGGTGACCGCAGCGGCGCGTTCCTGATCCGGGATCGACGCTTTGAGTTGCCAGCGTGAGCCCACCGAGCTCGCTTCGACAGCGAAGTTCAGGTCGCTGCTGGTGCCATCGAGCTGCGGCATTGGGAGCGCGCGCTTGCCCGGCTCGAGCCCAACGCCCACCCAAAATCCGGCGTAGATACGCCAGCGCTCGAGCGCTCGATACTCCACCGAAGCGCGAGCGGCTGGGGTCGTCAGAAGGTCCTTTGCGGGCGACGCGGCGGCCGACGCCTTCAAGAAGCCCTCGAGGTCGAGCACCCGCGCCCGACTGCCTTGCTCCGAGAAGACAACCGCAGGCGCTTGAATGCTTGCGGCAGCAGCGCTGGCGTCTTTCTCCGGCACGGTCCTGCCATTGGCGGACAAGAGCTTGAGCTGTTCAAAGTGCATCACGCGTTCGGAGGGATTCGGCCCAGCTGCGATGCGCAGCACGAGCGAAACCTCGAGCCCGTCTTTGCCTTGCTGCCGACTCTCTTTGACAGGGACGCTGCAGCCCACCTTCCAATCGAAGGCCAAACGCTGCGAAGTCGCGGGCGCTGTCGTTGCGGCCGCGGGGCCTGTCGTTGCTGCTGTCGTTGTCGTTGCTTCGGCGTTGGGCGTTGCAACGGCTGCCCCTTGTTCGACCGGGGAGCAGCAAGCGAGGGTGACCAGGCCGAGGCAGAGGCGTCGCATGCGCTGCACGCTCGCGTGCCCCCTCGGCGTCGTCAACTGCGCGCCGTTTGAGGCTCTCACTCGCCCGGCCAAGGCTGCGGCCCTGTGCTCGGTGAGCCGTCGTTGATTGAGGGCCAGCCGTCGGCGCCCCAGCTGATGCGGTCTACGAGCACGTGGCGCCCGACGCTCTGCAGCTGCGTGCCGTCGCCGGCGTTCGTCCACGCGTGGTAAACGAAGTAGTCCTTGCCCAAGACGCTGACGACCGAGCCGTGCCCAGGCCCAACCCAGCGCCCATTGTTGACCAAGATCGGCGCGCCGTGTTTCTCGTACGGGCCAGCCAAAGAGGCGGCCCGCGCAACGCCCGTCTTATAGCGATAGTCGTAGACGTTACCGCTATAAAATAGGTAGTACATGCCATTGCGCTTAACCACCCAGGGCGCCTCGACCACGCCGCCTTCCCAGCTGCCGGCGTTATTGGTCAATAGCGTCACCGGCGTGCTCCCCGGCGCAAACGCGAGGCCGTCATCGGTGAGCCGACGCAGACGCAGCGGCGTCGGTTGGCCTTGCGAGTTCCCATCCACCTTATCGATCAGCCATCGCGAGCCGTCGTCGTCCTCGAAGAAGGTCGCGTCGATCACGCCGAGCGGATGCTCGACCAGCGGCCCACTTTGCTCCTGCCACGGTCCGAGCATCGTCTGCGCGTGGACAGCGCCGACCGAGAGCACGTCCGCAGCGTTGGCCGAGGTGAAGTAAGCCACGAATTGATCGCCCACGCGATGAAGCTCCGGCGCCCAATCGCGGAAGCCGTTGGCGGCCCAGGCGGCCTTGCCGTTGGGCAACAGCGAGACGCCGGTATCGCTCCAGAAGACGAGGCTGCGCGACGAGCGGATCGGGAAGGAGCCTCCGGTGCACACGGCAAAGAAGGCCGGCGGTGAGGCCGTAGCATCGAAGGTCACTCCAGGATCGGGGCAATCGAAGGCCATCACCGGATTGCTGAAGGGCGGCTTCGGGCTAGCAAGGCCGGTGGGCTTTTCCAAGGCCGAGAAGGCGCTCTCCGGGATCACCTCTTCCGCTAGACCCTCGGCCGACCACAACAGCTTCGCCGAGGCCGCCAGATCGATCTCGAAGTACTCGAGGCGCAGCTCAACAGGCGCACCAGAGAGCTCGACCACGGCCTCGTTGCGCGTAACGAAGTGGCCGTTCCAATCGTCGATCACGAGTTCGTCATCGAGGTAAAGGCGCACGCCGTCATCGGTCTCGGTCGCGATCGTGTACGTGCCTGCGCTGGGCGGGGTGAGCGTGCCGCTCCAACGCGCCGAGAAATGATCGGCACCCACGGCTTCACTCGGTCCGCTATCCACCCAGTCGACCGCGATCCCCGGTTCGACTCGGGCCAGCGCGAGATCCAAATAGCCGCTGAAGTATTCGGCGTAGAGGCCTGGGACCGGCACGAGTGGTGCGCCACCCTGGCCGCCCTCTCCGCCTTGCCCTGTTGCGCCTGTTCCGCCGGTTCCCGGCCCTGTGGTGGTTGCCCCAGCTGCCCCGGTGCCGGTGCTCGCCGCGTCGTCGCCACACGCACCGAGCAGCGTCGCGAGCCCAAGCGTTGCAAGCCGTTGCCGGGACCGAAAGCAAAGCATGCTCTCGCGTAAAGCCGCGCCCTATCGACGTCAAACCCCGGGCGCCCGCGAACCGCCTTTCGTCCAGAGCCTCTTTTGTTGCGCAGACCAACGAGGCTCAGCGCATGGCTTGATAGAGCTCCGGCAGAAAGTTCGCGAGGTGCGCCATCTCTTCGGCGCAGTGCGTGAGTAGCGCCTCGCCGTCGCGACGGGTGGGGCGTTTCACCGTGCGCACCAAGCTGCTCACGGCAGCCGTGAGGGCGCCTTCGCCGCTACCAACGCGCGCGTGAGGCCCGCCGAGGAAGAAGCGCGAGCGCATCAGCGAGCCATCGCCTTCACGTTGCACCACGTGCACCAGCGTGCCGATCGTAATCGGCAATTGGGCAAAGGCGATGCGCGCGCACACGACGACGAAGTTCTCACGTTGGTCGAAGAGCTGCACCGGGTCGAAGCCGAGCGCCCGCGGCGCGATGAACTGGATGCGCACCGAATGCAGCGTGTCTCCAATGTACTCGTCGACCCAGGAGGTTTTACCGACATATCCCGGGTCGCGCGCATCGTCCTCGCTATCCCAAGCGGCGTGGAGATGCGCCTCGGGGTGCCAAAGCTTGTAGCGCTGGGGCTCGATGCTGTGCCACCCAAACCACCAATCGACCATCGGCGGAGTTACCTCCGGCATCACGGTGCGAATCGCTACGATTAGGCCGCCCTCGTCGGAGAAGCCGAAGCCGTTCTCGAAGCCGCTCTCGCGTTCAAGCTCCATGCGGCCGAGCTCTTCGTATCGCGGTAACAGCGGTGCAGGCCGCGGACCGGTGAGCAGCGCGCCGCGCGCAACCTCCGACAGCGGCTTCATGCTCGGGTTCCAGAAGCGTCCGTACGGCTTGTCGCGCACCTCGGCGGGCGTGAGACCGAGCTTCAGCGTCCTGCGCGGGTTGGGGTGGCTCATGGCCGGCCCATCCAGGTTTGGAAGGTCCCGCGCGGATCGCGCGCGGCGCGAATCTGATCGAGCTTGCGCAAATGATCGTCGCTGACGAAGCGCGCTGGGCGCTCTCCGAGGTTCTCGTCGGCGAGCTGGCAGCCGCTCGCGAGGTGCTCCATGCGACGCACGTTGGAGACGGCCCAAGGCGCGTAACGCGCGTCGTCTTCCGGCCGTTTCCAGCAGCCGTAAAGCGCGAGGTAGGTCTCGTCCTCCATCGAGAAGGCCATGCGCGCATCGCGCGCACCAGCCGGTGGCGACCAGTTGAGCCAGAGCAGATGCGAGGGAGGTGGCGGCAAGGTCCGCGCTGCGTCCTCGAGGTGCGGGAGGAGCTGATCGACATGCGCGTGGGTCCACAGGTTGTCGACGCCGTAACGAGCGCTCGGGTAGTGCGTCATCACCAGGCGATAGAGCGCGCCGAGCGGCACCGGCAGCATCGGAATGCGCAGCTTGGCTAGGCGACGAATCGGCGAATCGAGAAAGCGTAGGGCGCGCCAAGCGTCGCGCAACGAATCGGCGAACACCGGTGCAAACAGCTCGATGCCTGGGCCGCCCACCCCGGCCGCGTCGCCGGTGATCGCCAGCTGCAGCTCGACCGACGCTGGGACCTCGGCGCGGATCGCGTACATCCAGCGCAGCACCTCCTCCAGGGCGGAGAGCGGAAAGGTCTGCCCAGCGGCTGCGGTTACTCGGGGCTTGTCGTAGAGCTTGAGGTGAAAACGCGTCACCACGCCGAAGAAGCCGGCTCCAGAGCCGCGCGCTGCCCAAAACAAATCTGCATTCTCTTCTTCGCTCGCGTGCAAAAGCTCGCCCTCGGCGGTGACGATGTCCAGCCCGACTACGCTCATGCAGGCCGGTCCAAAAGCGCGACCGTTCCAGCCGAAACCGCCTTGCAACAAATAGCCGCCGACGCAAACGCCGAGGCAATGGCCGGTCGGGAAGGCGAGCCCTTGGCGACCGAGCATCGCCGCGAGCTCGTGGCTCTTGCGGCCTGGACCGGTGGTCGCGCGGTGGCGCGCAGCATCGACGCTCACCTCGTCGAGCGCCGCTACGTCGATCAAAAGGCCGCCGTCGCGCAGGTGGTTGCCGGACCAGCTGTGACCGCCCGACTTCACGCTCACCCGCAGCCCGCGCTTTTGCGCCCAACGCACCGCCGCTGCGACGTCGTACACATCCCGCGCGATCACGATGGCCTCGGGGTAACGCGCAGGGACCCGTTGATTCCACATCGAGCCGGTGCGAACGGCTTCGTAGTCGGCGTCCCTACGATGAACCAGGCGCTGCTCGAAGGTGCCGCTGCGATGCGGCGCTGAAGTCGACATTGGGGCCAGTGTGCGCCGGGCCGTTCGGCCCAGTTGGCCGAATATGGCCAGCCGTTGGGCGTCCTCGGCGAGCGAGCGATCACCGTTGGTGGAAAGCCCGCTGCAAGCCGATAGACTCGCACGTCGATGGCACGCCGCACCGTTCGCTTTTTGTTCGACTACATCTCGCCGTACGCCTACCTCGCATGGACGCAGGTCGGTCCGGTGTTGGCGCGGCAAGACGCCGATCTCGAGCTGGTGCCGATCCTTTTTGCGGCGCTGCTCGATGCGCTCGGTACCAAGGGCCCTGCTGAAATCCCGCCAAAACGCCTATGGGTGTTCAAAGACACCTTTCGCCATGCGGCCCACTTCGGTGTGCCCTTCGCGCCGCCGCCGGCGCATCCGTTCAATCCGCTGTTGGCCCTGCGTCTAACCGCGGCGCCGATGGAAGAGCCGCAGCGCAAAGCGCTTTGCGACCTGCTGTTCAAAGCCACCTGGGGCGGAGGGCCGGGGGTGATCGATGAGGCGGTGCTCTCGACGCTGATGAAGGACGCTGGCTTCGACGCCGAACAGCTGCTTGCGGCTGCGAAGAGCGATGAGGTCAAAGCCAAGGTGCGCAGCAACACCGAAGCGGCGTTGCAAGCGGGCGCCTTTGGCGTGCCGAGCTTTTTGGTCGGCGAGGAGCTGTTTTGGGGCCTCGATTCGCTGGGTCACCTGGAGCGTCATTTGGCCGGCCAAGACCCACTCACGCCGGCCGATCTCGAACGTTGGCGCGAGCTGCCAGCCGCGACTCACCGACCGAAAGGTCGCTGAGCGTCGATGGCCTCTGCGAAGTCGGTCGAGACCCTCGATGAGTCGGCGCACAGTCCGCGAGCGGCGCGTGAAGCGGTGCCCGGGCTGCTCGTGGTTTGGTCGGGGCGCGCGGTGCTCATGGCCTGCCCGATCCCGAAGGGCGGCGTCGTGCTCGGCCGCAATTGGCTAGCCGAAGCAGGGCTCGAGGACGAGCGCGCGTCGCGTGAACATTTGCGGGCGACCTGGGCGGCGGGCCGCGTCTCGATCGAAGATCTCAGCAGTCGCAATGGGACCTTCGTCGATGGCCTCAAGATCGAGGGCAAGGTCGTGCTCGAGGCCGCGTCGGTGGTTCGAATGGGCCAAACGATCGCGCTTTTGTGCGACGATCTGACGCGGTTCACCGAGGCCGTGCTCACGCATGAGGACGTGGTGCGCGGGCCCGCTTCGCGCGCGGTGCTCAAACAAGTGACGGCTGCGGCTGCGAGTTCGTCGCTGCTGTTGCTCGGTGAGAGCGGCGTGGGCAAAGAGATCTACGCGCGCGCCTTCCATGCGAACGGCAAGCGCGCCAAAGGGAACTTCGTCGCCGTCAATTGTGCTGCCATCCCGGTATCGCTCGCTGAACGGCTCTTCTTCGGCGCGAAGGAGGGCGCGTATTCGGGAGCGAAAGACGCCGAGGGTTACGCGCAAGCGGCCCACCGCGGCACGCTCTTCCTTGATGAGATCGGCGAGCTAGAGCCGTCGTTGCAACCCAAGCTGTTGCGGCTGCTCGAGTCGCGCGAGGTCATGGCGGTCGGCGGTTCCCGGGCCGACACCGTGGACGTGGCGATCTGCGCGGCCACCAACCGCGATCTGCGGCAGGCCGTGAGCGAGGGGAAGTTTCGCAGCGACCTCTACTATCGGCTGTCCGAGCCGGTGGTGACGGTGCCACCGCTTGCGAGCCGGCGCGAAGAGCTGAGCTACTTGATCGCGATCGCGGTGCGCAAGGTCGCGCCCGAGCTGCGCATCAGCGCCAAGTTCGTTGAAGCTTGCTTGTTGCGACGCTGGCCGGGCAACGTGCGCGAGCTGCTGAGCGAGACGGCGCACGCAGCGCGGCAAGCGCTGATGGCGAATGAAGAGACCGTCGGTCCCGAGCACCTGAGCAAGACGGCCGGGCTCGAACTCGGCCCCAGCGAGGACGAACGCGAAGCCTCGATTCGCGCCGGCTCGAGCGAGTTCCCCGCCGACGAAGCGATTGAACGGGCGCTCACCGAAAACGGCGGCAACATCAGCGCCGCCGCGCGTGCGCTGGGCTTGCAACGCGGTCAGCTGCGACGTTGGCTCGCGCGGCCGAGGTGAGCGTGCGACGGTCGTCGAGCAGGCTGCGCGCGATAGCGGTAAAAACCTTCGGCTTGGCGCTTGCGCTCTTTCGACCCGCGCGGGCCGAGGCGACCTACTCCGTCCTCGCTTACGACCGCGCAACCGGCACCTTCGGTGGGGCGGTGGCATCGTGCGTGCCGCTCGATACGGTGGAGCTGGTGTACGGCGCGACGAATGCGGACGCGGCTGCGCGCGGCGCGGTGATGACGCAGTCGTACTTGCTGGCCGGCGCGAACGAAAACGCGGTGCAAGCGCTCGGGAAGGGCAGGACGGCGGAGCAGGTGCTGAGCGCGCTGCTCGACCCGGCTTACGATCCGTCGTTCGCGCTGCGTCAATATGCCGTGGTAGACGAGAGCGGCGCGATGGCGATCTTCACCGGGCCGGAGGCGCTCAGCGTCGCGCAGCATCAGAGCTTTGAGATCGGCGATTTCGTTGCTTCGGTGCAAGGCAACATCCTCACCGATGCTGCCACGCTCGAGCTCGCCCAGCAGGCGTTTGTCGGGGCTGAGAACTGTGGTTTGGGCGAACGGCTGTTGCGCGCCATCGAGGCTGCCGGCGCGAATCTGCACGGTGATTCGCGTTGCCTCGTCTACCGAAAGCCGGCGCTATCCGCCACGCTCGCGCTCGACCCGCGCGAGGGCGAGCCGCTGCGCCTGTCCGCCGATACCGACGCCGAAACGAGCGACAACCCGGTCGCGTTGCTGCGCGCTTCCTTCGATGCGGTGGCTGCGGATGCGTGCAAAGCGCCGCTGGTCGCAGGGTCGGGCGGTGCGAGCGGGTCGGGCGGTGCGAGCCCGGGGAGCGGGCAGGGTGCGAGCGGGGAGGGCGCAAGCCCTGCCTCGGGCGCGAGCGACGCCAGCGGATGTGCGCACGCGCCGGCGGATCGGTCGCCAGGGTGGGTCGTCGCTTTGGCGCTGCTAGCCGCCGCCAGGGCCAAGCGCCGTGCGGGCTAGGCGCGGCGTGGGCCAGGCACCGCGCTGCCTAGGCACCGTGCGGGCTAGGCGCAGCTGGTGATACCGTGCTTCGCATGAGGTGGTTGGGGTTTGGAGCGGGAGGGGCGTTGGCGCTGGTTGCTTTGAGCTTCGGGCTCGCGCGGTCCACCGGCCTGGCGTTCTACATCCTGCTGATCGCAACCGGTGCGACGATGGCTCTCACCGGCACGGCCATCCAGTACTACACGCCAACCGGCCGCCCCTCCGACCTTGCGCTCTTCGCCGGGAAGTTCCGCGACCCCGACGACGCCCTCGAGCGCCAGATCGAAGCTCGCGAACGCTTGCGACCCGTCGTGCGCGCCGAGCTCCCCCTCATGCTCGAGGTCGGTCGCGCCGTGACCTTCGCCGGCGTCCTGTGCGGCGTGCTGGGCCTGATCCTCAGTCGGCTCTGAACGGAGAGCCTCGCGCCGCCAGCGGCGTGCTGGGCCTGATCCTCAGTCGGCTTTGAACGGAGAGCCTCGCGGCGAAGGCCGCGGAAGCCCCGCCCGCCCGCCCGACGCCGCCCATCGAAAGGCACCGCCGGCTCGATGCCCGGCCCTGGTGCGACAGATCGCCCGGTGTTACGGCGAGACGGGGCGCAATGTCGCTCGCGGCGCTCGCGCGACCGCACCGGCTGGCTCGATGCCCGGCCCTGGTGCGACAGATCGCCCGGTGTTACGGCGAGACGGGGCGCAATGTCGCTCGCGGCGCTCGCGCGACCGCACCGGAGGGCTCGATGCCTGGCCCTGGTGCGACAGATCGCCCGGTGTTACGGCGAGACGGGGCGCAATGTCGCTCGCGGCGCTCGCGCGACCGCACCGGCGGGCTCGATGTCCGGCCCTGGTGCGACAGATCTCCCGGTGTCACGGCGAGACTCGGCGCAATGTCGCTCGCGGCCGCTCGCCCGGTACGCGCTCTCTCTGCGCTCCGCGCACGCGCCGCTCGCCCGACGCGCGCTCCCTGCTTCCAAGGAGCTTGAGTCCGAACGCGCGTTGGTCGATACGGCGCGCATGCGCTGCCGGCTCTGTCGGAACGAGATGGTCTACGTGCACGGTCACGCTGCGTGCGTCGCGGGCGGCTGCCCGATGCGCGGCGCGAACCAGGCCGAATGTTGCGACGGTGAGACGATTGAGCAGTGCCCGCTGCCCACCTCCGACATCGCGGCGGGCTCGTCGGTCGGGCGCGTCGAGGAGTGGACCTTGCCCAGGATCCGCGAGGTGATCGGGACCGCGCCGCTCGCGGCGATCGCGGGCGAGGCGCGCGCGCTGCTCGGCGCCGACCTCGATCCCGGCCACGATTTCGAGCACGCGCTCCGCGTCGCGCTGTTCACGATGCGGCTGGGGGAGGGCGCCTTCGAGGCGCGGCTCGGCGTCGCCGCGGCGCTGCTGCACGACGTGGTGAACGTGCCGAAGGATCACCCGGATCGCGCGAAGGCGAGCGAGAAGAGCGCCGACGTAGCCGACGGGCTACTCGCGCGGGAGGGCTACTCAGCGGGCGAGCGCCGGCTCGTCTGCGAGGCGATCCGCGACCACAGCTACAGCCGCGGCGCGGTGCCGACCTCGACGCTCGGGCGCTGTTTGCAGGACGCCGATCGGCTCGAGGCGCTCGGGGTGCTCGGCGTCTTCCGGACGATCTCGACCGGCACGCGGCTCGGCGGTCGCTACTTTCACGCGGAGGACCCGTGGGCGGAGGGCCGAAGCCTCGACGACAAGGCGTTCAGCGTCGATCACTTCTTCGTGAAGCTGTTCAAGCTCGCGGCGACCATGACGACCCCCGCAGGGCGCGCCGTTGCCCTGCGCCGCACCGAGCGAATGCGCGTGATGCTGGCGGATCTGGGCGAAGAGCTCGGCGTTCCGTTCCGCGAGCCTCACTGAAGGTCGCCGCGTCCTCGTCGAGAGACGCGCCTTGACTCGGCGCTTCGGCCCCGACACGTTAGCCCCATGACGCGCACGTCCATCTCTATGCTGCTCGTCGTCGGGTGTTTGTGCGCTTGCGACGAGTCGAGCGGCACCGGCGCGTCGAGCGGTGGCGCCCCGAGCGGCGGTGCGCCGGCTGCGGGCGGCGGTGGAGCCGGCGGCGCGCTCGGCGGAGCCGGTGGAAACGGTGGGCTCTCGTCGGGCGCCATCATCCCCGCACCGTTCGACGAGCCCGTCCCGCCGCCGATCCCAAACACAATGATCTCGCGTCCGTCGCCGTTCAGCCTGTTCGGCGACTGCCAGGTGCGGGGGCACGACATCCCGTACCTCGGGGCGGACGTGATCGACAGCTGCACCATCTGCCAATGCACGACCTACGGCGGGCGCTGCTCGCGTCGCGTTGGCTGCGAAGAGGACGTGTGCGTCTTCGTCGACGGTACCCGCGCCGCGCCGGGAGAGACGGTGCGCGTAGAGGGCTGCTTCGTCTGCACCTGCGACGCGGGCGGAGGGAGCTGCGTTCGCGATACGGAGGCGCCCTGTCCAACGGACGGCTGCTTGGTCCCGTACTCCGCGCAGGAGCCGGTCGTCGTCTCCTTCGGTGAGTCACAGCTCGTATCGGAGTGCCACCAGTGCACCTGCGACGAGCAGCTCGGCGCGAGCTGCTTCGATCTCTGCCACCCGTCGTGTGATCGCACCTTTGGCGGGGACGAGTTCTTGGCCGATCAGGAGCGGACCCCAGCCGACGACGGTTGCGGCTCGTGCGTTTGCGACTACGGGAGTACTCGCTGCGACCCCCGCGGCTGCGACCCGGATTGCATCGGCGCACAGCAGGGCTGCGGGGCCTCACGATGATCGCGCGAGCGTGCGCGGTCGCTTTCGGGGTCGCCGGTGCCCTCATGGTGCTCGCTGGCTGCGCGCGGAGCCCCGTGGCTGGGTCGGTCGGTCCGCAAGCCACGGAGCTTGGTCCGCTGAGGCCTTGCGACGACGTCCCAACGTGTGTGAGCGCGTGCTCCGGCCGAGGGGGTGTGCCTTGCGAACGTGCTTGGGAGCTGCTGCGGGAGAATCCGCTCGCGGCCGACGTGACGCAGACGCTCTCGATCCTCGACCGCGCGTGCGACGATGGTGAGCCGCGCGCCTGCGAGGCGTTGGTGCCGGTCGTCGCGGGGGCGCCCGGCTTGCCCAACGACCGTGCGCGGGTCGATCGCGCCGTCGCGCGCCAGTGCGAGCTCGGCGTTTCCACAGCGTGCGTAGTGGCGAGCCTGAACGCCTCTCAAGAGAGCTTCGAGGCCGTACGCGCGGCCCAGCCGGTGGTGGAGAAGCTCTGTGACGCCGGAGACGTACGCGGCTGCCTTTTGTGGGCGGGCTTCGCGCCGGAGAAGGCGGCGGAGGCGGCGTCGCGAGGCTTCCTGCTCGCGGAGGAGCGATGTCTCGCCAAGGAACGAGACGGCTGCGAGCTGGCCAGCCAGGCGGCCCAGCTGCCTCCGGGCGTCGCGGAGCTCCAGGGTCCGGCGGGGCGACTGCGTTGGCGACGGTTCCTCCGCGTCGGTTGCGAGCTTGGGCACGCGGAGTCGTGCCTCGAGGCCGCCGATTTTGATGGCTCCGAGACGCCGGAGCAGATGCGGGCGAGCGACTCGCTCGGTCTACTGGACCGCTCGTGTGAGCGCGGCTCGACGGTCGGGTGCCTCATGCTCGCGAAGGCCTTCGGCGCGACTGGCGGAGCGGGGGCCGCGCGAGGTGACGCGCGCGCGCAGGCGGCCACGGCACGCGGGCTCGCGCTGGCCCGGCACGGCTGCGAGCTCGGCGACGCGAAGGACTGCAGAACCCTCGCGCTCAGCTTGCCGCTGCAGGGTGAACAGAAGGCGCAAGACGTCATCGCTTGGCTCGCTTCCGTCTGTGAGCGACCGAGCCCATCGACCTGCAGTGACCTCGCAGACGGCCTTTCGGCGTGGCCTACCCTCCGTGGGAGCCCCGAGTTCTTCGAGCTCAAGCGGCGTTCCTGCGCCGCGGGGTATCCCTTCGCTTGCCCCGACCCGATGCGCAAGTTGGGCATCTACGTTCCGATCGACGCGGTCATCGTCGACCGTCGTGGGCGCCTCGAGTGGGCGGCGCCGGAGTCGCAACCGGCGCTCGACGCTGCAGGGAAGGCACCGTGCGAGCGAGGCGCGCGCCTCCCGTCCGAGGCCGACCTCGCGACGCTCGTCGGGAACGATGGCGCGCTCCGCGAGTTCATCCGGGACACCACGCCGAAGCGTGCGGCGCTCGCCAGCGCGAGCAAGCGAGGCAGCTTCGATCTCGAGCGCGCGAGCTACGTCCTCGACGCCTCCCCGGTCGTCGCGCGTTGTGTGCGCTCGCTGGCGAAAGGCACGAAGCCGACAGAGCCGACGCTGCAGTTGCAGGCCTCCGGTGCTGACCTCGTAGCGACCCTACGCCCTTCGTCGGGAGCTGCCACCACGACGACGAAGGGCGCCGCGGAGGCGCTCTGGCTTGCGCTCCCCGCGCGGGAGAACGGCGCAGGTCCGACGCTCGAGATCACGGCGGCGCCGGACGTCGCTTGGCCACTGGTGGCAAGGGTCGTCGCCGAGGCGCGCAAGCAGGGGTGGATCGTGCGGCGGATCTGGATCGAGTAACCGCGCGTCCGTGCTACGCCCGACCAACGTTCGATGCAGACCCGAGCCGCCTTCTATCGTACGATCGCTTGGATCTTCGCCTTGTGCCTCGCTCTTTTCGCTGGGCTCGCTTGGCAGGTCCACAGCGGTGGGCCGCTGGTAGCGCTGGATCAGCGCGTCGCCGAGAGCCTGCACGCGTCGGCGGTGCCGTGGGGCGTGTCGACGTTGAAGTTCGTGACCTTCTTCGGCGAGTTCACCGCGCTCACCGCGCTCGCTGTGATCGGCGCTGCGGTCTTGCTGCGCGCACGCGCACACGGGCTCGCGCTCGGCTGGGTGCTCTCGATGATCGGCACGGCGGTGCTCAACGGCCTGCTCAAGCGCGGCTTCGCTCGCGAACGCCCGAGCTTCGTCGATCCCATCATCACCGCCTCCGGCTTCAGCTTTCCCAGCGGCCACTCGATGGGGACGATGGTGGCGGTGACCATGCTCGCCTATGCGGCGTTTCGCTTAGCGCCGTCGCGCCGGATCTGGCGCCGCGCGACGGTTGGCTTGGCGGTCAGTTGGACGCTGATCATGGGCTTTAGTCGCATGTACCTCGGCGTTCACTATCTGTCGGATGTGGTGGCCGGCCTCGCCGCGGGCGGCGCCTGGGCGTGCATCTGCATGGCGCTGCTCGAGTACGCGAGGCAGCGGCCAGCCAAGGCGCAGCTGGGGCGCTGAGCGTTCAGCGCTGCTTCAGCGCGCTCGCCCAGCTCCAATTCCAGTCTAGCGCGACTTTGAGCGCCTCAGCTCTCGTCGCTCGCCGGCGGTAGCAGCTTCGGGCTGTAGGTCGCGAAGCGCTCTTTCTGCTCGTCGGCGAGCAAGTCGGCGACCGGTTGGCGATGGATGGTCGAGGCGAGGATCATCAGCGAACGTTCGACCTTTTCGACCGGGTTGACGTTCTGTTGGATCACCGTCTCGAGCAGCGTTTTGTCGAAGCTGTGGGTTGCCGCGATCACCACGTGCAGGCTCGCGTCGTCGATCATCAGCGCGCCCGACTTTGACAAAGCGTCGAGCAGGTCGAAGGCTTTGTTGCGTTCTGTCTCTTGTTGCTTGCTGCTCAGGCTCGCTTCGACGGCCTCCGAGAGCAGGCTTTCGCGCGCCTCACGCGACCAGGTCTTACCGAGGTTGAGGATGGTCGGGCGCAGGGTGCTGTCTTGGTCGAGCAGGTCCAGCTTGCGGTCGAGCTCCCGGGGAATGGCGGTGTAATCGACGATCGGGCCGCTCTCTGCGGCGCCGGCCGTAGAAGGCGCGCCGGCGCTGGCCGTCGGGCGCGGTGAAGGCGTCGGCGTCTGGGGCGCGGCCACCGCGGTCGCTTGGGCGACCGGCTTCGCCTGGGGGCTCGGCATCGCCTTGGACGTCGAAGCGGAGCGCTCCTTCCGTTCCGGCGAGGGAGACCGGGGCGGTTGCGGATAACCAGGCGCAGGCGCGCCAGCAGGCGCCGCCATCCCCATCATCATCGGTGCCGCTGCCATCATCGGCGGAGGAGGCGGCGCATATCCTGCCATGCCCAGCTCCATCGAGCGCGTGCGCATAGCGCCGTACGACGGCGGCGGACGGTTGGTCTCGCCCTCGTAGTCTCGACGCTCGTCTGCCTCTTCGATCGCGCGGCTCTTGGCCAGGCTGATCATCTCGTCCATACGCGAGGCGTACTCTCGAACACAGCCGAGCTTCTCCGCCGCGGTGGCCTCTTCCGGACCATCGTAAGAAAGTAGATCGCTCGGGATTTGGTACTCGATGAAAAGGTTGAGCAGCTCCTGGGTCAGCTTGATCTCCTTGGTCAAACTGTCGCTCGGCAGGTTGAGCAGCTTCTCGAGCTGCGGCTTGATCTGAATCACCGCTACACCGAACAGCGTGCTCTCCAGCTGCATCGCGCGCACGGCTTTGGCGAACCGTTGTTGCTCCGGTGAGAGCGACTCGATGGCGTCGCGGAACTCTTTGGGCGTCGGGATTTGTTCGAGCAAGAGCGGGATCTTCAAGAGATCCTTGTTCTGCACGATGATCGCGGCTTTGGGCTCGAAGCTGTCCGCCGAGGCGATGCGACCGACCAGCAGGATGAAGCTGCTGAATTGACGCGCGCGAGCCACGAGCCGCAGCGAAAGCTCGGCCGAGCCCGAGAAACGATGCGCGACCCAGGCATGCAAGTGGCGCTCACCGAGGAACTTCACCCGCGTGGAGGCGTCGATTGCGAACTGCATCGGGCGCGAGGCAACGCTGCTGGCGACGCTGGTGAGGATCGACTCCGAAAGGCCGCCGTCTGCTTGTGTAACCTCCAGGCTAAGCACGCCCTCCGGAGAATGATCCTGACGACGAACTGCGTACGAGAACGGCTTGGGTTGGAACTCCGGCTTGACCAGCTTGCGGTAGTGGAAATCCATATAGGCGCTGAAATCGGCCGGCGTGAGCTCCTTGCCGATGGCTGCGACCAGCTGCTGACGCAGCAGCCCTTCGACGTAGTCGAGCCCCTGCCAAACCGCGCCGCACACGCGCCCGGCGTGCAACAGCGTCACGATCAGGCGCGCCTCGATCGGAGAGATCGCCGCCTCGGCGGGGAACACGCGCGCGAGCTCATCTCGCTTCTCCTGCAGACTTCGCTTTTGCTCGGCCAGAAAAGCCTGCAGATATTCGGCCGGGAGCAGGCCATCGTTTTGCAGGTTGCTCTCGAACACTGGCAGCACCGGGACGAACACCTGATCGTCGCGCAGCGCGCCGAGATCCAAGCCCTCGAGGCACTGCGACGGAAACAGCTCAGAGACGAAGTAGGAGGCGACGCGGCGGCTCCAGCTGTTGAGATCGGCGGTTGCAACCAGGGCTGCTTCGACCTCGCGGTTGCGTCGCGGCGTGTGGCAGGACGCGGCCGTACGATCGATACTGAAGGCGACGCGACCGTCAGTGTCCAGCTGTTGCAAGAGCCAGGTAAGATCGCCGTTGGTAGGCGGGCGCACCACGCTCTGCGGCCGCGGCGAGGTCTTGACCAGCGTCTTCAGTTCGACGCTGGCCTCGCGTGCAAGCAGGCTGACCGCGGGAGACAACGCGGTGCCTTGGTAGGCGACGAGCTCATACTTGAAGCCGAAGGCCCAGAAGTACTCAGTCACCGTGGTCACGACCGAATCGGTGACGGTGGTCTTGCTGCCGCTGGAGGAAGTGACCTCGGTCACGTGCGCGTGCTTCGATTCCTCCTTGCGCGACTCTTCGCGCGAGAAGGTGCAGGTCTCTTCGGCGCGCAGACTGACGGTCACCGAGCGTGTTTGCGCCCAGGTACGCAGCGTCGCGAGCCCCTCCGCATCGAGCCCGAGCGCCGTCAAACACTCGAGCACCGCCGCGACGCCGCCGCGGACCAGGAACTGCGCCAGCTCGTACTTGTCGTCGTATGCGTGCGGAACATCGGCCGGGTAGAGCGGTTGCCGCGTGTTGTCGAGGACCGTGCGAACACGCTTCAAAGCTGCGTCGAGCTTCACGTCGAGATGGGCTGCGCTGGTGCTCATGCGGGCGAGCATAGCTCGCTGCAGCTTGAGCGGGTGATAACGCTCTCAGCTGTGTAGACTGCGCCGATGAAGCGATTGTCACTCGCGGTTTGCCTCGTCTTTCTGCTCGCTTGCAACCGCGGTGAGACAACGCCGGTGGGACCTGTCGGCGCTGATGTCGACGTGCGCGCAGATTTGAAGCCGGACGTTCGTGCCAAGGCGCCCAAAGACGATGCAGCGACGCAACGCGAACTCACGGCGACGGTCCAGGGCGCTGATCTCAAGTTGATCTGGCGCACCTTCGACGACGGTCCCAACAAGTACATCCTGTCCTACCGCTGGGTGGTGGTGAAGTCGGCCGAGGGCGTGCAGTTCGAATCGATCGGCAAGCTCAACCCGGTCAACGCCGGCTCCGAGGCCGCCGCGATCGAGCAGCAGATCGTGCGGCTGCGCTGGCGCACCGAGCGCGGTCTTGGCAGCCAGATGGGCGAGCTCTCCTACAAGATCGCCGCCGATGGCACCGGCGGCCCGACGTGAGCACGCCCGTGCTCGAGAAAGCCACCACCTCCCAGACGCCGCAAGAACGGCAGCCTGAGTGTGCCACCCGCTAGCCGCGAGGCGCTTCACTGGGACGGTCCTGACACGGTTGTCAGGGGCAACGCGCCGCTCAGAGGCAAATGCTCCGTCAGCGCTCGTAGGGCGTGCAAAGCCAAGTGCGGCACAGAACCTGCTCATGGCGGACTATGCGCTTGTTGTCGACGCTTACGGCTTTGGGTCCAATGCTACTCTCTACTGCGTGCGATCCGCCCGCGCCGCTGCCAGCGGCACCGAGTGACGAGAACTGCATCGCCGCCGGAGAGAGCGAGTCCGCGACGTTGCTTTTGGGCAAGTACGAGATGGACGAGGAGTATGAGCCCTTGCCTTTCGAGGCAGCCGACGAGAACACCGTCTCGTTCACCTTGGAGTACGGACCTCAGGGGGGGCAGCATTTCAGCTTCTCGGTGCGTTCGTCCCAGGCGCAGAGTGGAGACTTCTACCGCGCTCAGCTGGTCGTGGACGGCAGTGTCCTGGCGGACAGGGTGTGGAGCGGTCCGAACTGTAGCGGTGGCGAATGGGCGGAGATGAGCGGCTTGACCATCACGCTCGACGACGATCAGCCGGTGAGCGGGACGCTGCTGATCGAACTCCAACGCTGTGCCGAGGGCGGCAACTCGTGCAACCCAGTTGAGGGCGGGGAGGGCGACGGCTCGCTCCCCACCACCGTCGCGAGCCTCGAGAAAGAGGTGTCGATCCTCTAGTGCGCGGGCGCCTCGCGGGTGATGGTGGCTCGATCTTTAGTGCTGGCTCGCCGCAAGCCGCCTCGTAGATAGCTATTGAGGCGGCACCGCAACAGAGTCCGCTAAACGATAGATCAATTGCATTAGCGCGCCGTCTTCTCGCTCGAACAGGTCGTTGTGACCGCCCCCTTCGAATACCACCATGCGAGCGTTGGGCAGCTTGTCTGCAACCTCCTGCGCCATCTCGAGCGGTACCAGCCAATCCTCGTCGCCTTGCGCGATCACGGTGGGCAGCTTCAGCGAGGTGGCCTTGCTCAGCGTGTCAAAGCGGTCGGTCGCAAACAGCCCGCCAAGCCCGAACGGGACGATGCCGTCGACGAGGTCGGGTATCGAGGTAAAGGGCGAAATAAGCAGTAAACGCGCGCCGTAGCCACGCTGGGCCATCTCGGCGGCTACGCCGGAGCCCAGGCTCTGGCCAGCAAGCACGACGCGCGACTGTGCAACCCCGAGCTGCGCAAGCTCATCGAGCGCAAGCGCCGCCGACGCATAGATCGCACTCTCGCTGGGCGAACCGGGGGCGACGCCGTAGCCGGGGTATTCAACCAACATCACCCCATAGCCCTGATTCATCAGTGCGGCCGCGAACCAGGTCATGCCCGCAAGATCGGTGGCGTTGCCATGAAAGAAGACGACGACGCCTTTCCCCGCCGCCGGCGGGGCCCACAACGCTACGGCGCTCGTATCCCTCGCTGCGAGCCGTAACAGCTGCGCTGGCGGCGCGATCGGTACTTGGCCTGTCGGCGCTGGGTAGAGGATGGGCCCGCAGCCGACGAGGCCGCTCATGGCAGCCAACGTCAGTGCGCTTGCGCCTCTCTTCAATCGCAGCGCCACCTTCGATCCCACGCCTCGACCGTAGCCCCTACCGACGTCTCCGGGAACCGGCGTGCGCGTCACCAGCCATTTCGATGATTGCGACAATTTGCGGGAACCTCACGACCCATCGCGTGTCCTTGCCCCGTGCGCCTACGACCCGCCCTGCTGCCCCTGCTCGCCCTCACCGCGCCGCTCGCTGCGCGTGCTGATTCCTTCGTTTGGACGCGCTCAGAGGCGTTGGTCGAGAAGCGGCATGAGGTGGTGGTCACCATGCACGCGGACCACGCGACGATGCGCGTACGGCGCACGGTGTGGAATGGCGGAGACATCTCGGATCAGGCGACCTTCTTCCTCAATCTGCCGGGCGGTGCTGCAGCCACCGGGCTGCGAACACTCGCCTACACCGACGGCCAGCCGACTTGGTACACAGGCGAGTTGATGGAGGCCGAAGCAGCGGCGGAGAAGTACCGCGAGCTGACCGGTGTTGGCGGCTATTTCCCGAAAGACCCGGCGCTGCTCTCTTGGCGTAATCAAGGCACCCTCGCCCTGCAGGTGTTCCCGTGTCTCGCCAACCAGGAAAAGACGGTCGAATACACGCTGACGCTCCCGACCAAGTGGACCAAAGGGCAGTCGGTGTTGAGCTTGCCGGAGCTTGGTACCGGTGAGGTCACCCCCGACGTCGTCGTGCAGAGTTCGCTCGGCAAGCTTTTGATCGACGGCGAGGAGGCGGTAAAGACAGACCTCTCGGCGCCGCGGGTAATCGCGCTCGAGCCGCGCGCCGTACCGGTTTGGTCGGGCCTGTTGGCGAAGGTGCCGGTGGATGACGAGCTGACGCTGGCGGCGTATCGCGTGAGCGCCGCCAAGCAGATCTCCACGCTGCCGGAGAAGGCCCGCATCGTGCTCCTGCTCGATACTAGCCGCTCGATCGACGATGATGAGCTATCGGCTTATCGCACCGCAGCGAAGGCCGCGCTCAGTCACTTTGAGTCGGCCGACGTGAAGGTGCACGTAGCGAGCTTCAATCGCACCGCGGTCCCGTTGACCGACGGCTTTGTGTCGGTCGCTGATGCGCAGCTCGCCCTCGATCAGCAGGGCCTCGCCCGCGGCAATGGCAGCGAGGTCGAGGTCGCGATGCGGCACGCGCAGAGCTTGCTCGCCACAGCGCCGGTGGATGCAGCGCGGCGGGTGATCCTGTTCACCGACTTGGTCACGCGCGAGACGCTGACGCCGGAGGTCGCAGCGAAGGCAACGCCTCGCGGCGGCGTGCTTCACCTGGTTTCGTTGTCGGGCTTCGGTTTGTCGTTGAGCCCGGAGGAGGAGAGCCCATGGTCGGTGGTGCCGCGGGCGACCGGCGGTCTCTACTTCAGCGGCAGCGCGGGTCCCAACGAGGACGCGAACGAGACCAAGCGCACCTTCGAGGAGCTGGTTCGTCCGACGCGACTGCACAAGCTCGTGGTCCGCTCCGGAACGACCGTACTCGACACGGCTCCGCTGGAGTTGCTCGAGGGCGAGTCCTTCGATTGGCGAGAGATCGGCGCGACCTCGTTCGACAAACTAAGCCTCTCCGCCGAACGTTGGTCCACGCCGATCGCGAAGGAGATCACCCCCGATGCTGGCTTTGGGCGGCGCGAGGCGGCGCTCGCGTTCGGCAATGAGCTGCATTGGTCCCTCAGCGATGAGCAGATGATGAAGCTCGCGACCTTCGGTGGTGCCGTCTCGCCAGTCACCAGCTACCTCGCGATCGAGCCGGGGGTGCGGCCCTCAACGGAGGGCCTCGAGGACACAGGCATCGGGTTCGGGAGCGGCTCGGGCCGCTTGGGCGGGAGTCACCGCACCAAGCCGCCCGCCCTGTTTTTTGACGCGAAGGACGCCCTGACCACGTTGCTCAAGCCGCTGGCCGATGGTTGTGGTGGTGGCATCACCTCCGTGACGGTCGAGTCCACCTGGCGGGAGATCGTCGAGGTGACGGTGGCCACGAGCGATGATGCGGCTGCAGTCGCTCGCCGCACATGTATGACCGAGGCCGTTTGGGGCGCTGAGCTTCCGGTCGGCTTTGCCGACCGCAGCCGCCTCAAGATCAACGTTGGCCCGTTCTGAGACAGCACGAACGGCTTCGCTGGCCTGTCACACTCCAAGGTCTTCGCCCGATAAGGCGGCATGCAAAGCTTGTGGCTCGTTGTGTTCTCGCTGTCGGGGTGCGGCTACGCGGTAGGCCAACAAGAAAGAGCCTCGAGCTCTCCTGCGTTGCCGCCGGAGCAAGCTCGACCCGAGTCCGAGCAGGCTACGCCGGCAGCGGAGGTGCAACCCAAGCGCTTGACGGTGGCGAGCTACAACGTGCTTTACGCGCTCGCCGAAGATGAAGGCAGCGTCGACGCTGAGACGCTCGCACGAGCGACAAGCCTGGAGGCCGACGTGCTGCTGCTCCAAGAGACGAACGCCGTTTGGGAGGGCGCGCTTCGCCCGCTGCTGGAAAAGCGCTTTGCGTTTTGCACCTTCCACCATCCGAAGCGACTACTGCCCGAGGGCTTGGCGATCTGTGCGAAAGGCACGCTGGTCGAAGAACAACTGCTGCCGTCGCCGATCGGCTGGTTCCCGGCGCAGCACGCTGTTGTCACGACGCTCGTTGGCGAGGTGCAGCTGCTGAACCTTCACCTCAAGCCCGCCGTGGCGAACCCGCCGGAGTGGGTCGCCACCCACCTCAAGACGCGAGGCGACCGGGCGCGCGAGACGCGTGAGCTGATGCAAGGTCTGCGGCCGGATCTGCCGACCATCATCGGCGGGGACATGAACGAGCAGCCCGAAGCGGAGCTCTTTACGGAGCTGGCGACGGCCGGCTTCGAGAACGCGTTGCCCCAAGGTCGTGTGCGCGACACAACGTGGACCTGGGCCGGTGCCCAGCCCGCGCTCGACTTTCAGCTCGACCACCTGGCCTTTAACCGCGCGCACCTCGAGCTCGAGTCGGCCACGGTGATGCCAGGGGGCCGCAGCGATCACAAGGCGGTCGTCGCTACCTTTGCGCTGCAGTGAGGCGCTCTAACGCTATTGCGTTGAGGGCGGCCCACCAACCTAAGCTTCAATCGGCGGTCTTCGTCAACTGCAGGCTACCGAGGTAACCGAAGCGACCAGTGCCATTGGGGCTGACGCGCACCTCGATCGCGAGCGAGCCGTTTTGCGGCGTGAGGTTGGAGAAAGTGACGACGTTGCTGGCGTTGTCGCTCACCTCGAGCTCCTGCGAGCTGCCCCCAACGGTGAAACGCGTAAGCCGGCCGAGTCCACCGTCGTCCCCCGAACGCGAGGCAAACAGCACCAGCTCGTAATTGCCATCGGGTACGTCGTTGAGCTCCACCACGCCTAGCTCACTGAGCCCCGGGCCGTGCCCATCGAAGGAGCCGACCCAGCAGGCGTCTTGCGAGACCTCGCTCGGGTAACCCAGCGTATTCGTGGTGAGCCCCAGCTCGTTCGAGCCGTTGAAAGCATCGCTGATGCGCACATCAACGCTCGTCCCTTCGCCCATCGAGTCAACCAGGCCGTACACCGCGCCGCCGAAACAATCGTTGACCACGTTCCACCCGCTGGCGTTCGTCGGCAGCGCACCGAAGTCGATCTGCACGCTCTGCCCGATCTCGAAGCTTGCTTCAGGGAAGGGCGGGGGAGTCTGCGTGATGCCCGTCGTTGCATCGGCGACCGCTTGCAAGGTCGCTGCGTCTTGCGCCGACAATCCGAGGCTCGCCGCGCCGGTCGCCGTGACGCCGTAAATAGATGAATAAAGCACGAGGGCGTTGAGATATTGGCCGGTCGCATTGGCGTGATAGAGGTCGGAGGCGTGCAGCCCGAGCGCGTTGGGCGAGGCGAGCTGCGCCTCCCAAGCGTCCCCAACCGGAGCGACCCAAACCTCGCTCGGCGCCGAACGCTGTTGCGCATTGGCCGGGATATAGACGTTAGCCGCGTCGTTATAGTGGTATCGCAGCTGCGCCTGCATCTCGAGCGGATCACTGAAGGTGCCCGGGTAGATATCGTGCTCGGGGTGGCGCGCCCAGGTCTCATAAAGGACCACCTGCGCCTGCGGGCTCGCTTGCTTGATGCGGTCGTAAAACCACGTGGCGTCGCTCTTGAACGCGGCCGGATCCCCGGCGTTATCGGTCGGCCGCGTCGAGAGGTCTTGCAACACGACGAAGCTCCATTGACCTTGGTCGACGAGCGCGAGCGTCTCCGGCAGCGTGCTATGGAACGCCAGCGTAACCCCGCCCGGCGCGCTGAACTCCACCTCGGGCTTGGGCCAACCAACCGAGGCCGCGAGGTCCCGCACGATGTGCGGTACAGGCCCTTGGTGCGTGAAGCTGTTACCGATGAACAGCAGGCGCAGCGGCGTATCGATTGGCACGCCGGTCCACGGTGCCCCGCCCTCTCCACCCTGGCCGCCGCCACCGCTCACCGTGGTCGCGCCGGCGCCACCGCTCGAGGTTGCGCCGCCTTCACCGCCCGCACCCGACGAGGTCTGCGCCGAGCCCGCACAAGCGCTCTCGCAGCTACCCGCACCGGCGCTGCCCGAGGTCCCCTCGTCGGTGCAGGCCGCGCCGCCGAGAAGGACGCACCAAGCGAAGGACCAAGTGGGAAAACGCAGCATCCCAACGCTCTACGGCCACCTCACGCAGCCGTAAAGCCTCGGCCGGAGACAGCCATCGCTTCGCTACCACCCGAAGCGATCGATTACGTGGCTAGCGCACCAAACACGCCGCATAGCCGAGCACCCGCGGGCCCGCCTTGGTGGCGGTCGGCACCGGCTCCCAACCGGCTGCAACGCGCGCCCTAAGCAGCTCTTCGGCTGTCGGTTGGTGATCCCAGACGGCGACCGCCGTCAAACCACCCAGTCACGTCGTATCGTAGACCAGGAAGTGCTTGCTCGTGGCCGTGGGCCTCACCACCACGTCGTGCGTGTACTCGTCCTGAACCACGACATCACAGAGCGCGCCGCCCGCCAGTAGCACTCCGCGCACTACATCTTCCAGCGTCCGCTGCTTCGCCACGAACGCGCGCGTCTCTTCGAGCACACGCTGCGGAACGTCTCCAACGCGGGTAGGAGGCTGCATCCCTCAAGCGTGACTCGGACGCCGTGGGATGCAAGGGCGTTCCAGGGTCTAGCGCCCCCTCGCGCCGATGACGCGTGCGTGGTAGTCGGCCGGCATGGTGGAGGACGCAGTGGGGCCGTGGTGGCCGGGCCGGCTTCATGTGGACGGACAGCGCCTCGAGACCGAGCCGCTCGCCACCTGGTGGACGCGCTTCGACCAGCACATCAGCGACTGGAAGAGCGAGCGTGTCTACGTCGATGCTCGGGACGTCACGCCGGCAAACTTCGACCATCACCCCGCAAAGCGGCTCGGACCAGAGTTTCCGCGGCTCTCCGCCCTCTTGGAGATCACCCCCGTATTCGCGCTGGGCGACGCGGACCGTCGGCCAGCGACGATCCCCGGGGCGCGCGTGTATCGCGTCGGGTTCGAGCGCAGGGCCGACGACACCTTCTGGGTCAGCGCGCACGGGCCTCGCATGAACCGGGAGTTCTCTGCGCCGTTCCTGAACCTGGAGAAGGCCCTCGGACAGCGCGCCAGCCGCGACCGCGAGTGGCTCATCGATCGCGTGCTCGACGCGATGACCAAGGGCCGGCTTACCCGCCGGAGCCTCGACCTCGCCGAGATGTGGTCGGCGCTGTGTGGCGGGCCTTCGATGTTCCACTTCGAGGAGGACGAGCGCCTCGAGTACCTCCAGGTCCTCGAGGCCTCGTTCGAGGAGGCCTTGGACCGCGTGGAGGCTGGGAGCGAGCGAGAGAGCTACGAGTCCATCGTCGAGCTCCTGAACGGCGACGCCGACGTCGTCGAGCTTCCGCGGCTGGGGAGAGCCACGCGACATCGCGCTCCGCGAGTAACGATCTCCGCGACGGTGCAACCCAAGTCCCGTGCGCTCGGTATCGTCATCGACGTCGACGGCAAGTCGAAGCTCACGCTCCGTGAGCGCGTCCGCCACCAGCTCCTGCGCCCGCTCCCTGGGTTCGAGGCCCAGGCCTATCGCGCCTGGCGGGCCAAGGACGGCGAGCGCATGACCAGGACCTTGGCGCGCGTCGAAGCGGAGCGCCGCAAGGCGCAGCGCGCCGCCATGAGGCCCCTCGTCATCACCTGCCTCCTACTCCTCGCCTTGATCGGCGGGCCCTGCGGCTACATGCTTTCGAGGAGCTCGCCCGGAGACCCCTGCCAGAAAGACTCCGACTGCCGCGGGGTCTGCCGCGAGACCGCGAGCGGCACGGGAGTTTGCACGACTCTCTGCAACGCCGGCCGCTGCGGCGAAGGGCGCACCTGCAAGGTCGACGCTAAGAGAGGCCAACAGCTGTGCATCCCAAACGAGGAAGGTCCGGCGCGGTAGGGCGTGAGCCAGCCTCGCCCGCCGCCCCTCCGCTCAAAGCTCGACCAGCCGCGGTTCGTCCCAGCTCTCCTCGCCGTCAGCGACGTCCGGTGCCCAAGACGCTGTAGCCTCGCCGGTACCCCAACAGCGAACGGCGCCGGCGTCATCGAGCGCGCAGCTGTGCGACCAGCTGCCGGTAACGGCCTCAATGTCGCTCAACCCGGGCATCGCACCGAAGGCACCATGGCCCCAACAGCTCAGGCTGCGGTCTTGGTGCAGGACGCAATTGCTGTCGTATCCAACGTAGATGTCATTGATTCCGTCAGCGGCGCTGACCTCTGCCAACCACGAAGCGTCGCCCCAACATGCAACTGCACCGGCCGGCCCATCGACCACGCAGGCGGCGTTGAGCCCCGCCGAGAGCTTGGTTGGAGCGGTGAGCCCGACGACCTGCACCGGCTGCGGCTGGCAGGTTTGCTCGGGCGGCGCCACTTGCTCAGATGGGTAACTCACGCCGTCGCCCAACGCACCGTATGCTCCACGTCCCCAACAGAAGGCCCCATCATCGGTGAGCGCGCAGACGTTGAACTCGCCGGCGGAGGCCCAGCGCACAGGTCCGAGGCCAACCGGGGTCGGCGTTGCGCTGGCCTCGAAGCTCCCGTTGCCGAGTTGGCCGAGCTCGTTTTTGCCCCAGCAAACAAGCTGCCCGTTTGAACGCACAACACAGGCATGGCCTGGTCCGACGGTGATTTGGCTCGCGTCGTCGATCCCAGCTACGACCTTGGGCGCGGCGATTGAGTGCGGCAGGTTGTAGTCGAGGTCGATGCACTCAACGGTCCCAAGCTTGGTTCGCGCACACACACCGCGAGCTCCAACCGCGACTTCGACCGACGGCGAGAACGGCAGCTCTTGCGGGGTGCTGCCGACTCCGCCGCCAAAGCAGGTGATAGTGTGGTCCGCCCGCAACGCACAGGTGGTGTAGCCGCCCGCTGAGATGGCGATGACCCGTCGGCTCTCTGCGTCCTCCTGCGTTCCACCATCCTCCTCGAGCGCATCCATGACCGCGATTCCGCCGCAGCCTGCGAGGCCAAGGGCGAGGGACACAAGGCAAAGCCATCGACTTTTCACCCGACCCATGTGCGCTCGGCCGAGCGCTGCGTGCACTTAAACGAGCTTAATTGGCCTCGTGGCCGGCGGGCGAAGAGGGCCCCACGGAAAGATTAAGTCAACTGGAACAATCGCGCTTCGGCGCGCGTATAGTTGGCTTCGATGGCGCCCCAGGCAAGCGATACCGCCTCCACAGACTCGGCCGGCGGTCCGGTCGAACGGCTGGTGCGCGGGCAGGCGCGCGCGGAGACGTTTGCCGCTTTGTTCGGTGGACCGGCCCAGCGAACGCACGTGGGCCGCTTCGAGCTGCGGACGCTGCTGGGTGAAGGCGCGATGGGCGTCGTCTACTCGGCCTTCGATCCCAAGCTGCAGCGTGAAGTCGCGCTCAAGCTCTTGTCGTCCTCGCGCAGTGAGGAGCTCGTGCTGCGTGAAGCGCGGGCGCTGGCCCTTTTGTCGCATCCGCACGTATTGCCGATCTTCGAGGTCGGCTCGGAGCGCGGTCTCAACTTCCTCGTCTCCGAGCTGATGCGCGGTGGGACCTTGCGCGCTTGGCTTCGCCAACCGCGCTCACCGGCACAGGTCGTGGACGTCCTGTGCAAGGTTGGGGAAGGGCTCGCGGCCGGGCACGCAGCTGGGCTCGTGCATCGCGACGTGAAGCCAGACAACGTGCTGCTCGACGACAGCGGCAGCCCTCGACTTTGCGACTTCGGCTTGGCCCTGTTGGCAGTGGATAGCCCGTCAGCGGGGGCTACCTCGCTGCCAGGCACCCAACGCTATATGGCGCCCGAGCAGCTGGCTGGCGTTCGCGCCGACGCTCAAAGCGATCAGTTCAGCTTCGCCGTGATGGCCTTTGAGGCGCTCACCGGCGTGCTGCCTTTCGCGAACAACTCTGCAGCCGAGGTTGGTCAGGCGATGGCGCGCGGCCTCCAGCTCAACGAAGCGACCTCGGCTGAGGTGAGGCGCCTGGTCAGCGCGCTGATACCTGCCTTGGCTGAAGCACCGGCTGCCCGCTATGCCTCCATGACGGGCTTGCTCGCGGCCCTGCGCAATTGCGCGAAGCCCAAGCAAACGCGCGTTCGCGCGGCGATCGCTGTGGGCGTTGTGTCGGTCGTCGCCGTGTCGGTCGTCGCCGCAGCCGCGGCTGTTGCCATCATGCAGCCTCGCTCGACGCCAGCCCCGCAAGAGCAAACCAGCGAGCGTTCCTCGCCGCGAACGCCCCGTCAGCCGAAGCCCAGCGCCGCTCCGAGCGCGCTCGATCCTGAGGCGGAGATCGCTCGTGAAGTGATGGCGCTGACCCGCGCTGGACGTTACAGCGAATGTGCTGAATATCTATCCAAGCGCGCAAATACCGAGGCGTTGCTCCTGACCTGGATCAACTGCGCGGAGTACGCCGGCGGGCCCGAGCCGCTCGAACGCGCTTGTGCCGCTTGGAACTCCGCCGACCGCCACGCCACGAGGCAACACACCCCCGAGCTGTGCATTCCCCCGTTGCCAGAGGCTCGCAAGAAGGCTCGAGCACAAGACTATCGCGCTTGCGCCGAGCTGATCCTTGGGGCCAAGCCGACCCGCTACGCCACGGTCCAATTGGCGCAATGCTCCGCCCAGCTTCAAGACCCCGCGCTGATTCGCCGGGTTTGTCTCTACCAAATGAGCTTTGAACCGCCTGGGGCTGAACGCCAATGCGACAAGATCTCCAACCTCTAACCGCTAGCAACGGCCGATGAACGAATCCCCCCTTCGCGAGGACGACGCCACTCTTCACGCAGCTTGGCGCGACGGCGACCGAGCCGCCGGTGAAGAGCTCTTTCATCGTCACTTTAATGAGATATTCAGGTTCTTTCGTGGGAAGGTCCGCCACGACGTCAACGATCTCGTGCAGCGCACCTTCCTCGGCTGCGTCGAGTCGCGTGACAGCTTCCGCGGCGCTTCGAGCTTTCGGGTATTTCTGTTTGCGATCGCGCGCCACGAGCTATGCAACTATTACCGTGCCAAGCGCAAGCACGAGCTCTTGGACTTTGGCGTCTCTTCGCTTGCCGATCTTGCGCCATCTCCCTCGAGCCAAGCGCGGCGGCTCTCCGAGAAGCAGCTCATTGCACAGGCGCTGCGGTCGTTGGCGCTGGATCTGCAGATCGCGCTGGAACTCCACTATTGGGAGGGGCTACGCGGGCCCGACCTTGCCTACGTACTCGGTATTCCCGAGGGCACCGTGCGCAGCCGTCTGCGACGCGGCCTCTCGGCGCTACGTGAGACGATGAACAGCTCGTCCACCGTCCCGCTCGGAGAAAGCGAGAGCGAGCTTGCGCAATGGTTGACCGAACGTCGACCAGCGCAGCAGCTGAGCGGGTGATCGAATTCTGCGCGCTGGGTACAGCACCCGAAGCCGGCTTTGCCCGGCCAAGGAGCTTTCATGCGCATAGTGAATCAGTCCCGGTGGAGTTACGCGGTCGCGACGTTGGTCGCCTTCGGTTGTGGAGACAGTGCAAGCAGCTCGAACGGCGGGAGCGGTGGTGGTGATGGGGGCTCCGCTGGCGCGGGGGCGCAGCCCACAGGCGGAGCAGCCCAGGCTGGTGGAAGCGGAGCGAATGGCGGCGCCGCGCCGCAACGCAACGGCTCGTCCTGCTCGTCGGAGGAGGGGTGTCTTTCGGGCTTTTGCGTCGAGGGCGTGTGCTGCGATGCAGCCTGCGCGGCTGATTGCGGTTCGTGCCTCGGTTCGCTCACCGGGGCGGAAGACGGAAGTTGCGCGCCGATCCAAGGCGACCTCGTATGTCGTGTAGCAACCGGCGGTTGCGACGTAGCCGAAAGCTGCGATGGGGTGAACCTCGAGTGCCCGGCCGATCTCGCCCAGCAAGCAGGCTTTGTGTGCAGGCCCGACGGCGGCGATTGCGACGACGAGGAAGTGTGTGACGGCCTCTCCAGCGAGTGCCCAGAAGACTATATCTACGACGCGGAAACCGAATGCCGTGCAGCGACTGCTGACTGTGACGCGGCCGAAATGTGCGACGGGGTTTCAACGACCTGCCCCGCCGACGAGCTTGCCGCGTTGGGGACGAGCTGCCGCGGGGCGAACGGCCCGTGCGACCGGGTGGAGACCTGCGACGGCCAGAGCCCCGATTGCCCCGCCGACGAAAAAGAGCCTGCCACCACCGTGTGCAGACCCGAGGCCGCGCCTTGCGACGTAGCCGAGTTCTGCAACGGCCTCGACACGTGCCCGCAAGATCAAGTCGCCGAAACGGGCGCTGCTCCGATGGCTTGTGCGCCCTACGCGTGTTCGGGCTCCAGCATCGACTGCCCGACGACCTGCTCGGATAATAGTGATTGTACGTCAGGCTCCTTGTGCGTCGAATCGATGTGTATGAGCGCTAAACGGGTATTCGTTACCAGCCAGACGTACCCAGGTAATCTGGGAGGGCTCGCGGCCGGGGACAGCCTTTGTCAAGCTCGCGCCCAGGCGCAGAACCTCTCCGGAACGTACAAAGCCTGGTTGAGCGCCGGGGCGAACACCCCGCTCACCACCTTCACTCAGTTCCAAGGCCCCTACGTTCGGCTCGATGGTTTCAAGGTCGCCAACAACTTCAACGATCTCCTCGATAGTACGTTAGCGATACCCATCTCGGTGACAGAAACAGGCGCAGACCTCGGTATCTTCGGCCAGCCGGTGGTCTGGACGGGGACGAACACGCTCGGCAACGCGCAGTCGCAAACCTGCTCCGGTTGGACCACGAACTCTTCCGGGTTCAACGGCTCGTACGGCGTAGCCAACGTGTCTTCGTCCGGCTGGACCTCGCAGAACACACGCAGCTGTAACCTGTTTTCAAGGCTCTATTGCTTTGAGCAATAGAGCCTAGCGCCGCACGGTCGCTGCCCGGCTGCGTGCGACAGATCGCCCGCTGTCACGGTGAGACTCGGCGATATGTCGCGCCCTCCGTTCGGAAAGCCGCGCCGGGTCCGAGCTGGGCGCAATTCTCCGAGGGAATCGCAGTGCGCCTCGGGGCTCATCGGCGGGCAGCGCGTCGCCGGCGGCGCGCACCCGACGCCGCCCGGTGCTCGGAGTGACATTGGGCGGGGCGATGGTTTATCGCACGCCCCAATGTCGCGCCCTCCGTTCGGAAAGCCGCGCCTGGGTCCGAGCTGGGCGCAATTCTCCGAGGGAATCGCAGTGCGCCTCGGGGCTCATCGGC
>JBILLK010000073.1:0-5939 GCA_044376115.1 Polyangiaceae bacterium | reverse complement strand
CGGCCACGCGGGCCTTGGCTGGGTCGACGACGCGGAGCAGGGGCTTGCCTGCTCGCTCTCCGGCGAGACCCAAGCCCGAGGCCGCGGCGCCCACGAGCGCCGAGAGGGCGAGCTGCTCGGCCTTCGGCCCGGTGTCGACGGTCGCGTCATCCAACAGCCGGCCATGCCGTGCGAGCACCTTCTGCAGCCGCTTCGCGGTGCGCACGGCGACCTCGGTCACCTCGTCGGTCGTAGGCGGCGCGAGCGCGTGGAAGACGAGGGTGCCGAGTGCGTCGCGCACGTACACGCCGTCGAGCGCGAGCACGTGGAAGTGGACGTTGAGCCGCAGCGCCGAGTCGCCGCGCTGCACGACGCTCACTGCGCCGGTGTGCGCCCGCGTCCGGGCGGGCAGCTCGAGCGCCTTCTTCGCGCGGCGACGCAGGGCGCGGCGGAGCTCCACCACAAACGCCTCGAGCACGTCCGCACAGAGCCGCCGGTCGTAGCCCAAGAGCACACGCAGCCTCCACGGCAGCGCGCACACCCACTGCCGCACCGGCACCTCCGGGATCACCTTCTGGGCGAGGTGCACCGCCGTGTCGGACATCCGCCGGCCGAGACACGACGGGCAGAAGCCTCGACGTTTGCAGGAGAAGGCGACGAGCCGCTCAAAGCCGCACCGCTCTCGAGCAGACCACAACGCAGGTACTCGTCCACCTCGCGCTGCACGAAGCGAGGCAGGCCTCCCGCTTCTTCGGCGCGCTCGCAGAACTCCGCCCAGTGCGCCGCAAGCGTCCTGTAGAGCACCGTCTCTTCGGGGCGGTGTCGCTCGTAGGAGCTCGCTGCATGGTGCGCGTGCCGCGCCGCCGGGTGGGCCACAGCCGGGGCGCCTCAGGAAGCCCGGTGCCAGCGAGAGCGGCCACGTTTCGCTGCGCTTCACTTGGCTCGAGGGTTGACGCTCGCCAAATTCAGATTGACGGCCGCCACCCGCAAAGACGAGCCCCAAGGAGGAGCTCTCCCTCGATAGGGCGCGTGCCCGGCCGTCGCGGCTCACCGGGGCCCATCACGCAGACGTCGTGGGAGGCCGAGCGAATGATGTTGCCCAGAAGGCCGCGCATCACGGCGCCTCACGGCGCTCCGCGACGCCGTCCGCCTGCAGATTCGGGCTGAGATAGTCTATCTCGGGCTCAATCCGCAGTCGGGCAAACGCCTCCGGGGCGAGGTGGGAGGCCGAGCGTACGAGGTTGCCGAGAGAGCCGCGCATCACGGCGCCTCACGGCGCTCCGCGACGCCGTCCGCCTGCAGATTCGGGCTGAGATATCTCGGGCACAATCTGCGTTCCAGTACACGCGGCCCCGGCGACGCCCGGACGCTCCAATGACTGCCCCACACTGACGACACCGCCAGCGACCGGCACGGCGCGGCGGACGCGTTTACTTCGTGCCAAAGGCACTCCGTAGACCTCCCTGGACTCCGTCCACTTCGTGGACTCCGGCCAGTCCGGTGCACTCCGTAGACCTCCCTGGGCCGCCGGCCCCGAGCCCGTCGACATGGGGTTCGTCGGGGACGTCACGGGCTTCAACCTCGCCCTCCTCCACACGCTGTGGGGCGCTGGCCACGTCCCCGTGATCGCGTGCCTCGGCGCCGATGCCGACGGCGGCGTGTTCAACATCAACGCCGACATGGTCGGCAACCAGCTCGCCGCCGCGCTGGCGGCCGACCGGCTGTTTCTGGTCACCTCGGCGCCCGGGGTGCTGCGCGACGTCCGCGATCCCGGGTCGCGGATCCCGATGCTGACGTGCGACCAGTCCCGCGCCGCGATCGCCGACGGCACGGTCAGCGGCGGGATGATCCCCAAGCTCGAAGAGGCGATGGCGGTGATCGATCAAGGGGTCGGGGCGATCCACATCCTGGGCAAGCTCGCCCCGGGCGACCTGGTGCGCGCGGCCACGGTCCCAGGCTCTGTCGGCACGACGCTCGTACGAGGATAGGCGAGCCGGCCCCCTGGCCGGGCCCGTGGTTCTTCGCACACCAGCGAACGCTGACGGTGGACGGTTCATGCACAGCTGCGCTGCTGCATGGGATTGAAATCATTCATCGCGCAATTCGAGTCGTTGTAGGAACGTCCACCCTTGTGGTAACTGCTCTGAGCGCTGGCGCATACGTGGCTGTCCACGGCCGTGCGTGCGCGGCAAGGCCCCCCATGACGTCCATCTCGCTTCGGCTGCGGCGATTGCTCTGACCTCTGCTCGGGCTCCTGCTGGCCGGGAGCGCGGGCGTCACGGTGTGGGCGTCGACCGGGCTCGTGCTCGACGCCGCGCTCGGCGCGCTCGGTGTGATCGCGCTGGTCGCTGGATGGATCGCGGCGGAGCGGGAGGCCGGCGCCCTCGAGCACCCGGTCGCGCAGGTGACCGCCACGCTCGACGAGCTTGTCGCGAGCAGTGCGCGGCTCGCGGCCGCGCTCCCCACCCTGAGCGAGGGCGGCCAGATCGCGTTCGCGCCGCCCCCGGTCGCTGCGGCGCGAGGAGCGTCGAGCGCCCGCGAACTCGGCGCGCTCGAGGATCGCGTCGGCCGGCGATTGGAATGCTTGCAACGTTGACGCGGTGGTTGAAACCGCGCCGGCTCGCCGGCGCGTTCCACACCGTGCAGGAGGCGCTGGCGGGGCTCGGCGCTGCGGTGCGCTCGGCCCGCGCCGGCGACGAGCGCGCTCGCCGCCACGCCCGGTCCCTGCTCGTGGCGTCGATCGACCCGGTCGTGGTCGTCGGCCATGACGGCACCATTCTCGACGCCAATCCCGCCGCGGTTGACCTGCTCGGTGGCGCGCGCGATGGCCTGGTCGGGACCTCGCTGACGAGGTTGTTCGCGGACCGCGACGCGGCCGCCGCCGCGCTCGAGCAGGCCCGCACGCGCGGCCTGGTCCGCGACCACCGGCTCACCCTCCGCGACGCCGGGCCCGGGACCGCCGCGCGCGCGATCGAGCTCGGGGCCGGTGTGATGCCTGGTGATGGCGCCGAACTGCCGGGGCTGCTCGTCACCCTGCGCGACGTGTCCCTGGCCCGCCGCACCGCGACCGACGCCGAGCGGCGCATGGCGGAGATCCACCTCGCGCGGGTGAGCCGCGACCTCGAGAAGGCGCGCTACGACCTCGATAACGACGTCGGCGACAGAGGCGACGCGATCGTCCGGGTGATGGGGGGAGAGAAGGCCCTGTCGGAGGCCGTCGCGCGGCTCAAGACCGCCACCGAGATGCGTCAGAAGCTCGAGCGCGCCGCGAACGCCGACGAGCAGAGCCTCGAGCTCCGTTACGACAAGGCGGACTGGGGGGCGGCGAAGACCCGCGTGAACGAGCTCCTCGCGCTCGCTCGCGCGGCGCTCGTCTCCTTCGTCGCGTTCTTCTTCATCATGAAGCTCCTCGTTGCGTCATTCGACTCGAGGATCTATGCTCGGACGACGTGATGCGTACTGGGGCTCTTCGGTCACGTGAAGCTTCCGAAGCAGGCGCGGCTCACGCTCGCGCCGTCTCAGCTCGCGTCCACCCCGGTCGCGTCTACCCAGAGGAGGGGATCTTAGCGCCATGAAACCCGTCAATCCCGTCCAAACGACCGCTGATCAAGAGCCGAGAGAGGGCGCTGGCGTCGAGCTCGCGCGAATGCTGGGCATCCTTCGTCGCGCGATGTCTCAAACGACCGCTGATCAAGAGCCGAGAGAGGGCGCTGGCGTCGAGCTCGCGCGAATGCTGGGCATCCTTCGTCGCGCGATGTCTCAGTGGAAGCTCGTCGCCCTCATCTTCTGCGTCGGGGTCGCGGCCGGGGTGGCGATCGCGGTGATCCGCAAGCCCAGCTTCAAGTCCGAGACGATCGTGATCTACCGCCAGGGCGTCCGCCTCGGGGAGGACCGCAGCGGTCCGGGCCTGACGATCGGGACTCGCCTGCAAGAGATGCTCCTCGCGCGCTCGCGCCTCGAGGTGATCAGCGAGGAGCTTGGCCTGTACGAGAAGACCAAGGCCACGCTCGGGCCCACCGAGGCGGTCGAGGAGTTCCGCAAGGACATCACGTTCAAGCCCCGCTCGAGCGACACGTTCTCGATCTCGTACAAGGGCAAGGACCCGGAGACCGTGGCGAAGGTCACGGCGCGGCTGGCCCAGTCGCTGATCGACGAGAACCAACGGCTGCGCGTCGAGCAGGCCCGCGTCCAGCGCGAGTTCCTGGAGCTGGAGAAGTCGCGCGCCAAGTCCGGCCTGAAGGAGAAGGAGCGCGTGCTGGCGCGGTTCCTCTCCGAGCACCCGGAGTTCGCGCTCGATCAGAACGCCACGACGCCCGGCGCAGCGCTCCGCGCCCAGCGTCAAGCGCAGATCGCCGCCGCAGCGCCGGGCGGACGCGACGCTGCCTCCGACGCGCTGCGCCGCCAAGCTGCTAGCATCGACGCAGCGCTGACCCAGGGGGTGGTGCCCTCCGCGGCGGAGATCCGCGCCGACCCCGAGCTCGAGGCCGCGAAGAACCGGGCCGAGTCCTCCCTCGCACAGGCTCAGTCGGAGCTCGGCGCGAAGCGCGCTTCCTTGACCGAGCAAAACCCCGACGTGATCGCCGCCAAGGGAAAGGTCGCGTCGGCGGAGGCCGCGCTGAAGACCGCCGAGGAGAAGGTCGCGGCCAGCCGCGAGGCGAAGCTCTCGCAGTCCCCTGCGACCGACCCCGAGGCGGCGAAGGTCAAGCTCCGCGTGCAGAAGCGCGAGATCGAGGCGAAGCTCGCAGCGGCGAAGGAGAAAGAGGAGAAAGGCGCCGCCGCGAAGGATGCGAAGACGGAGGAGGTCGTTGAAGAGGCCACGGGCATCGTGGGGCTCGAGACCGAGTGGGCGCGCCTCTCTCGCGACGTCTCGGAGTCGCGCGATCAGGTGAACGAGCTCGAGCGGAACTACTTCCGCGCGCAGATCGAGGCCTCCTCGTCGCTCGGGGGCTACTCCGATCAGGTCGTGGTCCTGGACCCCGCGTACACCCCGACGAAGCCAGAGGCGCCGGGCAAGTCGCTCATCGTCGCCCTCGCGGGCGCTGCGGCGCTCGTGCTCGCCGGCATTCTGGCGCTCCTACGCGCGCTGCTCGACGACCACGTCTACGAGGAGGCCGATCTCGCGCGCGTCGCGCCGGTGCTCGCTGTCGTCCTGCGCGCCTCGGGCGGAAGGTGGTTCTGGCGATGAGCATGGGGATGGATCCCGGGTTCCCGCCCGTGGAGCGCCAGCTCGACGGTCTCATCGATCGGCTCGGACCCCAGGCGGACAACCCGGGCGCTTAGGAAATTCGAACTGCGATCTGACCGGAAGGCGGGACTGAACCTGGGCCCCCTGGACACGGATCGGCGGTCCGGTTCAGGCTCGATGGGAGGAGATCGGGTCTGCGCGCGGGCCCCTGAGGAGGGACGGGAGCGGACGCTCGGACCTCAGGATGGACGGGTTCCCTGACGGTCACCCACGGCGCCGTTGGACGGTCGCTCGCTCACGCGGTCGAGAACGCGAGGCGGAGGCGAAGCTGCCCGGTCGGAGCTGGTCGCGGAGGTGGGGGCCTTGGGCCGAGGCCGTGCTTGGCGAGGAGCTTGGCGATCGGCTCGGGGGTGGTGGCCACCTCGAGCAAGCGAGTCGCGCCGCGGCAACGGATGCAGGTGACGACGTCGACCTGGAAGACGTGGCGCAGCAGCCAGGCCCAGGTCTTCTTCCGCAGCTCCGGAGGCAGGACGGTCCTGTCATGCTCGAAGAGCGCGAGCTGCTTCGGTCCAGTTTCTTCCGCCTTCGGCACGACCTGGGCTACCGTGCAGACATGCATCGTGCACGTGATTCGCGCATCGCTGCGCTACGTACCGTGGAACGACCGCCGGCCCATCGTTGCGGACCTCAAGAACATCTATGGCGCTAACACCGAGCCCGAGGCAGAAACGGCGCTCGAGGCCCTCGAAAAGAAGTGGTCAAAGCGCTATCCAAG
>JBILLK010000012.1:0-258989 GCA_044376115.1 Polyangiaceae bacterium | reverse complement strand
CGCGCTCACGGGCCCGCGATGGAAGGTCATCGCCACGCTGCACGCTCTGCAGGACACCAGCAAACCGCAACTCAAACAAATGACGGCTGGTGAATGGCCTCGCCGGTTCAAGAAGATGATCGATTGCTCTTTGCGGGCGAGAGTCGCCTCGATTGCACGATGCAGCACGATCGTGATCAAGCGTGCTCCGGAGGGACCGGACTTTACGCTCTTGAGGTCCACCAGCGTGACCGACGGCAACGTCGCCTCTTTGACGGCTCGCGCAGGCAGCTCGAGCAGCTTTAGCTTGCCTCGCATCGCCAGCTCGAAGCTCTCGAGCGATGGCGTCGCCGACCCGAGGATGATCGTCGCTCCCGCGCGATGAGCGCGCAGCAGCGCCATGTCGCGCGCGTTGTAGCGGACGCCTTCCTCTTGTTTGAACGACCCGTCGTGTTCTTCGTCCACGATGATGAGCCCGAGCGACGGTACCGGACCGAACAGCGCGCTGCGTGCGCCGATCGCGACGCGCACGCGACCGGAGAGCAACGCGAGGAACATCTCGTGCCGCTGGCGTTCGGCGAGCGCGCTGTGAATTACGGCGACGTCGTCACCGAAGCGTTGGCGAAAGCGACTGACGAGTTGGGGCGTCAGTGCGATCTCCGGCACCAGCACCAGCGCACCACGGTTCTGTTTGAGACAGACCTCGATCGCGCGAAGGTAGACCTCGGTTTTTCCCGATCCCGTGATGCCGAACAGGAGAAAGCTCTTCGGGCCCGGTCCACCGGTGAGCGAGCCCTCGATCTCGGCAACGGCGGCGAGCTGAGCTTCCGTCAACTCCGGCGCTGGTACGAGGGGCTCTGGAGCCGTGAAGGGATCACTCGCTTTGCGGTCCTTGTTCTCGATCCGCACGAGCCCCAACTGTTCGAGCTTTTTGGCGATTGCGCGTGCGCTCTTGTAGCTCTCCTGCAGACGCGCGAGCGGTTTGGGACCGTCGGCTCGCAACTCACGTAGAAGCATCAGTGCCTGTCCGCGAACCAATCCCGCTTCTTCAATCGCAGCCGTAGCCGAAGCCACCTGCTCCTGTGCGACGTTGACTTTGCGGCTCCGCTTCAGCACCTGCTCCGGGAAGAGTTCACCGTCCTGGTGGCCCCGCTTTTCGACCGCAGGGAGCGCGAGCCGCAGCACCTCTCCCAACGGCGCAAAGTAGTACGCTGCGATCTCTTTGAGGAAGGCGAGCAGCTCGAGCGGAACGACCGGTTGACTGTCGACCACGCGCAGGATCGGTTTGAGGGTGGCTGCCTCGCTCTGCTCCAAGAAGCCGACGATCACGCCCAAGGTCTTGCGCCGGCCAAACTCGACCAGCACACGTGAGCCGAGCACCGCTTCAGCCTCGAGCGCGCTCGGAACTTCGTAGGAGAAGGCTCTGGAAAGTGGGACCGGGATCGCCACCTCGGCAATGCGCATGGACCTGGACCACTACCACACGACGAGGCGGGGTCCGCGCTTGACCGCGACAGCGTTGCCAGGGGTTAGGGCAGAAGGCCGCATCGGCAATGCCGTGATTCAGCGGAAATTTCGACGCTCAAGTCAAAAATTGGGAGTGGCACGCGTGGTGCTTTAAGGGAACCGACAGCGCGAGTCAGGCTTCCTTACCCTCTTCCTTGCTTCTGCTCTGCTTAACCTTCTTACGACTCGTCGCCCGCTTACCTTGACCCCTTTTTCTCTTTGCTTTCGCGCTTAACGCTTCTCTTTCGCTTAGCTCAATCGTCACGGATCTCGCTTCTTCAGCCCCCCTCGCATTCCATTGCGCCCTTCAGTCCCAACTGGAGGGCGCAGCTCATTTCACTGAAGGTGGATTTCAGCGCTGCGCCGTTGCGGTCACTTCGGAGGATCAAAGGCGTAGCCCGTTGGCAGGGGGCCGCCCCGCAGGACCCGCAGCGTCGTCGGGACCTCGGCCAGCAGCGTAACGACCATGCCTACGCCGGCGAGCCCCAAGGCCACCTGCCCGGACAGCCGGTCCAGTGGCGCCAAAAGCAGAATCAAGCCCACGCCGATCAAGCTCCCGAGATAGCCCCCGTAGGACATCGCGAGAAATTGGCTGCGGCCGTTGGCTTTGCAGTCGAAGTGAAACAAGAGCGGCGCCAACACCCGGTTGGGATAGAGGACCTGGCTGGCTGTCCACCGAGCGCCAGCGAGATGAGCCCATTCGTGCAGTAGGAAGCCAACGATGGCGGTGAAAACGCCGGCAGCAACCTGGACTGGCACCGAGCGCGCGCCGCTTTGCTCGATGATCCAGAAAAGGACCATGAGCGCGGTAAGCAAAAGATCGCGAACGATCGTAACGTGCGGCACAACCAAACGTTGGCACGACCCGCTCCAGGTCGCGAGCGGAACCACCTTCCTCAGGCGGTCGTTTCCACGTTTTTAAGGAGAACCCAGCTTGCTTTGCTGCCAATTCCCCGAGGCTCTCGAGGGCTGCGACGGCGCCTTCACGATCGAATCATCCCGCGTCACCTTTGGTCGCGGCTGTTTGCTCGAGGCAGGGCCGCGCTTGCGAGCCCTCGGTTGTACTCGCATAGCGCTGATCACCGACCGCTTCGTGGGCAGCCTTCCGTTCGCGGAGAGCGTTCTCACTTCGCTGAAGGCAGCAGGGCTGGACGTCGTACGTTTCGACGAGGTGGAGATTGAGCCAACGGATCGGTCGCTTGAACTAGCCGCTCGCTTCGCCTGGGAGTCCAAGGTCAACGGCTTCCTTTCGTTGGGAGGCGGTTCGGTGATCGATACCTGCAAAGTGGCGAACCTCCTTTCTTCTCACCCTGCGGCGCTCGAGTTTTACGTGAATGCTCCTGTGGGGCACGGTCACGCGGTGCCGGGGCCACTCAAGCCCCATATCGCTTGCCCAACCACGAGTGGAACCGGCAGCGAGGTCACGGGCATCGCCGTGTTCGACCATACGCTGCTTCACGCCAAGACCGCGATTGCGGCTAAGGAGCTGCGACCGACCGAGGCCCTCGTCGATCCAGATGTCACTGCCTCGCTGCCAGCGGCTGTCGTCGCAGCGAGCGGGCTCGACGTACTCTGTCACGCCGTGGAGAGCTTCACAGCGCGGCCCTTTAGTCGCCGTGCGCGCGCGATGCCTTCTTTTGCTCGGCCGATGAGTCAGGGCGCCAATCCGTGGAGCGACATCGGTTGCAAAGAAGCGCTCGGCTTATGCCGTGACTACCTCGTGAGGGCTGCTTCCGACCCGACCGATGCTGAGGCCCGCGAGGCGATGCTCTGGGCAGCAACGTTGGCGGGCATCGCTTTCGGCAACGCGGGGGTTCATCTGCCGCACGCCATGGCCTACGCGATTGCAGGCCTCGCTCACGAGACCAACTACAAGCCGCCGGGCTACCCGACCACGCACGCTTTCCTTCCGCACGGCGTTTCGGTGGTGCTCAGCGCGCCGGCCGTGGTTCGCAGGACAGCCAGCGCTGATCCAGCGCGGCACCTCAAAGTAGCGGAGCTGTTGGGCGCCGACGTGCGTTCGGCAAATTCGGAAGACGCAGGCGAACTCTTGTCCCAACGTTTGGTTGCGTTGATGCGGCGGCTAGCCACCCCCAACGGCACCGCTGGCGTGGGTGCAACCGAGTCCCATCTCCCAGCCCTGGTTGCTGGTACCCTCGCGCAGACGCGCCTCTTGGCCAATGCGCCCATCCTCAGCAACGAGGCCGAGCTCATCGAGCTCTTCAACGCAGGGCTCTCATGTTGGTGAATCCAAAGCCGCAGCGGTTACCACCTGAACAGATCGGTGCGTATGGCTTCATCGCCTCGACCGAGACGCGCTGGGCCGACAACGACCTCTACGGGCACGTCAACAATGCGGTCTACTACCAACTGTTCGACTCAGCCGTTAACCGCTTCTTGATCGAGCAGGGTGGGCTCGACATTCACTCGGGCGCGGTGATCGGCTTGGTGGTGGAGTCGAGCTGCCGCTACCACGCGCCTGTCGCCTATCCGGAGCGCATTCGAGTGGGCGTGCGCGTAGACCGATTGGGGGCGAGCTCGGTTACTTACGGCGTCGCTCTCTTCTCCGAGTCGGATCCAAGCGCTCGAGCCGATGGCACCTTCACCCACGTGTTCGTCGACCGCACGAGCCGCAGACCAGCGCCGATGCCAGAGCCGCTACGCGCGGCGCTGCAGGGGTTGTCGCGCGTTAGTTAGCCGGCCCGTGAATCATCGAGCGTAGATGTTGCGCGCCTTCGAGGGCCATCAGTCCAGGCCACATCAGCTGCTTGCCCACGCAGAAGCGAACTCGGTCGGGAGCGGCCGGGATGGTCAGCTCGCGAAAACAGCGAGCATCCTCCTCGGTAAATGGATGTGGTTCGTCGGGGAGCAGCACCAACTCCGGCTGTCGCTCAACGACCTCCTCGAGGCGGACACGCGGATAACGCACATCGCGATCTCCAGGAGCCTGCGGCTCGCGAGCGCCCAAGTCGGCGGCAAGCGGGTACTTGCGGACGCGGTCCGCGAATACGTTGTCGGCTCCAAGCTGAAACAGCTGGTCGGAGATGAAGGTATCACGGTGGATGGTCATCAATGGCTCCATCCAAATCGGCACGAAGACCCGAACGCGCTTCGCGTTCCAACCGGCTTGCAGCTCCGCATCCGCGGCGTAAGCGAAGCGCACGAGGTCTTTCCCCTCTTTCGTCAAATCACCGAGCAGGCGCGCCAGGCGACTGACCTGAATCAGCGAATGAGAAGCTTTGGTCGGGAAGGAGACGAAGATGGGCACGCCTTCCCGACGCAGGGTTTCCGCGGCCGAGAGCGTGTTCTCTTCTTGATTGACCAACACGAGGTCTGGCTTCAACTCGAGGATGGCCGCAACGTCAGCGTCTTTGGTCCCGCCCACCACGGAGGCGCTGCTGAGTTCCTCGGCAGGGAGCTCGCAGTAGCGGGTGCGCCCAACCAGCCGGCTCCCAGCTCCGAGGCGGGCCAGCGTATAGCTGTCACTCGGAACCAGCGACACGATGCGCTCGGGCAGCTGCTTGAACTTCAACTCCCGACCTTTGTCGTCAACCATCAATAGCGGTGCCACAGCGCACCATAGCGCCGGCTGCCGCGCGCGGTCATCCCGTAAACTTGGCCCGCCCCCGCGGCCTGTGCGACGGGCAGCGAGTGACCCAGCTCATTGTAGAGCCCAGTGCTTCCCAGCGCGGACGTGCGATCGAACGTCGTGCGAAACGCCGCTCCGCCGGTCGTCTGCTGCCTGCGCGGCTAGGCGCCTTCGAGCTGTTCGATCACATTGGTCGTGGCGGTATGGCCGATATCTACCGAGCACGCCGCAAAGGTGGTCTCGGTCTCGAGCGCCAGGTCGTGATCAAAGAGGTGCTGCCGGAGTACGCGAACTGCGAACACATGGCGAACCTGCTCGCCGAAGAGGCTCGCATCGCCAGCCGGCTCGAACATCCCAACATCGTTCGAATCGAGGATCTGCAGCGCGAGGACGGCAATCTCTACATCGCGATGGAGTACGTCGAGGGCCTGGATCTGCGTGAGACGCTGCGCGCGGCCTCTCGCACGCAGACGCGCATTCCGATCGAGGTCACCATCTTCATCGTCGAGGAGATCTTGAAGGCGCTCGACTACGCGCACGGCTACACCTTCACCAACCCTAGCGGCCTTTTGCGCCAGGGTATCATTCACCGCGATGTTTCGCCTTCCAACGTGCTCCTCAGTTTGGATGGCGAGGTCAAGCTCTGTGACTTCGGCATCGCCCGGTCGTTCGATGGCGTTGACCTCGATGACGCCTCGTCGGAGTTGGGCGGGCTGGTCGAGGGCAAGGCGGGCTACATGAGTCCCGAGCAAGCGCGCGGCGAGTCGCTCGATGGACGGGCCGATACGTTCGCGGCTGGCATCCTACTGTGGGAGCTGATTTCGGGGCGCAAGCTCTACAAGGCGGCCCCGGGGGAGAGCCTTTTCGACGTCGCGCGACGCGCCGAGGTGCCGCCCTTGCGGTCGCGCGGACTGCCGCACGAGGAAATGCTCTTTGCGATCGTTGCAAAGGCCACCAGCTTCGATCGCGAGCAGCGCTATGCAACGGCCGCGCAGATGGGAGAGGCACTCGGGGCCTATGCAGCGCATGCCGGCTTTGGTCGGCGTTCCTTCATGTTGCAGGGGTTTCTTGAGGAGAACTTTGCCGAAAGTCTGCGCGAGGTACGTAAGAGGCGCGAGCTCGCCACCCGCGCGTTAGCAATTGGGCCGCTCGCCAGCGTGGAGGTCATTGCAGCCCCTGGTGGAGCCGCACCTGTCGAAGGTGCAGGGGATGACGTTGCAGACGTTGCGAGCGCAGAACCAGTGCTCGCCAACGTGCTTGCAAGTGAGGCCCCCACGAAACGCAAGCGAGCCAAGAAGGCGGCGATCGTCGTTGAGCCGACCGTCGCGAAAAGCACGTCCAAGGCGACCATCCTACCCTGGCTTTTGCTCGCTCTGAGCGCCTTGGCGATGACCGTTTGGCTTCTGAGTCGCCCTTAGAGAAAGCCGCAGTTTGCGTTGCGCTATCCACGGTTGAAGCCGCCTTCCCCTGGGGATACCGTCCTTCTTTGAACGACCAAGTGTGGGGTTCCGCCGAAGGTGGCATTCCTGGTCGTGCCGTAACGAGCGCCCGAGGAGCCATGTCGTACGAACTCAAGATCAAAGCGGGAACAATCGTTGATGGCTCAGGCGGCGAGCCCTACGTCGCGGACGTCGGCGTGCGCGATGGTCGCATCGTAGAAATCGGCAAACTTAGCGGCGCTGCGACCCGGGAGATCGACGCAGCGGGTGCCTTGGTCACGCCCGGCTTCGTCGACGTCCACAGTCACTACGACGGCCAGGTCTCCTGGGATGATCAGATCGCCCCTTCCTCTTGGCACGGCGTAACCACCTCGATCATGGGCAGCTGCGGCGTGGGTTTTGCGCCTGTGCACCCCGAGGATCGCGAGCGGCTGATTGCCCTCATGGAGGGCGTTGAGGACATACCCGGATCCGCGTTGGCCGAGGGGATCCAATGGGGCTGGTCGACCTTCGCCGAGTACTTGGACGTTCTGTCGAAGACCCCCCGCTTGATCGATGTTGGTGCGGTCGTGCCCCATGACGCTTTGCGCGTTTTCGCCATGCGTGATCGCGCTCTCGTCGGTAAAGACGCCGAGCCCGAGGATCTCGAGCGGATGCAACTCGAGCTGCGTGCAGCTCTCGACGCGGGCGCATTCGGCTTCTCGACCGGCCGCACTGACAATCACCGCGCACGGGACGGCAGCGCAACGCCGTCTGCCGATGCGACGCTGCGTGAGCTGACCGCCCTGGCCTCCGTCTTCCGCGGTCGCACGTCGGGCGTGCTCCAGGCCGTCAGCGATTTCGATATGTCGGTGGCGCGTGAACGCTTCGATCCGGAGTTCGATCTGTTGGAGGCGATGGCCGAGAGCGCCGGCCGCCCGCTCAGTATTTCGGTCATGCAGCGCAACCTCGACAGCGAGCAGTGGCGTCGGATCTTCGAGCGAATCTCCAAAGCCAATGAGCGCGGGTTGCGCATGAAGGGCCAGGTTGCGCCGCGGGGGATCGGCGTCCTATTGGGCCTCGAAGCAACCTTCCACCCGTTTATGGGCTTTCCCTCCTACAAGGCGGTCTCTCACCTCCCGTTGGCGGAACGCGTGGTCGAGTTGTCCCGGCCCGAGGTCAAGGCCCGCATGCTGACTGAAACGTCGGAGCGTGTGGCTGGTGACGGTAGCAGCGTGCCACCGATGGCCGACCAGCTGCTGGCCAACATCGACTTCGTTTGTTTGAGCCTGTTCCGCCTCACCGATGATCCAAACTACGAACCCAGCCGCGACCAGTCGATCTTCGGCGAAGCGATGCGCCGCGGTGTTTCACCGTTGTCGGCGGTGTATGACGCACTGCTGGAAGACGGAGGGCGCAACTTCCTCTACTTCCCGATCTACAACTACGCGACCGGCTCGTTGGATGAGGTCTCGGAGATGCTTCACCACCCCCACGCGATGCTTGGTTTGGCCGATGGCGGCGCTCACGTAGGCACCATCTGTGACGCAAGTTTCCCGACCTTCCTGCTAACCCATTGGGTTCGTGATCGCGGCCGAGGTGGCTTTGCCATTCAAGACGCCGTGAAGATGCTCACGGCTACCACCGCCGATTGGATGGGCCTGACGGATCGGGGTCGGATTGAAGTAGGTAGGCGAGCTGATCTGAACATTATCGACTTACCGCGGCTCAAACTTCGGCGACCGCGGCTCGTGCGCGATCTCCCGGCTTCCGGAGCACGTTTTCTGCAGCCGGTGGACGGGATCCTCGCAACCACGGTCTTGGGGCAGGTGATTCGTGAGGCGGGCGCAACCACCGACCTGCGGCCAGGTAGGATCTTGCGGGCCAAAGCCTGAAATCGGGCCGCCGCTGGCCTACACCTCTGCTAAGACCCAGCCATGACGTGGACTGAAGAGCGCGTAAATGAAGAGGTGATGAAAACCCTCACGCCCCACGTGCAGGGCAGCGTCGAGCTGTCGCTCGATAGCCATCTCGTTGCCGATCTGGGAATTGATTCCTTGGGAGTGATGGAGGTCGTCGCAGACCTCGAGGACATCTTCAAGATTCATATTCCTGATGACGCCCTCCGGGACGTGGGAACTGTCGCAGATGTCACCAAGGCAATCGCAGTTCGTCTCCAGAAGGATGGAAGGTTCGGGTCATGAGTTCACTCTGGAAGCCGCGCACGGTTGTGCAGGCGATCGAAGAGGCAGCAACCAGCACGCAAACTGGGTACCGCTTCGTCGATGAAGATAGCGGCGCTGAGCCCTTCTTCTCGCACGCCGGAATCGAGCGAGCCTCTGCTCGTTTCGGCGGTGCACTGCAGTCGCTCGGCTTGGTCAAAGGCGACCGTGTGGCTTTGATTCTCCCCGATAACGCAGATTTCGTTTTTGCCTTCTTGGGGGCGATTCGCGCGGGCATCGTCCCGGTGCCCATCTATCCACCAACCGGGCTTGGCAAACTGAGCGGCTACCTCGAGAACACGCTTCACATCGTGGAGCGCAGCGGCGCCAAGATGCTCATCACCAGCGGTGAGATTCGGCGTTTGCTCGGCACGGTCCAGTCGCGGGCCTCGGACCTTACGCGCGTCTACGACGTGGACACACTTAAGGCGATGCGTGAGGAGCTCAAGCCGGTCAGCATCGGCCTAGACGATATCTGTTTCCTCCAATTCACCAGCGGCTCCACGTCCAAGCCGAAGGGCGTCATCCTGACCCACGCGAATCTCGCCGCCAACGTTCATTCGATCATGGACCTCGGTCTTCGGGTTCAGACCTTCGATACCGGCGTGAGTTGGCTGCCGCTCTATCACGACATGGGCCTTATCGGCTTCGTGATTGCCCCGCTTTACCACGTGAACTCGATCACCTTTCTGCCGCCGCTCCTGTTCCTCAAGCGCCCGGCGAAGTGGCTCGAGCAGATCTCGAAGCGCAAGGCGTCGATCTCCTTTGGGCCGAACTTTGCGTACGCACTTTGCGTCAAGCGCGTGAAGGACAGCGAGATGGAAGGCTTGGATCTCTCCTCTTGGCGCGTCGCAGGCTGCGGTGCTGAGCCCATTCGGGCGGAGAATCTCGAGGCGTTCGCTGAGAAGTTCGGAGCTGTGGGCTTCTCGCCCAAAGCGTTCTCCGGTTGCTACGGGATGGCGGAGGCAACCTTGGCGGTTTCGTTCAGCCCCGTTGGCACCGGGATCAAGGTGGACCGAGTCGATGGCGATGCGTTGTGGTCCAAAGGGGAGGCCATCGTCGTCGATGAGTCGCACGCGCACACCGCGAGCGTCGTCTCGTGTGGGCCGCAGTTCGAGGGGCACGAGGTGAAAGTGTTCGCCGAGTCCGACATCGAGAGCCAGACCCCGCTTGGGGAACGCTGCGTCGGGGAGCTTCGGCTGCGCGGTCCCAGCATCATGCGCGGCTATTGGAATGAGCCGGAATTGACCCGGCAAGCCATGGCTGGCGGCTGGCTGAAGACCGGGGACGTTGGTTACATCGCTGACGGCAACGTGTACATCTGCGGCCGGTCGAAAGAGGTCATCATCGTCAACGGGCGTAACTACTTCCCCCAAGATCTCGAGTGGGAGTCGAGCCGCGTTGAAGGGGTGCGCAAAGGCAACGTGATCGCCTTCGGCACGATGAAGCCCACCCATGATCGCGAGCGCGTGGTGATCGTGCTCGAGACCCTCATTCCTGACGGAGCGGGCCGGGACAAGCTGAAGGCCGAGGTGCGCAAGTCGGTGCAGCAAGCCATTGGCCTCACGGTTGATGACGTGATTCCGGTCGACGTCGGAGCCCTACCCAAGACCTCGAGTGGCAAGCTGCAACGCTCGAAAACGCGTGAACTTTATGAAGCGGATGAGCTGGCCAATCTGTCCAGTGCTCGTCGCACCGACAAAGTCGGGGTCGTCAAAGAGATCGTCAAAAGCCAGCTCGGCTACTTTCGTCACGCGCTGATCGGCGGGCTGACTGGAGAGGCCACTCGAGCCAAGGATGAGGGTTGATCGGCAAAGCTTCATTGAGCTGAGATCAAAATGCCCTTCTCCGGGCATGGGCTGTGAGGGAACCAGGTTGCATCGGGATACTACAGCGCCAAAAGCTCTTACCCTCGCACTCCTTGGGGCGATGCTGTTCCACGCTGCGTGCGTAGAAACGGTCGAGGTGCCCTTCGAGAGCTGCACCTACCTCGAGAAGAGCGTGGCTCGCGGGGCGGTTGTTGTCGCCGAAGATAGCTGTAGCCAGTGCACCTGCGGTGCCGACGGCTTGATGAGCTGCGTAGAACTCCCGTGCGGCTGCGTTGCTCCTGATGGCGCACTGATTGAAAACGGCGCCACATGGACAGATGGTTGTACGAACTGTGTGTGTGCGGACAATCTCCTGGGCTGTGACGCAGGGCTTTGTGGACCGTGTTCGGAGCCAGCACCCGAGTGTCCGCAGGGCGCTCCGCTGTGCGTCTCGAAGGCGGAGTGTGATGCAGAGCTTGGTTGGTACTGCATCACCAACTGCGACTGTGATCCGGAGAGCCTTCCCGCGTGCGACATCCCGCTGGGTTGCAACGGCGGGCCTATTTGCGACACCACGACCGGTTCTTGGGGGTGCATTTCGCCGGTATGCGACTGCGATGGAGAGGTTCCAACCTGTGAGGTGTTACCGGGGTGTGTGTTGACTCCAGTATGTGAGCCGATGACGGGCTGGTACTGCTTGGCCGAATGCAGTTGCGAAGGAGCTCCCCCCAATTGTGGTTTCTCGGGTGCGGCTCAGTGCGGGGTGGAAGGCTGGGAGTGTGCAACGCCTGGCAGCCCCTGCGGTGAGTTTGCTCCGGTCTGTTTTGAAATGACGCCCGGGTGCGCTCCGCTTCCGTTCTGCACCGAGTTCCAGGAGTGGATCTGCCTGGAGGAGTGCCCCGCGGAGTTCTGTCCGGAGGAGCCACCAATGTGCCTCCCAGACATGGACACTTGCGTCTACTTCCAGATCTGCGGCGCGTTTGGTTGGGCGTGCAACTTGAACTGTTTCTGAGCTCTCACTGAAACAAGATCGGGTTGGAAACGGCGAACGGTGACCGGCCCGGAAGCACAGGACCGAGATCGCCCGCACCACGCGCGTGAAAGAGCACCCAGGCCCTTGGTCCGGCCGGCAGATTGACCGACACCTGGTTGATGAAGACTTTGCCGGGCCCAGCGCCCGCCGGGAGCAAAGCCTCTTCGCCCACCGTTTCTCCGTTCACGATGATCTCGAGCGAGGTCGCGTCGATCCAGCTTGGACAACGAACCGTCACCGTGAAGTCCGCGCTTGCCGTCTTCGCTTCCGTATCACCTGGTCGTGAACCGTTCGGTCCCTCGACGGTCATGAACAAACCGCCCGCTATCGTCATGTTGCCCCCAACCACCGAGTCACGGACATCCGACTCGGTCGTGAGCTTCGGATCGTCGTAGCCCATGAACAGGTACGTGCGCGGATACCCAACGGCTGAAGTTCGAAGGTAGTGCGAGTCCGAGCTGCCAACGGACCAGAAGGTTTTCCCAGCGTTGAGCAACGCGAACCAATCAGCGACAGCCGCGTCGCGGTTGGAATCGAAGTCTGAGTCGTTGAAGACCTCAATCGCGTCGAAGCTCTCTGACCAAAGCGGGTCGGTGCTCGTACCCGTAGCGCGGTCGAGCTTCACACGAGTGAAGTAGGCGCTGAACGCGGTGTTGCCACTGGGATGATTGACGATCAGAGCAGGGCTCTCCGGAAGAGCGTGAACCTCGTCAAAGATCGTTTGAGCAGGCTTGTCGAGCCAGTCGATGGCACCGTTGTTGACCCGCTCCGGACGAGGCGTGATCGGAACCACACCGAAGTGGCCCCAGGTAAAGGTCGTCAGCTCTTGGGAGGTTACACCGAAGGCCCAGTCTTGAGCTCCAAGTGCCTCGATGCGCGGCTGCCACGGGTTGACCCACTCGTGCTCGCTGGTGGCCGGAACTTCAACCCCATCCGCGAGCGCACCCCGAATCTTGTAGTCCACCGGATCGCTGGAATCGGCAGAGAACGCCGAGTGAATGTGAAAGTCAGCGCTCAGCGCGCCCGTTGTATCAACGCTGCGCTCGAGCGCCGCCGTGACGGTGACCGTCTGACCTGCGGCCACGGTCACGACCTCATCATGTAGCTCGTACTCGAAGCCGTGCGAGACGATCACGCGGTGTTCACCGACAGGCACTGGCACGAGCACCGCGCCGTCGATGTCGAACTCCTGAAACAGGCGTCCGTTCACTTCGTCCTGAACGCCAAACCGTTCGTCGATTGCTGGGACTGCAACCGTCGGGATAACCTGCGTCCGCGTTGGGATGGTCGCGCTACCGCCGAGCTCGGACGCAATGACCTGAATGAAGCCGTTCGGGTCAAAGCTGAGATCGGTAGTGGTGGTGCCCGGCGCATTGGTTTCTCCCGCGGCCGTGTAACCTCGCAGCTGCGGCGTCAGCAAGACCTCTTGCTCGGGAACGAAGATCGAATAGACGCCGCCGGGGCCTGTTCGCACGCGGCTCAGGTACGTGTCATCGGGGCCAAGCGCATGCACCAACGCCCCTTCGACGCCAACTCCGTTCGCGTCGGAGACCACACCCGTTACTTCCCGCCAAGCGGGTTGCCCGTAAACGCGACGAATCACTTCACGCAACCCGTCGATCCCGGTCCCCACCGTACCCACGACAATCTCACGCGCCGGGACGATCGCCTGCGAGCAGGGCCCCACGGTCATGCCAGTGCCGTTGTAGGCGGTGAAACCGCTAATATCGATACCGCCGTATTCGAGCTGGGCGCCGTCAGGTCCTAGGTACGCAAAGGAGACCTCGTCGTTTACGAAGCCAACGAAATCGGTCTCAGCGATCGGCTTGCCGAAGCCAGCGGTGGACGAGAAGAGCTGATTGAAGCTGCCTTGGAAGAAGCCAAGAATGTCGGATGAGCCCGCGCTTTTGAGGCCGGTGTCGAGCTCGTACTCCGAGGCATTGACGAACCCAAAGGAGACCAGCAACCGCTCCTCGCCCGGGGCCAGGCTGTAGTCGGTCACTGCGTCGAGCCCCTCGAATTGCGCCGGGAACAATGCGGCAAACGTCTCGATCAAGAAGGGAATCCCTTCCAGCGGACCAACCACTCGCAGCACGGCAGCATTACCGTCTGAGCCATCGTTGAGCACCGTCACGCTCGTCGGATTGATCTGATAGAGCGAGGTGGCCTGCAGCGTCTCGCCGAAGAAGGAATGGCCGCCCAGTTTGCCGTCCTCGGTTACTCGGTCGAGCGTGAGGATCTCGCCGCCAAATCGCCCGTACCCGTCGCTCACATCCTTGTCCTCGATCACGACGGCGATCTTGTCGTTGACCAGTACAAAGTCGCCCGCCTCGACCCTCTGACGACCGTGAGCTGGCTGCTTCACGTCGGCTGCCTGCAAGCGGCCGGCTCGGGCCTGATTTGCAGCTTTGGCGCCAAACGGGTCTGGGTGCCCATCTGGGTCTCCAGTCTCAAAGCCGAGCGCAACGTTTTCGCATACGCCAGCGGTGGAACTCGAACTCGAGGATGTGTCATCCCCAGGAATGCCCAACTCGCCACCGCAAGCGCCAAGCACGAGCAGCAGTGGCGCTAGAGTCGAGAGGCCTAGGTGAGTTCGTGAGCGGCCGCGAGCGATGCGCATGAGGGCGAGCGTAACAAGTTGTCAATCGAATGCCACACAACCGTCACTTGTTTGCTTCAGGCAGCGAGTGATTGGCGCGTTGGACTGCGCGTGCCATGCTCCGGGCCCCCATGTACCAGTCTTTGCCGCGCTGGGCTCAAGAGCTCATCCCGATTGGTGTTTTGCTGGTGGTTATATCGTTGGTCGTCGGCCGTCTGCCAAAGGTGGACGTCGGCCATACCAAGGAGTTCCGCGTTCGTCGCGCGATGAACTGGTTACCCGCCGGCCTCACCTACGCCTGCCTTTACTTCGGGCGCTACAACCTGACGGCCTACAAAAACGCCGTCAACATGACGAACGATGCCTACGGCAGCATCGATCTCTGGGGCAGCGTCGTCTACGGCCTGGCCTTCCTGCTCAATGGTCCGCTCGCGGACAAGCTTGGTGGGCGTATCACCCTGCTGATGGCGGCCCTCGGCGCGGCTGCAGCCAACCTCGCGATGGCCTACTTCGCGTTTCAAGGTTGGTCGGACGACAAGCTGCTTCTGTTCGAGGTCCTCTACGCCACTAACATGTACTTCCAGAGCTTCGGCGCGGTGAGCATCGTGAAGGTGAACGCCTCCTGGTTCCACTTGCGGGAACGCGGGACCTTTGGCGGAATCTTCGGAATTCTCATCTCGCTCGGCGTCTACTTCGCCTACGACATGGGCCCGCGCGTCGCCAAGGGCATCTCCGCGCCATGGGTGTTCATCGTCCCGCCGATCACCTTGCTCATCTTTGCGGTGATCGATTACCTCGTCGTGCGTGACACTCCAGGACAGGCAGGTCACCAGGACTTCGACACCGCAGACGCTTCGAGCGGAGATGACGGTCCTCGTCTTGGCTTGCTCGAGGTCGCCAAGAAGATGCTGACCAATCGCACAATCCTGGTGATTGCAGGTGTGGAGTTCTGTAGCGGCTTCCTACGCAACGCGATCATGAAGTGGTACCAAGTGTTCGCCAAAGGGACCGGTATCAAAGATACGTTTGTGCCCACCAACTGGGGCATGCTGCTCTGCTGCGCCGGTATCCTCGGTGGCATGTTCGCTGGAGTTATCAGCGACAAGGTGTTCCAGTCGCGGCGCGGGCCGGTATCAACGATTCTCTATGGCGGTATGCTGGTTGGCTCTGGCCTTATGTTCCTTACGCTCAAGACGCCGGCGCTCGGCTGGACCGTGCTGTTCATGAGCCTGTGCATCATCGGCGTGCACGGCATGCTCTCCGGCACCGCCAGTATGGACTTCGGCGGCAAGAAGAACGTCGGTGTTGCGGTGGGCATCATTGACGGCTTCGTCTATCTCGGGACGGCGCTACAAGCCGGCGTGTTGAAGAAGGTGCTACCCGAGGGGCCGGCTCAGGCGGACCCAGGCAATTGGACGAATTGGCCGCTGGCCATGGCTCCTATGGCGCTTATCGGTATGGTGCTCGCCTTCTTCGTATGGAACGCAAAGCCCAAAGGGAAAGTCGCAGCACACTAGCGTTTGAGAGGCCGGTAGCATCGCCATGCGCGAACCAAGCCGGCCCCAGCGTCGACCCGTTCACTCTTTCGCGCCTGACTTCGAGGTAGTATGTACCTCGTCATGAAGGCTATCGCCGAATCACGCTGGCTTTGCGTTCTCCTATTGTGCGCGCCGCTCGCTTGCGGCTCCAAATCGTCTGACGCAACCTCTTCAGCGCAACCAAGCGACCCTCCCCGCCGTAGCAGCGCAACGCCCTCGTCCGCTTCGGCCAGCGCCAACGCTGGAGCGGCAGATAAACCCTATTCAGTGGCTCCGGATGCGCAGGGGCCGGCGCTGTTCGGCATCGCCGGCGGTGGCCTTTACATGCTTGAGGCTGGCAAGCTCACCAAGGTCTCCGACGACTACGTGCGCCATGCAGAGCAGGCGCCGGACGGCACCGTCTACTTCGATGCCATGCTAGGCATCAAGTCGCTCAAGGGCGGGGCAAAGGTTGCGGAGTTTGCTGATAGCTCAGGTGACTTTTCGGTCGCACCCGATGGCGCCATATGGCGGTTTGTTGGCTACAAGAAGGAGGTGGGCAAGCTTGGCCCAGACGCTAAGACCTGGTCGGAAGAGCCCGTCCCCGTCGGCGCCGACGAGACGCTCATGTACTTTGGCGCAGCTGCCAAAGACACGGTCGTGGTCACCACCCAGAAGAGGATCTTCGTCAAACGCGGTGGCAAGTGGGAGACGATCGAGATTGCCAAGTTGTTTCCTGGAGACTCGGTCTACATCAATGGTGTGGCGCGCTACGAGGGTGAACTTTACATCCTGACCAGTGATGGCGCAGCCACCCTTGAGGGTAAGAAGCTGCCTTTGCCCAAGGGGGAGTATGGCTTCCTTTCCCTCGATGGTGCGTCTTCTTTGTCCGCCAGCGGAGACTTGGCGTTGCGCTCGAGTGATGCCGCTATTGTTGTTTCCAAAGGCAAGGCAGACACGATCAAAGCTACTCAGTGCGGCCTTACGAAGGCTGAGTTTGTGAGAGCATTTGCAGTCGACGGTCAGGGGCGCCGCTGGGTAAGCACCAACGCAGGGCTTGCTATCTTGGGCGCGGACAACAAACCCCTTCAGACCTGGCCGGTAGGCTCTCTACCGGGCCCGGTTCAGTTCATTTATGTAGTTGGCGCAGGTCCCACGCTCGGTGAGGTCGCGCCCGTGACCAAAGGGAACGTGAAGGGGCGGATGACCCTGAACGGTGAGCCCATCAAGAATGCGGAGATTGTCGCTTGCGACTCCCCTTCGTCGCTCATCACCGGCGCAACACCTTGCTCTGCCGACCCGGTGGAGCTGAAGGCGAAGACAGATGAGAACGGGGTCTTCCACTTGGTCGATGTTCCGCGATGGAACTACGGCTTCGCATTCAAGGATGACCGTGGTTGGTCGGTGACGCTCGGTTTCGGGTCCTCCTGCTGCATGAAGGTCAACCCTCAGTCCGAGATCGACATCGGCGACATCGCCATCAAAGATTCGAAGTAACTACTTCTTGAGCGGCGCGGCGAACGGTCCCGTGACGGATTGGCCGTTTGCCGAAATAGCGAGTTCACCGCAGACCCACTTGTCGTCGAGGTGACTGAGGGTCAGCTTTCCAGCGTCCACACCCTGCAGAGAAATGGAGATGAGGTTCTTCGTCCCGACCTTGGTTTCCAACGTTGGCGAGACCACTCGCTCTTCCTCATAGCCGAGCTTGTATTCGCCGAGATCGACCGCTACCGGCTCGCGCTTCTTGTCCTTGAGATCGAACTTTGCCAGCCGTAGGGCCAGCTTCCCTTGCTTGGCTCTTGGTTTGCCCCAGCTGGTGTGGAAGTTGTGATCCGCCAGTTCAATCGAGATGGTTTTACCGTCGAGTTGGCTGGTTGCACGAGCGGCCTTAATAGCGAAGCTCTTGCCTTCATACTCTTTGGAGATGACGGCCAAGGGGCCGTTCTTGCACTTGGCCGGAAGTCCCTCCCAACTAGTTGCTGCTGGGCCCTCTTGAACGGCGTCACTTCCCGTTCCCGCGGTCTCCAGCTTTTCACTGGTAATGCCAACGACCGGAGTCGCTACCTTGCGGTCCATCAGGGTCCCGTCTCCCAGTTGGCCCCGTTGATTGTAGCCCCAGCACGCAGCGCTGCCGTCCTCGAGTGCCGCGCAGGCGAAGACGTGGCCTACTGCGATGTCCACAGCCTTTTGCGAAAGCCCATCGACTTTACCGGGCTTGAAACTTGGGTCGGCGTGGCCCACTTGACCAAACGCATTGTCACTTCCCCAACAAGAAACCGAGCCATCCTTTCCGAGCGCGCACTTGTGGTTCCGCCCCGCGATCTTGCTAATATCCTTTAGTTCATCCTTGGGTTTGGCTTCCGAGTTGTCGGTCCAACAAACCGTCCCACCCTTGGTTACTGCACAGGTCTCATCGCGTTGACTATCAGCGAAGATTGCGGTCGCTCCAGAAACACCAGCAACCGTTGTCGGCTTTTGCTTTTTACTGACATATCCCCAGCAGCTGACCGTCCCATCCGCTAGCAGCGCACAAGCGTGATTCTGGCCTGCTGCTACTTGTTTCGCGCCAGAGAGCCCAGGGATGGCTGTTAAAGGCTTATCGCTGCCGCTCTCAGTGCCGTCCGCCAGCGTATTGAAGGCGGGGCTGCCCCAACCCCAGACCGTACCGTCCGGCTTTACAGCATAGCCAGTTCCACCGCCCAGAGCGATTGAGAGTGCGCCCTTGAGTTCGGGAATTGCGCGTGGTTCGGTCTTACCGTCTTTGAGCGGAAGCATCTGTGCACCACCCCAGCATGAAACAGCGCCATCCTTCGCTGTTACGCAGGCAATGTCACCGCTCGAGCCGCTATCTCCGCCCATTGCGATGTCGACTGCGCCTGCGATCCCGGGGACCTCAACCGGGGTTGCAGCGTCGTCAGTCGATTTGGCGCTACCGCGTTCACCCCCATCGTTCTTGCCCCAACACCGTACTGTGCCGTTGTCCATGACCGCGCACGCTGCGCCGTCGCCTGCAGCGAGCTTTTGTACGCTGCGCGGCCCGGCTCCAGTGCGCTTGGGGCCGCTCGATTTACCCTTGCCGCTGCTCGCGCTCGACTCGGCGGAGGAATCCTCTTTGCCGTCGGGTTTGGGGCCACAGGCCACGACCGATAAGACCAATACACTCGTTAATAGGCTGAACGGCTTCATCTCGTACCCCGTGGTGTGATTCGCCACCCGTTTGGTGGTGAAGCGAGATCACGATAGGCAGCAGAAGCCGAGAAATCGTCAGTGAAGGGCTGTCCGATCCTTTCAGGCTGAAAGCTAATTCTTTGCCAGCGCCCGCAACATCTTTGCTTTCAGCTCTTCCGACGTCCATCGCGGTAAAACGCGCTCGGTAAAGGCTGCGATCTCCTGCGGATTCAATGAAAGCACCGGCTCATTGAGTTCGCGCTTGGTTGCAGCATAAGCCTCGGGAGAGTTCCGCGCGAGCTGCTCGAGGAGCTTGCGCGCGTCTTGTTCGACCTGGTCGCTGACTGTATGAACGAGGCCAAGGCGTAAAGCCTCTTGGGGCGCATACAGCCCGGCCTCGAGCAAAACCCGCGTAGCGTGGGACGGTGCGAGCCGTGCGCGGGCAAGCTTGAGGATCCTCGGCGGAAAGGTCAGCCCAAGCGCAACCTCATTGAGCCCCACTCGTGTCGTAGGGGCCGAAGTGCACACGCGCAGGTCACAGGCGAGCGCGATCACACAACCCCCTGCAATTGCGTGTCCGTTGATGCAAGCCACGACCGGCCCAGCGTGTTCGAGCAGTCCCACAACCAGCGTATCGAGCAGCGCCAGAAATTTCTCCATCTGGTCGGCGTCGAGTGTGGCGATCTCCTTTAGGTTCAGGCCAGCAGAGAAGCAGCTTCCTTCACCGCGCACCAAAAGCGGCTCCCCTCGAGCGGCGTACAGATCCTGGAGGGCACGCTCCATGACGGGCGTTCCAAGAGCATTCTTTCCGGGGCCAGCAAGAACCAGTTCAACCATCGGCGTAGCCTACCAGCAGCGCCTCTCGCTCTCGAGTTCAGCCGACGTGACTCACGACCACTTCGCACTCGCGGTCTCCGCTCAGGACGCTGCGGAGCTCTTCGACGCCTAGCGTGGGACCGCTGCGAGCCAACTCAGCGTAGAGCAGCGGATCCGCCCCACGGCCCTGCCAATCGACTCGCGTCGCAAGTAGGAACACAGCCTCAGCGAGACCTTGGAGCGCAGGCAAACGCGGTTGCGGCGTCCCGCCATGGCGAGCTGCGTAGAACACCGCCTCGGGCGTCATGGGCGTACTGAGCGAAAGCCGCTTCCCTGGTTGATGCTCTCCGACTGTGAGCACGCCCCACCCAATCGCGTTGGCCACGCCAACTACCCGTGAAAGGAGCTCGTTCGCTTCCGTGGAGGGGGGGCCGTACACATCGCGGAGCGGCGCGCTGTCGATGAGACTTCCAACCAAGTGGAAGGCGCCGCTGCGTGTAGCTTCACGCACGAGCTCGAGAAAGACAGGGGCAAGCCTCGGAGCGCGATCATCTCGGGCTCGATTGGGCGTCACGACCCGCTTCTCCAAAAGGTGCAAGGTGTCGTAGATGATTTGGGCGCGGTAGGCCGCCGGCAAGAATGCGAATCGACAATCCGCGATTCGAATAGCGCCGCGCTCGTTCGCAACGCACGCGGAGATGGTGTCACGCGTCGTTACTTCGATCGCTGGTGGATCGGTCTCCGGAGGTTGGTCGGGTCCGAGAAGCTGCTCCGCATCCGAACGAGCGAGCCCTTCTCCGATCTGCGAGGCGAGCGGCCGGCGCGATAGTGTAAACCTGCACGTCGGGTCGCCTTTGGCGACGCACTCTGTCTCGTCTGCTTCGAACGAGCCCCAATCCGAGGGGTAGGCGATGGAGGCAGCAGCTGCGGCAAATCCGGCTGCAAAAGCGTCTGCAGCGTGCCGAGCTCTAAAGCTGGAGCCAACGCGCTCCCGCAGGCCAGCGCCGAAAAGAAGGTCTGTACCAACCACTTGTCCGCCCGTTGCGGACAGATCAAAGCGCAGTTGTCCCAGGCCGGTGGTTGCGTAGAGTTCGGTCGCAAGGTCGATGATCTCTCGATCCCCAGCAATCCCGAGCCGCGTCGCTATCGCGCCAATCATGGCGTGGCTCGATTCGAATGCGGCTTGTCGTCGCACCGCCCAGCCCTCGCTGCCTAGAGCGTCGGCGACGGCCTGATCCAAGAGTACTGATTCGTGCACGGTGGTGCCGACAACCAATTGGTCACTCACCGTAAGTAAGCCTAGGCCATCAACGGGGCGCAGGATCGTGCCGAGGTTCATCATGCCAACGAGAGCTCTCCAAGTTTGCCGTGCTCGACGCCCAAAATGTCTTCGGCCGCGGTCTCAATGACGAGCAGAGCCTCGGCGGGGAGATCGTCCGGGTAGACTAACGCTTCAAGCCCAAGCCCGCTCCGCAACGCAACGCGCATCCGTGAGATATGGCCGTCGACCGCCGTTCGCTCGAGGTGCAAAAGAATGGTCCTCACACGATTGCCGATCGCCGAACGTGGCGGGCTTGTGTCAGGCCCGTTCTCCGATTCAAAATCGACCTCGGGTGCAGGGGCTACAGCGGGCGGGACGCTGCCCGGTACGGTGGGTCTGGATGCAACGGGAAGCGACTGAACCAATGCGGGCTCCGCGAAACCCGTTCGTGCCCCACGCTCACTCGCCACAGCGGGTGGCGTGGGTACCCGAGCCGGCTCTGGCGGCGTGGAAGCGTGGCGCTGCGGTGCGCTCGATACCGGCTCCGGTGTCACAGCGACCGGCTCTGCGAGCTCGTAAGGTAGATCGTGCTCGAGCGTGAGCACGATCTGCTTGGCCGCCATCCGCGCGAAGCCAAGGGGCGCCTCTCGTGCGAACACCACCGCGACGCCAAAGTTGCGTACCGAATTCACGATCATCAGGGTCGACTTGGATTCGATCGTGAGCGTCACGACCTCGTCTCCGGTCACCGCTCCGTCGCGCGACGCGAGCGTGAACAGCTGAGCGCTGCGGCCAATCACTGCGGCATCACGAGAGGCTCCGCGTCGTATCCACCATGCGAATGGCGCTGGTGAACGAACGTGCGTGACCACGACCGCCTCCAGATGGTCAACACCGATGGCCAACGAGTCGAGCGAAAGCCCGATCGCTGAGTCATGCGGTTGGGGCTCCGTCACACGTCCCCCGAAGGTGACCGGTCGGACATTGAAGACCCGGCCAAGACCGCGCCCTCCAGTGCTTTACTGAAGGTCTCTCGAATCAACTCGACGTCGAGCTTCCCGAACGGTTGTCGACGTGAAATGCCAACAATGAAGGCACGTCCGGTGGATGAGATGCCGATGAGTTGCAGCACCGGACCATCGCCCACATAGCCCTCGAAATCGGGCGAGAGCGTGCCTGGCGTCGCTAGGGCAAGTCGCTTCATTGCGCTGGCCACGCTGCCCGTCGCAGCTAGCAGGGACTCGGCGTCACCGAGATCGCCGGACGTGGAGCCAACTAAGGGTAGACCCTCATCGTCAACGACGAGCGCACGCGCAACCTCTTTGTCTCCACGCAGCCATTCGAGCAAGCTCGACAGTCTCGGTACCAGCCCCGCGAGTCCTACGATGGAAGGCGGAGTTGCAAGTTCGGGTCGCGGCTCGGCCGGTTGTGGAGGCTGGGAGCTGCGCACGGCCGCGACCGGAGGTTGGGACGGTTTATCCGCACCAAAGGCTACCAGCGGGACACCACCGAAGTCCGGCAGCGTCGTCGCAACAGGCGGAGGTTTCGGCGATAGCGCCTCGGCCACCGACAGCACGTCTCGCAGGTCAAACGAGGAGCGGGATCGGCGTGTCATCTTCGGCGGCCGGAGCTTTCTCGGTGGTGTTGATACGGTCCAGAATGTCGTTGGCTAGTTGGTCGAACCTGCGTGACAGCGGTGGTGGCTTCTTCTGCATGAGTGAGATCGGCGCCCCCCGCAGCGATGCTTCAAGGAATGCCTCGTCCCGCGGGATGATTGCGTCGAGCACGACACCCGGCGGAAACTTCGACCAAAGCGTCTCCGCAACATCAAGTGAGGCTGGAACCTTGCGATCGAACATCGAGAGCACGAACCCGAGGAACTCAACCTTCTGATTCTTGGTGGCTCGAATGCGATCGACCAACGCCAATATTTGCCCAACCGATCGCAACGCCAGAGGCTCTGCTTGAAGCGGCGAGAGCACGTGAGTGGCGTTCTCGATCGCCCTTGTCGTCACTTTACCCAGCCCAGCTGGGCAATCGATCAACACCAGCCCGTAACCCTCATTCTTCACTGCCTCGAGGATCTGCTGGATCGCGCCCTGACGCGTGAGCGCGTCCTCAAACCCCGCTACGGTCGTCGGGTCAACGCGGCCAACCGACAACACGGCCAGGTTCGGATCGCGGGTCCGTTGCAGCGTCTTCTGCACCGTCTCAGCGCCCGTGAGCACCTCCGCGATGCCGGCACGTGCGCGGTCCGCGAGCCCGAGACTCAGGCCCAAGCTGCCTTGAGCGTCGAACTCTGTGAGCAGAGTTCGAGTTCCAGCTCGCGCCAATGCGAGCCCAAGATTGAGTGCAATGGTCGTCTTCCCGACCCCGCCCTTCTGACTGGAGATGGACACGACGTGCATGCGATTCGCAAAAGCTACACCGAAGAGACGCCCATTGGGAGTTCAGTTGGGCGGAGCCAGCCCACGGGTGGGCCGCCTCGCTCTGAAAGGCGGCCTTTGCCCGATATTCTGCGGACAATCGAGGTTTGGGCGCCGGCCGCAAAACTTCATCGTGTGCATTCGGTTGACAAAGTCGCCCGCGTCGGCGAAAAAGCTCCGCTCGATTGGTGAGGTAGCCAAGTGGTTAGGCAACGGTTTGCAAAACCGTTATACGCGGGTTCGAATCCCGTCCTCACCTCCAAGAAACCCAGCTCCGCGCTGGGTTTCCGCGTTTCTGGGGTGAAAGCCGCGTGTCGTTTGGGGGAGCTGGTCCTCGTTGTGACCGGCTCGGCGCTCGGCTAGCAACTCGTTGACCCGTGCCCTCGATTCGCCATCAAGAGATCCTCGATCAACACGAGGCAGCCGCAGGCTTTCTGCAGCGCCAAGGGCAGGAACTCTGCGGTCGAGTGCTCGAGTGGCTGGAGCAGGGTCAGGTTAAGGTCCACTCGGTTACTCACCGCACCAAGTCTGGCGAGAGCCTCGCTGGCAAGCTCGCACGTCCAGACAAGCAATACGGCTCGCTGTCCGACGTGACCGATCTACTCGGCTTGCGCGTGATTGTGTATTTCGAGGACGCGGTCGAGCAGGTGGGCGACATCCTTGAGCAACGCTTGCCCATGGCACTCGAGCACTCGATCGATCGCCGCCGTCGCAACGAAGGCAACAGCTTTGGCTACCGCTCGCTCCACTACGTCTGCCGGCTGGCCACAACATCGATCAACCACGAGCCAGTTGAGCTTTGTTGCGAGATTCAGATTCGCACCATGCTCGAGCATGCCTGGGCCGAGATCGAGCACGACCTCGGGTACAAGTCGCGCGATGTCGTTCCGATCGTGGCAAGACGGCGGCTGAATCGACTGGCTGGCTTACTAGAGCTAGCCGATCAGGAGTTTGTAGCCATCCGCGCAGACCTCGAGCGCTACGCGCAGCAGCTACCCGCTCGAGTCCAGGACGAGCGCGCCGAAGTGGCGTTGGATAATCTCTCGCTCTGGCACCTAGTCGCCTGTCCCGAGGTACGTACGCTTGATGAGCAAGTCGCGCGTGCCTTAGGGCGGGAACTCGGGGAGGAGCCGTTCTACCCCGACTATCTGCTCAGGATGCTGCGCTTCGCCGACTTGCACACGGTTTCATCCGTCATCGACAGCGCAAACAAGTTGGGACCGCAGGCACTGCGCCTCGTCTTGCCCTATTTTGAGTTTGCCGAACGAACCTGGAGTTTCTCGCTTGGCGCTAACGCCACCATCGCGAGAGGCTACTCTCTCTTCTTTCTCGTCCACGCTCGCCTACTTTCCGGCGGCACCCTGCGGCTGAATAAGGTCGAGCAATTGGCACGTATGTATCAATTGCTCGACTATCCAGAAGATGAGCGCACCGCGCAACGTATCGCGGGGCTATTGGTCGACACGCTCGCTCGTTCGAGCTAGCGCTCGCAATCATCCGAATCCGATCTCGAATCCCGCCTCCGCGTAATGCGTTGTGAACGAACACATCGTCGATGGCCGTGGCCGCAGCACTGCAGTGTCCGGCCTTGGAGGCGCCAGCTGAACCCGAAGCTGCGAGAATGAATCGTGTTCAGCGAGCTTGGTCCTGACAGACTCTGTGGACCTCGCGTACGGCAGCGCGGACTGCGACTGTCACGGTCGCAAGACCGAGCTTCTGCTGTTCGGCGATTTGCCCGGCAATCTCCGCGCACGAACGGCGTCCGTCAATTGCGCTAACCACCGCCGCAAAGAACGGGTGAGGTGGGTCGTAGTGCTCAAGGCCGGCGAAACGAGGAATGGGAAGATCGTCCGAAAGGAGCCATTGGGGTACAGCGTGCTGTTGCGGAGTTGGCTTGTGCGTTGCCAAGCGAGCTGTGAAGCTGAAGACACGCTCGAGTCGGCCTTGGTTACACGCTGGCGATTCCATGAACGGTAGTTTTGCTTCCGCCCGCTCGATGACTTCGAACCCGGCCGCATGAATCAGCTCGAAAAGCTCCTCCGGTGTATGCCGATGCGAGCGCGGCGTCGTACTCGGGTAGACCAGCGGGCCATGGTGCAAGAGAACTCCGTCCGCCGACATCAGCGATCGCAGCAATGGCAAGTAGGCCTCGAGATCCGGAACCACTTGATCGAAGAACCAATCGGCAATGATCGTATCGAAGCTACCCTCGGCGAAGGGCGGATCTAGTCCGTCGGCGAGCACTAGCTGCAGTTTGCCGCCGAGGTCGGCGCGCCCTTGCAGTGTCCGCGCGACAGTTGGTTCATGCGCACTCCGAGGCGAAGCCGGTACTTCGTGAAACTTGAACTCACGACCGGCCAACAGTGTTTGGGCGACCAAGAGCGGTAGCGGATTGATGTCGATTCCAACGGCTAGATCCGCGTGCCACGCGTGGCTCAACTCCGCCGCGCAGCGCGCGGCTCCGACTCCCAGAAAGAGCGCCCGCCCGAGTTTGCGCCCGCGTGGCCATACCAGCTCCATTTGCCGACGCGCTTGCGCGAGCTCTGAATCCCCCCACGCCCAATCGCGATGAATGTGATGTTGATAGTGGAGTACACCAAACTTCATCGAATACGGGGATGGGGGCGCTGTTCGTGGTCGCGCCTCGAGGCCGGCGGCGGCAAAGGCTCCAAGTGCTTCCACGGCCTGTGCTGCCAGCCCGTCGCGCAGGTGTGTAAGTCTCTGCCGCCTGATTGGTCCGAGCCTCTCTGTAGTCGAGACGGCCGTTAGCAAGTCGCTGCAGACATGGTCGGCTATTGTACTGAACTCCTCCAAGTTGGCGCGCCAATCAAGCACAGCAGCGGCCGCATCCGGCAGTGCGACTGGGATGCCACTTAGAAGGGGGAAGATGGCGCCGCATTGTACGCAGGTGAGCCGCGCAGTTTCTTCTTGGAGGCGCCCCTGACAGCGCTCATTGCTTAGTGAGTTGGGACAGCGAAGCAGTTCCACCAATGAATACAGCACAACCCACCTTAGCCCATCCCGCTGAGTCAGGCCTCCGGCGTCAAGCCAACCCTGCGCGTCCCGCGCGCGCTTCCTGGAGCTTTGCCCTTCCGACTCTCTAGCTTGAGAGCTTGAAGTACGTCTTGCAGCGTGTCCGACATTGAGCCGCGTGTAAGCATCCAGCTCATCGTCGCGCTAGTAGTAAGCTCCTTGAGATAGGCGAACGAGAAGCCCTGCGCGGAGTTGGCTATCCGTTCGAGCGCCTCTTCATCAGGTCTCATCTCGGTTTCGAGCGCGTCTCGCCACAGTAGAAGGAACTCAAGCCGCTCCTCCGCCGTTGGTAGATCGAACAGGTACTTACGGTCAAAACGGCTTGGCCGATCGATGATGGCTGGGTCAATCTGCTCTGGGTAGTTCGTCGTAGCAATCACGACGATCCCAGTATTCTCTGCAAAGCCATCCAGCTCATTCAAGAAGAACGAGCGATTGTGCTCGTTGAGCACAGACTCCAAGTCTTCAAACACGAGCAGACAAGGGGCAACGGACCGTGCTCGAGCAAAGACACGGCGAAGGGACTCGTGGTCGTTGTGGTGTGAACCATTGAGGCTTCTCACATATAGGCAAGGGGCCACGATCGAAGCCAAGAGACCCTTGAGGAAATGCGTCTTGCCATTTCCGGGCGGCCCATAAAGCAGAATGCCGCGCTTGTACGGCACTCGATACTTCTCGTACACGGAACGCGATGCGAGGAAGCTTCTGACGTCATCGACGATAGCCGCTTTCATGGAGCCACGGAGCACCAGCGTCTCCAGTGAACTCTTGCGAATCGCAGTGAAAAGCGATTCGTCCTTGTGCCATGCGCCGCGCTCGAAGACGAGCACCTCCCCAGAACCCTCGCCAAGTCGCTCGCAAACGAATCGGAAGACTTCGAGATTGGCCTTCTTCGAGTTGCCAACAAGAAAGGTCGTGGTCTCGGTGCAGTCGCCGGCCTGATAGGTTACGACCACGCCCACGAAGTCCTCTCCGCCGAAGTCGAACTCGTAGACCGCGTTGTAGGCGACTTCGCTGACGCCGTCTGCTTCGTCGTAGCGGGAGTCGACGACGGAGTGCACGCGGTCGCATAGCTGGCCATGGATGAGCTTGCGCTCCAGTGCTTCATGCAGGTCGAACGCTCGCGCCTCGGTGGAAAAGACGTGCTTACCTGGGTAAAGGGTGCCGAGCTTTCGGCTCAGTTCGTAGCACAGCGTTGAACTGTCCGCGGTGAGGGCAACGCTGAGTAGGTTGGAGGGTATTCGATTCATCGCGAGCGGAGTGACGCAGCTCCTCGCGTTGGCTGACGTGCGAGATTCTTCGTTGCGAAAAGCGGCTTACTCGAGAATGCTGCTTCGCCATGAGCTTGTACTTTGCGTGCGTACTGTTTGAAGACGGCACCGTGAGTGATGAGGCCCTTTCAGTTGGATTCGGTGTCTCTTGCGCTGGGTTCGACGTCGACACGGCTCGTCTCACGGTGGGATCGATCCCAGGGCTGGCGGGCTGGTCCGTTGCCTTCTATCGAAGTGGCAAGACGCATCCCGCGTTTGAGGAGCTGGATCATACCGCTCAACTGTTTGAGGATGAACTACCGCCGGGCATGTCGGTCCTCGACCACGCAACGCGCTCCGAAGGGCGAACGCCCACGCGCGTTTACAGCATTGTTTATTCGGAGGAGGACCTGCTCGACGATGCTTGTCGTTTCGATGCCCAGGGCTTCCACCGCTGCTACCTACGTGATGGTGACGACGGTCCGGTCGTCGGCAAGAGCTCGGGTGATACCGAAGAGGTCCTCGAGATTAGCGACGCCGAAGCTGAAGGCCCTCATGAGGGTCGTGGCAGCGCGTTTCTTTCTCGTGAGCTCGGCACCAACGTCCTCATCGCGCTCTCGCAAGCACTGTTCCTGGCCGACCGTGTTGTGCCTGTCAGCCTCGCTGTCGGCAGTCCTGCTGCGGTTGCGCTCCTCACCAAGCGGCTCAACGCCTCCCTCCACCGCCAGGACGGTCGCGGTCGTCCCTCGGAGCAGGAGCTGGAGCGACTTCCGGAGTCGCTGCGAGCCTTCGCTGAGCACTATGACTGGGCGGATCCATCCGACCCGGGGGACATCTATCGCGAGCTCTCGATCGGTCGATTGAAGGGCAACTTCACCTTCTTGCGCAGCAAAGATTGGCCCAAGTCCTCAGGGCAGGAGTCTGGCTTTCCTCTTGGCACCCTGTCGAGTTCTGCTTTGGGTGGGTCGAAGAAGCCGCTGGCGACGCCCGGGGTCTTTCTGGTGCCATCCACAGGGTTCCTGTTGGATGCCGAGGGTAAGCGACTTGGACCTACGTTTGCTGAATTGCTGCTCTACCTCGCGCTTGGGTTCAAGACTCGGGACGACGTGGAGGAGGACCAAATTCAAGCCTTAATGCTGCGCGCGGAAGTTCGTGTGAGCTGATTTGAGCACGTGGGCTTGGGTAGGCATTCCTACTCAAAGGTCGCCGTTAAGTTGCGGTTAGAAGTCTGCACTGTGGGTGTTCGCAAGCGCCAGCATCTATGCTCCAGGGTTGGAGGTCGAAATGGCCGTTAGCCCTAATCGCTCGCTTGCTTTGTGTGTCTCATTGGTTGCGTTGCTCGCTGCAGCTTGCGGCGATTCAAGTTCTTCTTCGGGTGGGAGCGGAGGAACGGGTGGTGATGGTGGTTCCGGCGGCTCTCCGCCCGCGAGCGACATCGACGGAGACACAATCTCCGATGCCGATGAAGGCACCGAAGACGTCGACGGCGACGGAAAGCCCAACCAGGAAGATGACGACTCCGACGGCGACGGGATTCTCGACAAGGACGAAGCCGGCGACGATGACGTCGGCAGCGAGCCAGTCGACAGCGATAGCGATGGCACCCCCGACTTCCTCGATCTCGACGCCGATGGGAACGGCATTCCCGACGCCGACGACGGAAAGGAAGACTTCGATGGTGACGGCACTCCGGACTTCGCCGACATCGACGACGACGGCGACTCCCTGTTCGACGGCACCGAGATCGAAGGCCAAGGCTCCGATTGCAACGGCGACGGCACTGTCGATGAGGAACTGGGCTCCGCAACCGCTCCCAAGGACTGCGACAGCGACGGCCAGCCCGACTATCAAGATCTCGATAGCGACGGCGACAACATCGGTGACCTCCACGAGAGCGCCGACGACAGCGATGCGGACGGCATTCGTGACCGCTACGATCTGGACTCCGACAACGACGGCCTACCCGACGCTGCAGAGGCTGGCGACGACGATATTGCAACCCCGCCGATCGACACTGACGGCGACGGCGTGGCGAACTTCCGCGACACCGACTCGGACGATGACGGCATCAGCGACGCGAATGAGGTCGCTGCCGGCACGGATCCGCTGAACGTCGATACCGACGGCGACGGCGTCAGTGATTTGGTTGAGCAAGCCGCTGGAACCGACCCCCTCGACGAGCTCGACAACCCTCAGGCGAACGGCGACTTCGTCTTCATCGTTCCTTACCAGGAGCCGACGACCCCGCCGCAAGACACGGTCAAGTTCCGCACCAACATCCAGTTCGCGGACGTGTACTTCGCCTTCGACACCACCGGTTCGATGACTGCTGAGCTCGCGGCCATGAAGAATATGGCGACGGGCGTCCCGGCGATCGTCAACGCGGTGACCTGCGATGTGCTGGGCGGTGTCTGCGGTATCGATGCTGATTGTGCCGCAGGCATCTGCTTCAATACCACCTGCGTTCAAGACCCCAACGCTGGCGCTGGCTGCATCCCGGACCTTCGAACGGGTGTGGGTCGGTTTGACGAGATCAACACCTACACCAACCTGCTCTCGATCCAACCGGACCCTGCTGCGACTGCTGCCGCCATTCCGAACACTGGAGGTGGCGGTGCCGAAGCGCCCTTCCAACCCGCCCATTGTATTTCCAACCCGGCGCTGTGTCCCAACGCCCCCAACATGCAGTGCGCCGCATCTGGTGTTGGTTGCCCGGGTTTCCGAGCTGACGCCATCAAGATCTACGTACAGATCACCGACGCCGACAATCAATGCTCGGGCGGACAGTGCGCCAATTTCACTGCGGCGACCGCGGGTGCTGCGATGCAAGCCGCCGGCGTCGAGTTTATCTCGCTCTACGGCACCGATGATTCTGGCGGCGCCGGTACATCACAGTCCGTTGCGCAAGACCTCGGCATCGCCGCTGGCACGGTCGACATCAACGGCAACCCCTTTACCTACCTGGCGGTCGACGCCAATGTGGCAACCAACGCGACCACGGCCATCCTTGAACTAGCCCGTGGCAAGTCCCTCAACACGACCATCGAGGCTGCAGACGACACCACCGATGCTGTCGATGCCACCCAGTTCATCGACTACCTAGAGGTCAACATCTCGGGCATGAACGACTGTGAGGTTGTGAACCCCACAGCGGACACCGACGCCGACAGTTACGACGATGCGTTCCCGGTGCTCTTCCCAGGCAAGAAGGTGTGTTGGGACGTTCACCCAGTGCCCGTCAACACCACCGTGATGCCCACCGATGCGCCTCAAATCTACAAAGCGATTCTCACGGTACGTGGTGACGGTTCCCCGCTCGATCAGCGTGACGTCTACTTCTTGATTCCGCCCGAGAACGTGATCATCACCCCACCCCGCTGATCTGGTAGTCGACTAAATCGACTGGCTTAAACGGCGAAACATGACGGAAGTCATGTTTCGCTGTTTAGTTTTGTTAGCGCGCTTTTCATCTCGCGACCTCGTACCGTTGCAATGAGTATCCTCGTGCTCGTTGGGCAGCGCAGGATCGAACGAGGCCGGGGGGTTTACGTGGAGCTTGGAGCAGCAGGATCTCAGACACCTTGGTCGAGGCTTATCGACATGCACGTGAGCACACCGGGGCCGCAAGCTTCGGTGCATCTCAATGAGCCGTCGCCGTTCCTCGTTCATGCTGCCTCGCCTTCAGGCCCCAGCCGGATCCGAGGTCAAGGACTTCGGAGTCTGCTGCACGCTCTTGCTGGGCGTTTTGACGCCGACACCGTGGCAGCGATTTTTCAAGAAACGAACACCGACGTTCGACCGACTCTCTTGAGTTCGAATATCGCAGTAAGCGGTTGGTACCCAATAAGCTGGTATGCGGAGATTTATCGTGCTTGTCGTATTGTAACGGGCGCTGGTCCCGAGATTGCCCGCGAATTGCGCGCAGAGGCGCTTCGTCGCGATGCCAAAGGGCTCTTTCGCTTTTTGCTGCGCTTCGCCACGCCTGCGGCGTTAGTTCGCCATAGTGAACGGGTATGTGCGCTCTACCTCGAAGGTCCAGTCGTTAAGTCAGCAATGAGCGGCCCCCAAGAGCTGCAAATGGAGTTTAGCGGTTTGCGCGGCTACGACGAGTCTTGCGTCCACGATCACATCGGCGGCGCTAGCGCTGCCTTGGAACTATCCGGCGGCGTAAACATCGCGCTGCGTTCGCTAGTCGTTGCTCCTTACTACACTTCGTTCGTAGCTCGCCTCGGCTGGCAATAGGCCGTTAGGGCCAAACCTAGGGAGGGCTGCTAAGGCGGTTAAGCGCCTGTCGAACCAACTCCGTTGCGCCATCCGCAGTGTCAGCGCTGGCGGATATGTGGCCCATCTTGCGGCCTCGGCGGGCTTCGTTCTTACCGTAAAGATGCAAGCGCACCCCAGGCAGCTCGAGCGCGTAGTCGAATCTCGGCGGAGCGGCGCTCCAAAGCTCCCCCAGCAAGTTGGCGATCGCTGCGGGGCGTGTCGCCACGGTGCTTCCGAGCGGAAGGTTGCAGATGGCGCGGATCCCCTGCTCGAACTGGCTCGTCTGACAGGCGATCGAGCTGGCGTGGTAGCTATTGTGAGGGCGAGGCGCGAGCTCATTGACGAGTAGCTGGCCGCCCGAAACAAAGAGCTCGACGCAGAGAAGGCCCTCGAGCGACAACCCCTCCACGCATTGCCGAGCGATCTCCTCGGCTTGCGCCGCTAGCGAAGCCGAGATCGGTGCGGGAATCGTCGACCAGGCGAGTATGCGGTCGATATGGTGATTCAGAGCCGGGGGATAGACGGCCACTTCTCCCGAAGCGCTTCGGGCTACCAGCACCGACATCTCGTGGTCGATGTTCACCGCCTTTTCAACCAGCAACCGACCGTCGTTCGCGGTGGGACCAACCAAGGCGGCCCACGCCGTCGATGATTCGGAAGCCCGCTCGGTTCGGAACTGCGCCCGCCCGTCGTAGCCGCCGCTGGCTGCCTTGACGAAGCAGTTGCCACCCAAGTCGGCAAGCGCCGATTCGAGTTCGACTGCATTGAAGGCCACCCGAAAGTCACCGATAGGAAGATGCGCATTTTGAAGGAATTGACGCTGTCGAATGCGGTCTTGAATCACGTGTAAGGCGCTCGCGCCGGGTCGCACCGGGAGCGTCTTGGCCAGCTCCTCCAAGACCAATGTGGATACGCTCTCGATCTCGAGCGTGACGACATCGCAGCGTGAGGCGAGCTCAACCGCGGCAGCCACGTCATCGAAGCGGGCGATCTTCTGTTCATCCACGACATAGCGCGACGCGCAGCCAGCGTCTGGGTCGAGCACACGAATGCGATAACCCATCTCGCGGGCAGCCATGGCCATCATGCGACCCAGCTGCCCACCACCCAGAATGCCGATAGTCGATCCGGGAAGGATACGCGTGCTCATCTTCACACCTCCCGCTCAGCGAGCACTTCATCGCGGCGCGCTGTTCGGTAGGAGCGTAGCCGATCGCGGACCTCCGGCTGTTTGATTCCGACGATCTCTGCGGCCAGCAACGCAGCATTTGCGGCTCCCGGTTTGCCGATCGCCAGCGTCCCAACGGGCACGCCCTTCGGCATTTGGACGATTGAAAGCAGCGCGTCGACGCCGTTGAGCATGGTCGCGGGCATGGGAACTCCCAGCACGGGTACCAAGGTCTTGGCGGCCACCATGCCCGGCAGGTGCGCAGCACCACCCGCCGCAGCAATGATCACAAGTAGCCCTCTCGATTCCGCACTTTCCGCGAACTCAAACATCCAATCGGGCGTACGGTGCGCCGAAACGATTCGGACTTCGTGGGGTATCTGCAGCTCGCGCAGCAGCTCGATGGCAGGCGACATGTGATCAAGGTCACTGCGGCTGCCCATGATGATCGCAATCAACGGAGCTTCACTCACGCAAGCTGTGTGCCCTATGCTCGGCCGTCCAACAAGAGGCTCCACGCATGAATGCACAAGAATCTTCTACCGATCTCCTTCCCAGCGAGAGTGTTGTCATCGTGGCAATCGATCTGCGCAAGGGGTGCGTGCCCATCATGCACCGCGCCCTGACTTATGCGTCTCAGGCGGGGGCTGAGCTTCACCTCGTCTACGTTGCCGAACCGAACATTGCGAACGTCAAGCCGCCTGCCGACATGGAGGCACCTGAGCTCACGGGCACGGATCATCACAAACTCTCAGACTTCGTTGCTCGGCGCTGCAGCGAGTTCGAGACTTCCACTGGAAAGTCTGCTCCCAAAGTCACAATCCACACTGAGACCGGCGACCCTGCCGACAAGTTGGTAGAAGTTGCTTCGGAACTCGACGCCGACATCATCGTGATCGGCACACATGGCCGTACAGGCTTGAAACGCATACTCTTGGGATCGGTCGCCGAGATGGTCGTTCGACGCGCCGGATGCCCTGTTTTCGTCGTGCGCGAGAAGCTGCACACAGCCGAATCGGACTGAGGTTCAGCGCGCTTGTTCCGGTCCCTTTGTACGCGCGGCGAGGTACGAGCCAAGCCGCTGCGTTACGACCTTCAGATCGCGCTCGAGACGGGCGGCTGAGGTCTTTGTGTCAGTCGAAACGTTGGTTGAGCTCTGCAGCTGGATCACCTCCAACACGCGGCCGTCCGGTCGTTCGAGTGAGACATGAATGACGAGTTTGCTCGGTCGCGTGTAGATGGTGCTGGCAAAGCCAGCGTCCGCCTCCGCGACTTTGCTGCGAACGATGAGATCGGGCGCCTGTTGTTCTACTGCGAGTCCACCAATCGTTTTGGCGGCCTCACTCGCATAGCCAACGAAGTCCGCGCTGGCCTTGGCCGTGCTTGTTGGTTCGTTGAGCCCCTGAACGGTGGCTAGGTGCGATGTATCGAGTGGCTCGATCGAGATCCGCTGTCCCAACGGCTCTTGAGCTGCCTCTTGGCGAAGGACGACCCACGATGGGGACGCGCAGCCAACGAGCAACACGCAACCCAAAAGAGCGCTCCAAAGTCCGTTCCTTAGCATCGGTTCTCCTCCTCCACAGCAACCCAAAGCGGGCCACTTCAACCCTATGTGAAGTCCAATGCGAGAAAGGTCTAGGCGAAGAACCGATGACGATATTTCGAGAATACCGAAGGGTAGATGGGCTGCGTGCTGTCAGCTCGGAAGGCTGTAACGCTCATTCTGGAGAACGACTTGGCCCTCAATGACGAGCTTCTCGAGATGGGCCGCGAGGGAGAGCTTGGCGATCGGGTGGATCTCCACAGGAGTGTCGGCGTAGGCGACCTTCACCAACTGATCGAGGTTAGAGCCTGGGTGCGCCGCTACAGCTTTGGCGATCCAAACTTCACGCATGCTGCGGTGAGCGATGTACGCGCGGAACAACCTTGATGGGTTCTCGATCGGGTCGCCGTGTGCAGGGAGCGCGAGGGTCGCACCGAGCTTCTCGAGTCGACTGAGCTGCGCGAGGTACTCGATCATGTTGCCGTCGCCCGGCGCGATCAGGATTGTCCCGACGCTCGCAACCATATCCCCAACGACGAGTGTCGCGTCTTCCTTGGACAGGAGGCAAACATGGTCTGAAGCGTGGCCAGGTGTGTGAAGCACCTCCCACTGCGAGTTGGTGGGCCCCTGCAGAACGAGCAACTCACCGTCGACAAGTTCGCGGTCGAGGTTCAGTCCGAACGTGCGTGCTCGCGCATGGCCCCACAATGGGAGACCAAGTTCCCGAGCCAAGAACTCGGCCCCTCCCACGTGGTCAGGATGGTGGTGCGTCATGAGCAGCGCCACGAGCGAACGCCCCTGGGACTCGAGGGAACGCGCCCACGCCACCCACTCACGGCGCTCCTCTTCGTAGGGCGTCGCCGGCTCGACCAGGACTACCTCCCGCGAACCAAGAGCGTAGCTCTCGGTGTGTGTCGCAGGAGGCAGCGTCGGAGTCCGCGCGAAGAATCGCTCGACTCGCTCACTGATACGAACCGGCCGAATCACTACTCAGACCGTCTCGACAACCACAGCCACGGCTTCACCGCCGCCGATGCACAAGGTCGCAAGCCCACGCTTCTTCTTGAGGTCGCGCAGCGAATGGATGAGCGTCGTTAGAATACGCGCGCCGCTCGCCCCGATGGGATGCCCAAGAGCAACGGCTCCACCGCGAACATTGACAGTCGCCGGGTCGAGATCGCACAGCTTGTTGCAAGCCATCGTAACAACTGCGAAGGCCTCGTTGATCTCGTAAAGATCGATGTCCTTTGTGCTGAGGCCGAGTTTCTTGGTGGTGTGCTCGATTGCCTTTGCTGGCGCGGTGGTAAACCACTCGGGCGCTTGGGCTGCACCGCCGTAACCAACGATTCGAGCTAGGGGCGTGAGGTTGTGTTTCTTGACTGCGTCCTCGGAGGCGAGAATGAGCGCGCTCGCACCGTCGTTGATGCTCGATGCGTTGGCAGCCGTGATGGTCCCATCCTTGGCAAAGGCCGGACGAAGCGTGGGGAACTTGTCGGGACGCCCGTTCGGCGGGCCCTCATCCTCACTTACCAACAAAGCGTCTCCCTTCTTTTGAGCGACGCTGACGCCAACAATCTCGTTCTTGAAGTGGCCTTCTTTTTGGGCGGCAAGAGCTCGGCGGAAGCTTTCCGCTGCGAAGGCGTCTTGCTCCTCCCTAGAGAAGCTGAACTCCTTGGCGCACTTTTCTCCGGCGATGCCCATATGGAAGTCGCCATAGGGGTCCCAAAGCCCGTCGTGAATCATCCCATCCACCATCTTGCCGTGGCCCATACGAGCGCCGGTGCGGGCTTGCGGGAGGTAGTAGGGGACGTTGGACATCGACTCCATGCCACCAGCGACAGCGATCTCGGTATCGCCGAGCGCTAGACCCCGCGTTGCCAAAACCACTGCTTGCAAACCGGAGCCACAGACTTTGCCAACCGTCGTCGCGGGAACGCGATCCGGGAGGCCCGCGTAGATGAGCGCCTGGCGCGCGGGCGCCTGTCCGACCCCAGCGGAGAGGACGTTGCCCATGTAGACCTCGTCAATTGCGTCCGGCTGGAGCTTTGCTCGCTCAAGAGCGCCCTTGATCGCTGCAGCACCGAGGTGCGGCGCAGTGATGGAGCTCAGCGAGCCGAGGAAGGCACCAATGGGGGTGCGGGTTGCAGCGACTACGTAGATGTTGCGGGGAAGAGTCATGGCGAACCACCTTCAGAGAGCCCGGGTCATTCTTGCGACATCAACATTGAGTTGAATCTCCGCGTTCTGACACAGAACCCGAGGTGCGGGTAGCGGTTCAGGCGATCGGTAGGAGCACTTTGGTTCTTGGGTGTTAAGACAGGCGCGTGAGCCGTCTGTCGGAGTTCCAGAGCGTGATGCGACTTCTGCCGCGGGCTGCCCGCATGGCCTATGAAAGCGCCCCACGAAGAATTGCGCTGATCGTCGTGCTCACCTTGGTTCAGTCGGGCATTCCCCCCGCCATCATCTGGGTCGGAAAGACGTTGGTGGATTCCGTGGTCGCGGGCGATGTCCCAGCCGTTCGCCGCTTCATTCTGCTCGAGGTGCTCCTCGTCTTGTCGTTGTTCGTCGTGCAGCGGAGCACCATGTTTCTCCGTCAACGGCTGGGCGCGAGGCTTGGGCATGACGTGAACGTGAAGATTCTCGAGAAGGCGCTGACGCTCGACCTAACGGACTTCGAAACCCCGGCGTTCTACGATCAGCTGACCCGTGCGCGACGAGAAGCCTCTAGCCGACCCATGCTGGTCGTTACCGAGACACTCGATATCGGACGCTCGATATTGACGCTATCCGGTTACGCCGTATTGCTCTTTTCTTACAGCCCGCTCGCTTGTTTGGCCCTCGCTATCGCGAGCGTGCCTGCCACGCTCGCTGAGCGATACTTCGGCAAGCTCGCCTTCCGAATGCGCAATTGGCGCAGCCCTGACACCCGGCGGCTGATGTACTTGGAGCGGGTGATGGCCAGCGACGACCATGCAAAGGAGGTGAAGATTCTTGGCGTTGGGTCGCTGCTCCTCGAGCGCTACAAGACGCTGGGTGCGCGCATCATCGAGGAAGACGCTGCCTTGCTTGGACGCCGCACCCGCTGGGGTACCTTGCTCTCGCTCCTGGCTACCGGCGTTTACTATGGCGTTTACGCTACTATGGTATTTGCGGCGACGGAGGGCGCCATCACTCTCGGCGAGATGACCCTTTACGCGGCCGCTTTCCGGCAGGGTCAACAGAGCTTTGAGAGCGTCCTTACTACGTTGGGCGGTATGCATGAGCATGCCCTTTATTTGTCGAACCTGTTTGGTTACTTGGACCGAGCGATCACCACCGGGCGCGGAGTTCCTGGAGCGGTCCCCTCAACCGACGGCCCTCCAATTGGCCTATCCCTGCAGGCCGTTTCCTTTCGCTATCCTGGTGCTCAGAGCTTTGCCGTTCGGAATCTGAGCCTGGACGTCCCGCCTGGTAAGAGTTTGGCGCTCGTTGGCTTCAATGGAGCGGGCAAGAGTACGCTAGTGAAGCTCATTTTGGGGCTTTACGTGCCTACCGAAGGGCACGTGCTGCTCAATGGCCGTGAGGTCTCCTCAATCCCCGAGGTCGAACGAGCGAAAGAGTTCGCCGTCGTGTTTCAAGACTTCTCCCGCTACCAATTGACGGTGCGTGAAAACGTTGGGTTTGGAGAGCCAACTCGGCTTGCCGACGATCCGCACCTCGAGGAAGCTGCTGTCAAAGGTGGGGCGAAGGAGCTCTTGTCGCGGCTACCAGGCCGGCTCGACTCGCAACTTGGTAAATGGTTCGACGACGGTGCTGAATTGTCGGGAGGCGAATGGCAGTCGATTGCGCTTTCGCGCGCTTTCGCTCGAGACAAGGCACCAATCTTGATTCTTGATGAACCGACTGCGGCTCTTGACGCGCAGGCCGAGTCTACGCTGTTCGAGCGCTTTGTTGATCTGACGAAAGGGCGTACGTCCATCTTGATATCGCATCGCTTTCCTACCGTACGTCGTGCAGACCATATCGTAGTACTTGACCGAGGGGAGGTGCGCGAGCGCGGTACGCACGAGGAGCTCGTCGCTTCAGGTGGCGTCTATGCGCAACTCTTTCAGTTGCAGCGAGACGGGTATCTCTGAGCTATTGGATCGCCGCTGCGTCCTTTAGAACTTCGTCGGCATGAAGTCCGGGATCTACGTTCTCGTAGACTTTGCTAATGCGACCCTCGCGGTCCAGCAAAAAGCTCGTGCGCGAGGGAATGCCCAGTAAAACTCTGACCCCAAACGCGCGCGCCCATGAAAGGTCCTCATCGGTAACGAGCGGAAAGGGAAGCCTCTGCTTTTTGGCGAAGTCTGCCTTGCCCGAGGCGGTGCCTCCCGAGACCCCGATGACCTTAACCCCAGCCTCTTCAAAGCGAGCCCACTGGTCACGAAAAGCGCAGGCCTCGGTGGTGCAGCCTGGTGTCTCATCTCGTGGGTAAAAAAAGACCACGACCTTGGAACCGCGCAGGTCACCCAGTCGCTGCTCCTTACCATCCCCGTCCATGGCACGGAGGTCCCCGACCTCGAAGCCAGCGCTCTTGAGTGAACCAAGGTTGGAACTGTGCGCGGCGTACCCCACCGCAGGAACGATGAGAAGCAGTGCGAACAACGCAACCAGCTTCTTCTTGGTGCCTCTACCGAACGACTTCATGCGGACCCATCCTGCTTACTTGAACAAATAACGAACGACAGCGTCGGTGATCTCGTCGATGGCCGTTTCCGCCTCTTCTGGTCGCTGCGTTGCAACCGCCATGGTGAGGCTCTCTCCCATAGTTACCGCGTAGAAGGCCGCTCTTTCTGGGTCTGTGACGCGGAGCAGTTCACGATGAGAAGCAAGGTACGTCGCGACCACCTGGGTGACCTGCCGCAGGCTCTCCTCGAGGCGCTGCAGACCCCCTACGCGGGGCAGCTGCTCCCGTAGCACTCGCGACAATGCGGGATTCTCCAACTTGGTCATCAGGATGGCCTCAACCACTGCACGGGCCAGCTCGCGCGGTGGCAAAGTCAGGGCACGCATAAAGACAGCCCCGAAAAGTGCGTTCATTCGTTCACAGTGTCGGTCGACCAGGTCAGCAACCAGCGCGTCCTTGCTCGGGAAATACTGGTAGAGCGAGCCGATACTCACTCCCGCTCGGGTTGCTACAGCGTTCGTGGTCAACCCGTCATAGCCAACCTCGCTTAGAATGTGAGCAGTCGCTTCAACAATGGCTAACACTGTCTCTCGAGAGCGCACTTGAGAAGGTTGTTTGCGTGGACGAATGGCCGATGTGGAAAGGCGATTCATATGCGAGTTGTCAATGTGAGCTTTCGCTCGTATCTTGTCAAACGTGAACGCGATTAGTAATGCAATTTCTGGGGCTAGAGCCGTAGTAGCCTTCATCGCGCTTGCTCGCGATTTGAACAAGCTCGAGCAGGTATTCGCAATTCTCGACAAACTCGAACGCAGCGAGGGGGGGCGGGCGATCGTCGACGGATTCTCGAACGATGCCCGCTTCAAGTCGGTGTTTGAATCTCGGCCCAGGCTCGGCAAGCTCGACTTCGAAGCGATGCTCAGGCTTCCTGTTGGCTCGCTCGGGCACTCGTTTGCCAGCGACATGCGCCGGCGTGGTTTGGATCCAGCAGCCGTTCAACAGCGGCAGGATGATGGCACCCATGCGGGTTACGTCTTCGCGCATCTGCGGGAAACCCACGATGTGTGGCACACCGCAACCGGTTTTGACGTCGACGTTGCGGGGGAGCTCGGCCTACAGGCGTTTTACATGACTCAGTTTGAGGCGCGTCTGTCGATGGTGCTGCTTTCGATAGGCTTGCTAAACACCGCCCTGTACGCCACACCGGACTACAAGCGACGGATGGACGCCATCACGCACGGCTGGCAACTTGGGAGTCAAGCGCAACCATTCTTCGGTTTTGACTGGGCGGCGCACTGGGCGGAGCCGCTTGTGGAGGTTCGCCGGAAGCTTGGTCTCCCAAGCGATCCCACCGCTGCTGGGCGCAAGGTCACGATGGCGAAGAGCCCGCTGGAGCAGGCCCTCAACGTCCCCAGCTAGACGACCGAGACCTCCGCGTTCTGCACCATCGAGAAGCGGGTTGCTCCGCCGCCTGGCGCTCGTTGAATCAACGCGGGCCCGTTGAGCCCAGCGAGCGTGAGCGACTTGCGCGCTCGATGGATCAAGGTATTGAGCTGAGCTCGTGTTGCAGCGTCCGTTCCCCAGATAAGGCGCACAAGAACGTCATCTGGAACGAACTCACCTGCCGAGAAATCCCCTGTAGGGCGCAATAGCGCCGCGACCAAATCGCATCGCTTGTCGGCAAGCCAAGCCGTGTATTCCCTGTCCAAAAAGACCGACAACAAACCGCCGTTGGGTAAGAATTCAAGTCGCACTCGGGTTGGGGCGAGCACCCCTTCAATGGTGGTTGTTGAACCCGAGTGACTCAGAATCACACGCATGGTGATGCCGTTCAGAACGAGCTCCTGCCCCGCTGAAAGTTCACGAACTTCGCCTTGAACGGCTTGTAACTCCGGGAGGTCTTGTGCGAACTCGACAATCACGGCGCCTGGAATCGGGAGCAGCGAAAGCGCGTGCTCCGGCCAGCTCGGCACCACGAGATCATCCTTCGAGCTGCCACCCACGCGCATGCTCGACTTTGAGACAGAGTAGCGCTGTCCACCGATCTCGATCAGCTGTTGCTCGGTTAGTGGCGGCGGCGGAATGTCGATCCGAAATGTCGTTGGGCCGACCGTGACGGTTGTGCCGTCATCCACTTCGGTGGGCGTGGTGATGGGCACGCCATTGACCTCGGTTGGGCGGCGACCAAGCGGCACGATTAGCGTGCCACGGTCTCCACTCAGCACCAAAGCGTGCCTTCTGCTCACGCTTGGGTCGTCGACCACCATGCCACAGGCCGAGCCTCTGCCGATGAGTAGCCCGCCGGCGGGTATGGCGAGCTGGACTCCGTTGTTGCTGCGCACGAACGCGACCATGAGATTCTCGAACCTTAGCGGATCGTGGCGACCCCCACATCCTTCCAAAAAATAGTCCGTGCTGGTTTCGTTGACCCGTGATCTGCTCTACCCGTCACGGAGGACGGAATGACGACCGGTTATATGAACAGCGCGATGGTGGACGCCGCTGTTGACCCTATGGATCACCGTGGTCTCATGCCCCTCGCTGAAGCGCGCGCCATCGTCGCAGACCGCGATGCCTTCGTGAAAGGAGCGGGCCGCACGATCGGAACCCACCACGTGTTGGACTCCGACGTACATTGGGCAGCCCTCTTGAGTCTTGAAGACGCAGAGGAGTTCGTGCGTGAAGCGCGGCGACTTACGTGGAAGATGCAGCCGCGTGGGATGGCCAATGTCGGTCCCTTTGAGCGATATGGCGCTGGGATATTGCCTTGGTTGGCTGACCATCTATCCAAGGATCCAAGCAGCAATATGCCTTGGTGTATTCGGCCATGCTTGCTTGCCATAGAATCCCAGGAAGCATTTCGGGTGGCGCTCGATGCGCGAGGAAGTGATCGCAGGCCTTTTGTACTTGTCTGGTGCGCGGCCAATCCGAGGATGGGGTACGCCTGGCTGCTAGCGAAAGCCGAACAGCAACACCCAGTGGCGCTGGAGGCCGTGAACATGCTTGCTGAGGAGGACGCGGACGGCTTGTATGAACATGCGATTCGCTGGGCTGGAGCCAACGCGCCCAGCCTATTTGAGCGCTTGGGTCTATCCACTTCATCGGTTCCCAAGAGTGCGCGAAGTATCCTTTCGGATACTGTGGCGCTATCCGTGGCGCGCGGCCCTGCGGTAACGCTGGCTTCGATGGACGCTAGGTTTGCCGCCTACGACTACCCAATGTGGGACAATGCGAATTACTTTACAGGCGCAATGCGGGTTACCGGCCTCGTGTCGCCAATGGGAGATGCGTTGGTTTTCCAAAGCCTAATGACTGGGTTGGGAGATGGAGGCATCAGCCGAACCGTCGCTCCGTTCTCCCCGGTATTGCAGTCGAAGGGCTTCCTTTCACGACAATCCGTTCTCCTTCCCGAGGAAGCTATCGTTCGCTGGAATGCGGATAATTCAACAACCTATCTGCTTACTGGAGCTACGCGTAGCGCCAGTGGTGAGTGGGCTATCGATGAGAGAGCACACGGCCCTGTTGAATTGACGCTGCGCGGCTCCGTTTGCGCTGTGCCGCTCGGCTTCGATATTGAAGATTTGACTCCCGAGGAAGGTCGTAGGCTGAAACAAAGTCTTGGGCCAGCCGAGTGGCTCATAGTGAGGTTGGGTCAAGGTGAACTAGCTGACAAGGTGTTCTTGAACGCATCCGAGCTCTGTGAACAGCTGGGGTTGCCAACTGATTCAATTGAGGTCTTCTCGTTTGATGATTTCGAGATGCCGTCGGCCGGCGAGGCGGCCGCAAGTCGCTCCACTGACATTGTGACGATGGTCGCTGCACTCCGTGAGAGGCGACCTATCCGTCGTCTGCCATCCGGGAAAACAGCACTAAGGCAGATCCTCGCACGGATTGAAGTGGTCGACGGCTGGGGTGATGGTTGGCCACCGGGCATGGGTACGAGTGTCGTAAGCAGCGATTCAACCTCACCCGAGAAGGCTGCTCCCAAGCACAAGGCCACTCCGAAGAAGGCAGCTCCGAAGAAGAAGGCTTCCTCCAAGAAGACGGTTGTTCCCCAGAAGAAGGCCGCCTCCAAGAAGCCGGCCCCCAAGAAGAAGGCCGCCTCCAAGAAGACGGCCGTTCCCAAGAAGAAGGCCGCCTCCAAGAAGACGGCCGTTCCCAAGAAGACGGCCGTTCCCAAGAAGACGGCCGTTCCCAAGAAGACGGCCGTTCCCAAGAAGACGGCCGTTCCCAAGAAGAAGGCCGTTCCCAAGAAGAAGGCCGCCTCCAAGAAGACGGCCCCCAAGAAGAAGGCCGCCTCCAAGAAGACGGCCGTTCCCAACAAGAATTAGCGCGCGTTGGCGCGGCCTGGGCAATTCACTTTGGTGCGGCGGAGGCTGACGCGGCTGGCGTGCTCGAGGATTCGGTGGGCTTCGAGTCCTCCTCGAACTTGGGCGCTTCAACGGAGGTCCAAGGGTTGCGGGAAAGGTGGACTGTTGAGCCAACCAGTCCTAGTGAGGCCATCACCAAAAACCCCCACTTGATGTTGGTCTTAAACACCAGACCAATGCCGGCCAGGAACAAGCAAACTGTGTAGAGCACGGCCGTCAGCTCGAGGAGGTCCCCGTTGTAGTTGGCTACTTGGCCTTCAAAGAACTTTTTACGAGCTTCTTTCTGTCGCGCCTCTGCGCGATCGTATTCGCTCTCCGCATCTTTGTAGATTTCGTCGAAGTACTTTTCGTCGAGGCTCTTCTGATTCGCTGCGATCAGCTCGGCGTCAGTTAGCTTCTCGAAATCGTCCTGCTTGGGAAGCCCGAGGTGCTTTTGCGCCTCGTCACTCAACTGATCGATATAGAGGTACTTGGCAGTGTAGATGTTGCGTTTCTTGAGCTCAGGATCCTCAGAATGGTCAGCCTCGAACAAGAGGCGCTTGGTCTGAAGATCGATGTCGGCATCGCGATTGCCCACCATCGACGCATCCAAGCCGGCAGAGGACGCTTCCGTATAAATGCCAGCCGCCTCACTCATCATATTGGCGGCTTCAGCGTAAGCTGTCGCCTGATTACCGCCCCATAGTCCGGCCTGGTAACCAGCCCAAGCGCCGCCCAATGCACCGAGTCCTAATACGATGGCAGAAATAAGCTCAAACTTGTCGAACGGTGCATTGTCCTCTTCAGTCGTCTTTCCCGACATGATTCCTCCCTGCAATATTGTCTATGGAAGCTGAAATTCAGGTTGGCCCAGCCCGCCTAGCTCTGCCGGCCCGGTTGGTAGACGTGTCGGGCCGCCGTGCTGGGAGCCGTAATCTGACTACCTCTTCCCCAACGCGGTAGCGGGCAGGGCGTTTTGGTAACGAAGGAAGGTCGCTAACCAACTCATGGTACAAGCCGCGCGAAACTTGACGCTGATTGTGCACTATCTCGTGCCACACCACCCCTTCATGCTCCTCTGCGAGCTCAGCCTTTGAAAAGTCGAACGGAAGCTCTAGGTCGATTGCGGGTAGGTCTACCCCGACCCTTGAAGAACTGAGAGTTCTAAAGGCGTCCGGACCTCGTGCCGCATAGGTGAGGATCGTGTGAGCTGTCGAAACCGCGCCTGCCCAAGGATACCTGCGCAGTAGGAACCCATCGGAAACCTCTGCGAGACGATCGTCTACCGCTTCGCGGTCTTCCATCGACTTAGCTGGCACTCTCGGTTGAAAGAAGAGGCCGAGTCCAAACTCGTCCCCTTTGAGTTGCCAAAGCTCCTCTAGCCCAAAACTCTCAGGGTTCTGCGCGACGAGGGCGCCGTGCGTGAGCCCAAATTCGCCGACAATGAACAGCCCAAGTTTCTCGCGCCTATTGTCGAGGAACTCGAGGGTCTCGAGCGCTTCGCTCTTGGTCTCCGTTGGAAAGTCCGTAAAGCACATCGCTTCAGCGGCAATTCCGGCATGGGCAAGGCGGTCAATCACCTCACCAACTACCTCCACTGGCGCGCCTTTGTCGATTAGCTCCAGCACACGCTGACTTCCTGACTCAACGCCCAGTGCGCATGCCACCGCTCCACTGAGGCGGAGTCGCTCAGCGCGCTCTTGCGTTAGGTACTTTTCGGGCTTTAGGTCGGTAGCCCATTGCAGGGCAACCTTGCGCTCGACGAGGCGGTCGGCGAGTTTGAGCAGCGTCTTGGGCGCAACCGAATCTTGAGAAAAGTAGAAGGTGGATGTGCCGTGCTTCTGGCGTAGCTCCTCCAAATGGTCAACTACGGTATCAACGGGCCTTTCGCGGTACGCAGCCGTACCAACCTCCGCTAATCCGTAGTGACAAAAGGTGCACTTGCCCCAGTAGCAGCCTCGCGTTGGATCGTACGGAAGTACCAGCGACGGGGAGAAGTACTTGTTGAGCGGGAGCCCGTCGAAGTCGGGAGCCAAAAGCTCCCGAAGGTCTTGCATGCCGTGTCCTGCGGTGAAGCGCGCGCCCATGAGCTTGTCGCGGAGGACGACGTTCTCGAGGTTTCGCAGGGGGCTCTTGCGCTCCAGCGCTTCAATCAGGGCAACGAGCGGCCCCTCGCCCTCGTAGAGGATGGCTGAATCAAAGGGTCCGAGCGCCTTCGCCAGTGCATGCCCCTGCAAGCGAATCATCATTTGGGTAACGCCAGGCCCGCCGACCGTTAGGTGGACTCCTGGGAGCAAGCGCTTCAGCTGCAGCGCGAAGGAATACGCTGGTTGAAGTTGGCCAGGAAAACAGACGGAGAGTCCTACCAGGTTCACCTCAGCCGCACGCAACCTCGGACCAAGCACTGTTTCTACCCATTCGAAGAACGGGTTGCGCTCTCTTTGGGCGTCGCTCTCAACCTCTTCGATCGAGAGCATTGAGAACGGAGTTCGGTAGGTCGTGAAGTCGAGTTTGAGCGGTGAATAGGCGGCGCTAACCACGGTCATTGCGTGATCAATCACCGCAGTCGCACGGTCGTAGCTGTCTGGCTCAGCGAAGCGATGTGCATCTCGAAGTGTGGCCTTGGCGTCCTCGATCAGCTCAGGCACGGCGAAGGCTGCAGGCAACGCGCGAACCATGGCCACGTAGTTCAGCTGGTCTATGTGCGGGAGATGATCACGCTTGGCGAGCTCGTCCAGCCGAGTTTCGATCGTGTCTCGCAGTTCTCGCAGCCGCGACGCGGTCAGGATGGAGTCAAAGGCCTCGACGTTCGCATCGATCGGAAGAACGTCGATACCTCGTCGCCGCAGCTGGGCAGTAAGCGTCGGGACAGAGAGGTACGGCGCGGTGGGGTCGCATGCCGGGGGGTATACCAAGGCCACCTTCATCGGCGCTCCCTACCACGGTATGCCAAGCGCGCGCGGGCCAGATCAACTCTCACGGGGAGAAGACGAACCCAGGAGGACGAGGTCGCGAAAAAGAAAACGTAGCCAAACAACTCCCGGCTCGATCAAGGAAGCCAGCCTGTGCCACCAATGACAACGCCGGCTTGGGTTGGAACTACGAACGGCGATATCTGGGCTGTTGTGGTCGGTGCGTCCTTCGTGCTCACTCGGCTCCCAGGAGCGCCAACCAAGATCGAACCAACACCGTGCGATAGCCCAATCAGCGACCAGGCGAACAGCCCAGCCCACTCGGGCCTGTGTTCTTGGTCATTGACCATTCGTTCGACGCTGACGCTGGCCGCGAGCACCGTATGGGCCACCTCGGCGATGCCAAGCCCCCAAGGCGCCCACTTTTCTCGCGTGAGCCCTCCTATTCCAATGGACGTAAACGCTGCATTGCCACCTACGAGGAAGCTCACGCCCAATCGGCTCGCCGGGTCAGCAGGGTCTTCGACCAGCGACCAAACTCCGTGGTTGAGGAGCGTGCTTGCCATGACCTGCGCTGGGAGCAGCAATAGGAGCTGCTCGCCGAGTTGCCACCGCGAGATGTCAAACGCGATAGGCGCGGCGAGGAAGCCAAGCGTTTGAATGCCGGCTACGCCAACCTGCACGCCGTACAACCCCGCTTCTGAAGACTGCCCACGAATTGCGTCGCGCGTGCCGATCAGCAAGAACGAAAGATCCGCGAGCAGCACTGAACCAACTGCTACTGAAGTGATGGTCGGGCTCGCGTCGAGCATGTTACCAAGGGCCGAGGCCGGCCCGTCATCCGCCAAGGCTTGCGTTGCATGCGTACCGCTGAGCACGCACGTCGCAATCAAACAGCTGCGCACTCTCTCGAGTCGAGTCGTAAACATCGTCGTCCTGCGTGCGGTCACCCCTCCACGATAGCCCGTGTCTAGTACTGGCTGCGAAGCATCGGTTAGGCACTTCCGTCTTGCTCCGAACGGCTGCCGGCCTTCTGTGTGGCGTTTCACTTGACCTTCCGACAAATCCAAGCGAATCGGCCAACTCCCATGAGTCACCCTTGTGTCGTCACCCTCGACGGTCGAAGCGCACCGCGGACCCTGTTTTACGGAGACCAACTCATGGACGTGGATCTGCCGACGGGCACCCGCGTCGTGTACCCGAAACCTCCGATGACCCCGCTCAAGGACGTTGATGCGGCGATTCGTTTTGCGTTGAACCACCCCGAGAACTCCGAGCCGCTTTACGCGATGCTCAAGTCGGGTATGAAGGTGACGATCGCTATCGACGACATCTCGTTGCCTCTGCCGCCCATGCAGCGGCCCGATATTCGTGAACGAGTGCTCACCATCGTGCTCGATCTCCTGACCGATCACGGGGTGGAGGACGTGGAGATGATTATCGCCACGAGCTTCCATCGGCGCATGCGTGACTGGGAGGTGCGCCACATGGTCGGTGACAAGATCATGGATCGCTTCTGGCCGAAGAAGCTCTACAACCACGACGCGGAGGCCCCCGACGGTCTCACCCTCATCGGTACGACAGACGAAGGGGAAGTCGTCGAGATCAATCGCCGCGCCGCCGAGAGCGACCTCATCATCTACGTCAATCTCAACTTCGTGCCGATGGATGGCGGCCACAAATCGGTGACCGTCGGTCTGTGTGGTTACAAGACGTTGGCTGCGCATCACAACCCGCGCACGATGCGTAACTGCTGGTCCTACATGGACCCGCCGAAGAGCGAGCTGAACACCAGCATTGAGCGACAAGGTCGCCTTCTGCAGAAGAAGAAGCGCATCTTCACCATCGAGACGACGATCAACAATCGCATGTTCGATCGCCCGCTCGACTTCCTCGGTAAGAATGAGGACGATCTTTCAGGTCGTGAACGCGCGTCTTTGCGCGCGTTGAAGCTAGCGCTGGACAAGACGCCTCAGAGCATGCGCCAAGCGATCTTCGACAAATTCCCAGCGCCATATGGAGTTACGGGCGTCTGGGCGGGAGAGACTGAGGCGGTGCACAAGCACACGATGAAGCGCAGCTACGATCAGTACCTTGTGCCGGTAACGGGCCAAGCCGACATCCTCGTGACGGGCGTGCCCAACATCTCCCCCTACAACGTTCACGCCTATCTCAATCCCCTGCTCGTGCAGGTCATGGTGAACGGATACTTGTTCAATCTCTACAAGAACGCCCCCATGCTGAAGAAGGGCGGGACGATGATTGCGCTGCATCCGTGCACCGACAAGTTCGACAATGATCAGCACGCGCCCTACATCGAATTCGTGCACCGGCTCCTGCCCGAGACCCGGGACGGGATGGAACTTCACAAGCGATTCGAGAAGAAGTTCGCTTCGAACCCGGCGTACATTGAAATGTACCGGTCAGGGCATGCTTACCATCCAGCCCACGCGTTCTTCATGTGGTACTGGGGCGAAGCGGGCCGGCAACACACAGGCAGGGTCATCATCGTCGGTGCCGACAATGAGTATATCCCGCGACTTATGGGTTGGGAGACGGCTCGTACGATGGATGAAGCGCTGCGGATGGCCCGTACCACCGCGCCGCCGCGTCCCGACATTCTCGCACTCCATATCGCACCAATGATGATGGTGGAGATGCATCCCGAGCGAGCTCCGAAATCACTTGTCTCGGCAAGCGAGCCCCCGCCAAGCTTCCGATAGCGCATGAAGCCCGGGGACCGATTCGATCGCTACCGCATTGACGATGTCCTCGGTGCTGGCGGGATGGGTCGGGTCTTTCGCGCCTATGACGAGCGGCTCGACCGCAATGTCGCGATCAAGGTGCTGCTCGATGAAGAAGCTGGCCCATCGTCGCGAGAGCGTTTGATTCGAGAAGCGCGTTCGGCTGCCAAGCTCGCGCACCCCAACGTCGTGGGCGTTTTTGACGTCGGTGAGCATGAAGGCAGCCCCTACGTAGCCATGGAGCTGGTTGAGGGCCGGAGCCTTCGCGCATTCGTCGGAGTAGCGGAAGCGCCAGAGGTTCGCATTCGGCTTCTGCTCGAGGTGGCGAGGGCGCTGGCTGCAGCCCATGACGCACAGCTCGTTCATCGAGACATCAAGCCGGAAAACGTCGTCGTCCAGGCCAACGGTCACGTGAAGGTCCTCGACTTCGGGATCGCTAGGCGAACCGCGGTCAAAGCAGATGCTTCGGCTCCAACCGAGGCCTCCCTCGCTTCGCTCACCGCCGAGGGCGTCAAATTGGGAACGCCGATGTATATGGCGCCTGAGCAGATTCGTGGAGGTTCGGTCGACGGGCGTGCCGATCAGTTTGCTTGGGCCGTAACAGCGTATGAGCTCTTCGTCGGTCGCCCACCCTGGGCGGGAGATGCCATGGCGGTGATCGCGGCTGTGATTGCTGAAGACCCTCCTCCGCCGCCGGCCGAAGCACAAATACCAGCGCCTTTCGCTAACCTCTTACGGCGAGCTCTTTCGAAGAGGCCCGAGGACCGCTATTCATCAATGCGAGAGATCGTGATGGAACTCGAGACCATGCTCGAATCGCTTGGTCCGACGCGCGTTTCGACCCCACAAAGAGCGCCCAGCCAACCGTATCTCCCGCCGCGGAGCCAGCCCCCAGCCTCAGCGACTGCAGCGCCGCCGCTGACTCTTTCACGCCGATACTCGACCCAGGAGATGACCAACATCTTCGACCGCGCACTCGCCGTGCAGCGCCGTCGATTCGGGTACGACGAGATCTCGCAAGCTGCCCGCGAGGTTGGAATCGACGAGGTCTCATTGCATATGGCGATGGACGAACTGTCGAACCGTGGCGCCGTGGATCGAAGTGATCGCCAGAGGGAAGAGGCGATGGCCAAGGTCAAGCGACAAGGCGCCATCTTTGGAGTGATAGCGGCTTTCTTCTTCCTCCTTAATCTAGGCACTTGGCGTGGCACCTTGTGGGCCCAGATTCCCGTTATCTGTATCGGGCTTGCGTTTGGTCTCTCGATCGTTCGGCATCTGTTCCCAAAGCCAAGCAAGCGAACGTTGCATGCGTCACGGGACCCAGCCCTGGAATACGATGTTCACCAGCTCTCCCAGGTGTTGGCGGCGCGGCCTCCAATGCGTTTGGCGCCGTCAGAGGCATCGAAGGTCCGTATTGCTGAGCGCGCTCCATCCACGCTCGAGCAGGCCGAGGCTGAGGTTGACGCGTTTTTAGGACACGACAAGCATCGAAAGTAGGGGCGCGACTACAACGCATCACTTTCCGGGAAGCCGAAGTGACGCGCGGTCGTTTCTTCTGACGTGGAGTCTGGTACACCCACCCCATGAAGCGCGGACGCCTTCGGTCAACCGGACTGTCGCTGCTGGTATCTTTGTTGGCCTGCGGTGACCCTCTTCCGCAACACCCCAGTGGGGTTGCGCCTAGCTCCGCTCAATCAAGTAGTGCGTCGGCCGCGGCTTCCCAACCGGCCAGCTCCGCGTCTGCCCTCGTCGCTGGGCCGGAAGTCCCAGCTGAGGTCCCTGCTCCGAGCGCGCCCGTTCCTCCGATTCAACTCCGCTACGGCGGCAAACAGGCTGTTGCCTCCAACGGCGGTTTAGTTGTGAGCGTGGACGCAAATGCAACGCGCGCAGGCGTTCAAGTGCTCGATGCCGGGGGTAACGCTATCGACGCTGCGGTGGCCGTTGGCTACGCGCTTGCGGTAACGCATCCAAGCGCGGGCAACCTAGGTGGGGGCGGCTTCATGATCGTGAAGCTAAAGTCTGGCGAGTCAGTGGCAATCGACTTTCGCGAGATAGCGCCAGCTACTGCAACAACCGAGAAGGTCATTGCTGAGGTCGAAGCAGGGGCCGGCGGATATGCCTCAATGGTGGTTCCAGGAACCGTGTCGGGGCTCAATCTGGCGCGCGAACGTTTTGGCAGTAAGCCGTTGGCTGAGCTGCTTGCGCCTGCGATAAGTCTGGCTAGTAAAGGTCATAAGGTATCGCCGCGCGCCGCCGTGAGCCTGAAGGCGCAATGGTCGAAGCTCAAAGGCGACGCAGCGGCTGCGCAAGTTTGGGGTAACGGAAAGAACCCCAAGCAGGCCGGCGACCGAGTGATTCAGAAGGACCTGGCGTCTACCTTAACCGCCATATCGGAGCGCGGCACGAAAGGCTTCTATTCGGGACAGGTAGCTGAGCACATCGACGCCGCAATGAAGAAAAACGGCGGCGAGATAACGAAGGAGGACCTGCTCGCGTATGAGTCCAAAGTTCGAGCGCCACTCACCTTCAGCTACCGGGGGTTTACAGTCGAGACAATGCCACCGCCTTCGATGGGCGGAGTAGCTGTCGCCGAGACGCTGCTTGCGCTCGAGCGATCAATCCCACATCAGTCCAAGGCCACGGAGCCCGAGAGACTCCACCTGTTCATCGAGTCTGCCAAGTGGGCCTACGCTGATCGGCGAGGCGTTGGTGCTGACCCTGATTTCATGGCGGAGGGCGCCTCGGCTGCAGATATCAGCAAGCTGCTCTCTGGATTGAACCTTACGAGCAGAATCCCAAAGCTTGATCCCCTCAAAGCCACGCCCGCAACCTCCTTTGAAACTGGGCAGAAATCCAAGGAGTCTCCTGAGACAACCCACTATTCAGTGGTTGATGCCGCAGGCAACGCGGTCTCTTGCACTGTCACACTCTCCGCGGCGTTCGGCTCCAAGGTGATGATTCCTGGCACCGGTGTTTTCTTCTCGAACGCTCTAGGTGCATTCACGAAGACGGGGCCCAATGAAGTGAAGCCACATAAACGAATGGCAAGCTCAATGAGCCCAACGATCGTAAGTCGCAATGGGCAGGTTGAGATCGTTGCCGGCTCGCCCGGTGGGGACACGATTCCAAATACAGTGTCCCAAGTGCTGATTAACCTAATCGACCTCGGGCTTTCGGTGGACGAAGCGGTAACCCGAGGGCGTGTTCACCATCAACTGCTGCCCGATGTCGTGCGCATCGAGAGTGCGCGCGGTTTGCCCGAGGCAACCAAGACAGCGTTGAAGCAGCTGGGCCACACGCTCGAACCCTCGGCGATGGCGCTGGGAGATGCGAAGATCATCGTGCGCGACAAGGCAACCGGTGAAGCGTGGGGCTTTTCAGATGAGCGCGAGGGTGGGCTCGCTGCCGGACCGAAGGCCGAAAAGCGTCAGAAGAAGTAGCCAGCTGTTGTGCTCGCGCTCTGCCGCGAGAACGGCTAAGCGGGCTTATGATCCCTCGCTACACCCCGGACGATTTTGCGGAGCTTTGGTCGGCGTCGACGCGGTATGCGGCGTGGCTCTCGGTGGAACTAGCGGCGTGTGAGGTCATGGAGGCCGACGGCCGCGTGCCAGCGGGGACAGCGGGCACGATTCGGTCTCTGAACCTCCAACTTGATCCGACACGTATCGAGGAGATCGAGAAGACCACCCGACACGACGTGATCGCCTTTCTTACCCACGTTGAAGAGTTGGCAGGCGCGCCTGCAAGGTTTCTCCACCTTGGAATGACCTCGAGTGACGTGCTCGATACGAGCCTTGCTCTCTTGCTGGTTCGCGCGACTGATAAACTGATTGAGCGTTGCGACCGCTATATCGATGCTTTGGCGAAGCGCGCAAGCGAGCACGAGAAGACGCCAATGATTGGGAGGAGCCACGGCATCCATGCTGAGCCAGTTACCTTTGGGGTGGTGCTCGCAGGTCACCTCGCGGAGGCGAAACGAGGGCGAGCGCGGCTCTGTGCGGCTCGTCGCGAGATCGCTGTAGGCAAACTCGCCGGTGCTGTTGGCACCTATGCTCATCTCACTCCCGAGATAGAGCGGAAGACGCTTGCAGCTCTCGGACTCGAACCTGAGACGGTAAGCACTCAGGTGGTTGCGCGTGATCGTCACGCCAGCTTGTTTTTCGCCATGGCGTCAGTTGCTGCAGGTATTGAACGCCTGTCCACGAACTTGAGGCATTGGCAGCGTACAGAGGTGCGCGAGGCGGAGGAGCGGTTCCAGAAGGGTCAAAAGGGGTCGAGCGCTATGCCTCACAAGCGCAATCCCATCCTTTCGGAGAACCTTTGTGGACTAGCCCGCGTGGTGCGCGCCGCCGTGCCGGCTGCGCTCGAGAACATCGCGCTCTGGCACGAACGAGACATCTCGCATTCCTCGGTAGAGCGGATGTTCGTCCCTGACATAACCACCACCTTGGCGTTCATGCTCGATCGGGCTGCAGGGATGGTAGACGGCTTAGTCGTCTATCCCGAGGCGATGAAGCACAACCTCGACCAGAGTGGCGGGCTCTTCTTCAGTGAGGCTGTGATGCTGGCAATGATTCAGAAGGGGCGGCCGCGTCAGAAGGCCTATGAACTCGTGCAGCAGAGCGCCATGAAGGCCTTCCACGGCGAGGGTGCTTTCCTTGATAACTTGCTCGCCGATCCAGCAGTGATTGAGGTGCTCTCCGAGGCTGAGGTCAAGCGCTGCTTTGATCTGGACCATGCCCTCGCACACGCCAGTTTCATTGTGCAGCGCGCCTTAGCGGCCAAAGAGGGGTAGGCGATTACTCAAGTGAGTCAGGAATGAACTCTTGACCGTAACGGGCAATGATCCCGTTGCGCGGCTGGTTGGGCTTCACCCCAGTGATGAAGTCCCCACCAGCGACCCAGAACGAACCCTCTTCATCCGCCCATATGCTGTGCAGGTCCCCATGGGGGTCCGAGGCGAACTCGTTCTGCCACTCACCATTTACGAGTCGTTGCTTTAGGCCACCCATTCCGGTGATGCCTACTGAGTCTGGCGCAGCGCAATAGACCCCGTTGACGTCATTACCCAAAGACAGTTCCACCTTTGACCAAGCGGTCCCGTCAAAGTGGAGAACGTCGCGACCGCCGACGGCGTACACGTCATCGCTGGAGCAGCCGTGCACCGTCGTCAGTGTGCCGTTCGCGACTGGCGGATCGCTTTGGTTAACCCATTCAGCGCCTTCCTTGTGCCAAATGATCCCAGCCTCCCCAACCACGAATAGGTCGTCGGAACTGGTGCCCCAGATCTTGAATAGCGCCCGCCCGAGCGGTTCACCGGGAAGAGTAACGGCGGTGAAAGCTGTCCCATCGTAGTGCAAAACGATGTCGTCGGGCGTGGTCGACGCTCCACCGACCGTTCCGCCGACCACCCAAACATCATCAGGTGCGAACGCATAGGCTCCCCAAAGCGTAGCGGTGGTTCCGGAGTCATGCTCGGTGAAGGCCGTCCCGTCATAGTGGCTAATGCGGCCGTTCTCCCCCACGAACCAAACGTCGCTATCGCTCGTACCGTGCACCCACCAGAAGCTGTCGTCGCCGCCGGCATTCAGGTCGGTCCAGGCATTGCCGTTGAAGTGCAGGGCCAGTGCGTCTCGGCCCCCGTTACGAAGTGGACCGCCTGCGGCGAACACGCTTTTCTTTTCTGTCCCCCAAATGGATAGCAGAGCTCCATTGAGTTCTCCGTCATCGAAGACGACCTGCCAGCCAGGCTCTGTTGGGGCGCCACCCGTTCCGCTGCCCCCACTTCCGGTGCTCTCATCTGGGCAGCCAACCAACACCAAAGTGCAAAGTACCAACCAGCTCGCCCTCACAGCCCACCTCCAGCGCCGCCAGCGCCGCTTCCGCCCATCGAGCTATCGCAAGGCTCGCCTAGTACATAGTCTGCTTTACAGGTACAGAGACAGTTGTTGAGCACGGCGCCTGGTTCCGGTGTGCTCGTGTTGTCGGCGAGGCTCTTATCAGTGCACTGCATTGTAATGTTGAAATTGGCTTTTGCGATTCGGCCCTCCGACTCGACCCGCACTTCAAGCTCGAAGTCACCATCAAAGAGCGACTGATCCGACCAGGTGTTGAAGCACAACGGGACGTTCGAGTACGCGGCTATCTGGCCGGCCTTGATAGTCAAATAGCCGTCGGCGTCCGGCTCCAGCGCTACACTCCGAGTCTCGAAGCGTACGGCCCCGCTGACTGGATCTTTGATCTCGGCAGTCAGCTGGGCACCGCACGGCGACATATTGAAAACACGCGCACCAACGAAGGCAACGCGACCTCCTTGCGGCGGCTCGATCAGGTCCAATACCGATCCGTCGACGATGGGCTGATCAGAGTCACTGATGTCCAGGAAGAAGGCCTCGAGTACTGGCTCTTGGCCTTCATCTCCTGCGAACGGCAACGTGCAACTTGGACCAGTTGAGGAACTCCCACCACCGCCACTGCTGGAACTCGTCGCGTCGTCAGCACAACCCGAGAGCCCCAGGGAGCCAAGAACGATAGCGGCGAACGACCTCACGACGAACCACATGGCTGCTTTTCTACTCAGTTGCAGAACACGTCGGACGTTTTGGGGTAGTAGTAGATAAACCCGTTGCAGTGCTCGTTTCGGTCAACCACGGGGCCAAAGGTGTAGCAGCAATCCAACTCGTCCTCAGGCGTCTTGTACTTTGTCTGATCGAAGGCGTTCAGGTCTTCACAAGACAGCGGCGCGGGAGGTTCCGTCCACTGGAAGTCGCAGGTGTAAAAGACGCCTCCTCCGGGCTGGATGGTCGCAAGCTGGTTATCAATTGCCATCTTGGGCTCTGCCCAATCGTTCGATTGATAGAAGAGCGCATCCTCCGAAGGCTTGGTGGAGCTCACGCCATCCCACTCGTACATGCGGAACTCCTTGCCTCGGCTGTGAAAGTGGCCATTGGCTCCGACGATGGTCGCTGGCTCATCCCCCTTGATCTGGCAACCGCCCGAGAACTCAGGCTGGGGAAGCCCCTGGCAAATTCTAATGGATTGCTTGGTCGCGAAAATAGTGCCCATCTCATGCACGACCCTGGCGTCCGGCAGGTGCCAGAAATTGACCTTAACGTCCCCGTCGTCGGGGGACTTCTGGGTGGTCGCGTTCACATAGTGAGATTGCAGCATCAGCCATTCATCCGCCTCGAGCTTGTTGGCGACACCGTCGGGAAACTCCCAATCAAGGGTGCCATCGACCTGCGTATTGGCCACGAGAGGCCAGTCGGACCAATTTGAACTCTTGAAGCAGGCCCCAGAGCCGTTCGTCCCGAGGTAGGGGCCCTTGGCTGGATCCAGCCCGCCTTGCTCGTGCGGCGTGATGGTCCTCACCCGGAAGATGTTCATGTGGTGGGATCCCTCGCGTTGGTCGATCTGGACGCGATGAAGGTTGAAGGTCGAGGTGTCCTCGAGACCGGCGGCCTTGATCAGATCTTTCACTTTGAAGAAGAAGCAGTTCTGGACTTCCTCCCCAGGACCTACGGCCTGAAGTCCGGTGCCAAACTGGGTCCCCTCTCCCTCGGGAGGCGGCGGAAACTCGGGCTCGGTTGGTTCAGGCGCTGGACATCCCCAAAGAGCAACTGCAGCAAACGCACAACCCAACCAAGTCAGTGACCTCATGAAATCCTCCGAAGGCGGCCTCAGCAAGAAGCGGGCACAGCTGAGTCTAAGGGAAATACGCTGATTGAGCAGCTCTCAGTGACCGTGCTGAGCCAGTGGCTAGGGCACAGCTGTCAGGGTCATGCGCGCATTGCCAGGCAACGGCGGCCTATGGCGTTCGAAACACGAAAACCTCCTCGGCCTTTCAGGCGGAGGAGGCAATCATTGAATTCGTAGGACTACTTCTTGGAGTCGGCGAAGGACGCGATGCGACCCTTGACTCGCGAAGCTCGGTTCGTCGGGATGACGCCCTTCTTGGCTGCCACGTCGAGCTCGGATTGCGCGGCGCGAACGAGGTCCGGCGCGTCTGCTGCGCCCGAGGCGACAGCCGCGCGCGCCTTCTTCAACACCGTGCGAAGAGCGCTCTTGGTGGTGCGGTTGCGCTCAGTGCGCGTGATGCGTTGACGATTGCGCTTTTCGGCGGATGCGTGATTGGCCATGACCGTGTCCTACTCCTACTTCTTACTTTGACTCGGGCTTCTTCGAATCGGCAGCCGAGGCCGTGTAGCCCTCGGGATGCACCGGGAATGCCGGTGTACCGTTCGTGCGGTTGAAACGGCGAGTCTTCGTGCCGTTCTTGCGCGCCTTGCGAGCGCGGATTCGTGAACTCTGTTGCGTGGCGGAAACCATGGGGGCCGGGACCATAGTCCAATCCATGAGTCTGTCAAACTGATCTCTCGCTCAGTTCTCACGGATTGACCGGCACTGGCACCACGTCGACCTCGATCGACATGGGTGGGCGCCGGATGGCGCTAGCCATTGGGATGCCCTTTACCCAATAAATGCCGGTGTCTCCGCCAGGCAGGATCTCGTAAACACGGCCCTCCACCCTACCGGCTGACTCGAGCTTGGCAATGCCAAAGTAGGCCGGCGGTAGCACAATTCCCGCTCCTAGGTACTGCGCAAATTCAGCCGTACAGCCACCGTCCGGGAAGGGGTGATGGGGCAGCGTGAGGAAGGATTCCCCGTTGCGCAAAACGACCCGCAGGAAGTCGATAGGCGGCGCTTCGTGGCGCTCCGTCGCAAGCACTCTGGTGACGACGACCTGGCCACGGTCATAGGTGAACACCTCGTCGCCCAGCCGTATGCGGCGCAAAGGCACTTCGCCACGGGGGGTCGCCACAGGCGCGTCGGCCCCGTTCATGTTGCAACCTGCCAAGCAGTTCCCGCGATCATCTTTGGCGCAGCAAGCGTCGCACGCGCGCATCGCAAACGTGGGCGAGAGGGCCGGGGGATCGATGCGAGTCGACGTGGCGTTAGCGCTCGAGCTCGAGCTATGCGCCAATTTCAAATCGGCCGAAGCCCCGTAGCTCACCGACCCAACTCTCGAAGAAGCCATCAATGTGGTCTCCTCGGTCCGACTACATTGCACGGCCATGAGCAGGCTAAAGGCGAGGCGGAGCGTGAGCTTCAACCAGCGAAGGCTAGCATTGCGGGCTAAAAGATCTCGGATGGGAAATTCGCTTGAGCCCTTCACTGCTCCACACGCGTACGGTTCGCTTGGTTTGTGGGCGCTGCTCTACGCGTTGACGGCGTGCGCTGCTGCTCCCGAAGCCGCGCTCGAGTTTGAGCCGCAACCCAAGCCCGAGGCGAGCGCGCAAAAGGCCGCTACGGCTGGGCCCGACGAGGCAGTACCGGATTCATTCGCCCTTGTGGTTCGGCTGCTCAGCCGTGCTCGTAACGAAAGCGACGACGCTCAGCGAAAGACCCTTCGCCGCGCCAAACAAGCGCTAGCTGCGTTGACGGGCAGCGCTGGTCGACCGGTGGTCGTCGCCTCCGTCAGGAACCTTCACGGGCGCGAAGAAGTTCGGCTCCTGCCGCACGGCAACCCGGTTGAGGTCGCGAGTTGGGCTGGTACCGGGTTACGGATCGCCGCGCCGCAGGTTTTGGCGGTTGGGGATACCGTACTAACCTTCGAGGCGGGGTCGCTAACGTTGTTCAAGGACGAGCCCACTCAATTGACGGCAGAGCCAAGCGCAAAGCTGTCCGCGCCTCTGGGCGAGGAGCGCTTTGTGTTGGCCCGAGGGCTCAATCGGGCGTTGTTGATCGATACCCAAACGAAAACGGCGGAGTTTGAGTCGCCTGCTTTGGGGGCGGTTCTGTATCGCACTCAGCAGGGAACAACGCATCTAATGCATCGAACCGAGCAGGGGGCCAAGCGCAGGTACGCTCGGTTGGACTTACCAGACAAGCGCGAGTCTGCCTCGTGGGACTACTTTGTCGCTGAAGGTGCTGGGCGCGTGGCCGTGGCTGAGCCTTCAACCGGAGACTCGCTCGCGGTATCCGTGGTCGCGCTCGCGGATAGCGCCGTTGTGAGCCGAGCACTGGTGCCTAATTCGCGCAGCCTTGTTTCCGCTGTTCTCAGCCCGGATGGCGGTGCGTTAGCGAGTCTGGAGCCAGGGGATGGCATTAACTTGTTGCGCTTTTCCTCGGGGCGAGAGCAGCCCGTAACTAAAGTATTGCCAACGAAGCAATTGGTTAATTTGCTATTTACGAAAGATGCGCAGCAGCTTTGTGTTGACGCTCCAGGTGAGCCGTTTCCCAAACTCAAGTCCGTGCCCGGCGCGCTACAACGTTGCTATCCCAGCCACGGGCTCGGTGTCATTGCGCACCTACCGCAGCCGCCGTTGGGGTGGACACGCGTCGTCGCCGGCAACACGACGAGCCTCCCGGAGAACGCACGATTCGAGACCGTGAGCCCGGACGGAAAACTCGTAGCTGCGATACTTTCTCGCGCCAGCTCGACGGGAACCGAGCTTTCGGTGGCGGTTTACGAGGCTGCAACGGCCCGCCAACTATGGAACCAGTACCTACCAAACAAGGGTCTCGAGTCCCCTATCCCCATCTGGTTCTCCGATGATGTGCGGCATCTCGTTATTGATGGGATCCGCGTGATGGCGCAGAACGGAGAACCAGTCGATGGCGTACCTGGAGAACTCGGGAACTCGTCCCCTCTGCTCAGCCGATTTGATCTGGAGCTGGGAACATCCCCGCTCGATGTGGTGCGCCTTGGCTTTGCGCTGCCCAACTTTCCTCAGCTTCCTCTCGTGCAAACGGTGGAGTTGTCTGCGCGTGGGCTGAGCGTGTTTGTCGACTCTAGCAGCGGCACTTTGGCGGTGATGTCGAAGTCGAACCGTCGGGTCGCTGTGTTCGCCCAAGGCAAGGAATCCGCCGTGGCCTATCTGCCGGATGGCTCGTTCTCGGTGGACGTGGGCGGTGACGGGAGTGACCTCGCCTGTCAGTTCGGGCAGGTACTTGCTCCGGTTGAGGTTTGCCTTTCCTCCGGAGAAGTTAGTTCGAGTGGCGTCGGCACCATCCTCCGCAATGTGTTCTAGTTCTTCCCCGATTCGAGCAGCACCGATTCGAAAAGCAAAACGGCCTCGAGCCGAAGCTCGAAGCCGCTGTCTCCGGGAATTTGGGGTCCCCGGTGGGTGGACCCGAGAGGAATCGAACCTCCGACCTCTAGAGTGCGATTCTAGCGCTCTCCCAACTGAGCTACGGGCCCAAAGACGGCGCTGACCCTACTCGCTTCGGCAAGAGCGTCAAGCGGATATCGAGCAGGACGTCCACTCGCGCCAAAAGCTGACCAGTGAGCGGCCCGAGCGGCGGAGTCAGCGCTCCCAAGGTCGGGCTCTCGCCGGTGGACCGAGAGGCCTTGGCGGCGCGTCAGCCCACGAGTAGACCCAGCGTCATGTCCGGCGAGATGGTGCAGAAGAGCGACTTCATTCGTCAGATCATCCAAGAGGATCGACAACACGGGAAACGCGGAGGGCGGGTGCAGACCCGGTTTCCGCCGGAGCCCAACGGGTTTTTGCACATTGGCCATGCCAAGAGCATTTGCCTCAACTTCGGGCTGGGCCGCGACTTCGACGGACCGTGCTTCTTACGCTTTGACGACACGAACCCCGCGACCGAGGAGGAGATTTTTATCCGCTCGATCCAAGAGGACGTGAAGTGGCTGGGGTTCGACTGGGGGGCCAATCTTCGCTACGCCTCCGATTACTTCGAGCAGATTTATCAAGGCGCGGAGAAGCTCATCACGTTGGGCAAGGCCTTCGTTTGTGACCTCAGCTCGGACCAAATGCGCGAGCTTCGTGGGGTGCCTGGTACCCCAGGCGTGAACAGCCCTCATCGGGAACGGAGCGTGGAGGAAAATCTCGATCTCTTCCGTCGCATGCGGGCAGGGGAGTTCCCGGACGGGTCACACACGTTACGCGCCAAGATCGATATGGCCTCCCCCAACTTCAATCTCCGCGACCCGGTGCTCTACCGCATCAAGCGCGACCCGCATCCGCGCACCGGTACGACTTGGGTGATCTACCCGATGTATGACTTTGCGCACGCGCTCTCGGACGCCATTGAAGGCACGACCCACTCCATCTGCACGCTCGAGTTCGAGGACCATCGGCCGCTCTACGATTGGTGTTTGGAGATGCTCGGCTTTGGTGAACGCCCGCAGCAGATCGAGTTTGCGAGGCTCGAGGTCACCTACCTACTCACCAGCAAACGCAAGCTGAAGGAGTTGGTTGAGACCAAGGTGGTCAGCGGTTGGTCCGACCCGCGAATGCCCACGCTGGCGGGCTTTCGTCGCCGCGGTGTTCCACCTGAGGCGTTGCGTGATCTTTGTGAGCGCGTTGGCGTAGCGAAGAATGCTCAGTCGGTTGAGATTGAGCTCCTCGATCATTGCATTCGCGAGTCGCTGGATTCTCAGGCTGCCCGTGTCTTGGTGGTTCAGAAGCCGCTCAAAGTCACCCTTACCAACTGGCCTGCAGATGAGGTGCGTTGGATCGAAGCGCCACTTCACCCAACGAAAACCGAGATGGGGACGCGCAAAATGGCTCTCGCTCGCGAGCTCGTGATTGAGGAGAGCGACTTCATGCTTGAACCGGCGAAGAAGTTCTTTCGCTTGGCACCCGGCAAGGAGGTGCGGCTTCGTTATGGGCCAATCATCCGCTGCGACGAGGTCGAGAAGAACGACGCGGGAGAGGTTGTTGGGCTCAAGTGCAGCTTCGATCCCGATAGCCTCGACCCCTCGAAGGAACAGCGCAAAGTGAAGGGCGTTATCCACTGGGTTGCGCGGGATCATGGCGTTGCCTGCGAGGTCCGGAACTACGACCGGCTATTTGCCGCGCCCAATCCCGCCGCCGTAGAGGAGGGAGAGGACTACCGGAAGAACCTCAACCCCAAGTCTTTGGAGGTGCTAACGGGCTTGGCTGAAGCGCATCTCGGTGGCGTTGCTGAGGGAGTTCGCCTGCAGTTTGAGCGTATGGGCTACTACGTGATTGAGCAGCCCGCGAGCGGAGGTGGGCTGATCGTCAATCGCACGGTGACCTTGCGCGATTCTTGGGCGAAGGAAGTCGCTAAGGACTGACCTGGCCTCCGCTGAAGTGGATAATGGTGGATCCAGTTCAGGATCCACCGTGACCCCAGCGAACGAACGGTCTTCGCAGAAAAAGCAGCCATTGTGTGTGGCAGGGTGTTTGCTGAGGTAGAGGCCATGAGCCTCTGTCGTCGCTTCACCAGTGTCTTCGCCTTCTCAGCAATGTTGGCGCTCGGCCCGGCGTGCACACCCGCCACCGACCTAAGCTCGGGGACGGCGAACAACAACGACGGTGGCAGTGGAAGCGGCAACGGAAATGGGAACGGTAACGGCAACGGTAACGGCAACGGTAACGGGAATGGCAACGGTACCGGCGGTAGCACTGGCTCCTTCGAGGGAGTAGGCGGTGGTGGTGGCGCGGAGGAATGCGCTGGCGACTCGATGGTCGCTGAGCGTGTTCCACTGATGATGTTCATCACCTTCGACAAGTCGGGCTCGATGAGCGACAACAACAAGTGGAACAACGCCACGACGGCGTTGAAGTCCTTCTTCGCCGACCCCGCGGCGGCCGACCTCCTTGTGGCGCTCCGCTTCTTTCCGCGGCAGGGTTGTGACGAGAACGCGTGCAACGTTGCCGCCTGTGCCACGCCAGACGTCCCTGTTGGCCCGTTGACCGCTGACCCCGCGCCGGCTGATACCCAGGAGAACGCGCTTGTCTCCGCCATCAACCTCATCGACCCAAGCGGTGCAACGCCCATCTCTGCGGCGCTCGAGGGGGCGCTACAATTCAGCTCGGAGTACGTCGCGCAGAACCCAACCCACAAGGCTGTCGCAATTCTAGTTACGGATGGGGAGCCGAACGGGTGCCAAGAAGGAATTGGAGCGATCTCCAATATCGCTGCAGGCGGTCTGGCAGAAGGCATCATCACCTACACGATTGGTCTGCAGGGCTCCAACACTGGAGACCTGCAGACGATTGCCCAAGCCGGTGGCGGGGCCAGCTTCGTCGTCGGTAATGGCAATACGCAGGCAGATTTACTTGCAGCGTTGCAGGCTATCCAAGGTGAGCAGCTCGCTTGTGAGTTTGGTATTCCCGAGCCTACCAATGGCCAGCCGCTCGATCCTCAGCTGGTCAACGTTGGGTTTACGCCCGGTGGTTCGACCGACGAGCAGCTACTCGGCAATGTCGCTAACGAGGCTGCCTGCGGTAATGGGGAGAGTTGGTATTACGATAACCCGGCTGACCCAACGCTGATCATCCTCTGCCCCGCCGCGTGTACCAAGGTTCAGAACGACGATGCTGGAACCATCAAGGTAAAGGTTGGCTGTCAGACCATCCCAGCCTGAAGCGGCTCGGGAGCCGAGCATCGACAGCAACCCATTGCAGTCGAACCTTGGCTCCTGATTAATGGCTAAAAATCGCCGGCGGTGGGCGCCATAGAGCAAAGCAAACGGTCGCGCCAAACGCCGCCAAAGCCCCACCTCCAAATACGACTGTAGCCCCGTGTTCGCGATAGAGATGCGGCCACACGAACATGCCGGCGGCGCTGCCAATCGCTGCCGCGGTTGTGACCGCTCCTTGCGTAGTAGCCAGGCGGCCATCCGTCGCTAGCTTGGGGAGCATCGTGTTGGCAACCGTCCAGGTTAACGCAAAGCTCCCAGCGTGTAGGAGCTGCAAGGCCGCAACGCCCCAAAGACTCGTTGTCAGACTAGTAAAAGCCCAGCGCGCGCTGGAGATGGCTAGCCCGAGCAAGAGTAGTCGCCGGGTGCTAACCCGCCTTAGGAGTTGAGCGGTTACGGCCATGGCTGCAATCTCAGCGATGACTCCCAGTCCCCAAGTGGCGCCCATCAGGGACTGTGGCATACCTAACGACTGCAGGTGCTGGGTAAAGGTGGAATCGTAGGTGGCATTTCCTAGTTGCCATAACGCCAAGGTCCCAAAGAACCCTGCGTGTTTGCGCATCATGCGAATTGCGCCAGTCAGATCGAAGCCCAGCCGTGTGGTTGTACGCGGCAGCCGGAGGGTTACCAGGATTGTGCAGAAGAAGCCGAGCGCCATTGCCGCGGGTAATGCGATGGGCGCCGTTGGTTCAAATACGGTTGGGTAGAGCACCACCGCCAACAAAAAGCCTGCGCTACCCCAAAGGCGAAATCGCCCGAAGGCTGCGCGATTGGCACCTAGCGTCTCGAGCGCCAACACGTCGGCCAGCCCGAATAGCGGTGCGCGTGCAATTGCAACCAACGCTATTAGGACAGCGAGCGGACCAACCAAGGGAGTCCCGGAGAGAGCCGCAGCCGAAGCTGCTATCGCGAGACTCGCAACGCAGGCGAGCACCGCCGCCGCCGTGAGCAGCTTGGCGCGCAGACCGAGCGCATCAGCAATGAGCCCGCTCACGATAGGCGCCAGGATTCCCACCAAGGGAGGCGTCGCGAGCAGTGCACCGAGCTTGATACCCGTGACCCCGCGGGCTTGCAGCCACACGGGGAAGAACGGCATGAACACGCCGAACGAGGAGAAGTGGGTGAGGTAGAGAAGAGGCAACAGCGCCCTCTTCTCTTGATCGCTTGTCACTGCCCGGCGGGCTTTTCGCCGTACTGTTTCTTGTAGCCGAGCGCCGCCCCCTGAATCACTGAAACCGCGCGCGCTTGGTTGTAGAGCTCGTCCACCTCAGAGAACTTTCCCTCAAGCGACTTGTAGTCTTGAAAGAACCGACGCAGCTCCTTGAGCAGGTGGGGTGGTAGCTCGGTCGTGGCCTGATAGTGGCTGACCGCGGGATCATCGACGCAGACAGCGATGATCTTGTCATCTTCACCCTTGTCATCCCTCATCTTGAAGCCGCCAATCGCTCGCGCGCGGACGATCGTCAGCGGATGAACCGCGGCCTGCATGATCACCAAGATGTCGAGGGGGTCCCCATCGTCGGCGTGTGTTTGAGGGATGAAGCCGTAGTTGCAGGGATAGTGCACCGCTGAATAAAGCACACGGTCGAGCCGTAGCAGGCCTGTCTCTTTGTCGAGTTCGTACTTGAGGTTTGAGCCGGCGGAGATTTCGACAATCGCGGGAAAGCAGTCTTCGAAGGAAGGCGGGAGAGCTACGTCGTGAAGCGGATTCATTGTGTCCTCAGGTTAGGCGCGCGTTGCGTAGAGTTCGATCGATGCGGCGTCCACGCTTACCGCGGTGGGCGGACCAAACTTCTTGATGCGCACGCGGACACTGATCGCCGGTGATTCTTCGAGAATGCGGTCGATCAGGCGTGCGCCAAGTGTTTCGAGCAGTCTGTAGCTTGCGCTCGTACCCTCCGTGACGACCAGCTCAGCGAGGTGCCCGTAGTCCACGAGGCCCTTCTTCGTGTCTGAGCGTGGGAACGCGCCAATCTCGAGTTCCACGTCCAAGGTGGCGACGAAGTCTTGCGGCAGGTCCCGCTCGGCCCGCGAGGCGCCATGGCGACCACGGAAGCGGATGCCGTCGAGGTGAATCATGTACGTGCGAATGTTGCTCATGACTTAGGGAACCTTCACCAGGATCTCTCGGTGCAACGCGTCGTCCAGCGTCCGTGCGAACTTTGCGAAGCCCGTATAGTCGGCTGGCTCGACTCGCAGGGCAGGAATCGTGACGACCCTCTGAAACTGTAGTTTGCCGGCCGAGGACTCGTCTGAAACCTTGAAGGAAATGCCGGCGTTCTCCCCGGATTGAGCTTGGAACGGGGTCGCAACGGAGGCGCCCTTTGGTAGTTCCACCGTCACATCGACCTCGGTTCGAAGGCTGGCACCGCTGGGTAGGATCAAGGGGGTCTCCCGTCGCGGCAGTTGAAAGAAGCTCGCCAGTTGGACGTTTGCGGAGAAGGGCGGGAGCACGAGCAGACCTGCTTCGCTGGGTGCGGCAAAGCGAGCGATCTCCAACTGGAACTCAAGAACGAAGGACTCATCGAGGTTCTCCAGGTTCTTGACCTCGAACGAAAGAATGCGCGCACCTGGCAGAGCTTGCGGAAGTAGCTCAGCTTCCAGGGCTGCTTTGAGACGGTCAACATCCGGAATCTTCTGGATCTCGTTCCTGAGAACGATCGCCAGCTTCCCGCTGAATTCTTGCTTGAGGGCGAAGGTAGCGCTGCCGTCGGCGCGGAGCTTCACGGTACCGGTGTTCTTGACGCCGTCGACGGTACCGGCTCCGCTCGCCAAAGCCTTCTCGAGTTTTTCGGATAGCAAAACTGCAGGTTGCCCGCGCAATGATCCTGGCAGGTAACCGAAGGGCGTGTACTTCCCATCGGGGAATAGCCAGGTGTCTTCCCCGTTGGCGCCTTGCTTTGGCAGGACCACCGCAAGCGCTCCGAAGCGCTCCGCCTTTTCCATTGGGAAGACCGGCGGACGGCCGAGCTTGTCCTCAACGACGGCGGGAAACGCCTCAATTCGCATCAAGCGAGCGAGGTAAAGGAAGGCTCGCACGGGGCTCCCGCTGCGCGCCATGATCGAGCGACGAGCATCCGACTCGTTGCCGGGCTCGATGTTCTCAAGCACCCAACGGTAGAGTCGCTTGGCGCGCTCACGCGTCGGAATCTTTGCAAGCAGCTCAAGCTGCTCTTCCGACTTTGAGGACTCTGTGATGATCGTGCGAGCGACGCGCACGAGCCGCGGGTCCTCCGGTTCGAGGTCGAGAGTTGCGTCTCGAAGTCGGTCGAGCGTGGTCTTCTCGTCGATGCCCCACCCGAAGCGGACGCTCGGCAGAAACTCGCTGGCCGGTGCTGAGAACGGCTCATTGGGTAGGGCTGGGCTCTTGTCCACTCGGAAGCGACGCACAATGACCTGACCATTTTCCTGGACGGCTGGGGCCGGGACATCGCCGGTGGTCTCGACCACCAGCTCGCGCAAACGCGGGGTGACGACGACAAACTCACTGCGCTGGTAATCAACACCCTCCTCGCGGAAGAACCAACGTGGGCTGATGAAGCGTTCTCCGCGACCATCCCCGGGCAGATCGATCAGCGTTTCGGTCTCGATGTAGTCACCAACCGCGAGGTGGGGCATCGTCGCCGTCGGCTTACCGGAGACGATCTCCGGTTCGTGGATCGAGCCGTCTGCCTTGACGGTGCGAATCCGTAGCAGCTTGCCGTTCGGCAGCTGTTGTTCCGCGTGTCGTGCGATGGCCTCGCTCGACTGCATGTGGAGGATCTCGTGCTCGAGCATGCGCGCTGATCCATCGCGGTAGACCCACAACGTCGCGTAGTCGAGAACGCGGGCCGCCGTTCCTCCGCGTGTCTTTTGCTGCCCAGCCTGCGCTGCGCCGGAAGCCTCGTACGCGCGAATTTCGGCGAGCCCGTCAATTCGGAAGGGAGACAGGTCTGTCTCGCCGTCGACGAGCTCGATCGCATCACGAACCTCCGACGGGTCCGTTCCGTCGCGGTGGGCCTGCGCCAAAGCAGCTCGCAGTGCCGTGTGGTCCCCACGGGAGAGGAGAAAGTCGGCCAATCCCATCGACTTCTTTACGTTGGTTGGATCGAGCTCGAGCTCCTTCTCGAGTGACCCTCTTGTCTCCGCCTTGTGGCCGCCACGAACCTCGAGCTCCTCCACGCGTAGGGCTAGCTGCTCACGCATGGTGCCCTCAGCTTCGGCGAGGTCGAGTTGCAGCAGGCTGCGTGCGAGGTCCCAGTCCCCACGGCCAACGGCGCGCTCAAACGCGAAGCCGCGCGAACCGGCTAGCTCATCCACACGTACCGCGAGCTCGCGCGCCTCCTTGCGTTTGCCGTCCTCCTCGAGCGAGCTCACATAGGAGCGCAAGACCTCAACGTCAGCGGGAAATCTTCGGGCCAGGTCAGCGACTACGCGCTTTTGCTCTGGCCGATAACCAAGCCGTCCATAGAGGGAGTAAAGGGCTTTGCCGATCGCCGGCACTTCCGGGAAGTTGCGCGCCAACTCGGTCAGCGGTTCGAGCGCGGTTTTCTCGCCTTCTTTCTCTGCCGTGTGGATGAGCAACCAGAGCTGCGCGTACCAGAGCCGCGCGTCTTTGTTCACCGCTTCTTTGCGATAAAGAAACGCGAGGTCTCGAGCGTCGTTCTTGCTGAAGATGGGATCTTCTTCGGCAGCAAAGGCTGCGAGCGCCAACGATGCCGCGGTCGCCCGCGCTTGCTCCTTCACCAAAGGTTCAAGCAACACCGTTGCAAGGTCGTGGTGACCTTCACTGCTCGAGAGCGCCGAAGCGATGTACCGCAATACGGGATCTTCCACGTCGATCGGCGCGAGCGATGGCGGCGGCGGTGGCCAGTTGCCGGGCTCCACCAACCGCGCGGCTCGAAGCCAGGGCGCGAGAGGATGATGGTTGTGCTCGACCGTGGGCTTGGCAAGCGAGTGGGGCAATGCGCCATCCGTGTCTGCCCTGCTTGCGATGGGAAGGCCCCAACGATCAATGAAGCGCATCTCGGTCGACGGAGAAAGCAGCCGCGCCACGACGCGATGTCGGCCTGCGGGCAGACGAACGGCTACGACGGAATTGGCGAAGGTGGCGAAGTTCCGTGGATCGTATTTGGCGACCTCCCACCCGTTGATTCGGATCGCGAGCGCTCCTGACACGGAGAGCAACCCCGTGACCTCTTGGTCCACGGTGATGAAGCTCTCGACGTAGTGAGTCCCTGCGGCATTGGCCTCAGGCGAACCAACGGCTGCGAGGGTGCACTCCTCCGCCTGACCCGCGCGAACCACAGGCGACGTACCGTCCGCACGTGAGGGCGGGAACGCGGTTGGCCATGGAGTTGGTTCCTCGGCTGCGAACCTAACAAAGATGTCGCCATTGGCTGGTTTGCCAAAGGGCCCAGCAAAGCGCGCGGCCGCCATACAACCGCCATCGGCACCGAATTGAGCTCGGCTTGCCGCGGTCGTCTTTTCTGGTCGCAGCATCGTGAGGAGGTCCGTGCGTGCGCGGTAGCCAATTCTACCGGGCCGCTCGAAGAGGGTTCTCAGGCGAGGTTGGTTGCTCGTGAAAAAGCTGTCCGTTACGCCTCGCAGCATGCGCAAACGCACGCTCGCAAACGAGGCCAACAAGGCCGTCTCTGCAGAATCGCTGCTGCTCAGTGCCTCGAGGGTTTGGAGGTAGTGGCCAGATGCGCTGGTGAGCGACCCATGCAGCTCGTCGTCGAGTGCGCGCGCAAGCGAAGCGTACGCACCCTTAGCCTGTGAGTTCCCATCAACGCGCGCCCGCAGTGCGCTGACCTTGGTAGTGGCCCCTCCTGGAGCGATCAATTCTACCAGCAGCGCCCGGCCCAGCAGTTCCGGGTCATTGGATGACTCCGCAGCTTCACGAGCAGCGAGGAGCGGGTCCCGCGCTTGCTCTGCAGTCGCGGCGCAACCTGAGAGGGAAAGCAACGTCCAGACTGCGAGCGCCCACCTTCTCCGTCTCATTCCGATCATCTCCGTTTCATGGCGCTAGAAGCTCACGTGGGTGGCCGACCTGCTCCAGGAGCACGGCGTCCTCCACGAGATCCCGCGCGGGCTCATTAGCCTTTGCTGCGCCCGACTTAACGAGCGCTAGCTCTTGCTGCGCCCGAAAGAGCGCGCGCTCGAGTTCACGGGTGCGCACGTCCGACGAATCCGACGTGGCAGGCCTCTCTCGTAGCTCTCGCGTCAGTTGCGCAACCTTCCAATTGGCTGCCACACGGTCTGCTTCACGGCGAGCCGCCTCATTCACCGCAGCGTCAAGCCGACGCTTCAATTCATCCGTCTCGTCCCGAGAAGTGGTCGACGGCGATTGATTGCTGCTTCCGATCCCACCACCGCTCGAGCCACCGCCTACTGGTTGCGGGTGGCCGCTGGACGCTGCCAAGAACTCACGCAAGAGTTCCTTTCCAACGCGCGCTAGCTCGTCGTTCTCGCGTTGAACGAGCTGTAGGTCGTGCCCGCGACGCTGAAGCGCTGCCTCCAGCTTACGACGCTCGTCCTCGAGGTTGGCAACGTTACTGCGTTCCTCGCTGAGCGCCGCTTCAAGTTCGCTGAGGTTCTCGGCCGGACGCTCGGCTAGTGCACGCTCTGCCGCTTCGCGTTCGGCTTCAGCGGTATTTCGGCGCTCCTCTGCTTCAACTCGTTGCTGCTCGGCTTGTTGATGACGTCGCGAGAGCTCACTTACCTGCGTGGTTATCTCGGCCAGGCTCGCGCGCAATTCACGCTCGGTGGCTCGCAGATCCTTCTCTTTTGCGAGTAGCTCCTTCTCACGCGCGAGTAGCTCATTGCGTTGGCCTTCAAGCGCCAAGATGCGCTGCTCCCGCATCTCCTTGGAGCGCAGGGTCGGCGGGTCCAGTGCGAGAATTTGCGCTTCGAGCTCGGCGTTACGTTTCTGTAGAGCAGCGATCGCGAGTGTCTCGTTCTTCTGCAGAGCCTCGGACTTGCGCTCAATCTCGACCCGTAGCGTGTCGACACGGGCGGTGAGCTCGGCGATCTTGTGGTCGCGATCCCCAACGTCGCGTGCCGCCGCCTCCCTCGCAGCACGCGCATCGGCCAAGGCCGCCTCGCGCGCTAGCGTCGCGTCGGCCACTGCGACCTCACGAATTCGCGCAGCATCCGCCAGCGCCGAGCTTCGACTTTGTGCAGCGTCGTTGAGCGCGCGTTCCAACTCCTCGGTGCGCCTCTCGAAGCTTTGTGCTTTGAGTACGGCTGCGGCGCGCTCGGCCTCGAGCTCGGTCACGCGCAGCTCGAAGCTAGAAGCTCTTGCGGTGGCGTCAGAAGCAAGCCGTTCCGATCGCGCTAACGCCGCTTGGGCCTCTCGCAAGCGCTCGTTCTCGGTCGTGAGAACTGTGATGCGCGCTCTTGCTTCCGCAAGTTGCACCTCGTCATCGCTTGGCAGATCAGGCTGCAGCTGCATCGGGGGCGGCTGGATCGTCGCGTGCTCGTCTGGCATCGCAGCCGCGATCGTTTCGAGCGGGACGGCCACCAAGGAATAGGGATCCAAGGTCTGCGGCCGGTCGCTGGCGATGGCGATGTACCACTCCGGAGCTTCAGGCTCGACCAACAGCGAGGTGTCGACGGAAACGGCAGGATCTGCTTCTGCGAAATCTACGATCGCGTAGCCAACGAAGGGCGCCTGACCCAACATGCGCACGTCAGCAAATTGCAGCGAAACGGCATCGAACAGGTCGTAGTAGCTAGGAGCACCTTCACGGTTGGCGGGCGGTAGCGCCAAGAAGCGCTCCGCTTCCGGGTTTGGCGAGGCGATCACCACCACTCCGAGCGGAGATACGAGCCGGCGTGCACGCCGAATCAGGTCGTTGATGTCACTGCCAAGCAACGGCAGGTCAGGGATGACCACGACATCAAAAGCGCCATCGCGAACACCGACGTCATCCCCTAGCTGAGCAATGACGATATTGGAGCGACCGTCTCCAGCCGCGCGCTTGGCCATGCCAACGCTCACTCGGCCTGGATGCGTGTCGTAGACGTGAACCAACCTGGCGCCACGGGCGGCCAGTTGTTCAGCGAGGGGCGACGTGGCGTCCCCCAAAACAAGCACGCGTCGTCCGCGAACTAGCGCTTCACTGTATGCGCCCACCGCAAGCGACGGAGCTCCCGCCGGGTCTCCTGCTACAGGCTCCTGATTGAATGACATAGACGCGCTGCTCATAGCACGGAGCCCGGGCCGCGGGCGTCTCGATGGAGCTGAATGCCCGTCTTTTCGCGATGGCGATCGTCTACGCTTGTCTCGATGGTCACCGCCGCCCTGTTGCTTGTCCGCCGGTCGTTCGTCGCGCTGGGCAATCGCTGGCCTATCGTGGTCACACTTGGTGCGGTCAGCCTCGTTGCCGAGCCACTCTGCGCCCAGCCATCCGAGCTTGGCACTGGGGTCGGGGTTGTGCTTTGGGGGCCTGTTTCCGAGAGCAGCAGCCAGCTGTGCAAAGAGGTCGCCCGCACTGTTTACGCACAAGACGGCCTCGCCCCGCGGGTCGACGAGGCCTCGGTGCGGGCGCTCTGTGGTGCTGAGGACGTGAGTGAAAGTGCTGCAGCAATTTCGCTGCGTGACCTGCGAGCGGCTCTCACCAGCCCTATCGATGGGCCTGCAACCCAGGTGCTGCTTGCTGCCGTCGCCAAGCAAACCAACACACGCGCACTGTTGCTCGTGCGGGTCGTGGAGCCGCCTTTGGGCGCAGACACCAGCGCCACCACTGAGGTGCTTGTGGTGCATCGCATGCCCGAAGGGACCAGCGGCCCGGCCCTATTCGTTGACCCTTTGCGTTTCGAACTCGCGTTTCCGCTCCCACAAGCGTCGCCGACCGAGGTCGCGCAAGCAGCGCGCGAGCTGGTCCTCTCGCCACCTTGTTCGCGAGCGATCGAGGGGGAGGCTTTGGCTGGGCCAATGTGCTCGTTGCCCGAAAGAAATCAGGTTGCGCTCGCTCCCTTTGAATGGTGGGCGCCGATTCCGGACGCACCTGCTGGCAAGACGGGATTGATCGATAGCCCATGGTTTTGGATCGCCGCTGGAGGTGTGGCAGCGCTCGGACTGACGGTGCTCGTGGTTTCTCAAACAACGGATGTCAGCGAGGGCACAGTTCGGATTGAAGGCACGGTTCCTCGGTGACCCTAGCGCGCCTGGCAACGGTCCTTTTCGTAGTTGCAGGCTGCACCCTTGCCAGCTCGGCCGCCGCCGAATTGCCCGTGGAACGTACGAACGCGATGTCTCCTCCTGTCTATCTGGAGACTGAGATCGAAGGGTTTCACGTAAGTTACCATCCGTCGGCGCGGGAACGGGTGCGCCGGTTGGTCGCTGAACTGCCCCTGGTGCGTCGAGAACTCGAAGGTCGGCTGGGAGTATCGGTGTTGAGCGAGGTTTCACTTGAAGTGGCCGCAAGTCCCGATGAACTCTGGCACGGAGGGCCTGGGGGAAGTGGTGACGCTCTTCGAATCGCCAGTAAAGATGCGCGGGGCGAGGCCGTGGACCTGCTCGCCGCTGCACGTTTCTCGCTAGCCCGCCGCGCGTTTCATGAGGCCGGCGGCGCGCTGGCCCCAACATGGTTCGAAACGGCCTTTGCGGAGTACTTCTCTCTGGGTGTGGGTTTCGGAGAGACCCGGACGCTTGCGCAGCTGGCTTGGAACGACAGACTCCCCTCTATCGATTCGCTTGCAAGGCTCGACCGCGCCGACTGTGTCGGTGGCTGCGCTGAGGAGCGCGCTGCAGCTCGGGACCTCGCTCGGTTTGTGGCGGGGCACGATCGAGGCTTCGAACGCCTTACTCGTGAGTTGCAGCAAGGGGCTTCGTTCGAGACTGCGTTGGAGCGCGCGTCGTCGGTTCCTGAAGGCGACATTCAGATGGCGTGGCATCAAGAGACCGCGCGTCGCCACATGGGATTTGTGGCCGCGCTGGGCGTGCTGGTGGTTGCAACGACGTTGGGCGTATGGCGCTTCCTTGCCAGACGGGCTGGTCGAGCTCGCGCCGCGGCGAGCGCTACTTCGCTGAACGCCGGGGTTTGGCTTAGGGAGTCCAAGTCGCGCGTTCACCGTCGCGTGAACCCACGCAGCCGCGGACAGCATGAGCGCCACGTGCTTGCGACCCGAACAAAATCCAGTGAGATCCCTAAAGTCGAACACGATGGCAACTGGCACACCCTCCACTGAGCCCTCGCAAACGCCCGCACTCCTGCTGCTCTCCGGCGTTGCTTGGATCTTGGGAATTCGCGCGCTGCTATTGGCGCTGGCGTCCTTTCTTGGCAACTCCCCCTTGGCGGAGGCCGTGCTCGGCGCGCTGATCGTTGATGTTGCGAGCGGACGCGCTGGCGTGGCGTGGGTTAGCGAGGAGATTGAGCGTACGCAGCTGCGAAAGCGTTGCGTTTATGCCGGGGCAGTAGCGTTCGTCGCGATCGGCCTTGCGCTCGCTGCGAGCCTTGTCGGAGGCTTTGCAGCCATTCGCGCTGGTGCTCCTTCGGTCATGCTTTTGGCTTCTTTGCTTGGCGCGTTCACCCAAGCGATTCGTGACGAGCTACTGCTCCGTGCGTTGCCCTTTCGGTTCGCGCGGGAGGCTGGCGTTGCAGACGGCCCAATCGTGATATTCACCGCGCTCCTTTCGCCCACGGGCTTCCTGTTGAGCGGTGCGAGTGTACCTGCTGTCTTTTTCTCGCTGTGCTCTGGGCTTCTGTTCGCAGCGATCTATGCGCGCTGGTCTGGCGCCTGGGCTGCGATTGTGGCGCACAGCGTAGTGCTTGCCGTATCCGGCCCGCTGGTGCGCGGTGGTCTCTTGGAGTTGTCGTTCGTGCGTGGCGAGTTAGCGGACGGTGCTTTGGCCGCTGGAGCACCAGCTATCATTGGCGGCGTGCTGATGTCCTTCGCTGCCATGTTTGTCTGGGTCAAGGGACCAGGGCTAACGCAGAAGTCATCGGTGCACTCGGCAGAAACGTCGAGCTAACCTCTGCGCTAGGGTTCACCACGGCTGCTGAGCCGCTCGCTCTCGGCGTCGTTGTTGGAGTCCCCTGCATCGTCTTCGTCTCGTGGGGCTTTCCTTGGGGTTTGCGTGGGCTCGCTTTGGGGGCTGCCATCCGTCGGTAGCACTCCAGCGCTGCGCAGCTCCCAATCAACGCTCTTGCGCCTTGCCCTGACCCACGCAGCGCTCGCAACAACTCCAAGGAGCGCCCAAATCCAAAAGAAGAACTCGAAGGCTGAGCCACCGATCGGCGGGCTGCGCTTATCCGTTTGAGCCGGTGGTTTCTTCCAAGGTGCGCCGTACTTGGGCGTTTGCGTCCACGGCTCGACGGGCTTCGGTTGTGGAGCCGGTTGCTTGCCGTGAATGGGCTTGGGCCGCTGGGTGGACGGTGCGGCCGAAGGCTGAATTGCAGGGCGTGCTAGCGCGCTGCTGGAGCTTCCGAGGACCAAACCAAGGGCTACGACCACAACTCGCGTCAGTCGGCTCACGACGGGTCCTCGTTGTTGTCCGCCCCGGCTTCGGCCTCCGCGTCATTCGGAAAGTGCTCGCCCAAAGTCGCGACTAGCTCGAGCAGCGCTTGCTCGAATCTCTGCAGGTCTTGATCGAGCCGAACAGAGCGGTCGAGTTTCTTAGCGACAGCCTCTAGCTGCGGACCGAGCCGTTTGCGGGTGACTGCATCGGTCGCGAGCTCCACGGTCTGTTCGAGCCCAGCGACGAACACCAGCACGCCGGGCACCTTCCCGCGTGTGCCGACCCCAAGCTCCAAAAAGGCGAGGCTCGCGGCCTGCTGGACTGCACGTGAGCGTCGTTTCGCTGCGGTTAGCAGCCGGTGCAGGCGCGAACTGGAGGTGGCAAGCAACGCCCCGATCGCAAACATGCCAAGTAGTTCAACCGGAAGGAGCGCGTAGGCGAAGGGCTCTGGGTAGTAGAGGAAGACTGCGAGATACAGCAAGGCAAGCGCGCCACCGCCTAAGAACGCAACCTCAGGGTAGGGCGTCGCTCGCCGACGGAGCGCTACCACGATCTCGGCTCTGGTCTTCACCGAGGCTCGACTGATGACGCTCGCAAATCGAGCTTTCCCCTGCGCTCCGAAGAACTCCTCCACAAGGACATGCTCGTAGCATGGAACTGCGAGCGGAATGCGGCTGAGTAGCTAGCTCCGCCGGCTTGTTCGCTGGAGCGGCTCGAAGTCGGCATCCACGATCGCTGGTGCAGCTCCACTCTGAATTGGGCGGGCGGCACTCGCAACCTCACTGGTTTGCCCCGGATGCGAGGCGAAGCGGACGCGACGCTCGGCAGGTTCGGCAAATCTGCGCCGCTCTTGCTGCTGTGCGAAGGCGTAAAAAATCTGACCGTCGTCACTCAATTCCACTTGAATCTCAAGGGGACGTGCGCGGTTGAGACGAGTCAGCACAGCGTCCGCTTGGTCAACCGTCAGATCGAGCGCCGCTGCTGCTTGGAAGGCGTGCACCATGCCACCGTTGCGCGCGGCGAGTGCGTAAAGCGCCTGCTCCTGCTTCCTTTCAAGGGATTCCTGCCCTGACTCATCCAAGGCTCTGCCGCCGCGACGCACGAGGTAAAACACCAGCGCGCTGAAGAGCGCAAAAGCGGCGAAGGTAATCAGGCCGGCTACGGGTGTTCCAATCACCCCAACTAACAGGCCGGTCACGATCGCAAACAGAAGACCGGCCATCAGGCCCACCCAACCAAACGCGCGCACCACCGAGGCTCCCAGCTGGGCTGGCTTACCGGCATACGTGAGACTGTCGGCTGAAAGTGCCGTCCGCTGTCTTCCACATGCCGCGCAATACGCAGTGACACCGCGATAGATCAGAGGGGCGCTGGTCCGACAATGAGGGCACATCGGTGGAAGGAAGTTGCGCACCAATTGCAGCGCGTCAAGCAAGCCCATTGGGTATATCGCGCTTGTGAGGCTGTCGGTGTAACCTCCCGAGGTGGGTTCGTTGCTACGGCGTCTCCTGTTTCACGCAGTCGTCATCGCCGGCTTTAGCGTTCGTCTCACCCAAGCCCACGCGGCCGGCGTTCCCGTGTCAAAGGCTTCGGCGGAGCAGAAGTCGGCGTCGCAACAGCTGTTCACGGATGGGCTCGGGAAGGTGCAGCGCGGTGAGCGCTCGGCTGCGCTGGCGGCCTTTCAGGCGTCCTTCGAAATCGTCGCAAGTCCAAACACGAAGCTGTTGATTGCGCATCAGCTTGCTGGCCTCGAGCGTTGGGCCGAGGCCTACAACGCTTACGACGAAGCGGCCGAGCTGGCGTCGCAAGCCGAGGATCAAGCGAAGTACGCAACTTCACATGCTGACGCTCTTGCCGCTCGCAACGAAATCACCGGACGGGTTGCGCGGCTCCGTTTTGAGCTCGGAGCGCGAGTGGGACCTGTTTTCATCGGCGGTCAGGCGGTCTCCCCGCTCCACTCCGTCGCTGTCACACCAGGGCCCGTGGTGGTTGTCTTCGGTCCCGAAACGGGTCGGGAAACCCGCTCAGTCAACGCCACCGCCGGAGCGGAGCTGGTTGTCGATTTCGCGGTCGCCCCCACTGGGGAGACGGTGGAGTCTTCACCAAAACCCGCTGTGCCCCCGCCCGCTGACGAGGGTAGCTCGCACGCGATTCCGCTCATGGCCGCTGGGGGAGTCTTCCTCGCGCTCGGCGCGGGTGGAATCGCAACCTTCACCGTGTTCGGGGTAATGACGCTCGATCATGAGGCGCAATTCGCGGCCGAGTGCCCCAACAAGGTCTGTCCCCCGTCGCTCAAGAACGATGTGGAGGCGGCCGAGACCGACAAACTCGTTGCAAACATCGCTGCCGCTGCGGGGTTTGGTTCGGCCGCTCTTGGCTTGGCGTTGCTGATTCCAGGCGTGGTGCTGAACGGTGAGGACGCCGTTGTGCAGGTTGGGCCCACCAGCGCTGCATTCAAGGTACGTTTCTAATCCGAGGAACTTATGCGATTCGCTTCCTTCGTTGTTGCCCTCGCTCTGTCCAGTTGCACGCAGGACTTTGACCAGTTTGGGTTCGGTGGTGAAAGTCCGGGCCGCGGTGGTGCTGGTGGAACCAGCCTCGATGGAGGTTCTTCAGCGGGAGGTTCTACCGGCGGCGCTGCAATCAATGGTGGTGCCTCGAGCGGCGGTTCGAGCGCTGACGGAGGCTCGAGCGCTGATGGAGGCTCCCGCGCCGTAGGAGGCTCGAGCTCTGTTGGAGGTTCGAGCGCTGACGGAGGTGGTGGCGCAACCTCGGTCGTCTCAGTCAATTGCAACGGAGACCTATGCGTCAACCAGGTCTGCTGCTTCAACAATGGCGCGGGGTCGGCCTCGTGCTCTGATACATGTGAGGGCCCATTCGTTGCAGCCGCCTGTGATGGACCTGAGGATTGTGGCGGCCTGTCGTGTTGCGGCGACGAGATGAGCGGTACAAAGTGTGTGCCTCAATGTGACGGCGTCTCGGAGCTTTGCAATGAGACACCCGACACGTGCACCGAAGGCACCTGCACAGACAGCCGGAGCGGTTTGCCCGACGGCTACATGGTGTGCGACGAGGCCTAGCGTAAGAGCAAGAACAGGATTGCCACGAGGCAGCCGCCGAGGACGGCTCCCAGTCCAGCCGCGATCAGCAATTTCTGCGGCGCCGGAGCATTGGCAATGCTCGCCGGTATGCGGTTTTTTCCAGGTTGTTCCGGCGCGAAGTCGGTGGCGCGACGCTTGAAATTGCCCTGGGCCCGATCCGAGGCGCGCCTGCCTGCAGAACGAAAGCGAAGGGCGCGCAATTCATTGAGCGCCCGCTCGAGCTGTTGCGCCACCACGCCAGCCGATGAGGTGCGCTGATCGCGTTCTCTGCGCAAACACGCGTCCACCACCGTTGCGAGAGCTAGCGGCAGGTCCGGCTTGCGCGTAACCAGCGGATCAACGTCTTGCGTGAGAATCCGCACCATCAACGCGTTGTAGTTCGGCGCTTCGTGGGGAAGCGTGCCGGAGAAGGCCTCATACATCACTACGCCCAGCGACCAAACGTCAGCACGCCCGTCGAGATCCTCGCGTCCCGAAGCCTGCTCGGGCGACATGTACGCCGGCGAACCGACGACCGTCCCAGCGTGAGTGAGCGTGAAGTTGTTGTTGGTTTCGAACACCTTGCTGATCCCGAAGTCCAGGATCTTTGCGACGAAATTTCCTTCGGGATCTCGGTGCAGGTAGATGTTGGCCGGCTTCAGGTCGCGGTGAATGATGCCTTGGCTGTGCGCTAGATCCAGCGCCTTTGCGACGGCGACGAACATCTCGCAGCCGAACTCGGGGTCGAGCGTAGACTCACGCCCGAGTCGCTGGTCGAGCCCCTCGCCGTCGAGTAACTCGAAGACGAGGAAGGGAGAGCCGTTCTCTGCCTGCCCGAGGTCGAGAATCTCAACGATGCTTGAGCTCCGAACGCGGCCGCTAGCCTTCGCCTCGTTAAAGAAGCGTTGCAGCGCCACGGGCTCTTCCGCCACGTCGGGCCGCATGATCTTGAGCGCAACGTCGCGATCGATGAGCTCGTTCTTCGCGGCCCACACGGATCCACTAGCACCCGAACCGAGCAGACGGTTGAGGCGATAGCGCGACTGAATAAGTTCGCCGGATTGCACGCTCCGGCCCGAACGTAAACCAAGCGCGACCGATTTGTTCTGGAAACTTCGATGCTGGCGTTGAAAATCTACCAGCGTCGGTTCGGCCGAGCAGGGTGCACGCAGGCAGATTGGCCTTCATACCTGTTCACCCATGCTTCAACCGAGAGACGCTCCTTTGCGATTCTGCTAACAGGAAGGCCGCTCATCGCCTTGGTGGGCCCTTGTCGCCGGAGATCTGGGCGTGCATCCCTTCCTCGAAGCCATCATTGCCCCCAAGACCCTACTGGGCTCCTTCCTCGCGCTTACCATCGGTGGGCTGCTCTTTTTCCCAATCACCTCGGGGACGAGCTGGCTCTACTACTGCGTGCTGCGACGCTCCCGATTCTTTCCCAACGACGACGTTCAGAAGGAACGCGAGCAGCGGAAGAAGGAATGGAAGTGGGCGTTTTATAACGTCGTGGGCAACGGCATCCTAACGGCGCCGGTTCATCACTGGATCGTGCAGGGGCAATCGAAGGTCTACTTTGACGTTAGTGAGCGCGGGTGGCCGTACTTGATCGGGAGCGTGGTGGCGATCCTCGTCATCACCGAGCCGCTTGTTTATTGGGCTCACCGCATCCTGCACGTTCCCTTCCTCTACAAGCACCTTCACCTTCACCATCATCAATTTCGCCAGCCATCACCATGGACGAGTATGGCGTTTCACCCAGTGGATAGCTTCATGCAGGCGGTTCCACATCACCTGTGCGCATTCCTGTTCCCAGTCCACGTTGGAGTCTACGCAGGGTTCATCATCTTCTTGCAGGTGTGGTCCACGTTCATTCACGAGCGAGTGACCTGGGTCCGAAACCCGCTCGTGAACTTCACGGCTTGCCACACCCTCCATCACAAGGCGAACAAGCACAACTACGGCCAGTTCTTCACTATCTGCGACCGACTTTGGGGCACCTTCCGTAACCCCGTTGGCGCGGTTTACGATGGCGTGGAGCAAGCCACGATGCGCGGGCCAAGCGAGCGGGTGACGCAAGCCAGCTGAGCCACCCGTCGCCTTCAACCGAAGGTTGATGCGTTATTCCAAAAGCAAAAGGCCTCACCGGTGAAACCAGTGAGGCCTTCGTCTTGTAGCGACCAGGTCAGACGTCGAAGTAGAGGTAGAACTCGTAGGGGACCGGGCGCAGCCGAACCGGATCCACTTCACGCTCAATCTTGTAGTCGATCCACGTTTCAAGCAGGTCCTGTGTGAAGACGTCGCCGCGGAGGAGGAACTCATGGTCCTTGCGGAGGGCATCAATTCCCTCGGTTAGCGAGCCAGGCATCGTGGGGACGTTCTTGAGCTCTTCGGGTGAGAGCGCGTAGATGTCCTTGTCGAGCGGATCGCCCGGGTCGATCTTGTTGATGACGCCGTCGAGGCCGGCCATCATCATCGCAGCGAACGCCAAGTACGGGTTGCACGTGGCATCGGGGAAGCGCACCTCAATGCGACGAGCCTTCGCCGAGTTGCCCGCAACAACGGGGATACGGATCGACGCGGAGCGGTTGCGGCTTGAATACGCGAGATTAACCGGCGCTTCATAGCCGGGAACCAAGCGTCGATAGCTGTTCGTCGTCGGGTTGGTCAGCGCCGCGAGCGCCTTGGCGTGCTTGAGGATGCCACCAATGTAGTGCAACCCGATTTCGCTCATGCCTGCATAGCCGTCGCCTGCGAACAGTGGCTTGCCGGCCTTCCATAGTGACTGATGGCAGTGCATGCCGCTGCCGTTGTCGCCGAACACGGGCTTCGGCATGAAGGTCGCGGTTTTTCCGTGCCTGCGCGCAACGTTCTTCACCACGTATTTGAACCAGAGCAGGTCGTCGGCCATCTTGGTCAGGGTGTTGAACTTGATGCCCACTTCGCACTGACCTGCTGCGGCCACTTCGTGGTGGCCCACTTCGACCGTGATCCCGGTCTCAGTGAGGGTGCTCATGATGTCGTTGCGGATATCTCCCAACGTGTCGTTCGGTGGGACGGGGAAGTAGCCCTCCTTCGGTCGAACCTTGTGTCCGAGCGACGCGGTACCGGTATTCCAGTGAGCCTCAGCGCTGTCGATTTCGTAGAACGCTCCCTTCTGGGCGTTCTCGTAGCGGACGGAGTCGAACAGGAAGAACTCTGCTTCCGGCCCGAAATACGAAGTGTCAGCAATGCCGCTCGCCCGAAGATGCGCTTCCGCCTTTTGTGCGATGTAGCGGGGATCACGGCCATACGGTTGGCCCGTGATCGGGTCGACGATCTTGCACAATAGGCTGAGCGTCGGCCGTTTGTAGAAGGGGTCGAGTTTGGCCGTCTCGGCCATCGGTATCATCGACATGTCCGAGGCGTTGATCGGCTGCCATCCCCGAATCGATGAGCCGTCGAATCCGATGCCGTCCTCAAACAGCGCTTCATCCAGCCGGTTAACCGGCAACGTCGTGTGCTGGAGCATGCCGGGCAGGTCGACAAACTTCAGGTCTAGGTATTCGACGTTGTTCTTCGTTGCGTACTCGATGACCTCTTTCGGTGTCATGGCGTTCCTTCGTTCCTCATGGTTGGTAACTGACTCGTGCCAAGTCGAAGGACCAGTGGGGCCTTCGGCCGTCCTTCTCGCAGAAGGCACGCGTCATTCTGTTCACTGCATCCACCTTTGGTGGAGTATTGGTCGCCGCGCGCCACTGGGCGCCGTCGACCGCTCGCGAAACTTGGCTGACTGGTCAGAGCGCATCTTCCGCACGTTCGCCAGTCCGAATGCGCACGACCTCTTCGACCGGGTAGACGAAGATTTTTCCGTCGCCGATGCGACCGGTTCGTGCGCTCTTCAGGATCGCCTCAATGACGCTTTCAACCTGCGCTGCGGGCACCACGACGTCGATTTGCACCTTGGGCACAAAGTCCACAACGTAGGCCGACCCACGGTAGACCTCTTTCTTGCCGCCAGTACGTCCGAAGCCCTTCACTTCGGTGACCGTCATGCCGCCAATCTGAACTTCGGCGAGTGCGTCCTTGACCTCGTCGAGCTTAAACGGCCGAATGATCGCGACGACCCTCTTCATCTTCTTCCCTCTCGGGCGCGAGGTGTACGTCAGTCTCTGTTTCCGGACTGTTTCGCCGGAAGACCGTTGTGCGAAACGAGCCGTCGTAAGGGTTGCTGGCGGGCCCCACGTCGAATAGGCTCCGCCCACAAGGCTCCTTGTCGATGGCGTCGCCGCAAAAGGCCAAAATTCCTCTCGGTTTCGTCATTGCTGGTAAGTACAAAACCACCGGCGAGTTGGGGCGTGGGGGCATGGCGTCGGTCTACGAGGCCGAAAACGTCGACATCGGCAAACGCGTTGCCATCAAGGTGCTTGCGGCGGAGCTCACCTCTTCAACCATCGTTGTGGAACGGTTTCTTCGCGAAGCGCGCGCCGTAGCCGCGATCCGTAGTCCCTACATCTGCGACGTCTATGACTCGGGCCGGCTCGAAGATGGTCGGCCGTTCTTGGTCTTGGAGCTGCTTGAGGGAGAGTCACTGTACGAGCGCATGGTTCGGCAGGGGCAGATCGACGTTGAGACCACCGTCACCGTCATGTCCCAGGCTTGTCGCGGCCTTGTGCGTGCCCACGCAGCGGGGATCGTTCATCGCGACCTAAAGCCAGAGAACATCTTCGTCACCAAGGACGAAGAAGGTCGACTTCTCGCAAAGGTCCTCGATTTTGGACTCGCGAAATTTTATGCGCCGGTCGAGGAGGGCACCGAGCAAGCCCGCTTGACGCGAGATGGTGCCGTGTTTGGTACGCCTGCCTATATGAGTCCCGAGCAGGTACGGGGCCAAGGCGCCGTTGATGCCCGCGCCGATCTCTGGGCACTCGGCTGCATAACGTACGAGTGTTTGACCGGCCGAACCGTGTGGGCCACCGATCAAGGCGTGGCGATGACGTTTGCGCAGATTGCGCAGGGCGTACTCCCTGATCCGCTCGCCCTGCGGCCGGACTTGTCGGTGAAGTTCAAGAATTGGTTTGAGCGGTCGCTGCACCGCGATATCGCCCAGAGGTTTCAGAACCCGAAGGAGTTCGCCGACGAGCTGATGTTGGCCATGAATATGGCAGGTCCAACCGAGAGTCGGCGTGAGATCTCGCAGGAGCTCATGCTCGTAACTCGAGTGGCGAACGAGTCGCTCGTCTCCCAACCACGGCTTGATTCCAAGGCGGAAAGTTCGCCCAAACCCCTCGTCTCCCTTCACGACGAGAAGAGTTCGGATGGGTCGCTGGGTGCACCATTACCCAAGGCCGCTGAGACGGAATCTTCAGGCGGTGTTGGCCGAGCATTCTTGGTCGTCGCATTGGCCGGTCTTTTGGGTGGAGGTGGCTACTACCTCTGGCGGCAACGAAACCCGCCCGCGGACCCGAGCACAGCTCCTTCGGCCTCAGCTAGCACGGTCGCCCCAGTGGGGTCAGCGACCGCGCAGGTTGTCGTCACGGCGACGCCAAGCCTCCCTCACAACAACGGCCTTCCCTTCCGGCCTCTCGTCGCAGAGGCACAAGACCTGCTGAAGGAGGGCGACCTTGAAGGCGCTAGAGCCAAGATCAAAGCGGCGGTGGATTTGGGCGCCCACTACATGCCCCAGACCTTTGCGCAGCACTTGGACGCTGTGATCAAGAGCAACAAGCCCGACCCTGCTTGTGGTCTGCGTGGTCTGGGGCGGCCTCGCTCCTACGACTTGCTCGAGGAGAAAACCAAGCGCACCCCGGCAAACTGGCCTGCGATTGGGGTTGGGCCGAAGGGTACCGTCATGGCCTTTACCCAGCTCACTGACGGCGCTCAGCAGGTTTATGCCGTCGGCTTGGATGATGCGCTCAAAGCTCGAACGCTACCCTTTGAGGTGACCCCCGAGAGCCAGCAGGTTCAAAAGCCTGAGCTCATTCCTGTCGGGGATAAGTTCCTCCTTACCTATTGGGATACTGGTGGTGCTGAGTCTGGTGTTTACGCCCGTTTCCTCGACTCAGAGGGCCGGATCGCAAGTGCAGCCTCGCTGATTGCCAAGGCTGTCGGCGGGGCGAGCTTTCCCGCTGTGGCAGCAACAGAAGACGGCTTCCTTTTTACGTGGACCGAGCCGACGGACAAGAACACGGAAGATCTCTACGCGCGGAACTTCAGTCCAACGCTCGAGCCGGTTGGAGAAAAGGTGCGCCTGACCGTCTTCAAACCTACCCCTGCAAACCGCACGCGCGTTCGCTTCCCCCAGCTTTGGGTCGAAGGGGAAAGTGCACGACTCCTGTTTCGGCTCGAGCGTGACCCCGACCGCGTTGCAGACCTGCTGACCATCCCGCTGGTGAACATCAAAGACGGTGCCAGGGTTGACGCTCAAGTGAGCGCGACGGATCGGTTCCTTGGCACTCTTGAGCCAGTAAGCCCGCCAAAGATGCGTGCCGATGGTCCTTCGATGGCGTGTGCTGAGGGGATCTGTCTTAGCGTGTGGAATGAAGAGGGGAAGGACGGTTTGTGGGCGGCCCCCATCACCGCTGGCTCGCCGAGTCCGCTTTTCAAGCGGGAGATCGTCAAGAACCTGGGCCGACACCCAACCTTGGCGGCAGACCCAGCGTCAAAAACGATGCAGCTCTTCTGGTATGAGCGCGGCAAACTCCAAACCGCCAGCGTGGATCGTGATGGCGCCAAGGAGGCGTCTACGATCGCCAGAATGACCACCCAGGATCAGACCTCGCCAAGTGCACGTCCGGGAAGAAAACCCGGCGAATGGTTTGTCGTTTGGAACGACTTCGAGGGCGGCCAACCCGAGGTCTTCGTTGCCCGGGTCGAGTGTAAGTAATGCTTGCGATTCCCTCGCGTTCGGACCTTCACAAGCGTCCCGTCGAGACAGAGCGGCTGCTCTTGCTGCCGGTCGATCCAGCAGATGGTCACGACCTTTGGTTTGCGGTGAACGGCTCGCGCGCGACGCTTCAGCGGTGGCTTCCTTGGGTCCAATATCATGTCGACCCGGTTTCGAGCGGGCGGTTTGCCGAGGCCTGTGCGGCCGACTGGGACCAGGGACGCGCGATTCGCTTTACCATCCGCGAGAAGGGCACAGGTTCGTTGCTCGGTATTGTTGGGCTCGAGCAATGCGTCCACATGCATCGCTCTGTGGAGCTAGGCTATTGGCTTCGAAATGAGGCCCACAGCCGAGGGTTCATGACGGAGGCGGCTCGTGGCTGCGTCGAGTTCGCGTTCCGTCGCATGGCTGTTCACCGCACAAAGGTCGCAGCTTCAACTGACAATCATCGCTCGCTCAAAGTGATCGGCCGGCTCGGCTTTCGCTTCGAAGGTATCGCGCGGCAGGCGGAGTGGTGTGATGGCCGTTGGCTGGATCACGCAACCTTCGCGTTGCTTGCGACTGATGGCTTCTGAGCGGTAAAGCGAAGCTACTACACGTTTGAAGAGTCGATCGAACCGGAGAATCCGTCATACGTAGACCGGACGCCTCTTCGCGGTGACGCCCGTCCTGTCTACATTCGAAGCTCGACAACGACGGTTCCGTCGAGTTGGGCTGAGTCGGATAGGCTCAAGTAAGTTTCTCGATGCGAAAACTGCCCCTTCAACTCGCGGCACCAGCACTCGTGGTTGTGCTCGGGCTCGTCGCGGCCGTGGTTGTGGTTGTAATCGGCCGAAATCAGATCCGAAGGGAAACGGACCTCGAGGCACAGCATAGGGCGCGCGTAATTGCTGGCACGTTAGCAAGTCGTCTGCGCTTTACCGCGCTCGAGGATCGCGAGCCCCTGTTGCGAGCAGTTGCTCGTGAAGCCGACTTGAACGTTGTGCTCACGCAGTCGGATGGCAGCGCGGTTGTGGATGAGGGCAAACATGCTTCAACGACAGCCCAGCTGCATGACTTCCTGGTTGCTGGGGAGGGGGTGACCGAGGACGATCGAGGTCGATTCCGCTTTGCCAGTCACCCCTTGGGGCCCCCGCTGGAACATCTTTCGGTCATCGCCTTCATCGAGGCCCCGAGCGAGCCCATTGAGGCACGCGACTTCGCCAGCGCCGTACTCGCTCTGACCGCGTTGCTGATCGGGCTTGCTGTAGCAGTAACCTCCAGCTACGCGCGGGCGGCCAATAGCGAAATTCTCTATGTAGGTGAACGAATTCGCGGCCTTGCTAGTCCAAAGGCTGGCCCGCGCAAAGAGCAAGACTCTCTATTGGTTAGCCACAGGACCCAGGCCAGTGACGTAACAATCCCGGTGCGTAGCTTCGACGAGGTCGGTCAACTGACCGCGGCGTTCAACATCCTTGTGGACCGCTTCACCGCCGCTGAAAAGAGCTACCGTGCTGACCTCTTGGAGGCGGCGCAAACCGACAAGGATCGCCTTGAGTTCCTCGCCGGGCTCAGCCACGAGCTACGTACTCCTCTAAACGCGATCCTTGGCTTTTCGCACGTCCTCGAATCCGAAGTAGACGGCCCTCTCACAGTCGATACGCGAGAGTCAATTGAGGTAATACGAACTAGTGGCGAGCATCTGCGGACTCTGATTGACGATATTCTCGATCTCTCTCTGCTGGAGGTCGATCAGCTCAAGCTGAGTCGCGGGGTTGTGGAGCTGAGCAAGCTTTGCAGTGAGGTTGTGAGGGAGGCTCGGGCATTGGCGAAGCACAAGGGGCTTCGACTCGCCGTAGAGTCTCCACAGCCCGTGTTCGCCAATGTTGATAAACGTCGGGTACGGCAGATCGTTACCAATCTCGTTTCTAATGCGGTGAAGTTTACGTCCCGTGGGTCAGTTACCGTGAGTCTCGAGACGCGCGGAGACATGGTGCTGTTGAGCGTGGACGATACTGGACTCGGGGTCCCGGAGAACGCACGGTTGACGATATTCGAGGCCTACAAGCAGGTTGCGCAGACGCACCTCCGGCATGGTGGTGCCGGCCTTGGCTTGGCTACGGTGAAGCGTTTGGTTGAACTGCACGGTGGTGGAGTATGGGTGGAGACCAATCCAGCGGGGGGGTCGCGATTCGTCGCAACACTGCCTCTGGCCATCAACGCGGAGCAAGAGGTTCCTGACGCCAGCTTAACCTCGATTCTGCCCCCGCCGGTGAGTAGTCCGTGAGAGTGGCACTAACCTTCAATAAGATAACTGTGTTGCAGCAAGGGGTGATGGGCCTCACCTCCCTCATTATTCTTTCTTTGTTTGGTCCCATTATGCTGCGTATCAATGGCGAACTCGCCGAGCAGGTCGTCGCTAGAGCCTTTGTGATCGCGCTTGGGGTGATCCTGGCGAGTTCGCTTGCCACTTACTCAATTATCAGACGGCATCGCTTCTTGCTGCGGAGCCTGGCGTTGGGATCGAATGCAGTAGAGGAGTCTGACGTGGCACTACTGCGCTCAGTGCCACTTCAGACCCTCGTCGTGCACCTGGTTGTAGGCTTTGTAGCGGGCTTTGCGTTTCTACTGCTTAGGCCGGCTGAGCTATCGGTCGCCGTAGCGCATGAGTTCGTCGTGTTTGGTTGGGTAAGTACGTTGGCGACTGGTGTACCAGGGTACGTTCTCGTTCAATCTCGCGTGGGCCGTCTACTCGAGTCCTCGCCGCTCGACACGGTAACGAGCCACCTCATTGAACTCTCGACTACAGGCGCTCCGCGGCGGTTGAGTCGTGTCAATCTTGTATTCGCCGTGGTCGCGCCAGTCGCCTTGGTCGGCGTTGGCGGTGTGCTTGCAACCTATGCGCACTTACGTTCAATTCATGACGAGAGTCGCGCGGCGACTGCCTTTGCGCTGGGCCGAGGGGTGATTGGCGCAGGAGCTTCGCTGCGGAGTTCCGGCCAAGGGGCAGCAAGCCGAACCGCGCGCGATGCGGGATATGAGGTTTCGTTGAAGGAAGGCTCCGCGCCCGCATCGATGGAGCGGGAGCCAGAAGGTACGTTGCTTACGACTGTGTCGCTACCGCAGGGTAACGCAAGGGTCCGCTTCAGAAGTGAGCTGGGATTTCAGATTACGTTTCCGCTCGCTGTTGGCGCGGGTTTGGTGTTGGGTCTTGCGCTGCTCTTGTCACTGGTATTAGCGCGAATCGTGTCTCGCGATATTGCTCGAGCCACGCAGGAACTCTCGAGCCTGGGGACGGAGGCCGTTCTGCGTGGTGCTCATGCCGGTAGCAGCGCGCGTTTCCTGGCGATAGACCAGCTGCTCGCAGCCGCGCGCCAGCTCATGGATCGCTTTCGCGTATTTGCAGCAGCGCAGGAGCGGACGCTCGAGGCGAAGGAGGTCGCTCAACGCACTCGCGGTCTGCTCTTTGCGAGCGTAAGCCATGACCTTAAGAGTCCGCTCAACGCAATTGTTGGTTTCGCTGAGTCAATTGATAACGAGCCGCTCAGTTCGGCGCAGCGTGAGAGCCTGGAACTTATTTCAACGAGAGGTCGCGAGCTGGTTGCGTTGATCGAGACAATCTTGGATGCGGCACGGGTCGACGCCGGGCAACTCGCGTTGACTACTACCGTTGTTGATGTGCGAGTGTGGTTTTCGGATGCGAGCCGCCTCGCAAGGCGGCTGGCTCCTGCGACCTCGGATGTCCGATTAGAACTTGCGGACGTACATCCGAGCGTTTTGGGAGATCCCGTCTACCTATCGCGCGCTCTGGCGCTGATTTTGGCGCACGCCATGCGCTCCCCAACGCTCGACGGTGCGCCTTCACGGGTGGTGGCGAGAGCGTCGTTCGCCAGAAGGCTCTCGGCGTGTCGCGTGGAGGTGCAATACGATGAATCGTCTACGTTGACGGATGGAGAGCTTCGAGCTCTGTTTGAGCAGGGGCTTGCTGCGGGCGGCCGCGGATTGACACTGGCGCTCGGGCTTTCCCGCAGCATCATCGAGCTTCATTGTGGAAAGCTTACAGTCGAGAAGGGCCTCCGAGACGCGCCCCTGGTCGTGATCCTTGTTCCCGTTCCGTAGCATGCCTGTGTGGAGCCCTTTATTGTAAGGTCGGGGTTGCCGCGCTGTGCTGGCTCTGCGAACGGAGCACGAATGGACGCCGAAGAACTCAAGGCATTGCGCAAAGAGCTTGGTGTAACCGCAAGAGACTTGGCAGCTGCTATTGGCGTTGAACAAGAGGTTGTTCTGGCTTGGGAGCGCGGTGAGCTCTTTGCGACCAAGCAACACGTGACTGAACTGATGAAACTTCGGGTGCGAGGGGCAGGCGCCGTTCCAAGAGCGGCGAGAAAAGGCGCCACCACCATGCAAGTGTTGGCTGATCCCGCGCTCTGGCAGCTCTTCCGCAAGCTCATTGCGCACGATGCGCTTCGGAAGGAAGTGCTACGCATCGCCGAGCGCTACGATGACCCGACGGACCTGTGAGTGCCCGACCTGAAACCTTGCCAATGTTGGGTCATGAAGATCGGAGCTTGGCAGCGGACACAAAACTCACCATGATTCAGGCGTGACGACGATCTTCGATCGCCCGGAATTCAATCGCGCCCTCTTCTTTGCTCGTCGTGACAAGTCGCCCAAACCGCCGGGGTCCAAGGACTTGTTTGTAGATGTCGCGGACGGCGCAAAACTTCACGTTCGGATTCATGAGCGACCGGCCACGGAAGCGCTCATTCTGTTGTTTCACGGCAACGGCGAGGTCGTGGCTGACTACGATGAGTTGGCCGACGTTTACGAACAACGGGCCGGAGCATCGCTTGCGGTTGTCGATTTTCGGGGCTACGGCCAAAGCACTGGCACACCCACCTTGCGTGCGTCTATTGGCGACGCCGCACCCGTGCTTGATGCTGTCGTCAAACTTGTGCGGCGCCGAGCGCTGGTTGTCATGGGGCGCTCACTCGGCGGGGCGATGGCGGCGGAGATATGTCGTTTGGAGCGGCCAGAAGTGGCCGGATTCATCTTCGAGAGCGTCTCCTCCGACTTGGAGGGGGTGGCGAAGCGCCGAAGGTTTGAGCTTGGGGCTCCGCTGTCTACTGATGATTTAGCCGTGCTCGATCCGATGCCCAAGTTTAGTCATTGCCATGTTCCCGCGCTGGTCCTTCATGGCGAGGACGATCAGATCGTACCGGCCGCGGAAGCGGAGGGGACCTTTTCAGCGCTCCCTAATGCTCACCGGACGAAGGTGCTGCTGCCAGGCTGCGGTCACAACGATCTCTCGCGGTCGGACATCTATTGGGTTGTCCTAAGTCGATTCATTGCGTCGATTACGAAGCAGTCAGAGTCTCCAACAAAAGCCTAGCCCGCCGCTTTAAGTGCCTCGGCCAGCTGCTTCCAGCCAGCCTCATCAAGGCCAACGACAGCCCGTTGGCCCAGGCGAACTATCGGGGTCTTGAGCAACAGCGGGTCCTGCAGGAATAGTTGAAGCAGACGCTCTTCATTGGGGGCGCTATGTTGCAGGCCGCGCTCCTTAATGCGCGGCCCGGCGCTATCCAAGAGCGAGTGAAACCCGCCAGCCGAGCGCGCAATACTGGCTAATTCCCCCTTCGAAAGAGCCTTCTCCTTAATGTCTATTGAGTGAACCTTGATGCCTCTGTCGGCGAAGAATCGCTGTGCTGCTCGGGTTCCCTTGCATTTGGGAGTGCCAAATATCTGAATCACAGGCGGATTGTACCAGCACCTTCAACTCTAGGCGCAGCGAACCCAACCGCTTCCGCAATCGACAGTCACTAGAGAACAGGAGCCGCGCTCTGCTTATTGGTTCTTGCAACAGCGTCGAACAGTCCTGCCTGTGCACTATCGAATCGAAATTCGATGCCAAGCGACTCGCGAAAGCCACTCACCACGCGCTTGCTCCCGCTGCGCGCTCGCGATCCACTTGGCTTGAATGTGGGAGGTGGAGCGTTGAGCAGCCGAGATAGTTCTTGGTAGTAGTCACGTCGCAATAGCGGTTCGCTAGCCACGACGTTGAGAATGTGAGGAGGCGCGCTTAATCGGCCTACGTCGAGCACAGTTTGGAGTGCGTCGTCAACGTGCACGAGATTGAGCCACTCGTTGGGGGGGCTCTCGATTGCCTTTCCTGCCATGGTATCCGATGTCGAGCGCAATAGCCGAGCGGGCCCGTAGATGCCGGCGAAGCGTAGCGCGGTCGCTCTGCTTCCTGTGTGTTCCGCAAAATCACGAAGCACAGCCTCTGCGTCCAAGCACGCAAGTCCTCCCTCCGTAATGGGCGAGGTGGCGCTCTCCTCATCAACCACTGCGCCTCCAGCGTCGCCGTAGACGCTCACGCTCGAGGCGTAGATGACTCGCTTTGGCGGTACTTTGAAGCTCCGGAGCAATCGCGCAAAGCCAGCCACCCAGACGGATGAACGCGAGCCTCGTTGGTCGAAGCCAACTAACCAGATAAGCGTTTCGATTGGAGGTAGTTCGGGCCAGCCGGTCTCATCGCCGAGGGTCAAACGAACTGGAACTAATCCTTCATTGGAGAACTGGCCAGCGCGCTCGTCGCTGCGAGTTATGCAGAAGACCGTCGCCCCTCCAGCACTCAAACTCCTAGCGACTGGCAACCCCAAGTAACCACAGCCAGCGATGAGTACCGATGCGCCAGCTTGGGTCATGCGTGGCTCGATCCTGGCAAGCCGTTCAGCCTTACCAACGGCGACAATGAGACGTTTCTCTCGTTACCGTGGGTTTGCCACTCACAAGGCCAAGCAACGAAGACTGGTGGATTGCCAACTGGGGGACTAAAGGGTTGCATGCCTTTCACATCGAATGAAGCTGAACGGGAACTCTTCACGGGGTTGCGCGCACTCAAGGCTGCCTGGCCGATGGGAGGCTGGAGTTGGGACTCTCGGCTTTCAAGCATAGCGTCTTCGTTCGGAGCCCATCACTCGGTCAGTGCGCGCACTGCAGTTGCGCTGGGACTGCCAACCATTTGGACTAGGGAGACCATTCCCACTGCGCCCGGTCGAATTCAAGCGATTGCCGAGCGGTATGAAGGAGTACGAAAAGGGCAGCTGCTGCTGACTGGGGGGCGAGTCGATTCGCTGTTGGCGTTTGGCCTCTGGTGGCCCTGGGAAACGTCAGAAACCGTTTCGCTTCGAATCGGACTTGATGACGTCGAAGAGAATAGTGCGCAATTCAGCCGATTTTGCGCCATCTTTGGGGTTACGCCGTAACGCTTCGAAAGCGTTCTCGCGACGAAAGACTTGACCCCAACGCGCGGCGCGGGCCTTTTGCGTGGGTGAGCAGCACCAATGCCCGAATCACCGACTCAAACATCTGGCTGATCTACGGCGCAATTCTCCTCCTAGGCCTCGCCTACGGCATTTCGCTCGCGCTCGTTGGATTGTTCTTGGACGAGCTGTCGTACTCCAAGAGTGACATTGGCAGCCTTGCTGTGTGGTTTGCGTTGGGCATCGTGGTGCTCTCGATCCCCATGGGGTTCGTGATTCGCAAGTTCTCGGCGCGCGCGACCCTGATCGTAAGCTTGGTTGGCTACGCCTGTGCGGTCGCGGCCTTTCCGCTGATGCCGAGCTTTACGACGATCGCCCTGGTTCGGTTCTTTGACGGCGCATTTTCGGTCGGTATTTGGGTCAGCTGCGAGACGGTGCTCCTATCCAGAGCCAACAAGGACAATAAGGCTTTCGTTACAAGCCTTTATTCGATGGCTATGGCGGTGGGCTACGTGCTTGGTCCGCTGTTTGCGCGGGGAATTGTTGCGGTTGCTCCTATGAAGGTTGCGTTCTTCGTCTCTGGGGTGATTTCCCTGGTGGCCGCAGGGCTTGTTAGTCTGAGGCTTGCTGCCGACGTACCAGAGACGCACTCGGAGGACGCATCCGCTAGTGGCGCGCCTTCAACGGTTGCAGCCGCTGCGCGCTCGGTTCCATGGCGAATAAAAACCTGCTGCTTTGCCACCTTCGCGTATGGCTATTTTCAGGCTGCTGTCGTGCTTTTTCTCCCTTTGTACCTGGTTCAGGAGAAGGGCATAGCTTCGTCAAAGACCATTGTCATCCCAGCCTTTTTTGCTGGCGGTATGCTGCTATTCACTAATATCGCAGGGCGTGTGGGTGATCGAATAGGCCACCTTCCGCTAATGCGCATGTTGTCAGTCGTGGGCGGAGCCATGGTGCTCGGCTTTGTTTTTATCGACTCGTTTTGGGTGATGTGCCTGGCGGTCTTTGTAGCCGGAGCGACTCTCGCCTCGATTTCGCCCTTGAGCTTGGCTCTCCAGGGCGTTGTCACCAAGCCCCACGAGTACAGTCGTGCCAATGCGCTCTACAACACGTTCTATGCCGCCGGTATGTTGCTTGGGCCAGCCATCTCAAGCCGCATCTTCGACCGCGCAGGTGGTGTCCCAATGCTTTATCACTTGGCTGCGGTCTGGGTGGCGTTCATTCTCTTTAGTCTTGTATTCCGGCGAGATGACCCGCGAGTACGCCGATTGGCGCGTGCTAGTCGCGCTGCGTCGTAGCGCGTCCCCAGGAGCGGGTAACCAGCTCACCTTCACGAGTCGCCGAGAAGCTTGCCTCTTGGCCCTAGCTCAAGCAAGAAGAACCCTTGCCGGTCACCCTGCTGGACACCGACTACTACCTCGTAGAGCGCGTCGACGCTCAGGGGTTCGTCCGCGTCACGCGCCGCGTGCGGCCGTTCGAGAGCGAGCTCGAGGTCGAGAACGCCTGCAACCCCGTACAGCGGGTGCTCGATGCAGAGGTTCGCACACGATGCTCGCTGTTGGTTGACACTCGCATCGTGGTTGGGCGCAACGACCCTGCCTCCGAGACCATGTTTGCGAAGCACCGAAGGGCGATGATCGTCGGCTTTGTTCGCGTTGCTTTGTTGGTTCGGACTCCGGCCGGATTGCTCCACGTTCAGCGGCTTCTTGCGAATGATCGTGCAGACGCGCGAGCTTTTGCGAACGAAGACGAAGCGGTGGCCTTTGTGAAGGCGCGCCCGCGGCCCGGAAGCGGACCTCCTCGAGCCAAGGGCGCCTAACCAGCGGATATCTCAGGAAGGGTGCATGCAGTGAACGAAAGACTCGTGCCCTCTCGACAAGGTCGGCACTTGGCACGAGTCAATTCATCAATCCCGCTCGTCGACCACCATATGTGCTGAGGGGAATACGTTGAAACTGTCCAACGCGGCGAACTCGGTCAGAACGGTCCCTCCAATCAGATCGACAAGGGTCGATGTCGGGTGGACCGTAAGCGTTGTGTCAGACGTTCCAAACTGGATTGACGGAATTGCAGTTCCCATCTTGGTTACTTCGCCGTCTTCCCCCGCCTCCCACCAGTTTGCGACGAAAGGTACGCCCGGCGATGAGGGGGCGATGATTGATGCTGTCACCTGGTAGCGAGCCTTGGATGGCTTCGGTACGTTGATGTTGAGTGTTCCAGCACCGAGGTCGAGATCGTAATCGAGCTTCGACACGTAGCGGGCCTTGCTGACGCCAGCATCGTTGAGCTTCTTTGCGAGCTTCTTGCCGTCCGTGTCGTAGTGAACGGTGTAGTTGTTAATGTCTCCGTCGCCGTCGGGTGGGACAATAGTAATTCCCACTTGAGCCACAGTGCTGTCTCCCGTGGACTTGCCGTCGATCTTGACGTTGTTGCAGTTCGCGATGCGTACAACCATTAGGGCAAACGTTCCGTCTCCGGCGAGCTCATACTGCGCCGGCACTAACGGTCGTGCATCGTCATAGGGAAGTATCGCCAGCGCGGCGACCTCCGTACATCCAAGGAAGTCGACCTCGAAGTCGTCTTCGTCGTCGTCATTGCACTGAATCGCAGCTTCTACCGTATTCGTCTCCTCAAGCGTGGTCTCGCTTTCGATCCCAGCGCATCCCACAACGAGCACGCCCACAGCCGCAAGCCAGTTGGTTTTCGTCATAGAGTCTCCCCGCATCAGTTAATTCCAGAACAAGTCTCAGAACGAGAAAAGCCCAGCCTTCCCAGGCAATCACTTACGCGTTGGAAACGCAATTATCTTCCCAGCTTGCGCAACTATTTGACGGTGCTTGAGGTCGCCTGCCTCGGCTTCTGTCGCAGCAGGTGAGTAAGCCCCGCGCATGTCCTCTTGGCGCGCATAGCTAATCGCGTTAGCAGGTAACCATGACTGAGCGAATGCTCTCTGCCACCGGAACAGGCGAAGATGAGCGCTTCGACCGGCTCTTTCGTCCCGACAACCTCGCGGAATACATCGGCCAGGAGAAGCACAAGGAGAACCTTCGCGTCTTTGTGGAGGCTGCCCGCCGTCGTAACGAGGCACTCGACCACGTCTTGCTCTCGGGCCCGCCAGGACTGGGCAAGACGACGCTTGCGCACATTGTTGCCAAGGAGATGGGCGTCACACTGCACTCGACGAGTGGCCCCGCTATTGAGCATAAGGGGGCCCTGGCTGGTCTATTAACCAAGCTTGAACATGGTGATGTTCTCTTCATCGACGAGATTCATCGCCTCTCCCCGGTCGTGGAAGAGAGCCTCTACCCAGCGATTGAAGGCTTCCAGATCGACATCATGACTGGGGAGGGCCCCTACGCGACAACTATCCAGTTGGGGTTGAAACCGTTTACTTTGATCGGCGCAACCACTCGCACGGGATTACTTACAGCCCCGCTTCTCTCCCGATTCGGCTACGTCATGCGTCTAGATTACTATCCGGCGAATGAGCTGGAGCAGATTGTGTTGCGCTCATCGCGGTTACTGAATGTATCGATCGAGCCTGCTGGGGCGGCCGCCATCGCTGCACGCTCGCGCGGAACTCCGCGTGTTGCCAATCGCTTGTTACGACGCGTTCGAGACTTTGCTGAAGTCATGGGCAATGGGTCTATAACCGAAGCTATCGCTCGGCTCGCCGCTGAACGTCTCGACGTTGACGACGCAGGCCTTGATTCGATGGACCGCCGTCTCTTGCTTATCATAATAGATGACTATGACGGCGGTCCGGTCGGCTTAGATACGCTTGCGGCCGCTCTATCCGAGCCAAGAGACACTGTCGAGGATGTCTACGAGCCTTACCTGCTCCAGCAGGGCTTCTTGGGCCGCACTCCACGCGGTCGAATCGCAACCCGCAAAGCACACGAACACTTGAAACGCCCGTTCTCGAAGTCGATCGATCAGGGCAAGCTCTTTGACACTTGAGCGAGCGAGCCAATGCGCAGTAGCCCCGACACCGGTTGAGACCACACCCAAAGAATAATCTCTCCGGTGCCAACCAAGGCACACGCCAGCAATGCCTCGAGCACCACGAGTCCTAAACCGCTGAAGCCGTCGGCTGCTTGTACCTCGAGCGCGGCGCTCGCGGTCACTGCGGCGACCAGAGACGCGAGCAGCCAACGCGCGTCGTCTAAACGACGGGCTCGCGACTCAGCTCTCTCGTACGCAAAGACCGCTAGCCCAACGGTGGCCATGAAAGTCTGAACGGACATCGCGAAAGTAGCGAGTCCGAAGGCGGTTACGACATTGCTCATCGGGCAAATCGTGCCCCGAGCGGGAGGACTGCGCAAGTGTTGCTGGGTCGAAATATGACCTAGCTCAAGGGCAGTTGCGCTGGCCCAGATCTGACAGCGTATCCACCGGAAAGCCAGTCCACTGCGTGCTGGGCTCGAATGGGTCTCCACCCACCGCGTCTCCCAGGACGACATCGCAGTTGCGACGTAGGGTGGCATCCTCAGTCGTCGCTGGTGCAGTGCCCCAGACCGCGTCTTCACCAATCCGACCGATGATGTCCTTGGCAACGCCACCACACTGAAGTTCGACTACGTCATTGCCACTATGCTGAAGATTGGCTGAAAGTTGATCGCACAAGCCGGCCTGACTGAAGGAGTTGTTGCAGATGACTACCACTTGGTTTGGACCAAGCGACGTCGTGTCGAGAATGATGGGGGACGCGGCGGCGGTCGGGGTGCCGTTTTGGTAGCGGTTAATGATGCAGTCTGATGTGGATACTGCGGTATCCCCCACGTTAGCTATCTCTAATGCCTTGTTGTTGCCTGTGCCTTCGACATATTCGCTGATGATAAGAGTGCCGGGCACCGTCATCCCGTCGGCCGAAGAGCCACCTCCGCCTGCTGCTCCGCCCTGCCCACCGCCCCCATTGGAGCCGCCCTGCCCTCCCGAGTTCCCCCCAACGCCAGGGCCGCCCGCTCCGCCGAGGTTCCCGGTGCTGTTAGGACTTCCGCCAGAGCCCCCCTGAAGATCCGCCCCGCCAGCGATCCCATCGACGTCGTTGCCCGTCGCACACGCGGACAAAACAGCAGCCGCCATCACAAGAGAGTGCAATGACTTACGAGGCACAAACATGCCAAACCATACCACTGCAAGGCTAAACGCCGTGTAACGTTCGTGCGACGCGCCTTACAACTTTCGTCGAGAACGACGCCTTGCGGCGTAAGGTTTGAGGCTCCCGTTCATTCTAATGGTGAACAATGTTTGCAAAGTTAGTGTTCCGAACCTGCGTGTTCATCCTCGGGATCCACGCCGTGGCTGGTTGCGCCTGCCCGTCCTCGGAGAGCACTGTCCTCTACCTTGAACAGGAGACCTTCGAGCAGATGCTGGCGCTTTATGGTGAGCGAGGTGTTCCCCTCGATGACTGTGTGCTGCTCTGTACTCAGCCCGAGCTGGATGGGAATGGTGGCGGAGCAAGCAGCTCTGGCGCCGAGGCAGTGGATGAGAAGTCCGAGCGAGTCGTGATTGGGTGCGAACTTACTTCGATCAATTTTGAGCAAGGTGGAGTGGATTGCACCTTCGCCACTGAGTGCGAGTCGTGAAAGGTAAGCACGAGGCGCGGACGTTGGCCCTGTTCGCGGCGCAGTCCCTCCTCGGACTGGCCGCCTATTGGCCAACCCAAAGTCTTGCCGAGGACAGAAACGTGGTTGCGGTTGATCCGAAGTTAGAGGAGATACCTCAGTATAATAGCCCGGTGCCTGTAGCGCCGCCCCCGGTCTTCAATCTGTCGGATTGTACTTTCTTTCCAGAGCCTGAGTGCGCCGAGTCAGGCGTAATCGAGCTGGGGTTTGCGGGTGGGCAGAGTATTTCAAATCTACCTCTGAAGGCCTTTACCAGACCGCAAATAGAGTTGGGCTATCTTCGGCGGGTTGCTCGTGACCTGCACGTAGGACCTACCTTTGAACTCGCTTTCTCCTACGATGATGTGCGCCTTGCTTGGGAGGCAAGCCCCCGCGCCAGGCTTCGCTACTTCGCAGCAAGTAGCTATTTTGTATTGGAGCACGCAATTGGGCTTCAGTTTCAGCGATTCGGATATCTCCAGGGGCTTGAGACGGGTACCCGAGCCGGCGTCATGGCCGACGCGTCCTTGGGTTATCGGGGGATTGCGGGCCCCTTTGCGCAACTAGCCGCACTCACGGATCTGGGAGGAAACGACCAGACGTATCTGCACTGGGCTGCCGGGATACGTTTGAATCTCGTCGCTTGGTCAGTCGTATTCACTGGCGGTCGGCTAATCGAATAGTGGCCTGCGCTTCGTTCTAGAGCCTTCTGGTAGTAATGAGTGACTTGTGGGGTTGGCGCTCGGGTTGCTTGAAGCAACTCTTCACGGACGGGCGTGTGAGGCTGTAGAGCGCATAGATTGCGTAGGGCGTCCCAATGCATGTGAGCGCTCCCACCCCTGCGTAGACGAGTGTGGATACGCGGGCCCAGCTTGCCCTCTTGTGGAGGCCCCATGCATTGAGAGGTGCCCAAAAGATGCCCAAGGGAATCCAAAGGAGGCTTACAAGGACCAACGCGCCTAATGCAGCCAAGCCGATGTTTTCAACGTGATCGAGCATTGTCTGTGGCTCAATCGCTACGGCTAGGGCGTCTGAACTGGATTCTTCGGAGTCTGGCATGACTGCAACCGCGATCGTTAGCGCGAGGTGCATGGCTGTCATCGCGATCGTCAATGCGGTGTTGACCCGTAGGTGTGTACTGCTCTTGGACTCTAGTGTGCTACGCAGCGCCATGAGAAAGGCCGCCATTGACGGATATCTGGCGGACGGCGTAGGGTCGAGGGCACGCGCGAATACGGTGGCAAGTTCGGTAGAGATGCCATCTAGCTTGGGTTTAGTGGTCATCGCCGTTCGGAGTTGATCGAGAGTCATGCCAGTAAACGGTCGCGCCCCGCTGAGCGCCTCGCATGCCACGACGGCAAGCGAGAACTGGTCGCTGCGCGAGTCGAGCGGTTGGGTAAGCAGCTGTTCGGGACTCATGTACGCGGGCGTGCCAGCGAGAGCTCCAGAGCTTACTGGCCCGAAGTGTGCCAGGCCAAAGTCCGCAATGCGGACTCTGCCGTCCAAGCCAACGAGTATATTGTCCGGCTTGATGTCGCGATGCACCAAGCCTCGCTCATGAATCGCCTCGAGCCCTTGCCCCGCTTGAAGTAGCGCCTCCAAGATCGCTTCCTGCGACCTCGGCTCAGCCTTTCGCCACGTACCGAAGTTTGAGCCCTCGATGAGTTCCATCGTCAGGTAGAGGCAGGGCGGGTCGGGTAGCGCTCCAACGTCGTAGATGGCAACAACATTAGGGTGGGAGAGGGCTGATACAGCTCGCGCCTCAGCCAAGACGAACTGCTCAGCGTTGGCACCGGCCCAATCGACTGCATCGCTATGCAGTACCTTGAGCGCGACTTGCCGGTGAAGGACCTGATCGAACGCAGCGTAGACTGTTCCCATACCACCAGCGCCGAGCGGGTTGCGCACGAGGTAGCGCCCGAAACTGCAGCCGTTGGCTAGCTGGACCCGTGCACTGTGCGTGAGCTGATAGCGCTGCTGGCCACCCGAGTCGGCTAGCGCGGTGGCTGCATAGGGTGAGACTCGCTCAAGCTCGCTTCCGAAGACACGGGCTAACTCTGTGATCGCGGCGAAGCATCTCGCGCACTGGTCCAGATGGTTTTCGAGAGCTGCGCGGTCCTCGGCCTTCAGCTGTCCCTCAACAAATCGCAAGGCGACGCTGTCGGTCGGGCAAGGCACCGGCGCATCCTACTCGGATCCCTTCGGTTGCTGATAACATCGAACTCTCAAGTACGGTCGCTATCGAATGTCCGAGATCGAAGTTCTGCTCGAGCGTGCCCATCGTGCGTGGCCCAACCTCGCGGTTGAGGAGGCCACCTTTCGTGCCGCCTGTGCTCGTGCTGGTACAGCCGAGGTTCAAGCTGAGGACCTGTGGCTTGCTCTCGCCTGCGCAGCTGGTGAGACCAATGCGCTGCGTGCGTTGGACAAGTTGATCACCCCAAGTCTCGAGAAGCTCATCGCGCGCCAACGCGATTCGAAGTTTGACGCCGATGATATCAAGCAACTCCTCTGGCAGCGGCTCCTGGTCGGCGAGGTCGGTCGCCCTCCCAAGATTCAGGAGTATTCAGGTCGCGGCGAGCTACTGAGCTGGCTGCGCGTAGTGGCGACGAGGTTGCTTGTTGATGCTGGTCGCAAGCGCTCGGGAAACGAGGCGGCGCACTTCGATGAGGGCGCCGCTGAGGTACTGTTTGCCGATGGGGTTGACCCTGAGCTTGACTACCTGAAGCGCCAGTATCGGAGCACCTTCGCGACCGCGTTTACCACCGCGCTTGCGAGCTTGTCGGCTGAAGACCGAAATCTCTTGCGCCAACATCTCGTGGAGCAGCTCTCGGTAGACGCGCTAGCCGTCGCTCACGGGGTTCATCGAGCGACCGCAGCACGACGAGTGCAAAGCGCGAAGGCCACGCTGCTGATGGAGACGCGTCGGCGTTTGATGGCTGGTTTGCGGCTCTCCCGTGATGAGCTTGAGAGCGTGATGCGTATGATTGAGAGCCAGCTACACGTCAGCGTGCTTCGACTGCTCGCGTGATCCTGGGCTCAGGTTCGCGAAGTGAAACCCGAAAGAAACGCGCGGCCAAGCATCAGCGCTAGACCGGGCTGTTGCTCCGCGCCCGGGGGAACGTGAACAAACAAGCAGGGCCGTTCTCCGCTCATTCGTTCTCCGCTCAGGGTACGGAAGTAAACGTCGTTGCACACGTAGCCGCCAGCATCATCACTGACCCTTGCGTCGACTCCGTTTTGCAAGAGCGTTGCCACGACTCGCTTGGCGTCGAGCCGGGTCGAGAGCTGCGCAGGCTCTCCGGGGATCGTGACTTCCCCCAGCTTCTTGACCCCTCGGGCGTCGGGATGCGCGCAGGTCGACACGTTCCGGCCGGTGGTTTCCACGCGAATCTGCGGACTCGTCGAGGCTAGTCCCAGCAGCAGGATGGCGCCGACGTCGAGCGTTGCTGCGCGGGCAGCCACGATGTCAGCGGCTGTCGCGTAGGCGACCGGGAGCGGTGCGAGCGCAATGAACGTTGTCCCCTCAAGATTTTGCCCATCGAGTTCGCGGGCAAGGCTTTCGGAAGGATTTACGGCGTTGTCGAGAAAAGGACCGAACCCGGTGACAAGAACGCGCGGCTGTCTCACGAAGAAACCATTGCGAGCATCTTACGCGGGCTGGTCTCGGTATGCTCGTTTGTCGTGAGCTCGCAAATCGAGAGGGCTTGATGAGGAGACCATCGCGCCATACACAGCGGTGAATTTCACAAAGGGAGTGCGGTTTCGCTACCCTACTGCTCGCGTGTCAGCCCCAATTCTTATCCTTGATGATGACGCCGTCTCTCGTCGGGTTATTGCGCAGGCGTTGGAACGCGCGGGGTTGCCCTGCGTCGCCGTGACCTCTGGTCATGAAGCGATGGCATGGCTGCGGCAGCATGAGGCGAAACTCGCGCTGTTGGACCTGATGATGCCACCCCCCGATGGCTACTCCGTGCTTCGAGCGATTCGATCATCGGAGCAGACTCACGAGCTTCCAGTCATCGTCCTTACCGCGGCAGATCGCGACGAAGAGGTAACGCGGGCCTTCGAGATGGGGGCTGACGACTTTCTTCGCAAGCCCTTCAAGAGCGCCGAGCTGATCGCGCGTATCCGGAGCTTGCTTCGGCTGCGCGAGTACGTCGATATGTTGGCGCGTCGTGAGCGCGATGCTCGGGTGGTGCTTGAACTCACGCAAACGTTGTCTTCAACCCTCGATTTTCGCGAAATTCTGTACACCGTGGTTCGTCGCATCGCCGACGTGGTGAAGGTTGAACGCTGCAGCATCGTGCTCGTCCGAGATGAAGGGCGCGTGGGCTACGTGGTCGCAGCGTCAGATGATCGTGAGTTGCGCGATCTGCCAATCGACTTGGACAAATACCCCGAGATTCGAAAGGTCCTTGAGACCGGTGCGCCGCTGATCATCGACGACGCCGCCACCGATCCGATGCTCGACGTCGTGCGGACGACCATTCCGAAGGAGGCGTTCAAGTCGGCGGTTTGTATTCCAATCGTGTACGAGGAGCGACCGCTCGGCGTCCTCTTCCTTAGGAGTCAGAGCAGTCGAGGCCCCAAGCTCGAAGAGTTGTCCTTGGTCCGGACTGTAGCGAGCGCGACCGCTATTGCGCTTCGTAACGCACGCATCATGCAGAGCCTGAGAGACCAGACTCGGGAAAGCACCTACTTGCGTTTCGAGGCAGAGCGGCGCATCCGCGCGCTTGAGCCTTACGCAGACTTTTTCCATGCTTCTGCTGACGGCATCCTCGTGGTCGATGAACTGGCGAACGTGCTGTTCTCGAATCCCCGAGCCCGTGAAATGTTGGGAGATCGGCTCCATGACTTTGCCAACGCCTCCTTCTTCGACTGGCTCACCGAGGAAGGTCGTCGGAAGTTGACGCTACTGATCGGCGAATTGGTGACCGATGCAGGCCCGTCGTCGCGCCTCTCCCGGGCGACGGACTTCGAGGTGCAGGCCCGCGGGCAAGTGCGGACGATCTCGGTGAGCCTGGTCGCAATGATGAGCGAGCAGAAAGACGACGAGCGGGCGATCCTGCTCAGCTGTCGCGATGTAACCCAGGAGCGCTCAACCGAACGAGAACTCACCAATACCAAGGAGTTCCTCGAGCGAGTGATCGATAGCTCGGTTGACGCCATCATTTCTGCGGACATCGCTGGTAACTTGCTGCTGTTCAATCGAGCCGCCGAGCGTGTCTTTGGGTATGCGTCAAATGAAGTTGTAGGCAAGCTCAACGTTCGAGAGCTGTATGAGGGATCGCTTGCCCGCGAAATCATGAGCCTGATGCGGAGTCAGGAGCGTGGTGGCTACGGGCGACTAGAGGGATTTGAGACAGAGGTTCGCGGCAAGCAGGGCGAGAGAATTCCCGTGTTGATATCGGCCGCGCTGATCATCCATCAGGGCGTAGTCGTTGGCTCCGTTGGTGTTCTTACGGACCTGCGCGAGCGGCGCCGTATGCAAGCGAAGCTTGATGCAGCTCAGGAGGAACTCCGAAACCGAGAGAAAGAGTCGCTGATCGCGGAGCTCGCTGGCGCTGCTGCGCACGAACTCAATCAGCCGCTTACCAGCGTGCTTGGGTATGCGGAGATCATCAGCCGAAGAGCCCAGGCAGCTCAGCCACATCTTCGTGAGACAGAGGCGTTGGTCCGCGAGGCGCAACGAATGGCAGAGATTGTGCGCAAGGTCGGCAAGATAACCAAGTACGAGACCAAGGCCTACGTGGGAGAGGCAAAGATCATCGACCTGGACCGCTCTGTGGAGGATGACTCGTGACCGACGTTCAGAGTGGCCGTGACAGGCTAGAGGAAACGATGGTGCTCGCTGGGAGCGGTCGCAGCGAGCGCGTTTTGGCGCAGCTGGCGTCATTGTCTCCGGACATCGATTTGGAAGACGGCCTGTACGCGCTGGTATCGACGTTTGCTGAAGGTGACGAGGATGTGTGCATCGGCGTATGCGTGCCTCAAGTTGAGGGACGCCAGCTCATCGTGCGGCACGCTCCGCGGCCCAGCTTGCCGCGGGCCACTGATGCAGCCCGGCTGTTCCCCGAACTCGATCATGAGGCCATCTTTCCGCTGGCCGCTGAGCCCGAAGCGACAGTCCATGTTGCGCTGTGGGACGGAGCTGAACCGCTACCGACTCACGATCTTGACGCGCTCGTACTAGCGGTCGGTGCGCTCGTTCGACGCTCAAGGTTCGTTACGAGTCTTCGGCTGGATGCAGGCGAGGTGAACTCCTTGCGCGACAAGGCCGTGCAGAGCGACAAGCTTGCCGGACTTGGAAGAATGGCGGCGAGCATCGTGCACGAGCTCAACAACCCGCTGACTTCGATCGTGGCCTACGCTGACCTCTTACGAAAGCGTTGGGAGGTTGGAGCCATCGATGTCGTTGACCGCGATCGGCTCGCCCGCATTTCCGAGGCGGCGACGCGTGTCTTGAACTTCACTCGCGAGCTAGTGGCGTACTCGAGACCTTCCACCGCTGACCCATCGCTGCTCAGCCTCCACGAGGTGATCGAGCGCGCCGTTCAGTTTTGTGACCATGTTCTGGAAGCGAGTAACGTCCGGTTGGAGCTTGTCTTCGGGGACTTGCCGCCGATTCGTGGGTTGCATGGCCCCTTGACGCAGGTGTTCGTAAACCTGTTGACCAACGCGTGCCAGGCGATGGAACGCGGTGGCCTGTTGCGGGTATGCACGAGCGAGGCCCCCACGGATGGCATGGTTGAGGTCGCTGTATCCGATGAGGGGCACGGAATTCCCGAGGAGCACCTCGACAAATTGTTCGAGGCGTACTTCACGACCCGTGGAGAAGGCGGCGGCAACGGCCTTGGCCTCAATATCGTGAGGACCATCGTCCATGGTCACGGTGGCTCGGTGTACGCGAGGAATCGCTCGCCGGTCGGCTCTGTCTTTATCGTTCGACTGCCGATCCCGCCGCGCGGGTAGTGCGCATCATCGCTTTAGGTTCAAATCAGACAGCGCCATGTTCGCGTCGCGAACCATGGGACTGTCTGGGAACCGACGAATGAATGTACGCAGCGTTGTTCGTGCGTCGTTGTACGCCTCGATATCCATCAAACATTCGGCGAGGAGCATCATGGCGTCGTCGAGAACCTCCGGGTTGGGTGACGACTCCGAGAGCGGCGTTAGAATGGCAATGGCTTCGCGATGTCGGCGTAGCTTGCGCAGCGTCTTGGCCAGCTCGAGCTTCACGCTCGGGACGTGAGAACCGTTTTCTGAAAGCGCGAGGGACTCCTCGAACGCCTTTGCGGCTTCGTTCCAGCGCCCGCCACGCGTGTGGTCCATCGCGGCCTGGTAGTTCTCGACCGATAGGTCGCTGCGAGCCTTCTCGACTAGGTCGGTGAACATCAGGAGTTCGGCGCGGGTGAGGGGCTTTTCTCGTAGTTTGCCGAAGGCCTCGATCACGTCGCGCCGTCGACCGGTGCGAGCCAGTTCATAGAACGCAAGTGCCGCGCTTTCGGTCGCTGATCGAGTCTCGAGCTCCTTTTTTAGCGTCTCCAGCTCGTCGATGGACTTCTTGGCTTTCTCGCGCTCGCCCTCGGTGCTCTTTACGATGCTGTCCACGCGTGCGTTCCACGCGAAGTAGACGGCGCCTACCAATACCGCTGCAAAGATCGCGAAGGCGAAAGCGCTGTTGAAGAACGCCGTGCGTTCAAAGGATTGCTGTCGTTTGGCGACGATCCTGAGGTCGGCCGCGAGCGCGCTCGTCAGATTGTTGGTCTTGATGATGAGACCACGCGACTCGACAATCTCGCGCTTTATTTCAACTAGCTCCTCGTCGATGTCATCCATTGGGGGCCAAGAAAACGGCCTGCAGCGGAAAACTGCTCAGCGCGCCCTCCCGTGTGGTAATGAGGCCAGCTCAAAGGGCCAAGTAAGCGTCCTTTCCTTTCAAGGTTCGACATGGACACAAGCGAAATCCGCAAGGGCGTTAAGTTGATGATCGACGGGAAGCCGTATTCCGTCGTTGATTTCCAGTTCGTCAAGCCAGGCAAGGGCCAAGCGTTCACACGCGTGAAGGTCAAGAGCATGGTGGACGGCTCGGTTCTAGAGCGGACCTACAAGTCCGGGGAGAAGCTCGAGAAGGCGGATATCGAAGAGCGTCAGCTCCAGTACATCTACCAAGACGGCGAGAACTACGTGTTCATGCACGAGTCGTCGGGTGAGCAGGTGATGGTGCCTGGGGACAAGATGGAGGAGGAGGCCCAGTGGCTCAGCGACGGTATGACGATTGACGTCACGCTGTGGAATGGCCAGCCGATCGGCGTCACTCTACCCGCCTCGGTGACCTTGCAGATCACCTCCAGCGAGCCTGGTATCAAGGGGGACACCGCCAGCGGTGCGACCAAGCCCGCTACGCTCTCGACGGGCGCGACTGTGAACGTCCCGCTCTTCGTAAGCGAGGGTGAGTGGGTTCGGGTCGATACACGCGAAGGCAAGTACATCGAACGAGTCAACAAGCGCTGACCCAGCGCTTTACAGTTCGTCAGGCTGATGGCTCGCAATTGCGGGCCATCGGGCTTTTGCAGCTCGCTCAGCGTGGCGCAGCGCCCTTGGCTGGCGACTTCGGTGAGGGCTTGCCTACGTCCCGAGCAAGAACCACCACACGGGTATCGCGAATGCACGCAACCGACTTCCCATCGGCTGACGCTTTGCACGAGTGAAGCCCCTCCATCTCCTTGCCCATCCAACGTTCGCGGGTTGTACCGCGCCCGACAATCACCGAGCGTAGCAACGGTACTGCCCATACCTCCGAGCCGTTGGCCGGTGAAAAGGGTGCAGCGGTGGCCATCACACCCGAATCGCCATACGTGAGTTCGATCGCTTCACCGTCGACCGTGACCACGGCTTTGGGTTCAGCGAGCGAGACCAGCGAAAGCGCAGGGAACGAGCTGGTGCAGCTATCCTTGCGGATAGCCCAGGGAATCCCGCTCCCCATCAACTCGACCTCGGTGTTCTGAAGTGCGCCGCGTGCAGTAGTCGATAGTTGCGTTTTGGGCGGAGCGCAGCTTCGCGCTGCGCCCTCCAACGTGACGGTGCTGTCCCCACTGCCGAACGTGGCTGCGGAAGGAGGATCATCGAAGGCAGGGGCGCTATCAGCGGTGCTGGCGAGGTCGACGGTTGCCCAGCCAGTTGAAGTGCGTGCCGAGAGCTTTCCCTCTGCATCGAAGCGCAGCTCGGCGTTGGGCCACTTGGAGATCGCAGCGACCTCGAGGGGCTTGGCCGTCGCGGAGACTTTTGTCAGTTTTTTCGCGAAGAGCTGTTCGATTTGGGTGACTCGCCCGTACTCGAACTTGAGAGAACCCGCGATTTCGGATGCTGAAACCGTTCGAAGCAGGTCACCCTTGTGGTCGTAGCTGATGGCCATCGCGTGCAGCGCATCCCCGAATACCCTTGATTCCTTGCACTTGGGTACGCCCGCCGAGGTGCTGACGCGGCTTTTGCCAGCATCACCGCAAAACGCGGTCGCGAATCTCAGCGTCGCACGGGCGCTTTCGAGCGTGGTCTCCTTCTTCGCGACCGCATGACTCAGCAGCGCCTTTCCGTGTTTGCCGAGTGAGGCCTCGGGTTCGGATGGATCAGCAGCGAAGCCGGTCGGCCGATCCAAGTAGAGAAGGTCGGCCACGGGGCTCAGCACTTGGGGGCCATCGCGCAGCGACGTGGAAAGGATCAGGTCGGCCGTCCCGTCGGCGTCGTGGTCGCGCGTTGAAGCGGAGAGTCGCATGGGACTGACTGCGTCGGCCTCGAGTCGAACCGCGACCTCTCCCGTTGAGGCGCCTGTCGCATCAACGACGGTCTCATTGCGAAGCACCACCAAGGTTTGGCGCACTGGGCTATCGCCGCACGTGAGGTCGAGCGAAAGCGAGAACACTCGCTCTCCAATTTGATTGAGCGTCGTGCGGTGCGCACAGTGCTCGATGTCGGAGTTCGCCGGCAGCCGATACAAGCTCGTCTCTCTGCCATCGGAGCTCAGCAAGACCAGCTCGCCTGCCGCGGACGTGGGCTTCTCGATCCATGCAAGCAGCCGCTCATCGGTGGGGGCGAGCAACATTCCAAAGCGAAAGACGCGGCCTGCGCGACTGCTGAACGAATGATCGCCGAAGCTGAGTTTGCGCGGATCCCCTGTTGGGGCAGAGGCCTCCACCCGGGCGAATGTCGGCGCCGCCGATGCGCTGGGGGGGACGACGGCCGACGTCTCAACGCTTGCGGAAGGGCTCGCCGACATTGAAAAAGGAACGAAAGGCTTATCCCGCTTGCAGCCGTCGCAACCACTCAGCAACACTGCACCGAGCAGCAGGCTACGAGCTGGGCTCTGCGGCCCAGCGCAACTCGAACGAGGCCGATCGAACGAGCGGGCACTGGCTGGTAGACTCGTGTGGCGACAAAGCTTCAATGAAGACCCCGCTGTTGGAAGGCACGGACTACTACGTCGAGGATGGTAAGTACGTTTTCACTGAGGCGTACCATCTGAAACGGGGGACGTGTTGCAACTCAGGCTGTCGTCATTGTCCCTACGAGCCCAAGGGTGGTTCGAAGGGAGCTCTTTCCCCGCGCAAGCCGGACGAGTAACCTTTCCGCGATGAAGCATTGGTTGAGTGGTGCTCGGCTTTGGCGTGGCGTAGTGGGCCTCTCGGTGCTCTCGCTTGCGGTCGCAGTCGCAACCCCCGCTGAAGCGAAGACCCGCTGGAAGCAACCACGGAAGATGGCGCAGGCTGCCGCGCCAAAGCGCGCCACCGTCGGATCGCTGATCACCAAAGCGAGCGATCTCTTTGATGATCAGCGTTACGAGGAGTCGATTCAAACGCTCTCCGGCATCGTTGTCCGCGGGGATTCGACGCCCACGGAGAAGATCGCTGCTTATCGGCTGTTGGCCATGAATCACATCGCATTGTCGCGTGCTGAGGAAGCGGACGCAGCGGTCCGGGCCCTCTACGCAATCGATGAAAACTTTGAGCTTCCCGCCACCGAGTCACCAAAGTTTCGCGAGTTCTTCCAGAAGTCAAAAGCCGCCTGGGAAGCAGAGGGAAAGCCTGGCAAAAAGGTTGAGGGCGGCGGAGACCCTGAGGCAAAGGCAGTCGTGATCAAACACGCGTCGCCAGCCCAAGTGGAAGCCGGTACCGCGGTCCCAATCGAAGGAACGATCGACGACCCCGATGTGCGCGTGGAGACCGTGGACCTCTATTTTCGTTCGGCGAAGGGAGGTAAATTCAGTGAGCAATCGTTGGCCTATTCAATGGGCTCTTTTCGCGGGCAGATCCCTGCTGAGCTCGTGACGCCGCCGCTCGTTGAGTACTACGTGCTAGCCAAAGACAAGGCGGGGCTACCGCTTTCGTCTCGCGGGGACGCGGAGGTTCCGCTGCGCATCGTCGTGCCCGAGGAGAGCTCGAGCGTGGTCGAGAGCCCTTGGTTTTGGATTCCGATTGGCGTCACCGTGGTTGGTGGCGCAGTACTGACAGCCGTGCTTGCCACGCAACTCGGTGGCAGTGAGTCCACGGTTCGAATCAGCGTGAAAGAATGACACAGAAGCCGCGTTTTCCGTTCCTTCATCTCGTAACGACAGAGCCTCATACAGACGTCCTCTCAGGGGCGCTCTTTGAGCTTGGAGCCACCGGCGTCGAAGAGCGGGACCAGTCGACCTACGTAAAAGGCCCCGGCGATGGGCGGGTTCTTCTGGTTGCGAGCTTCGATTCACACGACGACGCGGAAGCTGCGCGGGATGAACTCCTGGCCCTCGAGGGCGGCATGGTCGAGTCTGCAACGATCGAAGAGATCGTCGGCGACGAATGGCGAGATGAGTGGAAGAAATACTACGAGCCGTTTGCCTTGACTCCCTCGCTGGTCGTGCGGCCGCCTTGGGCGGAGTACTCGGCACAAGCTGGTGAGAAGGTGCTTGTTCTCGAGCCCGGGCGGGCCTTCGGTACGGGCTTGCACGCCACGACGTCGCTCGTGGCTCGTACTTTGGACCGCTACAAGGAGCTGCTCCAGGGCGCTGTCGTGCTCGACGTTGGTTGTGGCAGTGGCATCTTGAGCTTCGTGGCGTTGATGCTGGGAGCGGAGCGCGTCGTCGCACTCGACAACGATGCGGAGGTGCTCGACACCGTTTTGGAGAACGCTGACCGCAACGAGCTTCGAGGTCGGATGCAGGCCTTCGCAGGTGTGGTGGACGACGTCGAAGGGACGTTCCCTTGGGTGTTGGCCAACATCGAGTCACGAATTTTGGACCCGATTGCGGAGGAGCTCGTCGCGCGTGTTGCGCCTGGAGGAAAGCTGGTTCTTTCTGGGATCCTGCTGGCCGAGGAGGCGGAGATGGTGAAGCGCTTCACCAACCTCTCGCGTCCACTTTCGGTGATTGACGTCACGCGCACAGAAACGGGCGGTGATCGCGCCTTCGACCGAGATGGTTGGGTTTCGCTCGTGCTCTCGGATCCGGTGCAGTGAACGTCGTACGAGTGCCCGTCGAGGGCCTCGTGTCTGGCCGTCTCCGGCTCGACCCACGCACGTCGAAGTACCTCGCCCGCGTTCGACGGCTCGGAGTGGGAAGCCAGCTCCGGTTGTTTGATCCCGTTGCAAGGCTCGAGGCTGACGCACAGCTCGCCGTCGTGGACGAGCGTGGGGTCGAGGTGCTGGTTGGAGAGCTGAACGTCGTGGCGATCGGAGGAATCGACATCCGACTGATCCAATGTGTCGGCAAAGGCGCCAAGCTCGATGAGGTTGTGCGCGACGCGACCGAACTTGGCGTACGAGCCATTCAGCCAGCGACGTCTGAGCGCACGGTTGTGGAACGAAGTGGTGAGGCCGTTCAACAACGTCTCGCGCGAGTTGCGGTCGAAGCAGCGCGGCAGTCTGGGCGCAGCGATGTTCCGGAGATTGCCCCCGCGTGCGACTTCGATCGCGCCCTACGGGAAAATCGCCGTGATACTGGACTGATCCTTCACCCGCGCGCAGCACGCAGCCTCGTCGAAGTCGTGATGGCAGTAGTCGACGCTGGTACCAGCTTCGACCTTGTGATCGGGCCGGAAGGCGGCTTCTCCGATGCAGAACTGAGCTCAGCGAGTGCGCTTGGCTACACCGCTGTTCGTCTCGGTAGAACCACGCTGCGCACTGAAACTGCGGCAACGGCGGCCCTTGGCGCGCTCATCGCGTTCTGTGATCGAGGTTCTTGTGGTAGCCTCGACGGGCAATGACTGCCCCGGAGCAGCTGATTGGTGACGCTCCGTACGTGGGGAGGAGGATAGGTCACTACCTAATCCTCGACGAGATCGCCTCTGGTGGTATGGCGACGGTGCACCTTGCTCACGACTTGGATGCCCCCACTTCCAACGGTGAAACGAAGTTCTTTGCGGCCAAGTGCATGCATGCACACTACGCCCGAGACCCCGATTTCGTTTCGATGTTCACGGACGAGGCCACGCTCTGCACGTTGATTCGCCACGAGAACGTGGTCGCTACGATCGACGTTACGCAAGGCACCGAAGAACTCTTGTTGGTGCTCGAGCTGGTCGAGGGTGAAAGCCTCTCCAAGCTCATCAAATCCGTTCACCAACGCAAGGACCGCGTACCTCAGCCGATCGTGTCAGCGATCGTACGAGACATGCTGCGTGGGCTCCATGCAGCGCATGAGGCGATGACGCCAGAGGGGGAGCCGCTGCTGATCGTCCATCGGGACGTATCCCCACACAACGTTCTGGTCGGCACCGACGGTATGGCGCGCGTGCTCGACTTTGGCGTCGCGAAAGCGCGGGGTCGCGTTCAGCAAACCCAGAAGGGTCAGCTGAAAGGCAAGCTGGCCTACATGTCGCCAGAACAGGCTCGCGGCCGCATGGTGGACCGGCGCAGCGATGTGTTTAGCGCAGGGATCGTGCTTTGGGAGCTTCTCACTGGCCAGCGGTTGCTTGACGGCGACAACGAGGCAGCACTGCTCGTTGCATTGTTATCGGAAAAGCCCGCGGCGCCTGGTAGCAAAGATGCGGCTCTCGCACAGTTTGATGCGCTGGTTCAAAAGGCTCTCGAGGTCGAGCCAGGAGAGCGCTACCCGACGGCTTTGGAGATGGCTGCCGCTGTGGAGCGGGCCATACCGCCGGCGTCGCGAACGCAGGTTGCGGAGTGGGTCAAAGTTGAGGCCAAAGCCTCCCTCGAGCGCCGTAAGCAGATGATGCAGAGCGCGTCGGTGCGCGTGCGCAGCTTGCTCGCGGGTCCCACCTCCAAACCTGGCGAGACGGTTCAGCCGGCTTCTGGCACAGTGGTTAAGGATGAGCCGGTAGGCGCCATCGATCTCGGGTGGTCGCTACCACCGCCAGCACAGCCTTCGAGTTCGGCGCCATCGGGCCCATCGTCGACGGCCAGTGCAGGGGACGCGGCGCGACCTGCCGCGTTGCTGACGCTAAAGCCGCTAACGGATGGGCTCCCCGTTCCAACGGCCACTGGCGCGCTGCGGACGGTTCCGCTCGCGGCGGTGGCATCCGCAAGTAAGGCCGTATCGCCGAAAAGCACGCTACCCCTGACCGGCGCTGTACCCCCGCGAGCCCCAACCTTTGGCACACCAAACGGCGCTCCACGCCCCCGTGTCGAGCCGCGGATTGCCGAGCCGCGCCTCGCCGACAAGCGGCCTGCAGCGGCACGTGGGCTCGCCGCAACTCCTCCGCAAGCGCCGCGTGTTTCGGAAGAACCCAACGAGCTATGGGACGCTGGCACAACCACCGATGACGGAGCTGGCGGTGCATCGAGCACCGAGCGACCAGCTCCAACCTTCGGCTCCTTGCAGCCCGCTCCAACGCCCTTGCAGCCCGCTCCAACGCAGGTGCTTCCAACACCTCTTTCTCTTGGAGAGCTGGCTCCGCCAAGCTCAACGAGTGAAGCGGAGTCGCTGCGCGACGCGACCCTACCGCTTTATCAGCCTCCAGCGGCCTATCTAGAGGCAGCTGGGATTCAGCTACCAGCCGCAGCTCCAAGTTCCACAGGGGCGCTCTCCGGTGAATGGCCGAGGGCCACCGCTCGGTCGGTTCCAGAGCACGTTGCTCCAAGCGCGCCGGGCTCAAGCGCGGCAGGCCCCGCAGCTGGCGGCGTATTGCCGCTGACGCGCGGTTCGTTGGCATCCATTCCCAGTCCGCTCGCCCAGCCCAGCGCGCCGCCACGGGTACGCGAAGGGGCCGAGGGAGTTTCGTCCTCCGTCAGCTCGGTCAATCTGACCACGCAGGATATTCCGCCGCCTTTGCCAGACGCTGCGGTCAAGCGTCTGAAGCTGGTTGCAGTCATCAGCGGTACCGTCGCGGCCCTAGCCTGCATTTCCCTGCTGGTGATTCTCAGTCGAAAGCCGTGGGTGGCTTCCGCGAGCAGCAAGTCCGCCGTTGCATCCGTCTCGGCGGCGCCTCTTCCCGCTCCAACGTCTTCGGACCCGAAGCCACAAACCAACCCCGTCACAACGAGCGCACCAGCCAGCGCCGCTCCAGTCGAGCCGGCACCAGCCCCATCGTCCTCAGCAACGGCAGCGGCTTCTGCCGAAGTCTCCTCGGTCGTACCCTCGGCGAGTGCTCCTCCCAGCAGCGCGCCAACAGCTCCCGTTTACAAGCCAAACGGATTTTTGGGGCGCCCTCCGTCGCCCAAGCCAAAGAAGCGATAATTCGCGCGAAAAGCATTTCCGCGAGCCGCGCTGCCATTCTGTCCCAAAGCGTGGCGAGCGCGGTTTGCTCGATTGACAGGATGTCGTGTCGGCTGCGTGAGGACGGCGAAAATCAAGGAAAAGGGCCAATTTGGGGGCGTTCCCCGACGAGCCTTGGGTGGCACGCCGCCTGCTGTATCAGTCGCCGTGACGAAACTTTCCAAAGTCGAACGGTTCGAGCGGGCTCCGCTAGCTACGCGGATCGTGCTGGTGGCCACCTCCCTGCTGCTGGCGTTCTCGTTTGTGGTCTCGGGGCTCGCCTTCTTGGCAGTCTCCGCAACGAAGTCCGTTTTTCCGCAGGAAAGACAAAACAGCTCTGCCGACCCGGAAGAAGTCGCTGAGGGGGTCGCATCCCCCTCGCCGGTCGCAGCTCGTTCGGCTACGAGGACAACTGCAGGTAAGTCCAGGACGGCCGCTAGTCGGCCTGCCAAGGAAGCCCGATCCAAGGGAGAGAGTTTGGAATGAGCCGGCGTCTATTTTCTGCCTCAACTCTTGCGGCCGGCGCCGCCAGGGTTCTCGCGATCACTGCGGTTGCATCAGCGAGTTTGGTTTTTGCGTTGCCGGCGGAGGCGCAGCTCACCCCCCGCGGCAAGCCGGTTCTCAAGACGCCGACTCGTGCTCCCGTAGCCAAGCCAGCTCCCTCGGCTCCCGCAGATCCCGACGCAAAAGCAGACCCGGACGCCAAGCCAGACCCGGGCGCCACTCCGCGTGCCGGCGCTCCAGCTGGTGCAACCAAGAAAGATCCTGTTTCGGCGCTCGCCGCACCCTCGGACATCGAGCACCGGCCTTTGCCAGGTAACACCAAGGTCAAGTTCAGCCTCGAGGACACGGATCTCCCCACCTTGGTGAAGGCGGTCAGTGAGATCACCGGGCGCAGATTCATCTACGGCAGCAAGCTGCACCAGATCAAGGTCACGGTTTATTCGCCGGAAACCGTGAGTGCAGCGGAGGCGTATGCGGCCTTCCTCTCGATCCTCAATTCGAACGGTATGACGGTCGTTCCTCACGGCGCCTACCTCGAGATCGTCGAGTCACAGAATGCGTCGCGCCAGCCTACTCCAATCTACGGAACGGCCTCGCCGGTGCCCGCGGAAGACCGCTTCGTGACCCGGCTCTATCGCGTCAACAACATCGACGCCGCCGAGGTCGCACAGCTCCTTGGCAACAACTTCAAGTCCAATGACGCAAACATCACCACCTACGGGCCGGGCAACCTTCTCATCATCACCGACACCGGGTCGAACATTCGCCGGATGTTGCGCATCGTTGAGGAACTCGATGTGGGTTCTGCAGGGGACCAAATCTGGGTGCAGCCCGTCTTCAATTCATCGGCGACCGACGCTGCGGCCAAGCTCAACGAGATCCTCGGAAAAGGCTCGAAAGGGGAGAACTCGGTCGTCATTCCCGACGAACGAACCAACTCCCTCATCATCACCGCCACCAAGAACGACTACGACAAGATTCTGGAGCTGATCAAGCGTGTGGCTGACGCTCCGATCGTCGAGGGCGACAACCAGATCCACGTCCTGCCCCTCCAGCATGCTCAATGTTCCGAGCTGTCCGGAACGCTCGGAAGCGTGCTGGGTACGGGCGGCGGTGGCGCGCGGCCTGCAGCGGGCGGTGCACGTGCAGCTGGCACTGGCCGCGCGGCGGCACCCGCGGCCACCGCATCCGGTGGAGGGGGCGGGGAAGACATCTTCGAAGGAGCGGTCAAGGTGAGCTGCGACGAGGCCACCAACACCTTGCTCACGACCTCATCGATGCGCGACTACGCCCACCTGCGGGCCGTGATCGACCAGCTCGATCAGCCCCGACGGCAGGTCTTCATCGAAGCTGTGATCATGGACCTCAACGTCAACAACACACTCGATCTCGGCATCGCCTATCACGGCGGAGCACCGTTCGATGTGGCCGGTGAAAGCGGCGGCGCCGTCTACGGTGGTAACAACATCGGGCAAAGCGTCACCGGCTTACCGGCGGAGCTCGGCGCGCTGGCCCTTGGTATTCGAGGGCCCGAGCTCGAGGCGACTGAAAACATCCTCGGGACGGGCCTGTCGATACCGGCCCTTGGTGTCGTGCTTCATGCCCTCGGGAATGACGGTAACTCCAACGTGCTGGCAACGCCGCACATCATCGCGACCGACAACGTGGAAGCCAGCATCGATGTGGGTCAGAGCGTACCGCTGCAAACCAACGCTGGCGGGTTGGGTGGCTTGCTCTCTGCCGCCGGTGGTGCAGCTGGAGCTGCAGGCGGTCTCGCTGGGGCGCTCGGCGGTCTCGGCGGCGGCCTAGGCGGATTCTCTGCTCCCTACAAAGACGTTGGTATCAAGCTCTCGATCAAGCCGCACGTGAACGATTCGGACCAGGTTCGGCTCGAGATCAAGGAAGAGATCAGCGAGGTTGGTTCTTCCCCACAAGGCACGCTCGGCGCCGTCACCATCAACCAGCGTCGCGCCGATACCACGCTGATCGTTAGGGATCAGCAGACCGTGGTGATCGGCGGGCTCATGCGTGATCAGGAGACGACGAGCGAAACCAAGATTCCGATTCTCGGCGACATCCCCATCCTGGGGGCGCTCTTTCGTCAACAGAAGAAGACGATGGCGAAGACGAACCTGCTGCTGATCCTGACGCCTTACGTCGTCCGCGACCAATCGGATCTGAGGGCCATTTTCGAGCGCAAGATGCAAGAGCGCCAAGAGTTCCTCGACCGCTACTTCGTGTTCAACGAGGACCAAGCTTGGGAGCCGCCCAAGGACTTCTCGCGCGCCAACGGCCTGGTCGAGACCATCCGCCAAACCATGTTGGACCTCAAGGACAAGGAGCGGCTGGAGAATGAGGCTCGGCCGCGTGGGCCGCGTACCCACGAGCCGGTCGAGCCGATCTCGCTGCCTTCGATCGGTACAGCGCCGAAGTCTGGCTCGACCTCGGTCGGTTCGGATTCGAGCTCGAGGCCTGCAGCTTCTTCGACCTCCAAGGAGCCTTCGCGAGGCAAGCTAAAGCCCTCAACGAGCATCCCCAAGGTACAAACGCCGACGCCTCCGAGCGGCGGGGACCGCGTGGAGTAGGACGTGGCAACAGCTCTCCAAGCGCACAGCGAATATCTGGGAGAGATCCTGGTTCGTCATGGAGTGTTGACGGCGGATCGGATTCCTCCGCTCGTGCAGACGGTTCGCGAGAAGGGCCAAGGCCTCGTCGACATTCTCGTGATCGGCAAGCTGGCTGACGAGCGCGCGATTGCTCAAGCGTTGGCAAACGAGTGCGGGCTCGGCTTCATGCAGAAGATCGACGTCGACGCGATCCCCGATACCGTCGCTTCAAAGGTGCCCATCACCTACGCCAAGCAGCACCGAATTTTCCCGCTCGCCGAGCATGCGGACGTTGTGTACTGCGTCACGGCGGATCCGCTCGATGTGACGGCGATCGATGACGTTCGAGCGCTGTTCGGCAAGAGGATCGAGCTTGCGGTGGCCACTAGTGAGACCGTGCTCGACGCCATCAACCGCGTGTGGGAACGCAAAGAGACCGGCGGCAACCTCGAGGGCGATCAAGCCAACGAAGAGGATCAAATCGTCGACATCCTCGACTCCGACGATGAAGCGCCCATCATCGCTTGGGTCAACGGCCTGTTCGCTCAAGCCGTGCGCGAGCGAGCCAGCGACATTCATATCGAGCCCGAAGAGCGGGACGTGGTTGTGCGGTTCCGCGTCGACGGCGAGCTCTACATCGTGCGCCGCGCCTCGAAGCAGTTCATGGCGCCGATCGTGAGCCGCGTGAAGATCATGGCGTCGCTCAACATCGCCGAGAAGCGGTTGCCCCAAGACGGTCGCATCCCGCTGAAGATCGCGGGTAAGAGCGTCGATATCCGCGTTTCCACGGTGCCAACCAGCCGCGGCTTCGAACGCATCGTGATGCGTATTCTGCAGAAGACGAGCGTCTTGCTGAGCCTCGAGGACCTCGGCTTCGCAAACCGCGAGTTCCGCATCATGGACGAGCTGGTCCACCGTCCTGACGGCATCATTCTGGTGACCGGCCCGACCGGTAGCGGCAAGACAACGACGTTGTACGCGTGTCTCAATCGCATCAACCAACCCAACGTGAACATCCTCACCGCGGAGGATCCCGTCGAGTACGAGATCGGCGGGCTGCACCAAGTGCACGTTCAACCGTCGATCGGTCTGACCTTTGCGAGCGCCTTGCGCGCCTTTCTCCGACAAGATCCGGACGTCGTCATGGTCGGTGAAATTCGTGACAAAGAGACGGCCGACATAGCGATCCACGCTTCGCTTACCGGCCACCTCGTGCTCTCCACGCTGCACACGAACGACGCTCCTGGTGCGGTGACCCGACTCGTTGAAATGGAGATCGAGCCGTTCTTGGTTCGGTCCAGCGTCATCGGCGTGCTCGCGCAACGGCTCGTTCGGATGCTCTGCCCTCACTGCCGCGTGCCTTATGAGCCTGGCGACTACGAGCTGTTCCAGCTCGGCCTCGATCCCGCTCGCCTCGAACAGAAGGCGAAGCGAGTGCTCAAGGGCCGCTACAACGTCAATGAGCTCAACTACGAGTTCATCGGGCAAAACATGGGGCCCGATCCGGTGTTCTACAAACCGGGAGGTTGCGAGGCTTGCGGGCAGAAGGGGTACCTTGGGCGACGAGGTATCTACGAATTGATGCTGGTCGATGACGCCGTCGGCCCGCTGATTCTCCGCAACGCCGATGCCATGAGCGTAAAGCGCGAGGCCATCCGAGCAGGCATGGACACGCTGCGCGATGATGGCGCGCGCAAGGTTCTGCGTGGGCTCACCACCGTTGAAGAGGTGCTCGCCGCGACGCAAGAAGACGTGTTGGTCGACGAGTAGTTCAGAAGGAGCAGAGTTTTGGCTGTTTTTGAGTACCGCGGCATTCTAGTCGGCACAGGCAAGCCCACTAAGGGCGTGCGTGATGCCGAGAACGCGAAGGCGTTGCGTGCCGCGTTGCGCAAAGACGGTGTGCTTCTCACGAGCGCCACCGAAGAGAAGCAAGCGAAGGAGAAGGCCAAGAAGGACATCAAGTTCTTGTCCTTCCTCGGTCGACCAGGCGCTGGCGATATCGCCATCATGACGCGTCAGCTGACTACGCTGCTGCGTGCTGGCATCCCGCTCTTCGAGTCGCTCAATGCGCTCATCGATCAGGTGGAGCAAGTAGCGCTGCAGCGTGCGCTGACCAACATTCGCGAGCAGGTCAAGGAGGGCTCTACCTTCGCGAAGGCGTTGCAATCGCATCCCGACATTTTCGCGCCGCTCTACGTCAACATGGTCCGCGCGGGCGAGGCGTCCGGCACGCTTGAGTCGGTGCTCGAACGTTTGACCGTGTTCATGGAGAACCAGGCCAAGCTCAAGGGCAAGGTAACCGCGGCCCTGGCCTACCCAGTGCTGATGGCGATCATCGGTACGCTGCTGATCTCGGTCTTGATGATCGCCGTGGTGCCCAACCTGATCACCACCTTCCAATCGATGGATCAAGCGTTGCCTTGGTACACCGAGCTACTGATCTTCACGAGCGGATTTCTCGGCAGTTATTGGTGGTTGCTGCTGATCCTGATCGGCCTCAGTTGGTGGGGCTTTACCACCTGGAAGCGCACGCCGGTCGGGCGTCTTGCTTGGGACGCGTTCACGCTGAAGATCCCGGTCTTCGGTTCGTTGATCTCCATGCTGAGCATCGGCCGCTTCACGCGCACCCTCTCGACGCTGCTCGCGGCGGGTGTGGATTTGCTCGCTGCCATGGACATCGTGCGCAACGTCCTTGGCAACGCCGTACTCGAGAAGGTGGTTGAAGAGGCCACCGCCAGCATTCGTGAAGGCCAGAGCATTTCGGAGCCGCTCAAGCGCAGCAAGCGCTTTCCACCGATCGTTACGCACATGATCGCGATTGGTGAGAAGAGCGGTCAACTCGAGGAGATGCTCGAAAACGTAGCCGTCTCCTATGATTCTGCAGTGGAGACGCGGGTTCAGGTTTTGACCAGCCTGCTCGAGCCGCTCATGATCGTGATCATGGGTGGAGCCGTCGCGTTCATCGCCTTCTCGATCCTCATGCCGCTCATCCAGATGAGCAACTTCGCAGGTTGATGATGCGAAGACGCGAGCGTGAAAAGACGATCTTTTTCCCTTGGGAGCGGCCAGCCTCGCTGTGGCGCAGGTTGGGTATCTCGCGGACCCGGCCGATCGTAATCGCGGTCGCGTTCATTGGCTTGTTGGCGCTACTCGGGCTGCGCGAACGGCGCGCTGTTGGCGTGCGGCTGACGCGCGCGACCATCTCCGTCGTAGCGAAGGCCGTCGATAAGTACCGCGCGGACCATGAAGGTCGCTGCCCCGCTGCGGTCGCCGATCTGAAGACCGAGGGGTACATCGAGTTTGAGCCGGTGGATGCGTGGCGTCAGCCGTTGCGCCTGTTGTGCCCGGGCTTCAGTCATCCCGAGAGCTACGATTTGATGAGCGACGGTCCTGATGGTGCTTTTGGCGGATTGGACCGAATTGAATGACTCGGCAATGGTTTGAGATAGGACAAGGAGAGGAGCCTTTCATGGTGCGCACGGATCGATTGGGAGATGACTTGGTTGAGACGGGGTTACGACTCGGCGCTCGCGTGCGTGCCCGCAAGGTTCGAAGAGGCGTTACGCTGGTCGAGGTCTTGATCGTCGTTGCGATCATGGCCGTGATTGCGGGCGGAGCGACGCTGCTCATCTTCCCGCAGTTCTTGAAGGCGAGAATTCAGTCGGCTCAGATCGGCGCTGACGTCGTGCGCCAGGCGGCTGAGCTCTACCTCAACACCGACGGCGACACGGCCGTCTGTCCGACGGTGAAGGATCTCGTCGAGTCGAAGAAGCTCGACGGCAAGAAGACCGACGATCCGTGGGGGCATCAGTATCGCATCGTATGTGACAGTGAGGACGGCGATCTCCGCGTCTACTCAAACGGTAAAGACGGCAAAGAGAACACGCCCGACGACGTTCGGGATGACTCGAAGCCTGCAGACATCAAGCGAATCGCGAACCTGTAACTCATGCAAGGAGCGCTTCCCGCCGTCTCGAGTACCTGGCCGGTACGTCGGGTCTCGCAGCCCCAATCGAGGGCTTTGAGGGGAGCGCTTGTCTGCGCTGTTCGTTTGCGCCGTGGCGTCACGCTGGTGGAGATCATCATCGTACTCGTGATCATCGCTGCGATCGCTGGGATCGCCGTGATCAGCCTTGGGGCAGTCGGCTCTGCACGCTTGAAGCAGGCCGCCACCCAGGTCGCCGGCTCCACCCGAGTTGCGTATGCCCACGCAACCGCCGTCTCTAAGGTTGTTCGCCTGAACTTCGATTTCACCGAGAGCAAGATCTATCTCGAAGAAGCAGAGGGCCGACACTTGCTGTCGAACGACCGCAACGGCGGCGCGGAGGCCGCCAACGACATCGAGGCGCAAGCTGCCGAGAACGCAGCTGCCTCAACGTTGCGAGCGCCAAAGGCGACGTTCCGTGCTGCTGAGACAGTTGGCTTTCCTGAAGAAGGTGTGGAGCTGCCGAGCACGATTCAGTTTTGGCAGGTTCAAGCGGCCCACCAGCCCGAGCCTATTCGTGAGGGGAACGCCTACTTGTATTTCTTTCCGGGTGGGCAGACGCAGCATGCCGCCATCCAACTGCGTATGAGCAACGCCTCGGAGGACGATACACACGGCTTCATGACCGTGCTGATTTCGCCTTTGACGGGCAAGGCCACGATCAAGCGCGGGCGTTTGGATCCTCCCAACCCTCTTACGGCTGCAGAAGCATCCGAGCTTGGGGACCCAGGATGAATCGGCGAACTAGGACACGTCGGCGAGCGTTCACCCTGCTCGAAGTGCTCGTCGCGGTCGCCATCCTTGGCGTGGGCGTGACGGCGATCTTTTCCGCACAGTGGGTGAGCTTCGCCAGCATCAAACATGCGCGCAATGAGAGTGAGGCCATCGGTCTCGTGCGCTGCAAGATGAGTGAGCTGGAGTGGGATCTGGAGCAAAACGGCTACCAAATCACCGACGTCGAGGACAGCGGCCCCTGTTGTGATGCGATCGAAAAGCCCGGCATGGTGTGTCGCTGGAGTGTGACCAAGCCGGAGTTTCCGCCGGCCCAGTTCGGTCAGCTCGATCTCGATTCCGAGCTCGACTTTGGCAGTGGGCCATCGCTCGTCCCAGGGCTCGGTGGTCCAGGCAACGCGTCTGCTCCTGGCGGCGCGGCGATGAGCTTTCTCAAGGCCGGTAACTCGACCTTCGCCCAACAATCAGGAGACGTTTCCGACGTCGCTGATTCCTTCCTCGGGGGCGGAGACGGCATGATGGATGGAATTGCCGCCTTGGTGATGCAGATCGTCTACCCCGACCTCAAGGCGATCTTCGAGGCAGGCACGCGCCGAGTAAATGTTCGCGTGAGCTGGTACGAGGGAAAGAAGGAGTATTCGATCGAACTCGAGGAGTGGGTAACCAATTCCAAAGAGGCAGGTGTCTACGCCAACTTGAGCGGTCTGACGGAAGAAGAGGAAGAGGAAGAGGACCCGAAGACCACCAAAGACCCGAAGAAGGAAAAACCTTGAGGCGCTCGGTGCGACGCCGTCGGCGGGGTGTGACCCTGATCGAGATCATGGTGGCGATCGGCATCATGACGTTGGTGGCGAGCATCACCTATGGCGCGTTCGACGCGATGAGTCGCACCAAGAAGAGCGTGGATGAATCGGGGGAACGCTTTCATCAAGGGCGGTCGGCGCTGGCTCGCATCACACGCGAGGTGCAAGCGGCGTTTCTCTCGCTCCACCGTCCGCTCGCGAATCCAGGCCTCCAGGTCAGCCAAACGCTGTTCAAGGGCACTGACGGCGGTAAGTTCGACCGGCTCGACTTTACGTCGTTCTCGCACCGAAGGCTTGGTTTCTCGGCCCGTGAGAGCGACCAGAACGAGCTCTCCTACTTCGTGACCAACAACCCAGAGACGGGTGAGAACGTCATCGCGCGCCGCGAGTCGACCGTGATCGACATGAGCCCAGAGTCTGGGGGCACGGTCCAAGTGATGGCGGAGGGCGTTACGCGATTCGAGCTTTCGTACCTCGATCCGGTGCTCGGTGAGTGGGTGGATACCTGGGATTCCACGCAGCCCACAGGTCAGTTCGAGCGGCTTCCCTTGCAGGTCCGCATCGAGATTGAACTGACGAGTCGCGGCGGCGGACCGCCCTACGTCTTCGTTACCAAGGCACCGGTGACGATGCGCGCACCGCTCACGTTCGGGATCCCACAATGAGCGCGCAATCGAGTCGCTACGCCGAGATCCGCGCACGCGTTCGCAAAGGCCGCAAAGGCCAGCGTCGAGGCGTGGCGCTGATTCTGGTGCTCGGCTCGCTAGTGGTGTTGATGGTGTTCGTGACCGAGCTGCAGCAGACGACGTCAGCGTCGGTGTCTGCAGCCATCGCCGAGCGCGATGCAATGCGCGCCGAATACGCCGCCAAGAGCGCGATGAATCTTTCGCGGCTGCTGATCTCGACCGAGCCGATGGTGCGCAAAGCGGTCGATCCGCTGTACCGCATGGCCTTGAAGGCGCCAGCGCCGCAGGTGCCGGTTTGGAAGTTCAAGGACATGGTCTTGGGCCCGTTCAACTGCCCAGCCAAAGCCGACAAGTTCTCGACGATCACCGGGGCGAGCCTCGAACAAGGCAAGAATCTTGGGGCCAGCGCGAGCTGTTTTGACCTGGTGATCGTCGATGAAGACGCCAAGATCAACGTCAACGCTGCGGTCAGCGGAGATTCAGGCGCAAAGGACCGACTCGGCGCTCAGCTGCTTGGGCTGTTCGGTTCGCCCCAGTACAACGAGCTATTTGAGACGCCCGACCTCGACGGTCAGTTCTCGAATCAGCCTGTGATCTGTGGCGCGCTCAGTGATTGGGCGGACTACGACGAGATCTCCTATCCCTGTGACCCAACGCAAAGGTCGACGGAGGGCGCGGAGGACAACTTCTACCAGTCGGTGGGGCTGCCCTACTTGCGTAAGAACGCGCCGTTCGATTCGCTCGACGAGCTGCATTTGGTTCGCGGTGTCAGCGATGACTTCTGGGCAAACTTCGTCGAACCCAACCCTGATGATCCGGGGTCGCGAGTGTTGACGGTGTGGGGCCAAGGAAAGATCAACGTCAACTCAGCCAACCCGCAGACCATCCTCGCGGTGGTTTGTTCCGGCGCGCCAGAGGCCCCAGTTTGCGTCGATCCCGAGCAGATGAGCGCGTTTCTGACGGCTCTCACGCTCGCGCGCGAATTGACTCAAGGAGCACCGCTCTTCAAAACGCCAAAGTCCTTCGTCCGCGCGATGGCTGGGAAGGGAAAGGGAATTGGTCCTCTCTTCTCCTTCTTCGGGCTTGAGCCGATCGAGTTCAAGTCGCCAAAGCAAGTCGAGAAAGCCGTCTCGACGGAGAGTCGCGTCTTCAGCATCTATGCCGAAGGAATCGTGACAGGACGTAAGCGCGAGACCCGGATCCGAACGCATACCGTCGTCGACTTTCGCTCGGCGAACGAGCTCGGCGGTCAAACGTCGACGGATGATGAGACCGAAACCCCACCTTCCAATGAGATCACCCCCGAGGAGGCCGTCAAAGCGTTGGCCAGCGATCCTATGGGTGTCATCATCTACCACCGCATCGAGTAAGGACTATGGCGCGTCTCGCAGGCATTGATATTGGACCCCGTCACGTGCGCGTGGCCATCTTGCGCACGTCCTATCGCAAGGCCGCGGTTGAGGCGCTCTTGTCGCTACCCATTGAAGGGGAGCGCACGGCTGAGAAGGCGTTGGCCGAGCTGCTTGGGCGCACGCGCGTCGACTCGGTGAGCATCTCCCTTCCCGGCGAATCCTGCTTTTTGCGGCGGCTCGAACTGCCGAACACCGCGTCACGAGAACTCGAGAGCGTGCTGCTATTCGAACTCGAATCGTCGGTGCCGTTCGAGATCGATGAGGCGGTCTTCGACCATCGACGTCTTTCGCCGAAGGGAGGGACGGAGGCGCTGACCGTGTTCGCCGCCGTAGCGCGCCAGGAGGACGTTCGTGCGCGGGTGGAGCTGGTCAAGGCGGCGATCGGTCGTGAGCCGGATGTCGTTGACGCAGGCTCTCTGCCGCTGGCCAACCTCGCTCTCGTTGCGCCTCAGCTCGCGAGCACGACGAACGAAGATGGCAGCCCGCGAGGCCCGGTTGCGATCTTGGATCTCGGCGAGAACCAATCTGAGCTCGTGTTTCTCGAGGCGGGCCAACCATGTTTTGCTCGCACCGTTTCGCGCGGGACGACGGGGCTCCCGGAAACCGCGAAAGACATCGCCCGTGAGCTCAAGCAGTCGATCGCTGGGTGGCGCGCGGTTGGCGGTGGGGCTCTTTCGACGCTCTATCTCGTGGGCGAAGGTGCTGGTATCGCTGGAGCGGCGACCTACCTGAGCGCCACGCTTGGCGTGCCGGTGGCCGAGTTGCCGAAGCTCGACGTGGAGGGATTGAGCCCGGAGCTTGCCGAGAAAGTGCCGTCTTTCGCGCGGGCCATCGCAGTGGCGCTCGCGGGGGACACGAAGTCACGCTCGATGAACCTGCGCCAAGGAGCGCTCGCGACCGCACGATCCTTTGCCTTCATTCAGGAGAAGTTACCGCTCTTGGCCGGCCTCGGACTTGTCGTACTCGTCTCCTTCGGCTTTAACGTCATCGCGGAGATGCGGGCGCTCTCCGCTGAGCGAGCCTTGCTCGATGAAGAGCTCAAGTCGACGACCAAAGAGGTCTTCGGCGAAGAGACGAGCGATCTTGCGCGGGCGACTGAACTCTTGGAGAAAGGGCCCGCGGCCGATGACGATCCGTTCCCGGCCGTGGATGCGTTCGACGTGATGGTCGAGCTATCCAAGGCCGTGCCGAAGGACGTCGTGCATGATGTTGCAGAGCTCGACATCAACCGCGGCCACGCGATCATTCAGGGCATCCTGCCCACTGGCACGGACGCTCAAGCCACGGCCGACACGATCGCTGCCGCGATGCGTACCAACCCCTGTCTGCGCGATGTGAAGGTGTCGAAGGTCACGCAGTCCGGTCCCGAGAAGCAGAAGTACATCCTCGAGATGGATTTGCGCTGCGAAGAAAAGAAGAAGAAGGCCTCCGAGCCGGCGAAGAATGAGAAAGAGGGCGCACAATGACGCTCGGTGAGCGCTTCGCCAAAATGGAACCGCGTGAACGGTCTCTGCTCACGGGGCTCGGTATCGCGGTTGGTTTGATCGTCTTCTTGCTACTGCCGGCGTACGTCTATCAAAGCGTTAGTGCGAGTCGCGATCAGAACCAGGAGATCCGCGACTACATCGAGAAGGTCCGCGACGGCCGTTCGAAGATCGACAAGAAGAAGGCCGAGCGAGATGCTTCGAACCTGCGCTACTCACGGGCCATGCCGCCCTTCGCGTCCTTCTTGGAAGACGCAGCGCAGGCGAACAATCTCGTGATCGAGGAGAGCCAAACTCGACCCGACGTACCTCACGGCAAGAAGTACAGCGAGCACGTGACGTCGCTCAAGTTCAAGAAGGTCGGCATGCTCGGGATCGTGAAGATGTTCGAGAAGATCGAACAGAGCAATTTTCCCGTGGCGATCACGCGTCTCAACATCAAACCCAAGGGCTCCGAGCCTGACCAATTTGATGTTGAGGTTCACGTCTCCCACTACGAGAAAAAGGGAGAACCCAAGAAGGAAGCGCCCAAGCCGAACTCTGAAGAGTCTGACGAGGAAACGCCGTGAGAAATCAGATCATCGCTGCGCTCAAGTACGTTCTCTACCCGATCTTTTACGTCTTCTGTTTGATCGGTTGCATCTACCTCACCTTCCCGTGGGACGCGCTCAAACACCGCATCGAGAACGAGTTCGCCAAGGCGCAATCATCCAAAGGTGATCGCGCATGGCGGTTGCAGATCGCCGAGCTCGATGGTTATTGGCTCTCCGGGGTCGAACTGACCGGCGCCAAGATCATCATGCCGCCGGAGAGCTCGGAGGACGAGCCAACCAAAGGTCTTGCGTCGACACGAGTTGGCTCGGCAGCTCCGCGGCTCGGTCCTAACGCAGTCAAGGACGGCGCGGACGCGGCCTCGAGCTCGGACAAGCCCGGCAAGGAGAAAGACGAGAAGAAGGCTCCCAAAGACACCGTCGTGCTGGTGGAAGAAGCCCACGCGCGTGTGCGCATTCTCCCGCTCTTGATCGGTCGGGTGAAGGTGGACTTCTCGGCTTCGGTTTTCGGCGGTGAGGTCAACGGCGTGGTGCCGGTTGGCGGTGGAGATCTCGAGGTCTCTCTCGAGAACATCGATCTCGCTCAGATCATGCCGCTGCGCGACGTGACGGGCGTCCCACTGAAGGGCGTTGCGAATGGCAAGCTGGAGCTCTCCGCTCCAAGCGGCAAATGGAGCAAAGCTTCGGGAGCCTTCAACCTCTCGATCACCGGCATGGTGATGGGCGACGGCAAGACGAAGTTCCGCGATTTGTTGGCTCTGCCACCCGCCAACATCGGGACCTTCGAGATCGCTGCAAAAGCCGATTCCGGTTTGCTCAAGCTCGAGAAGTTCGACGCACAGGGCCAGGATGTTGAACTGCACGGGGATGGCACGATCAAGCTGAAAGAAGCTTGGGATGGCTCGGTGGCGGACCTTTGGCTCAAGTTCGGCTTCTCTGAGGAGTACAAACAAAAGGATGAACGTACCCAGGCCCTGTTCGTCGACGATGGACCTTTCCCGGCGCTGATCTCCCAGGACAAGAAAATGAAACGCGCCAAACGCGCCGATGGCCTCTGGGGCTTCCACGTCCACGGCAAACTGTCGCGGCTTCGCTACGACGCAACCAGCGCTGACGGCCCCAAAGGAGGAAAGGCGACTGGAACCGGGGACAGCCCGCTCAGCAAGAAGAAGAAAGCTTCCGACGACGAAGAAGACGACGCAAAGCCGGCCAGCCCTGCTCCCAAGGTTGAGCGACCCAATCGTCCCAGCATGCCGAATCTACGCCCGAAGACCCCCACTGCGACCGCCGAGCCTGAAGCTCGAGAGCCGGACGCAGCACCCGCTCCCGAGCCCACGCCCGACCCTTCGCCTGAGCCGTCTCCAGCAGAAGATGGCACCGCACCTGCCCCGCAGCCGGATGGTCCGGAAGAAGGCACGCCGGACGCACCTGCACAGTGATGATTCGTGCAGCTTGGTAGGTCGAACGAGTCCAAGCGTTAGCCTGCCAAGTTTGCTATGGTTCAAGCCTCATGTCCGACCTAAACGAAGAACTCTCAAGGGCGTTGAAGGACACCGACGAGGTCGCCGCTCCTGCACGAGAAGCCTCGGCTGAGACTCTTCCTCGAGCGAAGAAAAAGACGAACCTGGGTCTCTTGGCAGGTCTCCTCGCCGTCGCTGCTGGTGTGGTGACGCTGTTCCTGGTTGGGTTCAAAGAGGCTGCCATTTACGCCATGCCAACCGATGAGGTGGTGGCGAAGGCAGAGACGTTGAAGGGCAAGCGTCTGCGCGTTGACGGTCTGCTCGTGCCTGGCACCCTCAAAGAGGTGAAGAGCTGCGAGTACCACTTCACGATGCAGAAGAACGACAAGGAGCTGCCTGTTCGCTACGCGAAGTGCGTCCTCCCCGACACCTTCCGCGACCGCCCAGAAGGCGGCGTCGAGGTCACCGTCGAGGGTGAACTCACCAAAGGCCAGACCTCATTCGAGGCGAACTTGGTGATGGCGAAGTGCGCCTCCAAGTACGATCCTTCGACGCACGAGATGGTGATGCCCGACGGCACCCGCACCAAGGCGGAGAATGTGCCCGCCAGCATGAAGTCCGGCCAGTAGGCTGCTCTCAAGCGGATGACTCGCCGAGTCTACGGTGCCGGCGCGCTATTGTTCTTGGCCGCGTGCGGCTCGAACGGCGGCCAAGCCGCTCCCCGAGCGGGCGCCGGGAACCCGAGTGCGACGACCTCCACGTTGAACGAGCACGTGGAGCTCACCGTTGAGCCCTCGGGTCGCAAGTCGTTTCGATTGGGCGCGCCGACCAAGGTTGCGCTCGGCACTTCCCTGGTGAGCGTGGCCGACTCCGAGCTTGCCTTGGTGATCGCGGACCATGCGGGAGAGCCGCTGGGCTTTGCCCAACTCGTCGATGAGAACGGCCCGTTTGGGCCGGTGGTGACCCTGGCGGATGAGCACCCCGTTTTTGCTTTTGCGCAGGAACGAGGCGTAACGGTGATCCTTTCTTCGAGCGGTGCGTTCTGTCCGGTCGTGATCGAAAAAGAGAAGGCGGAACGCAAGCCGTGCTTTCGCGCGGACGGTGATGCGTTCGTGCGAGTCGCTGGGCGCCTCGCTTTGCTCGACGTGCGCTCTAAGCAGGAGGCCGACGAGTCCATCGAAGCGGGCACCAAGATCGAGCCGCGCGTAGTGCCCAGCGCTTCCGCCAAACCTCCAGCGCCCAAGCCGAAACCTAAACCGAGTGTGACCAACGGTAGAAAGCCGCCAAAGAAGAAGCGCAAACCGCTGAGCGACGAGCAACTCAAGAAGCGCCTCTACGCAAGCGGCCGGGAAGTCGTGGTGGATGCGCGTTGGATTGATGAAGCGGCAGAAGAACCGTTCGCGACCGGCCTCGCTTTTCGAGAGGCCATGGCGGGGATGGGCTTCATCGGCGCGGTGGCTCGCAACGCACGCGTGGACGTTGCCTTCTATGAAGCCAACGAAAAGAGCACCAAGGAGCCTGAAGGCAAGCTCGGCTATGCCCAGCTCGATTCAACGTTGCTCTTGGATCCGCCAACGAGGCGGTCCTTCGGTGAAAGCAAGATGAATCCCGGCTTCCTCTCCGACCATGCCGAGATGCGGCTGCTCACACAGCCCGAAGGTTCGCTGCTGCTCGGCTTGCGCGGGCCACGGGGCAAGTGTGACGTCACCTTCGTGGGGCCGTTCGTCATGCAGCTCATTCCCGATGACCCAGCGTGCACCATCGATCCTCGACGTTTGGTGCTTACAGCGCGCGCACGTCACAAGGGGGAGCCGTTCCAACCGGGACAACTTCCAGCGCTCGATCCGAGCAAGGTTGCGCGGACGATGGGCCAAGCGAACTTCGACGTCGGGCGCGTCGTTTACTCGGGTGCTCGGGCCTATACGTTCGAAGGCGAGCAGCTGGTTACCTTCAAAGACGATCAAGCGCCCAAGCCTGTCATAGCTCTCGAAGCGCAGCGTGCTCCGCTGTTTTGGAACGCTTTTGCCCCGGACGGCGCAGGCCTTACCGAAGCGAGCAGTGGCCTCTTCGCCGTGTCCAGTGACGCGAAAGAGCCGACCCTCTTGCCTCAGCGCGAGCCTCCTCGGTTTTTAGGCCGCAAGCGGCGCGATGTGCGCGAGCTCAACCGTCAGTCGGCAGTGCGCATCGCTGGCCGCTGGTGGCAGGCGGAGGGCGAGCTCAGACAGCTCCATCCCGAACTTCAGCCCGCCCTTCGGCGGTTGGCGCGAGACGCCGAAGCCGTTGTTGGTGGAACCACCTCAGGTCTCGTTCTTTCGCGGACTCATCACGGCCTCTTGGTTCAAACGCTCTCGAGCGAGGGGACGTTGTCCGAGCCAGCGCTGCACGCCGCCAAGCTGGGTCCACGGCTGGTTGCGACGCAGCGGGCAGCGGGCGGAGCGCTCATCGCGAGCCGCACCGGCGAACGGCAAGTGCTGCTCATTGCGCTCGATCAACGCGGCCAGCTCCTGGGAACGAACTCGATCACCCCACCCGTTGAGGACGACGGTCTCTCCGCGCTGCAACTGTCGCCGCTACCAACCGGAGGTGCGCTGCTCTACCCGAGATCGCAGCGCTGGGTGAGCTGGATATCGGATGAAGCCATGCTCACCGTCTCCTCTTCCTGGCTCGATCGTCCCCCGTCAGCTTGTCTCGATGGGCGTCGCCTTGCCGCTCGGCTGCCTACGCCAAACCCGCAGGTGTTCGTTGAACTGTCTGGCCAGGATGAAGCCACGGCTTGCATTCAAGGTGAGTTCCAATGGGCTGCGGACGGGACGGTGCGCTGGTTTGGAACGCGCATGCTAGGCCCGAGCTCGCAAGCTGAGTTCGTTGTGAGCGAGGTCTTTCCGACAGCTGTTACAACGGTCAGCGCACCCTCGGCGTCAACGCTCGTCCCTGTGCCTGCAGCGCCATCCAGGGCACGCTGTCCAGCCGATATGGTGCTTGTCGGAGCGGACCTCTGTGTCGATCGCTATGAGGGGACGCTCGCTGATCCTAACGGTGTCTTCGTTTCGCCGGACTATCCAGCTACGCCCGACCTGTTCAAGTACGTCCTCGGTGATTGGGCAACACGTCGCGAGCGCGGGGGCGACCTGCACGCGCGTGCGCTGCCGTTACCGCTGATCGGCGAAGGTCAACGCAGCGCTGACGGTATGCTCGCCGAGAGCCTGCCAGGCGTGCGGCCAAGCGGAACCGTCACAGGCAAGCTCGCTAAACAGGCCTGCGAAAACAGCCACAAACGACTCTGCACAACAGCGGAGTGGCAACGGGCCTGTCGCGGAGAGCAAGACACATTGTTTCCGTACGGCAGCCACTACCAGCCCGACTTCTGCAACTCGAAGACGCGGTTACACCCGGCTGCAACCCTGCATGATCACGCCGGCATGGGCCATCATGATCCCCGCTTGAATCGTGTCAAAGACGGCCCTACCACCCTGCTACTCGAGACCGCTTCGCTCCCGCGCTGCAAGAGCGTGTGGGGCAATGACGCGCTCTACGACATGGTTGGCAATCTCGATGAGTGGGTAGATGAGAAGGGCGGCGGCTTCGCAGGCGGTTTTTACGCGCGAGGTTCGGAGTCCGGCTGTGAGTCGTTGATCACGGTCCATCCACCTGCCTACTCCGACTACTCAACCGGCCTACGCTGTTGCCGTTCTGCTGAGTAGCTCTGCCATAGTGCATTCAGCGCTGTAGCCATGCTATGTGACCAGTCAGTCACCATGAGCCAGTTCCCTTTCGACCTCGAGAATCCCACCGAAGAACATCGAATGTTGCGCGGCCTCTGCCGCGACTTTGCGCGCCAAGTGCTCGAGCCCCAGGCGGAGCATCAGGATCGAAAGGGCTGCTTGAACGTTGAGCTCATGCGCAAGGTTGGCGAGCTCGGTTTGCACGGCGTGACCATCCCCGAGGAGTACGGTGGTGCGGGCCAAGACGCGCTGGCTGCAACGATTGTGCACCACGAGTTCTCGAAGTCCGATCCAGGCTTTGCTTTGGCTTACTTGGCGCACGCCATGCTCTTCGTGAACAACATGTTCTATGCGGGGAGTGAGCACCTGCGACGCAAGTACCTGCCGAAGGTCCTCTCGGGCGAGCACATCGGGGCCATGGGCATGACAGAGCCTGGCGCGGGCACCGACGTCCTGGGTATGAAGACCAGCGCACGAGCGGACGGTGATTGGTTCGTCCTGAAGGGCCAAAAGTCGATGATCACCAACGCGCCAGAGGCGCACGTGTTCATCGTCTACGCCAAGGTGGAAGGGCGCATCACCAGCTTCTTGGTCGAGCGAGAGTTTGCTGGTGTTTCAACGCCGAGCAAGTTCGCCAAGATGGGTATGCGAGCGAGCTCGCTCGGTGAAATCGTGCTTGAAGATGTGCGGGTGCCCAAGGAGAACGTGCTTGGCACCGTGGGCGGCGGCATCACCAACATGATGCGCAACCTCGAGATCGAGCGTCTGACCCTAGCCGCGATGAGCCTCGGCATTGCAGATCGCTGTCTCGACATCATGGTGCGCTACTCCGAGTCGCGCCAAAGCTTCGGCAAGTCGATCGCCGAGCACGGCCAGATTCAGCGCTACATCGGTGACAGCTACGCCAAGACCGAGGCTCTACGTGCGCTCGTTTATTCGGTGGCACGCAACGTCAGCCCCGGCGTTCAAAATCGGCTCGGCACCGATGCCGCCAAGCTCTTCGGTGGTCCCGTCGGCAAAGAGGTTGCTGACAATGCGATGCAGGTCCTCGGTGGCTGGGGCTACTGCGATGAGTACAAGGTTGAGCGCTTTCTGCGGGACGCCAAGCTGATCGAGATCGGTGGCGGCACGCTCGAGTCGCACCAAAAGAACATCACCAAAGACCTGCTGCGAGCGCTGAAGTAGGTCTCGAGCGCGGCGGCTCGCGGCCCGCAAACGCCACGGGCCGCGGGGTTGCACGTAAAGCGCGCGGAAAAACGAGACCGTCGGCCATGAATCTGCTAATCCGGATAAGCAGATGGTTCTCGCGGCCTACGTCGGTACGCTAACGCTCCTCGGCGACGAAAGTCGGTTGCGGCTTTGCGCGCTGCTGCGCGAGCGGGAACTCAGCGTGACCGATCTGGTGCGGGTGACGGGTATCTCTCAGTCGCGGGTCTCCACCCATCTCGGCAAGCTGCGTGAAGCTGGTTTCGTGCGGGATCGCAGAGAAGGTCAGCACGCCTTTTATGCATTAGCCGTCGATACGCTGCCGGCTGCAGCGCGCACCGTGCTCGAAGATGCGGGGCAGCTCTCCGACCCGACGATTGAAGGAGACAAGCAGCGGCTCGCTCGTCTCGACGCCGAGCGAAGAGGCGGTCTGCCCGAGACCTTTGCTGGAGAAATGGAGCGTCACTATTCACCGGGTCGGACGTGGGAGTCGTTGGCGGTCGGTCTCGCGGGGCTACTCGAGCTGGGGGACGTTCTGGACGTTGGCTCCGGGGATGGGGCTGCCGCGGCGTTCATTGCACCCTACTGCCGGTCCCTGACCTGCGTCGATACGAGCGAGAGCATGATCGTCGCTGCGGGTCGAAGGTTCGAACGCCAGCCCCACGTAAAGTGCCTGGTCGCCGACGCGCACGATCTGCCGCTCGCCGATGCAAGCTTCGATGCGGTTGTGCTGTTTCATACGCTCACCTACGCCGCAGATCCAAAGTGCGTCGCCCACGAGTGCGCCCGAGTCCTGCGCCCGGGTGGGAGGCTCTTGGTGCTCACCCTCGATCGCCACGAGCAGCGAGAAATCACTGCGCCCTACGGTGAAGTGCATCAAGGCTTTAGCCCCACTAACGTTCGCAGCCTCCTCAGCCAAGCACAGCTTGAAGTCGTGCGCTGTGAGGTCGCCTCGCGCGAGCCCAAGAAGCCCCACTTCCGAGTGGTGCTCGCCCTCGCTCTGAAATCTGCTCTGGCCAATAGGCCCCCGCCCACCTCCCCATTAAAGAAACCAGGCTAGATAGATATGTCGCTCCACCCTCTCGAGAAGCTGCTTTCGGAACGGATCGTGATCATCGACGGCGCGATGGGCACGACGATTCGCACCTACGGCATGAAAGAGGCCGATATTCGTGGAGAGCGCTTCAAGGACAGCCGCAAAGACCTGCTCAACAATGGGGACCTTTTCTCGCTGACCCAGCCGGACATGATCTGCGACATCCATCGTAGGTTCTTGGAGGCAGGAGCCGACATCATCGAGACCAACACGTTCGGCGCGACCAGCATCACGCAGAGCGAATTCTTCGTGGACGATCCGCGCGAGCATGGTGGGCGCAAGGACCCGGACTTCTACCAGAAGATTATCGATGACCCGTTCCTCGACGGCCTGGCCTGGGAGATCAACGAGCAGTCGGCTCGGCAGTGTCGCCAAGTGGCCGAGCAGGTAGCGCAGAAGGACGGCGTTCGGCGCTATGTCGCTGGTGCCATCGGGCCGCTGACGGTCTCCTTGTCGAACTCGCCTGATGCAGACGACGCAGGCTTTCGTGTCGTCACCTTCGATCAGGTCAAGGCCGCGTACGTCAGGCAGGTGAGGGCGCTCATCGCTGGTGGCTCCGATGTCCTGTTGGTCGAGACGATCTTCGATTCGCTCAATGCCAAGGCTGCGTTGGTCGCGATTGAAGAGGTCTTCGCCAAAGACCAAATCAAGCTGCCGATCATGGTCTCGGCTGCCGTCGGTCGCGGAGGAGAGACGATGATATCGGCGCAGACGGTGGAAGCTCTCTGGAATGCCGTTCGCCACGTCAAGCCACTATCCATCGGCCTCAACTGTTCATTGGGTCCCGACCTGATGTTTCCCTTCTTGCAGGAATTGTCGGAGAAGGCTGAGGTCGCTATCTCGTGTTACCCCAACGCCGGCCTGCCTAACCCACTATCTGCAACTGGCTTTGACCTCGAGCCGGCAGATATGGGGCGGTATCTCGGTGAGTTCGCGCAGAACCGTCTGGTCAATATCGCCGGCGGCTGCTGCGGTAACACGCCAGAGCACGTTCGCGCCATCGCACAGGCGCTCCGCGACATGCCAGCTAGAGCGCTTTCCCTCGGAGGTGAGGTTGCATCGCGCACGCCCGAAGTCGAGACAGCGAAGTCAGAGCGCCCACTTCGTCTCTCGGGCTCGCTGCCGTTCACGCAGCAGCCCGGTATCTTCATGATGATTGGCGAGCGCACCAACGTCGCCGGGTCTCCCAAGTTCGCAAAGTTGATCAAGGAGGGTAAATACGAGGAGGCTGTCTCGGTAGCCCGTCAGCAGGTCGATAACGGCGCCAACGTCATCGACATCTGCATGGATGAAGGCATGATCGATGGGCCCACGGCGATGGCGCGCTTCCTCTCGCTATTAGGTAGTGAACCAGAGGTCGCCAAGGTCCCGTTCATGATTGATTCCTCCAAGTGGGAGGTGATTGTCGCCGGGCTCAAGTGTTTGCAGGGCAAGGGCATCGTGAATTCGATCTCACTCAAAGAAGGTGAGGACAAGTTTCGCGAGTGCGCGCGCACGATAATGCAATACGGCGCGGCTGTGGTGGTCATGGCCTTCGATGAACAGGGTCAGGCCGCTAGCTTCCAAGACAAGATTCGCATCTGCAAGCGTGCGTACGACATCCTGGTTGCAGAAGGCTTTCCCCCGGAAGACATCATTTTTGATCCCAACATCCTCACTGTGGCGACTGGGATCGAAGAGCACAATAACTACGCAGTCGACTTCATCGAGGCAACCCGTTGGATAAAGCAGAATCTACCGCACGCCAAAGTGAGCGGCGGGGTCTCCAACGTATCGTTCAGCTTCCGCGGTAACAATCACGTCCGGGAGGCCATGCACTCTGCCTTCCTCTACCACGCAATCGCGGCCGGCATGGATATGGGCATCGTCAACGCCGGCATGCTCGAAGTGTACGAGGAGATCGCGCCAGAGCTGCGAGCCCTGGTGGAAGACGTCCTCTTGAATCGCCGGCCGGATGCGACGGAACGGCTCGTCGACTTTGGCGAGCGACTGAAGTCTGCAGCCTCGGGCGCCGCCGCCAGTGAGAAGAAGGAAGAAGAGTGGCGCAAAGGTACGGTCGAAGAGCGGCTGACCCACGCGCTGGTCAAGGGGATCGATAGCTACATTGACACTGATACTGAAGAGGCGCGCGCCAAGCTCGGAAAACCGCTCTCCGTCATCGAGGGGCCGCTGATGGACGGCATGAGCGTGGTGGGCGACCTCTTCGGCGCAGGAAAGATGTTCTTGCCGCAGGTCGTCAAGTCGGCGCGGGTGATGAAGAAAGCCGTGGCCTACCTCACACCCTTCATGGAGGAGGAGAAGGCTGCGATGGCCGCGGCGGGTCAGGAGGTCAAAACCCAGGGTCGAGTGGTGCTGGCGACCGTGAAAGGCGACGTTCACGACATCGGCAAAAACATCGTTGGCGTCGTTCTAGCTTGCAACAACTACGACGTAATCGACATGGGTGTGATGGTGCCCTGCGAGAAGATCCTTGCTAAGGCCAAGGAGGTCAACGCGGATCTGATCGGCCTATCCGGGTTGATCACGCCTTCACTGGACGAGATGGTTCACGTGGCTCGCGAGATGGAGCGCCAAGGGTTCAAGCTTCCCCTACTAATCGGGGGGGCCACGACGAGTCGGGCGCATACAGCAGTAAAGATCGCTCCGCACTACAGCGAGCCCGTCGTTCACGTCCTCGACGCGAGTCGCGCCGTTCCGGTTACCACGAGCCTACTGAGCGACGATGCAAAGCCGGCGTTCGTAAGTCAACATCGAGCGGACTATGAGGGTTTGCGGCGCATCCACTCTGGTCATAAGCAGACGCTGAACTCGCTGGTCGCGGCTCGATTGAATAAGCCTCAATGGGATTGGTCAGCGGCTGAGGTCGCCGTGCCAGAGCGAAGCGGTATTACCCACGTGGAGGTGCCGCTCTCGCAACTGCGACCCTTCATCGATTGGACGCCGTTCTTCCACACTTGGGAGCTCAAAGGCGTATACCCCCGGATCTTCGAGCACGCCGTTTATGGCGAGCAAGCACGTAAGCTGTTCGCCGAGGCAAATGAGCTTTTGGACCAGATTGTGGCGAGGGAGATGTTGCAAGCAAAGGGGGTGTACGGCCTCTTTCCCGCCAACGCAGAACAGGATGATGTGGTCTTGTTCAGCGATTCTTCGCGCACGACCGAACTCGCGCGCTTCCACTTTCTCCGGCAACAAGCTGCGAAGCCCAATGAGCCCAGTCACTGCCTCGCGGACTTCGTCGCGCCGCGCTCTAGCGGGCTCGCCGATTACCTAGGAGCTTTCGCGGTCACCAGCGGGCTCGGGCTAGAGGCCGTGGTGAAGAAGTTCCGAGCGGAGAACGATGACTACAATGCAATCATGGCCGAGGCGCTCGCCGACCGTCTAGCCGAGGCTTTTGCCGAGTATTTGCATCAGCGGGCGCGCGTGGATTGGGGCTTTGGCCGTGATGAGGGCCTGGCTCCGGCCGAGCTGATCGAGGAGAAATATCGCGGTATTCGCCCGGCCGCTGGTTACCCGGCCTGCCCTGACCACACGGAGAAGGGAACGCTATGGCAGCTCTTGGGAGTGGAAGCCGCGACCGGTATGAAGCTCACCGAGTCTTTCGCGATGTGGCCTGGCTCGAGCGTGAGCGGCCTCTACTTTGCGCATCCACGCGCTCGCTACTTCACGCTGGGCAAGATCGATAAGGACCAAGTGGCAGACTATGCTCAGCGCAAGCAGATGACGCCCGCCGAGGTCGAGCGCTGGCTGGGGCCCAACCTCGCTTACGAACCGTAGAAGAAGGGGAACAAGCTCGCCCTTTTAAGGGTTATCGTGACCCAATCAATGAACGGCGAATCTCCGGCAGCCAACGCGATCACGGTGCTCGTCGTTGACGACGAACCGAGCAACCTCACCAGCATCGAGAAGATCTTTCAGCGCGACGGCATGCTGGTGCTCACCGCACACAATGCGCGCGAGGCGCTGGATATTCTGAGGGTTCACCCGGTGGACGTCGTGCTCACCGACGTCATGATGCCGGCTACCAGCGGTTTGGAGCTGCTGCGCGCCGTGAAGCAGCTAGCCCCAGACGTCGAGTTGGTGCTCATGACGGCCTACGGCACTGTCGAGGCGGCGGTGCAGGCCATGCGGGATGGCGCCTACGACTTCGTGGAGAAGCCGCTCAAGCGGATGACCATCGTCAAGACGGTGCGCAAGGCCGCTGAGCGGCGCAGCCTGACGCTCGAGAATCGGCAACTTCGGCAGGAGCTGAGCGTACTCGTCGGTCGGGAGATCGTCGGGTCGAGCGCGGCGCTGCGGCGCGTATTGGACATTGCGCTACAGGCTGCGCCCTCGAGCGCGACCGTGCTCGTGCTCGGAGAGTCAGGTACAGGCAAAGAGCTTCTGGCCCGGTTTATCCATCAGCACAGCTCTCGTCGCGACAAGCCCTTCGTCGCTGTGAATTGTTCCGCCATCCCAGAATCCATTTTGGAGGCGGAGCTGTTCGGTCATGAGAAGGGCGCCTTCACAGGCGCCGTCTCCAAGCGTGAAGGGCGGTTCGCTCGCGCCGACGGAGGTACGCTCTTTCTCGATGAGATCGGTGAACTCTCACCAGCGGTGCAGGTCAAGCTGCTGCGCGTTCTGCAGGAGGGAGAGTACGAGCCGGTGGGCGGAGAGCCACACAAGGCGGACGTACGCATCGTCACGGCTACCAACCGAGATCTCGCCGGCGAGGTCGCTGCAGGTCGCTTTCGAAGCGACCTCTACTATCGATTGAACGTGATTGCGCTTACCGCGCCTCCTTTGCGCACTCGGCGGGAGGACATTCCGCTGCTCGTCGATCATTTTTTAACGGTCTATTGCAAGAAGAACGCGAAGCCTCGCCTCAGCGTTGCGCGGGATACGCTGCAAAAGATGGCGGGCTACTCCTGGCCGGGCAATGTTCGTGAGCTCGAGAATGTCGTCGAGCGGGCCGTCGTTTTGTGTCGAAGCGACACCCTGCGCTTGGAGGACCTCCCCGAGACGATCGTCGAGAACGAGAACTCGACCGATAGTACGATCACCTTCGGAGTTGGTACCCCGCTCGATGAAGTCGAGCGCCGGCTCATTCGCGAGACGCTCCGGCATGCCAAGGGAGACAAGAGTGTGGCGGCGCAGCTCTTGGGGATCTCGACGAGGACCATCTATCGCAAGTTGGGAGAAGAGGAAGGCAAGCCCCGTGAAGAGTGAAGTGTGCGTGAGTCGTTCAGCGAGCGCTGAGGAACGCGAGCAAGCCTATGAGCGCGTCTACCAGAGCGTGGCCACGATCCTCGAGGGCGAAGCTGATTGGGTGGCCGCGATGGCCACCACCGTATGCGAGCTGCATACAGCGTTTGCCTACTTCGATTGGACGGGATTTTACCGGCATATGGAGCCGGAGCTGCTCGTGATAGGCCCCTATCAGGGTGGTCACGGTTGTCTGCGGATCCCGTTCGCTCGCGGCGTTTGCGGCGCATCCGCCCGTGAGCAGCGCACTGTGCTGGTGCCCAACGTGCATGAGTTTCCAGGTCATATCGCCTGCGCTTCCTCCACCGAGAGCGAGATTGTCGTGCCTGTGATCGCTCCAACGGGGAAACTGCTCGCGGTGCTTGACGTTGATTCGGATGACCCGGCCGCCTTCTCTGCTATCGATCAGCAAGGGCTAGAGCGCATTTGCGGCTTGCTTGGCCGTCAATACGGTTAAGCGATCAACGTACGACCTTGGAGATGCGCTTGAACGCGTCCCCGCTGGCCACGCGCAGCCAGTCGAAGGCGAGCGTCTCTGCGCTCGTCACGGTCGCGCCTGCGCGCCGGCATAGCTCGATACCAACCTGTTTATGATCGTCGCGCCGCGATAGCACACCGTCGAACGGAACGTGCACGTCGAGCCCGCGTAGGGAAAGCTCACGAACCGTTTGGAATACGCAGACGTGGGTCTCCATTCCGATCACAATGACGGAGCGAACAGGGAACTTCGAGAAGGCTGCATTGAAGCCTGGTGCCTCAACGGCGCTAAACTCGACCTTCGGCAATACCTGCGTACCAAGGTTTGAGAGGGCCTGTGAGAGCTCGGGTAGAGTGGGCCCAAGCCCCGCGGGGTACTGTTCTGTAGCCAGCGTTGGTACCCCGAGCGCGGCTGCCGACTCGCACAGGATCTTAGCGGCTCGCTTAAGTTCTTCGAGCCCTTGCTCGGGCATCGCGCGGGCGAGCTTCTCCTGAATGTCCACGATCAGCAGGAGCGACGAGGCCGGCTCAACTCTCTTCATGGGTCAGACTTAGCAATCTGGTTCTTGTTCGTCAAAGCGCGGGCCGTCGGTACTCGCCCGAGGTCTTGGGCCCAAAGCCGTACTCGCTGCTGCTCCGCTTCAGTGAGCTCGAACGCTGCTGCAACGAGTGCGTCAAGTTGCCTCATCGCTTCGGTATCGTGTGCTGAGTGCAAGAGTTGAAGGCCAATACGATCGAGGGCCCCAAAGAAGCTCTGGCTCGTGGATGGAAGCGGCAGGCTGCGCAGATGCCCAATCTTGAGCTGTGGCATACCTTGGCGGGCGTCGCGGAAGCGTTGATAGTGAAGGAAGCGCACGACGTTCGAGTTAAGGAAGGCAATGAGCCCGGCGCTCGAGAAGGGCTCACGGCTGAAGCCAGCCAAAACGGAGTTGCGAAACGGTGCCCCGCTGCTCATCGCCGCCATCGGAAAGCGCGCTGTTTGGCGGATCAGTACGTCGACCTCGCGCCAGTCATCTTCGCTTCGTAGTCGCGTCGCGAAGTCTTTGGGCGCAACGAAGAGCTGCGGCGGAAGCAGCTGAAAAGGCCGAACCTCCGTACCCGATAGAAGGGGTTGCGAGAAACGCCCGCTCCGCTCTTTGGCCATCCGGGGCTTATCCGCTGCGGTGGTTTGGATACCACGCTCACCAAAAGAAGCGCCTGGAACCCGGGGCATTCGTTTGGTTCGGTCCAGCAGCGCCATTGTCACAAGGTCGACGTCCTCGCGCGTAAGAGCCCATTCGTCCGAGCCCGGCTCAACCTTGCAAGCGCGCTTGGTGGAGTGCAAGGCCATGGCGGGTTGAAAGACGCCTGCAAACGCGTGCGCCCCATAGTCGGTTAGCGACGGATCTACCTGGCAATGGCGGTCATGCGCTCTTCGCGTAGGAGCATATCCGGCGAGGTCGGCCATCGAGGTGGGTACGATTAGCCCGAGTCGACCCGAGGCGGTGAGGCGCGCCGCGCAGCGCTCGACGAAGACGCCGTGCAAGGTTGGATAGCCCGCGAACGCCTCACAGCTCTTCTTCAGATACTCGGCGCGAGCGCGAGGCAGCGGCTCGGCGGCGCGGCCCTTGTACGCGATCCACGGCGGGTTTCCAACGTAGGCATCGATCTCCCCGGCAAACGGATCCGCGGTAACGAAGTCCCCAACCACCACCGACCGCTCAATGGCACTTATCGACTTACGCGTCCGATCCGAGAGCGCAAAGAGCCCCAAGCGCGCGCAGAAGACTGCGCCCGGATCGATGTCCACACCGCGCAACGAATGAGCGACGATCTCGTGGACTGGCCTTCGCATAAGCCGTCTGAGCGTGTGCGCTGCCTCGACCAAAAAGACCCCACTACCAACCGCTGGATCACAGACGATCATGGTGCGCGACTGCGTAGCCGCGAACAACGGAACGAGGGTCCGCTCAACGACCTCGCGAGCGAGTGCAGGGTCTGTGTGATGAGCGCCGCGCGCTCGCCGTTCATCGCGTTCGCTTAGCAGAACCTGGTAGACGTCGCCGAGCCACGCGCTCAGCTGCGCAGGTTCAGTTGGGGTCGGTATGTGCAGGTTGAGGGCGGGCCTCTTCGGTTGCGGGCAGGGCCCACTGAATGGCAGCGGCGCCACTACGAGCTCGGTCAGCTCATCGCCGGTCAGGCGCCGCTCGCGGCCGGTTTGCGACTCCAGCCAAACGTTGGCGAAGATTCGCAGCGTTGCCTCCGGCGAGAAGTGGAGCCGTAGATCGGCGACACATTGGCGCAGGCGCTCACGCATGAAAAGCGAGGCTCCTCCACAGTTTTTGAAGCGAAGCGCGGGCGTCGAAGCGGAGCAGCACTTGCCCTATCGATTCTTGCTTAGGGCCTTGCGACCAAAGCGATCCGCGAAGCATCGTCAGGCCGGCATACGGGTCAGACCAATAACTGCGCTTGAGCGCTCGCAGGCAGTAACGATCCTGCTCGGTGCTGAAGGCGAGGATATAGCTCAAGCGGCCATTGAAGTGCTCGAGCGCCCCTGAGATCGGGCAGCTAGTGGCAAGCCCATCAATGTTGATGACGCCCAAGGTTTGGATGTTCCGACGCGAGCTCAAGCTATGGCGCAAAACCAGGTGCATCGCTTGGTCTGGCGCTCCTTGGTTGGTCCGTAGTGCGCCGCTGAGCTCCTCCTCGATCTCGAGCCGCAGCTTCACGGGGTTGGAGGAAGCTCCGGGAGGCTAGGCCCGGCCGTCTTAGCATCGTAGTCGTCGGCACCGATCAGCAGCGGATGCTCCAGCGCGTCCTTCGTCAGCGCATCAACGATGCTGGTGACGTCTGCCGTCGTAACGCGGCCCAAGACCACGTTGTCAGGGGCAACGAGAATCGCGGGCCCAGCCCAGCATACGTCCAAGCAGCTCGAAGTACAGGCGCGCACTTGGGTTCCACTCATCCCACGAGCGTTGATCTCGGCTTTGAGGGCGGCGTGCAACTCAACCGCAGCGCGCGTTGCGCAGGAGCCTTTAGGAGTGCCGTGGGGGCGGCTGTTGGTGCAGACGAACAGGTAGCGCTCTCGTTTTGCCACGGGCGCATCTTACACAGACGAGCTTGCTCACGACCCACCGAATCTCTGCTGAAGCTGCAGTCTTTTGTCTCCGGTCCTGACACAATAGGCCCCGTTGAGCCTTCAGGTCTTTGCGGGTTTTCTCTTCTGCTGGGCGATGCTGCACGCCATTGTCGCGGTGTTCTGCTGGTGGGCGGCGAGTCGACCGAAGGCCGAGCCAGGCGGACTCGCTCTCGTACGATTGTGTGGGGTGCTCTCGTTGTCGACCGCCACGGAGGCGTTCGAGCTGCTATCGAGCGGACAGGTTGCGGACATTCTATGTCGCATATCGCTGGCCAGCGCATTCGCGGTGCCCCCGCTGATTATCGATTATTTTCGTCAACACAACCAAGGTCGGTTGCCGCGCAAGCGCTCACTCATAGGCGTGCTCTTGGTGTTGGTGTTCATGGGGCTCGCGCTCGCGGGGCAGTTGGATCCGGAGGGACCGCCGACGCTTTTGGGGCGACTCGGTGCCGTGGTGTTTGCGGCAATCGTGATCTTTATGGTGCTGCGAATTGGCGAGGTCATGAAGCATGAGATCGCCTTGGGGCCGTTCGCATTTGTGGGCGGGCTCTTGCTTGCGGCCTGTGCGGTCTATGACGCCGTGATCGCAGCGATCGGCATTGCGCATGTACCCACGACGCACGCTGGTTTCGCCGCGTTTGCTGTCGCTTTCTTTGGTGGTCACATCGCGCGCGTGGCGCTCCTGGGTGAGCAGGTGCGCACCGAGCGTGATGAAATTCGCACTCGTTCAGAGTCAGTATCCGAGTCCTTCCGAGCGCTGCGGGTACGACAGGACGAGCTCGTACGTAAGGAGCAGTTGGCCGCTGTTGGAGAGCTGGCTGCCGTCATTGCGCACGAGGTGAGAAATCCCCTCGCCATCATCATGAACGCCGTGAGCGCGCTCAAGAAGGGCTCCTCCGACCGCCAACAACTGGACACGCTCTTCGCAATCCTGACCGAGGAGACAACCCGGCTCAACCGCATCGTCGGTGACTTACTGCATTATGCGCGGCCCCTCTCCGTGGCCGATCAGAGCGTCGATGTCGCTGAGATCGTTGAGCGAGCCGTTTCCCATATTCGCGAGTCGCCAAGCGTCGAGGTCGAGCTGATTGTGCAGGCCAAGCCCCCGCGGGTGCGAGGAGACGCCGTGCTGGTGCGACAAGCGATTGATAACGTGCTTCACAACGCGGTTCAGGCGATGGGAGCTGGCGGTAGCCTTCAGGTCACCGTGCGGGCCTCCAGGTCGACCGAAGGGGTCAACGTCACAATTCGTGATACCGGCGAAGGGATGGATACGGTGGTCCGCAAGCGCGCTCTGGACCCGTTCTTTACCACTCGGCCGACCGGTACCGGGCTTGGGCTGGCGATCGTTTCGAGGGTCGTCGATGCTCACCATGGGCGCTTGACTATCCGCAGTGAGCGTGGCGCCGGTACTGAGGTTTGCATCTTCTTCCCGCGTGACGCGGTCGACGTTGCTCCGAGGTCGAGGCAGCGGCTGTTGCCTGTGATCGAGCCTTTTCGAACGCCATCCTCTCCTGATTCGGCGCCCGATTCGGGGTCTGGCTCGGAGGTGGTTTCAGAGCGAGGCGCCGTCTAGCGCATGATGGTGACTCGCCTCGAGCAGTGCTAGCGTGCGGGCCCTTTTCTTGGAGGCTCCGATGAAACGAATTGGCTTGGTTTGCATGCTGGCGCTACTTGGCTGCGGAGATGATGGCTCAGGCGGAAGCGGAGCCGGCGGCAGCGCGGGTGGAGGGGCTGGCGGCGGTGGAGCCATGACCGGGGGAGGCGGCGCAGGCGGTGATGGCGGGACCGCGAGCGTTGGCGGTGGCGCAGCGGGCGCCGGCGGAGCGGGTGGCACTGGTGGCACTGGTGGCTTGGGAGGCGCAGCCAGCGGCGGCGGCGGAAGCGGAGCCGGACCCGCTGTTGCGGAGTGCGCTGAGGATGCCGATTGCAAGTTGGTCGACAACTGCTGTGAGTGTTCGGGTATCCCCAACTCGGCAACTGAGCCGGAGTGTGATCTGGCGTGCGTGATATCCGCTTGCACCGCAGTCGGGCCGGCAGAGCCTCCGCCGACTGCGCGTTGCTCGGCTGGGCAGTGTGTGACGTCTTTCTCGTGTGACGGCGCTCAAACTGTATGTCTCACACCCAAGCCAGAATGTCCCGCGGGCCAGCAACCGAGTGTGGTCAACGGCTGCTGGGGCGGCTGCCTACCCGAGCAAGAGTGCGCCGATGTCACGGCGTGTGAAGACTGTAGTGCAGCTTCGACCTGCGTCGCTCTCGTAGCTCACAATCCGAGCTACCACTGCGTCGATCCTGGCCCGTGTGACACGGTTAGTTGTGATTGTTTGGCGGCGGCTGCTTGCGTTGACCCGTTCACCGTTTGCTCCGATGTTCCCGAGGGCATCTCGTGCGGCTGCCCCGTTTGTCTTTGAGCGAGTAGCAAGCGCGCTTCGCTTAGAAACCAATATCAATGTCTAGCTCTCCGGTCGCTCGGCCCAGTCCCCGGAGTGTGCCCATGATCGTATGGGGGTTAGGCCTCGTGTCGTTGCTGACCGATGCCGCTGCGGACATGGTTGTACCGTTGCTCCCAGCCGTATTGGCGAGCGTGGGCGGCGGACCGCGCTCACTAGGCCTGATGGAGGGAACCGCCGAGGGGCTGAGCGCAGGCTTCAAGTACTTAGGCGGGAGCTTGGCCGATCGCGGCATTGCCGCGCGCTACCTTGTCGTAGGTGGCTATGGAATGGCCGCTTTGGTCCGGCCGTTCTACGCCTTCGTTGGAGCGCCCTGGCACGCTCTCCTATTGCGCAGCGTAGATCGGGTCGGCAAGGGTCTGCGCTCGGCACCGCGTGACGCAATCTTGGCCGCGAGCGTTGCACAGGAGCGACGCGCCTACGCCTTCGGCATCCATCGTGGGATGGATAATCTTGGCGCAGTCGTAGGCGGGCTTACCTCCTTCCTGTTGCTCTCGGTCTTGGAGCTCACCCTTGAGCAGGTGTTGCTAGCCTCGTTCGTCCCCGGGGTCCTATCTACGCTCGTGGCAGCCGCACTGTTGAGACGCCGCACGTCCAATGTCCCAACGCCGCCAGAGCCACCCGAGCCACCCGAGCCACCCGAGCCTCCGACTACTGCTCAATCAGAAGTAGGCCTGACTTCGGCTCAGCCTGCTTTTTCTGCACGCCTCAAGCTTGTGTTGGGGTTGGTTGCGCTGTTCAGCCTTGCGGGTGCTTCCGATACGTTCTTGATGGCGCACTTACTTGCGCAAGGCGTGTCCTTGAAATGGCTACCTCTTATCTGGATAGGTCTACAACTTGGTAAGTCGCTGCTCAACGCGCCGGGGGGACTGCTCGCAGATCGAGTTGGCGTAGCGAAAGCAACCGGCTTGAGTTGGCTCCTTTACGCGGCTGCCTATCTTGGCTTCGCATGTTCGATGAGCGCCACCACCACGATGGCGCTCTTTGCGCTCTATGCTTTTCACTTTGGTCTGGGCGAGGGTGCAGAGAAGGCGCTGATAACGCGATTGGCTCCGACCGCGCTGCGAGGTCGCGCGCTCGGAGCCAATCATGCGGTCGTCGGTCTTGGCCTCTTGGGCGCCAACGTTGGCTTTGGCCTGCTCTATGCGTACGATCCTCGAGCCGCCTTTGGCGCGGCTGCAGCCTTGAGCGCCCTGGCAGCCATCGGCTTGCTTGCTGCGCTACGGTGGCTGGACAGCGCCGCAGCCGAAGCGTTGCAGACCTAAACAGCGTGCTTGCGCACCACGGCAGGTCCAGGACGCGGCGGCGTCTTCGGCTTCTGGGCTGCGTTCGGTAGCGGGCGCCCAGCGGCCGCTCGTTGGGCAGCCGCAGCTTGAGCTTTCTCCTTTGCCTCCGGATCAGCTGCCTCCGCAGCGGCAGCTGCTGCAGCGGCGGCTCGCGAAGCGGTTAACTCAGCCACGCGCGCCGCATCATCGGTAATGGCGCAGCATTTCTTATACTTTTTGCCAGAGCCGCAGGTGCAAGGGTCGTTTCTTCCGGGCTTCATTCTGTTCTCCTCACGCTCGAGCCTTTGCTTGCGAGCAACACGTCACCTTACTCCAAAGGCCAGAGGTTGACGCAGCGAACGGAACAACCGCCACGAATGAAGGCTGCTCGATTCGAATGCCGCGAGGCAGGAGGTGTTCAATCGCCGTGACTTCAAGCGAGGGACGCGAGAGACTCAGACCATGAGTGCCCCGGACCCCAACCGAGTGGTCATCGAAGACTGCGCGTACGAGGTTAAGTCGGCTGGAACCCAGCGTTACGCGGTGTTCGACGAGTTTGGTGCTGCGGCTGGCTACTTCTCGATACGGGGGCTCACCGTGGTACCCGACGACTTTGGCGTGGCAACCCATCCGGTGCTTCGGATTGGGCGCGTCTGGCAACAGCAGAACGGCGATGGTGTTGCGGCTGAGCGCAAAGCTTGCTGGATGGTTGCTCGAACCGAGAGCTCCGTGGGACCGCTGGCCGAGTTGCAGGCCCGCGCGCTCGCGCGCGTGAATTGGCTCAAGACCGAGGGCCTGGCCAAGCTGGCCTATGCCGGCTACGAAGCTGAAACTTCAACCATGACGATCACCGCCGTGTTCGCGACCAAGCAGCGGCTCGAGGCCTCCGACGCGAAGCCGCCCGCGGAGAACTGCGGCCCGATCGACGGTGCCTCCACGCGGGTCGCGGCTCTGCTTCAGGACGCATAGTTGCTCAGCGCGGTAGCTCGAATTGAAGGCTGCCGATGATCTGGCGAAAGCCTCCGGTGTGAATGCCATCCGGGCGTCGGGTCTCGATAAAGACGTTCCCAACGACGTTCTTCACGGAGACGCCAGCCGTCAGGCCCCAGGGCGCGTAGGTGTAACGCCCCACGAGATCCAGCGTACCAATCAGCGGAATCTCTCCAACGCGGCCGGAGGCGTCGGCGAGCACCGAATTGACTTCGTCCGTAAACTGCGGACCCGTAAATGCATAAGAGGCTTGCGCGCCAACTCCAACCTCATGTTCGAAGGCGAGCGAGGCGCTGCCGTGGTGTGCGGGTGCATAAGGGAGAACGTTCCCGTTGAACAGCCCGCCCTGATAGGTCGCTAGCGCATAGGTGTAGCGCAACGCGAGATCGAGATTGACCTCCGGCCAAGCAGCAAGTCGTCCGACCTCAAAGAGCATGCTTCCCTCTGCGCCACGGTGAACCGTAGAGCCCCCATTGACCAGTTCGCTCTGCACTCCGCTCGAGGCTGTGGCCGGCACGATCTGGTTCTGAAAGACCATTAAAAATCCAGTAGCCTCGAGCGAGATGCCCTTGGTCGGTCGCACGCGGACTCCAGCCTCGTAGTTGGTACTGCGCTCGGCCGAGAGTGCTTGATCCTGCCCTTCAGGCGTAATTGCCGAGGAGATCCGTGGCGGGGAGTAGCCAACGTGAATACCGCCAAAGCCGTTGAAGTCAGGCGTGCCCAGCAGCATGCTTAGGCCAGGAATCAACGCTGTGGTCGAGGAATCTCCGGAGTAGTCGACGTCCCGTGGGCCATCCGCCGTGAGTTCACGTTGGGTCCCGCGGGTCATCGCAGCGTGTTCCAGGCGGACGCCCGGAGTTACCAATAGCCAATCGCGAAAAGCGATTCTGTCTTGGGCGAAGAGGGCTAGTGCCAAACTCTTTTGCGATTCGAGCGTCTCGCTCTCTCCCGCGTTGGAACGAACGGTATCTGTGGCGCGCTGGTCCCGCTGGCCCAATTCAAGGTGTCCGCGAACTCCTGCGGTTAGTGTTTGTCGCACTGCTTCGTGATTGAGCTTTGCAGTGAGCATGGGCTCGAGCCCGGCAACTTGGTAGTGCCGATCCCGAATCATGCTTTCATCGCGGAAATAGATGGCTCCTAGTGGGACAGTTGGGTCTCCCTCGACCCGAGTGTAGTCAACGCCCTCCACCGCTTGCCGGTCGTAGCGCTGCCTGCGCCAGGTCCGGTTGGTCACATAACCGTAGGCCAAGGTGCGCAGCTCGACCGTTTCACTCAACTGTTCACGATGCGTCAGCGAGAGATCGAAACGACGAACATGGAACTGATCATCGGGCGCGAGGGTGGGCTGCTCCGGGTTCGCCTCGAACTGATCGCGGGTAAGCCCAACGTAGGTCGAAGCTGAAAGCTCGTTGTAACCCCCTACCTTCACCAGTAGTTCCCCGTGCGGCCCCGTTGGGAAGGCTGCCTTTCCCATGGCATCCAAGGCGTGAAAGCCAATCTCGCGGGGGCCGTCCGCGCGTTTGAAGTCGGCTGATACCAAGTAGCGGACATCGTCTTGGCTATCACCATAGCGGGCGTAGCCATGCACAAAGCCGTAGTCTCCAGCTTCCAACTTAGCAACGAACTCGCGTTGACCGGGCGGAGCGTGGGTTAGGAAATTGAGCACTCCTCCAATAGTTTGCGGGCCGAAGAGCACTGCACCACTCCCTTTGACGAGCTCGATACCCGCTATGCGGCTAAGCGGCGTTGAATAGTAGAGGTCTGGCTCGGCGTAGGGATTGATCGCAATGGGCACGCCGTCTTCCAGGACGAGAATTGAGCGGCTGCGCGTTGGGTCGAGCCCGCGCAATCCGACATTGAGTCGTAGCCCATGCGGATCCTCGGAGGTGACGGTGAGGCTCGGCATTCGCCGCAGCAGCTCTGCGCTCGTGCGCGGAGCCGTACGGTCGACCTCTTTCTTGGTCAGTAGAGCCCGACTCCCAGGGACCTTTTGCAAGTTGTCATCCCCGTCGCCAAGGACGTGAACCTCGAGTGGCTCTGCGCTCGTCGGCTCAATAGGGACCTCACTTGGGGCCTGCTCGGGCACCGGCGCGGTTGGCGCGCCGCTCGGCGGCTCCGCCAAGACAAAAGCCTCTAGGAGCACAGTCAAGGTGGAGACGCCCACAGCTGCAAACCACCTCGGATTGACCATGCGGCTTCATGGCACAACAAAATATCGTTGACTAATGAAAACGATATTGATTACTATTTTCAATATGAAGAGTGCATTGTTCGTTGACCATTGGCTTGTCGGGGGTTTCGCGTGCGCCGCTCTGCTGGGCTTCTCGGCATGTGGAGACAGCGCAGGCACAGGAGGCACCGGGGGTGGTGGCGCCGGGAGTGGTTTGAGCGATACACAGCTACAGCCCGTCGTGGATAGCTACGCGGAGAACGTACACACCAACTATGCGCTCGTGCTTGACCGAGCGAAAACGCTGGAAACTGCAGTTTCCGCGTTTGTTGAAGCTCCTTCCGTAGAGACGCACCAAGCAGCCAAAGACGCTTGGAATGCGGCCCGGCCAGCCTATCTCCAATCCGAGGTGTATCGCTTCTACAACGGACCGATCGACAACGAAGAGACTGGCCCCGAGGGCAAGATCAACGGTTGGCCGCTCGATGAGAACTATATCGATTACGTGGCGGGTAACGAGACCGCTGGGATCGTGAATGACCCTGAGGGTTTTCCGCAGATAACCCAAGCGGGCATTGCTGAGGCCAATGAGGCCGTCAATGAGAAGAGCCTGTCTGCTGGCTTCCACGCCATCGAATTTCTGCTTTGGGGGCAAGATCTCAATGAGCAGCCCAATGACGCTGGGCTGCGCAGCCATACAGACTACCTCGCTGCTGGTGGAACTGCGCTCAACGCGGAGCGTCGCGGTACTTACCTCAAGGAGGTCACTGCGCTACTGGTCGCGGATCTAGAGTCCGTCAAGGCAAGCTGGGAGCCGAGCAGCGACAACTATCGGCGCGAATTTGTCGCGGATCCGCGTTCCGCGCTGCAGAAGATTCTGACGGGGATGGGTAGCCTCGCCGGCGGCGAGTTGCGCAATGAGCGCATGAACAATGCTTATCAAGAGCGAGACCAAGAGGAGGAGCACTCGTGCTTCAGCGATACAACCCATGTGGACCACCTCAATGACGCAATCGGAATCGAGAACGTTTATCTCGGCCGCTTCGGCGCCGAGGACGGTCCAGGCCTGGACGATTTAGTCGCGAGCGTGGATCCTGAGCTCGATGCGCGTATGAAGGCTGACTTGGCAGCGGTGATCGCTGCCATTGGCACGATTCCGGTCCCATTCGACCAAGCCATCAATGACGAGGCTGTCGGTGGCGGGCGCGAGAAGATCAAGTTGGCGATGGAAGCGCTGGCGCAGCTAACCGATACGACCGTCGAGGTGGCGACGGCTCTCGGTGTAACCATCAATCTTGAATAGCGGGCTCGCCGAAGATGCTGCACTCTCCCATGCGTCTCCAGAGGACACGCTTCACGTCTGCTCTGCTGCTCGCGGCGGCCGGTTGTGAGCCCGAAGGCGAATCCTCATCCGCTCCTGCCGTAGAGGCAGGGGAGGAACTCTCCGGCGGGGAAACCACCGTATTTGACGAGTCGCGCGAGGCCTTTGCTCGTCCAGCGCGCAACTTGGATGACAAGGGGCGGGAGGTCTTTGCGTTGGGCGATCACCTCTTTGGGCGTACATGGGTGACAGCCCCAGCCTCTGCTGCCGGTACGGACGGACTGGGCCCGCTCTTCAACTCAACGAACTGCTCAGGATGTCACTTCAAGGATGGTCGGGGCAAGCCGCCCCAAGAGGGGAATGACTTTGTTGGCTTGCTATTGCGACTGAGCATTCCAGGAGTGAACGAGGACGGTGGCCCCCTAGCCGAGCCTAACTATGGCGGTCAGCTCAATCCCTTTGGCATCCTCGGCGTTGCTGGGGAGGCTGCTCCGCGGGTCGTTTATGAGGATGTAGCTGGAAGCTACGGGGACGGTGAACCGTTCAGTTTGAGGCGTCCGCGCTACTTTATTGAGTCTCCTGCCTACGGGCCACTCGACCCACAGGTGCTAGTCTCCCCGCGAGTGGCTCCCGCGATGATTGGGCTGGGGCTGTTGGAAGCGCTCGAGGAACAGACCATCCTTGCGCTTTCGGACCCAGAGGACGCCGATGCAGACGGTATTAGCGGCCGCCCGAACTACGTTTATGACGTAGCCGCGGGGCAGACTGCCCTTGGTCGGTTTGGGTGGAAGGCCAATCAGCCTACGGTGTTACAGCAAACAGCCGGCGCTTTCCTTGGAGATCTGGGCATAACGTCCTCCCTCTTTCCAGAGGAGAGCTGCACAGCGGCGCAGCTTGATTGTCAGGCTTCACCCACGGGTGGCAGCCCCGAACTCGATGAAAGTAAGCTTACTAACATAGCGTACTATTCAAAGACGCTGGCTGTGCCTGCTCGCCGCAACGTTGGGAGTAGCGCGGTCCTTCGTGGTCGCGACCTGTTCCGGGAGATGGGCTGCGGCGGGTGCCACGCTTTTGCCCTTAGGACAGGCCAACTCGCCGGGCATCCCGAACTCTCGGAGCAGAAGATCTGGCCCTACACCGATCTGCTTCTTCACGATATGGGGGAAGGTCTAGCCGACAATCGGCCGGACTTTTTGGCCTCAGGATCGGAGTGGAGGACACCCCCTCTATGGGGCATAGGGCTGCAAGAGAGCGTTAACAAGCATACGTTCTTCTTGCATGACGGTCGGGCGAGAAACCTGGCCGAGGCAATCCTTTGGCATGGCGGGGAAGGGGAGGCGGCTCGTGAGGCCTTTCGCATGTCGTCGTCCGAAGACCGTGAGGATCTAATGCTGTTCTTGGAGTCTCTCTGATGGCGGTCAATCGTCGAAGGTTTCTTGTCGCTGCTAGTACGCTTTGGGTCGCATGCGCCGACGATTCATTGGGGTCAGTAGACGAGGCGAAGGTGTTGCAAGACCTCGCGGAGATCGTGGTCAAGCCGAGTTACCGCCTACTAGCCGAGACCGCGACGACGTTGAAGGACAGCATTGTCGCGCTTGTAGATGAGCCTACGGCGCTGGGCCTCGCCACGACGCAAGCTGCATGGCGGGACACACAGGCAGCCTGGAGCGCAGCGCGCGTGTTCGGCTTTGGCCCTGCCAAGGATGTGGAGGCCAATATACGATGGAATAAGGGCTGCGAGCCCGAGGCGGTGGAGGAGACAATCGCATCAGGCCCGCCCTTCGAGCCCAGCTCGCTTGGAACGACGCGCAAGGGGCTGCCGGCGCTGGAGTACCTGCTCTTCGACTCACAGGCTGGCGACGAGGTGGTGCTCATGTCTCTAGCCGAAGACGATAAGCGCCGAGCCTTCCTACGAGCGCTGGGAGATGACCTGGCGTCGGAGGTGAATCGCTTGGTAGCCGCCTTTGCGAAGCATGCGGAGGAGCTCGCAACTGCGGGCGCGGGGAGTGAGGTTTACAAGAGTCCCAAGGACGCGATGGACGCCCTATTCAACCAACTGCTTTATGCTTCAGACCTGGCGATCCAAACCATCGCAGCTCCGCTTGGGAGCAATACTGGCGTTCTTGCGCCTGAACTCGAGGAATCTCGCCGTTCCGACAATACGTTGCAGGATACGCTGGCGCTGCTCGCAGGCGCTATTGCTGTCTATTACGGGGACTATGCCGACGTCCAAGGGCTCGGGATGGGCGATTTGGTCAAGGATCGTTCGCCAACCTTGGATAGTGAGTTCCAGGCCGCACTCACCGCAGCGGAGAAGTCTGTAAAGAACATACCCGGCCCGTTGCGGACGGCGCTGGAGAGCGAAGCTGAGCTGCTGGCGAAGGCGGTTGAGGCGCTACGCAGCGTCAAACAGCTCCTCGCGAGTGACCTTGCGACCGCGCTGGGAGTAACCATTTCCTTCAGTGATATGGACGGTGATTGAGCGTGATCGAGCGGCTGCGGCAGCGCGCGCACGAGCCGGTGGACCCGGCTTCGCTGGTGCTCTTCCGCATACTCTTTGGTGTGTTGCTGTTTGTCGCGACGGTTCGGTTCGTGGCTCGAGGCTGGGTAAAGGAGCACTATCTCGAGCCAGCGATGCACTTCCCTTTCTGGGGAGTGGGTTGGCTACCACCGCTACCAGGCCTTGGTATGTACGTGGTCTTTGGGCTCATAGGCCTCGCTGCGCTGGGGATCGCGCTCGGCGCCTACTATAGGCTAAGTAGCCTGCTCTTTGCGCTTCTCTTTAGCTACGCCCACGCGATCGATACGACGTACTACCTCAACCACTACTATCTTGTGAGCCTGCTCGCTGTGTTGATGTCGCTCTTACCGCTGCATCATGTGGGTTCACTCGATAGTCGCCGGTTGAACCTGAAGGTAACTAGCTTGCCGCGCTGGATGGTTTGGCTCCTGCGCTTTCAGGTAGGATGTGTGTACTTTTTTGGGGGCGTCGCCAAGCTGGGACCAGACTGGCTTATTCACGCACAGCCACTGACCATCTGGCTTTCCCGCAATCAGGATGTGTTCTTGATTGGCCCGCTGCTCATGCACAAAGAGACGGCGTTCGTCATGAGCTGGGCTGGGATGTTGTTTGATCTTTCAGCTCCGCTCTTGCTCTCATTGCGACGTACCCGTTTGGTGATGTACGGGGTTGTCGTTGGCTTCCATGTCGTTACAGCCCGGCTCTTCCCGATCGGCATGTTTCCACTGTTTATGTCGCTCTTTGCGCTGGTCTTCTTCCCACCAGAGGCGCCGCGAAGCTGGATCCGGGGTCTGTTCCGTGCCCCAAGGTGGCTGCCGCATTATCAGCCAACCTCAGACCCAACGAGCAAACCTACGGCCGCGTTGCCGCTATGGTTACTGCCATATGTTGGTTTCCAGCTCCTCTTTCCGCTGCGCGCATTGCTCTACCCAGGCTCTTCGCTTTGGACCGATGAAGGCTACCGCTACTCCTGGCATGTGATGTTGGCGGAGAAGAACGGTTACGTCGAGGTGCGGGTCCGAGACAAGAGGTCTGGGCTTGGGTGGCAAGTCCGACCGGAGGACTACCTGACGCCGCCACAGCTCAAGCAGATGGCTGCGCAACCCGATATGCTTTTGCAGTTCGCGAAGGTGGTTCGGGCGGATTACGCCGAACGAGGCATCTCCGTAGCCGTCTATGTATCGTCATGGGTATCGCTCAATGGGCGCCCGAGCGCTCCCTTGATCGATTCGTCCATCGACCTTGCCGAGGAGCAGGACGGCTGGGCCACCAAGCGTTGGATTCTGCCGCTAGATGCTCGGCTCGAGCCGCGGTTCTAATCGCTATTCGGTGAAGAGGGCGCTTTGCATTCGCGCACGATCTTGCGCATGTCTTCCATCGCCTCGAACTCGACGTCGACGTTGCGAAGGGCGCGCAAAGCTTGCTCGGCCAGCGGTCGGGCGCGGTCACAGTTATGCGCACTAAACGCTCGTTTGGCCGCTCGCAAATGCGATAGGGAGATACCGCCGATCGTACCGGGCCGAGGTGGGTCCATGGCGTCGGCTCGCTCGATGTCCCCTAGCTGGGCCAGCACGAGCGCCGCTACGCTGGCCTTCGCACCCAGCTCGGATTGCACTCGACGAAAGGCGGCGCCCGATACTTCGAGATCGCCCGCAGCAAAGGCCCGGGCGCCTTCAACATAGGCGGCTGCATCGCCGGTGTCTTGAATCGGGAAGTAGCCGCGTTGGGTGAGCTCGTCGAGCCGAGCGAAGCAGCGCTCAGCCACGCGACGCTCGGCGTAGGCGCAACCATGTGCGATCGCCTGACGCGAGAAGGCGCCCGGGTCGAGCTTTGGTGGGTCGGGGAAGACGAACTCGATAGCAAGTCGTTCGGCCGTCTGTGGCCCTTTACCTAGGAGGACACCCAGCTCAACTGTTTGCGCCACCAGCGCTATGTCGCCGGTCTCGATGCTGCCGATGGTGCTGAGTTCGCCCAGGGCGCGCCAGGCTTCTTCATAGGCTCCAAGAACGCGGCCTTCTGCAAGCGCGAGCTCGACCAAGAGGCGACTCGCAGCGACTCGTTGTCCTGGCGATCCGACCCGCAATCGCGCAATCACCCCGCGCGCTTCATCGAGCCGGCCGTCAATCAATAGCCAAGTACCGTAGTTGCCCGCATACAGGGGATAGCCGTCACTGAGGAGGTAGGCGCGCTCGAGCCAAGCCGCACGTTGGCTCTCGTCGGTGTCGACGAAGGCGGCGATGTTCCAGGCGTCGGCGACCTCTGGAGACCAGGCGCATTGGGCGCGCGACACGGTCTTGAACTCGGGGCGACCAAAGCTTGTATGGGCGAGCACGCTCCAGGGCGCGTCGAGAGGAGCCGCCAGTGCTGCCGCGAGCGCCAGCGCCCTCGCTGGGCCTCGTTCGCCAGCCAACATGCGCAGCAGTGCTTCGGCCCGCAAGAGCTCGAGCTCGGTAGACGCTAATGTGTTATCAAACCTGCGTTCTTCGATGAGGGCCGCAAGTGAGCTAGGCGCGCTCGAGCCGCCCATCAGTGCGTGTGCGGTCGCCGACTTTGCCAACGTACTAGCGTCGGTCTCGTCGACTGGCGGCGCAGCGAGCGTATCGCGTAGTCCGAGGCCTTTGGCTAATAGCGAATCCATCAACGTGGCATCGGCGTCGCGTGAACGCAGCGGGGCGAGCCGTCTGCGTGCCTCCGCGAGAGAGCCACCGGTGGCGAGGGCCGCCTCTGCAAAGGAGAGTTCCGCGAGCTCGAGCGGTGTGAAAGCGGCGCCTAAGTCGGCGTTGTCCGGTGCTTCGGCGATCGGGAGCACGCCGTCACGCGCGAGCTCTTCGATGGCTTGGGCGCTCGCTTCGGCCAACGTTCCTCGGCCTTCGGAGCGGCCAACCAAGATCCCCGAACGCTCGGCGCGCAGCGTGACTTCAAACATGCCACCACTGCGCGCCAAGGTACCGTCAAGCACGAGGGTGGTCGCCGGCTCATGCTCGCGTGCAGCCGTACGAGCGCGTTCACGGGCCTCTGGAGCGGAGAAAGGATCACGCGGGAAATCAGGGCTCGGCGAAGCAGGAAGGTCGAGTAGCTCTGCCGGCGGGACAGCCCGCCCTCGACTGCCGCCGAGCAGGCTGCGGGCCTGTTTGCATAGGATATTAGCTGCGGCCGCTCCTAGCCACCGCTGATCTGCCTCGCTCGTGAAGAGTGGGGGACATGCTGTGCGTTCAACTCGTGTTGGGGTCACCGTGGGGCTCGAACTAGCGAATGCGCGATGCGTGTCACCAACGTCGCCTGATAGGCTGATTAGCGCGAGGGCTGAAACCGCGAGCGACGCCAGAGCTTTGGGTACCGTGCTTTCTCGCTTCGCCATGAGCGCTGCGGCGAAGGCTTCAACGCTGGGATAACGTTGATAGGCCGAACTCGCCAACGCGCGTCGTACGATCGATGCAAGTCGGGGCGAAAGACCGGTCAGAAGCTGGGCGTTGCTTGGCCTTTTGCCGGTAAGAGCCTCGATGAAGATAACGCCTAATGCGTATTGGTCACTCGCCTCATTGGCATTCCCAAGTAGGGCCTCCGGCGCGAGGTACCCGCGTGTGCCGGCCGGGTTACAAGGTGTTCGCCCTGTGGCCGCCGCGAGTCCGAAGTCGAGCAGCTTGATTAGCCCGCTGTCGGTGACCATGATGTTCTCGGGTTTGAGGTCGCGATGCAGGATGCCGACCGCATGCGCTGCGGCGACGGCCAGCGCGGCTTGGTGAATGAGCTCTACTGCACGCTGCTCCGATAGTGGACCGTGCGCTTGAAGCAGCTCGCGCAAGGTGCTTCCGCTAACTCGTTCAAGGACGAGCGCGAGGGAGCCGCTTTGCTCGATGACGTCATAGAGCGAAGCCACGCCAGGGTGGCTAATTCGCGCAGCGGCGCGCGCTTCGAGCAGGACTTGCTTCCGGGCTCGCGTTGGATCGAGCACGAGCACCTTGATCGCTACCTCACGGCCAAGCACCACGTCGGTCGCAGCGAACACCACTCCGCTAGCTCCGCTGCCGAGCCGGTGGCTGATACGAAATCGTCCGAAGGTATCACCAGGGCGGGGCAGTGCCGGCGGAGAGAGCGCCGGTGCCGAGGCCAGCTCGCGAAGGAGGTCGTCCTCCTGGAAGCTGTCATCGTCTCCAGCGCTCACCGTTGGAGAATGCTCGGCCGCTGCTCTAGCTACGCATCAAAGGAGGTCAAAAGGTTGTTTTTGTCCCGGGCTTTGGCACGCCGACAAATGACTCGTGCCAAGTCGAGGGTCGAACCGGGCCTTCGGCCGTTCTTCACGAAGAGGGCACGAGTCATTCTGTTCGCTGCATCCGCCTTCGGCGAAAAGCAAACCGCCGTGTGGTTACCCACACGGCGGTCGATCATTCTACTGATTCTCAGCCGCCAACGGTGACGCAGGAACCGTTGGAGGGTGACTGAAGGGGCGCCGTGCAGTCCGAGGCCTCACCCGTTACGCAAGTCCCGGCGCCAGTCTGGCCGTCCAGCGAGCAGGTGGAGCCAGCGGTGCAATCCCCGTCATCACAGCAGAACTTGGCGCACTTGCCGTCCGCTCCGCAAGTCGTTCCGCCTGCGCAGAAGTCATCGCCACCGGTGCAATCGGCGCAAAGTACGAGCGTGTTGGGCTCGGGGTAGCAAACGAAGCCCGTTTGGCTGTAGTCACAGGCCTCGCCAGCGCCAGCATTGCAGCCGTCGTTGGTGACGGGGTTGCACTCGTTCACGTTCGGCGGGAAGCACTCGGCCTCACAAGCGGTCTGCGCGCAGCCAACGAAGTCCGCCGCAGCGGCGTTGTCGGCGCAGGCCGGGTCTTGGCCTCCGGTGATGCAATCCACACAAATTGCGTCAGCCTCGCAAGCTGCGTACTCAGCACAGCAGGAGTCAACAAGACAGCCGTCACACGGCTCCTCAAGAACACCACCCGAGCATGCCGGTGCACCGCCGCCGCCGGGGCCAGGGCCATTCGGGCCGTTGGTGGTGCCGCCAGTATTCTCGCCACCAGCGTTGCTGCCGCCAGCGCTCTCCCCACCGCTACCGCCGCCACCCGTGGTGGTGGAGGAACTGCTGTCACCGCAAGCAACAGCGCCAATCGCAAAAGACGCAACCACCAGCCACGCAATGTTCTTCATTCGATCTCCGGTTCATCGCGCAGCGCGCGAAGCAAGACGACTCTAGCCAAGGACCCAGGTGCACCCAGCTGAACCACGCACACCAAACCGGAAGTATTCCTCAAGACGCCTCAATTTTCCAGCATGAGCTTATGAACAGGGTCTTTCTATTGAAGCGGAAGCCCATCCAATCGCCGTTTCTGTCGTTGCGTGAACCCACGATATGTCGTGCAATCGGCCGATGCGGTCTTGTCTTTTGCTCGCGGTTTTGGTGCCCCTGGTTGCGCTCAGCAACGAGGCCTTCGCGGTGGAACTGGCGCAACGCTGCGCCCCCGAGCAGCCTCGCTGTGAAACGGCCGACGTGGCCTTCAGCAAGCTGATCGAGCTGCCGATCCAAGGCGGTTTCGACACAGGCTGGGTGCCGGCGAACTCGCCGTTGCAGGTGCATTTGTTCGCGCAACTTTACGCGGAGACATCGGTTGATCTTGGCGGCCGGCTCGAGACCACCTGGCCGGAGGCATTGACCTTGGCGACGCCGGGCACGGAAGGGGCAGGCAACCTGGGGATTCACTACGGCGTAGACATCGGCGCTGAAGCCTCGGTCACGGTGCAGGTGCTCGGGCAAACGTATAACTGGACGGGGGCCATCCCGTTCGTGCCTCAGTTCGACTTTCAGGTAGAGGCCAATAACGCCTTCGACCCGTGGGCCTTCGACGGCGTGTCGGTGAGCGGCTCGACGATGCAACAGACGCTGGCACAAGTGGACGTGACCGACTTCATCGGCATCAACATCCCTGGGCTGAGCGGGGGTTTCGCGCTGGATACCTATGTAGATTTAGAGGCCAGCTATCGAACCAACGAGGTGCGCCTACTGCGTACGGGCCAGAATGCGTCGGTAGCAGGCGGGGCCATCATTGAGGAGGATGGTCTTTCGTTCGACGATTTCGCCGGGGGTGGCTCCGTCGACTTCGATGTCCAGCCGATCGGCGAGGTCGTTTATGTGGGTACGCTGCACCTGGTGCCCAATTTTTACATCGATACCATCGGGCCCGACTTCAGCATCCCGATCGCTGACATTCCCATCCCCTTCGAGTTCGTGCAAAAGGATTGGACGTTTGATCCTGTGACGGTGCATGTGCCGCTACCGGATATTGCGATCCAGGACGGTCATGAGGAGGATGTGGGCTCGGAGTTCGTGCTCAATCTCGGAAGTATCGTGGTCGGGGAGACGGCCACGGCTTCTTTGCCGCTGCGCAATGAGGGCGAGGAGAATTTGACGGGCACCTTGGCCGTGACCGGAGGCTTTGCTCTCGAGGCGAGCACCCTCTCGATCGATCCGGGGGTAACCACCGCGGACCTTGCTGTTTCTTTCACGGGTGAGCAAGCCGGCGTGTTCGTGGGCTCAGTGGTGATCGCCAGCAACGACCCCGACGAGGCCGAACGAACGGTGCAGTTGCGCGTCCAGGTGATCGAGGAAAGCTCGGAAGGCGGCGGAGGGAGCGGCGGTGGCGCTGCCGAGTCGGATGAGCCCGGGGAGGACGGCTGTGATTGTCGCGCCGCCGGTTCAACTCGGCCGGGGTTGGGTTGGCTCGCGCTCGGGTTGTTCGCTACGGGGCTGCTGCGTCGCCGACAGCGTCAGTCGCTTTAGCGGCCTCCTCGCGAGTGCGTAGCAGCATCTCGCTGAGCGTCTCGGTCGAGGCCTCACTCACCACGCGGACGTCACGAATCTCCGCCGATAACGAGGAGACGAGGGCCGCGACCAAGGGGTGCTTACGCACCTTTTCATCGAGTTCACTCGAGCGCGCCACGCTTGCGCGATTAGCCAATAGCGCCAATGTCGGCGCCCGCTCGTCCCGCGCGCCCTCGACCAGTTCGAACTTCGCCTCCGGACCGTGCATGTCCACCAAGGCCGCTTCCACCGTCTTGCGGGTATCCGCGTCGAGCAGCAGGTTGCCCTCGAACGACTGCGGGTCCACGTGCACGGCGAGGCGCGTGGCATCGAAGGCGAACAGCGCCACTCGCTCGAGCAGGCTCGAGAGCCGCGAATTTCGGTGTCGCAACTGGTCGACGAAGCGCGCGTATTCGAGCAACTCCGGAGCGTTGGGGTCGAGGATCGGCGGTGGGCCGGAGGGCACCGCTGGGCGTGGAGCAGGCGCTGGGAAGGAGGCGGGGGGCTTTGAGCGCGGTGGCTCAGCGCGTGAGCTGGGCGGCGGACCGTCGAAGTCCTCACTCTCGACCTGGCCGTTGGCTTTGGCGAGCACGCTCGCCGGAATCGTGAACACCGCCGGCTGCGTTCCCATCGGCGTTCCAAAGGCAGCGGCTTCACTTGCGAAACTGGGTCGAGCAGGTGCTGGACCCGCTTCGGGTGCGCGTGGCGGCGGAGCTTGGAACGTTGGCTGCGGTGGAGCTTGGAAGGTTGGCTGCGGTGGAGCTTGGAACGTTGATGCCGCAGGCTCGAAGCGAGCGGGCGCGCTGACGGTCTGCTCGTAACTTGGTCCCTGGAAGAAGTCGTCCCCTGGCTCGGGATCGCCCGAGGAGGGCGCCGGTTTGCCGCGCGGTCGTGCACGCTCTTCACGGCGTGCACCGCCGCCGGAGCGGGCTGCCTCGAGACGCCCTTCAAGCTCTCCGAGGCGGCGCAACAGATCGTCGATCGCGAGCAAGGGGGGCCTGCGGGCGACGCGCACCAGCGCCATCTCGAGCGAGGCGCGCGGTAACGGTGACTCCAAGATCTCTTCGGTGGCTTTGGCGAACACCAAGTGAAGCCGCGACAGATCGTCCGTGGAAGGCGCCTCCCCAGCGATGGTCTTGAGCTCGGCCACCTCCGCTTCAGGAAGCGCGAGCAGCCCGCGTGAAGACGGTGCGACGCGCGCAACCACCAGGTCCCGTAACAGGCCGAGGATGTCACGCGCGAGGTGCGCAACATCGTGACCAGAGTCTGTAAGCTCGTGCACGATCTCGAGGCAGCGAGCGGCGTCGCCGCTGACCAGCGCACGCACGAGACCCATCAAAGCCGCCGTTTCCGCCACGCCAAGCGCTCGCGCGACAGCGGCGGTGGTGATCGCATCGCCGCCGGACCAGGCGATCACCTGATCCAAAAGGCTCATGCCGTCACGCATGCTGCCCGCCGACTCTCGCGCCAAAATCTGCAAGGCGCCCTCCTCGGCTGTAAGACCCTCTTGCTGCAGCACGTAGCTCAGCCGCTGCTGAATGGTCGCGACGTCGATCAGCTTGAAGTCGTAACGCTGGCAGCGCGAAAGGATGGTGACCGGGACCTTGTTGACCTCGGTGGTCGCGAAGATGAACTTCACGTGGGCGGGCGGCTCCTCGAGCGTCTTGAGGAAGGCGTTCCACGCGTTGTTGGAGAGCATGTGGACCTCGTCCACGATGAAGACCTTGAAGCGGTCCCGGGTCGGCCGGTAGGCGAGGGTCTCCTGCAGCTCGCGGATATCATCCACGCCGGTGCGGCTGGCCGCATCGATCTCCTGAACGTCCAAATCGGTGCCTTGGGCGATCTCCAAGCACTGCGGGCAGGTCAAGCACGGCGTGACGGTCGGGCCATTCGCGCAGTTGAGCGCCTTGGCCAGGATGCGCGCACTCGTGGTCTTGCCGACCCCGCGGACGCCAGTAAACAGAAAGGCGTGGGCGACGCGCCCCAGCTGGATGGCATTTCCCAGCGTTTTCGCTACGTGCTCCTGCCCCACAAGGTCGGCGAACGTCATCGGCCGCCATTTTCGAGCAAGCACCACGTAGCTCATGCCAGGGCTGTACACGAAGCGCGGTCGCCGGGCCAGTCGGCCGCGCGGTGCACGAGTCATTCTGTTTGTTGCATCAACCTTGGGTTGAAATTCGCCCGGGGCGGACGTTTCAAGGTTGCCGCCAGCTCAGCTTTTCGGCAGTTTCGCCCGACCATGCAGTTTCGCGGCGGAATGAATGAGCTGATGCGCCAAGCCTCGCGCATGCAGCGTAAAATTGACGAGCGTAAAGCTCAGCTCAAAGACGAAGAAGTGAGCGCCTCCGCTGCCAGCGACAAGGTCAAGGTTGTCGTCACTTGCGAAGGCAAATTGCGGGCGATCACGATCGACCCCGACTTCCTGAAAGAGGACGTCGAGCTGGCGATGGATTCAGTTGTTGCTGCTGCAAACGCGGCTCTGGAGGAAGCGGACAAGAAGGTCGAAGGCGAACTGAACAAGATCACCGGCGGCCTCAAGATCCCGGGGATGTAAAGCGCGCTCGCGCTTTGGCTCCCTCCTACAGACTCGCTAAGCGATGTTTCCCGACCGTTTGTTGCGCGTTGTGCAGTTGCTTTCGAAGCTCCCCGGTGTAGGTGAGAAAACGGCGCAACGGTATGCGCTCGCGCTGATATCGGGAGACGAGGGGGTACCGCGAGATCTAGGTCGGGCACTGTCCGAGCTGCGCGACTTCGTTCGGCCTTGCGAGCAATGTGGTCACCTCGCGGAGAAGGGCTTCGACGAGGAGGTTCTGTGCACGATCTGTCGGGACTCCAAGCGAGACGACTCGATCTTGTGCGTGGTCGCTCGTATCCAAGATCTGCTCGCGGTTGAACGCAGCGGAGCGATGCGAGGTCGTTATCACGTGCTCGGCAAGCTGCTCTCCCCGCTCGATGGTGTGAACCGCGAGGCCGTCGGGGTGGACCGTCTGGTGGAGCGGGTGCGCGCGAGTGAAGGGCGCATCCGTGAGGTGCTGGTGGCTACACCACCGTCGGTGGACGGTGAGGCCACGGCGCTGCTGGTGTCGCGCGAGCTCGCGGCCACAGGCGCAAACGTAACGCGGATCGCGAGTGGAGTGCCCCATGGTGGGGACCTCGAGTTTGCCGATCCAATCACGCTTGGGCGTGCCGTCGAGCATCGTCGGAGGTTCGCTTGACCAGGCGGAAGGAAGAGGCTGTATGAGTAGGACGGTCATCGCAACCGATGGCGCACCGAAGGCCATCGGGCCTTATTCGCAGGCGGTACGTGCCTCCGGTTGGGTCTTTACCAGTGGCCAGATCGGCCTCGACCCTGTCTCGGGCCAGATGGTGAGCGGCGGCACTGCCGCGGAGACCCACCAGGTCCTCAAGAACTTGCGCGCTGTGCTCGAAGCTTCGGGTGCAACGCTCGACGATGTCGTGAAGACGACGATCTTTCTCGCAGATATGGACGACTTCTCGGTCGTCAACGAGATCTACGCAGAGACCTTCCGGTCCGCTTGGCCAGCGCGTTCCACCGTTCAGGCGGCGCGGCTTCCGCGGGGCGCTCGCGTCGAGATCGAAGCAATTGCCCACGTTGTTACATCCACTGGAGATTCGCGATGAGCGACGATCAAAAAGAAAATCCGGAAAAGCCCCGCGTACGCAAGATCGTACGCTCTGCCTCAAGCGCCGAAAGGCCCACGTTCGAGGCCGCCGTCGAGGGAGCAGCTCCTGCTGCGCCCGCTCCCGGCGCTGAAGGAGAAGCCTCCTCCCAGCGCAAGTGGGACGTTCGTGCGGACCGCAAGCCGGGCGATGCACCCCGTCCGCCGCCGCGTCAGCGTCGTCCTCCCCGCGGTCCTCGTCCGGGCGGAGCCCCCGGCGCCGAGGCCACGGCTGCAGGCGGCGAGCCCGGTGCAGCTGGTGTTGGTGACGCAGGCGCGCGTCGTCCGTTTGGTGGACGCCCGCGTCGGCCTGTGTTGGATGACGGCCTGCCCCGTCGGCCCGGGGTGAGCGGCGGTCGAGCGATGCCCGAGTATCGTCGTGGCCCGCTGGATCGTTCGAGCGCTGAGTTCGTCGACAAGTGGTTGAACCTCCCGCCGCGCAAGCCGGATGAGCCGCGTCCTGAGCGCAAGCCGCGCGAGCGTCGCGAGCGCCGTGAAGGTCCGGATCAGAACAAGCCCGGCATCGCTCAGGCACGGCCGGCGCAGCCTGCTCGCCGTCCCGAGCCCCCTCCGCCCCCTCCGGCGAAGCTCCCTACCCTGCACGAGACCATCATGGTTGGCTTGCCCCGCGTCTCGCTCGAAGAGCAACGTGAACGCGCCGCCAAGCCGAAGACGGCGAAGGAGGCTCTCGCGGCCAAGACCGCCGCAACTCCGGCCAAGCCCAAAGCCGCTGAGCCCGCCAAGGGCGAGGTGATCGTGGACACCGCCGCCATCGGAGTGGATCAAGCCGGCGCAGTCGCAGCGCTCAAGGCCGCCGGCAACGCTGGCGAAGCCCTGGTCGACGCTTGGATGAAGTCGCAAAACCTCGGAGCCATCGTCGAGACCGGCACCTCCGAAGACATCACTGGCAACGCTCGCAAGGCGGCTCGTCGCGCGCTCAGCGTGCTTCGCTCCAAGGGGGCGACCCTGCCCGAGCGTCTGAAGCCGGCGACCAGCGTCCTGGTTGAAGAGGAGATCATCGAAGCCACGTTCACGCCTCCCGATGGTCGCGGCACTGTCTCGGTGACCATCGCCAAACGGCGCGGTGGTGAGCGAGCACACATCGCTGAGGTCATCCTGCGTGAAGGAACCGGCGTGGTGAACGCTGTTTCCGGTTGGATGAGCCGCTCGCAAATCAAGGAAGCGCACCAGCGCATCGCCGATGCTACCGGCGTCGCACCGGCTACCGTTCCGGTGGAGTGGGTACGTCACCTGGTGGAGGTTGCTCTCAAGGACAACGCGAAGAGCGGTCAGCTCGTGCCGATCGGTCTCGAGCGCTGCAAAGAGCTGCTCGTGCGCGACTCAAGCGAAGAGCCCAAGCACCCGCTCGCCGATCTCGAGGCTTCCCTCGCGGGCGACGCTAGTGCACCGGCTTCGTTGCACGGCGAGCCGGAGTTCCGCGGTTGGGTGCCGGATCCGCGCGCCATCGACGAGGTGATCCGCGCAGTGGGCCAGCGCCTCAACCCGGCCGACGCAGAGGACGCCAAGAAGGTGGACGAGGTCGTTCGTGACGAGGTCAAGCTCGCGACCGATCGCTACTTCACTCCCGAGCAGCGCGCCATTCTCGCTCGCCGTATGCGCGACGTTGCCATCACCGTGCGCGGTCGCGCCGGGGATGACAAGGCACGCGAGGTATTGCAGGCCGCCAAGGCGATTGAAGGCGCCGGGCTCATCACCTCACCGCCGAGCGACCTCGAGTTCCTGCGCACCTTCGTGCAAAAGGGAATCGCGATGGCCGCTCAGCAGCAGGGTGGTCAGCTGCGAGTGCCGGTGCCGAACAAGCCGGCCTGAGATAGGCGGTTAGCGTCCAACAGGGCGCAACGCTGTGATCATGGTGACCTCGGGGCGCGAGCCTCGAGGTCGTCGTTTTTGCGGTCAAGAATGCGGCTTTGAGAGACTGCGAGTTGACGCTGCTGTGCTGCGCCTACCTCATTGGGCGATGGTGGTTACTCGTGCTCCGTCGACGGTCCCGCTGCTTTTCCTAAGCGGAGCTTGGCTTGCCTGCGGTGCGCGCTCGGAGCTCGAGATCGCGGAGCGCAATAGCGGCGGAGCCAACAGCACTGGCGGTCAAGCGCTAGGAGGCGGCGGCCAGGCGCCGGGAGGCGGTGGTCAGACGTCAGGAGGCGGCGGGCAAACCCAGGGCGGCCAGTCTCAAGGTGGTAGCAACGTCGGCGGTGGCAACGTCGGTGGTGGCGCAACCATCAACGGCTGCGCCGACGGCACGCGCGAGGGCTTCGTCGATGCAGCCTCATTTCCAAACATCGCGGGCTGCTCCGGTGGTTTCGCGATCCCCGGCCTGCTGAGCGAGCTCGTCGCCACGTGCGATCGGCAGGCTGGCGATGACTCCGAGAATCCCGTTGGAGCAGGCTGTAGCGCCGAAGATTTGTGCGCCGAGGGCTTCACCGTATGCAAAACCGCTAGCTCGGTGGAAACCTGCGGGGGCAGCTGCGAAGCCGCTACCGCGGAACCAGGGCTCTTCTTCGTTACGCGCCAGAGCGGTACCGGTTGTGGCGTATGTGCCATTGGCACGAGTGTGGACCAGCCCTGCCTTCAGTGCAGTTGTGCTGGCGGCTGCTTGCAGACGGACATCACCGCCAATGACATATTTGGTTGTGGGACGGCCGGCTTGCCCACCGCAGGCTGCGGCGCGATCACTCGTTTCTCCGACGATGGCTGTGGCGCGCTCGGAGCGCCCTGGATTTGCAACGGCGGGAGCTGCACGGAGGCCAATACCGTAATAAAGTCGGGTCCCGAGGGCGGCGGCGTATTGTGCTGTCGCGAAGACTGTTGAACGCCTCCCATCGAACCGAGGGTTGGTCAGCCGTCATTCCTAAGTCGGTTCTCGCTTGGAGTCGGCTATGCTCGCTCGCGTGGAACTCGAGGAGCGTCACAAGATTGCTGGTCTGATTGAGAACGTCATCGCTGCCGATGGTGTCGTCACCGAGGAAGAGCGTGAGTTCTTGCGACGGGTGCTCGAGCGGCTCGGAGTGGCCAGTGTGGATCGGGAGCCGGTGTCGATCGATCCTGGCCGGGCTACCTCGACGTTGCGTGCGCTTCCTTCGGATACCCAGGCGCGGGTGATGGCGCTCTTGGTTGAAGGCGCTGTGGTGGATGGCGTGGTGCAGCCTGAGGAGCATGCGCTGCTCTTAGCGTCGGCAGCCACGCTAGGCATTGAAGCGACTGCGCTCGAGGAGCGTATTGTTCGCCGGCTCCGCGCCAACAATAGTCCGTAACTGGCCTATGGCATTGGGAGCGGCTCGCGGCGCAAGCTGTGCCAAGGGCTCCCGCTGGCGTTGCGCATTGCAATGGAACTAGCCCCATTCCTTTGGTTAGCGGCTCCAATGTAGTGGCTCAGCATTTGCTCTGTAAGGACTCATGCAGCTTCCTTCCTTAACTGTTCGTTCGCGCGTTCGGCGGCTTGCAGCTCTAGGCGCTCTGGCCACGGCTATTTTCCCGCAGCAAGCGCAGGCTCAAGAGTTCGTCGGGTCGGCCGGAACCTATGTCTCCTTCGTCTTTGGTGAGAGGTTCGGCGTGGGCTGGGGCTTTGAGGGTGGCTTCAGCTACCTGCTTGAAGGCGCAGACTCGTGCGGTAGCGGTCAACGTGGTGGACTTGGCTTCACCACTCAGCTCGGCGGCATTGACGGGGATACCTTCCGGGCTGTCGCCGCAGTTCACGGTGGGGCCAACGTGGTAGACGGCGATGCAGCACCCGTCATCGACGGTGAGGCCGGAGTCGCGCTGCACGTTAACGAAGAGCTTGGCGTTGGCATCCACACCGCCCTCAACGTCGATATACCGTTTACGCCCGTCAGTGCGTGGACCAACTTTATTCGCGCCGAATGGCTGCTTGATGAGTATTCGGTTGGTGGCGGCGTTGTGTTGCCAGGCCGCTTCGGCATGAGTCAGGATACCTGCGTCATTGGCCGCCCTCTGCGCGCGGCCGGGCAACTCGTCGATCCAGGTCAGGCATGCGTTTCTGAGCCGTACGCTGCCTCCCCATCCAATGTGGATGAGGTCGTCGCCCGCGCTTGGGCGGAAGACGCACAGGCCGAGGCTGCGTCCGTTCCAGCGTTCCTACTGCTCGCCCAGGAGCTACTGCAGCTCGGTGCGCCAATGGCGCTGGTCGACGCAGCGCTCGACGCTGCAGAGGACGAGATTCGGCATGCGCAGAGCTGCGCCGCTATTGCGTCCCAACTTTGTGGCGCGCTGGTTGTGCCGCGTATACCGGTTACCCCGCGCCGGCAGCTGCTCGGCCGTGAGGACGGTCTAACTCGGCTGGCGATCGAGAGTTGGCTCGACGGCTGCCTCAACGAGGGCGGAGCCAGTTCGCGCGCGGCCGAAGCCGCACGTGGGGCCCGCTATCAAGCTGTACGCCACGTGCTCGGCGGCGTTGCACGGGATGAAGCACGCCACGCGAAACTTGGCTGGGAGGTGCTGCGTTTTGCGCTGCAAGCGGGCGGAAGCTCGGTGCGAGACGCCGTCGCCGACTATCGAGCCGAGCCGGTCGTGTTTAGCCGTGCGTTGGACGATAAAGCCGCGCCTTGGGGCCAGCTCTCCCAGTCGAAGAGCGAGGCGATCAACGCTGCGGTGGGGCTAGCTGCTCGCCGAAAGCTCGAGCACCTCCTCTCGGCTTAGCGCCCGTTTCACCGAGCTTTGCGTGACCGACGGAGCGCTTCGGGGAGCGCGCTGGCGGCGCTGCGCGAGGCTGCCTCGAACACCCCGGCCTCGAGGCTCAAGCGGCTGCCCTCGCGATCTTCGCCTGAGGCGCGACCGGTCACCCGACCGAGCAACGCTCCACCCGGTTCGCGCATGAGCAGCTGAATCGTGCACGAGGCGTGTGCGCCATTCTTCCCGGTGCTGGACTCAGCGTCGGAAAGCACGGCGACCAGTTCGAACGGGCGATTCACCTTTTCGGCGGTCCAATCGATCTTCACGAGCTCTTGCTCCAACTCGATCCGCAACGTTGATTTGGGGTCGGGTGTCGCGAGCTTGGCGGTTTCGACGCGGCTCTCCACGGCGGCCAGCCTCGCGTGTACCTTGCCGCCCACATGACCCGCGAGAGAAAGCAGCGCCGCAACGAAAGCCGATTGCCAGAGCATGAGCTTGGGGTGCCATGGCTCATCAACTTGGGCCAAAATACCCGAGTAATATTCACTATGTCGGCAATGGTAGTCGGTTGTGCGGCCGAGCCTTCGGCTGGGCCTGTCCAGGCCGAGGTTGTTCGCTCCGCGGCCGCCGTAGCCACTGCGTCAACGAGCTCTGTGGAGGCTTCGGGGCCCGCGCCGGTTACGCCCGTCGAACCCGCGCCGGCGGAGGCTAGAGCCGTGCTTGCACCGAGCAGTCGACTGAGCGCCAGGCGGCTCTTGGATAAGCCGGTTTACTTTCTCATCGACGGCGAGGATGGCCGATTGGGCGCTCTTGTCGAAGAGGAGGGAATTGCTACGCCGTACCGTTTTGAGGGCGGAAAGTGGCAAGCGCTCGGGTTGCCCGCCAAGCATCGTGGCGCCGCGAAAGCACTATCGCTTGGGCTCTACTTTGGACGCGACAATCGACCCCGTTTAATGGGCTATCACCGCGAGGGCGATACAATGGTCTATCTGCGCTATCGCGATGGCGCCTGGCAAGATCAGCGTTCAGAGATTGGTGCCCTGGCCGGGGACCGAGCCGCGCTCTATGGCGTATTGGGTGAAGATGACCCGGAGGTGGTTTGCAAAGTAGGAGGTATCTGCCTGCTGAAGAGCCGCAAGGGTTGGAAAGAGCTGCCTGCCTCCATTCCGGCGACTGCTGTGGTGCGTGCTTTCTCCGGTCGAGGCTATGCGCTTACGGAGGAGGGCGTACTTCGCGCTGGCGATAAGCGGTTTGAGCGCGTTGGACCAGAGGCTCCATGGAAGACACCCGCGACTGGGTTCTGGGTGGGGCCGGATGAATCGATGGTGGTGGTGGAGCCGGCAAACAACCTGATTCACGCGTATGACGGTAAAACGTGGAGCAGTGCGCCCTCGCCGATTGAGCGGCCCGAGGACGTCGTGCAGAGCGAGCTTGGCCGTATTGTTGTCGGTAAGGGCGGTGTTGCGCACCTCGAGGGGGCGCAGGCGACGCGCGTGGGCGACCCGACGTGGAGCTTCTCACGGGTGCTCGTGCAGGACGCGCGTGTAATCGTCGGCGGAGCGGCGGGCGTGGCGGTGATCGAGGTGGCCGCCGCGCAGTAGCCGCTCGCCTATTGGCGCCGCCGCCCCGATTGCTTGTTGCGGCTGGGTAGTGGAATGCCTTCGAGCGAAGCGAGATCATCGAGCCCAGAGACAAATGCCTGCGCGTAGCTCGGTGATAGCTCGGCTAGCTCTGCGAGGGCGCGGGCTGCAATCACCTGTGGGTTGTATGGGCCGGAGTCCTCCGGGACGTTGTCGCTCGCACGAGCGATGGCGAGGGTGGCCCGTGAGCTCGCGATCGAGTCGACGAACATCGCGTGCGAGAGTGCGTGCGCAAGTTCGCTCGCTTGGGGAACCGGCGCTTCCGGCGCTTGGGTCAGCCGGTCCACTCGAAAGGCCAGCTCTTCCGGCAAGCGCACGGCGCGTTTTTGCGCGCGGGCAGCCAGCATCGCCGCCCAACGCGAACTCGACCGCGGTTCTTCGACGCGACCGGCCGCGAGTCGCAGCAAAAGGCGCAGGGTTGTGCGTAGGTCCCCGCTTTGTTGCGCCTGTGCGACAGCGTCTCCGAGCTCTACGCCTCGCTCGCGCAGAAGCCCGAGCTGCTCCTCGATCCGCAGCTTTGTTTGCTCCAGCTCTTGCTCCAACTTCTCGATCCGGAGCAGGGCGCGCGCTTCGAGTTGGGCGTCGACAAGGCGGGCAGCAAGGCGGTAGCCCTCTGGGTCGAATGCCTCGGCGCCGCGCTCGCAAAGGGAGCGCAAGCGATCGGCAGGCGAGAGCCCTCCCTCGTCCGGCGCGTTCACGGCTTGGCCTGATTGCTGGGCTTCTCGCGCGGGATGGGGGAGATCTCAACGCGGCGATTTTTGGCGCGGTTTTCGGGCGTATCGTTCGGTGCAACGGGATGGGTGTCGCCGAAGCCCGCTGCAAAGATGGCCTCGGCCGGGACACCGGCGGCAGTGAGTGCACGGGTGACCGTGAGCGCACGCTGCGATGACAGCTCCCAGTTGTCTTTGATGCCGTTGGGACGCGGAATCATCGGCGAGCTGTCGGTGAAGCCCGAGACCATGATGGCCTCGTCGTGTGCCTTGAGGTAGCTGCGCAGCGGCTCGGCGAGGCTGCGGATCAGCTCGAGCCCTTCGGGGCGAAGTTCGGCCGAGTTGAGATCGAACAGCACGCTGCCACGAATGCCGATCTTCCCGTCGACGAGCGTGACTCGGCCCTCGGCGAGCGGCCCGGCCATGGCGCTCTCGAGCGCTGCGAGCCGCGACGATTCCTCTTCACGCTTCTCGCGCTCTTCATGAAGGTCCTTCGTCAGGTCGACCTGAAAGGCGATCGACCAAACGAAGAACATGACGAACAGCCCGAATACGCACGCCATCAGATCGCCGAAGGCGGGCCAGTAGGGGATCGACTCGATCGGCTCTTCGGGCGAGTCGTTCACTGCGAGCCCTTCTCGGTGTCAGGTTGGCGAAGCGGTGGGATGGTGCGCGGGGCCGCCGTGGTGCGCGGAGCGGCTCGCAGCGCGCGCAGTTCGGCGAAGAGCTCGCGTTGAAAGGCGAGCGAGTGGTCGAACACTTCGCGCGTCTGATCGAGGTAGGCGCCCAGTAGGTCGAGAGCCTCCCCGCCGCCTTTCTTGTCGAGCGCGCCTTCGATCGTCGTGAGGCTGTCGAGCCAGCGCTCATTGGCGTCGCGATAGCGATCCACGGCGCCGGTGAACATCTCGGCGACGGCCGTGAGTTCAGTCCCACCGGAGCGCACGCTCTCGGCTGCGTCCCGCACCAGGCTGGCGGTGGCATCCAAACCCTGGCCGAAGCTCGCGGCGTGCACCGACAATTTCTCGACCAAGAGCACCGCTGATTGCACACGTTCACGGTCGAGCTTGGCCTCGAGTTCGATCGCTCGATCATTGTGCTCGCTCGCACGTTGCTCGAGCGCATCCGCCATCCGTTCGATGCGAGCGATCAGACCTTCCAGCCGCTCGTCCCGCTGCTCGTCACTCACATCGCGATCGCGCAGGCGTTGCTCCTCGGCGCTGAGGAAGCGACTGACCACGTCGGGAATGGCCTCGGCTGCGCGCGCCGCCGAGGTTGCACGCTCTTCTAGCCGCAGTGACGCCGCTTCGATCGCGGCGAGCCGCAGGAGGTCCCGCTCGTTGGCCTGCTCAGCTGAATTCGCAATTTCCCGTGTGACCTGCTGAATGCCTTCACGGGCGCTGGCCTCGAGGATGGCCGAGCGTTTTTGCGCTTCCTCGAGCCGAAGCTCGGCCTCGAGCTCGAGCCGCTCCGTGAAGCGATCCACCTGGGTGGCAGCGGCCTTTGCTGCTTGCTCGACGGTGCGATCGAGTAGCGGGCCCATGGAGTTGGCTGCACGCTCCACGCTGTTTTGGAGCTGTTGTTCGAGCGCGTGAATCACGACTTCAGCGCGGGCATCGATGCTGCGAGCGATGCCTTCGAGCCGCTCGCCGAGCTGCGCCACGCGTTGTTCGCGTAGTGCTTCCGCGTCGATACGCGCTGCGGCTCGTTGTTCTTCTGCTGCACCCAACGCTGCTACGCGTTCGGCGTGCTCGGAGAGCAAGGCGATGAGGTCGGCTCGTTGGCTCGTCACCTTGTCCGCAACGGCCTCGAGCGCCGCTAGCCGTTCGGCGTCTCGCTCATGGGCGCGCGCACCAAGATCAACCAGCGTCATCAGCCGCTCGGCGTCTCTCGCCCCGATCTTTTCGGCCAGCGCTTCGATCGCCGAAAGGCGTTGCTGGTCCTGCTCGAGCGTCTTGTCACTGACCGCCAAGACCGTCGCGAGCAGCGACTGCTGCCGCTCGTCGGCTCGGGCGCTCAACTGTTCGAACAGCATCGCCCGCTGCGCATCTCGCGCGACGGCCTGCGCGGCAAGCTCCTCCAAGGCAGCGAGCCGCTCGGCGTCTCGAACGGCCGCATCCGCCGAGATCGCGGCGATAGCCTCGAGGCGCGCCTGTTCGCGGGCTTCGGCTTCGGCTGCCTGACGTTCGATTGCTTGAAGCCGCTCAGCGTCGCGCGCGTCGGCACGAACCGCCAACTGCTCGATTGTGTCATTCCGCTTTTCATCGCGCGCTTCAGCCTGGTCAGCGAGCTCAGCGATGGCCCGCAGACGTTCGGCGTCGCGTGCGTCCGACTTCTCCGCCAGCCGTTCGAAGGCTGCCAAGCGTTCGTTGTCCCGAGCCACGGCTTGCTCAGCGAGCTTGTCCAGCGCCGCCAGCCGCTCCGCCTCACGCTCCCGCGCTTGTTTGGCGAGCTCCTCGAAGGCGACGAGCCGTTGCTCCTCTCGGCTGATGGCCTTCTGACCCAACGCCTCGAGCGCCGCGAGCCGCTCGGCGTCGCGCGTGATGGCCTTCTGACCCAACGCCTCGAGCGCTGCGAGCCGCTCGGCGTCGCGCGTGACGGCCTGTTTTGCGAGCCCCTCGAGCGCTGCGAGTCGTTCAGCGTCGCGCGTGATGGCCTTCTGACCCAACGCCTCGAGCGCTGCGAGCCGTTCAGCGTCGCGCGTGACGGCCTGTTTTGCGAGCCCCTCGAGCGCTGCGAGTCGTTCAGCGTCGCGCGCGTCAGCTTGTGTGGCGAGCTGCGCGAGGGCGCTCATTCTCAATTCGTCGCGAGCCACGGCCTTCGTCGAAACAGCTTCGAGTTCGCTTGAAACCGTGGCCAGGAGTTGTTGCACCTGTTTTGCGAGCTGCTCATGTTGAGCGATGTCGCGCAGCTTGCGCTCTTCCGCATCGAGATCGAGTCGCGCCGTCCACTCGGCCACCGCTTTGGCCGCGCCCTCACCAGCTCGCAGCACCGCCCGATCGAGCAGCGGTGCGATCGCGCTGGCAGCGCTCTCGACCCCAGCTTTGACCTCAGCCTGTAGATCCTGCGCGGCTGCGCGAAAGCCTTCACTCGCTTGTTGGCTCGTTGCTAGGAATGCGGCACCCACTTCTTGGCTCACCGCACGAAATGCGTCCGCTGCCTCTTTGCTCGTCTCGCGCTGACCGCGCTCAATCTCCTTCGAGAGGTTGCTCAGCCGCTTGGTGGCCAGCTCAATGGCTTTGGCCGCTGCAGGAAGTGCTTCACGGTTCTCGGCCAAGGCCTCGAGCGCAGCGAGTTGCCGTCCGGCCATCGTCATCGGGAACAACGGGCCTGAGACCAAGCTCCCCAAACTGCCGATGAAGCGTGTCTCTGCGCGACGGAGGAAGACGGCTCCGAGCCCTAACAACGCCGAGCAGGCGACGCCGGTAGCGGACGTACCAAAGGCGCGCGAAAGACCTTTCATCGGGGCCGCGAGGCCCTCTCGCAGGGCGGTAACATCGCCGCTGGCGGTGAGTGCTTCTCGCGCACCTGCGAGCGTCTCGAACAGACCCATGAAGGTGCCGAGCAGCCCCATCATCACCAGTAGGCCGAGCAGATACGAGGTGAAGACCGCGCTGCCGAGGTTGGTCGCCGTGCCGTTGAGGCGCGACTCGAGCAGCCCGCGCAACGGCTCGTTGGCCTTCTCGATGTCTTCGCGGCCGGGCGTTTTCGGCAGGGCCAGCAGCGCGTCGGTAAGCCGTGCGATGCGAGTCGCGCGCAGCATCAGCTCCACGAGCCCAGCCAGCATGCCCACGCCGATCAGCAAGACCATGCGGTAGGCCAGCGGATCGCTGCCCTGGTACAGCTGCGCGGCGCGCCAAACGAAGGCGAGGCCCAACGCTCCAACGATTGCGATGATGGCGCGGGTCATGCGCTGCCCAGCGCGTTCGACGGGAGTTCCGACTCGAGCGAGGCCTCGAGCAGCGCCGTCATACGCCGCTCCTCCACCTCGAGCCCTGCGCGCACAACCTTCGAGAAGACCGCCAATCCCTGGCGAATCGGGCCCATGTGCGCGAGCCACTGAGCCACCGTTTGGCTTGCATCACCGACAGGAAGCTTCTCGATGTGCGCCGTGAGCAGCCGCACAGCGTGGGCTTGCGTCCCCGCGATCATGCGCTCCATCCTCGCCTGTACGGCTGGCTCAATCGCCTCGCTCAGCACACGGTCCAGTTCACACAGCCGCGCGGCCCGCACCCCGAGCGCGACCAACGCTGGTTCGAGATCTTTGCGAATGCGACGCGCTGAGCGCCGGGCAAGCGTGAGCTCCTTGAGTGCCTCTTCCGCGACAGGGCCCCACACGGCCTCGGCGATCGTATTCGTGCGACGCTCAGCGAAGCCGAGCGAGACCCTCGGCGCCAAGGCGGCGGCAAGAGCCTCTGGGCCGGCGACCTGACTACGTTGGGCCGTCCAACGCGAGAAAGCGTGGGTCAGTTGGGCGCGAACCTCGGCCAGATCATCGGCCAAGTCGGCGCGAAGCTGGGCTGCGCGGCTTGGGTCGACCAGCGGGCCTTCCCACTCCTTCGAGCCTCGACCAACGATCGCCGCGAGCTCGACACTGCCGCGAAAGTCGAGCAGACGGCCAAGCTGCACAGCGGCGTCTTCTTCCGTCGCGCTGCGGGGTCGCGGCGTTTCGAGCAGAGGTGCCACGGCACTCGAAAGCGGGCCGTAGTGACGGGCGGCCAGTTTTGCGGTGGGAGAAAGCACGGTACCGCGCGTAGCGGTCACCTGAGCGTGCGACAAGTAGAAGCAGCCGCTTGCACCGGTTCTTTCGATGAGCGAAAACTCACACTATGGCTTTGACAAAATCGTTGCGACGAAACCTCCTCGCTTTGGCTGCATTTGCTAGCGTTTCGGCGCTTGCGTGTTCGGATGACGGCAGCAGCGGCGGGGGAGGTGGTCCATCGGAAGATCTGTCGGACGTGATCTATGAAGCGGAGGCAACGGATGAGGCCTTGGAGGCGCTCTTGGCGCAATCCCCGAAGGATGAGCCTGCGGAGGCAGCCCAGCTGAGTGAGCCGTTGGACGGCGCCGAGCTAGACGGCGCAACGCCCGTTCGCTTCGCTTGGTCGGTGGGGCCCACCGCTCGGCTAAGGCATGAGGGGCCGCTCGAGAAGGCGCTCGGGTTCGTGCTTGGGGTACGCGAGGCATACGCACACGGAACGCCAGTCTCCGGCCGCGGTTACTGGCTTGTCTTTGCGACAGCCGAGGACCCGAAGGTGCTGCGAATCTTTACGCTCGACCTTTCATACACGCCGGACGACGCAGCGTGGGCCAAGCTCAAAGCGGCCACCGGGCCGATCAACGTCAGCGTGACCAACGCTATCTTTGAAGAGAACCGCGTCACGCCTGATGGTGGGCCTTTCGCTGGTCCGAGCATCGAGTTCACGATCCTCTAGGCGGTCGTTTCGGGAGCAACCGCGCCGTTCTGGAGGCGCTCGGGCGACGCTAAGAAGGCTGCTACCCGGTCGGCGATCGCCGAGTCGAACAGGATGCCGAAGTGAGCTCGCTGGTCCACGACCAAGTCCAGCCCACCTCGCGCGCTCAAGGCCGCACGCTTCGCCGGAAAGACGATGTTGTCGTGCTCCGACGCGATGCTCAGGCACGGCACGGCGATGGCGCACTGGGCGCGCTCACGGAGAAAATGGCTTTGGGCGCGCAAATCTCGGCCTGCTGCTCCGAGCAGAGGCCCGCGAAAGATCACCCCTGCGTGAGGCGTACCCAGCGTCACGCAGCACGCGACCCGTGAGCTGGGCGCGCGATGGAGGACGTAGTCCAGCGCCACCAACCCACCCATCGAATGCCCGACCAAGCGCACCTGCTTGGCTTCACTTGCAACGCGCTCGACGAAGCGCTCGAGCCGGGCCGAATTGTTCGGAATGCTGTCCCACCAAGGGTAATTGAAGGCATAGATGGGACGGACGCCTCGCACGCGAAGGGCTCTTCGCAGGTACAAGAAGTCCACGCGGTTCTGGAAGTAGCCATGCACCAGGATCACCGGCGTATCGGCGGATGAAGCGTGCTCCCGCCCGCGACCGACCAGATAAAAGAGGGGTAGCAGTGGTTGCACCAACGCCACGAGCAGAAGTTCTCGGATGAACTCGCGAAACGACTCGCGGCGCGAGCGAGGTGGGCCGAGCCGCGCGACCCAGCGCCACGTAACGATACAAAAGAGCGCAACTCCGGCTAAGTAGGCGCCGACAACGGCAAGCGCCGCCCAGAGCACGGTTGTCATTCCAGGCACTTGGTCACTTCAACACAGGGGTAGCGGGTCGCGCAGGAGGTCTTGAAGTTGGATGGGCTCTTTTGACAGTCGAGCCCGATGTTGGTCTTCGCGTTTGCGATTGGATCCATCGCGATGGTGCAGGCGTGCAGGCGCGCGCACTGACCGCTGATATCGCTCGACTCCGGCAGCGTGTTCTGCGGCGCCCCAAGTTCGCGCAGCACCGGCTTCTTGAAGGTGGATGCTGATAGCTGCATCGGCAGCGGGCCACACACCGGCTGCGAAACAGCACCCCGGATGATCGCCTTGCTGACGGCCGCTAGCTTGTTGCAGGTACTACCGTCGTGGCACTTTGCAACCAGCACCCAAGCATTCTTGAAGGTGTCAGAGGCTTGGTGGACCTCGAAGGCCACTTCCCCGTGCGCCGCGGGGGATCCCGAGACTACCTTGAACTGCTGATTCGCAAGCATGGCTTGTCGCGTCCAGGTCCACGGGTAGTCGGGACCTACGCTTTCCGGTGCCGATGTAACCAACACCGAAGGGCTAGCGCAGTTGTCTGCGATGGGGTTGGCAACGTCCGCATACGTCTGCTGATTCGGGTCGGTAACAGGGCCGCTCGGCGGCTTATTGTCGCTGACCGATGGCGCCGTGTCGGTGCTGGTGGGGGTGGGCGTTGGAGGCGGCGTCGGAGCTGCAGCGGTCGCGACGGAGCTGGCCGTCGCCGTGGCGCTCGACGTCGGTTTCTTTTTCTTCTTCGTGGGTGCGTCCTCTTCGCTTTCGTCGTCCTTCGCCCGCGTGTCTTTTCCCGCATCCTTGGAGCCGCAGCCAGCGAAGGTAGTGAGACCCACAACGACCAGCGCGAGCCGCGAGACGGTTTTCATCGCGCGAGTGTCGAACAACTGTGGCGTGTTTGACGCAGTAAATTACCCAAGAGGATTGTTGAGCATGCTCACTCATCTTTCGATGAAGAACCGAGCGGCTGTTGGCCAACCACGAGCACGATCTCGCCGGTGCCAGGCCCTTTCCTGGTTGCTGAGCAGGCCACACTAATTCCGTTTGTTAACGGTTGGTTAAGAAGCGGCCGGACTAATTGCCACTTCGTTGACAGAGCAAGCCTCAAACGCCATAGACCGAACGAAAGACGCAGCCCGTTAAGGATTATTTCATGCGAGAACCGCCCAAACAGATCCGACCCCACACTGGTAAACTTGGAGTCTTACTGCCCGGTCTCGGAGCGGTCGCAACCACCTTCGTTGCGGGAGTGATGGCCGCACGCAGGGGGCTCGGAAAGCCCATCGGGTCGATGACCCAACTCGGCACCATTCGGCTCGGTAAACGTACGGATGATCGCGCACCGATGATTCGCGACTTCGTACCGCTCGCTCCGCTCGAGGATCTGGTGTTCGGCGGTTGGGACATCTTCCCCGACAACCTGCTCGAGTCTGCGAAGCACGCGGATGTTTTGAGTAGCAAGCACCTGGACCCGATCGCAGAGGAGCTCGCGGCCATCAAACCGATGAAGGCCGCCTTCTTCCCCGAGTACGTCAAGCGGTTGCACGGCACCCACGTCAAGCAGGCCAAGACGAAGGCGGAGTTGGTCGAGCAGCTTCGTCAGGACATCCGCGATTTCAAGAAGTCCGAGGGTGTGGACCGCGTGGTTGCGGTCTGGTGCGGAAGCACCGAGATCTATATCGAGCCAACCGCCGTCCACGAGTCGGTGGCTGCGTTCGAGAAGGGCCTGCTGGAGAATCATCCGGCGATCGCTAGTTCGCAGCTTTACGCCTGGGCCTGCCTCAAAGAGCGCGTGCCGTACGCCAATGGCTCACCGAACCTCTCGGTCGATTTCCCCGCGGCTTGGGAGCTTGCCCGCGAGATGGGCGTGCCGATTGCTGGTAAGGACTTCAAGACCGGTCAGACGTTGATGAAGACCATCCTCGCGCCCGGCTTCAAAGCGAGGAACCTCGGCATCAGCGGGTGGTTCTCGACCAACATTCTCGGCAATCGCGACGGTGAGGTCCTGGATGACCCTGACAACTTCAAGACCAAGGAAGTGTCGAAGTTGGGCGTCCTCGAGACCATCCTTCAGCCCGAAAAGTCGCCCGATCTTTACGGCAATCTCTATCACAAGGTCCGTATCGAGTATTACCCGCCGCGGGGAGACGCGAAGGAGGGCTGGGACAACATCGATATCTTCGGTTGGCTCGGCTACCCCATGCAGATCAAGGTGGACTTCCTATGCCGGGATTCAATCCTCGCGGCGCCCATCGTCCTCGACCTCGCGCTCTACCTCGACCTCGCTCAGCGCGCCGACTTCCGAGGCACGCAAGAGTGGTTGAGCTTCTACTTCAAGAGCCCAATGACTGCGCCGGAACTCTACCCCGAGCATGACCTCTTCATTCAGTCGATGAAGCTCAAGAACACGCTGCGGTGGATGAAGAATGAGCCAATGATCACGCACCTCGGCAACGAGTACTACGACTGAGTTGACGATGGCGTCTGTGGTCCCCGCAAGTGAGCTACGCCGACCGGGACTGGCTGAAAAGCTGGTTCCGCGCGGGCCACTTGCGTGGTGGGCCTGGGCCTCACTCGTGGTTTTTCCGGGGATCCTACTGGCGCAGGCCACGCTCCTCGGCTTACGTCCAGACCACATAGGCCTCGTTTCCGTCTTCCTCATCCTTAGCTGGCTCGGGCCAAAAGCACGAGCCTACGTGGTGATGGGCTCGCCCATGTGGTTGGCGGGGATTGGCTATGACTTTCTGAGGCTGATCACTCACCTTCGGCCAGAGGTCCACGTCGATTCGCTGTGGAATGCCGAACGGTCGCTATTCGGTTTTCAGGGCGCTAGCGGTCCGACCGATCTGGGCGAATGGATCGCCACCCATACTCACCCGGTGCTGGATGCGGTGACCGGCGGAGTTTACATCCTCTACCTACCCTTTCCGATCATCCTCGCGTCGTTGCTCTACTTCCGGCATGAGCCTGTCGCTCGGCGGCTGAGTATTTCATTCGGCGTTACGAGCGTGTTGGGGTGGGCAATCTGGTTGGCATGGCCCGCGGCTCCACCTTGGTACGTGGACACCTACGGGCTTGGGCCGGCGCAGCTCGACGCGCTGCCTAGCGCAGCCGGCACCATTCGCTTCGATCAGCTGTTCGGCGTTCACCTGTTTCAATCGTTTTACGAGAAGAGCCACAACGTCTTCGGTGCAATGCCGTCCCTTCACGCCGGGTACGGCGCGGTGCCCGCGCTCGCGGTGTGGCAGCTGCGTGGCAAGCTTCCTGCTCTCAGCTACGGCTGTGCGCTGTGGGCCATGCTCATGGCGTTCGCAGCCGTGTACCTCCGCCACCACTACATTCTCGACGTTTTGGCGGGTGTAGCGGTGGCGATAACCGGGGACACGACAGCTCGCTTCCTCCTGCGTAGGCACTCCCGTTCGGGGCCGGCTTCGGTCCCCAAGGAACTCGCTCAATGAACACGATTTGGCAATGGGTCTCTGGCAACCTCTCGACCGGCGGGCGCATCTGGAGCGCTGCTGCGCCGGCTTTGGTGTTGCTGGCCTACACCCTCATTGGGCTCGGCGTTTACGTGGTTCGCAACCGCTACTCCGGCAAGTTTCATGACGAAGAGATGGATGGGCGTGGCCTCGGAGGGCTCACCTCTGCGCGCATGCGCCACTTCTTCGCTTGGCTGATGCGCCCGCTTTGGCAGACCCTGGCGAACGCCGAGGTGCCGCCCAACGCCATCACCACGCTGTCCGTGGGTCTTGCGCTGGGTTCGGGCGTCGCTTTGGCCGCCGGGCGTTTCTCGCTCGGTGGTTGGCTCTACCTTGCCGCCGGCGCCCTCGACTTTCTTGACGGTCGAGTCGCTCGTGTGACGGGCCGCGCTTCTACCAGCGGTGCTGCGCTCGACTCGGTTTTGGATCGGTATTGTGAATCGGCGGTGCTCGTTGGCCTCGCTTGGTACTACCGCGATAGCTGGGTGCTCTTTGCCACGTTGTTGGCGCTCACTGGCTCGCTGTTCGTCCCCTACGTGCGCGCCAAGGGTGAGGCTCTCGGAGCAAAGTTGAGTGACGTTGGGTTCATGCAACGGCCGGAGAGAATCGTGGTGCTCGGGCTGACGACCGCCTTCAGCCCCGTGCTCGAGGCCGTGCTCGTGCCCTCAGACCCACGCCCGATTCATCGCATCGCTGTGGTTGGTCTCGTTGCAATCGCAGCCACCTCTCACGCGACTGCGCTTCAGCGCTTGGCCCACCTGATCAAGTCGCTTGGTGGTAGCGCCACCACGGATCTGCGTCCTCTTCCAAAGAGCATCGTCGTTAGCGCCGTCGCTACGGCGATCGACTTCTCCTTCGTCTGGATGTTGGTGCATGTGGGCGTGATCGCTCCGGCGGCCACGGCGCTCGGTTGTGTGGCCGGTGGGTTCATCGCCTTCACGCTAGGCCGCGCCTGGGCTTTCCAAGGCAGCCGCAGCATCGAGGGGAAACGTCAGGCCGGTCGCTTCGTCTTCGTGTCCGGGTCGAGCGCTGCGCTCAACGCGGGCGGCGTGGCAGTGTTGCTGCTCTTACCGTCGGTGGATTACCGCATCGCTTGGGTCGTGGCGCGGTTCGTGGTGTTCGCTACCTGGAACTACCCCCTGCTGCGCGATTATGTGTTTGCACCGCCGGTGCTCAACCGTGGCTCGGAGCCCAACTTGACTCCGGCACTCGGGGAGCGAAATGCGAGTGGCGCCTGATAGCGATTCAGGCCCCTCGAACAGCAGCGAACTGAAGAAAAACGCCGGTATCACCGGTGTCCTACGGGCAGCTCTGACTGCCCTCGCGCTGTCGTGTTTTCGACGGCCGGTTCACGCGGTGCTCGTGCTGGGAATGCTGGCGGCGTTGGGCTTTTGGTCCGCCGGTAACCTCAAGCTCGACCCTGACGTTACGCAGTTGCTCCCACCAAGCTACGAGAGCGTGCAGCAGGTTCAAAAGCTGCGCGATCGTTTTGGTGGGGTGGGCAACGTCGTTGTGATGGTCAACGGCGGTTCGAGAGATGAACGGCGAGCCTACGCTGACGCACTCGCGCCCAAGTTGGCTGAACTCGAATCGGTGAAGTTCGTTGACCACCGGGTACCCGTCGAGTTCTTCAGCGAACGGGGGTTGTACTTTGCTGAGCAGGCCGATCTCGAGTCACTCCGCGATCGGCTGGAGGCTCGCAAACGGTGGGAGATCGAACGAAGCTTCGTTGACATCGATGACGAGAAGCCCCCCAGCGTGGACGTCTCGGATTTGACCGCGAAGTACGAGCAACGTTTCTCTCGCAACCTCGGTCGCTCCACCCAGGCGGGGTCGAGCGCGTACTACGAGGATGAGCAAGAGCGGCTGGCCATCTTCATTCGACCGACCAAGCTCGCGAGCGATCTCGATTTCTCGAAGCAGGTCGTAGCAGACGTCGAGAAGGTGATCTCAGTCCTGCCACCACCTTCGGGTATGGAGGCGCAGCTTACCGGCAGGTACAAAAAGCGCGTCGATCTGCAGGCGCTGCTCGGTCGAGATCTAAAGTGGACCTCGCTCGTCGCCTCCGCGCTGATCCTGCTTTACGTCACCCTGCACTTTCGACGTCCGCTCGCCGTTGTGATGGTGCTGCTTCCGCTGGGGCTCGGCATCCTCTGGTCGTACGGGCTAGCGGGCGCGCTCTTCGGCAAGCTCAACGTGCTCACGGCCTTCATCGGGGCGATCCTCGTTGGCATCAGCATCGACAACGGTCTGCACCTGCTCGGCCGCTACCAAGAGGAGGTTCGGCGCGGCCTAACGCCGGAAGCGGCTATCGCGATCGCCTTCGGCGAAGCAGGCCGCGTCGCGCTGGCCGCCGCACTCACCACCGCATCAGCCTTCATCGCGCTTACGTGGACCGACTTCCGCGCGTTCCGTGAGTTCGGCGTGCTCGCAGGGAGCGGCATGCTGCTGTTGCTCTTCGCCTACATCACGCTGCTCCCAGCGCTCTTAGGCCTGCTCGCGCGGTTTGCGCCGCGGCTGGCGGAGCCTCCGGCCGCGCGCCATCTCCCGGGCGTGCCCTGGATGCAGCGTTTTGCCAGTCCCGTCTTTTGGCTCTTGGCGCTCGGTGGTTTCCTCGTCATCAGCAACGCCCAACGCGTTCACTTCGACGCGGATTTCTCCAAGCTCGACGACGCAGACCTGCCCAGCTTTCACCTGGACAAGGAGGTCAACAAGCTGCTCGGACGTTCGCAAACTCCGATCGTGATCCTGGCCGAGAGCCCTGCGCAATCGCGCGAGATCGCCGAGACCGTTCGCCTAAAAATGGCCGATCTCGGCAGCGCTGCGACGATCGGGCTCGTGGCTACGCGCGCCGACATCCTGCCCGAGGGCCAAACCGAGAAGCGCGAGATCTTGGTCCAGATGCGCAAGACGCTGTCGCGCTTCAAAGGCGACGGGCTGGACGAGACGACGAACAAGAACGTCGAGCGGCTGCGCAAGATGGCCGACGCCGAGCCTTTTGCTGCGGCGGATCTACCCCCTTCGCTTCGTTACGTCTTTGAGGCGCGTGAAGGCGCAACGCCGGTTGAGTTCGTCTTGCTGTACCCAACGGTCGGGCTGGGCGAGGCGGAGCCCATCAAGCGGTTGGCCTCACAGCTGCGGCGTGTGGAGCTGCCCTCGGGGCAATCGGTTGCAGCTGCGGGTGAACCGCTCGTGCTCGCGGATGTTCTACTCACTGTGGAGCGCGACGCACCTCGCATCATCGCGTTGACCTTCGTGCTTGTACTCAGCTCGCTGATCTTGGCGCTCGGCAAAATCCGCTTGGCGTTGCTCGCCCTCGCTCCCGCCGTCTTTACGCTCGCAGCCACCGCAGGTGCTGCAGCGTTGCTCGGGTTGGATCTCAACTACCTAAACATGATCGTGCTCCCGATCCTGCTCGGCATCGGCGTCGACGACGGTGCTCACTTGGTCGCACGTGTCGAGGCTGGAGAGCCGCTCGGCGAGGTGTGGAGCCACACGGGTTGGGACGTTACGGGCGCCATCCTTACGGATGTTTTCGGATTTGGTGTGCTCGCATTTGCGGCGCATCCGGGGCTTTCCAGCCTTGGAAAGTTGGCGATCCTGGGCCTCTCTATCAACTTCATCGCTTGTGTCGTGCTGCTGCCTATGGCGCTGAGCTTCCTCCCGTTGGCTGGTGCACCGCGGGCTCGCTGGAGCGTGGCGACGTGGGTCTCAACCTCGCTTGGGGCCGGGCGAAGCCCGATTGCGCCTGGCACCGTGGGCGCGCTGCTCGCCATTCCGCTGACCTGGTCGCTGGTGTCGTTTAGCGTCCCCATTAGGCTCGCGGTGGTTTCTGTTTTGACCGTGGTGGCGGTGGTCGCTGCGGAGAAGTACCTACGGGAGCAAAGCCCTGAACGCGGCGCGAAAGACCCTCAGGAGATCGTGATCGACGAGACCGTCGGCTGTGCCATCCCGCTCGTAGTCTTGCCGTTCAGTCCGCTGTGGGTCGGCCTTGGCTTTGCGCTCTTTCGCTTGTTCGACATCTTCAAGCCAGGTCCCATTCGCTGGGCGGACCAACGGCTTCGCGGTGGCTTCGGAGTGGTCGCCGACGACGTGCTCGCGGGTGTGTTTGCGGCGGCCGTGCTGCTCGTGGCCAAGTCGTTACTCGCCTAGTCGGTCAGGTTGCGGACGGCTCGGGAAGCGCGGTGTTTCGGCTGTAGAGCGCCTCGTTGACCGCCCGCACCAGCTGGCCGGGTTGAAACGGCTTACGCAAAAGTTGGTAGCGGCCTTGCTCGATCCCACGCCTGGTGATCTCTTCTTCCACATAGCCAGAGCAAACCAGGATGGGGGCTTTGGGGTTCGCCGTTTCAAAGGCATCCACGATTTGGCGTAGCGGCGCGCCCGGCATCACTGCGTCGGTACACAGTAGGTCAAACTTGTTCGCAGCAATCGCTGTGAGGGCCTCATCGCCATTCGAAGCTAGCTCGACGGTATGCCCGCTCGATCGCAGCGTTCGCTCGAAGAGGGCGCGCACTTGTACGTTGTCCTCGACCAGCAGCACGCGGCCAGCCACGCCCGTAGCTGCGACATTCAGCGGTGTCGCCAAGCGCCGTCCTTGCTGGGTCTGTGCGGCCTGCAAGAAGACGCTGACCCGGGTGCCCTTGCCGAGTTCGCTCCACAGATCGATGTGGCCGGCATGCTCGGCGACGACTGCGCGCACGGTCGCCAGCCCCAAGCCTGTCCCTTTGCTTGGGGTCTTCGTGCTGAAGAACGGTTCGAACGCTCGCGCGAGCGTTTCGGGCGTCATTCCCGCTCCCGTATCTTCGATCTCGACCACCGCGTAGCGGCCAGGAGGGAGTTCCCCCGTTGCCACGGTTCTAGCCTCCTGTAGTAGCTCCTCTCGCGTCCGCATGAATACGGTGCCGCCGCCGTGGGCGGCGTCGCGCGCGTTGAGGGCGAGGTTGAGCACGATCTGCTGCAATTGAACTTCGTCGGCGTGGACCCAGACGTCGCCTGTGCTCTCGTGCACCAACGTCAGGTCCTCGGGGATGACGCGACGCAAGGTCTTCATGGTGGAAGCCAAAAGTGCACCGAGTGAAACATCGTGGGGCGTACGAGCACTGCTGCGAGACAGCACCAAGAGTTGCTTGGCCAACCCTCGGGCTTGCCCACATGCGGTTCGAATCGCCTCCGCTGCGTCTGCGCGATCGTCTGCGGTCGCGTCGGCCTCATTCGACAGCTCATTCCAGCTCTGAATCACCTGCAGTGCGTTGTTGAAGTCGTGAGCGACGCCTGCTGCTAGGCGTCCAACGGCCTCCATCTTCTGGGCGCTCACCGCGATGCGTTCGGCGACGGCGCGCTCCTGATCAGCCTGAGCGCGCTTCATCTGCTCTGCTCGCAGCTGTTCCACCGCTTCGCGCTCCTTGTGAGCCGATTCTTCGAGCGCGCGAATCACGCCAGCCAATGAGAGTCCGAGCGTCGTCCAGAATACGCAGGAGATGATGGTTGTTCTCGCCCAGGCGAGTGGTGACTGGGGCGACGACAGCTCCGGAGGAGGGCCAGATAGCCGGCCAGTCACCATAGCCCAACCAATCACGGCAACGCAGAGTCCAAGACCAATCACCAGCATCACCACGGCGCGTTTGCCCAGCAGCAAGCCTGCAAATAGGACAGCGGCAGCAGCAACCAGCGCGGGCCCCGAGAGGAATGCGAAGAAAGCGTAGCCGTACAGGCTGGCCAAGAAAGCCACGACCACGAACGCGACGGCGCGCGTCCGCGCAGGAATCTTCAGGAAGGCTACCGCGAGCGTGCACAGTCCGAGCAGCCCCGCAAGTAAACCAGCGCCCACGTGGGCCTGCTGCCCGGCCAACGCCGTGGTCGCTAGGATCGAGATCGTAAGCCCTGCGAGGCCGAACCAGATCGACGTCTGCTTCATCAAGCGTTCACGCCAATCCGCCTGCATCACCGGTCTCACCAGCTCAGTGTATCAGCCTGCGCTGCGTACGCGCACGAGAGGTGCGAAGTGTGGGTAGCGGCTGCAGGCCGAAAAAAGTGTGCTGCTCGTCGATCGGGTGTTCCAGCGGAGCGCTCAGAATGCGAAAAGACCGAATGGCCGGAGCTGCGATGAAGAAGACAACCAAGCTGAAGAACATGTTGACCCGCACCGAGCTGGGCTTCCTGATGGAGGCTCACAATGGCTTGAGTGCGAAGGTGGTCCAGGAGGCCGGCTTTGAGGGCATCTGGGGCTCTGGCTTGAGCATCTCTGCGGCGCTCGGCGTGCGCGACAACAACGAAGCCAGCTGGACGCAGGTGCTCGAGGTCGTCGAGTTCATGAGCGACGCGACCGAGATCCCGATCCTGCTCGACGGTGACACGGGCTACGGCAACTTCAACTCGATGCGGCGGCTCGTGCAGAAGCTCGAGCAGCGCCAGGTCGCCGGCGTCTGTATCGAAGACAAGATCTTCCCGAAGACGAACAGTTTCATCCGCGGGACTTCACAGCCGCTCGCCGACATCCAGGAGTTCGCTGGGAAGATCAAAGCTGGCAAAGACGCGCAACGGGACGACGACTTCGTGATCGTGGCTCGCGTGGAGGCGTTCATCGCAGGTTGGGGCTTGGATGAGGCGCTCAAGCGCGCCGAGGCCTACCGTTTGGCCGGCGCCGACGCGATCTTGATGCACAGCGCGTTGAAGAACCCGAGCGAGATCCTGGCCTTCAAGAAGGAGTGGGGGGATCGTCTCCCCGTCGTCATCGTTCCGACCAAGTACTACGCGACGCCGACCGACGTCTTCCGCGACCACGGCATCCGCGTGGTGATCTGGGCAAACCACGTGATGCGCGCCGCGCTCACGGCGATGAAGGAGACGGCGGCGCAAATCAAGCGGGACGAGAACCTGCTGCAGGTGGAGGACCGCGTCGCCACTGTGGCCGAGGTGTTCCGCATTCAGGGTGAGAACGAACTCGCGGAGGCCGAGAGCCGCTACCTGCCGAAGACCGCAGGGCACACCACGGCGATCGTGCTCGCTGCCTCCCGCGGCGTCGAGCTCGGCGCTCTAACGGAAGACCGCCCCAAGGCGATGGTGATGCTCGGCTCGGCGCCCATCCTCTCGCATATCGCGGACACCTACCGCGCGGTGGGTATCAAAGACATCGTCGCCGTCCGCGGCTTCAAGAAGGAGACGGTCAATCTGACCAGCCTTCGCTACGTCGACAACGACGACTACGCGAAGACGCAGGAGGTCAGCTCGCTCGCCAAAGCGTTGCCCGACGCTGGCTCGGCGATCTGCGTTTCGTACGGCGACGTGCTGTTCAAGAAGTACGTCGTTGCCGCGCTGATGGAGTCGGACGCTGACATCGCAGTCGCGGTTGATTCAGGCTATCGCGAGAGCCGCAATAAGGGCCGCTTGGCCGACTATGTCATCTGCTCCGAGCCGCCGTCGCGCACGTCCTTCTTGCACAAGGTCACCGTGAACTCGTTCGTGAGTGATCCCGAGCGAGACGGCATCCACGGTGAATGGATGGGCCTGCTTTACGCTAGCGAGAAGGGCGCAACGCTAATCAAGGACCTCGTTCGCAAGCTCGAGAAGGAAGACCCGACCAAGCTCGCGCGCATGAAGATGCCCGACCTTCTTGGGGAGCTCGCTGCCAGCGGCGTCGAGATTCGTGCCTTCTACACCACCGGCAATTGGCTCGACATCGACCACGTCGATGACGTGGTGATCGGCGCCAACTTCTAATCTTCGATCAGAGCGAGCGAGGTCAATAGGTACAGACAGCAGGTGTACGGGCCGAAAGGTCGGCCATCTGTACCTACCTAAGCCGCGTTCGAGCGGTACTCTGCGGCATGCTCCCCGCTGCTCTACGAGTACGTGGCGATGAGCGGCCTAGCCTGTTTGCACAGGTGGCCGCCGACATCGCGTTGATGATCGAGAAGGGCTCGCTACGTCCCGGAGACCGCCTTCCCTCCGTTAGGAGGCTCGCTCGCGAGCGACGCGTCAGCGTGGCAACGGTGCTCTCCGCCTATGAGCGGCTCGAGATCGACGGACTGATCGACGCGCGCGTGAAGTCGGGTCACTTCGTGCGCGAGACGGCAGTGGCTGCGCCACCGCGCTCCAAGCCGAAGCGACTTACGCTCGCGCCGCGCAAGGTGTCGGTCTCGGAGGGCGTGTACGCCCTGGTCGAGTCGATGCGCGAGCCGACTGTGGTGCCTTTGGGGGCCGCGCAACTGGATGCGAGCCTGTTGCCGATCAAGGCGCTCAACCGCATCCTGGCTTCCCTTGCGCGAGAGCTTTCTACAGCGGGCGCCCACTACGACATGCCCCCCGGGTTGCTTGTATTGCGACGTCAGCTCGCGAAGCGGTCGGTGCTTTGGGGGACGCCGCTCGGCGCTGATGACTTCGTGATCACGGCTGGAGCGATGGAAGGTCTGCAGCTAGCGTTGCGTGCAACCACGCGGCCGGGCGACACCATCGCCATCGCCACCCCAACGTACTTTGGCATCCTCCAGCTCGTTGAAGAGATGAACCTGAAGGTGATCGAGGTCCCCACGTTGCCCGGCGTTGGTTTGGATCTCGACGCCTTGGAGATCGTGCTGGCGCAAGCGCCGGTGCGGGCCTGTTTGGCGGTCACCAACTTCGACAATCCGCTGGGCTCGCTGATGAGCGACAGCAACAAGGAGCGTCTCGTTCGTATGCTGGAGAAGCGGGATATTCCGCTGATCGAAGATGATCTTTACGGTGACCTCGCGTTCGATGGTTCGCGGCCGCGTCCCGCAAAAGCGTTCGATCGAAAGGGGCTCGTGATCTACACGAGCTCGATCTCCAAAACCATCGCCGCTGGCTACCGGGTTGGCTGGGTCGTCGCTGGTCGCTATCACGAGACCATCAAGCGACTGAAGTTCTCGCACAGCATCGCCACCCCAACGTTGTTGCAAATGGCTGTCGCTGAGTATCTCGACAGCGGCTCCTACGATCGACACCTACGCCACTTGCGCGAGCGCATACGGCGAGAGGTCGCTCGCTATCGCGCGGAGTGCGCTTCAGCGTTCCCGGCGGGGACGTGGATCTCAGAGCCCAAAGGAGGCTTCGTCCTCTGGGTCGAGCTGCCGGGGCAGATCTCGGCGCTGGCCCTTCAGGCCCGCGCGCTCGACGCCAACATCGCGATCGCACCCGGCCCAATCTTTGGAGCGCGAGCGCGCTTTTCGTCCTGCATTCGTATGACTTGCGGTAGCCCGTGGTCCCCGCGTATCGCCGACGCGGTGAAGAAGCTGGGCGAGCTTTCCCACGAGCTCGCGAGGTCGCCCAAGTAGCTATCGCGGCAGCTCGCTCAATACGGCGTTGCGGAAGCGTTGGGCGAGCTCCAGCGTGCGCGCTCCTGGATGACCCGCGCCGATGCGATGCCCATCGATCGATACCACTGGCACGAGCTCGCGAAGCGTGGACGTGATGAACACTTCCTCAGCGGCGGCCAGGCTCGATGGGGTGAGCCGCTGCTCGCGCACCGTGAGCAGGCTCGGCGCGAGTGCGAGGACGAACTTGCGCGTGATACCCGGCAGAAGCGTATCGCTCGCGGGAGGGGTAAGCAGCTCGTCATTGATGACGGCAAATACGTTGGTGGTCGCACCTTCCAAGACATACCCGTCTGCTGAAACGATCAGCGCCTCGTGGGCACCCTGCGCGTTGGCTTCAACGAGCGCGCGAATACCTTCGCTGTAGTTACCGACTTTGGCCCCACCGGCCGAGTCGCTCGGGCGATAGGTCGCAAACGAAATCGCCTGCACTCCGTCGCGATAGAGCGCCTCTGGGAGCGGGCGAAACGGTTGCGCGAAGAGCGTCCGCCCGTAGCGAAGCGTGGCTCCCGGAAGGAGTCCTGACGGACGGTGTTCACCCGGTATCAATCCCCGACTCACGAGCAACCGAAGCGAAAGTTCATTCGTGCCAAAGCGTGCGCGCGCCAGGTCAGCGATGCGCACGATCTCTTGCGTAAGAGTTTGCTCCGTCCACGGGAGCACCATCCTCATTCGTTCCGCAGACCAGCGCAGTCGCTCGAGGTGGTCGGCCAAGCGAAAGACGGTGCCGCCGTAGGCGCGCAGCGTCTCGAAGATTGTGTCGCCGTACAAAAAGCCGCGGTCGAAGACCGAGATGCTCGCATCCCGACCTTCGACCAGCTCCCCGTCGATGGCAACGAGGCAACTCATGGGCGCTCAGCCCTTGAGCTTCGTAAGTAGCTCGCGCGCCTTGGTTAGGGTCTTGTCGCTGTCGAGGGCCCGCTCGAGATTCTGGATGGCCTGCTTGGTCTCGTTCTTTCGGTGGAACGTCTCCGCCAGGTAGTAGAAGACCTCCGCCTTGGTGATCGGCGCGTCATCCAACTTCTGCATCAAGAGCGCGCGGAAGGTGCGGCTCGCGCGATCGATGTAGGCATCGCGAGTCGCCGTCTCGCCGTCCTCGTCAGCGAGCGAGAGCGCCAACAAGCCGAGATCCTTCATCACCTGAATCGAGCCCGGATCGATGCGGAAGGCCGTGTCGAGTTGGGTCAACGCCTGAAGCTTGTCACCTTCTGCGAGGTAGGCGCGTGCCAAGCGATGGTGAATGCCAGCCACCTCTTTGGAGCGTCGTACTCCGTACGACTCGATGATCTTGCGCAGGACCTCGGCAGCCTGTTTGCCTCGGCCCGATTCACTGTAGGCGTCGCATAGCGCAAGCAGAAGCTCGCGATCTTGCGGTGCATGCTCGGCGGCCTCTTGCAGTAGGTCAGCGGCGCCCTTGCTGTCGCTCAGTTTGGTGCGGCGGAGTTCCGCTGCATTGCGTAGCAGTCGGACCTTCGCGAGCACGTCCTCCGCGGCGCGAGCATCCCCCGTCAAGAGGTCGGAGAGCTTGTTGTAGCTCTGCTTCTTTTCGTACAGGGAGCGCAGCTTGCTGCGAATCTCTTCATCGCGTTCGCGCAGCTCCAAGCCCTTCTCGAGCACTCGCTCCACGCCTGCTTCGTCGCTGATTGTCTCGAGCAGGGCAGCAAGTCGCTTGACGATCGCGACGGCCTCGTCCCCGGTCTCGAGGTTGAACAGCCGCTCGAGGAATACGGCTGCTGTCGCCTTCTCCCCACGGGCCTCGTTGATGCGTGCAAGAGCAATGAGGGCGCCCTTGTGATCGGACTTGCGGTCGACGATGGTTTGGTAGGTCTCGGCAGCCTTCCCGAGATCGCCAAGCCGTGTCTCTTGCACCTCGCCGAGCCGCAACCGATAGACGAGCTCTGCGTCGCTGTCCTGCGCGCTCGAAGCAACGTCGATCTGTTTGGTCAGCAGCTGCGCGAGGTCTTCATCGCGGCCAGACTTTTCGTACAAGCGAGACAAGAACAGCGCCGCATCCTTGTGGGACGGATCCTCCTCCAGCACGCCTACCAAAAGCTCGATCGCTTCGGTCGAGAGTTCGAGTTGGTCCGAGACGCGCGCCGCTTCAAGTCGCAGGTCATTGCGCTTGCTTGCTGAGTCGGTCACGTCCACCAGTCGCTCCAAGAGCTTCTTCAGCTCATGGTGCTTGCCTGTCTCCTGGTACAGCTCACGCAGCGCCAAGCTAGCTTTCTCGTCAGAAGGGTCCTCCTCGAAGAGCTGATCGTAGAGTTCGATCGCCCCGGGTAGGTCCTTCAGTTCGTTGCGCGCGAGCAGTGCAGCCTCATGGCGGAGCGCTGCGATCGTTGCGCCGTCAGCGGCCACTTCGGTGCGGCGAACCAGCAGCGTAAAGGTCTCCTTGACTGCCCCCGCCTTGCGACGGAGCACCGTCAACTCGGCGAGCGCCCAAGCATCACTATCGTCGGCTGCAAGCATCTCTCGCAGGATCTCTTCCGAAAGAGCGTCGTCGGCTAGCTGGCCTTCAGCGATCGACTTTGCTTCGCGGCGGAGGTCCCCAGGGACCGCACAACCGTCGAGGTTTGCAAGCCGTCGCAGCGTTCCCACCAGCTCCTTCTCACGGCCTGGCGAGCGCTGGAGCTGCTCGATGGTTCGCAAGATGACCTCGTTCTCCGCGTCGTGCTTCAGCGCCTCTTCGAGGGCCTTCTCGGCGCCAACGCGGTCGCTCAGCTTGTCGCGGCGCCAGGTCGCAGCTCGCATCCACAGGTCGCAGGCGACCTCATGGCTGAGCTCCGCTTTACCGCGGATGGCTTTCTCCAGGCCCGCCGACGCTTCTTCGAATCCTCCGACGATGGCTGCGACTCGCTCGGTTTCTCCGAGCACGTCGCTGTCCGAGGGATCGTCTTCGAGCGCGACCAGCAGCGCGAGCAGCGCGGCCTTGGGGTCGTTGGCTTGGTCTTCGAGCACCCGGGCCAAGTCGAGCCGCAGTCGCAGTCGATCGGTAGCGTTGGCTGCGTTGGCGATGCGCTTCTCGTACAGTCCGGACAGCGCAGTGTTGTCGCCGCGTTGGCGATAGACCGACTCGAGTGATTCTGCCACCTCGTCAAACAGCGACTTGTCTTCGGTGAGCTTCTCGAGCTCTTCGCGGGCTCCCGCGTGGTTTGCATCCAGCGCGATCGCAGAACGAAGCGAACCAAGTCCGACGCCCGGCTCCCCGAAGACGTGGATCGAGAGTTTGGCCAAGCGGAAGTGAAGCTCCGCTTGCTCCGCTTCCGGAACCAACGCCACCCGACGTTCGAGCACCTCAGCGAGTTCCTTGTGGTTCTCGAGACGCGTGTAGAGCCGATCGAGAGCGACCAAGGTTTGCCCCTCGGCCTCAGCGTCATCGCTCTCAGCCAGCGCCTTCTTGTGTGCCTCCGAAGCCCGCTTGTCGTCGGAGAGCTTCTCTTCGGCGATGGTTCCAACACGGGTCCAAAGGGCTCGTGCGAGAGGAGCATCGAGCGTCTGTGAAGCCTTCTCGGTCAAGGTGGTTGCGTAGCGCTCGAAGCCTTCTGCTGGCTCGAGACGTGCGGCGACGCCGAAGATGGTGAGGTGCAAGGACTCGTCTTCGGGCACCTCGTTCACGGCTCGCAGCAAGGCCGAGAGCGCATCGGAAGGCCGACTCAATCGCTCGTCGAGGACGGAAGCGGCTTCCTTCAAGGCTTCGGCGCGGAGCTCCGGATCGGTGACGGCGGACAGCCGTAGCTCGAGCATCTGCACGAGCTCTTCGTAGCGATTCTCGCGCCGCAAAACCGGCAACACTACATCGGTGGCATCCAAGCGCAGCCCCTCGTTCTGTTGCGCTAGTTCGCAAAGCGACTTCACCGCGCCAGCGTTTGCAGCGTCCTCCTCGATCACCAGACGGTATTGCTCGACCGCATCGACAGCATTGTCGAGCTTGTCCTTGTACAGATCGCCGATCAGAAGGCGAAGAGCAGCGCGCTCGGCCGGCTCTTCGGCCAAGCCAGCTTGGTCGCGAAGATTGTCGAGCAGCTCGGTGTGCAGTTGTTCCGCCCGATAGAGTCGCTCGAGCGCCTTGAGCACGACCTTGTCCGTGGCCCGTACCGAGAGCGCAGATTGGAAGGCCTGAATCGCGTCTCTGGGGTTACCGAGGGCCTCGTGACGTTCGGCCGAGCGAACACCCAGCGTGTAGCGAAGCTCGTCCTCATCGGGCCGCGAGAGCTCGATTCGGCGCGCGTAAAGATCGACCAAGCGCGTGGCGTTGTTAGCGTCCTCGTGCAGCTCGATCAGCTTGTCGATCGCTCTGGTGTCGTCGGCCTCGAGTTCAAGCGAGCGCTCGTAGGCCTTGATTGCGGCCTCGCTGTCCTCGAGCATCTCGTTCTGCGTCTGCCCAAGCCGTCGCAGCAACTCGGCTGCCTCGCTGTCGGGAGCGTCGGCGGCCCGTTTCTCGAGCAAGCTCGTTACCTTGCGCCAGTCTCCCAGCAGCGTTGCCAAGGCCAACGCGGCCTCACGCGGCTCCGCTTCATCAGGGTTGGCCGTCGATAGCGTTTCATAAGCGGCTAGCGCGCGGCGTGGGTCGTCGAGTTCTTTGTCGTAAGTGCGCGCGAGTGTGGCGAGTAACTCTCGCTTGGCCAAGTCGTCCTCGAGCGTCGCCAGCGCCGTGACGACCACCTCGGCAAAGGACTCAAACCGAGACAACTTGCGTGCGAGCTTCTCGAGGTCCTCCAACGTGGATGCATCTTCAGGCTCCGTAAGGAACGCGGCCTGAAGTGATTGGAAGGCATCGTCGTTGAGCTCGTGAGACTCAAAGATTCCGGCGTTCTCGCGCAGAATCGACGCCTTCTCCGAGCGGTCGGTAGCGAGCGCGAGCCGCTCCTGATTGAGCTTCACCAGCTGCCGCCAGTTGTTCGCACGCTCGGCGATGGGCCGCAGAATCTCGATGATGCGGGCCTTGAGATCCTCATCTTCCGCTAGTTTCTCGAGGTCTGCGACCGCCTCGGTATGCGACGGGACATCGCTTACGATGGTCTGGAGTTCCTCGAGCGCGCCGTTCTTGTCGTCGAGTTTCTCGCGGAGCGTTCTCGACAGTGCAAGTCGGAAGGGAGCTGCCTTTTCGGGAGTGTCGCTCGAATCAGCCCTGAGCTGGTAGAGGTCTGCAAGATCGCGATGGCGCTCGAGGCGCGAGTAAAGCTCGGTGAGCTTGTCGAGTGCGTGATCGTCCCTGCTATCGACATCGAGCGCCGACTTGTAGGTTTCGATCGCGTCTTGAGGCCGCTCGAGTTTGGAATCCTCGAGGCCTGCCAGCGTGTGCAAGAGGGCTGTCTTCTCAGCTCCCTCGCGGTAGTCCAAGGCGCCCTTCATCAGGTCGGCCCGCTCGCCGTGGCGGTCATGCTTGATCAGCAGCTTCTCAATGGCCGAATAAAGCTGACGATCCTCCGGTTCGAACTTGTGAGCACGGCGGTACCAGAGCAACGAGTTCTCGTCGTCACCGACCTCGCCGAAGATCTCGCCGGTTCGCCTTGCGAGCTGAGCGGAGGTCGGGTCATCGATCTCGACCGAGCTGAGTTCGTTAGCGAAGATCTCGGCGAGACGGCGTTCGGTCTCCGAGGCTTTGGCGAGCCGCTCGAGCTCGCCCCAAACCGCACGATCGCCGATGTCTTCATGGAGGAGCTTGGCGTTTGCCTCCATCGCGGCGCCGAAGTTGTCGAGCTGTTCCTCGTGCAAGGTCGCTAGCCGCTTGAGCAACTCAGCCCGCTCACCAGCGTCTTCGCTCGCTGAAAGCCGAGCTTCGATCGCGTGCTGCACCTTCGGCCAAACGCCTTGCTTCAGATAGACCGGTTCGAGCATTTCCGCAGCGCGTGCTCGCTCAGCCAAGATCTCCCGTGAGGCGTCGGCCTTGTCTTCCTCGGGCTTGCCAAGGATCCCCTCGAGTTCGAGCACTGCTTCAGCGGAGCCCGGATCATCGGACAGCGCGGCTTCCAATTCATCGAAGGCGCGCGCTGAATCAAACAGCTCGGCTCGTGCAGTACGAGCAATCTTTACTCGCAAGGGGGCAGTCTCGATTGGAGACTTACTCACCTCGAGCATTCGCTCGTAGAGCGTTACCAGGTCTTGGAAGCGCTTCTCCTGGCTGTAAAGAGCCTCGAGTTGTGCGGCCGCCTTGGGGTCGACCTCAAGCTCGAGCACCGCCTCGAGCTCGGAGATGGCCCCCGCCGGATCCCCGAGCTTGTCGCGGAGGATCTCGGAGCGCCGGAACATCAACTGCTTGCGCTCTTCATCCGATTCGGCAGCCTCTTCGCGTCGCTTGAGAATATCGAGCAGCGACTTGTGGTCCTCGGCCTGCTGGTGCAACTCTTCGAGCGCGAGCAACACGCGCCGATCGGCTGGCCGATTCTCGAGCGCACGCTTGTAGTACTCGATAGCAACGGCTGTGTTCGACAGCTTCTCGGTGCTGATTTGGCCAATGCGAACCAGCACTTCGTGTTGAACGTCTCCATCCAAGATCTCTGCTTCGATCTCGCGGTACAGGGTTGCGGTGGCCTCCCATTGCTGGGTTTCAGCCGTAAGCCGTTCCAACGTTTCCTGCTGCTTCGCCGCAGAATCGTCCTGGGCAGCTTCCTTCATTGCGCGCCGAGCGTACTCGTACGCGCGCTTGGGATCCCCCAACGGGCCCTCGCACGTCGCGCGCGCCTTCTCGATCTTCTCGAGCTTCTGTGCGGGGGTCTCGGCGACCTCCGCTTCGATGTCGAGGATGCGAAGAAGCCGTTCGGCATCGCCATCCGCTTCGTACAGTGGATGGAGAAGCTCAGACACGCTTCGTCGAGCGTTCGCGTCGTCGAGCATCGACTCGAGCGCGGCCCGCGTCTTTTGATCGTTCGGGTCTAGATTGAGTGCCAGGCGGTAGGCGTCGATTGCACCGTCCACGTCGTGGAGGTCGTTGCGGCGGACGTCACCAAGCCGACGATAAAGCTGAATCTGGTCGGCCTGGTCGTCGGCAAGCGCGAGGTCAGCCTCGATGATGTCCGCGAGATCCTGATGCTTCCCAGCCTTCTGATGCAACTCGGCAAGCGCTGCGTGCGCTGCTCGGTCTGGGCCGAACGCGTCGAGCACGCTGCGCCACATCATCGCGGCGCGCTTGGGGTCGTCGAGCTTGTCAGCATAGATACCCGCTGCTTTCACCATCGCGCGCTTGCGATCTTCGGGCTCGCTAGCCACTGCTTCGCGTCGCACGAGAATCTCCACGAGCTCGGCGTGGGCCTTCTCGGCCTCGTACAGCCGTTCCAGTGCAGTCAGCGCCTTCTCATCTGCGTCGTCCTCGGCGAGGCGCGACTTCCATGCGGAGATTGCCTTCTGTGGCTCGTTGGTCGAGGTCTCGTAGAGGTCACCCAGTCGCTCGTAAATAGCCTTGCGAGTGTCCAGCGACTCTTCGAGCTTCGCTTCGATTTCGAGCGTTTCGGCAAGCGCTGCGTACGCTCCACTCGCTGCCTGAAGCCGACTCAGCGCGCGCGCCGCTGGCACAACGATCGACACGTCGTTGGGATCGATCGCGAGCAGCTGGCGGTAAACCTCTTCAGCCTTCTTGTCGTCTCCGAGCGCGCTCTCATACAGCGCGGCAACCTGCATCAGGATCTCTGCGCGAACCGACTTGTTGTCGGCGGCCTCGGCCGCGCTCGTCAGGACGGTCGCAACCTGCTCATTCTTGCCGAGTCGCCGACCAATCTCTGTCAGCCGTTCTCGAACGGACCCATCGTCGGGCACCATGGGGCATAGCTGTGCAAGCGCATCGAAAGCTCCGGCGTCATCGTGGAGCCGCTCGTCGCGCAACTCCCCGATTCTCCTGAGCAGCTCCTCACGTTGACCTTCAGCGCCCTCACGGCCAGCCTTCGTCGACTCGAGGCGAATCTCGAGCATGCGAACGAGCGCGCGCACTTCATCGCGAACCTCGTAGACGCCCTCGAGTAGCTGCGCGGTCGGAAGCCGCAAGCTCCCGATCTCGAGCATACGCTCCGCGAGCTCGCGCGCGTCCGCGTCATCCGGGCGGGCCTTGAGGATGTGCTCGATGTGATTGAGCGCACGCGCTGGCACGAGTAGCTGCTCCAAGTAGAGCCGACCCAGATAGAGCCGAATGTCGACGGCCTCGTCCTCGATAGCCGTTTCCAAGCGACGTTCAAGCAGGGCCGCAAGGTCTCCGTAGCGCTCCTCGTCTTCGTAAAGCTTCTCGAGGGCGTCGAGCGAAGCCGCGTGTAGCGAGTCGATCTCGAGGATTCGCTCGTGATAGGCGATGGCCTTTTGCGGTACGCCGATCACCTCTTCAGCGATCATCGCAACCTCGGTCAAGAGCGCGATCTTGGTGCTGGCGTCCTCTGCCGCACGCGCCGCCTGATCAAACAATTCCTCGAGCTCACCCCAACGTTCTGCCGAAGTAAGGATCTGCTTCAGGCGATCGAAGGCTCCCGTGTTCCCAACGTCCATCCCGAGGATGCGCTTGAGGTAGGGAATAGCACCGTCCGAGTCGCCGAGCTCCTGGTCGTGGAGGTTGGCCGCACGATCGCAGAGCACCAACTCGACGTCCGTTTGGATCGTTGCCGTTTCAGGATCCTGAATCACGATGTGGGTGCGGTAAGCCTCAGCCATGTCGGTGGGGCGTCCCGCCTTCTGGCTCAGCGTTAGCGCTTGATCCCACAGCGAGAGTTCGCTTGGGAACTCATTCAGTATGCGCAGAATGACGTCGAAGGCCGCTCCAGGCGCACCTTGCTTCTTGTCCTCTACTTCGGCGAGAAGGACGTGGAGCTCCAGTCGATGCGAAGGCTCCAGCGTCGTCTCGATCATCACGCGCAGCATTTGGGCTTCACGTCGGGCGTCGCCCAGTTCGGCAAAGGCGGCCTGCAACAAAACGGCGGCGCGCCCACGCGTGTTCGGCACTTCAACGAGGCGCGATAGGATCGAAATTACGTCCGGGTCCCTGGGGCGCAGTTCGAGTGCTCGCTCACAAGCAGTGAACGCCTCCTCGGGGTTCCCGAGATGATCGATATGAAGCGTTGCCAGCTCTACCTCGCGCTCGGCGCGCTCGGCGCCCTCGCAAAGGTCGCGGTGTCTGGCGACTACTTCTGCGGCCGCACGATGCTGACCTTCGGCGAGCAGCAGGCGCGACAGCGCCTTGAGGGTGTCTTTGCGGGTTGGTTCGAGTTCAGCGGCCTTGCTGTAAAGCTCGATCGCCTGATGCGGGTTCGCAAAGACGTCCTCTTCGAGCGTGGCCCACTCTTCGAAGATCCCGGCACGATCTCGCCCCGAGGCCGCTTCGGCTCGGATGCCGAATAGCCAACGAAGGTCATCACGTCGCTCGGCACCGCGCAGCAGTTCATCGAAGTCTGCAATGGTCGCTGCATCGGTCGGATCTGACTGAACCAGGGCCCGATAGCCAGCCACCGCCTCGTCGATCTTCCCGAGCTCACGCGCGTACGCCATTGCCAGCTTCAGGCGCAGACTGCGCTCGTGCGTCGGCTCAAGCGGGTTCGCCTCGGTCTCTCCCAGCCTCTTCTCGATCGCTTCAACGAAGGGGCCCCAGGAAGATGCGGCGCGAGCGGCTGCCTCGAGATGCTCGAGATTGGCTTCATCGGGCACGAGTTCATAGGCTCTGCGGGCACAATTGAGCGCTGACCCCTTGTCGGCCAGCGGTCCACCGGTGACCTGGGACAGTCGACGCAAGAGCGCCACGCTCTCCTCTTTGCTTTCAGCAACCGAGAGCAGAATTTCGTACAGAGCAGGTAGGCGCGCCCAGCGCTCTTCCTTCTCGTAGATCGGAACGAGGGCTCGCGCGGCTTGGGCGTTGGAGCCGTCAACTGTGAGGACGCGCTCGTAAGAACGCGTGGCACGTTCCGGAGCGTTGAGCTTGGATTCGTAGACTGCCGCAGCTCGGAAGCTCAGCTCCACCTTCTGCTTGCCGGCGTCCACGTCGGTTGCAGTGATCTTGTCTGCCGACGAAGAGAGGAAGTCAGCCAGGTTGTCCCAGTCGTTCTGACTCGCGTACAGATCCTCCAACGCAGCAAAGTCACCCGCTGCGACATAGGACTCGCGTAGAACGCGCAGCGCCTTCGCCTGCCCGGGCGAAAGCTCGAGCACGCGCTTCCAGGTCTTGGTGGCTTGCTCAGCGTCCTTCAGGCGGTCTGCGTAGACTGCTCCCAACTTCTGCAGCAGGTTCAGCTTGCCGGGGACGTCGGCCGTTGAGTCGACTCGTCGCTCGAGAACCTCCGCCAGCGTGGTGTAGTCCTTCTCGCGCTCCGTCTGCTTCTCGAGCGCGTCGAAGATCGCCGTTTGCGAAGGGTCGAGGTCGAGGATCTGCTTCTGGATCTTGATGGCGTCGGCGCCGCGGTCGAGTCGCTCGGCTGCGAGCTTTGCCATCTCCGTCAGCAGCTCGATCCGTGCGCTTCCCTCTGCGTCCCGAAGCTCAATCTCGTGGAGGGCGTACAGTTGCGGCCAAGAGCGCCGCTTGGTGTAGAGCTCGCGCAGCTTGGTGCGCGCTTCCTCGTCCGTCGGCCGGATCTCGATCAGTCGCTCGTAGGCGCTGATCGCGTTTTGCACGTTGGAGAATTGCTCCGCCCAACGACGAGCTACCGCCCGGAAAAGCTCGGCCTTCTCGTCATTGTCCGCGGTGATCTCGGCGAGCCGCTGTTGGGTCGTGAGCAGGTCCCTCATGCGCCCGAGCGGTTCGTAGATGCGAATCAGCTCGCGCAGCGCGTCCTGCTCCTGATCGTCGAGCGCGATGATCTGCTGCAGCACCTGCACCAGCTGTTGCTCGTTCTTGGTTTGATTGCGGTGCACGGCAGCGATCTCTCGCAAGATCGCCGCGCGCCCTAGCTTGTCATCCGCAGGTAGTCGCTCGACGTCATGCCGCAACAGATCGACCAGCGCCGGAAAGTTCCCCGCGTTGGTGTAAAGCCGCTTCAAAGCCTCGCGCGCTGTAACGTCAAGCGGGTCGACCTTGAGTACAGCTTTGTATTGCTCGATGGCCTTTTGCGCGTTGTCGCTCGATTCTGCAAGCTTCGCAATCTCCGCGCCCAGCTCCTTCTTGAGCTGCGGGTCGCTGCTCGCTCGTTGCGCTTCTCCAAGCACCGTCGCCAGCTTCTGGTTGTCGCCCTTTTCGCGCAGATATTCGCGGAAGAAGCTGATCACCGCCCCGTTCGTTGGGTCGGTCTTTCGAAGCCGGTCGAAGTGGGGCTCTGCGGCTTCCGGCTTTCCTCGGCGCTTCCAATGAACCATGCCGATCTGGAGGGTGATGCCCTGCTCGGCTTCGCCGCGAACGCCACCCTTGAGTTGGTCCTCGTAAAGGGCCACGAGATGGTCCCACTGCTCGGTCTCGTTGTAGGCCTCAGCCAGGAAGGAGAGGGAGTCGGTCTGCCCCGGTGAGAGGTCGAGCACCTGCTGGAAGACCTCAACGGCGCCGTCACGATCCGAGAGGCGCCGGGCGAGAATACGGCCGGCTTTGATACCTGCTGCAACGCGATCCTCCTTGGCGCCGCTGCCGGCCAAGATCACCTTGAGCACCGCAACCAAGCGGGTGGGCTCGTTTTGCAACGCTACTTCGGCGTGTACCGCGCCACGCTTGACCTTCGGGTCGAGCCCGATCGCCTTTTCAACGTACTCGGCGACCTTCGCAGCATCGGCGCTGGCGCCACCATAGCGAAGGGCAACATCGGCCGCGGCCAACAGGAGTCCGGCGCGCAACGCGTCATCTTGCGCACCTTCCGATTCGCCCGCGAGGCGCTCGACGAGCTCGGTCCACTTGCCACGTTTCTCGGCGTCTGACTGGATGAAGAGCTTGGCGCGCCCCTTGAGCTGTTCGCCTGCTTCCAGCTCGAGCAGCCGCTCGTAGGCGGCGCGAGCCCGCCCGGAGTCCAACAACTCTTCGTCGCAGATGCGAGCAAGCTCCGCCTGCATCGCCGGCTCCTCGCCCTCGGAGAGGGAGAGCTCCATCTCCAGCAAGCGAGCAACGCCGAGCCACTCTCGGCGCCGTTCGAATCTCGCGCGGGCCTGCTCGAGCAAGCGCAGCAGCTCGACCTCCGGCGTGCCCGGCGCCGTTACGATCTCGGCGAGTTGTTCCCAAGCAATCTCGTTCTCGGGGTCGTCCTGAAGTCGGCCAAGAACCACACGAATCGAGTCAACAGTCATCGTCACCCCAGCGGGAATGCTCTAAAATCGGGGAATTGCTTGGGGCCTCGAGCTTCGAGACCCAACCCCCACCCGCGCGGAATGCCAGAAAAAGTGCGGGCTGCGGGAGCACGGAATGTACGCTCCTAGGGCTCGCCCTTTCAAGGCTTGGATCGTGCCAAACCATGTCTCTTACATTGGCGACCAAGCAGCGCTAAAAGTGGCGGCATGGGAACTCTCGAGATTCGCCGCGTCGCAGTCATTGGTGCAGGACAAATGGGCCGTGGCATCGCTCAAGTGGCAGCCACAACCGGCCTCACGGTCATTCTTTCCGACGTTACCGAGGCCGCTGCAGAGGGTGGAAAAAAGACCATTGCCTCCCAGCTCGGGCGCTTGGTGGAGAAGGGAAAATTGACCGAAGAGGAAAAGAATTCGGTTCTTGACCGCATCGTTTGCGCAGGTCAGGGGGAAAAACTTGGGGACTGCCAACTCGCTGTCGAGGCAGTGACCGAGCACTTTGAAACCAAGTTGGCCATCTTCCGCGCCGTCGACGCCGCACTTCCCAAAGAAGCCATCCTGGCGACGAATACCTCGTCCATCTCCATCACCAAGCTCGCAGCCGCGACCAGTCGGCCCACGCAGGTGATCGGCATGCACTTCATGAATCCGGTCCCCCTGATGAAGCTGGTCGAGATCGTCAAGGGGGTTCAGACCTCCGACGAGACCTATGCTGAGACCCACGCGCTCGCGGTCAAAATGGGTAAGACGGTGGTCACGTCGAACGACGCACCGGGGTTCATGGTCAACCGAATTCTCATCCCGATGCTTTGTGAAGCAGCCTTCGCGCTCCAAGAAGGCGTTGGCAGCGCGGAAGACATCGATACTGGAGCCAAACTAGGGTTGAACCATCCGATGGGGCCGCTCGAACTCGCGGACTTGATCGGTCTCGACACCGTCTTGTCGATTGCCAACGTGCTGCACGAGAACTTTGGCGACTCCAAGTACCGCGCTCCCAACGTACTCAAGAACTTGGTCGCAGCAGGCTGGCTCGGAAAGAAGACAGGCCGTGGCTTCTACCGTTACGACGCCAAGGGGCAGCGGGTCCTATGAGCTTCATCAAACACTCCCAAAGCGAACAAACCGCGACGGTCACCATCTCGCGTCCGGACAAGCTGAACGCGCTCAGTCCCGAGCTGCTGCAAGAACTGACCGACGTTTTCCGCTCGCTGCTCGAGCAAGCCGAGCGTCCTCGGTGCGCGATCCTCACCGGTGAAGGCAAGGCCTTCGTCGCTGGGGCTGACATCGCGGCGATGGCGAACCTGCAGCCCGCTGAAGCACGTCGCTTTGCTGAGCTCGGACATCGTCTCGGTTCGATGTTTGAGGAAGCACCCTTCCCAATCATCGCTGCGGTGAACGGATTTGCGCTGGGTGGAGGCTGTGAGTTGGCGCTCGCCTGCGACTTCATCTTCGCCTCTGATTCGGCAAAGTTTGGGCAACCGGAGGTGAAGCTTGGCGTCATCCCCGGCTTTGGTGGCACCCAGCGACTGGCGCGACGCGTGGGCGTTGGTAAGGCCCGTGAGCTCGTCTACACCGGCGATGTGATCACGGCTGCTGAGGCGTTGCGGCTCGGTCTCGTCAACGCCGTTTTTCCGGGGGCCGAGTTGATCACGCAGGCTGAAGCCACCGCCAAGAAGATCTGCGCGATGGGGCCGCTCGCGGTGGCCGCTGCCAAGCGCGTCCTCTTGCGAGGGGAGGACCAGTCGCTGCCCGCCGCAAACGAACTTGAGGCGACAGCTTTTTCGGCGCTGTTCTCGAGTGAGGATCAGCGAGAAGGAATGAAGGCCTTCATCGAAAAGCGAGCCGCTACCTTCAAAGGCAACTGAAACTCGAAGGGGCCTTCAATGAGGCCCCACGTCGATTGCATCAGCCAGCGCGCAGCGATCAGTCGGTGCGCAGCTTTGCTACCGCGCTCTTCGTTTCTCCAGCGCCCACTTTGACGCTGATCGATTTCTTCCCAAGCTCGGGATGAATGAACGTTACCGTGTGCGTGCCCGGAGAAACCGAAACACCGGTGCGCGGAGTTTCTCCAAGAGGCTGCCCGTCGAGCAGGACGCGTGAGGCCGGGATTGAGTTGATGTTCAAGGTGCCGGAGCCGCTGGCCGCTTCAACCGGTTCGCTCGTCCGCGTGGGCGGCGGAGAGCTGGTTGGCGGCGCTTGTTTACCGCTCGTCGCGGTGGTGGTGGCGTTGGCCGAGGGCGTGGAGGAGGGCAGGTCATTGAGGCTGATGGCCTCCGGCTGTTTGCTGCTGAAATCAACGGTGACTGTTTTCTCCGCGACGCCATCGGAGAAGTCAACCAACTGCGAGAAGTCCGGGTTGTCGGCCTTCTTGGCTACGACACGCCAGTTGCCGGTCGAGGTGTCGATCTCGATCGGCGTGGAGAACGGCGGATCGAGCGCCTTCCCACGACCACCCGTGCCGTCGGGTACCAACGTGATCGACACGCCCTCGCCCTTCACCGCGAGGGTCAGCCTCCCCTTAGCGACGGCGAGCTTCTGTTCCCCGAGGTCGAATGTCTCACCAGCTTTGAGCTCGACCGTTCGCTCCACAGGCTTGTACCGGTCACCGCTTAGCTTCACCTCGTGACGGCCAGCCGAGAGCCCGGTGAGCCGAGCCGGGAGCAGGCCCCGATCGACGCCATCGACCGAGATGCGCACGCCCGATTGTGAACTCGCGACCACCAACGTCGTTTGCGCGGCCTCCAACGTGAACGAAACGTTGGCCACCGAGCCGGCCTCCACTTCGATGGTCTTCGGTTCGATCGCCACCGGGGAATTCGGCACGATGACCCGAACCGAATGGCGGCCGGTGTCGAGATCCCGCACGAGGCACGGTGTTGCGTTGCAGACGGGGCTGCCGTCCACGAACACTTCTGCGCGAGGCACACTCGCTCCTGCCGCGTCACGTACATCAATCTGCACGCTGCCTGGGCGTCGGGTGAACAAGTACGTGCCGAGCGCTGCGATGGATAGCAACGCGAACGCAGCGGCTGCTCCAAGCATCCACTTCTTTGCACCCGCCTCGGCTGGTGCAGCGATCGGCGGGGCGCTCGATGCCGCGCCAAACGCCGGCATCACCGGACGTTTGATCGCTAGCTCCGTCGCGGTGTGTGGATTCCCGTGGGGAAGCCGTACAAAGGCCTGATCCCGAACCTCTTCGGGCTGCTCGGGTAGCGGCGCTTGCTCGATGATTTGCGGGGACGGGAAGCTGGGGACGACGCTCCGTGAGAGCGCAGCTTGGGCGATCCCAGGAGCCGACGACTCCATCGGCCGAGCTTGCGTGATGCTCGGGATCGGCGGTGGCGGTGGAAACATGGACGACGCCTTCGTAAGCGCCGGCGGACTCGCGTCCACACCATCGAGCCGCAGCGTGTCGGTGGAAGGCGGCTTCGAGTAGTCGACGTTCGACGGTGCAGGTCGTTTCGACATGTCGCGTGAGGAGGCGCGCATGCCGTTGCTGCCGCTGTCGTGCGAAGGCGGGTGCGAAGACGGGAACACGTGCGTGCTTTCCTCTTCTTCGTCCCAATCAAGCCCAACAATCTCGCCTGAGTCATCGCGACTCGAAACCGGAGCAGGCACCCGAGCTTGGAAGTCCCGTGAGGCTGAATTGGTCTCGGGATAGGCCCCGTTGGCCTTGACGTTGGTGATCGAGTCGGAGTGCGGATCGCGAGATTGTCGCGGCGGAGGTGGGCGCCCAACACCAACCAGGGTGCCTTGCGACGGCTTCTTGAGGGGGGCACTAACCGGTGGGAGGTTTCCCGGCCGACCGGGCGGCGGGCTCACCGCGGGAAGGGGGCCGAATCCTGGTTCAGAACCTGGTCGCGCGCCGTTCGGACCCGCGCTTGGCGGGCCACCGAGCCCGCGAAAAACGCTCATCTCGGGGATGCCGTTGCTGGGCTGGGACACCTTGCGCGGAGGTGGCGCAACAGGCGGTAGATCCCGACGCGGTCGATCGGATTCGAAGCGTTGACCCATGGAGGTTCCTCAGGCCCGTTCGGAAGCAACGTACGGGACGCTTCACTCTAGCCGATGCATCTGCGTCAGTCGCAGTTTGTACGCAAAGGCAGAAAAAAAAATGTGCAGGCCAACGTCGCCAGCCTCAAACGTTCAGTCAGCGAACTTCCTTCTGATAGTAGGCGCGACGTGCAGGAACGCTGATCAACGTGCGTACACGCTCATCGGCGGGAGGCGGCTTTTCTCCTTGATTGAGGACCATCGCGGTCAGGCGGCCACCGTAGACAGCCCCCGTGTCTATGCCCGTGGCGAACTCGGCGATCTCGGGGTCGTCCTTGGCGTTGTGGCCAAACACCACGTGCTCCGGCCCTTGGTAGTCCTGGGCCCAACTGCGAAAGCCGCGCACCATCACCGGCTTTCCCTCCTCGTCGAAGCTCCGCATGAACAGGAGGTTTCGTGGGTCTTGTTCGGCCATCGGCAGGTTGGGTACGAGCCCAGCGTGCACGACCCGGATGTTGTGTTCGGGCAGGTCGTGCCATAGCGGCATCGCCTTCAGGTATTCCCAATCAGAGGATGAAAGCCTCTTGGCTGCCTCCCGGGTGAGCCCGCCGATCTGCATCGTTCCGCCGGACTCCTTCCAGCGCAGCAGCCGGTCTTCGTGATTACCGCGCACAGAAACGGCTGAGAACGACCGTGCCAAGGCGACGACTTCGTGAGGGTGGGGCCCACGCACCACGAGATCCCCAACGAATACGATGCGATCACTTCGCTTGGCTCCGATGTACCGAAGCAGGTCTTCAAGCTCGCGAACGCAACCGTGAACGTCGCCGATAATGACAGTTCGACTCAAGGCTTACCCTCGTATCACGGCGATGGCGGAATGCTTCCCCCATCGGCGAGTTTGGCTCGCTTCGGGATCACGACGATACCGCCTTCACTCACGCTCCAGCGCTTGCGGTCCGCTGCGAGGTCGTAGCCAATCTCCGTGTTCGGAGGGATCTCCACGTCTTTGTCGATGATCGCTCGACGAATGCGTGCATGGCGCCCAATCACGACGTTCTCGAACAGCACGCACTCGTCAACGGAACTGAACGAGTTGATACGGCAGCGATTGGAGAGCACCGAGCGGTTGATGCGGCCGCCCGAGATGATGCAGCCCGACGAGACCAGGCTCTCGGTCGCGACACCGACGCGCGCATTCGCCTCGTCGCGAAAGACGAACTTGGCCGGCGGGTCGTGGTTGGTGCCCGTGCGCATCGGCCAGCGTGGGTTGTAAAGATTGAACGCCGGTTTGACGCTCACGAGGTCCATCTGGGCCTCGAAGTAGGCGTCGACGGTACCAATGTCTCGCCAGTAGGCCGCGGTGGCCCCCTCGGGATCTTCCCCGGGTACGCGGTTGGTCATGAAGTCGTAGACGAAGCAGTTGTGCTTCTCGGCGACCATACGCGGCACGATGTCGCGGCCAAAATCGTGAGCGCTGGCGTCGTCTTTCGCGTCAGCGTGAAGCGCGGCCGTGAGCGGTCCGGTCTTGAAGATGTAGTTGCCCATCGAGGCAAGGCACCACCCAGGACGGCCCGGCATTTCCGGCGGGTCTTGCACCTTCTCGTGGAAGGCGAGAATGCGACCCTCGGCATCGATTTCGATCACCCCGAAGGAGCGAGCCTCGTCCTTGCGCACGGGAATCGCCGCGACTGTGAGATCAGCGGACTTGTTGAGATGGTCCAGCAACATTTGCCGGACATCCATCTTGTAGACGTGGTCCCCCCCGAAGATGGTCACGTGCTCGGGATTCTCGTCCTCGATGACGTGAAGCGTCTGGTAGACCGCGTCGGCGGAGCCCTTGAACCACGAAAGCCCCGTGCGCTGCTGCGCAGGAAGCGTCTCGATGTAGCTGTCGAGCATGGGCGAAAGTCGCCAAGCCCGAGCGATGTGCTCCTCGAGGGAAGCACTCTTGTACTGAGTGATGACCTTGATCCGGGTCAATCCCGAATTGACCATGTTGGAGAGGACGATATCGATGATGCGGTATCGGCCACCGAACGGTACCGCAGGCTTCGCTCGTTCGGCCGTCAAAGGGCCGAGCCGACGCCCCTCGCCACCGGCGAGGATCATCGTGAGGATGCGGTGGACTTCGAACGGGGCGTGTAAGAGGGTCTCACGCATGGGCGTGAGGGTACGGTACCTCAGCCAAAAGCACGCTGGTTTTTTGCAGTCGACACTCGGGACCTTTACGAAAAGCGCTCCCCCTGGTAGCAAGCTCGGGGCCTTCCGAACCCGCCCACCCGAGGACCGAATGAATCAGCGTGCCCCCTCCCGCGACCTCGCTTCAGCCATTGTTCCCGAGGTAAGAACTTCATCTTGGTCAAATAGCCGCACTTTGTGCCTGGTTTTGGCGACCTCGTTCGCCGCCGTGGGTGCGTTCGGGTGCGGTCCAGAGGCGCCGGTCTACCAGAAAAAGGGCGCTCCCAGTGGTCGAGCGGCCGAGCTGCCGGCTCCTCCCCGTCTTCCCGACAAGAAGAAGAAAGACGGTGACGCCTACACCATCTTCGGCGTCGTCCACGATCTTCACAGCAAGGTCCACCGTGACGAGGTGAACGGCCAGAAGATCACTCTGGTTGGTTACATCGTGAAGACCAACATGGAGAAATGTGCCGACGACACCAAGGCCATCGAGGAGAAATGCGCTCCGGCCTGCGCAGTTCATAAAGGTGGCAAAGAGGACCCGACCGACTGCAAGGCGCCCGTTCCCACCTTCTGGATCGCCGACACAAAGGACGACACCAAGAACGAGATGGTCGCGGTCATGGGTTGGGCCTCCAACTTCGCAGGCATCTACGACGCGATCGAAGAGATGGATAAGGCCACCACGCTCGAGAAGCAGAAGGAAGTGAAGTTCTCTGACTCGTTCGGCAAACTCCTACCGAACCCGCTGCCCGCCAAAGGCGCGCGCGTAAAGATCACTGGCACCTACGGGCAGACGTACAAAGGCGCTTCGTCGGGAACTGCAGCCGATCCGAAGTACGGCATCATGTCCCTTGAAACGATTGAGTACTTGGAGCCGAGCGCGGAGCTGGCCATCCTCCCAGGCATGAAAGAGCGCAAGAAGCTCAAGGACAAGTAGCTACGCGCTCGGTCGATCGAGACCGGCCAAGTCAAAGAGAACGGTCGCTAGGGCAGAATAGTCCTCGCGGCCGTTTCCTTTTGCACAGAGCGCCGTCACGAGCTGCGCCACCGCAGACGATACGGGCATCGGCACGCCGTGGGCACGAGCCGTCTCCATCCCAATACGAAGGTCTTTGTGGAACATCTCGGCGCGAAAGCCGGGCACGAAGTTGTTCTGCAGAATGCGCTCGCCGTGGACCTCGAGCACCCTGCTGGCGGCGAAGCCACCCATCAAAGCTTGTCGGACCTTCGCACCATCCACGCCGGACTTTCGGGCGAGGGCGAACGCCTCACTCACGGCTGCGAGCGCTCCCCCGATCACCAGTTGGTTGCATACCTTGCATAGTTGGCCCGCCCCTGATTCACCCACGTGAACCAGCCGTTCCGGGCTACCAAGCTTCTCGAGGATCGGTCGCACCCGCGCAAGCGCTTCACTGTCCCCACCGACCATGATCGAAAGGGTGCCGCTCTTTGCTCCGATCTCCCCGCCGCTCACGGGGGCGTCCAACATCCAGCTACCCCGTTGTCTGACCTCCGCAGCCAACATCTTTGCGGTCTCGGGCGAGATGCTGCTCATGTCGATGAGAACGCTGTTGGGAAGCAGGCGCTCGAGCAGCCCGTTGGGCCCGGACAAGACTGCCTGGACGTCAGGGCCATCTGGCAACATCGTGATGATCACGTCGCACTGACTTGCGAGGTCGCTCGGCAGGGCCGCGGCCTGCGCGCCCGCTGCAACCAGCTCCGCCACCGGTTCTGGGCTGCGGCTCAAGACGCGTAGTGAAAAGCCCGCCCGCACGAGGTTGAGTGCCATCGGCTTGCCCATCAAACCAAGCCCAATGAATCCGATCGGTCGTGCCATCGGCAGGAGGTTAGTCGACGATGAAGCCGGGCCCAACCACCGGCTGCTCCTGGCCCGGTCCACCGCGATTCCCCCATCAGCATAAAAATCCACCGTGAGCACCCAAGGCGGGGCCAACCTTGGTCGTCAGACTCCCATGGCCAACTCACGCTCGCCGTCCGATCCCAACTCGCCCCAACCTACGACCCAGGAGAGCTCCGTTCTCTTTTCGCTGCGGCAACTCATGGAGCTCGAGCACTCGCGTATTCAGGAAGAGCAAGAGCGCGCGTTGCAAGCCCAGCATGCTCGAGCAGCTGCAAAACTTGAGGCCGAACTACGCCTCGCTCGAGACGAAGAGGGCCGAAGGCGAGCGGTGGCGCAGGCTCGCGTTGCAGAAGAGGCGCTACGTCGTGAAGAGCAAGCCAGGCTCGATGCCATTCGTGAAGCCGAGCTGTTGAAAGCACGCATGGTTGCAGCCGAAGAACTACGCCTGCGAGAAGCTGAGGCCGAACACACTCGTCGTCGAGAGCTGTTGGAGCTCGACGCAACGCAAGAGAAGAGGCGGCTCAAGCGAGCGCTTATCGCGGTTGGGGTCGTGACAACGGTCGCTCTTGTTGGCGGCGCGTTCGCATACGTTGGGGTGATTGCTCCAGAGCAAGCCCGCGAGCGAAGTGAGCTTGAACGAGCCAACGACGAAGCGCGCGCCCGAGCCGAGGAAATGCGCAGGTCCCTCGCGACTTCCCAGTCTTCCGCCGACCAACTCAACGAGGCGTTGCTCGCAGAGAAGAACAAGCGTAAGCGCGCCGAACGCGAGGCCAAAGAGGCTGCTCGGGCGTCCTCCAAAGTCGCAGAGCCTGTGCCACCGGTGGGTGGTCGCCGAGGGATTCCAACCGTCAAAGCGGTTGAAGAGCCTCCTTGCGATCCAAAAGACCCGATGTGCTTCTTATTGAAGCGCTGACGCGTACCGTGCTTCGACACCGACCTCGACAGCCGCCGTGGACCTTCGACTTGGCACGAGTCGTTGGGCGGAGGCCGCGACTGTTGTAGTGTCCGCGCATGAGAATCCGTTCCTTCTTCGCAGGTCTGATGCTCACGGCTGCGTGCGCTGATTCGTCGATTCCGAAAGCGGCGCCGGGTGTGCCGATTGGGCCGCCCCAAGAACCCGATTCCGATCTTTTGGCGTTGATGAGCGGGGAGGGTAGCGACCCGAAGGCTGTCTCGCCCGAGGACAAGAAGAAGGCTGAGGAGGCACAGAAACTGGTAGCCGACTTCGCCAAGTTGGACGCCGAGCAAGCGGCTGAGAAAGCACGAATGACCGACGCGGTCCGCAAGGAACTCGCGACGCTCTCCGCCAAAGACTTCCCTACGCTTCGTGCGGCGCTGGATGCTGCAATCAAGAGCCCTCATCGGGCTCCCGGCTCGGCGGCGCGCGATCAACAGCGTCACCCAGCAGAGATGCTCGACTTCTTCCGCGTAAAGACCACGTCGCACGTGCTCGAGCTCGACGCAGGTGCGGGCTGGTACACCGAGCTGCTAGCTCCGACCCTCAGCAAGAAGGGCAAGCTGGTGGTAACTGGGCCAGATCCCAAGGGCCCAAGAACTGAGCGAGCAACGTTGTATGGGCAGAGGCTTTGGGGCCTCCTCGACAAGGCACCTGAACTCGGAGCCAAGGTTGGCTACGTCGTCGCGCCAAGCACTGGCCTCAGCTTCACCCCAGAGCTCGAGAATAGCTTCGACGTGGTGCTCAGCTTCCGCAACCTCCACAACTGGCAGCGTCGTGGTCAGCTGGATAAAAACCTTGCTGAGGTCTTCAAAGTGCTCAAGCCCGGGGGCGTCTTTGCGGTGGAGGCCCATCGAGCAAAGCCCGACGCAGACCCCAAACTGAGCGCCGAAAAAGGCTATCTGCCCGAGGCGTTTGTGATCGAGCGCGCCGTGGCTGCAGGCTTCAAGAAGGACGCAAGCAGCGAGATGAACGCCAATCCAAAGGACACCAAAGACTACGCGGATGGGGTTTGGGCGCTACCACCGACGCTGCTTGGTGGGGACAAGGACAAGGAGAAGTTCCTCGCAATCGGTGAGAGCGATCGAATGACCATTCGCTTCGTCAAGCCAGGCAAAGGCAAGAAGTAACGCAGTCTCTCTGCTGCATCCGCTGGCACAATGGGGCTCAACATAGTTGGATAACCCAGCATCGTTGGGCCTAATGCCTTGGCACGGAGGATGCTTTGCCAACGCTTGATATGAGAACTCTAATCTCTTTGACTACCCGGCTTGTTGGTCTCCTGGTGTCCGTTGCTCTCGCCGCTTGTGATGAGAGTGCGGTTGAGTGTGAAGCGCCTCCTGCTGCAGAGACCTTTGAAGTTGGGACGGGAGAAGTCTGTTTTGAGAGGGTCGCGGCGGACGGCATTCAGCCAATGATGGAGGGGCCACAAGGCGGATACCATCTCTGGCTCGCGTTCGTTTGCTCGGACTGCGGTCCGAGCGTTACGTTGGAGGCTGAGGCCGCGGATGCTAACGGCCCCGTTGGCAGCAGGATCGAACAGGTCATCGACCTCGATGCCGGTATGGTCGCAGGAATTCAGCTGCCGATGCCTGGCGACCCGTGGGATGAGAACTCGATCAAACTCGAGGAGGGTACCGCCCTCACCATCAACGTGAAGTTAAGCTCCTCGAGCGGGGCCGTGCTTCACGAGGCGGCGGTTGAGCGCACCGTCGGCCCTACTGAGGTATGGGACTACTGTGCAACCCACCCCGATGACGGTTGCTGCGCGAACCCCTGCGACGGGCTGTAAAACGAAAGGGCCGCCGAGAGCGGCGACCCTTCTCGAAAGCGGCCCGAGCTGCGCAAGCGAAGGCCGCCGCAACAAGGATCCTTTCTACTGACGGTACTTCGCCAGCACTCCGTCAATGCTGCCCTGATTTGGTAGTGCGCCCCCTCCGAACGCCACACTTCCACCAAAGTAGCCGCTGGCAAATACGTCTCCACAATCGGTTACGTGGAGTCCTTGGAATACGTCGTTGTTCAAGCTCCCCCCGAATTTTTTACTCCATTGAACCGTTCCATTGTCCGGCCGAACCTTGAACAGGAAGGCGTCATAGAGGCCGGCTGCAGGCGCCGCGATTTGGGTGAAGAATAGAGTCCCCGAGTACCGGCCCGAGATTACGACCGAATCGTCAGCACCGGCTTCTACGTCATTGATGATGAGGTCGTCCGTTCCGTTGAATCCTTTGGCGGTAACATAGTCGCCAGTGGCGTTGTACTTGACCAGGAACAGGTCATACCCCGTGGACGTCGGCGACAGCTCCGAGCCCGCAACGCTATTCACGTTAATCGCCTGATCGAAGCGGCCAGCCACCCAGACACTTCCATCGGAGAGCGCGGCGACCTCGGAGGCAGATTCGCTCGAGGTTGACTGAATTGCACGTGTCCACACGTGCGTTCCGGACTGGTTGAACCGAACAACGTAGCCGTCCGTTCCTCCGGACACATTGATCGTCGGTCCGCCGCCGAACGCCATGCTGGTCCCTAGATCTCCAACCATGATCAAGTCGCCGTTCGGCGCTACGTCGAGGTCGGAGACGTTGTTCTGCATATTCGTGCCAAAGCGTTGGCTCCAAACGTGCGCCCCTGCCGCGTCGAACCGCGCCAGGAAGATGTCGTCGAAGCCGAGGCTAACGAGATTGGATCCACCGAGATTGATTGTCCCCTGGAATTGCCCAGCGATTGCAAAGCCGTTATCAGGCATCTTGACGATGGCTTGGATTGAGTCGGCGCTGGTTCCGCCCACGAGCTTCTTCCATTGCAGCACGTGGCTATTGTTGAACTTAGCGACAAAGCCGTCTCCGCCAACGCCTGTGAGCGTTGCGCCAGAGCCAAAGTTCTCGAGTGAGCCGTCTCCTAGGCTTCCCATTACGAGGTAGCCATCATCCATCGCGATAAGCTGCTTCGCTTCATCGCTTCCGGTGCCACCAAAGTCCTTTGCATTGATTGCGTTACCGTCCGCGTCGAGCCGCAGGACGAGTGCGTCGCTTCCACCATCGCTGGTGATGCTGTTGGCATAGGTCAACGTGCCAGAGAAGTTGCCCACCGCAACGAGCTCGCCGTTGGGCAACTGCAGGATGTCGGCCATGAGGTCGGCGGAGCTACCGCCAACGCCTTTACTCCAAACATGGTCGCCGGTGCAGTTGGCTGAAGTGCCGCTACAGTCGCCGTCTCCCTGCACGACGCAGGAGTCGCAGCTCAGCGGTAGAACCTCGCCCATACACGCCCCAAACTGGTTACCGTTCCCAGTTGCCACACAGGTGGAGGTGCCATCGCTGCAGATTCCAACGTTGACCGTGCCCCCAGGGCCTGAGTAGCAGGATTGGGTCTGGCCGATCATGCAGGCGCAGCCGGGACCCTCTTCGTCAGTCTGTGAATCGCAATCTTCGTTGATGGTCGAGGCTCCAGGTCCGCATGCCTCCTGCTCGGGCAACTGCTCACCCGCACAAACCTTGACGTTGTTGACGCACCCAAAGTTCCCGCCGTTGCAGATCCCGACGTTCTCCGTGCCGGGAGGCCCGGAGTAACAAGCATCGCCATCCTCGACCCACGGCACCACCACGCCTCCCGAACAGCTTCCGCAGCCGGAGGTCGGTAGATCCGTATCGTCTGGAGCGAGAGTGCCACCAACCGCGCAGGTCGGGGCAAGACAGTCTCCTTGAATATCTACCTCCGGCGTGTCGCGAGGATTCTCAACCTCAATAACGATTCCACTGTCACAGGCAGGGCTAAAGCAGTTCCCCGGTTCGGTATCCAAGGGGACGTCCAGCTCGTTGGGAGCGTCGACGAGCTCCCCGTTGGCACAGGTGGGCGAAACACAATCCCCCGGCGGATCTTCCTGATTCGGCACATCTCCGTCGTCTGCGATCGAAACGACCTCGCCCTCAGCACACCCGGGCGCGCTGCAATCGCCAATGACTGTGTCATCGGGCGCATCCTCCGCCGGACCGTCCACGACGGTGCCGTTCTCGCAGGTCGGAGCCAAGCAGTCTCCGCTGGTTTCATCGTTTGGCGCGTCGTCGGCTGGACTCACGGTCACGTTGCCGTCGGCGTCGCAACTGGGCGCTTTGCAGTCGCCTAGCGTTTCATCCGCTGGTGCATCGGAGGCGTCGACCGCCGCAATGACCTCGCCTTGGCCGTCGCAAACGTTGCGGGTGCAATCGTCCTCTTCCGCGGTGTCAATGACAGTCCCTTCCGCCTTGAACGAATAGGCGCATAACCCGTCAATACACTCCCCGACGATGCAGGGCTTGTCGGCGGTGGTGCAGGCATCATCCGCTCCACACTCGACCGACTCTGGCAGGTCGAGTACCTGACGGCAGCTTGAGCTGAGCGAGAAGGAGACGGTCAGCAAGGTAAGTGAGAACGCAGTTTGGAGAGCTCGGGTTCTTCGCATATTTGATTCCTCAAGAGACAAGTGAGTCGGGCGCGCCAGCAATCACCAACGAGCTAGAAGCTGGCGCCCACACCGAATCCAAACTCGCTCGGTGAATAGTAATGTACGTTACTCAAAGCCTTTTGCCCCGGCGCTTCCTCAGCAGCGTCATCCCATGGGGCCAGAATCAGCAAAAGGGCTCCGCCTGCAGCCAGTAAACCGCCGCCAATAAATAGCCCGGTAGCGGTGTCCGCAAAGAGCACCGCATCATTCGCAAGGGTATTCCCTTCAGCCGAGCACAGTCCGTTGGGGCACGCGTCATTCGCCTCGTTGGCCTTCGACATCGCTAGCCCACCAAGCACTCCACCTACGCCCAATGCGGCCACGCCGGCCCCAGCGACGGTAAAGCCCACAGGAATCATCCAGGTAGGCTTTGCATCCACTGCCGGTGCAGGGGGAGGCGTCCCCGGCGTGGGCACAGGCTCTTCGGGCGCGTCCTCGAGAGCAGGGATCTCAACAACAACTTTCTGCCCGTCAGCTTCGACTTTGATCTCTTGTTGCCATGTCTTCTTTCCCGTCGCTGTGACGCTGACGACGTGAGTGCCGCGATCCACGGGAATGGGCTCGTTGAATTGAGCTGGGCCCACCCCAGTTCCACCGCGGGTGATGGTGAGCCCAGGAAGAGTCTTGACCGCTGGCGAAACGGTAATTGTGAGAACCGCCAACTTGGGCCTGAGAGCCGCGACGCGCTCTGCAGAGAGTTGTGCGCGCTCCGGTTGCCCCATGTGACCCGCAACGAAGCTGAATTGCAGCCACGCGCTGGCCAGCCTTCCTTGCGCCTCGTAGCACTGAGCGAGCGTGAACTTTGCGCCGATACCCTCCGGCACGAGCTTCGTAACTTCCTCGAGCTTTGGGCAGGCCTCGTCGAAATTCTTGGCCGCCATGAGCTCGACGCCGCGGTCGTAGAGAACTTGAGCCGCACCGGCGTTGTCCGCCCAGGCTCGCTGCGGTGCGAGTTGCAAAGCCAGCGAGAAGGCAATCCCGACCAATCCTCGAGACAGAGTAAGCATAAAACCCCACAGGCGCCGAGAGCGGCGCGAAACGGCGAAGTCTAACGGATCTGCCCACTCAAGGGAGCCAAATCCTGCCGGACCCGGCGCGTGGCTCAACCCTTCACGCCGATCACAACGACTCCTTGACCTCTCTACCCACGCAAGGCAAGCGGAAGGCAAAATGCGCCAAGCATACTCTTCAGTTCGTTCCGAAGTTCGCCGAGCCAGTCACCTCGAGGGCGTTCGCTACGAAATACGCGGCCCGCTGGCAAAGCGTGCGCTGGAGATTGAGCGGCAAGGTTATGAGGTTATCAAACTCAATATCGGGAATCCCGCCCAGTTTGGCTTTCGCATCCCCGAGACGATGCGTTTGGCGATGATTGAGAACCTGGCGCAGGCAGAAGGGTACTGTCACCAGAAGGGCATCTTCCCGGCTCGTGAGGCCATCGTCATGGAGACGCAATCACGGAATGTTTCGGGCGTAACCATCGAGGATGTTTTTATCGGTAACGGTGTCTCCGAGTTGATCCTGATGTGCATGGAGGCGCTGCTCGAGCGCGATGATGAAGTGCTCGTTCCCGCTCCGGACTATCCTTTGTGGACTGCGGCGGTGACTCTCGTCGGTGGAAAGGCAGTTCATTACCCCTGCCGACCAGAGAACAAGTTTGTGCCTGACGCAGAGGAGCTTGAGAAGCTCATCACCCCGAAGACTCGCGCTATCGTTATAATAAATCCCAATAACCCAACAGGTGCGGTCTACCCTAGGGAAACCTTGGAGGCCCTCGTAAAGCTTGCGGAACGCAATAAGTTGGTTGTGTTTTCGGACGAGATTTATGACCGCGTGCTCTACGACGGGGCGGAGCACCTACCCACTGCTGCGCTATGCAAGGATACCCTCTGTGCAACGTTTGGAGGCCTTTCCAAGGTCTACCGTGCGTGTGGTCTGCGTGTCGGGTGGGTAGTCTTTAGTGGGCATAAAGAGAACGCCCGGGACTACATCGAAGGGCTCGAGGTGTTGGCGTCGCTCCGTCTTTGCGCCAATGTTCCTGGCCAGTGGGCTGTCCAAACTGCCCTTGGTGGGCAACAAAGCATCTATGAACTAACGGCCGAATCCGGGCGCCTCGGCCGTCAGCGGACGGCACTGCTCCGCGGTATCGAGCACTCACCTTTCCTCAGTGTAGTTCGCCCAGATGGCGCATTGTATGCCTACCCTCGGGTTGACACCACTACACTGCCTGGATTCACCGATAGCGCGTTCGCCATGGAGCTGCTGACCCGGGAGCACGTGCTTGTGGTACCCGGGTCCAGCTTTAACGTTCCTTACAATGACCACCTCAGATTGACCTTCCTCCCTGACGAGGAGACCATCCGCGAGGTCTTTATCCGAATAGACCGTTTGCTCGGAGATTGGGCGAGCGGCAAACTCAAGCTCGCCGCTCGTTGATCGCTGAGTTACTCTAACGATTCTTGTTGGCTTTGCAGGTGCGCGCGCAAGCTCGCCAGTCCTGCCTGAAAGCTGGTTGTCGCGTCGGGTCTAACCTGGGTCTCTCTCTCGATGGCTTCGGTTAGTAGCGTCTCCAGTTCGTCAACTCGAGCAGCAAGGCGCCCCTCGTCGAGTTCACTTACTGCGACAGCCTGCAGCTTGTTTCGGAACAGGGTACCGAATTCAACGTCACGGGCTACTGCTTGAAGTAGCGGCCACTGCCCGTTGAAGCTGCTCAGGGTGTGGTCGGTAGGGCCGCTGCCGTCGAAGGCAAGGTCGAAGTCCCACGGGATGAAGGTGATCTTTGAGCTGTCACGGTCGGCATAGAGGTAGAAGTTGTGGGCATAACCACCATAGGTATCCCAATTGCCAATCACCTGATTGACCGCGAAAAACTCCGCGAAGGCGTCGATGTTGAACGTGGCCCTCAAGTCAGCTCGCCATGCAGATCGGTCCCCCTGACTAGCGTGAAGTGCGCTGATGAAGTTCTCCAGCTCCGTCATAGGAGCGCTATCGTTGTTCTGCTTGTGAAAAGACTCTTCCTCAAACGTAACGAAGTGGGCGCCACGGCCGTCAGCTTTGTAGAAGTTCCCCTCGTCGGAACCAAACTCTCGCTCCAATAGCGGGTTGTCTGGGACCTCGCTCATCGCGTAGACGCCAAGCAGCCGCGGCCCTTCTCCGGTGTCGAGTGAAACCTCGACGAATGAAGCGTAAAATGTTGGTACGCCCTGGCGGCGGAAGACCTCGGTAGCTAACACTTGACGCAGGTTGGACGGGTCCGTCTGATTTGGTGAAAAGGAAAGATGTTGGAATCCGAATAGCCGTTGATCGGTAATCTCGGGGTGCTCGTCTTCCCATTCATCCATCTTGAGCCGCAAGGGCTTCTTCTCGCCAATGGCGGTGGCTAACCCATTATTGCCTTTGTATCGAATCCCAACGTTTTCGTAGCGCGCACCCTCGAACAAGATCTCCGCGTGGAAGTAGAGCGGCTCCCGGCTCCAGAAGGAAACGGCCTCGTCAAGGGGGACGGAATGGAGGTCAGCGCTATCGAAGCCATCTGCTTGGCAGATCAGGGGGCCAGTTGAGGAAAGACATTCACCAGTTTTAGAGCCTTGCTGGCAGCTCTCACCCTCCTGTCGATTTAGGCACGGGTCTTCGCCGGTAGCAGGAGGACCAACGTTGGGAAAGCACGCGAGGCCGAGCCCCTGATCCTCACAGAGCCCCTCGTGCTCGTTGGTTATGCACGCGTCAAAGAAGCTCAGTCCCTCGCAGGCGTCCTGCCATTCTTGAGGCGGAAACCACGACAAGGGAATACACAAGAGCGGTCCCTGCGCATTGTTGCAAACGCCCGGTTCCGCCCCACCGCCTTGGTCTACCTCGCATGGAGCCTCAAGCTTGAGCCCTTCACACGCAATGAAGAGCGGATCCTCGTCCGGCGGCTCACCCCCGCCTCCCATCAGGTCCGTAAGGTCGGCCTGCATAGCTGCGTATTCGTCGGCCTTCATCACGATGGTGAGCGCCAGTACTCTGTTGCTTGGAAACACCGTCTCTACGTCCGCCGGCGCGAACTTGCAGTGAGAGAGCACTTCCCAACCCTCCGGTCGAGCGACCCCGAGCTCAGCATCTTGCTCCGCGCAAAGGACCTGCGGCTCCTTTAGTTCACCGCCGCCGCTACCCCCGCTGCTCGGGGTTGTACCGCCTGATCCGCCGCTGCCATCGGTCGCCGACGAGCCGCAACCTAGCAGAGAGCCCAGAATCAATGCCCAGTACCGCATGCCACTCTATCTCCGGCCAGGCGCGTTTTGATCAGTCTTGAAAGTCCTGGGCGAACGAACTCTAGATTCTGGTTCTTTCATGCCCCCGCGTGGAATAGGACAAGGCAATGAACGGGCGCACTCCACTGACCTTGCCGGACGCGGCTCCCTTGGCCGTGCCAAGTGCCTTTCCAACGTGGCTCGCCGAGGCCAGCGTCAGCCTTGAGCCGGCGGCGCTTGCTAAGGTGGCGAACTATCTGGGACGCCTACTGTCGATGAATGAGCAGATGAACCTTACGGCAGTCCGCTCCGAGGTAGACGTCTGGGAGAGGCACGCTTTGGACGCGCTAACGCTTTTGCCATTGCTCCGAAACGTCCCCAGCGGCGCACGTCTCGTCGACGTTGGGTCGGGCTCAGGCGTCCCAGGTATCTTGTTAGCGATTGCGCGACCTGACCTTCACATAGCGCTCGTCGAGGCAACACAGAAGAAGGCCGCTTTCCTCACCGCCGTTTCTCTGGCGCTTAGTCTGGAGAACGTTGAAGTGTACCCGGAGCGAGCCGAGCACCTCGGGGCAGGAGCTTTGGCCAAGCGTTTTGACATTGTCGTTGCTCGTGCCGTGGCTCGTTTACCAATGCTCTTGCAGTGGACGCTCCCTTTCGTAAAGAGCCCGGGGCGCCTGCTCTTCATCAAGGGCAAGCAGGCGGCGGAGGAGTTGCGCGAAGCAAGCTCTACGCTGAAGAAGCGACGCATCGTTGCCTCGCCGCTCAAAGTCACGCGCACTGGGACGCTAATAGAGCTCAGCGTGCCGTGACCTCGACAATCAACTACTTTTGAGGCGTCGGTGGGGTGAAGCGGATCGGAAAGATAACGTTGACTGGGCCTCCTGTTGGAGGTGGAAATTTCACCGTGCGAAGTTGCGCTAGCACGCATTGCACCACGACCGGCGACAGTAGCTCGCCATGACCCTTCGCCGACGTTACAGAGCCGTCGAGACCGATCCAGAAGTTCATCGTCACGCGCCCGCCTTGAAAGCCGGGCTGTTCGGCCTCGCCGTGCACACAGGCCTGCATCCCCGCCATCCGCGCCCGTACCCGTCCTTCGATCACGGAGGCGGGCAACACGCCCTCCTTGACCGCGCCGATCGCCACTGGCGAAGTCGACGCTGACGGCATTGCGGTCGGAACAGCCGACCCGGACGCTGAAGCACTTGCGGATAGTGGTGATGTTGTTGGCGGGGGAGCCACTGTCACGGATGGCGTGGCAGTCGGTGTCAGCTCGATGCTGGTCGTGTGCGTGGTGTCGTCAGCCATGTCGTGCGCTACTGGGGGAGCGCTGCGCAGGTGAGGTAGCTGATAGACCGCGCCCGCACTCGCGAACCCTGCCACGGCGGCAACCGCAACCCAAGGAAGGACACGGCGCGGCGCGGGGACTTCACTCCCAGTCGTGGTGGTTTGGGTTGCGAAGGCGCGTCTTTCGGCTGATGCAGGGGCGATGGGAGGCCCACTTGCCGACCGCGCATAGTTGCTCTCTAGGGTCGCCCCACCCAATTGCTGGCTAACGCTAGGTCCTCCGTCACTCTGCGTTGCGCTGCGGAGGCGCGCGAGAAGCTCAGGTACGGACTTGCAGCGCTGATTCAAATCAGCGTGGAGAGCCCCCAAGATGGTAGTGACTAGCGGCCTCGGTAACCGTTGCTGATCCCCCGGTCGAATCGTGGGTGACAAGCGTGCCGAGGGATCTCCTTCTTCCCAAGGGAGGTGGGCCGTCAACATGAGATAGAATAGCAGCGCTAGTTCGTAGACGTCCGAGCGTACCGACGCCGGCTGCCCAAACAGTCGCTCCGGTGCCATATAGGCGGGCGTTCCGCGCATCAGCCCGGCCCGCGTCGTCGTTGACGGGTTTGCTGCTGTGTCCCGTGCGATTCCAAGGTCAAGAAGTACGAGCCGTGTTGCGCGTTGGCCCGAACCACCCTCCGCTTCGCAAAGGAAGACGTTCTCGGGTTTGATATCGCGGTGCAAGAGGCCGGCGAGATGAAGGGCGTCCACCGCGCCGGCCACACCCTCGAATAGGGCTAAAGCGTCAGGGAGCGGAATCGGTCCACGCTCGAGCCGTCTCGACAACGGCTGGCCCTCAAGCCGTGGCATAGCAATGTAGGGCCGCCCGCCTGGTAGCATCCCGGCTCCCAGAATTTGCACCAAACATCGATGTTCAACCCGGCGCATCCGCTCGGCTTCGTCAAGAAATCGCGCTACTTGCTGCGCGTCTACATGCTGCTCTGGATGAAGGACCTTGAGCGCGAGATCGCGCTGCCCATCTCTGGCGGCGTAGACGATCGCGCTGCCGCCCTCTCCGAGAATGCCTGCAATCTCGAAGGGGCCTAGGGTTTGGGGGAGCACGTAAGGACCGTAGCCCTGTCCCGCTCTGTTGTGAATGACTCGAGCGGTAGGCCTCAGCTGAAGAGTCGGAGGTCAGCTCGGGGGCTGGCACCACACGTCCAGCACGATGCCACCGTTGTTGTTGTCGTGGCACTCAGCTGCAGCGCCACCGTCGTTCGCGACCACGTCGACGTTTACCGCCTGCGCGCTTGTTCCTGGGGGCGTGGCCCAAACGCACGAGACGCTCTCACACTCCTCCGGGGCCAGCGGTTGGGATGTGGAGGTCTCGCAAATCTTCATACCATCCACATAGAACCCAACCACGATCCCAGCGCCTTGAGGTGCGGAGCCGCGGTTGCAAACATCTACTGTGAGCGTTGCCTGACCACCCAGACATCCGTCAAATAGTGCGGCTCCAGCGGTGGAGTCGGGGACGCTCGTGCCAAAGGGACCGCCTGGAACGTTTTGCCGAAAGTTATTGAGTTCGGGCTGTTCCCAATTCTTATCCCACATCGAAGTTTGAGGCACCACTGCGTCTTCCCCAATATGGGTTACGTGGTAGGCGTGCTGATTCCAAATGGTTCGCGATCTAACCCACTGGTCATTGGCGTCCGAGTAGACTCGAATGCCCGACACCCCGTGGGGGTGTGAGGCTCGGCACGTATTGCCTGAGCCAGCTGTCCCGGCCGGTGGCGGCGCACATTGGAGCCCCTGCTCCACACAGATCGCGTCGTCATTGGCGCCACAACATTGCGAGCTTGTCACGCAACGGCATAGCCCTTGGTCACACGTACCAGAGACGCAATCCGAGGCACTTTGGCAGCGAACGCCGGGCCACTGAGAGTCCACACCCTCTGGGGTTAGGTTGCCACACGCAATTCCGTCTCCGGTAGGAGAGCACGCCTTATTGGAGGGCGTGATCAAGTCGGCTCGGAAGTTCCCGTCCGCGTCGGCAATGATCGGATTCTCGTACCAAGTACAGCTAGAACGATATTGACTAAACAGGACGTCACCCGTCTCTCCGTCGTATATGCGAGTAAAGCACTCGTCTCCGTAGACGACCTCAGCTTTGCCGTCCGCCTCGAAGTCAAAGATGCTTGAGCCTGTGACGTTGCTTGAGATGTCTTGCGTGGCTTGGGACCAAAGGATCGAGCCGCCCGCGGTGCACGGCCCGTTGAGGGCGTCACAGGAACCCAGATTGCAGCTGCCACCTGGGCGCGGGTTGGGACCGCAATCAATATCGAATACCGTGTAGTAGGCTCGCCCGGCCACGCCCACTTCGACCAGCCCATCCCCGTCGAAGTCCGAAACGGTGGGCGGACCCCCACCCGGATTGTTGCCCGGCACAACTACGGGACCCATGACCAAGGAACCGTCGAGTGCTCGCACGAGCACGGTTCCGCCGGTAACAATGGCGATCTCCGCATCCGACCCAGGCCCAACCCCGTATGCCCCAAAGTCCGCCACAGCAACCAACCCAACTGAACTCTCGGGGTAGCCTGCATCAAGCACCCAGCCTTGGTTCCATTCCCACACGCGTGCCCCGTTGGTGAACTCTACTGGTGCGTCTTCATCAAGATTGGCGAGAACCGGGAATACCCCTTGGGAATAGCTGGCGTATTGGGCGGGCTGCAGGGAGACCAATCCCCCACCGCTCGAGAAGACCACTCCCTCACGTATGATCTCGGGCGTCCCATCGTCGTCGAGATCATGAATGGACGCACCCGCCCATCCCAACGAGCATCGACGATCCACTGTATTGCAAGGAGACCAGGGGGCTCCAGCAGGGTAGGGCGCCTTCCAGAGTAAGGACCACACTCCGAGCTTTCGAGTGAAAGCCAGCGTTGAACCATCTGCGCCGTAGGCAACTATTTCGGCCGAGCTATCGCCGTCCAAGTCGGCAACGGCTAGCGAGGCACTCGATACCGTCCAGTCAATGACGCTGTCGCCATCGAGGTCGCTCCCGCCAAGATTCGTTTCTAGTGAGCAATCTGTGCCTTTGAGTACTCGGATAACGCCAAGATCCTCCGTGTAGCTGTTAATGACGGTCGCCGTGAAGCTTGCGGCAATACTCGGCGGGCCTGAACTCGCGGGCGTATTGAAGTTAACGACTACAGGAGTCCCTTGCACATCAACGTGATTCGGAAATGCATCGTTGGCGGGCGCAGCTGAGAATTCACAACGTACTTTGGGTGAGAGCAAGCCAGGCACAGAGATCTGCGCGCAGTTCTCGTCGGCGCCTGGGCGCGCGGTGTCCCACGGGATACACAGCATGCTGGCTTCATCGCAATAAGTATCGAAGTCGCAGTCATCGTCTTTGGAGCACGGCTGTTGCTCAATGCAGGTACCGTGGGTGCAAATCTGCCCAGGCTCGCAGGGCACCGTGCACTCAACAACATTGTTGCCACCGCTTCCGCCAGTCGTGGAGAAGCCGCCTGCTATCCCGCCTGTGCCACCGGTGTTCCCGCCGTTGCCACCGCCTGCGGTTCCTCCAGCACCGCCCGCGCTCGTTCCGCTATCTCCGCAGGCCAGCAGTACAAATCCAAGGGCAGAGACCGCCAACAGCTTTCGCCTCATGGGTCGATTGTACAGAATGATATGCGCCGCCTTATGAGAATAATGCGGATTGAGCCTAGGGCGTCATTTCCAATCTTCTCGGGTTGGCAACGTGGCGGCGGAAACGCTGGGGCGGGCCGCTGCCGAAGCACTCTTCGGCGGTTGGGTCGTACGCGAGACGCCTGAGGCTCTATGAACAGCCGAGGGCACGGACAGCTCCTTGACCGCTAAAGGGATGTTGGTCGCGCCAGCGCTCGACGGTGTTGTTCCCGAGCTGCCAGTGGGTGGTTGAGCGCTCTCGTCGGCCCCGTTGCCTGGGCGCAACGTGGACGGGGTTGACTCGGCAAGTGGCGGCCCTTCGATTGGCGACCCTGACTGCTGAGCACTACCAGCCGAGCTGCGCAGCGTGGCCCATGCAAGTGCAGCCGCTAGCGCGAGAACAACGCCCATGACGCCCCAGACCGGCGTTGTCCTATGCGCGATTGCGACAGCCGCGGGCGCGTAGGTGTTATCGGCGCGGGTTACCACGTCCGCGACGGACCTATGGCTCGCTGATCGACGCGCTGCCTCTGGCACCTGGGTTAAATCGTCCCAGTTCATCGCGTTAGCCCCGTCCGTATGTTGATCGAGCGCCTGTTCCAGCTCATGCATGGTTGGCCAGCGAGCCTCCTTGTCCCGCTCCAGTCCGCGATGCACAGTTGCGGCGAGCGCCGGTGGAACCCAGGGCGCCACCTGCGTAAGCCGTGGAATCGGCTTGGTGCAGATTGCCACGATGATTTCACCTAGCGTCTCCGCCTCCCAAAGGCGGCGCCCCGAGAGCGCCTCGAACAACGAGGCACACAAGCTCCACACGTCCGTTCGCTCATCGAGGTCCTTTGCCCCTTGCGCTTGCTCAGGCGACATATAGCGCGGAGATCCGATGATGCCTCCGCTGTGCGTCAGCGAGGAGTCGTCCCCTTGGCGCGCCGGTTCAGCAAGCTTCGCTACGCCAAAATCGCAAACCTTGACGGTCACCTCCTGCTGACCGTGAAGAAAGAGATTGTGTGGCTTCACATCCCTATGAACGACTCCACGGGAATGCGCCGCCGAAAGCCCTCGAGCTGCTTGCGCGCCGATCTTGGCGCACACCGCGGGTTCCAAAGGCGCCAGCTCCTGAAGCACCGCGCCGAGATCCCGCCCCGCGAGCAGCTCCATCACGAAGAAGGGGGCACCCAGCTCGTCATCGTGGCCGAACTCAAACGTACGCGTCACGTTGGGGTGAACGATCTCAGCCGCAAGAGCCGCTTCGCGTTGGAACCTCTTGAGCGCCCGACTATCGAGTTGCTTGCCGTTCCCCGTGATGAACTTGATGGCAGCGCGCTCTTCATCGCGAGTGACTTCATAGACCGCGCCCATCCCACCTTGCCCGATCCTGCGGATTACGCGGTAGTGCCCAGCTACAAGCGTCCCGAGCAGCGCGTCGTGTTGCGCATGGCCTCCACTCTCCGCATGAGGTTCAACCGAATTCGTCAAGCCTCTAGACCGTAGCGCAGCGCTGGGCCCCAACAAAGTCACCCCAGACCCGGACCTATCTTGACAGTATCAACTGTGACGGTTACAACAGTCATCGTGGCAGCGCCAAAGACAGAGTCCGGTTCGCCGGAGCCTGAGTACACGATTGATGAGCTCGCAACGCTCGCGCGGGTTCCCAGCCGCACAATACGCTTCTACCAATCTGAGGGGGCGCTGCCTAAACCGTTCATCCGCGGGCGAGTTGCTATTTATGGGCGCAGCCACGCAGAGCGGCTGGAGCAGATTGCAATGCTCCAGGACCGTGGGCTGCAGATCAAAGCGATTCGCGACGTCTTGTCTCAAGCAGAGAAGAACGGATTTACCATTCAAGACTGGCTTGGTTCGCATGATCAGCTTAACGCCCCATGGGCAGGTGACCGCCCCAAGGTGCTCTCGGAAGGAGAACTCGGCCAGCTGCTCGACGGACATAGGCCTGGACTCGCAGCTGAGCTGCTGAGGGCGCGCACCATCGAACGAAAGGGAGATGCCTTCTTTGTTGTTAGTCCGGCCTTGCTTGATCTGGCGCTCCGCCTTGAAAAGGTCGGCGTAACCGTCGGAACGACGCGCGAGGCTGGCCTCATCCTCAAGAAGCATCTCTCACGTCTAGCCGAGGACTTGACGCAGTTCTTTGTGAAGCGCGGGGACGCATTGGGAGATGACCTCGACACGTCCTACGCTGAGCTGCGACCCGTGACTCTCGAAGCTGTACGCCTCGTTTTCGCTCGGGAGATGGAGCGAGCGGTGCGCAAAGCCAATGAGGCTGGCGCAGCCGCCGCGCTGGTTCGCCAGAAGTCCAAGAAGACTAATAAAAAATAGTTTCTTAGTTGCAGAACTGGCGTTGCTGTCACCACGTGGCAGGGCGTCGCTTTGTCTAAATAGTAAATCAAGCAGGAAGAGAAGGGAGGCCCCTGATGGGCAATCTCGAGGGCAGAGTCATGTCTAGCGTTACCAGAGAATCGACGCGCTGGTGGGGAACACTCTATGAGGTCGCGTCGCTGTTGACGTTTCCACGTACGCCAGACCACTTCGTCGAGTGGCTGTTTCCACTGTTTTCTACGACTGAGGTCCGCGCGTGTGTTGAAGCTGTCCGTCAAGAGACCGAACAGGTTGCAACGTTGGTTTTGCGTCCCAATCATCTCTGGCGCGGACATCGAGCTGGCCAATGGGTTGCACTAAGTGTTGAGGTCGATGGTGTCTGGCTAACCCGCTGCTTCTCTATCTCGAGCGCGCCAGGGCGCCTTGATGGCCTGATCGAGGTGACAATCAAAGCCGTCCCTAATGGGCGAGTGACGCCCGGGCTCGTCTTCGGGGCAACTCCCGGGATGCAAGTGCGTCTATCCCAGGCTCAAGGGGATTTTGTCCTCCCAGCCCAAACCCCTGCGAAGCTTCTATTCATCAGCGGAGGCTCCGGGATCACCCCCATCATGTCGATGCTTCGCTCGAGGCCTAGTTGCCCCGACATTCGTATCGTTCACTTCGCGCGCTCTTCTGCTGACGTTCCCTTCGCGGCTGAACTGGAAGCTATCGGCGAGCTGCCGGGTATCCACTTGCAGTTGGTATCGGGTGATAGCGCTCTAAACGAGGGCTTACTCGAGCGTCTCGTCCCAGACTTCGCCGCACGCGAGACATTTGCGTGTGGACCGTTGGGCTTGCTCTCGGCGACGCAGGAAGCGTTCGCGTCCGTCGGAGCAAGCGCACGGTTCCACGCTGAAAGCTTTGCCCCAATCGGCATCGACAGCGACACAGTCGGCACTGTGACTTTCCGACGCTCAAACAAGACGGTCGAGAGTCGTCAGACCCTGTTGGCGGCGGCCGAACAGGCCGAGCTCAAGCCGGCGAGCGGATGTCGAGCTGGCCTCTGCCGCAGCTGCACCCGTCGCAAGATCTCGGGAGCGACGCGCGATCTACGGACGGGTGAGGTGTCATCCGAGGGCGGCGTGCTGCTGCAATTGTGCGTAAGCCAACCCGTCGGTCCTGTTGTCATTGACCTTTAACTCAAACGGAGCAGCGTAATGAATCCGAATTCGATCTCTCGTGAAACGATTGAAGCGTTTGGTCGTGAGGTAGGTGATCTCCATCGGCGAGTTCGCAGCGAACTCGGGGAGCGGGATACACGGTACATCCAGCGGGTGGTCGGCCTGCAGCGCGGGCTTGAGGTCGCCGGGCGTTCGCTTTTGTATCTGGCCTTCTTTCCACCAGCTTGGGTAGCTGGTGTGGCCTGCCTATCCCTGTCGAAGATCATCGAGAACATGGAAGCGGGACACAACATCATGCATGGCCAATATGACTTCTCGAACGAACCCAACCTGAGCGGCGAGGTTTATGAGTGGGACAGTGTCTGTCCTGCCGATCAGTGGCGCCGGTCTCACAACTACATGCACCATACCTTTACCAATGTTCGGGGGGTTGACCATGACCTGGGCTACCGGATGTTGCGCGTAACTGAAGAGCAGCCGTGGCGACTGCACTGTATTCTTCAGCCACTCTACGCGGCAGGGCTTGCGCTCCTGTTCCAGTGGGGCGTTGCTGTCCATGACACGGACTTTGGTGCCTGGTTGATGGCCAAGAAGGGCACCAGAACTGAAGCGGAGACCGAGAAGCTCAAGGGCGTAGCAAGGAAAGCTGGGCGACAGCTGCTCAAGGACTACTTGCTATTTCCGCTCTTGGGCGGACCGCTATTCGTACACGTACTGGTAGGGAATCTCGTTGCCAATCTGGTGCGCAACGTTTGGGCATTCGCCGTCATCTTCTGTGGTCACTTCCCCGCTGGTACGGCGACATTTTCCCCGGAGTCGCTCGAGCATGAGACCAGCGCCCACTTCTACTACCGGCAGCTACTTGGGTCGGCGAACTTCGAAGGGGGCCCAATCCTGCACTTCTTGAGCGGCCATTTGAGTCACCAGATAGAGCATCATCTGTTCCCTGACATTCCGGCACACCGCTACCCAGAGCTCGCTCTCGAGGTCCGTGCCCTATGTCACAAGTATGGCTTGCCCTACAATACGGGGTCGCTCGCCGGTCAGTTCTGGAGTGTGGTGAAGAAGATCGCCCGACTCAGCTGGCCTACTTCCAATGGCGCCCCTCTACCCGGCCCAGCCTGATCGGCCAGACCCTAGCGATATCCAGGGTAGCGCACCAAAATCTTTCGCCGGTCGGGCGACTACTGGCCCATCTCAACGTCATCAAGAGTGTATGGGCCAATCTCGAAGCGCGAAGACAACGACGCCCGCTACCAAGGCGGTCGGTAAGCGACGCTACTTCGCCGCAGCGGTCGGGCTCTCGCTGCTGGCGTCGGCCTCCCTGTTTTATTGGGCTCTCTGGCGAGCGCCTGAGCCCACGGAAGTTTGCGCGAACGTTCGCAGACTGCTCCGAAGCTCTGACGAGTTCGAAGCAGCCTGCTTGCGCTCTTCATGGCCGCCTCCGAGAGGTCGGGTTCAGTGGGTGCGTACGCAACGCTGCAGGCTCAATGCTGACTCGCGCGCCGCGTTGGAGGAATGCGACGAGCACAGGCGCTAGTTCGCCCCTCCGGATCCGCCCGAGCCACCTGCCGCTCCAGAACCACCAGCGCCAGCTGCGCCGGTACCCCCCGAACCGCCAGCGCCAGCTGCGCCTGTACCACCCCCCGAACCGCCAGCGCCAGCTGCGCCTGTACCACCCCCCGAACCGCCAGCGCCAGCTGCGCCAGTGCCAACAAACACGCCCGTCCCACCCATTCCGCCCGAACCACCGCTGCCGTCCTCCCCGTCACAGTCCTGATCAATGCCGTCTCCGATGGGATCCTCTGCCCCAGGATAGATGGTTGCATCTGAATCGTTGCAGTCTGCCTGCGAATAACAGCCGATGTCGTAAGCGCCGTCTCCGTCCTGATCCACGGACGGAGGGCACTCAACCCCGCCGCCGTAGCACGCCATCAACGTCATCATGCTCATGCCCCCGGCTGCCGCCGCGGCGGCTTTTCGCCACCCACTCGCCTTGGAGTTTGCGCGTGCCGGCGCGTAACAGTGCGGGCAGGTTGCAGACGTTGAAGGTAGAAAACCCGAGCAATGATCGCAGGAAAGTAAAGTCATACGTGAATGGTCGCCGGACTCACCGGCCGTGTCCACGGACAAGTAAGTTTACTGGTCTGGCTCGACGTTGGCGTCGAGCATCCGTCGAATACTCCAGTTAAGTTCGCTCCCCATCAGGCCCATTACGCTATCCAGACTAGACTCAGCAACTGCAGCCCGAACCTCGCGCTGCATTCGATAGAGTAGTTGCTCTCGAGCCTCATCGAGCCAACCAAAGAGCGTCGCTCGATGAACGCCGTAGCTCGTAGCCAAAGCGGAAGCGGGGGTGCCATGCAAGTAGCGCTGTCTGAGCAGGTTCCGCTGGCGGGGGTGGAGTTCTGCCAAAGCTGCGCGAAATGCCCTTGGTAAGACTTCCGCGTAGCACGACCGAATGGCTTGAAGCTCGGGGTTGTCGCGAGACGCAAGGCGATCGAACAGCTCTTCATCGCGCGGAGCTGGCTCCACTTCATGGTGCTTGCGCGCTAAGTCAATGACGGTGCGCGCACAAATCACTCGCAGCCAGCCTATCAACGGTGCGCGACCACCGTAGGAGGCGATTCTTGGCGCCTCACTGCCCGACGCAACAAACAGCTTTTCGCGAATGATTTGCCTAAACTCGTCTGTACCGAGGCCAAGGCCGGGACTCTTGCGAATGGCGCGGTCGATCTCTCGACCGAAGCGTTCCTCAAAATTCGCCAGCGCGCGGTGATGGCGGGCTGCGCACGCGAGCGCGAGTGAGAGGTCGTCGACAAGGAAGGAGTCAAGCGCCACGATAAGGTCATGGGCATCCTCCTGCTTGAGTCGTTCAAGCAGGGCCAGGGCTGCTTGCTCACGGCCGATCGAGGCTGCTTCGGCAAGCGCAGTTGCAAGTTGATCGAGCCGTGCCTGGCTAGCAGGGGAGTTGCCCAACGCCGCTCGAAGAGTAGGCTCTAGCCTCTCGAACGTTGCCGAAATCGACGAAGACATCCGGCCATCTTAGAGGATGGCTTGCGGCCTTTGCGAGGTGGCGCGATAGGAGCGTGTGCCCGCGTGTCCTGATGCTTCACAGCTCGACGCATTTGCTCTCGGCACCCTCCTTCAGGGTCGAGGGGAGATCGAGCACCATATCGACGGGTGCAACAGTTGTCGCGAGCTGGTCGCTGAGATGCTGCGACTGTATGCATCCCAGGCGGTCAGCGGGAGCGGGAGAGATGAGCTGGCCCATGCGAGAACGGTGCCTATTGCCAACGATATGGGGCTTAGAGGTCCCACATCGATAGGACGCTATCGTATCTTGGGCGCGCTGGGAGCCGGGGGCATGGGCAGCGTTCTCTCGGCCTTTGACCCTGAGTTGGACCGCACCGTTGCGCTCAAGGTTCTGCATCAAGACCCATCTACCGATGCCGACGAGCTTAGGCTTCGGTTGGCGCGCGAGGCTCGGGCGATGGCCAAGCTAACGCACCCAAACGTGGTCACGGTCTACGACGTCGGTCGCGACGAGCGAACGGGCCAACTGTTTGTCGCGATGGAGCTCGTTGAGGGAACGACGCTGCGTGAGTGGTTGAAGCGAGTGCCGCGCACCGAAGGCGAGGTCCTTCGAGCACTCGTCTCGGCCGGGCAGGGCCTGAATGCCGCGCACCGTGCGGGCTTGGTCCACCGCGATTTCAAGCCGGAGAACGTCTTGTGTGGAAATGATGGCCGAGTCTTGGTGACAGACTTCGGACTGGCGCGTCCGCCGCGTGGAAGCCTAGCGACGGTCCAGTTGGATACCAATCTTACGGCGGCCGGGGCGATCGTTGGGACGCCGGCCTACATGGCTCCCGAGCAGTTCTTGGGCGAGGAGGCAGACCACCGTACTGACCAATTCGCCTTTGCTGCGACACTCTATGAGGCTATGCACGGCCGCCGCCCCTTTGAAGGTCGAACCTTTGAAGAGCTTCGAAACAACGTTCTTTCAGGACGAATGACGGAGGACTCTGGGCGTTCCCCTCGGTGGCAGCACGCATTCTTTCGACGCGCGCTAGCTACGAGTCGATCGCAGCGATATGCAAGTATGGCGGAGGTGTTAGCGGTGCTAACCGCCGATCGAACCCGCACACGTCGGCGAGTGGTGTTCGTTTTGACCGTGCTCCTGGGTACTGGCCTGCTCTTTGGCGCCTTCTACCTTTTGGCTACCCGTGGCGCCGCATCGCCGGACCCGATAACGGAGCTCATTCGCGGTGCACCGCCGTCCGAGCCGACCCAGCCACCAGAGGCTGTCGCTGGCGACGTTGCGGCGCTACGTGAAGAGCTAAGTGCCTTCGACGCAGAGTCGGCGGAGTGGACGCCAAACTACGATTCACGTCGCAAAAAGCTATTGGCGCTGGTCGAGCGGGCGCGGGCGCTAAAGTACGATCCCGTGTTGGCAGAAGCGCTGCTTCGGCTCGCGTCGCTGGAGCGCAAGCTTGAGCGCCCCAAGCGCGCTCAAGAAGCGCTGGAAGAGGTTGTCCGGCTTGCGCGGGCGAGTCGTCGTGACGAGCTGCTGTATGATGCGACGGTTGCGCTCGTAGAGCTGGTGGGCGTGGAGCAAGGCCGCGCAAGTGACGCTGAGACGTGGATTGGTTTCGCCCAAGCGGAGGCCAAACGGCAATCCCAAGATAAGCAGCGCGCGGGTCGCTTGGCGCTAGCTATTGCACGTGTGCGTAGAAAGGAAGGCCAACTCACTAAGGCGCTTGAGTCTTTGGATGAGGCGCTGCCTCTGTGTGAAGCAGAGCACGGACTAGTCGCTATCGAGGTCGCCGAGGTGTTGCGGGAACGAGCCCGCACCAAGCTCGAACTAGACGACGCCAAAGCCGGGCTGAAGGATGTGGACCGTGCATTGCAAATCGCCAGCGCAGTCCCGGGTATCCGCAAGTCTCCCGAGTTGGGTACATACGTGCTATTGCGCGGAGAACTACTATTGTCTAGCAGGCAGTTGGAGGAGGCTGCCGAGCAGCTGCGCGAGGCCGAAGCACTTTCAGAGCGCTACGGCGTGGCCTCACAGCCGCAGCTTGCAACCTGGGATGCGCAAGCGCGGCTGCTCGTGTTGCGTGAGGACCAGGCTGCGGCGTCAGACGCGGCGCTGAAGGCACTATCGGGAATGTTGGAGGAGTCGGGCGACCCAACGCTTCGTTTCCACGACCCGACCGGCACCCACCGAACCTCCGGCGCGATCGACTTTGCTACGAGAATCAAAAGCCAAGTGCAGCGGCCAGACGACCCTTCCGCGATTAGTGAACTCAACGCGCGGGCTTGCGCAACCGCCGTGGAAGGCGACGAGCCCAAGGCGATTAGCCTCTTGGAGCAAGCGTTGTCCCAAGCGGACCAGAACCCAGCGCTCGCTCTTGGGTCCGGCGGGGCGATTAAGCACAACCTTGCTCTATTGTTGCTCCGCAAAGGGGATCTGGCCGCCGCCAATACGAATATTCAAGAGTCCCTTGCGGCGCTGGGCCGGGAAGTCGGAAGCAACCATGTGCGTTACGGCGTAGCCGCCGCTCTTGAGGCACGTATCCTAACTAAACTCGGAAGTCCTAAGGCAACAGACCGCGCCGCGCTCGCCCGTAGAATCCTTGCTGCGCGCGGCCTAAATGACCGTTAATGTGCTCGTGCTGGTTGGCACCGGGGGCAATGATAGGTAACACGAGCGTCTTTGCCAAAGGTGGTGAGCTTTATCTCGCTGCCACAACGATAGCAGGGCTCACGCTCCCGGCCATAAACCCAGAGTTCCCCGCCTCGGCCATTCATCGATTGCGAAGTTAGGCGCGTGACCCTGCCGGGGAGCGCAAACTGTCTATCCCGGCCAGGAGTGACGACCTTCTCCATCACTACCGCGGCCTCATGCACGAGTTTTCCGATTTCAGCGAGGGAGAGTGCCGCCACCCGGGTTTGCGGGTGAACACCCTGAAGAAACAGGACCTCAGACTTGAGAACGTTGCCGATGCCAGCGAGCAGCGACTGGTCGAGGAGCGCCTCTGCGATGGTTCGCTCGCCTTGGGTGGCTAATCGCGCAGTTGCCTCCTCCTCCGAGAATGCCTCCGCTAGCAGATCAGGTCCCAACGCCGAGAGCATTGGGTCGAGCGGTAGCCTTTCCGTGCGCAGCAACCGCACGAGAGGTGCGGCAACACATACACACGCATGCTGATTCGTGAGCAGGGCGATCTTCAGTCCCATGGTAGGCGCGCGCCAGCTTGTTCGACGCTCATAAACCTGCCAAGCACCATTCATGCGTAGGTGGGTATGAAGAGTGAGCCCAGAGGAGAAGCTCATGAGCAGGTGTTTGCCACGGGTCGAAACCTCCTCCACGGAGCTGCCGACGAGGTGCCGCTCGCGAATCTGCGTTACCGTACTTTGGATCGCCGCAATTGGTTGTCCGACCAATACCGGTCTGAGTCTAGCGGCAAGCCGAAAGATCGTATCGCCTTCGGGCATTCGAGCACCTTAGGGGGCAGGCATCGGATGCTGATCAAAGAAGTCCAGCAATGCCGAACTAGCGGAGATATCCATATTAATGATTCCGTTGGGGCCCGACGACGACCCACCGGGCCATTGGTGGCCTCCGCCCTCGAGGGTGCACAGCATGACGTCAGCCCCAGCGTCGCATTCGCCGTGTGTTTCGCAGAGCGCGTCCCCTTGGTCAAAGGTCGTAACTGTTGTGGTACAGCCGTTGCGCGTTATCCAGCCGTTAATTGTGTCCGGCACGCTAGCGCCACCTGAGAAGCCGCCGTTGTACGGGACTATCAAGTCGGCAGTGCCGTGAAAGTTGCTCACGGGGATGGGACGGCTGGGCGTGCAATCAGCGACCGCGATCGTCCCGGACACGGCCCCGATCGCCGCAAAGGTATCGCTCATTTCGCAGGCAAGCCGGTGGCTAAGCATGCCGCCATTGGAGAAACCGGACGCGAAGATGCGGGAGCTATCAACGCAGTAAGTCGATTCGATTTCGGCCAACATCGCGGCTACGAAGCCGACATCATCCACGCCTAGAGTGCCAGAGCTGCCACAACAGGCTCCTGCGTTCCAACTGGTGAAGAGACCTTCCGCATAGACAACGATGTAATCGCGGGCCTCCGCGACGGGCGTCATGCCGGAAATCAACTCGATCAGCGAGGCTGTCTCGGTGAAGCCGTGAAAGACGAAGACCACCGGTAAGGCCGCTTCTGCCGTGTAACCGGGCGGCACATGAACCGAGTAGCTGCGTGTTGAACCGTCCCAGTCCAAGCTGTGATTCGTCGTACCGGAGGCCGGCCGTAGTCCTTGGCAGGTAGGCGCCTGACCGCCGGCACCACCTTGGCCGCCGTTCCCACCCTGGCCACCGCTTGCATTGCTGCCGCCGTCTCCACCAGCCCCACCGCCACCGGTCGCCTGCTGGCCACCATCTCCACCAACATTCTGACCCCCGCTGCCAGCGATGGTGGTCGAACTGTCGGCACAAGCCGCTAACGCCGCACCCCAAACAACCAAGAGTGCCAGCATTGAACGGGTCATGCGCGGTACCTTACTCGGCTGGCTGCTGAAGGGAACAGACTCCGTCTTTGCAGCGGCCAGTCCACTTAAGCCGGTTCTTTGCGAACACTCTATAGCCCCAATCGAGCGCGTGCGAGACGCCGGGCAACCGCGTAAGCGCCACCAAGGGCCCAAAGCCGACTGCCCCATAGAGCCGCCGGAAGACCTCCACTCCCTCAATCAGCGTACCGTCGGGGAGCCGGCCATGGATGCGGTCCATCAGGGCCTGCCATGAAAGCCCAACCTTGGTCGTATCGAAGGTTGGCGACGCAATATCGGAGAAGCGAATTCGACCTCGCCGATCCAACCACCGAAGCAGGTTGATCTCCCTCACACAGAGCGGACATTCCCCGTCGAAGAAAACCTCGACCTCGAACGAACGTTGCATAGAGATGCCTCCTTCGGTGGTGGCTAACGAACAATCACTTCGGAAGAATGACAGTGTCGATCACGTGAATCACGCCGTTCGATGTTTCGATGTCGGCCTTGACCACCTTGGCTCCGTTGACCTTCACACCATCGGTAGCGTCGATGGTGATCTCCTGACCTTGCACTGTCTTTGCTGAGGTCAGCTTGGCTGCGTCCGCCGCCGTCACTTTGCCCGAGACGACGTGGAAGGTCAGGATACCGGCGAGCTTGTCCTTGTTCTCCGGCTTCAGCAAGTCTTCAACTGTACCGGCGGGGAGTTTTGCAAACGCTTCATCCGTGGGGGCAAACACGGTGAAGGGGCCAGGGCCCTTGAGCGTCTCGACCAACCCGGCAGCCTTGACAGCGGCCACGAGTGTCTTGAACTGCCCTGCTTCAACCGCAGTATCAACGATGTCTTTCTGTGCGGCGGCATCCGTCTTCGCCTCTCCCTTGTCTTCGCCGGAAGCGGCGGGAGGCGTTGCCCCACCACAAGCCAGAACGAGGGGAAGAGACACAACCATCGCGAGCAGTGAACCGGTGAGCTTCATTCGGAATCTCCTTGAATGACGCTACCGTAGTCCACGTACAATCTTTGTCAATCCAATGTTCAAAGATTGAACGAATTCGTCCTGGGCGCCCTTTGTTGGGCTCTTTCCGTGCGGGATTCTTGAGGTTTGTTGGGTCCGCCAAAGTGGGATCTATGTACAGGGTATGTGTTAGGTTGGGCTTGGGGTTTGACAGTAGAAGACGCCCGTGGCGAGTGGATGCGGCGTACAGGAGGCTGCGGCGTCGGAGCACGTGTTGGCAGTTGATGGGCACACCTCCACTTGGTTTCCCGCGCAGACCGCTTGGCAGCTCGTACCGGTGAAAGCTGCTCCCTCTTGCGCGACACAACAGAAAGAACCAGGGCAATGTGTTGGTTCAGAGCATGCAATGGCCAGCTGGTTCACCGAGCATTCGGCTTCACAGGTTGCGGTGCTGCCATCATTGCTGATGCAGCAACTTTCTTCGGCCATATTGCAGCTGGTTTGCCCACAGGCGACCTCGGCCGGAGCTCCGCCTTGCCCACCTTGCGAGTTGCCTCCAAAGGAGTAGTCCCAATCTTCAGTGCAGGCTGCTAGCGCGCTCAAGAGCGCGGTTGCGATGAGATGTCTAGCTCTCATTGGAACTTCACTTCTGTGCCGATGAAGTTCGGCCCAAGCAATGCTCGGACCTTGGGTGCATTGTCGGCTGAGTTGTCTCGCCGTTTCGAGGCAAAGAACGTTGGAATCAAGAACGCGGCTCCAGCGCTGAGCCCAACAGCTCCAATCACGAGACTGACGTTGGCCCCTAGCTGAAGGGATTGGCCTTGTTCAACGTCGCTGCGCAGACTTTCGGGGCAGCGTTGATTGGGGCACTGCTTATCAACGCTGTTGTGAAGACCGACGTTTCCCAGACCGAGCGCTGTGAACAGCACCATGCCCAAACCACCGGCTGCAGCAAATGCGATCCCAGTGATCTGCTGCCCTTCCCCCATATCAAAGGGAGTCAGCGGCGGTTTCTCGCGTTTGGGTAACGCGCTCGTCGTTTCGTCCCGAAGATGTGCGGATTGCATCTCTCCTGCGGCAACGGCGACGGTAACACTGCGGACGCCCGACGGATTGCGCAGTAAAATTTCGACTTCGCCCGGGTCGACCGCGATCGGCTTGGTGCTATCGGCGCTGGGCACGGTTCGGCCAGAAACCACGAGCTCGCCGCGCAAAGGGCCCAGATCGACGATGACGAAGCCGACTTTCTTGCGCAAGGTTTCAGTGTCGACGCGGGCGGCCTTCTCCGCGGCCTCGTACTTCTTATCGATGCGAACGGCCGTTTCAGCGAGCTCCTGAGCCATCTGCGCTTCTCGGTAGGCGTCAGCCCAGCGCCCGAGTTCACCGAGCTCGCGTGAGATGCGCAGCTTTGTATTGGGACTGGCGACGAGGTCGAACGATGCCCGCAGGTCGGCGAGAGCACCCTCGAAGTTTTTTGCCGCTGACTTCTTTACGGCAGCCTTGAAAAGAACCTGGGCCTGCTCCCGCTGCTCATCGGTGGCTTGGGTGACCGGAATTCCGCCCGCCAAGCCCTCGCGCGGGTAGAGGCCGAGGGCGGTGAGCAAGGCGAGCCCCGTAGTCAGGGCCTGCCACCGTCGAGCGTGGTGGCAAACTGGACGGCTTTGCTCGTGATTGTGGAAAGGCACAATCATCAATGTAACCTTTCCTTCGGCTCCAACGTGAAGCCTTCATGTCGGGAAAATTGAGTGGGTTTGACGCGGTTGTCGTAGGCGGTGGTTTGGCCGGTCTGGCGGTAGCAACGTTGCTTGCGCGCCAAGGCAAACGTGTGCAGTTGATTGAGCTGCGAGACAAGGTCGGCGGGCGCGCGCGCTCGCAGCAGCATGAGGCCGGCTTCGTGCTCAACCAGGGACCTCACGCCGTCTACCGTGGCGGCGAAGCAGAGGCCGTGCTGCGGCTATTGGACGTTCCGCTCCCGCGTCGAGTGGTGTCTGGCGACGGTAGCTGGGGGTTGGTCGAGCAGCGGTTGTATCCTTTGCCCACTGGCGTTCTCTCGCTGCTGCGGACGCCTCTGTTGAAGGTCACCGACAAGCTCGTGTTTGCAAAGCTGCTCGCGACGATCGGCTCGTTGGATGCGGCGCGTTTCGACGATTGCACGGTTGAGGCTTGGCTCGATCAAGCGGGACTGCACGGTGTTTTGCGACAGACCCTGCTCGGCCTGTTCCGCGTTTCTTCGTACGCCCATGCGCCTAGCGCGATGTCTGCGGGCGCAGCGCTCCGCAATCTGCAGCGGACTTCGAAGAACGGCGTTACCTATCTCGATGGCGGTTGGCAATTCCTCGTCGACCAGCTCACAGCGCGATCCCAAGCGCCAGAGCTGACGTATCCCGTCGACATTCGACAAGCGACGGTAACGAGGCTCCACCGAGCCGGTCCTTCTCGGTTCAGCCTCGAGCTAGCCGAGGGAGACCAGGTTGACTGCAACGCAGTCGTTCTCGCGGTGGGACCGCGCGTCGCGGCTTCTATTCTGGGCCAACCTGAGCTGTGGAACGAAGCTCTTCCGATTCATGCTGCCTGTCTCACGTTTGGGCTCCGTCGTTTGCCGCGCCCAGATCGGCTCTTCGCGTTGGGCCTCGACCAGCCGCTCTATCTCTCGGTCCACTCGGCTCACGCGGCGTTGGCGCCCGAAGGGGCCGCTCTGGTCCACGTGGCGCGCTATCGAGCGCCAGACGAAGAGCTTGACGCAGCCGCGCTACGTTTGGAGCTTGAGCACTACGCCGAGATGGTTCAACCCGGGTTTGGTGAGCAGGTTCTAGTCGAGCGCTTTGCGCCCAAGCTCCTCGTATCGAACTGGCTGCCCAAGGCGCTATCGCGGGGCTATGCCGGGCGGCCGGCGGTCGAGTTCGAGCCTGGGATTTGTCTGGTTGGTGACTGGGTCGGCTCTCGTGGACACTTGCTTGACGCCGCGCTCGCTTCGGCGCGAGAGGCCGCCGCGTGTCTGCAGTAGCCACGCTGGCCTCGTCGGACCGGCGATTCTGTTGGGGCTTGGCCTACAGGATGACTGGCTCGCCCTATGACGCTGACGACATCGCGCAGGAGGTCTGGCTTCGTTTGAGCCAATCGCCACCCAGCGATTTGCAACGCTCTCTGCGTCCGTGGCTGGCCCGCGTTACCGTCAACCTTGCGCGCGACGCGCTGCGCGCGCGCAAACGTTCCTATGTTGGACCGTGGCTGCCGCCGTTGGTCGAGGACGAGCTCCTCGCCGAACGGGACTTCGACCCTGGCGCAGAAGAGCGGCTGCTCTTACACGACCGTGCGCTATATGCCTATCTGGTGGCCCTTTCTGCGCTTACGGCAAGGGAGCGCGCCGTCACCATTCTGCAGGATGTTTGCGACTATTCGGTACGGGAAGTAGCTGCGGCGTTGGCCGTCACCGAGGCCAACGTGAAGGTCCTGCATCATCGCGCGAAGCGCAAACTTGCGCAGTCTGGCCCGCTACCGCGCCCAGTGAAGCGAGATGCCCCAGAGTTCGCGCGGGTTGAACGCTTCATCGCCGCCTTGTCCAGCGCCGATGTTGCCTTGGTTGAGGCGCTTCTTGCAGACGATATTGTGGTGTTGTCCGACGGGGGAGGTGAACACTTTGCGGCGCGCGTGCCTGTTGTTGGCGTTAGCAAAGTTGCCAAGATGTACGTCAACATCACGAAGCGAGGGGTGGCCGCAGCGAGCGCCTTCCGACTGGAACTCCGGGTTTTGCATGGTGCCCCGGCGGTCGTAATGACGGTCGAAAGCGCTGCGATACGAGGAAGCACATTGCCTCACATCAGCGCCCTTCTTTTCGAACTCAATGATGTCGGGAAGATCCGCAGAATCTACTCGGTGACTTGCTCCGGAAAGTTGAAAGGGCTTCGGGGAGGGAGTTCTCATCCAGCGCAATAACTGACATCCTGGCGCGATCCATGAACTCACTACTTTCCTCTCTCCCCATCGCTGTTCTCGGAATGTTGCTTGCGGGCTGTGGCGCAGCCGAGCTCGTTCGCAAAGACGCACCCACGGTTGCTGATGCCACCGGCGAGAAGTGTGACCCAAATGCAGATTCCACCAATGCTTTCGTCCTCGACTTGCCGCCCGAACGGCGTAGCGATGTGGAGCTCGCCATTGGCAGCAAGAACCTAACGGTCGTTTCCTTCACCTGCAAAGAGCTGAAGATTTTGAAGACCTGCAAGGCAGCAGGCACCTACTCCTATCGTGGGACGAGCCCCAAGGAGCGCGTTCTGTCCCTTGAGAGCGCAGACCAAATCCGAGCGGCTCTCCCGCTGGGCGGAGTTGGTATCGCTGCGACCTTCGAGAGCGAGGCCTCGGCAGGAACCAAGTTCGACCTTGGTTTGGTGATCGTCGGCCAACAGGTTGGTTCGGCGTCCTCCTTCAGCGCCGCAGAGCTCACCGGTAACTGCAAAGGAGCAACCCACGTGATCACCGGCGCCAAGATGGGCGCCTTCGCAATGGGGACTAGCTCAAAAGCTGAGCTAAAGACCGCCGCGGAGATCTTCGGCGCTGGGCTCTCGGCGGGTAGCCATTCCTCGAAGTTGACGAAGACGCGGGATGGGTCGCTCGAGGCCTGTTCTGCGGCTGAGGCTGGTGCGGATGAGCCGCCGAAGTCGTGTGAGGCTGTGCTTGCCGTCGAGTTGACCAAGCTCTCCGCAGGGCTTGGTACCGTTGAAGTGGATGAAACGTTTGGTCTGCTCTACGCCGAGGACGGCTGTAAAGACGGCAAAGCCTGTGAGCAATCCTGCAATGATGGCGAGGGCAAGGGCTGCCGTATGCTCGGTATCAGCCTGATTCTAGGCCAAGAGATGGATAAGAACATTCCGCGCGGGTTGCAGTTGCTGAGTAAGAGCTGTGACCTCGGGGACGTGCGCGGGTGCTCGGCGCTGTCCGGAATGATGCTGTTCGAGCAGCGGTATGAAGAGGGTATCCCGCTGGCGGAGAAGGCCTGCAACATCAGTAACGACGGTGACGCGTGCCTCAACCTTGGGTTGATGCTCGAATACAAAGAGCCGAAGAAGGCCATTAAGCCCTATCAGCGCGCTTGCCAATCGGGCATCAACCTAGCCTGCAAGAAGGCTGAACAGCTGCAGAACCCGACCCCCGAGCCCGCTCCTGAGTGAGACGGCGAAGGCGGGTTAGGCCCTAAGCGGCCTTTGCGCTCTTGACGATCTCGATAGCGATGGGCCTGACTCCGTCGACGATGAATTGGACGCCAATTACGACGACGATCAGGCCCATTACTTTTGTCAGCAATTGAGTGCCAGAGCGGCCGAGTTTGGAGAGCACCATCGGGGCGACCAACAACACGCCAAAGGTCGCTAGCAACGCTGCGAACAGCGCAGCAAACAACGCAGCGGTATGCACCGCCGAGGTGGATTGACCCATAAGCAACATCACCGTGGTGATGGCGCCTGGACCACCAATCAGCGGAACGCCCAGCGGGACCACCGAGGGATCATTACCCGTGTCACCTGCATCTACGTCATTCGCGTGGGCGTCATTGCCACTCATCATTGGCAGCCCGAGCAGCAGGAAGACCAAGCCCCCGCCAATGCGAAACGCATCAATGGTGATCCCGAATAACTTGAACAGGAAGGCGCCTGAGACCGCGAATATCAACAGTACGGCGAGCGCCACAAGGCTTGCACGAGCCGCGAGTCTCTTCACCTGAGCACGCGACTGCGTCCTGGTCAGCGACACGAACACTGGCGCCGCGGCTACGGGATCAATCACAGTAAAGAGCGAGGAAAAGCAGAGCGCTCCAAAGGCGATGGCGTTCATTGGCTACCTATCATTCTGCGTGCGGGAGTAGGGGCCCCGCGGACTTGCGGCTGGAGAGCACCAGCGTTGTCTTGACTCGACCGACCACACCCGAGGTGCTGAGCCGTTGCAGCAAGAAGTGCTCGAGCTCGGCGATGTCGTGGACAGCCACCTTCAATAGAAAGTCTTCATCGCCCGCGATGTGGTGACACTCCACGACCTCGGGCAGGTCATCCACCAGTTCAAGGAACTTGGTGTGGTTCGCCAGCCCGTGGCTCTTGAGCGATACGTGCACGAAGGAGGTTACGGCTTTCCCTACCTTTGCCGGATCAACGATCGCCATGTAGCGCTGAATCACGCCAGCTTCTTCGAGCCGCCGAACCCGAGCGAGCATGGGCGTTGCTGTCAGACCCACCGCCTCCGCCAACGCGGCGTTGGTCAGCCGCCCGTTCTCCTGCAGCAACGTAACGATCTTGCGGTCAGTCTCGTCCAGGAGCATTCGCAGAGCATTGTGCTGTCTTGGGTCTTCGTCAAGGTGAAAAATGCTGCGAAGGTTGGCTCGTGCAGTGTATTTAGAGAGCGGTCCCTTTGCGCGCTTGGTCGATCGCACGGTCTAGATCTCGAGCGGAAAAGCCAACGAGGATCCTCCCGGCGACATCGATCACCGGGATGCTGGCGCCACCGCGCGGCCCAAGTTTCTGGCGCATCTCGGTTCGCGCTGCCGGGTCGTTGTCGATATTGCGATAGTCGACCTGCACCCCGCGACGCTTGAGGTGCTCCTTGGCCTTCTTGCAGGGCCCGCACCAATCAGCGCCGTAGACGATGGCCACCAGCGTCCCGTAGGGCGCTGGGGCAGCCGACTTCTCGGCTGTAGGAGCTGGAGTACCCGAAGGAGCTGCGCGCCCTGCCTCTGGCTTGGGCCGCCGCTGCCTGGACTTCTCTTCGAGTGAAGCCTGTTGTTCGGGGGACACTTCACGTCGGCGTCGCGAGATCTCGTCCTCCCACGCGGAGCGGGCAAATGAGCGCGCCGTGTAACTACCGTCTTCCTCTGCTACTCGCATATCGGCGACGTAGATCGGGTCCGAGTTGCCTCGTGGGTCATCGGAGAGCAGCACCCTAACCAGATCTCGGTGCTGTTCGGGAATGTCGGTTAAGGACGGCTCAGCGTGGGTGGTTCCCGCTGCGTCGATCCAGGTCAAGAGGAGGTTGGGAGTATCTGCACGAAAGACGATCGGCTCGAGCTCAGCCGGAGCCTTCTTGTCGCGCTCGCGGTCTCGGCAGCCGACGAAGCCGAGCACGAGGAGGCCGATGAGGGTTCGACGGTTCATTCGCCTGACGGGATGCAATCACGAGGTTCGTTGCACTCCACTCCTTCGATACAGCTGCCGAAGTCTGCAACCGCATCAGCGTAGGCTGGATCCGCAGCGGCTAGTTCTTCGCACTGATCGATGCAGTCTTCTTCTGTGCCACTCATTTCTGGGGCGAACGCGCAGCGATAGGTGAAGTCGCAGAGAGCGAGGCAGCCCTCCTCTGCACTGCTCGAACAACCGAGGGGACCTGCCCCCACGACTACGAGCAGGCTGGTGAGCAGCTGAAAGCGAAACCGTGAGAGCAGCATTCTCCTGCATGCTACACCGAGCGAAGGCTGCTCACACCTTGGCAGAGCAACTTCGTCGAACCGTTCGAGTTTGATCGGTTAGGCTTAGTGAACCTGCCATGCGTTCAAGCCTCCTACGCGTCATCCCTTGGTTGCTCGTGTCCTGTGGCGCGCGCTCGGAGTTGCCCACGGGCTCGACCAGTGCTGGAGGAACCGCGGGGGAGGGCGGTAGTGGCGCCTCGGTGCAGATCGTTGGTGGAGCCGCAACCGTCGGTGGCGGCGGGGAAGGTGGAGTCGGTGAGGGAGGCGTTGGTGGGGTTCAACGCGAGTGCGACCCCGAGACCACACAATACGTTTATCTCGTAACCTCCGACGAGGAGCTCTTCAGCTACTTCCCACAGACCGGAGCCATCGAGCTGAGAGGCCAACTGGATTGCCCTGCGGGTATGCAACAGCCATTTTCAATGGGGGTCGATCGGCTGGGGACGGCCTATGTGGGTTATACCGATGGCTCACTGTATAAGGTCAGCACGTTGGACGCTAGCTGCGAGGAGACTGAGTTCGAACCTGGGCAGCAGGGCTTCTTCACCTTTGGGATGGGCTTTGCGCTCGATAGCGTGGGCGGTACGAAGGACACCTTGTTCGTCGCCGAGATCAGCTTCAATGGCGCTTCCAAGGGCCTTGCGACGATCGACCCTGACTCGCTATTGCTCAATTACATCGGGCCTTTCTCTGAGAACTTCAGTGACCGCTTGGAGATGACGAGCGCCAGTGACGGCAACCTCTACGGCTACTTCTTGAACAATGCCGGTACTGGCGGTTGGATCGTCGAGATCGATCGCAACGACGCCACGATCCTCTCCTCAACCTTCATCGAGGCCGGCAACGGGCCCTCGGCGCTAGCCTTCGCCTGGTGGGGCGGAGACTTCTTTATCTTCACCGGCGATGACAACGGCACCACTATCACCCGCTTCGATCCCGATACCCAGACCGTGCAAGTCGTCGGCAGCATCGGAGCCGTGGTCGTCGGCGCTGGAGTATCCACGTGCGCCCCGGGCCAGTAAATCTTGTTCCTTGTGGCCTCGGCGGGACTCGAACCCGCACTTCTTTCGAACGCGGATTTTAAGTCCGCCGCGTCTACCGATTCCGCCACGAGGCCAACTCGTTTGGGGCGCGGATTATGCCAGCACCGTCGCCGCTGCACACGCAGAAATACGCTGCACGTGGCCCACGGGATCTGCTGGACGCCACCGGGTTCTCGTCGCAAGCGTTGCTTGTTGCCGTGGCTTGCGGACGGTCGAGCTGGGGTGTAGGAGGGCCTCCCACTCAGCGACTCCTCCGAGGAAGACTCATGAAAGCCCTACGTTTGCTCTGTTCCGTCGTGTTGGTCAGCGCCATCGGATGTGCTCCGCAAGCGCCTGAGGACTTTGAGCAAGAGGGTGAAGACTCACAGAGCGCCTTGATTCAAGGGCCGGACACCGCTGTCACCGAGGCGGAGGGGGATGAGTCCACCGTGAGCGTGGTGGCGGGCAACCTCAAGCTGACCATGCAGCCGACCTGGCAGCCAGTCGTGCGCGATGGGCAGAATTACTTCCGTATTACCGGCTCGGCCAGCCGCAACCTCGATAACGTTTTTTCCTTCGTCTTCGACGATGCGTTTGGTGAGGCACATCTGCTCACCAAACGAAAGTTCGAGGTGCTCATCCCGGAATCCGGCTCGGAGATGAATACCATTCTTGCGGGCGGTGCTCTCTATTTGCAGCTAAATCCAACCACCGGCGGTATCAACTATACCGGCCGCTTGGTGACCGGCCCGGCCTTGACTGATTTCGAGGGAACGTCGGCGCTCGCCGTCGAGCGCTTGATTGATCCGGTGTACGTCGAGGACGGAGTAACCAATCTACGTTATCGCGGGCGCGCTTCTACCAAAGCGGTTTATTCCTCCTTGGCGGTCGCCGCCGACGCTGGCTTCGACCCGCTCGTGCAAAAGCGCAGCCCCAAGAGCTATTCCTTCGACTGGACCTTCTCCGAAGTCCGCGCCATTGCGCACGACCCCGGGCTTACTTTCACGCTCAGCAAACCCAATGTGTCGCGGGTGAAGGAGGGCTCGCTCGAGGTCGCGCTGCGCACGGTTTCGCTGACCAAGCTGGACCCGTATGACACCTGGGGCGCTCGCGAGTGTGAGCCCGAAGTGCTCTCGTGCATGCAAGCGTTGCCCGCGGGCAGCACGGACTTCGGCGATTGCGGTGTCTACTATCAGGTCCAGATCTGCAAGATCCTCAATCCCGAATAGTCGTTGAACGGCGACCATTGAAGCGCCTTTGGAGCTCGGTACGGCGGTCCGCCTTGGCCGCCTTCGTCGTTAGCTACTTACCGTTGCTCGTGTGGTCGGTGCGCAATGAGCCTCGCCCAGGCGAGCTCGCGCTCTTGCAGCTCTATCTCGTCGGCTATGCGGCCTTGCTGGCCGGGCTTGTCGGCTTGAGCGTGGCTCTCTTTCGCGCGTCAACGGCATGGCAGCTCGTTCCGCTCAAGCCGGTTGTGGTGCCAGCCGCTGCCAGTATGAGCGACCACCTGCGCGCCGAGCTGCGCGAGGGGTGGACTCAGGCGCAGCAGGTTGCGATCGCTGCGTTTGCCTATGGTTGGGCGGCAACGCCCACCCTTGCGCTCCTGCTACCTGTCTGGAAAGCCAACGGCCTTGACCCCTCGGTTAACGGCAGCCAAAGCCTGATGTGGCTACTCGCCGCATCGACGTTGGGCGGGCTTGCGAGTTCACTTCTATGCGCAACGCTGTCCCTGCTATGGCGATTAGCGGGACCTTGGCTATATGCGACTATTTTGTCCGCAGGCGGTAGTGGAGCCTTGGCTTTGTGGCTCTCTTACCAGGCGATCTGGGACGCAGTCGTTGCGGCGCTCACGCCCTCGAGCATGAGTGGAGGCGGTGGGCCAGGCGCAGTCATCATCGTTTTTCTCTGGCTGTTACTGGTGCTGCTGCTGGTGGGGCTCGCCTACTTGGTAGTCTTTGGGCTCGCAGCCTTCGTGGGGCTGCTTGCTTCGCTGCCGTTCTTGCTAACGGGGATCATATTGCGCGCGCAAGCTCGGGCGAAAGCGCGGCAGGCTGCCTAACCTGGTAAGCGCTACTGGCCGCTCCGCGCTTCCAGTGCCGTCTCGATCGTGTCAGGCAGCTCGGCTAGGAAGTCATAGCCGGAGGCTTCTTCAATCGCGTCCACTGAGGTTTGGAACTCGCGCCACGAGTGCCCTTTGGCCGCATCGGAGTTGGCGGCGATCACCGCTATCACTGTATCTGTTTCGTTGATGGATTCGGGCTGGCCGTCACCCCGCGAGGCCACCACGATCTTGAATAGGCGAGATGGAATGGTCATCCCGCCGACCCGGCTTTCGCTCGCAGCGCCGTCTTGCCACAGCGCACCGGCGAGCACCTGCACCGTTTGGCCTTCCTGCGCGAACGCACGTGTATCGGCCTCGAGCCGCGCCCACGAGCCGCGATTGAGCGTTGGGTTCTGCGGTAACACATTGCTCATGATGAAGGTCTGTCGGTTGGCCGCCGCAGAGGCCGTGCGGTCCTCCGAAGGGCAAAGGTGCCCGCGATCCCAGCCGCTCTTGTAAAACGCATCCGGCTCAATCGGCGTTAGGCCTGCGGGCAGGCCGCGGTCCGCGCGGAAGCTGCTGCTGCGTTCGACTTCGCCGAGATCCGCCGCCTCGAGTCGCCAGGCCACCCAATTGGGCGCATTGTGCGTTCTGGAATAGGACAGGACGAACTCTCCTCGATCGAGCAAAACCTCGTCGCTCGGATCGGCGTCCTCCGGTAGGCCCAACGCGAGATGCCGACTGGCTCGCAGCGGCAGCGCGCCCTCGCCTTGTTCGGCCTTCCCCTCAGCCTGAGGTTCCCGCGGCTCAGGCAGCTCGAACGAGGCGCAGCCCGGCAATACCGCGAAGGCAATCAGCCCAAGGTGGCACCATGCAGCCGACGTCTTTTCAACCGAAGGTTGATGCAGTGAGCGGAATGACTGCGCTATCAGTGCCACGTGACCATCTCGGATGACCTCAAGGTTCCCGACGGCTTTTCGTTCGCCGGTGTGTCGGCGGGTATCAAAGCACGTAAACGTGATTTTGGCCTCATTCTGTCGGAGGAGCGTTGCACGGCGGTGGGCGCCTTCACGCAGAGCGCGCTCAAGGCTGCGAGCGTGAAGTGGTGTCAGCGCCTGCTGCCTTCCACCAATGTTCGCGCGGTCGTGGTCTCCAGTGGGAACGCCAATACCTTGACCGGCGCACAAGGCGAGGAGGACGCCAAGCGCATGGCCGCCTCGGTCGCGGGCAAGCTCGATATACCGGTCGATTCAACGCTGGTTGCGACCACAGGCGTTGTGGGCGTGCGCTTTCCCATTGAGCGCGTGCAAGCAGCGAGTGGCGCTTTGGTGAAGGCGCTCGGTGCAGACGTGCGCCCGTTGGCCGAGTCGATCTTGACCACCGATACCGAAACCAAGATCGCCTCGCGCGAGATCTTTCTCGGCGGTACCCGTGTGCGTTTGCTCGGTGTGGCCAAGGGCTCAGGCATGGTGCACCCCAACATGGCGACGGTGCTCGGCTTCATCTTGACCGACGCGCGGGTGGATTTGCCGTCGCTCGCCGACATTTTTCGCCGCGTGACCGCCTCGACCTGGAACGCAACCAGCGTCGATCACTCGACCTCGCCCAACGACAGCGTGCTGCTGCTCGCCAACGGCGTCGCCGAGAATCACCCGATCACCGACGCCTCGAGCGAAGGGCGCAAAGCCTTCGAGCAGGCGCTGCTCTCGGTCTCCGACGAGCTAGCGCGCAAGGTCGCACGGGACGGTGAGGGCGCTCGCCACTTCGTCGAGGTCGAGGTTCGCGGCGCGCCGAGCGATGAGGCGGCTACCGACTTTGCCCGGGCGATCGTCGCCAATAACCTAGTAAAGGCGGCTCTGTTCGGCACCGATCCAAGCGCCGGGCGCATTCTGGCGGCGGTAGGCGCGCGCGCTGGAGAGCGCGGAATACGGCTCGCCGAGCAGGACCTGATGGTGACCATTCAAGGCGTTACCTGCTTCGCCCAGGGGGAGCCCGTCGACTTCGACCGGGATGGCCTGCGCACCCAGCTGCGTCAGCGCGAGGTGGTCATCGCCGTGCGGGTTGGCAACGCTGCAACCAGCGGCAGGGCCTACGGCTGCGACCTGACCTATGACTACGTACGTATCAATGCAGACTACGCCGCCGTACTGGCAGACCCCGATGGGCCGGTGCGCCGAGATACTCGACTCGAGACGAAAACGCCGGAGCTCAAGACCGAGATCCTGATCAGCGCTCTGCGCTACATCGAGCGCTTCGCCAATACGCGAGCCGTGATTCGTTATGGCCGAGCGACGCTGGAGAGTAGTCAGCGCGCCGTGGCTTTTGCCGAGGATGTGCGGCTGCTCTCCTCGGCCGGGCTATTGCCCATTCTGGTGCAAGAGGGCTCGAGCGAGCTCGTCGTTACAGCCTTGGCCCAAGCGGGTATTCGCGCGGTGGGGCTCTCGGGAGCCGATGGCGGCCTGCTGGCTTGGCCCTCGGCCCATAGCGAAGTAAAAGAGGGCCCGCTGGCCAATGTGGTCGTTGACCCTGACGTGGTGGAGACGCTGCTCGCCAAAGGCTATGTGCCTGTGATCGTCCCCGAGTTTACCGAGGAGGCGCTGCGCATCGTCGGCAGCGGCGCCTCGTTGGACGTAGACCGGGTAGCGGCGGAGGTGGCCGTGGCTTGCAACGCCAAGAAGCTCATCTTCCTCGGAGAAACGGCTGGAATTGTCCGCGAAGGGACGCTGCTCTCCGAACTCTCGGTGGACGATCTCGCGCTGCGGCTCGAGCAAGGTCGCATTGAGCCCTCGCTGATTGCGCGCTGTTCGGCTGCGCGTGAGGCCCTCACAAGAGGGCTGGATAGCGCGCACTTCCTCGATGAGCGCACGCCACATGTGGTGGTGGCGGAGCTCTTCACCGAGACCGGTGTTGGCACGATGGTGCGCTAGCCGAGGAAAGACGCTCCCGCTCGCCCGGGGTCCTGGTTGACGGGGTCCAAGGAAGCCGGTACGCGCTGCTAATGACGGATCGTGGGGACCGCGGTGGGATTGCGCTGCTCATGGTGCTGCTCGCGGGCTGCGGCTCGGCCAAGGGTGAACAGCAGTCTGGCCAAGCCAGCGCTCAATTACCCGCTTATCCAACGACCCCGCTGCCCAACGTAGAGCCCTCCGCCGAGCCTTCGTCCGCTGCCGTCACGGCCACGGCCACCGCCTCGGTTGCGCCCGTCGACGTGGTTGCCCAGCAGGCGAATGCCCCAACCGAAGCTCGGTTCTTACCGGTGGATAAGAAGTGCACGCGGGACACCGATTGTGCAGTAACGCGCTACGGCGTCTCGGAGCGGCTTTACTGCTGCGATGGTTGCGACAGCGTGGCCGGCTCGAAGAGCTGGGTGCAGCGGGCGGACGCCGCTTGCCAGGCCTACCACAAGGGCTCCGTCCAGCACGCCTGCCCGCCGCGAGACTGTGGGCCGCAGAACCCCGCACGTTGTCGCGAGGGGCTCTGTGAGATCGTCCCCGCCCGGCCTTGAGCAACGGTCGCGAATTTTTGGTGTCCATGTTTGAAAGCTCACCGTAATAACTAGGATGTGAAAACCACAGAGGTACTCTCCGTGCGTGAGGCGGCCGCTTTGCGTGGTCGGTTGGACGCGGGTCTATCGCGCGAGGAGCTTTTTCCCGAGCCACCGTTGAGTTTGGCGTTTGCGGCTGCTGAAGAGCACTGGATCGGTGAGCTCGCCGAGGATTTGGACCGCGGTCAATTCGAGCGGGTGCTCGAATATCAAACGGCCTACCTCGAGGCGCGCGGCCCGATCGAGGATGGCGAGGCTACTGCGCCCGCTGCTGCTGCGCCCGCTGCTGCTACTGCGCCCGCTGCTGCTACTGCGCCCGCTGCTGCTGCGATCGGCCTGCCGGAGCCTGAGGCCGAACGCCCCAAGCCAGATCTACGCGCGGTGCAGCTGGCGACCGTCGATGTGGACGCGACCGGCGAGACGGATGTGCGCGCCATCCTCGTTGGTCTGCGCAACCGAGGCATTCCCTTCGTTGATAGCGCTGAGCCCAGCGCTCCGCCGCCCGCGGCTGAGGCCGCTCTCAGCCAGCCGCAACCGTCGAGCACCGGCACCGACGAGGTGGACTTGAGCGAGCTTCGTCGCATGCGGCCCGCTGTGCCGTTCGCGTCGAAGGCAGCGGTGAGCCCGAGCGCCGCTCCAACGATTGACCTCGATGCGACCGGCGCGGTGGACGTCTCCAAGATTCGTGAGGCGCTACTCTCCGGAGCAACGCCGTTTGGCACGCCCGAGGAGCTACCCATGCCTGTGGCGCGGATAGCGCAGTTGGCAGCGACGCTGGCCGTCGCCGCCGACCGGGAGGCTGTCTTTCGTCAGTTTGCGGTGACCGCCGATGAGTGGCTGAGCCTCGCGCAAAAGCTCGGTAAACGGCTCGCCAGCGATCCAGTCTTCAAAGCGCAATACGAACAACTCTTGCGAGAGGCCGCTAGCCATGTCCGCTGAGAACGCCCCGTTTGATTATGTCTTTCATTGGGAGGGCGGGGCTGCTGCCTGGTCCCACTTGCGGGTGATTTCCTTTCAACTGCGGGAGGAGCTCAACCAGCCCTTCGAGGCGCGGCTGATCTTGCACGCGCGCGGCGCAGATAATGAGGTAGACGCTGAGACGCTTGTCGGAAGTTTGGGCACCTTGCGCATCGCCACGCTCACCACCCCGGCCGTGCGCAGCCTCCACGGCCTGATCGCCGAGGCCTCCGAGCTCGGCTCTTCTCGCTACGGGATGGTCTATGAGGTCTTGCTCGTCCCGCCGCTGATCCGTGCGGCTTTCCGCAGCAAGAGCCGCATCTTTCTGGAGAAGAGCACCAAGCAGATCCTGGAGACGGTGCTGCTCGGAGATCCCAAGGTCAAACTTGAAGACCCCGAGTTTGAGGCGGCTGGGAGCCTGACGGATCCCTTCGAGCCGGCGCGCGAGTGTGTGGCCTTCCGCCTGAAAGACCCTTCACGATTGGAGGATAGCGCGACCCGTCCTTATTGCGTTCAATACAACGAGAGCGACCTAGCGTTTGTAGCGCGCCTCCTGGCCGAGGAGGGCCTCAGCTATCACTTCGAGCATCACGCCGAGGCGGTGGTGATGGTGATTGCCGACGCCGATGCAGGTCGTTTTGCGCTCGATCCGTTCGATCCGGTGGGGCCGGGCGTTGCTGGTCGCCAGCTCGACCACGTGCGCCTCGGGCGCAAGCTGCGCTCGACGCGTTACCGCTTGGTTGACTACAACTGGCAGAAGCCCTCGCTCGACATGAAGGTCGAGGCGAAGGGGGAGGGGGATGACTCACTTGCTGTGGATATGTATCCAGGCCTCTATCCGGACGAGCCGAAGCAGGGCGAACTCCTAGCCAAGGCCCGGCTCGAGCGGCTCCAGACCGAGGCGCGTTATGCGGAGATCAGCTCGGGTTGCCGTCTGCTCGGCGCCGGCACCGTGTTCCCAATGACCCATACGAGCCCGCGTTATGAAGGGGAATACCTAGTAACCAAGGCCGAGTTGCAAGGCTTTAGCCAGGGCGAACTCGGCGGGGATGAAGCAGTGGGCGCCCTTGCAGGCTTACCCGCGGCAAGCCAAGCGCGTCCGTTTAGCGCCAAGCTCGAGTGCGTGCGACGCGGCACCGCCGAGAGCCCGGATGAGTCGAAGTACCGCCCGCCGCTCTTGCCCAAGCCGCGCATCCTCGGCTCCCAAACCGCCATGGTCACCAGCGAGCCCACGGCGAAGGACGCTGAGATTCACGTCGGCGGGCCCGAAGGAAACGAGAACGGCTGTGTCCGGCTCAAGTTCCATTGGGACCTCGAGAGCGAGCGCCACGACAAGGAGCCAACCTCAACCTGGGTGCGCGTCTCCCAGGTATTTGCCGGCGCGGGCGGAGGAGCTGTGTTTCATCCGCGCGTTGGCACCGAGGTGATCGTCGACTTCATCGACGGCGACCCGGATCGGCCGATCGTCGTCGGTCGGGTTTACAACGGTCAACAACCTGCCGCCGCCAAAGGCAAAGGCGCCGCCACCGTCTCCACGCTCAAGACCATGGCCTCTCCGGGCGGCAAGGTCTTCAATGAGCTGCAATTCGACGATACGGCGGGAGAGGAGAAGGTCAACCTCACCGCCGGCAAAGATTGGAATACAGCCGTCGGCAACAACCGCGAGGAGACGGTCAAGAACGACTCCAAATCCACCGTCCAAGCCAATCGCACGGAGGCCACCAGCGCCGATCGCAGCACCACCGTAGGCGGGACGAATACCGAGTCAGTGACCGGCACCGAGACCATCGACGTGGGCGCAAGTCAGAAGCTCACCATCGGAGCTTCGCAGACGGTCAGCATCTCCGCGGCGCAAACCATCGGCGTCGGCGCCGGGCGCGATCTCACTGTTGGCGCCAATCATTCGGTGGTCGTAGGCGCCTCCGAGTCCTACAGCATCGCGGCTGTCCAAACCGTTGACGTCGGCGCCAGCAAAGTAGAAACGATCGGCGCGATGTTGACGCAGAACGTGGCCGCCGCCGCGGTCATCAACGCCGGTGCCGTTCATGTCGTGAATACCCCCGTTGCGGTGGTGAACGGTTCCGCGACCATCACCCACAATACCGTCGCCCACACGGTCAACGCCTCCGCGACGGCCACCATCAACACCACCGAGTTCACTGCCGTTGCCGGCGGGGCCGCTACCATCCAAGGCGCGACGGTCACCGTGAACGCGGCTGGCGAGGTGCTGATCGAGGGCGGTACCGTCTCGATCAAAGGAGGCAGCATCTCGCTCGAGGCTGGCTCCATCAAGATCGCCGGCGGCACCGTGGATATCACCGGCAGCGTGGTCAACGTCAACTGAGTCGAGGTAGCCGATGGACCCTTTGACGTTAGCAGTGGAGCAGTTTCATGCCGCCCTGGCGCTGGCCCTGAGTGATCAGGCGCCCGCGCCGCAGGCCACTCGCGGCTACGCGCTCGAGGGCTTTACGCCCAGCGAGGTGCTCAAGACCTTCCGGCTCTTCGAGTATCGCGAGGACAACCGTTATCCGTTTATTCTATTGAGCGCAGACTTCCTCGAGCCGGAGAGCTACTTGGTAGAGGCCTTCGCGCTTTTGGCAGGGGACGAGGCCGCCATCCGCCAAGGGCTCGCCGAGGACGCGCGCATCATCGCGCCCACCGCGCTGCCCGAGCAACGCAGTGTCGAGAGCCTCGCGAGCTTCCTCTCGCAACTTGCCTCGGCCGTCGCCCATGAACTGGCCGGCCTCGTGGTGGTGCTCGCCCCGGCCCGGGTGCTCCAGGCTGAAGCATTTGCCCAGTTCACGGCCAAGCTCGTCGCTCGAGCTTGCTATCCCGAGCTCATCTTCCTCGTCCCCAAGGAGGTCGCCCCAGCGGGTAAAGCCATTAGCGCCAACGTGGATCGCAAAGCCCTTACCGAGCACATCAAGCAGCTCAAGAGCCCGCAAAACGTGGGCCCTGCGCGCGAGAACGCTCCCCAACTCACGCCCGCCCAACGCCGCGAATTGACCCGCAAGACCGGGAAGCGAATAACAAGTAAAGAGGCCGGCCAAACCTACAAGCGCCTCTTGTTCGAGGCCGGTGAAGCCCAGAGTGAAGGCCAGTTCGAACTCGCCGCCAAGAAGTTCCGCATGGCGCGCACGTGGTGCCACATGATCGACCTCAAGCCCGAAGCCGTGGCCTGCACCATCGCCGTCGGTAGCTCGCATTTCGCCTGCGGCCGCACGGAACGCGCGATCGAGGCCTTTACCACCGCGCGCAAAGCCGCCGCGGCGCTGGCTGAACCGCGGCTCGTCCTGCAAGCCGAGCTCGGCTTGGCCGCCACCCATCTGCATCGTAAAGAGTTCCCCACCGCGCGCGCTGCCTATGAGCGAATCAGCGCCTCGAGCGACGACCTCCCGCCGATGAAGCTCGAGAGCCTCCGCCTGTGCGGCGAGTGCTTCCTGGCTGAAAACCGCCCGGGGGATGCCGTGAGCGTTTGGAGCGAGGCCCTCGCCGTGGCGGAAGCGCTCGACCCACGGCTCGCCGCCCTGACCTGCTACAGCCTTATCGGCGAGCGACTCCAAGCCACCCAGCTCCTCCTTGGTAAGCCGCACCTCGCCGCCGAGGCAAAAGACCGAACCGCCCGGATCCGCGCCGCCATCCATGCAGCGCCCAGCCAGCGAGTAAGCCAATGACCGCCGCTAAGTTCGGAGATCCCGTCCTCGGCCTCGACATCCATATGGTGATTATTCCCGGCCCCCCGGGAACGGCGCCGCTGCCTCACCCCTTCGTTGGAGCCGTCTTCGACCCGCTCGGAGCCGCGATGGGCGCCGCAATAGGAGCCATCTTCGGTGGTGGCGGCCCCGTGTTCGTCAACGGCATGCCCACCGGCAACTCGGGCACCGACGTGATGAACATACCGCACTTCCCGACCCCTCCGGGAACCGGCCCTGCGCCGCCCGACGCCCCACCCGACAACGAAGGCACCATCCTAACCGGCTCCAAGACCGTCAACTTCGGCGGATCCAGCCAAGCGCGCGAGCTCTCCCACGTCATTAGCTGCAGCTACCCGGTGGACCTCCCGTCCTCCATTGTAACCCCCATACCCGGCGGCCCACCCGTCAACATCGGTGGCCCCGAAGCCATTGATTACATGGTAGCGGCCACCAGCGCCCTCAAAGGCGCCTTCAAACACGCCAAAGGCAAATGGGGTAAGAGCGTAAGCAGCTGGGCCCACAAAAAGTTCAACCTCCCGTCCGGCAGCAAACGCAGCAAGTTTGTCTGCTTCTTGACCGGCCACCCGGTGGACGTAGCCAGCGGCGAGCTGATTGCAGACGCCACCGACTTTGAACTCGGCGGCGCCATCCTGCCCATTCAATGGGAGCGCAACTACCGGTCCCGCGAGGGCCGCCACCCCATCCTCCCCAGCTTGAGTAGCTATCTAAAAGAGCGCACCCCCGCCTTGGGACCCGCGTGGTTTCACCCCTATGACTCCTGGATAGAAGAAGAACCAGCAGGCGAAGCTGTCTACCTAGCCGGAGCCGACGGCCGCCCCAAGGCCTTTGGCGCTCTGCGCTACCCTGGGGACACCAGCTGGGACCCCGAAGACCGCCAGACCTTGGCCCGCACCGCCAGCGGCTTTGAGCTCATTCACGAAGACGGCATCCGCTGGATCTACAGCCCAACCGACTCCCCCCGACCCGGCGCCGCCCGCAACGTCTACCTGCCGGTCGCCATCATCGACCCGTCCGACAACCGCCTCGAACTCCGCTACCAACGCGGCCAACTAAGCTCCATCCACGACGCTGCCGGGCGAATCATTGAATGTCGTTGGGCAGACCAGCGCCTGGAGAGCCTCTGGCTCACCCCAGCCCCTGACCAATACCCCGCTGAACCACAGCTGCTCGTCCGCTACGCCTACCAAGAAGGCCGCCTCAGCCGCGTAACCGACGCCCGCGGCTTTAGTATGCATTACGCCTGGTCCGGCGGCGTGCTCATCCAAGAAACCCACAAGAGCGGCTTGCAGTTCCACTTTGCCTGGGACCTCGACCACCCCGACGGCAACTGCATCCGCACCTGGGGCGAAAACCAGCACTTTAGCCCCGATCCGGGCGCCAAGAATGCCCTCCCGCGCATCCTCTTTGACCGCCGCATAACCTATGTAAAGGAGCGCAGGCTAACCACCGTAGAAGACGGACGCGGCGGCATCACCCGCTATCATACAAACGCTCTCGGCCTCGTGGATGAGCTGTACGACCCCGCCGGCAACGTCACCCGCTACAGCTATAGCCCCCAGACCTGGAAGCTTAGCGAAGAAGACGCCCTGGGCAACGTCACAAGCTGGACCTGGGACCCCCAAGGCCGCCTCCTCTCCGAGACCAACCCCCTCGGCAAGAGCCGCTACCTCCAATACGACCCCCAAGGCAACCCCAGCCAAATCACCGATGAAGCCGGCGCCACCACCACCCTCCAGCACGACCACCGCCGGCTCCTCCTCCTAAGTGAAAGCCCCGCCGGCGACCTCACCCGACGCAGCTACGACCCCCAGGGCCGCCTCACCCGCATTGAAGACCCCATGGGCCGCAGCCTCCACCTCAGCTGGAGCTCCGCGCACAACCTCCAACAGATCCGCAGCGAAGACCGCGTCACCCAGTTCAGCCACGACCACCACGGCAGAACCATCTCCAGCATTGACCCCATGGGCCGCCAAGAACGCCTCGAGCGCGACCCAAGCGGCCTCGTACTTTACTATCAACGAGCCGACGGCGAAGCCCTTACCTACCAATACGACGCCGAAGGCAACCCCACACGCCAAACCGACAGCCGCGGCCGCAGCATCACCATGCGCTACGCCGGTATGGACCAGCTCATTGAACACATCGACCCGCTCGGCCATAGCGTCAAACTCTTCTACGATACCGACACCGACCTGATCGCCGTTGAGAACCAACACGGTGAGACCTACAGCTTCCAACTCGACAAGGCCGGCCGCGTCCAAGCCGAAAGAACCTTCTCCGGCACCCGCCGCAAATACCTCTATGACAAGGCCGGCCGCACCGCCCAAGTCTGGAGCGGCGCCTACCGCCTAACCAAATACCAACGCGACCCCCTAGGCCGCGTCATTCAACAAACCTCCCAAGGCGGCAACCCCAATAGCCCCACCCCCCCAGCCCAAGAAACCTTCTCCTACGACGACCGCGGATACCTCATCAGCGCCCAAACCCCCGACGGCCAGGTGGCCTTCCAGCGTGATCAACTCGGCCGCATCATCGCCGAACAAGAGACCCTCACCACCACAGCCCTCAGCGCCACCATCAAAAGCCACTACGACCGCAGCGGCCTCCGCACCCAGCGCAACACCAGCTTTGGCCACCGAACCGAATACCAATACAACGCCCAAGGCGAGCTCACCGCCCTCAGCACCGACTGGGACCTAAGCCAGCTCCCCCACGCCATCCGCAGCGCCCTCCCCCAAACCGCCCTAGGCGCCTTCCAAGTAAAAATCGCCCGCGACCGCCTAGGCCAAGAAACAGCCCGCCGCCTCCCCGGCGGCGTCACCTCCGTATGGACCCGCGACCCCTACGGAAGACCCCAAAACCAAACCGTACTCACCGGAGCCACAACCCAAACCCCAGGAACCAACGTAGCCCTAAAAACCTACGCCTGGTCCAGCCCCGAAGAAATAGCCTCCATCACAACCCAAACCCCCAACGGCAAAACCCTAACCGCCTCCCAATACCAATACGACCCACGCGGCCACCTCATCCGCCAAATCTTCTCCAGCGGAGAAACCCTCGACCGACAAAGCGACCCCGCCGGCAACCTCTTCCGAAGCCAAGACAAAACCGACCGACGTTACGGCCCCGGCGGCGTCATCCAACAAGCCAACGGAACCCAATACACAGTGGACCCCGACGGCTTCCTCACCAAAAAGGTATTAAGCGACGGAGCCACCTGGCACTACCTCTGGAGCCCCCAGGGCGAACTCACCCAAGTCACCCGCCCAGACGGAAAGACCGTCACCTTTACCTACGACAACTTCGGCCGCCGAACCACCAAGACCTACGACGGCAAGATAACCGAGTACATCTGGGACGGCGACGACCTCATCCATGAAAGAACCACCGACAAGAAAACCGCACAAACCCAACCGCTAACAACCTGGATCCAAGAACCCGGCACCTTCACACCATTAGCGAAAATCCAAGGCCGCAAGCGCTACGGCATCGTCAGCGACCACCTCGGAACCCCCACCTTCCT
>JBILLK010000092.1:0-7203 GCA_044376115.1 Polyangiaceae bacterium | reverse complement strand
GAAAGTTGCCTACGGGGGTCGGCGGAACTGCCTTGTCCGGCGGGGCCAAGTCGAACGTGTCAAGGCCCCAGCACCAGAGGTCATCATCCTCCGCTAACGCGCAACCCCCGCCTTGTTGTCGCAACCATAGCTTGGTAAACGGGGGGACGTTGGGCACCAATTGATAGGTTAGTTGAATCCACTCGGTGAAGGTTGGGTCGGGAAAGCTTTTGCCTGCGCAACGCAGGGCACCCGCTTGATCCAACCAACAGGAGTTCGCGAAGCCCAAGAAGAAGTCTTTGGCCCCTTCAATCGGCAGTTTGGTCAACGTGGGCAGCTCCACACCAATCCCCAAGCCGAAGCGCGAGTCCTCATCGGGAAAACGGTCTACACACCAAACCTCCCCATTGACCAACCGAGCACAATAGCCAACATCTGCCTCAACTGCCGCCGCGGGAGCAGGAAGCTCGACCCGCGCAAAATCGCCAGTAGCCGGCACATCCCCGTAGGGCAGCCGTTGCAAAAGCGCCCAGACTCCGCCTTGGTCATCCAACGCGATGTAGTCACGGTCCGCCTGGATCGCGACAGGCTTGGCTCCTCCCGGAAGCTTCATGAAGTGAGGCACGTCATTGAAGGTGAACGCGAGTTGATTGTAGTCGAGGAGCACGATCTCGTTGAAGTAGGACAACGCCGCTCGATTTATGTTCGCATCAATGGCCGTCAGGCACGGCTCATCTTTCTCATCACCGCGCACGTAGCGTTGAGGCGGATAACCATCTCCCCAAAACCACGGCGTGCCGTCTGATGACAGTGCGAAAAGGAAACCAATATCTTCTCCAGAGATGTCGACGATTACCGGGTTGTCTTTGGGCAACGGACACATGCGCCCGTCTGGCTCCACAGGCTGGGTCTCTTCGCTCTCCGGCGGAGAGGGTATTTCTCCGCCGCAGCTAAGCAGCAGGGCCAGGGCCAGCACCCGGCTAATCAAGATCAAGCACTGGGAAGAGATCGACATCATTATCCCAGCCTCCGGCGTTGAAGATGTTAACGGCTTGAGTTCCAACGGCCATGCCGACACTGGTCTGTAATTGGACCTCGCAATTGGTTGAATAGGCCACGCTCATGGACTGCGGCGGCCCTTGCTCGGGCAGATAGGTAAAGTGCACGTAATCGGTTCGACCGGTTCCAAACAAATCCCCGCCCCAGGTGGCTTGCAAGAAGTCGTAGTTGGTGATGCCGGGCACCGCGACCACATCCGACGCCAGCTGGAAGCTTGACCTAAACCCGAGTCCGAAGCTTGGCTGGCTTTGGGTGTTACCCATGACGTCGTTCCGGCTGACTCTGTTCACCAGGCCTTCTTGCCTTTGGTGCAAGCGCTCCACTTGCGCGAGCGAGAGGCGCGTACCTGAGCGCGGAGAGGGCGACTCTTGCGGATGAATCATCTGAAGGAGCCGGACCAAGGTAGGAGCCGACATGCTGAACACTCCCGTCCCTCCGAGGAATCCAGCGTCTGATTGGCCGTAGCCTCCGGAGACAAAGGGCGGTCGCTCTTCCGCCGGAACGGCTCCAACGTTGACATAGGTGTCCCGCTGAATCGCCTTGGCATATCGGACGGGTGCCTCGCCAGCCTCAAAGCTTGCTTCCCTTGTTGCTGGGACGACCTGCACCAAGCCCAGCAGGGGATTAAACGGGAACCATTGGGTCATGGCAGCGAAGTAGCGGCGCGGATCGCCCTCTACCGTCATGCCAATCGCCTCGCCCACCGAGATGAAGCCGACGTTCGAGTAGCCCTCCGTTTGCCGCGGAGGAAACAACATCAAGCTGGGGACTGCGTTGTTGTCATACGACAAGGCTTGGTCCCCCGGCGCGACAGGCAACTGCATCCGGCCGAAGTTGAAGGCGTCGGTAAAGTAGCTTCGCCCGCTGGTAAGCCCGCTGGTGTGGCGCAAGCAATCCTCGATACGAACGCTAAAAAAGTCAGTCCAATCGGAGAGTTCATTGCCAGAAAGATTCGGCGGCGGAGCCACGCCAAGCGCATACACAAGCGATTGAGTGAGAAAGCTCTCCCCCAAGGTGACCGCCCGCATCCCGGTGAGAATCTTGGTGCAGCTAGCGACGCGAAACTTGTGGCGCGGCTGCGTCAATGTCCAACCGGCTTCTCCATAGGTGAGGCTCCAGACGAGCTTGAGCCGGCCGTTGACGGCGATGGCCACCTGCGCATTGCTAATGTTATTATCGCGCATGCGGGCTTCAATGGCGTCGCGCATAATCAATAGCCTGTTGTTGGTGGCTTCATCGAACTCGGGGAAGGGCAAGGCTGGGCGACCGTGAGGCGAGCTCGGTTGCTGCAGCGTCAGCCTGAGCTGGCCCTCCGGGGCGTCTTCTGCACCGGACCACAGCCTGAAGTAGCGGGTCTTGGGCTTGGCCTTCTTGGCCCAGGTAACGCAGAAGCGAATATCGTTGCCCACGCCGTTCGCTCGGACTTCAAGTGGGACGAGCTTCTGGAAGTCACGGCGCACATCGTAGTTAAACGCCATCTCGCTCATCCGCAGCGGCCCGTCGGTGATCGTGCCGCAAGCGAAGTCCTCGCTTAGGTCTTTGGGCCAGGCTTCGTAGGTATCCCGCTTCATGTGCATCACGGTTGCGCGCGCACCGTTCTTGTTTTTGGCGGCTGGCACGGCGGCGTGAAGCCGCATATAGCTCCCGCGCGCCTTCTTCATGATGGGTGCTTCCATCACCCCGAATTGGTTATCGGCAATCCGTAACTGAGCGTCGTTGGCCTTCGCCTCGAAGAGGTCATAGGGCGTCTTGTCACCGCTGCTGGCAATCGCCAAGAACCGCTGCACTTCTTTTCCGCGCTCACCGTTTGGCTTGATCGACGTGTACCAGACCACGTCGAGTGAGCTACAGCCCTCGCGCTCTCCATAACCCACACCAATCTCGATCGGCCGGAACCTTTTGAGCAGTAATTCCAGGCTGGACTCTACCATGCCACGACGTTGAGGAGGGCCGAGCCTTCGACTGCGGCCTATCGGGTATTCCTCAAACACCCAGGTGGTGTGCACACCGAGTTCGCCATGGCTTCTCACGTCCCCGGTAGCGGTCACGAGCAGCGGAACCAGGTTGGTTCCGAACGAAGACAGGTCCAAGGTTCCGCCGGGTCGGAACGGATAGGCCTCCATTGGCTCGGCGCCTGGGAAGCCTAGAATGGTGCATCCGGGCTCACCTCCTGCTCGCGTCGATGTATGCCAGATAGCGGCATAGCGCGGGTCACTCGGTCGACCGTACGCCGCGATCGAGACCAGCGCGTCTGCCGCGTGATGCTTATCCCAATCGCGCAATTCCTCTATCGTCTGGTCGACCAAGAAGTGAATCATAGCACCCTCAGGCCGGTCGCCCCACCAGGTCTACGCCAATGGCGATGGTATTCAAACTAGCCGCAACCGTGGTCTGGTAGCTGATGCGGACACGCAGCATGGCGCCGACGTTCCCCGCGGTGAACGGCGCCACCGTGAGTGAGCCAACGCCTGCCGCGACCAGATCGGCCGACGCCAGTGCTGTCGTTGCGGCAAAGACAACGTCAGGCTCCTCAGGCACAAGCATGATGTTCTCGACGACTACGCTCGCGACAATCGTTCCAGTCCACGAGCTCTTGGCATGAACCCGAACCAACAGCGCTCCCGATACCCACGCGGACGAATCGATCCCTACCGCCAAAGGAACAAGCTGAATCGACGTCGACCGCCCATCAAAGGAGAAATCGGTCTTCGGTATGACGTTGACCAAATACCCATTGCCTCCGCGCCCAACGTCAAACCCGTACGTCGCCGGCACGCGGCCCATGCGGTTATCAAATCCCAATCGGCTCATCATGGCTGTTCCACCCTTCCCGTGCGAGGTGCCCCCGAGCGCCTCGTCTTTGCTGTGTCAAGCCTAGACGGAGCTAGCCCGGGCACGCGAGCGTAATGGTCAATCCGCTTACATCCTGGCCAATTGTGCTCCTTGAGGCCTCTTTTGGACGCTGGCCACCACGGCTGCGTAGACCGCATCCGGATTCGATTAGCTTCGGGCCAGGACCAAGCGTCAAGGCACAACCGTCAACAAGCCAGAACCTGTTCGGGATGGTCAGCCATCACAACGGTTTGGCCCTACCGCCTAAGCGCGCCCGTTTGATTTCTTGCCTCGTCATCGGCCCTCGTAAAACCGTAATGGCGAAGCGCGGCCTCACCCGAGCTGGGCGACGTTGGGTATGCGCATTACGCACTAAAAACCAACGTGGCTCCAGTTGACGGAGCAATCCGTCGTAATCGAGATGGTCATCGCCCTGGGCGAGCTTCATGCCTTCCACCACGCGGGTGCGGTCAGCGTCGGTTTGCAGGCGACCAATGCACCATAGCCCCGCGTTGCTGAGCGCTCGGTAGTCCAGGTCCATTGGGTTCTGTGTGGCGATCAGCACGCCAACGCCGAAGGCGCGCGCCTGCTTCATGAGCGCCACCAGTGGCTTCTTGGTCGGTGGAGAGGCCGGGTGAGGCGGTAAGAAGCCGTAGACCTCATCAAAGACCACCAGCGCCCGCAAGGCTTGTGAGCCCGGCAAACTCCGAATCCAGGAAAGCACCTCCTCGAGTAGCACGCCCAACACGAGGGCGCGCTCATCGTCATCCAGGTGCGCAACGCTTACGATCGTTGCTGGCGTGCGGCTCTCGACAGGCTGCATCCACAATCCCACGTCGAGCGTTGCGCCTTCACGCCAACTGGCAAAGGTAGGCGAAGCCAAGAGTGAGTTGAGCGCAGCGGCCAAGTCCCTTCGTGCCTTCTTTGCTACAAAGCGGTCCACCGACAAGGCGCCAATGCGTTCGAGTGGTGGGTTCTCCAGGTCTTCGAGCAGGCTCGCGATGTCTGCCGGTTGATTGGCTAGCAAGCGCCGTTCGGCGAAGACGGCGAGCAGCACGTGTTCCCGGCTCTTGGCCGGGTCTGATTCCCGGCCGACCAGTCGCAAGACCAGCGAAATCGCCGCGCTGAGGGTGGAGCGGGCGCTCTCCGGATCATCATCCCAAAGGGCAGAACGCCGCTCGAGTGATGAGAGCACGTGCAGCAGCTCCCCAGCCGAGGAGCCTGGTGTGATTACGCGGACGGCGATCTTATCTGCGAACTTTTGGACCCCGCGCTGCGTGATGCCCCACTCTTCGAGCGAGCGGGTCCGAGCGGCTACGCGAGCCGAAGCGAGACTCAGCCGCTCCTCCGCCGTAGCCCTCGGCGGCGCCTCCACCCACGGCGCCATCTCCTCGGCAGTGAATGCCGGTAACGTAAGTAGCAGATTGGGAAGGTCGCCTTTGACGTCAATCATCAGCACAGGGACCTGATTGCGCAGGGCTTCTTCAACCAGTACGGTAAGCAGACCGGTCTTGCCGCTACCTGTCATTCCGACCACCACCCCGTGGGTGACGAGGTGGTCAGCCGGAATCTCGAAAACGCTTTGACCTTCTGCTGTATGGGCGGCCCCTAAGTAGAAGGACGTCATCATTCATCAAAGGGTTTGGATGGGGCTAGTGGAGATACGAGGGGGGTGACCTGCCCTGTCCCCTCGTTCGCCTCCGCTGCGCTCTGGGCGCTACTCGCGCTAGTTGCTGACGAGTCGGCCTCGGGAACGAGCTTCTTCCGCGGCTTCGCCTTATCAAACAGGGAGGGGACAATCTGATCGGCGTCCCCTTCGTGATAGCGCAAGAAGCTAATCCCGCGATCGAGGTCGCGATAGGACTTGAGCGCTAACGTCCAAGCGGCCTGGCGGACCAAGGCACTGCCCTTGAGCTTCTCCTTGATCTCAGCGGCCTGCGCTACAGCGCCAATCAGCTTGTCTGCGAGGACCAACGCGTTGTTCACGTGCTCGATGTTGCCACCGATTTGTGGCCCTACACGCTCCCACGCCGACAAGAAGGCAGAGCCGATGGTACGCACGTCTTGCGCCATAGCTAAGTAGCTCGTCGTGCCTTGCAGCTTTACGGCCGTGTTTGCGATGATGCCGCGCAATTGCACGAGCTCGAGCTCCGACGCAAGTACGCGCCGCGCCTCAATCACCTCTTGGCCAAGCGCCTCCACCGGCGAAGGCGTATCCAGCGTCCATTGATGGAGGGCTTGTGCATAGGAGAGCGCATGGGCCCGCGTTTCAAGCATTGGCACGACGTCCAGATTGACCTTGGCAAGTTCCGTGCGATAGGGCGCGGCATTGCCACATACCGTAAGCATTACCCTTACAGCGAAGGCAATATCTACATTGACCGGATCAAGCGGGCCTTTGGCCGCCTCATGAATCTCGGCTTTGGTTTGCTCAAAGGCGACAGCACTTGCTGCCGTTGGGACGAACGGAGCTGGATTCGGTGAAAGAGTCGGGTCGGTGGTTGTCATCAATCAATAGCCTCACGCAAACGCTCACCAAACCCGAACGCACCATGCAGTTCAGGCTCAGCCAGCGACAAGAAGAGCTGGCCCAGCTGGTTGGCAGATGCCCAACGCCGGGGCTCTCAGGAGGTATCTCCCGAAATGGCTCCCAACTTGGACAGACTATTTTACCTCCGTAGAAAAAAGGCAGGATCGGGTGCGCCTGTTCGATATCCTCGGTCCCGATGGCTCAATCGAGCAAAGCGAGGCGGTACGACCGCTTGAGAATGCCGGGCTCGGCAAGAATTGGCGGTACCACCGCAAAAAGTACCCAAACGGTGCCTTGGAAAGCGGTAAGACCGCCCGCAATTGCTTGTCAAAGCTATCAATGAGCGCTCCGACCGCTGCTTACTTCTTAGCGTTGTTATTCGGCGCGCTGCTACCGCTTGGGAGTAACTCCCGCGAGCATTTAGAGAGCGGTCCGACCGCTAAAAATCACTGCGCTAGGCCATTCTAAGGCGGTAATACCGCGCCACTGTGACCTAAACGAGCTGCAAGCTAGCGGTACGCCCGCCGTTCAACGCTGGTTTTGGCATTGAGCTGGCGGTCGTACCGCGTGTTCAGAACGGATTTTGGTAACGCGGCTGCGGTCCCACCGCGTTTCACTACCGCACCGGGCAATGAGCGGCGGTCCTACCGCCAAAACCCGCGTCCATGCGGGAGAATGAAGAACCTGGCTCATAGGTGACAGATCAGACCGGGCACATAGGTGACAGGTCTAAACGTGGTTCCTTCGTCTGCTCAGCTTCGATTTATCCGTTTTCTTGGTTGTCTCCAATCAGCCCGGACTCA
>JBILLK010000070.1:0-7295 GCA_044376115.1 Polyangiaceae bacterium | reverse complement strand
GACCAGGGCGTGCAAAATGCCGCGCTCTCGGGCCGAGCTCCATCCTCAGGCGTCTCCACGCGCCGGAGCGCGATGCAACGAGGTCCTGCTAGGTCTGCACCAGACCAAACCGGGCGCTCGTCGGCCTTCTGCCACTCGTTCAGGCTGGGCGTCAGGCTGAGCTCGGCTCACCCAGTAGGCGCTTTTCCAGGTTCGAAATCCCTATCCGCCGTGGATCGGACCTGGGGCGGCGAGCACCACGATTGTCGTCGCGAGTCGCGTGGAGTACCTCGTGGCCGATGGCGGCGACTTCCCGAGGTGATGACGCGCTTGTCGAGCGCGTGTGCCGTCATCTCGAGCCACATTTCGGCGAGGCCTCGGTCGTCTATCACGACCGCGTGAACGAGTGGGTCCACGTCGACGTGCACGTGGTGCTCCCGGCCGATCCGTCGGGCACGACAGTGCTCTTCACGACGGGGATGAGCGAGCGCTACATGACGGCGCCGCCGAGCGTGCCGCGTGGCGCCTACGCGCGTACCGCCGAGCTCGTGATGCGGTTGCCGGGTCGCTGGCCGACGAGCGAGGAGTCGCTGACCGACCCTCGTCTCTTCTGGCCGTACGGCTGGCTGCGCTACCTGGCCCGTTATCCCTTCAAATACAAGACATTCTTCGCGTCGGGGCACAGCCTGGAGCTGGCCCACGATTCCGCGTCCCCGGTCATCCCTTGTCCGTTCGCGGGCGTCCTGCTCCGATACCCCGTCGAACTGGGCAAGAGCGCCGTGATGGCGCGCGGAGATGGTCCGGAGCGGACCGTCTTCCTGGCCGTCCTGCCGCTGCTCGAATCGGAGCTCCGCTTCGTGGAGGCACACGGGAGCAGAGCGCTCATCGAGCGCGCGGCCGCAAGCGGCATCGACCTTGAGCTGGCCGACGTCGCACGTCCCGCCGTCGTCTGAAGAGAGACGCGAAGAGCCCGGATCTCTTCCGTGCGCTCACCTTCGTGCAGCGAAGCGACTCCGTGCGGCGGCTGAATCCCCACCGCGGCGGCTGCCCCCGCCGCGACAACAAGCACAGCCACACGCTCGTGCTCGACGGAGTGTACGTGCGCGCTCCGAGCGGCCAGCTGCTCCGTCCGCGCCCAGGTCGTCCCCAAGAAGCCCACGAAGAAGGGCCAAGTGCCGCTCATCGCGCCCGGTGAGCCCGGCCATCTCGAGCCACCACCCCCGCCGTCGCGGCACCCCGGTGGGTCCCTCGATTTGAATCCCCATGCTCATCTGCTCGCGCTCGACGGCGTGTACAACAACGACGGCCACCGAGCCGGCTTTACCGAGACCCGGGCTCCAACCCAGAGCGAGATCGCGGAGGTGACCCGTCGCGTGCGGGCGCGGGTGCTGCGAGAGCTCGAGCGACGAGGCATGCTGCGTGACCCCAACGACGCGAGAAGCGAGGCCGAGGACGAACCTATCCTCCCGCTGGCGCTCGATGGTGTGTACGTGCGCGACGTGGAGGGCGCGCTCGTCTTCCATGCGCTGCCTCCACCGAGCGGTGACGACGTCGCCGAGGTCGCCGCGTGGACCCACGCCGCGCTGCTCGTCGTGCCGTGGACCTCTTCCAGTCGAAGGGCGGGAGCACGGTGATGCTCGCCAAGGGAAAACTCTCGGGCGCGGTCACCGCGGCGTGCAAGAAGCACGGGGGCGTCTACCTCGGGAGCATCGGCGGCCCTGCCGCGCGGCTCGCGAAGGACTGCATCCGCAAGGTCGAGGTGCTGGAGTACCCCGAGCTCGGGATGGAGGCCGTGTGGAAGATCGAGGTCGAAGACTTCCCGGCGTTCATCGTGGTGGATGACAAGGGCAACGATTTCTTCGCGGGCATCTCGGGCGAGAAGCTCCCCGTGGTCTCCTGACGCGCGACGCGTCGAGCCGCCACCTCTCCAACGCGTACACCCTCGCGCGTCGACCGCCGCGGGAGCGTTGGCTCGGTTGCCGCGCACGCGGAGTTCCCGCACCCTACCGGGATGTCGGTCGATTCGACGCGCGCGCATCAGGTCGACGAACCGAGAGCCCACGCGCTCATGGAGGGCGTGGCCTCCGCGGAGAGGTTCTTCATGGGGGAGTCGGAGGTCCAGAAGGCGCTGGTGAAGGTGTGCGCGGCGCTCGACGCCGATCGAATCCCGTACGCGCTCGCGGGGGCCATGGCGCTCAACGCGTACGGATATCGTCGGGTCACGACGGACGTCACCCTCCTTCTCACGCGCGACGGCATCGAGGCGTTCAAGCGCAGGCACGTGGGGAGGGGATGGGTCGAGCGGTTCCCGGGCTCGAAGGGGCTGCGCGACACCGAGTTCAACGTGAAGATCGACGTGATCGTCACGGGGGACTACCCGGGCGACGGTCGCCGGTCGCGTTCCCCGACCCCCGCGTCGCGCGGCGGATCGGCGGGATCGCGGTGCTCCCGATCGAGCACCTCGTCGAGTTGAAGCTCGCGTCGGGCCTCAGCAACCCCGACCGAATGAAGGATCTCGCGGATGTGCAGGAGCTCATCCGCGACGCGGGGCTCGCGACCTCTCTGGCCGAGGCCCTCGACGCCTCCGTTCGAGCCGAATACACGCGAATCTGGAACGCAACCCGGCGCGCCGACGACGAGTGACGCCACGCGCGGGTCGCATCCTCCCGGCCGCTGCCCTCGCGCTCCTTCACCACACCGCGCCGCGCGTCCCGTGCGGTCGCTGCCCGCGCGTTCTTCCACCGCGCCCCTCGCGCCCTCGTGATGAGGGGTGGCGATGGGGTGGCGAAGGGTGGCGACTTCGCCACGCGCGAGAGACCTGCCAGCGCCGAATCGCGAGGAACTCCGCAGGGCACGGTCTTCGCTCCGTGCGCCTCGATGGCCAACGGTTCGCCACCCCGCGCGCACGTCCGACGCGCCCCGCACGAGACGGCGTTGTGGCGCGTGCTTCAGTCCGAGGCGTAGAGGCCGATGGCGTCCGCGGCCTCCGCAGGAGCGCCGCTGCCGCGCTACGTTCAAGACGAGCTCCATGCCTACCTGCGCTGCGGCGTGCTCACGTGCGGCTTCGCGCGGGTGCGGTGCGCGGGCTGCGGCCGCCACAAGCTCGTGGCCATCTCGTGCAAGAGGTGCGGGGTGTGCCCCTCGTGCGGCGGTCGTCAGATGAGCGAGACGGCGGCGGAGCTGGTGACCCGGGTGGTGCCTGAAGTCCCTGTGCGCCAATGGGTTTTGTCACTTCCCTGGGCGCTGCGCCTGCCCGGCGGGCTCACGGTGGCCGACCTTGGCTGGGTGCTCGCGGAGCACGGGCGCCAGTTCCCCGGCCTGCGCGCCGCGGGGAGGATGAGCGTCTACCTCGACGAGGCGCAGACGGTGCCCGGCTGGGAGGGGCTCGTCCGCCGGCTCATGGACGAGGGCGGTGTCGAGCTGTTCGTCTCGGGCTCCTCGGCCAAGCTCCTCTCCCGCGAGGTGGCGACCAGCCTGCGCGGTCGCGCGATGGAGGTGCTGGTCCACCCGTTCAGCTTCCGCGAGGCGCTGCGCCACGCCGGGGCCGAGCCAGCCGGGCCGCTCGACCGCCTGAAGCCGGCGGATCGGGCGGCGCTCGATCAGCGGCTGCGGCGCTACCTGGCCGAGGGCGGCTTCCCCGAGGCGCAGGGCGCGGAGCCCCGCGACCGCGCCGCCCTGCTCTCGGGCTATGTGGATGTGCTGGTGCTGCGCGATGTGATCGAGCGCCACGCCGTCAGCAACCCGCTGGCGCTGCGCTTTCTCGAGCGGCAGCTCCTGGCCAACCCCGGCGGCTCGTTCTCGGTCAAGAAGCACTACGACACGCTGCGCTCGCAGGGCGTGCCGGTCGGCAAGGACACGCTGCACCACTACCTCGCTCATCTGGAGGATGCCTTCCTCGTGCGTACGGTGGCCATGCACAGCGCCTCCGAACGGCAGCGGATGGTAAATCTCCGCAAGGCCTATCCGGTGGACCCCGGGCTGATCGCACTCTTCGAGCGCAGCGGCCGGACGCACCACGGCCGAGCGCTCGAGACCGCCATGCTGCTCGAGCTGGAGCGGCGCGGCTACGAGGTCGCCTATGTGCGCACGCGGGAAGGCTTCGAGGTGGATTTCCTGGCGCAACGCGCGGGCGAGGCGCCGCTCCTGGTGCAGGCCTGCCTCGAGAGCGAGGGCGACCAGACCTGGCAGCGCGAACTGCGGGCGCTCGAAGCGGCGGCCACCGCCCATCCCGACGCCCGCCCCTTCCTCGTGACGCTCGACGCCGCCCCGCCGCGCCGCCCGCTGCCCGGCGGCCTGACCTGGGCGCCCGCCGCCCGCTGGCTTCTGGAGGAACTATGACCACGCGCAAGCAGCTCATCGAAGTCGCGTTGCCGCTAGATGGGGTCGATGCAGCGGTTACTGAAGCGGCGTCGAGGTGATCGCGGGCGTCGCCGAGAGCGTTCTCGGCGGGCTCTTGTCCGGGAGAATCGGGCTCGCGATGCGCGAGGCTTTTTACTCAGCGCCCCGTCGTTTACCAGCGCCCTTTCCATGGCCGCGTCCACGCGTCGGTGTCGGCGCAGGCGCCTGCTCGTCGACGTCGCTCGGCTCGGCCATCGCGATGCGGCGCGCCGTGTCCGCTGCCGCGCGCACGAGCGGCGAGAGGACGTCGGCCGGACTCGCATCACCCTCCCAGGGAGTCGGAGCACCGAGTTGCCGCAGCAGGGCGCCATGGGTGACGGGCTCGTCGAAGCGGAAGTGCAAGGTCGGCAGCGGCTCACGGAGCTTGTCGTACTCACCGGCCGTCACCTTGCCGAGCTTCACTGTCGGGATGTCGCTCGTCGCGTGATCGGGCGTGGCCTTGGGCTTGCCCGCCTTCGTCGCAGCCGTCTCACCGACGCCGCCACGAGCGGCGCGGAGCGCGTCGAGCACTTGGTCCTTCGTTCTGCCGCGCAGCTCGAAGAGCAGGAACGGGTCGCGATCGAGCGCCTCGCCGAGGACGTAGTGCGTGGCCGCGACGTGCTTGCATGGGTCGCCCCAGTCCGGGCACGAGCAGCTCGTCTTGAGGTCAGCGCGCTGCTTGGGAAACAGGCTCACGCCCGCGTCCACGAAGACCTCGTCGATGGTCTGCGGCATCTGCCCGGCGAGGAGCTCGGCCGAGAACTGCGCCTTCTTCGCCAGCCCGTCGATGGCGTTGTTCCAAGCGGGCGCGCTGAGCTCGGTCAGCTTGATCGTGATCTCGTACGGCGTGGCCCGCGAGCCGGTGACCTTGGCCGTGACCTTGCCGCCTTTGACCACGAGGTCGTGCGTGCGCCCGGCGCGTGCGTAGGTCCGTCCGCGTGCAAGCCGCGCGGAGTGGCCGCGAAGCACGTTCTCGAGCGCCTCGATCCAGCGCTGGCCCCACCACGTGGTGCCAGCCTTCTTCATGCGAATGCCGCGCTCCGGCGGTGGCTTCTTCGGCGCGGACTCATACCGACCGAAGCGGTTCCAGCGACTCATGGGCGCACCTCGCCGCGGACGCGTGCCGAGCGTGCCTTCGTGCGCGGTTTCGCCGGTGCGGACGAATCACCATCATCCTCGTCTCCGTCCGCCACGGTTCCCTCGGACAGCGCGAAGAGGTCGCGCAGCTCACGGCCGTCGAGCTCGGTGATCCACTGCTCGCCGGCGCCCACGACCTTCGAAGCGAGGTCGCGCTTCTGATCGAGCAAGCGGTCGATCTTCTCCTCGACGGTGCCGGCGCAGACCAGCTTGTGGACCTGCACGGCGCGCTTCTGGCCGATGCGATACGCACGGTCGGTGGCCTGATCTTCGACGGCGGGGTTCCACCAGCGGTCGAAGTGGAAGACATGGTTCGCCGCCGTGAGATTGAGGCCCGTGCCGCCCGCCTTCACGGAGAGCACGAAGATGCGTGGGCCGTGCGGCTCCTCCTGGAAGCGACGGACCATTTCGTCGCGCGCCTTCTTCGGCGTGCCGCCATGGAGGAACACGATCTCGCAGCCGAGGTTCGCGCTGAAGTGTAGGGCGAGTTTGTCGCCCATCTCGCGGAACTGCGTGAACACCAGCGCCTTGTCGCCCGCGGCCACCGCTTCTTCGAGCATCTCGGTCGTGCGCGCCAGCTTTCCCGAGCGGCTGGGGAGAGGGCCGCTCTCGCCCAGGTACTGCGCCGGGTGATTGCAGATCTGCTTGGTGAACATCAGCAGCGCGAGCACTCGCCCACGCCGCTCGATGCCGTCCGAGGACTCGATGCGCCGCAGTTCTTCGTCGACCACAGCCTTGTAGAGCGTCGCCTGCTCACGCGTGAGCGTGCAGACGACCTTCATCTCGTTCTTCGGGGGCAGGTCCTGGATGATGGTCGGGTCGCTCTTGAGGCGCCGCAGGATGAATGGCCCGACGATGCGGCGAAGGCGCGCGGCCGCTTCGTTGTTGCCGTAGCGCTCGATGGGCAGCGCGAAGTCCCTGCGAAACGCCTCGAGCGGGCCGAGCAAGCCGGGGTTGGCGAACTCCAGGATCGACCACAGCTCGGCGAGGCGGTTCTCTACGGGCGTGCCAGTGAGCGCGAAGCGGTGGCTCGCGCGCAGAGCACGGGCAGCGCGCGCCGTCGCCGAGGCGGCGTTCTTGATGTTCTGCGCCTCGTCGAGCGCCGCGACGGACCAGTCGATGCTCGACAAGAACTCGGCGTCCCGGCGCAACAGACCGTACGTGGTCACGACCAGCGTGCCGGGCTTCTTCGGGATCTCACTCGCCGACTTCGCGCGCGATGCTCCGTAGTGACGGACCACATCGAGTGATGGTGCGAAGCGCTCGACCTCTCGTTCCCAGTTTCCGACCACCGAGGTCGGAGCGACGAGCAACGCCGGTCGCGCGTCGCGACGGGCCTCGTCCTTTCGACGCAGGAGGAAGGCGAGGAGTTGCATCGTCTTGCCGAGGCCCATGTCGTCGGCGAGGCATGCGCCGAGACCGAGCGAGCCCATGGTGACGAGCCAGTTGAGCCCGCGCTCTTGATACGGACGAAGCGCTGCCTGGAGAGCCTTGGGTGCGCCGAGCTCCTTGGTGCCACCGTTTCGCAGGCGCTCCACCAGCTCAGCCACGGCACCCGACGCGGTGACCGCGATCGACATCCCACCCTGTCGCGTCTCGCCCCCGAGCACGGCCGTCTGAACTCTGGCGACACGCACGCGGCATCCATCCAGTCGGCGCTGAGCGTCATCCCCACGCCGCCGGAGATCGTCCACTCTCCTCCGCCCGTCGTCTGTGCGCGTCTGCGGCGTCCGCTAACTCGACTGCGGCTCGAGCCGAGGTGAAGACGAGGTGTGTCGTGTCTTCGGCTGGAGGTGAAGGGA
>JBILLK010000069.1:0-7536 GCA_044376115.1 Polyangiaceae bacterium | reverse complement strand
GCGCAGGCAGCACGGGCAGGTGCAGCGTCTGGCCCGCGAGGTCTGGCCGCAGGCCGAGGCGGAGCAGACCCTCTGCGACGTCGGGCGCGTAGCTCCACGAGTGCGGCTGATCGATGTCCCCGATCAGGTCGATGCTTCGGCCCGTGAGGAGCTGCCCGATCGCCCGCGTGTGCAGGAGCGTGGTGTTCTCGACGCCCGGCCCGAAGAAGTCGCTCGCGCGACCGATCGTCACCGCGACGTCGCCGCGCGCGTGGAGCGCTCGAAGCTCGTCCGCGAGCTGCTTCCGGAGCGCTCCCTTGCGGCTGCATGGGCGCTCGGGCGTGTCCTCGTCGAAGGTGCCCGTGGCGCCCACGGCGTAGACGTTGTCGAGCACCACGAGCCGTGCGCGGGCAGCCTGCGCCGCCGCCGCGATGTGACGGTAGAGCGGCGGGAGTTTCGTCGGCCACTCGTGGTAGGGCGCGTTGGTGCAGTGGTAGACGACCGCAGCGCCCGCGGCGGCGCGCACGGCAGCGTCGCGATCGAGGATGTCGGCCTGCACCGCCTCGTGCATCGGGTGGCGGCTCGCCTCGGCCGAGCGGCGCACGGTGCGAACCCGATACCCGCGCGCGAGCAGTCGATCGACGAGTTGGCTACCGACCTGGCCGGTGCCGAAGACGACGTGCGAACCGGAAGTGTTCATCTGCGATCTCCTTGTGACGACACGGCATTTGCGACGCTCCCCGCGGGCGGGCGTCGCTGCGGCTAGGAAAGGGGCGCGACGCCGAAGAGGAGCCGGTGTCCAAGAAGCAACAGGAAGGCGTAGACTCCGACAGCGGCGGCACCGCGCCGCCAACCGATCTCACGCAAATCGAGGCGATTGCGTCCTTGGATAATGGCTAGGAAGGGAACCACCGATGTCACTTCGTCCAGGCGCTTCCGGTCTGCGCCGAACAGCTCGCGTTGACGGCGATCAATGCGAGCCGGGCCTGTGAGGCCAAGGAAGAGGAAGGCACCAAAGAAGAACATCGCGGCGGCATCGCCGAGGGCGACCAGATGTGCCGCCGCCCAGAGGGCTGTGCCCACGAGGAAGGGATGCCGCGTCATCCGAAGAACACCGTGCGCGGGCTCCGGGTTGCGGAGGAGCTTCTCGCGCCCGATGCCCGTAGGCCCCTTGGTCATGACGCCCGCAACCACGAAAAAGACCGCCGGAATCATCAGCAGCGCGCTTATGACGTGCAGCACAGGAGGTGGCGACCAGACGGGCACGAAGGGCGCAGCGCGATAGGCGAGCACAAGCGCAACAAGGCCGCCAAGCGAGAGGAGCGAGAACAGGCCCCGGTAGCGCGGCTCCCCCAGCGATGCGACGAGGCGTACTCGGATGATACTCCCTGAGATCAGCGGGTGGATACCCGCGAAGAAAAGGGGGGTCTTCGCGGATCTGAGTGGGCCTCCGCCGGTGCGCAGAGCCCGCGCACCCTTGTTCCACAAGGGTTTACTTGGTCAGCGCGGGGCTTGATACCTGCGCCGAGTTGAGGGCACGCTCGGGCGATGAAGAGCCCGGCGTCGGTCCGCGCACTGTTCTCGCTGCCCGGCTTCGTCGCCGCGTCGGAGCTGAGGGCGTGTTCGGCGATCGGTACGCTCGCGTCATCGTCCTTCGCCGGCGAAAAAAACGGCCGCGTGCTCGTCCTGTGGGCATCGATGTCGGGGGCGCTACGACAAGGGGACTCGCCGCGTGCGCGATCTCTCCGTGGCTGGCTGGCGTGTCTACATCGAGTTCGAGCGTTGGCGCGTCAACTGCCCTCGATGCCACGCGGTGTTCGTAGAGCAGTTGGACTGGCTGGCAAAGAATCCGAGGTACACGCATCGGTACGCGATGCACGTCGGCGCGCTTTGCCGTGAGATGACGAACAAGACCGTCGCTGAGCTCGAGCGCCTGCACGACAGCACGGTGAAGGACCTCGACAAGTTCTACATGCAGCTCCAGGTCGAGCGAGCGGGTCCGCCGGCACCGCGTGCCATCGGCGTCGACGAGTTCTCCGTTCGCAAGGGCCACGACTACCGCGTCATCGTCAGCGACCTCGACCTGCACCGGCCGATCTGGGTCGGTGGCAAGGGCCGCAAGGAGGCCGACTTCGATCTCTTCTTCGCCATGCTGGGCAGGGAGAAGAGCGCGCGCATCGAGCTTGCCGCGATGGATATGTGGCGACCGTTCAGAAACTCGCTCGCGAAGAACGCACCCAACGCCCGTGTCGTCTTCGACAAGTTCCACATCATCGGGCACCTCTCGTCCGCCCTCGACGAGGTGCGGCGCAGCGAGTTCCGCCGGCTGCAGGGCGAGGACCGCGCGTACATCAAGGGCCAGCGCTACACGCTGCTCTCTCATCGAGAGAACCTCTCCCAGAAGGGCAGGGAGAGCCTCGAGAAGCTGCTCAAGGCCAACAAGCGCCTGAACACCGCATACCTTCTCAAGGAGTCCTTCGGTCAACTCTGGGACTTCACCACCGAGCTGGGTGCGCTCGTGTTCTTCGAGCGCTGGAGAGAAAGCCTCAAGTGGCAACGACTTGCTCCGTACGTGAAGTTCGCCGAGATGATCGAGCGCCACTGGGACGGCATCGCCTCATACTGCCGCCCTGAGAACAAGGTCAGCCTCGGAGTTGTCGAGGGGCTCAACAACAAGATCCGGGTCATTCAGAGACGGGCCTACGGCTACCGAGACGAGGAGTACCTCCGGCTCAAGATCATCGCCGCGTTCCTGCCAGCACTGCCTCGAAGTGCCGCAAGTGGCCCACTGTGATCCGCGAAGACCCGAAAAGGGCAGCGAGCACGACGGTGGTCATGGTGAACTCCTTGGAACGGCGTTTGCCACGCGCCCTGCGGGCGGAGCGAACATCGCAGCGCTGACGCGCGCGGTGAGGGCTCGCGGCGAGAAGCGGCTCGTCTGCGCCAGAAGCCAGTTCACCAGCCCCACAATGCGCGTCGGCCGCTTGCCGTCGAGCGCACGCAGGCAGGCGCGCACCACGTCATCCACGGACAGCGCCATCCGAAACACCACCGTCGAACGAACGCCCGCGCCCATCGCGTCGATGAACGGCGTCTCGACCGGCCCGGGACACACCGCGGCGACGTGCAACCCGCGCGCGCGGTACTCGGCCCATAGCGCCTCCGAGAGCGACAGCACGAACGCCTTGGTCGCTCCGTAGGCCGACATGTACGGCGAGGGCTGGAAGGCCACGGTCGAGGCGACGTTGAGGATCGTGCCGCGACGCTCGAGGAGCGACGGCACGAAGAGCCGCGTCAGCTCGGTCAGCGCGACGATGTTGACCTGCAGCATCTCGCCGAGGTGCACCGGCGCCTCGGTCTCGAACGGCCCGTAGAAGCCGAAGCCCGCGTTGTTCACCAGCGTGTCCACCGGCAGGTCGCGCTGCTGGATCTCGTCGAACAGTCGCTGGGCGGCTCCGGGGGCCGCGAGGTCTGCTGGCAGCACCGTCGCCTTGCCGCCTGCGCCCTTGATGCGCGCGGCGAGCGCCGTCAACCGGTCCACCGAGCGCGCGACGAGCACCACCTGCGTCCCCTGCGCCGCCATCGCGACCGCCAACGCTTCGCCGATGCCGGACGAGGCTCCGGTCACGATGGCGACGCGTCTGTTGCTTCGATTCTTCATAGGGGGGATGTCTCCTCAAGGGCCCGTGAACTTCTCTGCGACGGCCTCGCGGCTCACCGGGCCGAAGTGCCCGGGGAAGAAGACGGTCGCATTCGGTGCGAGCCGCTCGAGCACGGCGCGGACATCGCGTCGGTTGTCTTCGACATCGCACATATAGAAATGAAGCTCCGCTGAGCTGCCTGTGATGGCCCCGCGGAAGAGGTCGCCGACGAGCGCGGCCCCGGGGAGCGTCACGACGAGCGAGCCCGGCGTGTGCCCTGGCAGCGGCACGATCGCGCCCGGAATGCCCACGAGCTCATCGAGCGCGACCTCGGTGCCGATGGTGATGTCCGGCGCGATCGGCGTGAATCGCGCAGCCTGATCGGACGCGACGCGGTCCCGGGCGCGGTCGCTCGTGGGGCAGAGGTGATCGTTCGCACCGGCCGCGAGGATGGGCACGTCCGCCGTCCCCGCGATGATCCGGGTGCCGAACTCCCGGTGAAACCACGCCGCGCCTCCCGCGTGATCGGCATGGCCGTGCGTGAGAATGATCGCTCGGAGGCGCGCGGGGTCGAACCCTTGACCGCGCAGATCGTCGGCGAGCGCGGGAGCGTTCGATTCGAGCCCGGAGTCGACCATGAAGAACGCATCGCCGCGCGAGACGACGTGCGCGTTCGTGTAGTCGCGGCGAAAGGTGTGGACGGTGATGCCGTCCGGCAGCGCGGTGACCGAGCGGCTCGTCGCGCAGCCCGAAAGCGTGACGAGTGCGAACACGAGCCCGAGCAGAACAGCGCCGAACCGGGCCGCGGAAGTGTGAACAAAGATGCTTGCAGACATGGGATGACCTCAGTTGCTTATGCTCGGCATCGCGTGGAGGAACTCGCTCCCGGTCGCTCGCGCGAGCAGGAAGCGGGCGGTCGAGGCCGCCGTGATCGACAGCCCGATCCCGCGCCCGTCGTCGCTCACGCGCAGCGGCCTCGCGGGCCCCTCGACGATGTTCGGGAGTCGCACCGAGACCCACTCGACGGAGTTCGCGCGGAGCGCCGCTTCCATACGGTCTTTGTCTTCGATGATGGGAAGGAGCCAGCGCAAGAACAGCGGGATGACGATTCGGTTCGCGAACCATGTCCCGCTGCCGCCCGCGCCGACATTCGACATGCACACGATGCGCGCGACGCCGTGCTTCGCCATCGCGGCGAGCGCGGCCTTCACCGAGTCCGAGATGAGCGTGGTCGGCTGGCCGTCGCCTTTGCCCCCGATGCCAAGGCAGTGGATGACGACCTCGGCACCCGCCACGCAGCGCTCGACGTCAGTCGGCAAGGCCGGACTGCCGGCGAGCACGGTGAGACGCGGGTGTTGCAGCGACACGCGGCGCGGATCGCGCACCAGGGCGACGACCTCGTGGCCTTGTTCGATCGCCTGCGCGACGACGAGCCCACCGGTGAGCCCCGTGGCGCCGAAGACGGCGAGCTTCATTCCGCACCTCCCGTGCTTCGAGCGGCGTCGTTGCCCGTACCCGCCCTGACCGAGAGCACGAGCTTGCCGAGGGTTGCCCGACTCTCCATGGCCGCGTGGACCTTGGCGGCGTGCGCCAGGGGTGCCTCGAGCCCAACGTGCGGCACAAGAGCCCCCGAAGCGACGAGCGCATAGAGGCGCTCGAGCGTGGCCGTGAATCGACCCGGAACGGCCATCACCGCGTCGAGGTGGAAACCGCTCACCGTGACCGCGCGCTTCAACATCGCGTGGGACGGCACGATGAGCGGCGCGCCAGAAGCCACGCCGAAGCTCACGAGTCGGCCGAACGGGGCGAGCGTCTCGAAGAGCGCCGAAGCGACCTCGCCGCCGACGCTGTCGAGGACGACATCGAAGCCGCGCCCGCGGGTCGCATCCCGGAGCTCGTCGCGTAGCTCGGCGCTCGTGACGTCGATGGCGACATCCGCGCCGAGGCCGCGCGCGTGCGCGAGTTTCGACGCTGAGCTCGCGAGCGCGACGACCTTCGACGCACCAAGCGCACGGGCGATCTGCACGGCAAGGCCGCCCACGCCGCCGGCGGCCGCTGTGACGGCGACGACGTCTGCCGCCTGGAGTCGCGCCATGGTCTCGAGCACGTGCAGCGCGGTCGCGCCTTGGTTCGGAACGGCCACGGCGGTCGATGCGTTGAGGTCGTCCGCGATGCGTGTGACGAGGCCTGCCGCGATGGTGCAGAACTCCGCGTAGCCGCCGGAGCGCGTCGCCGTGACACCTGCCACGCGGTCGCCGACGGCCAGGGTCGTGACGCCAGTGCCGAGCGCACGCACGCGCCCGACGATCTCTGAGCCGGGGACGAAGGGCAGCGGCGTGGCGTCGAGGTAGAGCCCGCGCCGCCGACCGATGTCCGAGAAATTCACGCCGGCGGCCTCGACCTCGACGAGCACTTCTCCCGCCGCAGGCTCGGGAGTCGCCATGTCCACGATCTCAAGCACCTCGGGACCACCGAGCCGCTCGTAGCGAATCGCCTTCATCGGTCGTCCCCTTGCTGGAGCAGGCACGTCGCCGACGCGCGCGCGACCTCGTCTCCGTCGGTCTCGCGCACCAGGCGAGCCCCCACGAGCAGGTGACGTCGCCCCACCCGCACCACCGTCGCCTCGCCAACGAGGGCGTTGGCCGGCGCGGCCTTGCCGAGGAAGGACACGGACGTCGACACCGTCACGAAAGAGCCCTCACGCCCGAGGCTGAACACGGCCGGGCCCATGACGTCGTCGAGGCACGCGACGAGGATGCCGCCCTGCACGAGGCCCGCGGGGTTGGCGGTCTCTGGGCCAGGCACGAAGCGGACGCACGCGCGCCCCTCCGCTGCCTCGAGGCGCTCGGCGCCAAGCAGCTGGTCGGTCGGCGGCGGAATGCGGAAGCCTGCGGCGGTCGAAGGCGGGGAGGTTGCGACGGTCATGGACGCCTCATGTTCACAGCGTCCACTTTGACATGCGAAGTTCACGATGTCAACATGCAGCCATGACTCTTCAGCGCGACGGCTACCATCACGGCGACCTCCGCAACGCCCTCGTGGCGTCGGCGGTCCGGCTGATCGAGACGAGCGGGACGTCTTCGTTCAGCTTGCGTGAGGCGGCGCGCGAAGTCGGCGTGTCGGCCAATGCGGCGTACCGGCACTTCGACGACAAGTCCGCGCTCATGACGGCGGTCGCGGCCTTCGGCTTCCGTCAGCTGGCGACGCAGATGGTCGGCGCGATGGCGAGTGCAGCTGGAGGTCGGGCGAAGGGGCCTGCGTCCGTCGCGCGCTTCAAGGCCGTGGGGCGGGCGTACGTCGAGTTCGCGGTCGCGCACCCCGAGCTCTTCCGCGTGATGTTCGGCGAGTGCGGCGCGGAGTGCCGGAAGGCGAAGCCCGGCGCCGATGCGACGGAAGACCCCTGGTCGCTGCTCGGTAAGTCACTCGACGCCCTCGTCGCCGATGGGCTCCTCGCGGCGGAGCGGCGACCCGGCGCCGAACTGAAGGCCTGGTCGGTGGTCCACGGGTTTGCGTCGCTCGCGCTCGACGGGCTGGCCTCGATGCCCACCGCAGCAGACCGCGCGCGTGCGCTGGAGGCGCTCCTCGAGTTCACGGTGGTCGGCCTGTGCGCTCAGACTCCCGCTTGGGGAGACTCCAGATGAACCCGGCTCGCCGCCTCGGAGCCGAGCCGTCGACGGCTCGAGAAGGCACTGACACGAATGATCGCCGATTCGCCTCCGCGACAGCCGTCGTACCCAACGTCGCGCCTTACGCCTACAAAGGAGTCGTCATGTCCATACTTCGAAAACAGCTCTCGCTTCCGGTCCTGCTCAGCGTCGTTGTAACGGCGTGCAACGCCCCAGGAGGTGCCAACGTCGCGGATTCAGGCACCGCAGGCGCAGGCGGTGGGGACGCCGGCAGCGATGGCGGAGGGGGG
>JBILLK010000040.1:0-70565 GCA_044376115.1 Polyangiaceae bacterium | reverse complement strand
CTGGGGCGCTCCCGTCAAGAACGCGCTCGGCCGTATGTACGCCGTCGAGCGGAGTCGTGTCGTCACAGTAGAGTTGCCAGCAGGCAACGGCGCGTCTGGCCGCGAAGAGCGCGAGAAGGCGCATCCCCTGCTGCGGTTCGGACAAGCTTTGGAATGCGGCTACAAAGCGTCCAAGCGGGCTTGCCCAGAGGTCGGCGTCGGTGGTCGAGTCATCGAGGTCCCAAAGCTCGTCACGTGCTTGATTCAGTATCTCAACCAACGCAACTTCGGCCATCGATTCGTCCGGCTAAGGTATTGGCGTTTAGCTGCGGGTGCCAGAGGAGCGAGGCGCGCGGGGTAGAGCGCCTGGCGCACTAAGCGTCCCATAACCTCGGGTCGTCGCGAACGAACGAGCGATATGGGACTAGCGTGTAGCCCAACCGCCTTGCGCCGAACCGGCGCCGGAGCCCTCTTTCGCTGCGAACCCGAAAACAACAGGCAAAAGCGTGGGTCGCTGGGTGCGCGCCGTCCGGGGTGGCGCACTAAGCGTCCCATAACGTCGGGTCGTCGCGAACGAACGAGCGTTATGGGACTAGCGCGTAGCCCAACCGCCCTCCGCCCACCGCATTCCGCCGACGCGGCGCCAGCGGTCCTTGCGGCGCGAACGAACCCTGGGGAGCTGCGCTAGCTCATTGGGGTTAGTTCGCATTCCGAGAAGGCCGTGGGCCAGGGCGGCTTCGGCTATTCCGCAATACGGCTGGTTTATTGGAGTTCGCGTGCTCTAGCCACGGGCCTACACGCTTTGGCGGCCGGCAAGCAGGCTGATCAGCGAACTTACCCGAGGAGGTTAGCGCAGCCTCCCCGACTTACTTCGCGCCGCGAGAGCGCACTTCGACCCATGAGTTCATCGAGGCCGCCGTTGCACAGGCCCGCGCACGCGGGCTCATCGACAAGGATGATGTGAAGGCGCTCCGAGCGCTTCGGAGGGCTGCGTGACCCGCTATGCCAACGCTGCAGGGTTCAACCGAAGGTTGATGCAGCAGACAGAATGACTCGTGCCCTCTTCGATTAAAGCGGCCGAAGGCCCCGGCTGGAGCTTCGACTTGGCACGAGTCATTCAAAGCAGGCCGTGGAGACCAGGCTGCGCGGCAATGATGATGTCGCGCTGCAGGCGACGGAATAGCGACCCTGCCAGCGACTCCAGCACGCCTCGCCATTCCGATGCGGAGCGAAGCCGGTTCACATCAATGGCGAGATCGAACGCTTCTGACACGGTTCAGCTGGTCTGTTAGGCGCCGGAGGTTTCGGGTGAGGCCACGCCACGAAAGGCAATAGCGCGGTAAACGCCCTCGCGCGCAAGATAGCGCCAGATCGGGTCGTCCTGCGGTGTCGTTCCCGTCACTTGCAGCCGCTCGTCGGAGGCCGCTGAAACGACTTCACTCGCAAAGGCGGCCGCCAGGATCTCGTGCCTCATGGAATTCGGTCCATCCTCTGGAAACGGAACGATCCTTTGGAATAGCTCTTCGGGCGTGAGGTCATGCTCGTACTGTCCACGAAGGGAGAGCCAGTCAACGTCGGCGAAAACGATCGTCCAGTCGTCGTGGCGCTCGATAGAGACAGACTCAGCGCCGAGCAGACGGGCATCGTGAGCGATTGCAGCCGAGATGTTGGCGGAGCTCACGCCTGCCGCGAGGAACATGCTCGGACGACGGCGAACTAGGGCAATGGCGTCATCGAGGGCCTCGATCTTGGGCGAGTTCATGAGGTCTTGGCAGGCTCTTCTTCGAATGGTGCAGGTGGAAGGGCGACGATCGCGTCGGCCAGGGCGCATAGCTCAGCAACGCTTGGCGACTCATGTGCGATCGCGTCGAGCCAGCGTGCTGGGATGCCATCAACGCCGTGCAGGGCGCCGGCGAGGCAGCCGACAAGGGCGCAGATCGAATCGACGTCTCCGCCGAGGCGCGCCGCAGCAGTAACGGCCTCCTCAAACGTCTGGTGCCTACGAAGAAAGATCGCGTGCGCAGCCGGCACTGACTCGCGCGCGAGCGGCGACGTTCCGCAAATGCGGGCGACATCAAGATCCGTGACCGCGAGCATGGCCTCGCGAACCAGTGCGAGCATGGCTGGTGGGGCCGGAGCCGGGGGAAGATCGTCGCTGATCCTGTCGATGGTCCCTGTCGCGCTGGCGAGGCACTCTGGCTCGTCGAGCACCAGCGCGAGGAGCCGAGCTTGGATAAGCGCCGCCTCTAGCGCTTCCGGATGGCAGTGAGTTACGCGTGTCGCAGTGGAGGCCGCAGCGAGCAGGTGGTCTACCGAGCTCCACCTGCGGAGGGCGACCGCCCCCACGCGCACCGCGCCACCATTGCCTCGCGACCCCTCGGGCCAGGCTGCTTTCGCAACGTCCCGCCACGGAGTTCCGGACTCGAAAGCGCGTATTGCGAGCTTCATCCCGCGCCCGAAGCCACGCGCGGGCTCATAGGTTCGTGAGAGCGCCTTGAGCAAGCCCACGGGTGAAACGGTGGAGCAGTCACGAATCGACTCGGCGAGCGCAAGGAACATCGTTGCGTCATCGGTGTAGCCCCAGGGACCGGTGCCCCGTGCGCGCCGATCCACCAGCGCGGCAACCGTACTTGCGGGCGCGCCCTCGAGCGGCGAGCCGAAGGCATCACCAATCACAGCACCGATGAGAGCGCCCCTCACGCGATCTGCTGAGAGCGGCTGAGATGGCATTGGCGGGCGCTGCCTAACGTAGTCGCTTTGACTCGCAACGGCCAGACGGAGCCCCGCGCATCGGGGGACCGATGGCGGTTGTCGAGTCCAACGCGTACTTAGACAGCTCGCGCGGGTCCTGCGACTCGAAGAGCTTCTGGGAAGTACCAGGTGTCGTCCGGAGGCGATCGCGTGCCCGTCTTGCGCACCCACCGCCAGACGCGATCGACGAACTTTCCGAATGCGATCCGATCATACTCCGGCTCCCCGGAGAGCCGGTCGGCCCAGTAGAGCCGTCCCCGCCAGCCCTTCGCCTCGTCGGCTCGCGAATACTCGAGGATGGGGGCCACCCAGCGATTCTCGACGTACCACACGGGCGCGTCAGTTTCCGTTTGCCGAAACCGAGGGGTCCACGGAAACGACGTGAACCAGAAGAAAAGCATCGTCTCCCGCGGAGCGTCCGCAAGCGTCGACATCTCAAGTGCCTCCGGCGACGTCGCGAAACCTTGCAAGATCTTAATGGGACCGCATCCGCGAAGAAAGCGCTCGAGATCGGGTTCGTCGTTCGGGGCGAGCGCGAGCTGAATCTGTCTTCCCATAGCGTGACCGGCGCGGCCGCCGCCTCCCCCTATCTGCCTAACGTATTGCCGTTAAGCGGCCGGCGCCAGACCGAGCGAAGCGAGGGAGGGGGAGCGAAGCCGAGCCGTCCGCGGCAACGCTCAGTTGGGCGGCTTTGAATTGGCTGGGAAGCGCGGGTCACCTCTCAAGCGGAAGCGGTGCCGCGCGTGGCGTGACTCATCCCGGTGTACGCCAGCTCCACGTGATCCTGCCGTCTGGGCGGAAGAGCGGGCACAGTATCGCAATCACGCGGTCGGGGCCGCGCAGGGTCCAGTCCGCGCTCTCGATCAGGTCCTCGAACGGCTCCAGCTCCTCATTGTTTCGAGACCGCTCCTTTGCGACGTCGAGAGAATCTTCGAGGTCGAGGAGGCGATGGCACTCGCAATTTAGGCGATAGAAGTCCGCAAGTCGGCGCTCAACGGCATTGGCGGGGCCGTGCATGAACGACTCGGCGGTGAAGACTCCGTCGAGACGCGGGAAGTCCTCGCTCCGCTCGACGACCTTTCCGACAACTCTGTCTCCGAGGTGCAGAGTCCACGTCGCCATTGAGACCGCCTAACGTATTGGCGTTCTGCGCCGAGCGGAAGAGGTAGGCCGAACGCCGACCGACGGCGATTGTCCGCAGCAACGCCTTGTTAGGGCTCCTCTAGGGTACGAACGTGTTCTCGAAATGGTGTCGCAGTTTTTCGACGCCCATCACCCCGATCAGGTTCTGGATATGGCGTCCGTCGCGGAACAGTCCGAGTGCCGGAACGTTGACGACGCCCCACTCGCGAAGGTCGGTCCAAAAGTCTTGATTGTCGATGTCCAAAGATCGGACTCTAGCGCCGGAGGTAGAGAGCTGATGAGCTTTGACGAGGTTCTCGGCGAGGGCCTGGTCATGCAAATCCCACGGCGCCCAGAAGTGCACGACCAAAACGCCGGGCGCTGCGAGTTCGGCGCGAGTGACGCGGGGATGAGCATCTGCAGGATTCACGCTAAACACCTTGGTCTGGCCAACGGCATGTTAGCCGGCTCCTTGCGCTGGGTCGTACGCTCCGACGCCCAGCACATGGTTGGCGGCGACTGAGACCGACACCTCTTGACCATAACCGTCCTCCTCGCTCCAGCCGTCAGCGACCAGGCGTTCGACGACCCCAGCCTGCAATCGTTCCCAGAACGTGTGCTGATAGGCCCTCCATGGATTTGCGCCGGCCGGTAGTGGCCATTGACGTACCCCGTCGGCCAAGATGGTCAGCAGGGGAGGCAACGGCGGGTTTCCCGGAAGCTCCATCAGGTCACCAGTGCGGTGAGGGCGAACGCCATCTAGAACGTGATTAAATAGCGAACCAAGCGTTGCCTCAATCTCTGCTCCAACGAGTTCTAGACCGGCTTCCGTAACCAGACTGATGCTCCCCTCTTTGGCCATGGCCGCCAGGGTTTCACAATGAGCACGAATGGCGTCCGCGGTTCGTGCTCCGGCGCACGCCCCGCAGTGGCTGTCGGTAATGCCGTCGTAGATGCTTCCAGGTGCCAGGTCATCCGCCCGGTCACCCTCACGGTATTCCTCCTGCCAATCCGCGCCAGTCTTGAACTGAACCTCGGCTTGGAAGCGGCTCGCGCAACGTGAGCATGCGACGCTTGCATGAACTGTTCGGAAAAGGCCCATCGATCATTTCGCCTTCAACGTGCCCGAGTGGCACGGACAGGAATCAGACGGTCATGGTCTCGGTCTGTGACGCCGGGCGACAGCCAAGTCTGTCCAACGGCATGTTAGGCCGCCTCCAGGGTAGTTCCCACAAGTTCTGCATGCGGAACTACTGAGTGGGCGGTCAAACGACCGTGGAGCTAGTAACGCCGAACGTGAGGTCGGCGCCACTCATTAGGGCGGAGACGCGTGCCTCGGAGCGGCGTTTAAGCGAGGGCAACTTGTCGCGCGCTTGAGCGAGAGCTAGGTCCTTCTGGTCGCAGTGCATGAGCAGGTGCTCCAACTCGTGTCCGAGTGCAATTGCAGGATCATCTCCGTCCTCGCTATGCGACGCGCAGATGAGCCAGTAGGTGAACCCCTCAAGCTCCTCCGGGATCTCCAGATCGGTGTGGCAGAGTTCAGCACAGAACCGGACTGAGAAGTCTAGAGGCAGCCATGGGAAGTCGAACTCGCGCGAGGACATCCGTCGGCAGCGAGCCGGCCCGCGCTCTAGAAGGGTGAAGAACCAGTCGGGGAGATGACCGAGGGACTCCAGCTGGAGCACGAGAGCGTTCAGCCAGTCCTCGACGTCATCCGACGAGAGCAAGTCGAGCTGCCAAAGCAACAGGACCTTCTGTGTCCGCTGGGTCACAAGCTGAATCTCACTTTGCATAGAAGACAGGCAGGACCTGAACACGGACTCGCAGGTCCACCCAACTCCCATTAGACCTCCGCCGCCCCTGATGTGTCATCGAAGTTCCATCCCAGCGGTAGAGCTGAGCCGCAGGCCGCACACTCAAAGTCGGCTTCTTTCACGATCGAGATGCCGCTGCAGGTCGGGCAGCGACGGAAGATGAACTCATGCGAAAAGCCCGGCGGCGCGGCGAAACCTGCCTCTACGAGCGCCTCTGCTGCCGAGGCGAAGCAAGACGGCTCGGGGCTTTAGCCGGTAGTATGCGCCCCCAATCTTCCCCAACAGCGGGGGACCCAACGCATGTAACCTCCTTGGCCCGGAGGGGTACGTTCGCGGGCTCTTCCAAGGCTCGAACGAAGACCTTGCCACCGCTCAACAAGGCCACTCGGTCGGCTCGCTCTTGAGCAAAACGTGAACACTCAACCTTCGCCGAATTTCTCCTACCTTGCGCATCACGACGCGCGGCTCGTCGCCCTGGCGACGCAGGCCGAGGAGCAATTCGGGGTGGACGCTACGGTCACGCTGTTCAAGTTGCGTCAGTTCGGCGAGGTGCTTGCCCAGCGCGCTGCCGCGAAGGTCGGCCTGTTCATCAGCACCGATGAGAGCCAGCAACAGCTGATCGACCGGCTTTGGGATCGGAACGTGATCGGCGCGACGCAGCGGACGCTCTTTCACGATCTGCGTCGCGTCGGGAACGCCGCTGTCCACGAGGGCAAGGGCGACCATCGCGAGGCGCTCCATCAGCTCCGCATGGCGCGCGAGCTCGCGGTCTGGTTCCAGCGCAGCTTCGGCAACAACAAGAAGTTCGAACCAGGTCCGTTCCTGCCGCCCACCGAGCCAAAGAAGGCTGAGAGCTCGCTGCACGATGAGTTGCAACGGCTCCGCGACGACGTGGAAGCGCGCCGCAAAGAGCTCGAAGCGGCTCAACGCGCCATCGAAGAAACGAAGAAGGCGGCGGAAGCCGAGGCCGCAGAAAAGCTGACGGCGAAAGAGCTGGCAGCCAAAGCAAAGGAAGACGCCGCGATCTGGGAGGAGCTGGCGAACGAGCAACTTGCGGCCTACCGCAAGGCCGCGACCGCGCACGTCCAACGAACAGCGGCGCTCGCCGAACAGAACAAGAAGCTCGTCGCTGAACTCGCGGCGCTCCAAGCCGCCGCCCAGGCGCTGCCACCCAAGCAGCTCGCGAGCGCCATCGAGCAAGCCTCCGAGGCGAGCGACGCCATCCAGCTCGATGAAGCCGCCACGCGCAAGCTCATCGACCACCAACTTCACGATGCAGGTTGGGAAGTCGATTCGCAGCAGCTGACGTTCGAGCGCGGCGTTCGCCCCACCAAAGGAAAGAACCTCGCCATCTCGGAGTGGCCCACGCTCACCGACGGGAAAGAAGGCTGGGCCGACTACGTCCTCTTCGCCGGACTCCAGGTTGTCGCCGTCGTCGAAGCAAAGCGAAAGCACAAGGACGTGATGGGCGTCATTCCTCAGGCGAAGCGCTACTCGCTCGGCTACGTCGTGAAAGGCGACGAGGTTCTGCCCGAGGGGAGCCCTTGGCCGGACAAGGCCGGGCGCGCGCACAAGGTCCCCTTCCTCTTCGCGACCAACGGCCGGCCGTTCTTGCGTCAGCTGCGAACGAAGAGCGGCATCTGGTTTCTCGATGCGCGCCGAAGCGAGAACCATCCCGTGCCGCTCGAAGGTTGGTACACGCCCGAGGGCCTTGTCGATCTCTTGAAGCAGGACGTCGATGAGGCGCACGCGAAGCTCAAGGTCGAGCCGATGCCTTACATCGATCGGGAGTACCAAAGGAGCGCCATTCTGGCCGTCGAGAACGGACTCGAGCAGGGCAAGCGCGAGCTGCTCGTCGCGATGGCCACCGGCACTGGCAAGACGCGCACCTGCATCGGCCTTTGCTACCGCCTGCTCAAGACGAAGCGCTTCCGGCGCGTGCTCTTCCTCGTGGATCGCAACGCGCTTGGCAAGCAGACCGCCGACGCGCTCAAGGATCTGCGGCTCGAGAACCTGCAGACCTTCACCGACATTTTCGACGTCAAAGAGCTGGCCGACCTCAAACCCGACCGCGAAACCAAGCTTCAGATTGCGACCATCCAAGCAATGGTGAAGCGTGTGCTCGGACCATTCGGCGAAGGGGCCGAAGCCAACATCCCGCCGGTCGATCAGTACGACTGCATCGTCGTCGACGAATGCCACCGCGGCTATCTCCTCGACCGCGAGCTCTCCGATCGCGAGTTCCTGTTCCGCGACGAGGACGACTACATCTCCAAGTACCGCCGCGTGCTCGACCACTTCGACGCGGCGAAGATTGGCCTCACGGCGACGCCCGCGCTGCACACGAAGGAGATCTTCGGCAGCCCTGTGTTTTCTTACTCGTACCGCGAGGCCGTCGTCGACGGGTTCCTCGTCGACCACGAGCCGCCCATTCGCATCGTGACGAAGCACAGCCAGGACGGCATCCACTACGAGGCCCACGAAGAAGTGCTGATGCTCGACCGCTCCACGCAGACCTTGAAGAAGGAGGAGCTGGCTGACGAGATTCAATTCGAGGTCGAAGCCTTCAACCGGCGAATCATCACCGAAGACTTCAACCGCGTCGTACTCCGCGAGTTCGTCAAGAACATCGACCCCGAGCAAGACGAGAAGACGCTCGTCTTCTGCGCAACCGACGAGCACGCCGACATGGTGGTGCTCCTGCTCAAGGAGGCGCTCCACACGAAGTACGGCTCGGTCGACGACGACGCCGTCGCCAAGATCACGGGCGCAACCGATCGACCGCTCGAAGCGATCCGCCGCTATCGCAACGAGCGCCACCCGAACATCGCGGTCACCGTCGACCTGCTCACCACCGGCATCGACGTGCCCAAGATCGCGAACCTCGTCTTCTTGCGGCGCGTGGGCAGCCGCATTCTGTACGAGCAGATGATTGGCCGTGCAACGCGCCTCTGCACCGAGATCGGCAAAGAACGCTTCCGCATCTTCGACGCGGTGGACCTTTACTCGGCCCTCAAAGACGTGACCGATATGAAGCCGGTCGTCGTCAATCCGTTCGTCACCTTCGAGCAGCTGGTGAAGGAGGTGGTTGAGGGCAGGGAAGAGGAGTTCCGCCGAACGTCGCTCGAAGAATTTCTCGCCAAGCTGCAGCGGAAGAAGCGCTCGCTCAAAGGCGAGAACGAGGAGCGGTTCCAGACGGCGGCGGGCATGGGCCTGAAGGAGCTCGCGCACTTCTTGAAGGAGAGCAGCGTCGGCGACGCCGCCGACTACCTGAAGCAGCATCCCGCGCTCGCTACCTTCCTCGACCGAACGGCGGGCACCGGCGCATACAAGATGATCGTGTCCGAGAAGCTCGACGAGCTGCGTGAAGTCACGCGCGGCTACGGCAAACACGGCAGCCGGCCGCCGGGCGACTACCTCGAGGCTTTCCGCGCCTTCGTGGCGAACAACCTCAACAAGCTGCCCGCGCTGCTCGTCGTCACCCAGCGTCCCCGCGACCTCACCCGTGAAGATCTCCGGCAACTGAAGCTCATGCTCGACCAAGAGGGCTTCAGCGAGAAGTCGCTGCAAACGGCTTGGCGCGACCAGAAGAACGAGGACATCGCCGCCACCATCGTCGGCTACATCCGCCAGCTCTCACTCGGCTCACCGCTCATGCCCTACGGCGAACGCGTGGACCGCGCGCTCCAGCGCTTGCGTAAGGCCCACAACTTCACCGACCCGCAGGTGAAATGGCTCAACCGCATCGCCAAACAAGTGAAGCTCGAGACCGTCGTCGACCGCGCCTCGCTCGACGCCGGCCAGTTCAAGACCGACGGCGGCTTCGCTCGCCTCAACAAAGTCTTCGACGGCCAACTCGAGACGTTGCTCGGCGAGCTCGCGGATGAAGTTTGGAAGGACGCTGGATGAACGGCACGACAAGACCGGACCCAATTGTCGCGAGCGCGGTAGAGTGCGAGAGGATCGAAGAACGGAGGCGCGATGGAAGCGGCTGAAGCAAAGGTGCAGAGAGTGCTCGAGGGCAGTAAGCAGTTCCTCGTGCCCCACTACCAGCGGCCCTACTCTTGGAAAGAGCAGCAGTGGAAGGCGCTCTGGTCAGACATCATTGAACTGCTCGAGGACGACGACCCGAAGCCCCACTTTCTCGGTTCCATCGTCACGTCTCCCGCCCGCTCAGTTCCCGAGGGCGTCGAGAAGCGACTACTCATTGATGGGCAGCAACGCCTCACGACGCTCATTGTGTTGTTGGCACTGGCTCGAGATCGAGCAAGAGAGACTAGCTTCGCGAAAGTGGCCGAGCGGATTCAGGACCTCATCACGAACCGTCACGAGGAAGGGCACGAACACTACAAGCTTCTGCCAACCCAAGCAGAAGACCCAGCCGACAGCGACCGCGAAGCGTTCATTCGACTCGTAAACGGTGACGAACCGAAGACGACGAGCGGTATTGGAGCGGCGTACAAGTTCTTTGCCTCAAAACTCCGTCGCGCGGACGCGCCTGACCTCGAGGCTCTCGTTCGTATCATCAGCACCAAGCTCACCTTGGTCAGCATCATCCTTGACGAGAAGGACAATCCTCACCGCATCTTTGAGAGTCTGAACGGTACAGGCCGACCTCTCTCGCAAGCGGACCTCATTCGCAACTTTTTCTTCATGCGCCTCCACGAGAAGGAGCATGAGCGCGTCCACGTCGACTACTGGCGGCCAATGCAGCGGCGTCTTGGGGAGGACGCGCTAACCGATTTCGTTCGTCATTACCTCACTAGGCTCGGAAGCGTTGTCCGCGAGACGGACGTGTATGCCGCCCTCAAGACTCGGGTGGACACCGACGCAGCGCGGTCACCCATGGAACACCTGAAGGAGCTCGCTCTCTTTTCGGAGTACTACGCGATTCTACTCAACCCAGAGCAGGCGACGAACGCGAGAATTAGGGAAGGTTTGCTGCGCATCCACCGGCTCGAAATAACTGTCACGTACCCATTTCTTCTCGCGGTGTACGCAGACTTCTCTACGGGATCGCGAAGTGAAGACGACGTATGCGCGATCCTGGACGTCGTGGAGAACCTCGTCATTCGACGGTTCGTATGCGGAGTTCCCACCTATGGGCTCAACAAGACCTTCGCTGCGCTCTACGAGCAGGCAAGCAAGGGCGACGACTTTCTCGGTCGGCTAAAGAAGACGCTTTCGTCGAACACGAGGAACTACCCACGGGACGAAGAGTTTCGCGAGCGGCTTGGTACCGCGCGTCTGTACGGAGGGGGCGACCGCCTCAAGAAGACCAAACTCATTCTGGAGCGGCTTGAGGTCGGTCAGGGCCACAAGGAAATTGTTCCGGGCACGACTCTTACCATTGAGCATGTGATGCCTCAGACTTTGACGAACGCATGGAAGGCGGAGCTGGGAGAGACCTGGGAAGAGGACCAGGAGCAATACCTCCACACGCTGGGCAATCTGACGCTCACCAACTACAACACGGAGTTGAGCAACGAGGCTTTCGCCCAGAAAAAGAAGCTCTTCGCAGACAGCCACGTCGAGATGAATCGCTACTTCAACAATCTCGATCGTTGGACGCGTGAGGAGATCGATAGGCGCGCTGAGGTACTAACAGACTTGGCGCTTACCATCTGGCCCTACTTCGGCCCCGAGCACAGCAACGCCCCAGCGTCGGGGAACGATGGGACCTGCGTCACCGGAACGGTTCCGACGCTGGTGCGAGTTCGGTCGGACGAGGTCACCGTTGAGTCGTGGGCTGACGTTGCGGTCGCCGTCATGGAAGGAATCGCGCAAATTGGAGAGGACGAGTTTGAACGGGTCGCTGACGAGCTTCCGAAACTCGTAAATCGGGACGCGACTGCCTTTCGTCGCTCCAGCCGCCTGAAGAAGCTCACCAACGGCGCCTACGTTGAAACGAATCTCTCGGCGGAAGCTGTATATCGATTCTGCCTACAGGCCGCTCAGCTGGCGGGGATTGGGCATGACGAGTGGGAAGTAACCTACAGCGCGGCGAACGGCGAGGACCGGCCAGCTGACGCTCCGTCGCACGTGAAGCAGCTCCAATTGGAGTTCTGGCCGCTCGTGCGAGAAGCCCTACTTGCATCGAAGGAGTTCACCTCGGTGGCCAATCCGCGGCCCCAGAGCTGGTTCGACCTTCCGCTGGGACGAACCGGAATCTGGTTGTCGGCCTCGGTCAACACTTTGGACCGCCACGTCGGCATCAACGTTTCGATCGACTCCGGCAGACATCCTCACGCTCTTGGCCTCCTTGAAGCGCAGCGCGAGACCCTTGAGCGCGAGGTGGGTCTCCAATTTCAGTGGAACCCCCACCCCGAGAAACGCGTCAAGGTCATCAAAGCGACTTGGCCGGTAAATTTCATGGACCGCGCGGAGTGGCCGGGCGCCAAAGAGTGGCTCACGAAGTCAGCCGTGGCGCTTCACAAAGCGATCTCCCCTCAAGTCGCCAAGCTCACTCTCAAGCAAAAAACATAGGCGACCACGCTCGGACCCTAATGCCCAATACCCAAGACATCGTCCAGAAGCTCTGGAGCCTGTGCAACATCCTGCGCGACGACGGCATCACCTACCACGAGTACGTGACCGAGCTGACGTACCTGCTGTTCCTCAAAATGATGAAGGAGACGGGCGCTGAGGAGCAGATCCCGAAGGGCTATCGCTGGAACGACGTGACGAAGAAGGAAGGCGTCGAGCTGCTGGAGTTCTACAAGAAGCTCCTGATCGATCTCGGCGGCAAAGGCTCGGGGCGGGTGCAGGCCATCTTCGCCAACGCCTCAACCTCGATTCGCCAGCCTCGGCACCTCCAGCAGATCGTGACCGACATCGACGGGCTGGACTGGTACAGCGCCAAGTCCGAAGGTCTCGGCGATTTGTACGAAGGCTTGCTCGAAAAGAACGCCGAAGAGACCAAGAGCGGCGCGGGCCAATACTTCACACCGCGCCCACTCATCGAGTCGATGGTCGCGCTGATCAAGCCGCAAGCGGGCGAGCGCGTGCAAGACCCCGCCATCGGCACCGGCGGCTTTCTGATCAACGCCGACCGCTATGTGAAATCGCTCACGGACGAGTACCACGACCTCTCCGTCGCGAAGCAGAACTTCCAGCGCCGTGAAGCCTTCTACGGCGTCGAGCTCGTGCCCGATGTGCAGCGTCTCGCGCTCATGAACGCGATGCTCCACGACATCGAGGGGGAGATCGTTCTCGGCGACACGCTCGGCCCGACCGGCTCGCAGCTCCCCAAGGCCGACGTCATTCTCTCGAACCCGCCCTTCGGCACCAAGAAAGGCGGCGGCGGACCGACGCGCGACGACATCACCTATCCCACGAGCAACAAGCAGCTCGTCTTCCTCCAGCACATCTACCGAGGGCTCAACCCCGGCGGGCGCGCGGCGGTCGTCCTCCCCGACAACGTGCTGTTCGAAGAAGGCGTCGGCCAGAAGGTTCGCGCCGACCTCATGGACAAGTGCGACCTCCACACGATTCTCCGCCTGCCCACCGGCATCTTCTACGCGCAAGGCGTCAAGACCAACGTCCTCTTCTTCACCCGCGGCGAGAAGGACAAGGCGAACACCAAGGCCGTCTGGTTCTTCGACATGCGCACCAACATGCCGAACTTCGGCAAGCGCACGCCGTTCACCCGCGCTCACTTCACCGACTTCGAGAAGGCCTACGGCACCGACTCGCTCGGCAAGAGCAAGCGCAAGGACCAAGGCGAAACCGGCCGCTTCCGCAAGTTCACGCGCGAAGAGATTGCCAAGCGCGGCGACAACCTCGACATCTCCTGGCTCAAAGACGACAGCGTCACCGACCACGCCGATCTTCCCGAGCCCGATGTGATTGCTGCGGAGATTGTCGCGCAGTTGCAGATTGCGCTCGAGGAGATGCAGGCGCTGCAAGAAGAGCTGGGAGGCGGGAGTTGAGTGAGGAACTTCCGCCGGGGTGGGTGCTTCGCTCGTCAGGGGACCTGTTCGAGTTCGTCACCAGTGGCTCGCGTGGCTGGGCGCAGTTCTATACCGACACCGGCCCGCTGTTTGTTCGCATCGGCAATCTCGACCACGACACCATCTCGCTCGACCTGAAGGAGCGACAGCACGTCAAACCCCCGACGAACTCCGAGGGCCAGCGAACGCGACTCCGCGCCGGAGACATACTCATCTCCATCACCGCGGAACTCGGCATGGTTGGACTGGTCCCCGACAACCTCGGTGAAGCTTACATCAATCAGCACATCGCACTCGCCCGCCCGCGCGCCGGGCTCGATGCGCGTTTTCTTGCGTGGTTCTTTGCCAGTGCAGGGAAGCGGCAGTTGCTCGATATGCGCCGAGGAGTGACGAAGGCTGGGCTCGGCCTTGACGATATCCGAGGCGTCTCCGTCGGCGTTCCACCCCTCAATGAACAACGCCGCATCGTCACCAAGCTCGAAGCGCTCCAAGCCCGAAGCCGTCGCGCGCGTGAGGCGCTCGACGCCGTGCCGCCGCTGCTCGAGAAGCTCCGCCAATCGATTCTCGCGGCGGCCTTTCGCGGCGACCTCACAAAGGACTGGCGCGCGAAGCACAAGGACGTCGAGCCAGCCAGCGAGCTCCTCAAACGCATCCGCACCGAGCGCCGCAAGAAATGGGAAGACACCGAACTCGCCAAGATGAAGGCGAAGGGCAAGCCCCCAACCGACGACAAATGGAAGGCCAAGTACAAGGAGCCCGAGCCCGTCGACACGACCGGCTTGCCGGAGCTGCCAGAGGGGTGGTGTGTTGTTGAACTTGGCGAGGTCGTGTGGCGGCTGACCAATGGGTATGTAGGTCCGACGCGGAATATCTACGTTGAGGAGGGAGTCCCCTATCTGCTCTCCAAACATGTAAAAAAGAACGTGCTTCGATTTGATGGCGCGACGTTCATCACCAAGGAGTTCAACCAACGGAATCGCAAGTCCATCCTCAACACTGGAGATGTCTTGTTGGTGCAGACTGGTCACGTGGGGGATTCCGCTGTCGTCCCTCCCGAGCACGAGGGTCACAACTGTCACGCCATGATTGTAATTTCGCCCCTCGAAGAGGTTCTTGACGGCAACTACTTGTCTCTCTTCTTCGGTTCTCCGACCGCACAACGAGCCTTCGGTGCCATCGAAAAGGGCATGACGCTGAGGCACCTGAACTGCCATGACGTCATCCATCTGGCTACCGTCGTTCCTCCGCTCGAGGAACAGCGAGCGATCGTGGCGCGCACCGAAAAGCGTCTTGCCGACCTCGCAGCCTTGCGCAGCGTGCTTCTTCGACAGCGCGAAGGGCTTGAGCGGTTGGATCGGTCGACCTTAGCCAAAGCCTTTCGCGGGGAGCTCGTCCCACAGGACCCGAACGACGAGCCCGCCGAGGCGATGCTCGCGCGGGTGCGAGAGGCGACGGCTGGCGCATTCGACAAAGCGAAGAAGCGAAGCGCCGCAACCGCAAGACGAACGTGAAGGCCAAGGACTTCCAGCCTTTCCTCGACGGTGGCTGTTGGCTACGAGGCTGAGTTCACACAGGGATCGGGTGCTGCTCGGCGTGTACCGAGAAGAGGAACCGCATCCTCTTCGTGGGCACCTCAACGGCCGTCGCTTCGAGGTAGTCGACGATCCGCGGGGGCTTCGGCCCGAACACCAGGCTCGGGTTGAACATGCCATTCCGGGCGGGAGGCGTCAGTTCGAGCGACGGCGCGTCGACCAGGATCACGGGGATCTTCTTGTGCCCGGCACGAGCGAGCGCTACCGCGCGGTGGTAGCCATTGTTGAGCATGTGGCGTCCGTTGAACGCAACCACGCTCATCTGGTGTAGCCCAGGACCGATAGAGAAGCCGACGAGGCCACGGCCAGTGCCTGGCTGGTCGCCCTGCACCGGACCGCAGATGCGCACGTCAGGGCTGTCCACAATCCAACCAAACGTGTTCGTGGCCGGATTGAACGTCACCTGCGCCTGAGGAACGACCGCCCCGTTTTGAAGCGGCAGACAAAAGCGCAGCAGGCCATCGTCGTCACCTACTGCGGGAACCTGCGAGCTGAGGCGCTCAACGTGATCCCAGTCGACCTTCGGCTGACAGGCGACGATGTGTTCGAGACCGATCCAAACGAACCGTGCGCCGAGCGGCGGCGGAGCGTGCTCGGCGAATGTTGGTTCGGACTGGAGCAGAGCAAGGTGGGGGTGGGGATCGCAGGGGGTGATCTCGGGCTCGTCACGGGCTCCGAGCTGTGCCACGTGAGCACGGGCGACGCCGCACTGGTGATCGAGAGCTGCCGAGTCGAGCCCATCGGTCACGAGGTTGATACTAGCAAGGTAGCCAGGGGTATCTTGAGGTTGGAAGAAGCCTAGAAGTGCACGCGAACGAGGGGTTCCGACCGCCTGCGTCTGACTATTGGCGGCGAAGCCGCCGGGAAGGGGAAGAACGACGAGAGAATTCATGGAGGACTCCTTTTCTGCCGCGCGATCTGCCGGCTTGCGAAGATCAGCTCCAGTCCCTCCGATTCTGATCACGTTGCGGATCGAAGAATGTTCAGATTCGCGTGATCATCTTTGGCCGGGCTGGAGCCATATGGGGGGAGCACGTGCTGACGGAACGCAAACCGCTTGAGCAGGCCATCAGGGAGGCTGACTGGGACAGCCTGCTTCCTCGGCTTGCAACCTACGCCGAGAACCGCCTTCGGCGAGTGGGTTGGGCGGCCGGTAGAGACCACGAACCGAGTGCGGCGTCCGTGCAAGACACCGTGAACCTCGCCATCGAGCGGTGCCTGGACGGATCACGAAAGTGGACCGACGACGCACCCGAAGATCTCGAGCGGTTCCTTTGTGGGGTGATCAAGAGCATCGTCTCATCGGCAAGGAAGTCCGCAGACAGGGACAAGGCAACACCAACCGAGGACGCCGGGGAGGAGGTCCAGCACCATGACCCGCTTCCGGATGAGATCCTGGCCGAAGGCGACAGATCCCTCCTGCTCGAAGCAACCGCTGCGACTGTTGAGGGCGACGAGGAGCAGGAGCAACTTTATCTCGCGATCTTAGACGGATACATGAAGAGAGAAGAGCTAGCCGAAGTCCTCGGTTGGACAGTGGATGCCGTGACCGCGAAACGGATCAAGCTTCAACGCAGACTTGTGGCAGGGTTTCCAGAGCTGTTCGCGAAGTACAAGCAGAGGAGGAAGTCATGAGCAACTCGAAGACCCGCACGGAGATCGAGCGGCTCGTCGAGGCGCTCGACGAGGTGGCCGTCAGCGACGTCGAGGCACAAGAGACGGTCAAGCGGTTGGGGATCGACACGAAGGCTTGGGCGGGTTCTGTCCGTGCCAAGATCACGGCGGCTGAGACTGCTCGGCGGCAAGCCCGTTTTGCTCAGGCTGAACACGACTACCGCGCCGAGGCGAAGCGGCTCGAATCACAAGTTTCAGAGCCAGGGAGATCGGTCGATGAGCAGCGTCGAAGGGTAAAGGCTCTCATCGCTCGCGCACCGCGCGAGACGACTGTGTCGATGCACTTCCACAAGTTCGACGAAGCGACGGAAGAGGAGCTTGCCGAGATGATCAAGTCGCTCCGTCACCTGCTGGGCGACCAGGCCGGCGATGATGATGACGAAGGCTGAGTCGAAGGGACGGCTGGCCCTCCCCGAATTGGGAACCCAGGCAGCGAAGCGCGTGCAAAGCGCCATCGGTTACCAGCACCCAACCGAGCTGCGCATCGAAGTCCTCGCCCATATGCGAGGTGCGCTCGTGCGGTCGAGTCCGACGACGGGAGCGCGAGCAAACCTCCTCCGACTCGGTCGGCAAGGCGTGGTCTCCGTAGCTGGCGAGCTTTCCTTGGACCAGCGACGATGGGCGATCGCCCACGAGCTTGGTCACTTCGAGATTCATTCCGGCGTCAGCTACCTTGGTCTCTGCACCGGGGAGGATCTGAGGTTCGACTACGAGCGAAGCGGTCGCGAGCTGGAGGCAAACGCCTTCGCGGCCGAACTTCTCATGCCGGAAGCGCTCTACGCCAAGCGCTGCGATGTCGCTAAGGTCTCCTGGGCTCCGATCCAAAAACTGGCTGAGGAGTTTCAGGTCTCGGCGACGGCCGCTGCGCTGAGGTTCCTATCCTTCACCGACGACCGCGTGGCGCTGGTGGCATGCAAAGACGGAAAGGTTGCGTGGACACAGGGCACCCGGAACTTCGGGAAGCGACCTGTCCGCGGCACCGAGGTCGACAAGTGGACTCTGGCCTACGATTTCTTCAAGAAGGAAAGGGTGTCTGAGATCCCGGAGACGGTAAACGCAGATGCCTGGATTCCATACGCGCGTGACGAGGAGGTGGTTGAGCACGTGCTCCCCATGCCGCGCTACCGAATGGCCATGAGCTTGCTTTGGTTTCCAGCTCGGTGACGCCGCGCGGCCGCCTATCGGTAGGCGAAGGCTCTCCGCAGCACGAACCCAAGCGGCTAAGAGCAACTGCTTCCGGAAGAGCCATTTGTGGCGTCCTCAAGGAGTGGCGGGACTACTGGCAGCGCTTTTGAAAGCCGCGGCACGATTTGCATGACACTTACCAGGATGGCGGACTGTCGGGCCTGCTTCTTACGACCGATGGATCCACGATCCCAAGCACGTGGACAGGAGCAATCTGCGCTGCGACGTCGCCGCGGGTGTCGCAACGCGCGACTACCTCTTCTTTGGAGGAGGGTCGAGGAGCGGTAGCTGACCACGCACTTGGCGGGATCGCTTCCGACTCTTGGTTCCCGGGCTGGCCGTTGAACTCGATGCGAGTCCCACAAGAAGCGACGACCATGCCCACAGATTCGCCTCTGCTTCGCGAGAGCTCAGTGCAAGTAACTCAAGCCTGGTAAGGCGCTCTGCCAGCAATCGCGTGACCACCTCTCGCTCAGTTCCGAAATGCACTGGGCTTCGGCCGAGCAGCAGAACAGTGCCATGTGCGAGATAGTCCGCTAGGCGATCAAGCGCCTCGGAGCGCTCCTGTCGTAGCGTGGTTGCGTATTGCTGCAGCACCCAATGGGAGTTCTGAGAGGTTCCCAGAAACGGATTCACGAGGTCCAGACAACGCTCATAGACGATGCCCAGTTGTTGAAATGATGAGTCAATCAACGTCGGAGTAAACCCGCGGCCACGAAAGGAAGCGAGGTGGCGAATATCCACCACGTACTTCACTCTAGCGACAACCATAAGCTCATAAAAAGTGCTGAACTCCAGCCCTTCCAGACCAACACTTAGAATTCTGCACGCATTGGGAGCCTTCGCGCCGATCCCAAACGTCAGCTGCTCCGATGGTCGTGCTCTAGTTTCAACCAGAGCGAGCTTCCGCTGCCGGCTGTTCGCGCCAGTCCCATAGCCCTCAACGAGCGATAGCCAGGGCGGGACGTTCTTCATTTGTCGGCCTTCATCTGCGCGACAACCTTCGACGCGATCACCTCTTCGAAAGACAGGTAAGAGCGGGTAAAAATTGGGTCAACATGCTGCGCCTGCTCAGAACGCGGGCGTACTCTTCCATCTTGCTTCAAGTCACTACGCTTCTCGAAAAGAGACGCGAAGCGTCGGGGAGCGACCCCGCTAAAGAGACGGAATCTGACCGGTCCCTTGTCCTCCCCACGCGCCGAGCAACCATGCTCGATAGAGTCGTCGTGCAGCAGCAGGGCGCGGCTCTTGATGTACGGCTCGTAGTACACGACCTCGCGCAGGCCAGCTGCGACGATGTGGCGCGCGCACGCGTGGCATGGGAACGTCGTGCAATAGAGGGTGCCATCCAGCGCACCAGCGGTCCCTGTTCGCGCCAGTGCCACAATGGCGTCCATCTCAGCGTGAACCGCGCGAGAAAATTCGATCAGATCGGCGAGAGCGGTTCGGCGCAGTGATTTATGCAGAGTGGCCGACTCGGCAGAATCAGGAATTATACCGTCCTTCTTGAGCTGCGCGACGACCTCCTCCAGAAGCTGATTCTTGGACTTGTCGCTGCGGCAAAAGCCCCGCTCTTCTCCCTCATCCTTTTTCGCATAGGCGAAGCATCGATAGTCGGCTCCGGCCTCGTCTGTCTCCTCGTACAACCCACCACCCGACTTCGGAACGTCATTGGTGCCGGTCGAGATCAATTCGCCGCGGATGTCGAGAATTGCCGCCCCAACCTGTCTCGAGAGACAGGATGAGCGCAGCGAAGCGGACCATGCGGCATGCATTCCGCGCTCATCTCGCGTCGGCCGAACGATTTCCCGACCACATACGATTTGCAGAAAACGCTCGAGGGATTGGGCGGTCGGATCCTTCACCCCCTGCGAACTCGTTTCACTATTCACGAAGAAGTCAGCGGCATGGATGGTTTTGCGTACTTGCTGACCCGTCAATACCTCCTCGGCCTCGTCGCGCTTCATGAGCTCCTCTAGCTGGCCGTGGGACGCGCCCTTGTATTTTGTCCGCAGGCGCTTTTCCCGTACCTCAGTGCCGCACACAACACTCACAAGGTAGAACGACCGACCATAGACTTTCCTAAGCGCGTCAACCTCGTCGGGATTCTTCAGGCTATCGATCACGAAGGCGGACGGCTGGTGCTCGGGGGTCTTCTTACGGATTTCATGAAGCGCTTTGATTGCGAGGCCAGCGGTGAATGATGGGGAGAACTTCGCGCGGAGCCACCCGCCGGCCTCCTGGAGCAGCTGGGTACGGCTCAGCCCCTGCATCGAGGACAGAGCGCTCCACTTGGATGGGTCGACCAATCTAGCGGCGTCCAAAATCAGCCCGCTGACCTTCACAAGCTCAGTGGCGTAGCCATTTTCCTTTAGCCACTCCACCAGTCCATGGCCCACCATGCTCGCGCCAGCACCTATATGCCCAACAACGGCGAAGACAAGATCGTGCGAGGTCGACCCGCGCAGCTCCTCGCCGATTTCGTCGGAGGCTCGTGGGACAACGGGAAGGCGACGCGCAGGCTCAGACATCTCGGACCCTTGCCTTGAGTACCACATCTGTTGCTGGGCGGGAGCGCTCCAGGCGCTCCGGCGACACCTTCGCCCCCGACGCGCTGTCAGATTTGTCCCGCTGCGCGGGACCACCGCGGACGGTTCTCCGGTAGGCCCTCAAGCGCGGGCTAAAGAAACCAGGCGAGCGCGGCTGGAACGTCCGGTCGCTTGTCACCAGCGAGTTGTGTCTACCTGAATTCGGTTTGTGACGACTTCGCGATCACGCTATTCAACCATCGTCCTCTGCGTCACCGACCCACCCGGTCAATGACGGCAGCTACCCGGATCACGTCTCCTACCATCCCGGAGCGTATTCGCGGGGTCCTGGACAGTGTCACCAAGGCACCCGGTCAAAACAGTCACCTGAGGTCCCGGTCGTACACATCGGATTTCCGTTGCGCAAAGGTCGTACGTCGAGAGTGCCAGCAGATAGCTGTTCTGTGAGAGGTCACGCAATGCTTCTACGAGGTCCGATCGAAGGCTCAAGTTAGTTCTCCGCCCGCCCAAAGTATTGGCGTTCTGCGGCGAGTGCCAGACCGAGCGAAGCGAGGGAGGGTAGTCGTCCGCAGCAACGCCTTGTTTGGCGGCCTTGGTGCCTAGCTCTTCATCCCTGGGAGTAAAATCCTCTGCGCTCCAAGCCGACGATCAGGCGGCGGTGGTTTACCGTCGTCGAGGACCATTGCGCTAGAGGTCCACCAGCCCCACGGACCGGTTGTGTCGGGCGTGGGTTTCGCCGGCTCGTTGGACAGCGGGTGGCCCGCCGTTGTCATCCACTTGCTGCCGCGAAAGACGGCTCGACCCGGTCGTTCCACTGCAAGCGGGCTCAGGTAGTGGTGATAGACCTCATCGAGATGGTCATAGATCTGCAAGCGCTCGCTCGGGGCGAGCGTACGCATGTAGGCGAACGACTCGACCAGGCTGAAGTTGCAGGGCTTCTTTCCGGTGACATCGGTTCCGATGGCCATTCCGCCAGCGAGGTCGTCCAGAGCTATGCGTGTTGCTGGAAGGTGCTGTTGCACAAGGCATCGCCGATTGTGGTGCGCGGAGACGTACAGTGACCCAGCGGATACGCCGACCTCGAGCTCAAGCAACTCGAGCGGGGTCGCGTTGGCGAAATCTGGCACAACGGGCCTCTCGACTTCCCACCGCTGCAAATGACCGTCCGCGTCGACCAGGCTCAGGAAGAATTTCGTCCCCTGAAGGCCAATGGAAGCGCGGCTCCGGCTGCGCTGCTTGCCGAAGTCGAAGAGCACTTGCTCCGACGAGCCCACAGGGAACACACCGAGCACTCCCATGGCGATTCCGGGGCGGCGCGCAACATCGATTGAGGTCCAATCAAGCTGGCGAAGCAAGGTTCGCAAAATTTCAGAATAGGTGCGCAGCTCGACGCGGTTTCCACGATCGATGAGGAGATCGCGCGCGACCGCATGGTCCGTTAAGTCGTCGGTGGACGCTACAATGATGCTTGGTACCTCACGCTGGATGTTGATCTTGTACTGGTCGCTGGCAAAGCGCCGATTGGCTGAGTCTGCGAAGTGGATGGCGTACTCGCGACACTGTTGAACGTAGGTCGAGAAATCGGAGCGAAAGTCCGTGCGACGATCGGGGTTCTTGAGCACCGTTGCTTCGTGCCGCTTCAGCTCGAAGACAGACCAGACCGCATTGAAGTCCTCAACCAGGAAGTCAGGCTCGAGGAAGCGGCCATCGCCGAGCGGGAACCGGGGCTGCGGGATCCACTGCCGGAACCCGAGCGCCTCGAAGACTATTGGGTGCTGCTCAAACCATTGCTGAAAGCGTGCCTCTGGAACATCGACCTGGGCGAGCAGGGCCTTGAGCTGGGCCAAGGCGTCGCGCAGCTTCTGTGTTCCGTCCCCAGTGGTCATGCGTGTCCGCCCAACGTATTGGCGTTCTGCGGCGGGAGGAAGCGGGAGCGAAGCGACTGAGGCTACCATCCGCTGCAACGCTCAGTTGGGCAGCTGCCCTCTCTGCAACGGAGCGTGTTGGGCCCTCACGAAGCGAAATCGCGGCGGTGATAGCTCAGTCAAGAGAGCGACGATGTCGCGGATGAACTCGATATTGGAGCTGACCACCGCGTCCCGATACGCTTGGGCGGCGTATGTGATTGGACGCACGCTCTCCAGTTGGCGCCACAACCTATGGGCACGAGTGTTGGAATCGCTGTCTTCGGGATCTCACCCCAAGGGGAAGGGAACGAAGTTCACGAACACCTCAGGTGTGAACGCGCTGGGCAACTATTCAAACAGGTACCACTCGTCGAAGCCGGCCGCAGGGATCCGCAGCCCCGGCGGTGAGCGTGGGGCTCACCGCCACCGCTCCAACGCGAACCCACCCGGCTGCCAGTTCGTCGGGCCCAGGAGTGAACGGTCCACTATCGTGCGAGGTTACGAGCAGGCGCGAGTTCCTGTGATGGTGGATGAGGAGCTCATCCAGCCGGTGGTTGCCGTCGACGAACAGCCATGAACTGCCGGAGCTGGCTTCACTTGCCTTCCCAACGAACCGCCGTTCCGCCGCCACGTCTTGAGGGAGGAGCGGCCGAGAGCGGAGTCGGCAGCAACGGCCAGTTGATTGGCATGCGGCCGCGCGGCCTAGGCGTCTCTCGGCCTTGGGCCGTTGAGGGTGCCCACGAAAGCGTGGACGACCAAGAGTCCCGCACCGGCCAGGAAAACGAGGGGCCACATGACTGGGTTGGGAAACTCGCTCTTGGAAACGACGAACGACGTACCGGCATCGTAGGCAACCGCCGCGCAGCCCAGCCACGCGGAGAGCGGGAGAGCTCGCTGCGACAATTGCCGCACCGACCCGACGAACAAAGCTGGGAGCCAAAACAGTACAACAAGAGAGGTCGCGGTCATGACGTGCACCCGCGCGGGCGCCCCGCTGCTGTCCCGATAGAACGCAAAGATCGAGCCGGCAATCAGCGTCGCTACAGGCGTCTCAACAAGGTCATAGCAACCGTCTGCCCAACGTACTGGCGTTCACCGGCGATCGTTAGGTGCAACGCCTTGTTGGGCAGCATCGGGCGCACTGACCCAGGTCGGAGACAATCCGGGTGCGCTACAAGAACAGCTCGACGAAAACATCGCCCCAGACGACCGCTTCATTCTTCGCGAGGTCCGTTCGGTCAGAGACCCACTTGACGAACGCGTCTTGGTCGACCTCGGAGGGGCTGGCCTTCCAGTGGCACACGCCGGCAGTGGCCTCATCGAGCAGGCCCGGGTTTTTGAGGAACCACGCGATAACCGCCTCGGTCGGGGTTCGAGCCAGATCGATTCGGGCAGCCAATGCGAGGTGTCGAAAGTCGTTTGCTGACGAAGAGTTGAGCGCATTCGAGGACAAGGATTCGATAGCAAAGTCGAGGGTGAGAATGAGAACGTTGGAATGTCCGCTAGCGCGCTCGAACTCTGCAACCAGCTCCGGCTTCGGAAGCTTAACATTCTGGACGGCTGCGGTTTTTCCTGAAATCTCTTTGCCGTTGCTGAGCGAGACTGCGACGGGCGAATAGACCCAATCCGCCTTTCGATCATTCGTCAACAGGACCGCGGCGCCACACTTTCGGTTGCGACAATCATCGAGCATCTCGGACCATAGAACCAGATCTCCGACGCTGTTTTCCGACTTGGCGGCGTCTTGGTAGCCAGGCGCGAGCCGATTGGCAGCGCGTGCCTGAACTTCACCCGAAGCGCGGAGCGCAAGGGCTTGAATGTCCGACGTTAGTCCAGAGCTGGCAACGACCTCCTCCCAAAATGGCACCAGCAGGGCGCGGGACTCAGCGGCTTGAGATACCGCCTGGCGTGCAACCGTTTCGATTAGCGACGCCGCGTCCGCGGTCTTGCGAAGCAGATCGTCTCTGTTCGCGAACCCCAGTGTCTGACTGGCGTTGTCCGAAAAGACAAGGTGCGACGTTCGATCAAGTTCGCCCAACAAAGTGGAGAGTTGCTTGGTTAGCACCTTGGCGGGCGTGAAAAAGGCAGGGTCTTCTCTGGAAAGGTGATGATTGTATTCGTGCACAACCCACGCCGGGATTGCGAGCCGTTCGTCGTGGCGCAGTGCTCCCAGCCAATGCTGGAACTCATGCCGTGCGTCTTCGTTTAGCCGAAACGACCACGCCAAAACGTTAGTGTCGAGGAAGACTCTCGTGGCACCGTCGAGCAACATGTCGACGGTCTGATGCTTGTGCTCGTCAAGATCGACGGTCGAACGTAGTGCTTTCATGCGCCGCCTCTGTCTGCCCACTAGATTACACGGCGTCCTTCACGGCCTGACAAAGTAACTGGCGAGGTAGGTCGTCTCTTGTGAGGCCTCCCCAGCCCCATCTCTCCTCCGCCCTTCCCTACGGCGGCTTCAAGTCGGCTCATGTCATCCGCCTACGGAGCCAGCTAAGGTGGTTCTTGGCTGGGGACCCATGCGCTGGCTTGAGTCCGCCACTACCCCGACACGATTGCCCGCCTGCGCGCAGCCGAGGGCCTACTCCATCCTTGGCGCCCGAGGACCGAGCTCCGCACGGTCTGCTCCGTCTCGCATTCCCCAAGGCCTGAGCTGCTCGACCAGGGTGCGCAAAATGCGCTCTCTAGGTGAGGCGTCGAGCAAGGTCTTGTGCCCACCGCCGCTTCGACGGCCCAACCCTGTCGTGCCCCCATCCTCCCGGTCTGCGTCACCGACCCACCCGGTCAAGCCCGCCAGCCACCCCGGACCACGTCGCCAACCATCCCGGACAGTGTCACCTAGGCACCCGGACAGTGTCACCCAGGCACCCGGTCTAGAGCGCCACCTGAGGTCCCGGTCGCACCTCTCCAACCCTCTCAACAGGGTCCCAACGACTTTCCGCCTCTCCCGGACCCTGTTGAATGGCTCAAAAAGAGACAGTCGTGTCTCCGGGACCCTCTCAACAGGGTCCCAACGACTTTCCGCCTCTCCTGGACCCTGTTGAATGGCTCAAAAAGAGACAGTCGTGTCTCTGGGACCCTCTCAACAGGGTCCAAAAGACTTTTTGCCTCTCCTGGACCCTGTTGAATGGCTCAAAAAGAGACAGTCGTGTCTCTAGGACCCTTTCAACAGGGTCAAAAAGACCGGGTGTGTCAAAAGAGACCCATTCAACAGGGTCCAGGAGACTTTCGAAGTCTCTGGGACCCTTTCAACAGGGTCCGGACGACGTCGCACGATCTCGGCGAGCCTGTTGATAGGGTCTGAGCGCTACGGAGGATCGCTAAGTGCCTGTTGTCTCGGGGCTTTGCGAGCCGTGGAGGAAAATCGACAGGGGTCGTGTCGATTCTGATCAAAAGCGAGAGCGGTTTTTGGCTTCTCCCTTTGAGGGCAGGAAGTAGGGGCGCTGCCGAGCGTGAGCGGGTTGCTTGCGCAGGCGGCGCTTTGTCCGAGCCCGACGTGGAGAGACCATCATGTCGAACAGCATCCCCGGCGGCGTTACGAACCCTGGCGACGAGACGACGCCGAGCGTCACCGCGCCGACCTTGAGCGGCACCATCCCTGCGAGCCGGATGAGGCCGGCCTTTGAGGCGACCATCGACGAGATCGAAGCGATCCCGGACCAAGGGGCGATGAAAATGTTCACGGACATCGGCGCCGTGACCATCCGCGTGCTCGCGTACCTGCCGACGATCGAGACGCTGCGGTCGGAGCTCATCCAGCTGCGCGGCTTCGACGTGCAGAAGCTGGACAACCTCGAGCGCTACACGCTCGCGGCGGCGCAGGCCCACGCGAACTTCACCATCACCAGCGCGCCGTCGACCTCGACGCAGGAGCTCGACGCCGAGCTCACCAAGGTGCGCAGCAGCCTGATCTCGATGGCGATCGCGCTTGAGAACTACGGGCTGATGGACGCGACGACGGTGAAGAACCTGCGCAACCCGAACGGCTTTCAGAACCTCGCGTTCGACGTGACCTCGCTCGTGGGGCTGTTCCGCAATAGCTGGGCAGCCATCGCGTCGAAGAGCCCGATCACCGAGGCCTCGCTGCTCGAAGCAGAGGATCTCGCGCTGCGCATGATGGTGGCGATCGGCATCAAGGGCCGCGAACCGGAGACCATCAGCGCCGCCTCGCTCACGCGCCGCAAGGCGCTCACGCTGTTCGTCCGGGCGTACGACGAGGTCCGTCGCGGCGTCACGTACCTGCGCTGGTACGAAGACGACGTGGAGTCGTTTACTCCGAGCCTCGCGCCCAAGAAAAGTAGGCGCACCGAGACCAAAGAGGAAGAACTCGCGCCAGAGCTACCGGTCGTCGCTGCGGTCCCTGCCGGCTCGACCCAGCCGGTCGTGAACGCGGGCACCACCGGCTTGCCCTCTGACGAGCCGGTTGGACGGGGCTGATCATGACGCCGAGCCTTCACCTCGGCATCGCACGACCCCTCAGCCTGAAGAAAGAGGTGACGCCGGCTCGGCTGCCGGCGCACCACCTCGTCACTCACGGCGTCGTGGTCGGCATGACCGGCAGCGGGAAAACCGGCCTCATCACCGTGATGGTGGAGGAGGCGCTACGCAACCAAATCCCGGTCCTCGTGATCGACGTGAAGGGCGACCTTCCAAACCTCCTGCTCCAAATTCCGACGTTTGATCCGAGCGCCATCGCGCCCTGGGTTGAAGGGATGAGCGCTCACGAAGATGCGCACACGGTCGCGAGCCGAATGGCGGGGGAGCGAGCGACGGGGCTCACCGCCTTCGGCATCGACCAAGACGCGCTGAAGAACTTCGCTGGGAGTACGCACGTACGTGTCGTGACGCCGGGCGCCGATGCGGGCGAGCTGCTCCATGTCCTCTCGGGCTTGGAGCGGCCCTCCGCGCGCTGGGCCTCGGATCCGGACGGCGCGCGCTCGGCGCTGTCGGCCGCCATCTCGCTCGTGCTCCGGCTGCTCGGTCGGGATCCGGATCCGGCCAAGAGTCGTGAGCACGTGCTGCTCTCGCTGCTCGCGGAGCGGCGCCTCGCGGCGGGTGGCACCGCCGAGCTGGGCGCGCTGCTCGAGGACGTGCTCGCGCCGCCGATCGATCGCGTCGGTGCGTTGGAGACCGACGCCTTCATCTCCAAGAAGGCCCGAAAGGATCTCGCGGCCGCGCTCAACACCTTGCTCGCGTCGCCGACCTTCTCGAGCTGGCGGCGCGGCGAGACGCTCGACATCGGCGCCTGGATGGCGCCGGTGAACGGCAAGACCCCAGCCACGATCGTCAGCGTGGCCCACCTGGATGACGATGAGCGTGCGCTCGTCCTCGGCCTCGTGCTGGAAGAGGTGCTCACCTGGGTGCGCGGCCTCTCGGGGTCACAACGTCTGCGCGCGCTGGTGGTGTTCGACGAAGTGTACGGCTTCTTGCCGCCGCACCCGGCGAACCCACCAACCAAGCGGCCGCTCGTCGCGCTGATGAAGCAGGCGAGGGCCTTCGGAGTCGGCGTGGTGATCGCGACCCAGAACCCGATGGACCTCGACTACCGCTCCCTCTCCAACGCGGGCCTCTGGTGCTTGGGGCGACTGCAGACCGACGCGGATCGCGCTCGCGTGCTCGACGGCCTGATCAACGAAGCACAGCTTGGCAGCGGTCGTGAAGAACTCGACGGGCTGCTCAAGAACCTGCGCCCGCGCTGGTTCGTCGTGCGCAACGCGCACACGAGCGAGACCCAGCTGATCCAACCAAGGTGGGCCATGACGCTGATGCGTGGCCCGATGACGCGAACAGAGATCCGAAGGGCGCGAGGTGTGATGTGAAGACGCCACGCCTCGGCAGAGGCGCGCTGCACGTCCGAGTCGAACGCGCGGACTTCTCGATCGACCTGATCAACGTGCACCTGAAGTCGAAGTTGCTGACCTTCCCTGGCGGGAAGTTCTCGACCACCGACGAAGACCTCCGCGCGCGCGTAGCGGCACAAGCTTTGGCTCGCCGAGCCGCTGAGGCCGCAGCGGTGAGAGCGGTCGTGTCGAAGCTACGCGCGGAGCAGCGCCCGGTGATCGTCCTCGGCGACCTCAACGACGTGCCCAGCGCCGCGACCACGCAGATCCTGCTCGGGCCTGGCGGCTCGGCGATCGAGACCCGCGGCTTCGCGCTTCCGGACCTTGGCGACGCGCAGCGGCTCTGGAATCTGAGCGCGCTCGTCGCTGAGGAGCGCCGCTTCTCCCGCGTGCACAACGGCCATCGGGAGATGCTGGATCAGATCCTGGTGAGCGAAGAACTCGCGCGAAGCGGGCGCTGGCGGTGCAGCGTCGACGCGCGCGTCGAGGGCCTGCGATCGATCGGAGACGACCCTGGAGCGGAGGTCGGCGCGACGCGACCCGACCACGCCGCGGTAACCCTGAGTTTGAACGCCGCGTGACAAGACCAACGACTGGAGGAGCGAGATGAACGACAAGAAACGACCGAAGACGATCGAGGACCTCGCCGACGAAGGCCTCGATGGGTTTGAGGAGCTGCTATGCCCAGCGACCTATCAGGTGATTCACGACCTGCTCTGCGACCTCTACACGACCCACCCCGTGATGAGCCGTCTCGCCCAAGAAGCCTTGAGCCAATCGAACGCCGAGCGCAGCGAGTCTGAGCCTTGCCGAAGGCGGAGGCCGCTGCTTTCATGACAGGGCTCAACGATCTAGAGACGAGACTCGCCAGTTACTTTGTAGGCGATGAAGAACGTCGTGCGACACTGGTTGGGCTGACAGAACGACCGTCGCGATATCGGATGGCAGTGTGAAGAATCGCCCGCCGCGCTCAACGTACTACGACTTCCTCGACAGCGTGCGGAAGTTCCCAGGAATCTGCCTCGGTGGACTCAACAACGATGCCGTTGCGGGCTCGAAGATGCCGCGCTTGCAGGCGGTCTTGACAACTCTCCACGCGGCTGGTCTGAACCAAGGCGAACCGCCATACATGGACTTTTCTCCTTGGTTTGCTGCTCGCTTCGACGGAATCCACGAGAGCAACAATCTGCCATTCCACTGGCTGGAGGAGCGCGAGCGCGGGCAGGACTCGGCATTCGATATCTTCTTTCAGATGCTCGATGAATTCCGTATCTGCAAACGCGTGCTCCTCGAGCGCTCAGCTGGGCCGTTTGCTCCGACATTCCGAAAGGGCGACGGTCGCTCCCCGAAGCACCCCAACGCGATTTTCCTTGGTCGCTACTCTCCATCAAAAGTCTACTTCTGGGCCACGGCCAGCGGCACAACGGTTGAGCGCAGCCCCAGGTTCTTCCGCTCGCGGGCCGCGGCACGCGCAGAGGTTGCCGCATGGTGGGGAGTCGACCGAGCATCCTGGCACCCAGCGCCCGACCCAGTGGCCACCACCGCCCGACCACGGCCTCCTCGAAGAACCAAGTCGTGACGGATGCCGAACTTATCGTTCGATGCCGGCCGGCTGATGCTCGACACGGATGCTGCCCAACTGAGCGTTAGCGGTCGGCTCGGCTTCGGTCGGCCTTCGGCCTCACTCTTCCGCCCGCCGCTGAACGCCAATACGTTAGCTGGACGTCTCCTCTCGTTTGAGGCCCTTCCTATTGCCAATGTTCATGTATGCGGCATGGTTCCGCGATTCGACCAAGGAGGTCGGCGACCCGGATCACGAGTGGCCGGCCTGCTTCATGGTTGACGCGCCAGATGCTGATCAGGCCCTCGCTTGGGGGGATCACCTAGCAACACGCTTCTCCCGTAGACTAGGGACTGAGCTGTTCCTCAAGTCTTCGATCGTCGAGGCAGGCCTCGCGGCAGGAGACCTTTCAACCCTTCCCGTTGTCGCTTTCGGACACGACGCGTCTGACGAGGAGATCGGGTGGTAGAAGCTGCCGAGCGCCGTCGGTCGCTCGTTCCTCGCTCCCTCTGGGATTCGCCGCAGAACGCCAATACGTTAGGCCGACAGGGCGGACTCTAATGGCGCTTGTTCGAGCATCGTGTCAGGGCGGAACGCTGGCGGACTTCTTTCGGAAGGCGCCCACGAGCGAAGAGTACGCGTTGATGCTCGAGCTTATACCCCTGCTCGAAGAGGCGCTTTCGGAGCGAAACGTGTGGGCACTCACGTCGCACAAGTCCATCGTTCTGCTGGCGAAAGACGACTACACATCACCGGGGTTCGTGACGATCATCCCGAAGCCGGCACCGGACGCTCCGTACGAGATTCATTTCGTCGCGAGCGCCATAGAGTCGCCCTGGCCAGATGCCGTCGTGGTGGGAAACGCCGCAACGAAGGAGCGTGCGGTCGAAATGGTCCTCATCGCGATTGCTCGCTCCGATGGTTGGCGTTGAACAAGGACCTTCAAAAGGTTCGCTCTAGCGCGACCAACGACGACCTTGCCGAGGCGATCGCGCGATGCCCTCGTTGTGCATTCGCGGAGCCCGACGGAGCTATCTCACTTCCGACCCCCACGATCTCCAGTCGGCCCTATCTCGCTTCGCTCGGTCTGTCATTCGCTGAAGGACGTCGGTACGTTGGGCACCGGAGATATGCACCAACAAGTCGCCATGATGTTGCACCGACTGGCGCTACCCCTGTTGCACCGGGGCATATTGCTGCAACGCTTCAACCAGTCGCTGGAACTCATCGCTGTTGGCGAACTCGGAGTCGCGCTCGAGAATCTCTGCGACAACCTCTTCGAGTTCAACGTGCACCTCGATCGCGGCACGTGCGACGAGCTAACACGACTCGGCAAGATTGCGGGTGTCTCGGACCAGCGCCTTGACCTGCTCGCAAAGCTCGTGGTCGTAAATCCGGATGCGTCGTCGCAGGTGACGATCCGAAACGACACCGAGTCGCCCATCCAGCTAATTTTTGAGCCCTGGGCCGCCGAATATGAGATCCAGCCCAACTCTTCGCGCGATCTGGTGGCTACGAGTCCGCGGCCCGGACATCTCGATGTCGTAGTCACGCAACACGGGATCCAGGTCTACGCGTGGTGCGGCTCAATTGCCGCGGTTTATGATGCTACCGGAACACTTGTCGACTGCCTCGATGTCCGCGTTCCCGACTACGACGCACTGCCCAGGTCCTCGGCCTCTCGGTAGGATGCTCCTGCCAACGCGGTTTCCCCGAAGGCTGCGCAATAGTAGTTAGCCGGGCGGGCCCGGAGCGCTACTTGATATGCCCTTCTGTATTGTTCTTAAGAAGCCGGACGCTCACGCCTTCGAGGACAATCGGCAATGGATCCGGCTGGTGAGGGACAGGTTCCCCCAATTCGTTCAGGACGAGACGGATCGCGAGGTTCTCGCCCAGGACCTAGCGGAGGACCTCGGCATGACTCCCAGCGAGTACCTCGAGCGCGGGATCGGCATCGCTCTCGAACACGAAACCGGTGACGTCCTGGTGCGCCTCGGCTTCTGGGTCGAGACCGCAGAGCTGGAGCTCCCGAATATTCCTGCCCATGGCATCGATGTGACAATCGACGCCGTCATGCCGCTGCTTGGATTTCTTGAAGGTGAAGGATTTGTCGTGACGGATCCGCATACCGGGAACGACTTCGACCGACCGCTCTCGGAAGCGCTTCGCGAGGCGTACAGACGCCGCCAAGCGCAAGTCGAGCGCGTAGCCAAGATCGCCGGTGGGACTCCCGGCTGATGCTCACCGCATACATTCGAAGCTCGTCACAAGATGAGCAGGGACGACCGATGTCAGTACGACGAGCCCGGTCGCGCGCGATCTGACCAAGGGAGATCCCAAGCAGGATCCCAGCGTCGCGCGGCGGCCAACAAGGCGTTGCTGCGGCCCTCGCTTCGCTCGGCTCAACGCAAAAAAGTGGCTCTCTCGTGGACGCGCTGGCTAAGGTACCGGCGTTCTGCGGCAAGCGCCAGAAGGAGGCCGAAGGCCGACCGACGGCGATTGTCTGAAGCAACGGCTTGGTGGGCAGACCGTTTGCAGCGCGGACCCCAGGAGAGGGTTGTGCGGGCTCGTTGCCCATAGGCCAAAGTCAAACCTCGCCGCGGTATGCTGGGTCCGTGACGAACTCTACCCAGCCCCTGTCGCGAGAAAGGTTTGTCGAGAATGCGCTCCGCATGGGCCTGGGCCTCGCGATGAGCGGCTCACTCGGGCAGCCTGACGTGCATGGCGACCTCAGCGGTGGCGCCGTTGAGTGCGAGGATGGCCAAGGAAGTGATGTTCTCGCGATGTGGAATCCCAGCGGCGTCGTGGTGATGGTTCATGACCACGATAAGACTAGGTTGGAGTGGAGGTTGCCAGCCTGGCCGGTGGAGTTGAGTCCGCTCGTTGAACAGCTAATCCAGCGGGGAAATGCGCAATCGGTGCCAGGATATTGGCCCGAAAGGGTGACCGGCGGGCTGTGGATAATGGGCGCCAGGTCGGAATCGACGCTTGAGCCTGCCGATGGTCAAAGCGTCTTGGGAGTTGTTGACTATTTGTGTGGTGCCGCCCCGGTGTTCACGGAGGAGGACTACCCTGGGGTGAACGCTTTACTGGGAGCAATGGTCCACAACGATAAGGTCATTACGGCAGACCTTGCCCGCTTTCTGCTCCGTAGTGAGGCCGTTGAGGATATGTCCCCGCCATGCAACAGCCTGTTGGAGGCCGGGCGCAGGATTGCCGCGGACCTGAAACAGTTCGGCTTCCAGTGGCCGGATCTGGAGCTTCAGCTGGCGCAGCTGCGCGGGGCGCCGTAGCGCGGGCCGGAATCGCTCCGGCAGTCAGCCGCGGCTGGCGTGATTCTCGGAATGCGGGTGTTCTACTTAACAAGGCGTCGCTGCGGACGCGGACGACTGCCCTCCATGGCTCGCTCGTCTGGCGCCCGTCGCTGAACGCCAATACGTTGGACCAACAGAGAGCATTCTCGCAGGATCGTCAGCATCGCGTGCCACGGACGTACCTGGTCTCCACAAACCTCTTCGCGTCCACGCAGGGATCGCCCACCGAAAGCACGAGGCACATGGGCCTACTGTTTACCTATGAGAACGACGCCGCTGCCAGAGGTCCTACCTTCGATCTAGGCGCTGAGCCCTACTGTGCGCTTATCGAGAGGGCACGTAGCACCGAGGCCGCGTTCCCCTTGTTTCGACGCCTCAGCGACTTCTACCGCGACACGGCCTTCGACCTCGACGAACTCGAGTCACTCGTCGCCGAGCTTCGGTTGCTGCACAGCTGCGAGCCACAGTCCGCGGAAGCGCTCATCCAGCTCGCCACGTCCGCTCGCGCCGCGGGTCTCGGACTGCTCGTAATCTGCGATTGATCTCCTTCGAAGAGTTTCTCTGCAACTTCCTTCGTCGTTGCCACTGCCGCTCAGTTTCCGGCCTCCATAACTGCCACAGGCGACCCAACCGACATTCGGAAGCTCGCCGCGGGTATCCGCAAGATTCGTGTTCTCTGACTGACGCCCTCTGACACCTGACGCTGGCCAACACTGGTTAGCTGGACAAGCCTTCGCCGAATGGGAACCTTTGACCGAGCGCTGTTTCGAGGCACCTGTCCTTCTTGCGGCCATGAGCAGTCGTGGGCTGCGCAGTTCAAGTACGGGTATTGTCGGCTCCGCGACCATGAGCTCGGAAGCCAGATCTGCTGGCACGATGCCCCAGGCCGGGTTGCTCCGCTCGGGGACTACGGGACGAACTCGGGCGGTGTCGTCACCGTTCCTGCAGCGATCGAAACCGTCTGCGAGAAATGCGGAACCGAAGAGGACGATGCGACGGTCTGGTTCCGCGACAACACGCTAGAGCGCGTCGACTTTGGGCCGTGCGAGGGTTACACGACGGTCGATCAGCCGCGAGCGTGGATGCATCTGTGGACGAGACGCGTCGCGGGGAGCAGAAACGAGGACCGGCTGGAGGTAAGCTGCTGCGGCACGCGATGGACGGTTGTCGTTGCGGATGGTGCTGGCGGCATGTCCGGCGGCGCGCCCGCTGCTCGCGACCTCGCGGACGGCCTGGCCGCGGCGGGAGCGAAAGCGGAGCTGGATTCGAACGGGTGGTGTCAGCTCATTGAGGAATGGGACAGGAAGCTGGCCGCTGACGCCAGTTACGGAGAGACCACCGTTGTAGTCTTGCAGACGCGAGGTCGCGAGATCTGGTCCGCGGTAAGATCCAGCAGGGTGGATCCATCAATTAGCAACGCACCCGAGTCTCCAACACTCGCGCCCCAGATCCGCAAGCCCCTGGTTGGTAGCGGAAGCGCACGCGCACGGCCCATCGTGCCGTGCGCCCTCTTGGGGCGGCTCCTGGTCGCTACAGATGGACTTCTCAAGTATGTGGCCCCCGCGAGACTTGCCTCGATTGCGTCGACGGGCGACATCCGCACTGCCGTTGACCAACTCGTCGCCGCGGCCGCCTTGCCGTCGGGTAACTTCCACGACGACGTGGCACTCGTCCTGGCCGAACGGCACGGTGAGTAGTCCCCAGCAACAGCGTGTCGGGATTCAGCTGCACCGAGGGCGGCTACACGAGCCCCGCGACGCGTGTCTCTTAACGGCTGGATGGAGAGTCCAATGGTCGAGCAGAGGTACTTTTCTCCGGTGGAGCAAACGCCGCCGGGCTAGAGTTTGCTCATGAGTTCGAATCGCTCTGTCGAAGAGGTTGCTCGCGATCTCGCACGCGCACACAAGGACGCAGACGATGACATCACGGCGATCTACTTGATCTCAGACCCCGCCGGGGCCGAGGTGCGTCTCGTGGAGGTGTCGGGTTCCGTGGGCGACACGGGTTCGGTGATGCCGTTTCGTTTTGGCGCGAGACCAGACCTCGATGTCCCGTACCCGTCCGTGATCATTCTGATGAGCCCCGACGAGAAGCAGAAGCTCGACCGTGGAGAGTTGAGCCTTCCGGCCACCTGGGGCAGCGCGCCCAAGTTAGTCCCGATCACCTTCAACGAGTGATGGCGAACGATCTCGAGAAGAGCGTCCGCAAGTGGATGGGCGAGGTCAGCCGCGAGCTGGCTGCCACCCCGTTCGACCTGGCCAAGTGTGCGAACGCGTACTCAACGCTGACTGGGCACCTGGAGAGCCTGCTCGACGAAACATTTCGACCGATAAACCTTCCGGTTGGTGCGTGGTCGGATGCGCTGCTTGCGCAGGCGAGGGAAGACCTCAGGGCCATCGAGATTCTCTCTGCCGACGGCGCGCGGCCTGCATCTGTGCTGGCGATGCTGCTTCAGATGGTCTTCGAGAAGCTCGCGAAGGCAGCGCTCGCGCGCACAGACGAGCAGGCCTTCATTGCGTGTCGAACCAGTCACGTTGCCGCGTCGCGACTGGTGAATCAGATCAAGAACCACAACAAATTCTTGCAGCTGAGGTACTCCTGGAAAGACGTCCTCCCGCTAGTTCAAGCACTCGAGAAGGCTCACCCAGCAGTCTCAAAATCCGGCCCTCATCTCGAGTATCCGTGGGAAGACGGCAGCACAATGCGACTTCCCGCAACGATCCCGATCGTGATGCAGCTCGCCGATCCTTTCGACATGAAGGGACCGAGACTGATCCGCTTCGCACAGGAGCTGGCGAACAAGTTCGATAGCATCTTTCAGCCTGGCGAATGACTCACTGCGGCCAGGTCTGACGCCTACGAATCAGCCGTGCTCGCGTCCGGAACACAACCTCCGAGCCCTCAGGGGCTCCGCGCGTGGACGCTTCGACAACGTCGTTGTCGCACGGTCCTCGCCGGTGGCCAACCACGCCGGTGGACAAGCTCTCGACGTCGGGTTTGGGCACGACCTCGCTCCGTAACGTTCGCCAAAGGGCCGCGGATTCCGAGCGCTCAGAGGGCGTCGCGACGGATGGCGACGTGCCGACGTCTGCTACTCTGAGCAGATGACGCCGCTCCCCCGCGTAAGAAGGGCTTTGCGCGATGCGCACGCCAAGCTGCCGGAAAAGGACGTGGTTCGCGATATCGCGTACCTCATCGACGTCGACCCTTACGGGAGCGAGTCGCTCGTCGTCTACGTGAAGCTCCGCAAAGGCTCCAAGCCACTCCCTGGTGCGAAGCGCGCGGTGGAATCGGCGCTGCGCGAGAAGCTGCATGCCGCGGTGGGGTACCAAGTCTTTTTCAGGTGGTTCTCCGAGGAGGAGGAAGATGACGAAACCATCATCACGCAGAGCCAGCTGATCGACAGACCGGTTTCAGCGCTGGCGTAGTCATGGCCGGTCCTTATCCGACGCAGATGAACGAGATCCTGAGCCTCTTGCCGACCACGGCGGCCGCTGCTTTCATGAAAGGGGAGGGGTACGTGTCAGCCACCAAGCAGCCGAAGACAGTCGAAGATCTCGCTGACGAGTCGATGGAGGGCTTCGAGTCGCTGCTCCGCCCGAGCACGTTCAAGGCGATTCATACGCTGGTGAGCGATCTGTACGCGACGCATCCGGTGATGCGGCGGCTCGCCGACGAGGCGCTCGTGGATTCGCGCGCGCCGCGCGTGGAGTCGGATGAGCAGCTGAAGCCGGGCGCCGAGGAGCCCGTGGCCACTTCATCGAGGAAGTCGGATGCTTCCTGATGCGACGCAGGCGCGCTCCGCTCACAAGCTGATCACCGCAGCGGAGGAAGAGGTGCGCCTCATCGCGAGGCGGGTCGCGCGTTCCGAACGCGATCGTATCGAGGAGCTGCACCAGATCGGGATGGAGGTGGTGTGCGAGCGGGCGCCGAGCCACGCCGGCGAGCCCCTCGAGCGCTTCATGCAGCTCAGCTACCACCGGATCTTGGGCGCGATGCTGAACACCTTGAACGCCGAGTCGTCGGAGCGGCGCATCCTGCGCGCCATCGCGGACAGCGTCGCGCCGGTCACCGTGCATCTGGACGAAGGTGACTACTTCGCCGCCGAGGAAGAACGCACCGCCCATCGTCGGCGCGGCGCAGCAGCGGTCATCGCCGCGTCGTTCCTTGCGCTCGTCGCGCCGCAGGCCTCGCCTTCACCCGAGCTGGAGCTCGAGGAGGCGCAAGAGCTCGAGCGTGTTCGTGCGGCGCTCGACCAGGCGGCGGCCACGCTACCGCAGGATGACTGGGCGATCGTTAAAGAGATCTTCTACGAGGGCAGCACGCTCCAGGCCGCAGGCGAGCGACGCAGCATGACGGCGAGTGGAGTCTGGCGGCGCCTGCAAGGCTCGCTGGGCGTCTTGCATCGCCGCATGCTCGAAGGCCTCAGGAAGTAGGCCGCGCCGCCGCATGCCCGGGGATGGCTTGCTCGACTCGCAGGGCGAAGCGCTCGCGTGTGCGCCCGGTGAGCTCTTCGCCGGCTACGAGGTCACCGCGTTCCTCGCCAGCGGTGGGACGAGCCAGCTCTTCACGGCGCGCCACAGGGTGATGCAGCGCGAGGCGGTGATCAAGGTCCAGAAAGCGTCGCTCCGAGCAGACCCAAAACGCGCGCGCAGGATCGTCGACGAAGCCCGCGCGCTGGCGCTGATCGACCACCCCAACGTCGTGCAGATCCACCACTCCGACATCGACGAGCGCGTCGGCGTGTTCATCGTGATGGAGCGGCTCTCGGGGCGTGACCTGCGCAGCGTGCTCACCTCGCTGAGCGCCGCGAGGAGGAAGGTGCCCGTCGACGAGGCGATCACGCTGGTGAAGCAGATCGCCGACGCCGTTGGCGCGTTCCACCGCGCAGGCGTGCTGCATCGGGATCTGAAGCCGGAGAACGTGTTCGTGACGGTGGCGCCGGATGGAGAACGCAAGGTGAAGCTGCTCGACCTCGGGATCGCGAAGCTGCCCGCTAGCAAGACCACAGAGGAAGAGGTCCTCACCGGTACGGTCTCGTACATGGCGCGCGAGCGGATCTTCGGGGAGCGCGCCACCGAGCGCTCGGACGTGTTTAGCCTCGCCGTGATGCTTGACGAGATGCTGAGCGGCGAGCACCCGTTCCTGCCGCGCGGTCCGGGCAGGATTGCTTCGATCGATGCGCTCCGGCGCATCTCCAACGGTGACCACGTGCCTCTCAACGTGCGCGCGCCTGCGCTGCCGCCCGCACTCGCGCAGTTCGTCGCGAGGGCGATGGCGCGCCTGCCCGTGGATCGCCCAGCATCGATGGCGGACTTCGTGCTTGAACTCGAGTCGGCCGTGAGCTCCACGCCGACCGTCGTCGCTCCTCCTAAAGCCGCGCTGACGATCAAGATGACGGCGCGCGAGGTCGCCGCGGCGCGCGCACCGTCCGCGGACGTGGACCTCGACGCGACAGCGCCCTTCGGCACGCGCGTGCCTGTTTCATTGATGGCGGCTTCGCAAGGCACACTGGCGCCGATCGACCCGGAGCTCGCGCGACGCACGAGCGGACTGTGCCCGCCGCCGTCCGCGCGTTTGACGCCGCTCCCTTCGTTCGCGTGCGAGCTCGCGAGCCGTCTCGCCATCCCGAGCTTGGTGCTGGTCGAGGCACGCGGAGCCTGGAGGTTCATGCGGGTGCCGCTCGTCGTTCAAGCGCACACGCCGAACGCGGGACCGCCGGAAGTCCGTGTCGGTGAAGGCTCCGCGATCCCGATCCCGACGCTACCGCCGCTGAGCGTGAAGCTCCTCTCAGCCTCGGCCGCTCTCGTCGAGGGCCTACCGGGCGCAACCAGCCCTACGAGCCTATCCGCGTACGAGACCTTCGCGTGCGGCGCCTATCGCTTCCAGCTGGTTCCGCCGACGCCAGACGGGCTCGGCATCCCGGTCGACTACGCCGCGTGCACCGTCGAGCAGGCCGCCACGCTGAGCGTACCGTCGCTCTCGGTCCGCGCAGGCGCGATCGACGCGCTGACGCGGAGGTTCCCCTTGCGCGCAGGCGAGCTGCTGATCGGCGGCCTCGCGGGCGTCGACGTGCCGCTCGCTGGCTGCCGCGTGCCCGTGGCGGCGAGACTGTGCGTTCGCGTTGGCAGCGTGATCGAACTGGCCCGCTGCGAAGGGGCAGAGGTCAGAGTGCAAGGCTCGAGAGGAGACGTGGTGTCGCCCGGTGACGTGATCGAGGTCGAAGGCTGGACGTTGGAGCTCGTGGGTCCTGAGCTTGTCAGGTTGCGCGGCGTTGACGACAGCTCATAGCCCACGCATTGTTTCGCCATGAGCCGCCTAGCAATGGGTGTCCTTCTTGGCGGTTTCGCCTGCGGCTCGGTTGAGGAAAGCACCGTGGAGACGACCCCAGCGCCTAGCGTGGAGTGCCCGGACAAGAACTCGGACCCAGGCATCAACTGGGAGCTCGTCACTCTCCAGCTTGCGCCGCAGGACGACGCTGCGCAATGCCTGCGAACCGAGCCGGAGGATCGGGTCGCGGTGCCTTTCTGTGTGGACCTGATTGGGTCCGCCAATCTCCGGTGGATTTGCGACGATGCGGGACGCAAGTACAGGGTTGTGATCCAGGAATCGTTCATCGCGCCGGAGGGCTTCAGTCTCTGCGAGCCGCCCGGCGCCTTTTATGATCGACCGTGCTACACCACGTGCGACGAGAATCCGTGGTTGGCCACAGTCTGTGGCGAGGAGGAGACTCGGATAGCAGCGCGCTGCGGGGAGTTCGACTCGGCGTACGACGAGAACTGCTGCAAGCGGCCGTACTGTTTCGACGGGGTCTGCGCAACCGGCGCGTCGTGCGAGAATCTCTTCATGGCCACCTTCGCCGGAATCCACCCGCAGTTGGGCGGCTGCACGGCCGGGGGACCGAGCTTCCCCATGCCGACGCCACACTGCGTTCCCATCCCGTGATCCCGTCATGACTCGTGTTGCCCTCGTCGTGTTGCTGCCTGCCGTCGTCGGAACTCTCGCGTGCAGCTCCACGGAGGAAAGCACCGTAGAGACGACCCCCGCGCCCAGCGTGGAGTGCCCGGACGAGAGCTGGGAGAAGCTCACACTCGAGCTGGTTCGGGAAGACGAGGCTGCGCAATGTCTCCGCACCGAGCCGGAAGAGCGCGTCGCGGTGCCGTTTTGTTTGAGTTTTGCCTCGCCCGTTCGCTCGTACCAGTGTGTGCGGGACGAAGCCGGACGAGACTACGTCGTGTGGGCGACGGAGTCGCTTATCCCTCCGTCGGGGTTCAGCCTTTGCCCAATGGAGGAGCTTTTCTTCGTACAGCCTTGCTACACGGAGTGTAACGAGCCCACGCTCGGCTTCCCATGGCTCAGGACACTCTGCGGCGAGGAGGAGACGCGGGTCGCCGGACATTGTGGCGAGCTCGACTCGCCGTACGACGAGAACTGCTGCAAGCGCCCGTTCTGCCACGACGGGGTTTGCCCAGCCGGTATGGCGTGCAAGCAGCTCGAGATCAATAGCTTCTCCGTCGTGATCAACCCGCAGACCGGTGTGTGTGGATCCGGGAACGCAGGGCTATTCGGAGAGCCGCAATGCGTGCCGATGCAGTAGGCCCGTGAGACGCCGCTCGGCGCTACGAGGCTAAGCGCGTACGAGACCTTCGCGTGCGGCGCCTATCGTTTCCAGCTGGTTCCGCCGACGCCAGACGGGCTGGGCATCCCGGTCGACTACGCGGCGTGCACCGTCGAGCACGCCGCAACGCTGAGCGCACCTGAGCAGGCGCGATCGACGCGCTGACGCGGAGGCTCCCGTTGCGCGCCGGCGAGCTGCTAATCGGCGAGTTCGCGGGCGTCGACGTACCGCTCGCTGGTTGCCGCGTGCCCCTGGCGGCGAGACTGTGCGTTCGCGTTGGCAGCGTGATCGAGCTGGCCCGCTGTGAAGGTGCAGAGGTCAGAGTGCAAGGCGGTCGAGGAGACGCGCTCTCGCGCGGTGACGTGCTCGAAGTCGAAGGCTGGACGTTGGAGCTCGTGGGTCCAGAACTTGGGTTGCAGAGCCTAAGGTGATGAGGCTGCAGGAGTCTCGGCACCGCTTGGGTCAAGCTCGTCGCGACTGGGCGGTACCACCACGTATGCGCTTTAGCGCCGCTTGGTCCTGGCCCGAACCTTATCATCGGCCGATTGGGATTTGATAACCGCATGGGCCGCGTGCCGGCGACGAAGAAGGCTCGGGGCAGCTTTATACGCCTTCACGCCGCTGTACCGGCCCCCAAGAACAAGGATGGCGCGCGCACACCCCTGATGCACATGAAGCGGGATACCTACGAAGCCTGGCCCGCCAACCTCGAGGAGGACTTCGCGTGCGGCAGGATCACCGACGGGCCGTTGCGCAGCAGCGGATGACGCAGCCGCGCCACAAGTTTCGATTCGCCAGTTGTGCAAAAATCTTAACCGCTCTTCGGCTGGGCCCCTGACTCTTCATTGGCAGCTGACGCTGCGGTGCACGATCGCGTGCCCGCTCGGTCCCTTCTCGAGCCACGCGAGATGGCCTTCGCCGGCGTCGTCGATCGCCAGGCGCGGCGCTCGGGCGTGCGCTCCTGCCGAGGTCGCCGTAGAAGCGGCTGCGCGCAGATCGGGTCCTGTACCAAGCGCAATAGCTCCCTTGCTAGCGAAGGCTACAGCGATATGGCCGCCCGGAAGCCTGGCCAAGGTCGGCTCGCGGCCTGCGATCACGAGCGTCTCGACGGCAGGCTCGGCGGCTCCCGACTGCCTGGTAGAAGTTGCCGAGCGCAGCGTCCCCGCTTCGCTCCAGAGGAGGCTCAGCTCCTCGGCCCTTACGAGCACGGCTGGGCTCGATACGGCGCCGGTGGCGATCGTCGCTCGCTTACGGACGGGCGCGCCCGAAGCCAGGTCGAGCCACACCGCCTCGAGCCGCGTGGTGGCGGTGTGATCGCTGCAGCCTTGGCCCTCTGAGCAACGCGTACCGGCGACGCGCTGGAACACGAACGCTGCGGCGGCATTTTCGCCGTCGATGCTCAGCGTCGGCTGCTCGAAACGCTCGTCGGACATGCCCCACGCAAGCAACTCCGACGGCGCTTTCTTCGCCCCCTCGCGCAGCGTCAGGGCGCGCACCGAAGCTGGCGCCTGGCCGTTGCTCGCTGCCTCCCAGCCGGCAATGACGATCAGGGCGCCGCTCGCCGTCGCAGCGCCTACGAACGCGCCTCCGTTCGCTGCGCGCACATCCAACGCCCGAACGGCCCCGTGGGTTACGAACAGACGGTCATGCTCGCCTTCCATCGCGGCCGCACCGCGGTGGCCTTGGGTCACGGCCATCAGCGTGCCACCCATCACCAAGGTAGAGACGTCGACCTGGGGCGAGATGCCGGTGCCGCTCGCCTCGAGCACGAATGGAGCCGCCCCTGGAGCCAGGTCGAGCGCGTGCGCCGTGTCACGATAGCAGCCGTCGTGATCACAGCCGACATCACCGCTGGAACGGAACACGAGCAAGCTCCTCCCGCCCGCCGTTGCGATCGACAACGAGTCGACGCCGGAGATCCGCCGCAAGCCGAGGGTCTCCGGCGCAAGCGGCACCCGAGCTGGGGTGCCCAAAACGCAGCTGGGCACTGCAGGCGGTGGCACTGGCGCTGGTACTGCCGAGGCGGGCACTGCCGAAGCGCTCGGGAGCGTCGCCGCGGAGGGCGCGAAGGCGGCGTTCTCGGCCTCGGCTACCGTGGGAGCGGGCGCCGACGAAGCCGCGGTTGGGTCGAGATCAGGGCCGCACCCAACGAGCAGCAACAGCGTGGCGGCGAGCCTCATTGGGCACAGAGTACGCTCGAGAACACGCTCGTAGTCCGGCGCATCGAGATCTCGAGCAGTCACCGCGCATTCCACGCCGACACCGCGCTATCGTTCGGAGCGCGCCGCACTCGAACGTGGAGACGCCAGTGGATGGGTGAGTCGATGGGATCTCTCTCTTTGACCGATGAATCGCTCTTTGCGGGGCGCTACCGGGTGCGCTCGAGCCTCGGTGCTGGCGGCATGGGTGCGGTCTATCGCGTCTTCGACGAGATGGTCGGCGAGGAGGTGGCCCTCAAGATCCTGACCGACGGCAACCTTGCGGCCTCTGAGCGATTTCGCGCTGAGGTCCGGCTTGCCCGTCGCATCACCCACCGCAACGTCGGACGCACGTTCGATATCGGGACCGACCGAGGCTTGCTCTTCATCACGATGGAGCTGATCGAAGGGCACACCGTACTCGATTGGCTCAACCGCGGCGTGTGGTCCGATGCGGATGTGGCTTGGCTAGCCTCCTCCGCGGCGCTTGGTCTCGCCGCAGCGCACCAGGCTGAGGTGGTCCACCGTGATTTGAAGCCCAGCAACCTGCTCGTCACACGCGATGAGCGAGTCGTCCTGATCGACTGGGGCATCGCGGCATTTCGCTACGGAGGGGAGCATGGCATCGCGGGGACGCCGGACTACATGGCGCCCGAGCAGCTGCTCGGGGAGCCGCCTGCTCCCGCCCAAGATATCTATTCACTGGGGCTGGTCATGTTCGAACTCCTGGCTCACGAACGGCCTTTCCCGGGTGCATCTTCGACCGAGCGGGCTCAGGCGCGGCTGAATCAGGAGCCGGCCTTCTCGCTGCTGCCGAGCGGCAGTGCGCTTACGCCGATCCTTCGGCGTTGCCTCTCGCGTGACCCTGCAGCGCGTCCGCGTGCGACCGAGCTCGAGGCGCTACTTCGGCCTATCAGCAAAGACTTCAAGGCACCGCCTTCGCACGGTGGGCCTGAGTTGCAGAGCGTCAGCGCGGAGGCCCCCACGAGGATGGAACCGTCGGCGCCGAGCTCCCTCGGCTCACTCTCCCACTCCGCGCTCATGGCGTACCTTCGCGGTCTCACGCTCTTTCGCTCGCCTGCGCGCTCGTTCAAGGAGTCCTTCGAGGCGCTGAGCGAGTGTGTCGAACTCGCGCCCCAGTTCTTGCCCGCTGTGGCTGCACGCGCGCTCGCCGCGTCGTTCGTGCGCGTCTATCTGCTCAGCTCGAGCGGACCGCAGCCGGAGCTCGACGAGGCCGTCGCACTGGCGGAAGAACGCGCGAACCACTTGGCCGATACCCATGTAGCGCGCGGCCTCTTGCAACTGCGAGACGCCGACTTTGCCGCCGGCGTGCGCTCCCTGACAGAGGCCGTGCGACTCGATCCCCGACATGCAAGAGCCCATGAGCACCTGGGACGTATCGAGTGCGAGGCCGGTCACGCAGAGCGCGGCGTGCGCCGCATCTTGGGTGCGCTCTCACTCGACCCTGCGTTTAGGGCCGCGCTGTCGCTGGTGGGCCGCGCCTATGCACTACGGGGACGAGTGGATCTTTTGGACGAGGCCTTGGCGTTGAGCGCGACGATGGGACCTGTGACCTACGAAGAGGCCGTGCTAGAGGCCCGCTTCGCCTGTTGGTGGGGGGACAAGGCGCGGGCGAGCAAGCTCCTCTCCAAGCTCGGCGAGCTGAGTGTCGGATCTCCGCTCCCACTTCAGACCGCCACCAGCATTGCGCGAGCGACGCTCGATCACAGCGAGCTTTGGGGTCTTCGCGAACAGTTTCGACAGCCCCTTACGCTCGGCCGCCGGTTGCTATTGTCGCGTACGCAGGCCGCCGCAGAGGTCGAGGGGGCCATCGGAGATCCAATGCAGTCGCTCGACCTGCTCGAGCAGGCCGATCAAGCCGGTTTGGTCGACATCGAATGGCTCGCGCACTGCCCGGCCTTCGAGGTCGTCCGAGACCACGAACGCTTCGAACGCGTGCTCCACGATGTCCGCCTCCGAGCGCAGAGCCTTTGGACAACGCCGCTGTCGGCGCTGCCACCGGTCGGTTGAGGCGCAGGTGAGCGCATCGCTCCCGCGTTTGTTTTCCGAAACACCCTCTGGTAGCGTTTCGTCGGTGCATGAAGCGGTTCATCGCACGAGCGCGTTCGCGCCGGTGAGCGTGCAACGCGGTGATCACGGAGCAGTTCGATGACTTCTGATTCAACAAAAGCGGCTTTCGTGACCGGTGGTGGCTCGGGTATCGGCAAGGCCTTGTCCAAGGCGCTCGCTGAGCGCGGTATGGCCGTGTGTGTGACGGACATTGACGGCGATGCTGCGGCACGCGTCGGAAAAGAGTGTGGTTCGCGCGCGACCGCCTTGGCGCTCGACGTGCGCGACCCCGCCGCTGTGCACTCGGCCATCGAGGGCTTTGCGACCGAACGAGGGCGGCTGGACTACGTGTTCAACAATGCCGGCATCGGCACGGCCGGTGAGACCAATGACATTCCGTTGGATGCTTGGCGGCGCATCGTGGATATCAACTTGTATGGCGTGCTGCATGGCGTCCTCGCGGCCTATCCGCTGATGCTCAAACAGGGCTTCGGTCACATCGTGAATACGGCGTCGCTGGCGGGTTTGGGACCGGCACCGTTGTTTGCTCCGTACGCGCTGACGAAACACGCGGTCGTTGGCTTGAGTACGAGCCTGCGGGTCGAGGCTGCGGCGCGAGGCGTAAGGGTCAGCGTGTTTTGTCCGGCCGCCGTGGAGACGCCCATTCTGGACAGCATCAATCCGCCGGAGTTTAAGATCGGTACCGCTCCCGATGCGCGCCGCTTCCTCACCGCGTTGGCTGGGCCGCCGTATTCCGTGGAGAAGGCTGTCGAGGAACTCCTGGTGGCGCTCGAGGCCAACCAAGGCGTGATCGTGCTCCCGGCCCGCGCGCGCGTGGCCTGGCGCCTTGGGCGGTGGTTCCCGGCTTTGGTGGAGAAGCTGAGCCGGTCGGCGCTCGCGGCTGAAAGAAAGGCGCTGAAGTGAGCCGCGCAGCACGATCCGCACCTCGACCGAAGAGAGCGAAGAAGCCGACGCCCTTGCCCGGGGCCATGTAGCTGGCTGATTTGTTAGGCGGAAAGCCTGCCTCGTCCTTCGAGTCGGAGACCCTCAGCGGCAAAGCGCATTGGCGCTGGAACAAGGACCACCTGCACGAGGCGTTCTTGTTGTTCGACGCGGCGATGCAGCGCGCCCGCGACGCCAACCACACGAGCCGCGAGACGTGCGCGCGCAACCGCGCGGCCATCACGCTGTTTCGTTCGAAACGCGATCCCGAGGAGGCGCGCCGGCGCTTGCGCGAAGTCGTCGACTACTACGCCGCGAACCCGACCGACGTCGAAGACCGACACTTCGTCGATTGGGCGCTCTCATCGCTGATCGAAGACGCAGCCGACACCGCCACGAGCGTGGAGCAATTCACCGAGGCGTATCGTGCGGCGGTGGCCGAGGCGCAGGTCTTGTTGCGGAAACAGTCGAGCACAGACCGCGTGTTCCCACGGATCCACGTGGAGCGCCTGATCGAAGCAGCCAAACGAGCGGGCGCAAAGGAGATCGCGGATGAGCGATGTTTCCGGCGTTCGAGCCTCGCGCACAGTGAGTGGCGCCATCATGCGGCGAGGGTCAATTGGTGCGCCGCCTCCGGAGTCGTCGCTTTGGGCCGGAGATAGTTTATCTCGGGGCGAATTGGCACGCCGAGTCGACCTGAACGGTGCTCCACGGCAGAAAGCGCGCACGAAGTGCGTGAATCCTGGACGCCAGCGAGCAGCCGGACCCGCGCAACGTCGCATTGTGCCTTAGATGGTTTATCTGGAGGCGAAGGGGCAGTCGTCGCGGTCGCGACGTCCAAAGGTCACGCTGCTCGTCGATCCACGTTTCGCCGATTGCCTCATTGGGCCAAGCGCGTGATACGCGGGGAGGATGAGCCCGCGGCACGCGCTTTGGATGACGACCGACATGGGCTACACACCGGGCGCAGCGGGCCCGCGGGAGTGGATCCACCACGTCGTCGGCTGGAACGAGCTGCCGCGCGACGTCGCGCCGTCGGCGATCGAGCGCGTCGTGTTGTTCGATCTGTCAATGGACGCGTCGATGCCGGAGGTGCTGCGCGAGCTGCCGAACGTGCACTCACTCTCGACTGACGCGCACCTGCTCGCGTTCACGCCGGCCGACGTCCCAAAGCTTGCAGAGCTCCACATCGGCGGGACGAGCGAGCTCACCCTGCCCGCGGGGCCTTGGCCGCGGCTCACGAGCGTCGAGGCGCGCGACGCCGTGGTGAACGTCGCAGACGCTTCGCACTTCCCGGTACTCGAGAGGCTCATCGTACGGACGAAGGGAACGAAGAAGGTCTTCGCCGAGATCGCCAAGATCGCTTCGCTGCGCGAACTCCAGATCGGTCCGGTGAAGGACGCGGCGGCGCTGACGCCGTTCGAGGTGCTGCCTCTTCGCGCACTGTCGTTCAACCGTGGGAACCTCGCGACGCTCGCGCCGGTGGTGCGCTTCAGCGAGCTCACGACGTTTGGGGCGATGAACTGCCACGCGTTCACGGATCTCGCGCCGCTGGTAAAGATCCCCTCGCTCACCGAGGTCTGGTTCAACACCTGCGCGGGCATCAAGAAGGCGGAGGCCCTCGTCGACCTACCAAAGCTCGCCCGGGTGAAGTTCTGGGGCTGCCGCGACAACGGCGGTGCGCTCACGAAGGCGTGCAAGAAGCTGATGGCGAGGGGCGTCACCGTCGAAACCGAGCTCTTCGCCTGAATACGAGCTTGCGGTCGAGTGGTCACTACTCGGTGGGGGCGTGCGGCCGGAACATCGCAGTCGCGCGCGCGCCATCGAGTTCGACCGTCGCCGTGACGTCGAAACCGAGGCGCTGGTAGAGCGGCACATTGTCGGGGTTCTCGGTGTCGAGCGCGACGCCGTGGGAGGCGGGGACTCGAGCGGCCTGGGCGATGATCTCGCGCAGGAGCTGCTGGCCGCGTCCGCGTCGCTGTTGGTCCGGCGCGACGCCGATCATCGCGAGGTAGTGGTGCGGCGCCCTGGGGGCGACCGCCCGCGTCCGCAGCAAGTACGCATTGAGTCGCGCGGTGCGGCGGGCACCGAGGCGCACTGCCACGGGCACGAAACGCAACAGCGAGGCGAGCAGGCCGAGGCCGGCGCGCCAGCGCGACACCGGGGGCTCGAGCAGCGCGCAGGCCACCAAGCGCTCGCCGTCGAATACGCCGAGGGGACGCCCGCCCTGCAGGCGGTTGTGGTCGAACATGAACGACGCGAAGGCGGACCGTCGACTCGAGGCGCTTGGGTCGCTCGCGGGCCCGAGCGCCGCTTCGATCCACGGATCGCGGGCGAACGCAGCGGACATCAGGGTGACGAAGCCCGAGCGATCGGTCCCCGCGAGCTCGCGGATCGGCGCGCTCGCGTCGGCTCCGCCATCCGCGACTCCGCCATGGTCGACTCTGCGCGCGGCCGCCCGGTGATCGACCGCGAACGCATACACCACCTTGAGGACGAAGAGGCAGTACACGACGACGAGCGGCGCCGCGACGCCGTCGAGCTGTGGGATCCACACCAGAGCCGCCGCGAGCAGCACGCCGGCGACGAACCGCTGTGCGGGCGCTCCGGCCAGCGCGTTGACGACGCTCGCGGCGAGGACGGTGTAGGCCCACACCGCGAGCGCGGGTGCGAGGTCGACCCCGAGCGCCGCGGCGACGAGCAGCACGTGGCCATGCACGGCGATGAACAGCCAGCGGTTGCGCGGCCGCGTTGCGTAGAAGTCGTTGGTCGACCGCGTGAAGTTGGCGACGCAGCCCGCCGCGATGTCGGTGATGACGAGCGCGGCGAGCAGGAGGCGCCACCACGGCAGCCCCGACGACTCGGCGCGTAGCCCCAGGGTCAACCAGAGCGCGGCACCGATACCGAAGACGAGGACCACCGCGATCTCGCGCTTGGAAGGCGATTCACCGAACACGTCGTGGAGAGCGGGAGGTGCGTGCATGGTCTCAGCCTTTCTTGGTGGTGCGGGTCGTCGGCGTCGCGCCCCACAAGGCGCGCAACAATTGCCAACCCGGCTCGGGGTCGGCTGGCTCTCCGCGCAACATCGCGGCGATCACCGGCTCGTCGGCCACGCGGAACAGCGCGATCGTCGCGGCCACGAGCAGCGGCCGCGGGACGTCAGTGCGGATGATCGCGAGGCCGACGCCATCCTCGACCAGGTCCGCGAACCAGCGCTCGAGCGTCGCCGACTCGGGCACAGCGACCGACTGCCCGAGCAGCGCCAGATCCTCGGGGTGCTCAACGAGGTGGCGGCGCAGCGAGTCGCTCGTCGCCTCGAGCTGCCGCCAGAACCTGCGGGCCGAACCGGCCGGTTGCCACGGGCCCATCACTTCGGCGAGCCGCACTAGCAGGTCGCGCCATACCTCTCCGACAAGGTCCTGCTTCCCGTCGAAGTACAGATACGCGGTCGTCTTGGAGATGCCCGCCTCGGCGATGATCTGGTTGTACGACGCCGCCTCGACCCCCGCTGCGAAGTGCTGCCGCGCGACCGCGAGGATGTGTGCGCGCCGCTCGGGAGCGAGCCGTCCATAACGAGGGGAGGGCATGGTGTACCAGTGGTACACCACAGTGGTTCACTCGGCAAGGACGGGGTGGCGTTTGCCTGGGTTGGCGTCCTGGGACGCAGGCAGGATGGGCCCGCGGCCTTCGCGCCCAATCGTGGGCGATGGGGAGCCCGAGCGGAGCCTCACTGCCCTGGGTTGAGCAGCACCAGGTTGCCCTCGGCGCCGATGCCGATCCGATTCGGGTCGACGCGGATCAGAGAATCGCCCACGCGAAACTCGACCGCGACGTCCCCATCAATCGTGATGGCGTCGTCGGCTTTGAGGATCAGCTGGCCGGTCGTCGACTCCACTTTCACTTCCTTGTTGACCGTCTGGGAGAAGGCTTCGTGCACCTTGTCGTATCGGTTGCCGGTGACCTTGTTCACCTGGCTCAGACAGAGCACATCTTGGTTGCTGCCGATGAAGATCTTCTGGTTTTGCTTGATGCCAGTGATGTCGTGAGTGCCAATCACCGCGCTGCGCTCGTTGCCGACGACGGTCGTCCAGTTGTTGCGAATGACCCAGTGCATGTCCCTGTTCGCCTGGAGGTAGAAGTTCTCGGCACCCGACTGGTCAGAGAGCTTGAAGCCGCTGCCTTGCCAATTGTGATTCGTGCCCGTCGGCGACACGATGTCCTTGGGGCCGGGGGTCGAGCTTCGCGACAACACCTCCGCGGGCGTCAAGGGCGTCCCACCTTTGATTCCGCCCGTGCCGCGAAAGTTGGTCGAGCCGCCCATGACGAGACGCGGCGTCGATTCGGTGAAGAGCCCTGCGACGTGCTTGTACTTCGGCAGGGCGTCGGGCGGTGGATTGGTCTCCGTGTACACACGCCCCACCAAGAACGGACGATCGGGATCACCCCCGAGGAACTCGATGAGGACCTCCTGACCGATTCGAGGGAGGTTGATCGCCCCGAACCCATTGCCCGCCCAAGGCTGAGCGGTGTGCACCCAGCACGAGCTCTTCTCGTCGCGCTGACTCTCTCTGTCCCAGTGAAAGTGCACACGCACACGGCCGAACTCATCGGTGTGGATCTCTTCTCCCGGAGGGCCGACCACGGTCGCGCTCTCGAGCCCGCGGACACGCGGTTTTGGCGTCTGAAGCGCGGGGCGGTACGGCGCAGACGTGGGCACGGCCGTCACCTGCGCGCGCCAATCGTTCGCGTGCTCACCCGAAAGCACCGCCCGCACTACGAGAAGTCCTCTGTCCAGCGCGACTTGGCGGTGCGGATGATTCGCGACGCTGAGGATCGACCCTGGCGCGAGCTCCAGCACGTTCGACTCGAACATTGCTTCGTTGGCGTCTCGCCGCTTTCCCGCGAGCCGGTTCTTCGTCTTTCGATCACCGAGGGCGTCGCTCGTGCGCGCTGCGCCGCGATCGTCCGCGACTGGGGTCACGCCACCTCCCTTGCCCACATAAAGGAACGCTCCAGGCTCGTGGTCGAACTGCTCCAGCACCGTCTCTTGCGGCAGCCCAGCCATCGCCGAAGCGCGCGGTTGCCGATCGCTCCGCCGTCGATAGTCGACGTCACCGATGACCATCGCCCCGGGGCGCACACGCGAGGTGACCGAGAGCTTGGTCACGAAGGCCCCCTCCGTCACGGACGGCGCATCGTGGAAGCGGACGAGCGGATGTTGGAGGTCTCTCGTCTCGGGTGCATCGTCGAGCACGAGCTTCGACTCCGGGCCCTCGAAGCGCCAGCTGATGCCGGCGTCCTCGAGTAGGCGACAGATGAAACCAAAGTCGCTCTCGTCGTACTGAACGCGGTACTTGCGGGCCACGTGAACACTTGGGTCGACGCGCGTGACGGTCTCGATCCCCCATTCGCTCAAGAGCTTCTGCGCGATGGCGAGATCCGAGAGGAACTGAAAGATGCGGAAGTTCTTGCGCTGCGTGAGGAGCCACAGCCGCGGCGCAATCACGAGCCGGTAGGTCGCCAGGCCCGTCTCTTCGACGCGGAGGAGCTCCATCTCGAGGCAGATCCCCGACCACTGAGGACGCTCCGTGTTGGTGGTCAGCATGAAGGTCGCGGCCTGACCGATGACGCCGTCGAAATCGATGTCCTGATTCTCGGAGCGAACCAGGAGCTCGACGGAGAAGAGCTTGCTCATCTCCTGCTCCACTTTGAAGGTCCGCACGTCCAGCGTATCGCCGGTGGCGATGGTCACGCTCAAGTCGTTGAAGCTCATCGACATCTCCTTACTGCGCCATGAACTGATTCAGGGTCGAGTCGGCCATCTCCGGGGACATCGTGCGTCCGCCCGTATGCATGCCGCGCTGAAGCTGATCCCGGTACGCCGCGTAGTTGTTGCCGCTGATCGTGCTGGCGTTCTCGCCGTTCTGCATTTGGTGGTTCAACCCGTCCGTGCCCGCCTGCTGCAGATCCGGATTCGTTTGGCTCGACTCGTATTGGCTGAGACGATCTTCCTGTGATGCAGGTTTTGCGGCCATCGCCTTGCGGGCCGCGGCCTCGAACGCTGCCTTTCGGGCGTCGGTGATTGGCTCGAAGCGGGCCTTCGCGGTCACGGCTGCCGGGTTCAGATCGATCCTCTTGGAGCTCAACCCGATCGCGTTCTTGTCGATGCGCACGACCGAGCTACCGACCCTGAACTGAATGGCCTCATCAGACTCGAACACGATGGACTTCTTGGCCTTGAGGGTCATCGTGGTCTTGACCTCGATCTTTGCGTGTTTGGTCACGATGAGGCCACACGTGGTCCCGATGTCCTCGGTGCGCTTCTTCGTCACGTCGATGGATTGGTCCTTTTCGACTTGGAGCAGCTGCGCGTCCACGACCGACACGAGCTGCTTGTTGCGGACGTGCAGATCGTCGTTGCCGAGGATCGCGATGCCTCGGAAGTTGCCGACGACCGTGCGCCAGTTGTTCTTTGCCAGGATGTTGAGGTCTCGCTGCGCTTGCATGAAGACGAGGTTCTTGTCCTTCTCGTCACCGACCACGAACATGTTCCGAGTGTCCCCGTAGCCGGCCTGCGTGCGCATGTCTTGCGGGAGGTCGGCGGCAAACTCATCGTTTGGCTTCAGGTTCGAATTTCTGGCCTGCTCTCGCTGGCGATCGGCAATTCCCGTGTTGCCGGAACTTCGGATGCTGTTCTCGGTGAGGGAGGTAAATGCAGGGCTGTTGCCCCGCTGCAGCTCGAAGATCTGAGAATCGACTCCACCCATCGCTCCTCCCATGAGCATGCCAGGGGTCGGATTGCCGATGAGCGCCGTGAGCTTCTTTCCTCGCGGGAGCTCGTATGGAGGTGGTTGGTGCTCCGTGTACGTCCGTCCGATCACGACCGGCCGATCCGGATCGCCGCCGAGAAACTCCACCAGGACCTCTTGCCCGACCCGAGGAATGACCGTGCCGCCGAAGCCCGCACCCGCCCACGGCTGATTGGTCGGAATCCAGCAGGAGCTGGCCTCGTTGCGTCCGCTCTCGCGGTCCCAGTGGAAGTGCACGCGCACGCGACCATACTCGTCCGTGTGAATGTCGTCGGTGCCCGGGCCAACCACCGTCGCGCTCTCGAGACCATACACGAGCGGCTTCGGTGTGACGGGTGCCGGTCGAAACGGCTCGCCCGCAGGCACAGCCACGATGTCCACGCGGAAGTCGTCGTTGTGTGCGCCACGCAACGTGGCTCGGGTCAGAAGCAACGCACCGGAGGCGGCCACGTGCGGATGATCTGCGATCACCAGCGTGGCGCCCGGGGCGAGCGCGATCGCGTCGGAGGTGAACGAGACCTCGTGGTGGTCTTGCCTCCGGCCCAAGAGGCGATTGTTGGTTTTGGTGGCGCCAGCGCTTTCATCGGTGCGCGACGTGCCGCGATCGTCGGCGGCGGGGGTGCTGCCGCCGGCCGACGCTACGTAAAGAAAGGCGCCCGGCTCGTAGTCGAACTGCTCGAGCGCGGCCTCAGTGGCGAGCCCAAGAGCCGCGCTCGCCGAAGGTTGGCTCGTGCTGGGGCGCCGATGGTCGAGGTCGGCGATCGTCGTTCGCCCTGGGCGCAGACGCTCACCGACGTGGACCTTCGTGGCGAAGTGATGGTCGGTGATGCCCGGATTGTCGTGGAACCGAAGACTATGAGCGACTTGCGCGCTTTGGGGATCATCCGAGAGGACCAGCACACTCTCCCCCTCGGCGTCGTCGAACCACGTGCTGATGCCAGCGTCCTCGAGCATACGCGACATGAACGCGTAGTCGGTCTCACCGTACTGCATCCTGAACTTACGATTCTTGTGAACACCTCCGCACTCCACCCGGTGGGACACGCCCCACTCGGAGAGGAGCCGCTGCACGATCTCGAGCTCCGAGGCGTACTGGAAGATTCGGTAGTTCGTGCGCTGGGTGAGCAACCAGGCCCGCGGCACGAGCACCACCTCGTAGGTGCCGAGGCCTCGATCGTCCACGCGTCGCTGGCTGATCTCGGCGACGACCCCGGAGAAGGACCGAGCCGATGAGCCGGCGAAGAGGGTGAATCCCGCTTCCTCTCCCAAGACCTCGTCGAAGTCGATGTCGAGGTTGGGCGACACGGCGACCACCACGACTCGAAAGAGCGAGCTCATCGCTTGCGTGATCTCGAAGGACCTCACGTCTAGCGGATCCCCGCTGGAGATTGACAGGCGTGCGCTGTTGTCGAGGCTCATCGCACACCCGCCGGATCTCTCCACGGGTTGGGTGCTTGATTCGGGAACGTGGGATCTTTCCAGAGATAGTCCACGACCTTGTCGGCGACCTTGTCGGCGGCGTCTTCGCCGCCCTCCTTTGCCGCTTCCAGCATCGCCGCTGCGAAGCCCTCGCCCGCTTTCTTCATCGCAGCCTGGGTGACCTTTTTCCCGATGTTGGCGTAGTCGACCACCGTGTGGAACGAGTACTCGTTGTCGTATTCGGTTGGCTCGCCTCCGAAGAAGACGTTCGGCTTTGGAGAGGCCGGGTTGGAGCGAAGCGTGCCGCCGTGGGTACACTCGGTTCGATCCAGCTCGATGCGCGCAGCGGGCTTGTTGTTGATGTACACCCACTTGCTCCCTGCTGCGATCTTCGACTCCCCGTGGGTGAAGCAGTTGAGCTTGTCACCATCGGGTCCACCCCGCGCAGCAGAGAGGGAGTTGATGAAGACGTTCTCCGAACCTTTGGCCACCTCGGGGCCACCATCCGATTTGATGCTCCCTCCGAGCTTCATCAGCTCGTCCTCGATGGCCTTGTTGACCTTGTACTTGACCAGCCAGAAGGCCGCACCAAAGACGAGCCCGGCAGGTCCCGTGAGCGCGATGGCGATCGGGAGCGCGTCGAGACCGATGGTGATCAAGAGCCCGATGAACTTGCCGAGCCGGCTGTAGTCGTGCTCGATGTAGTCGAGATGTCGCGCTGCAGCGGGGATCTTGCTCATGATGCCTCGATAGGTTCGAAGGTTTGAAGGAACGCTTCCAAGATTTCCTGACAGGCAGGCTCCTCGTCGAGCGGCGCCGAGACCCGGAAGGTCCACGTGTGATCGCCCACGGGAAAGAAGACGCTGAGTTCGAAGCGCGAGAGCCCCCCGAGTCGGTGCGCGACGATGAGGGCCCCCGGCGTAGGCTCGTCCGACGCATCAAAGCGGACGAGTTCGTACGCCGGGATCGTCGTCCGGAACCGCTCGATCGCAGCGCGTATCGAGGCCTCCGCCGCGCCGTTCGGAGCAAAGCGCTCGACGAGGACCCGAACCGGGCCGAGTTCGTAGATGTGCTGGGAGGAGTCGGACCACGATGCCTCGATCTCGTACGCACACTCGGTCGCGTACTTCGTCACGGTGGACCCAGCGCTCATCGCCGCCTGAAGCGCACGGTTGCGAGCACCTCCTCCATACACGCGTCGACGAGCGCTCGGTCTTCGTGGCGGCTCGCCCCTTGAAAGGCTAGATCGAGCTCGTAGTAGGGCACCCGCACGATCCGATGGTATTCAGCGGCCTGCTTGCTCCGTCGCACGAGCGCGACGTCCTCGCCCTCCAGCGAGCCGATCTCGACGCGCAGGTCGTGGAGAATCTCGCGCTCGGTGTCGGCGGGCACAGGCAGCGCCGAAAGCTCCTTCGCAAGGTCGGCGGGAGCCGCATCCTTGGCCCTTGGCTCGCGAGTGACCAGGAGCGCAGCGCGCCCACCCGGCGCTTGGTGCGTCTGCACGCTCTTCTCGCTCCAAGCGCCTGGGAGTTCGAAGCTGAACGCGGTGGTGGAGAACCAGGTCATGGCGCGAGCTCGAGCACGTGAGAGACCTCGGGCATGGACCGCACGACGGCGGCGCTCGTCGCGACGATGATCTGCGAGTTCGTCGTCCATCGGAGCAAGGCTCGGACGTACTCGACCGCGCCATCGCCGAAGCCTGTCTCCGGGGCGTCGACCAAGACCACCGAGTTGACGATCGGCCGCGCTGTATACAGGGCAAGGAGAAAAGCCTGCTGCTCCGACGCTGACAGAGAGGCGACGGGACGCACGGCGCCTGTGGCGCGGTCGCGGACTTGCGAGGTGAACGTGGTACCGAAGCGACGCAGTCCTTCGATCGCAAGACGCGGGCAGAGCTCGGCGAACCGCCTCGAGGCCAGCTCCTTGTCGGCGGCCCGCTCGGGCTGATCCAGGACGTCGTAGGCCTCGGCGAACTTGCTGTTGCGCGTGGTCAAGCGCATGCGGACCGCCGCCTCCTCTGCGCCGAAGCTCACGGGACCTTCGAGCCCGCGCGAATCGTGCAGGTAGTGTACGGAGCCGCGCGTCGCGCTGCCCGGCTCGGTCAGGATGCCTTGGAGCGCGATCGGGTTCTTGGCGGCGGCGACCGCTCGCCCCAGCAAAGCCTCCGAAGACACCAGCCTATCGGCGAGCGCAAAACGTGTTCGTTCTTCATCGCTCACCTCCCAATCGATGAGCACCTTCGCTCCGCCGTCTTGGGCCACGAGCCCATCCCAGCGGCTGTCGGCGGTGCCGTACGCTGCGATGCGTTCCTTGGCGGCGGCGAGGGTGTCGAGGAAGCTCGTCTTCCCGCTCCCATACGGCCCGTGGATCACGGTGAGATCGGTATCGCTCGTACGGGGAAGATCCTTCTTCCACCCATCGAGACCTCGAACGCCCAAGAACGAGAAGTGTCGTATCCTCATCGACTCAGCCTACTTACCTTTCTTGAAGCCGCCCTCACCGGGCTGCACGAACACGTCCGCGGCTGTGACCACGATCGAGTCTTTCGTCAGGACGATCGAGCCACCCTTCGAGACGAGCTCGATCCTGTTCTTGGCTTCGATCGACAGGAGTTGCTTTGCTGTGTAGTTGATGTCGAGATCCGACGTGCACTCGAAGGACTTGTCGACATCGAGGCTCATCGTGCCTTGAATCTCTTCGGCCCGCGCCTCCGACGTGGAAAGGTACTGCTCGCCCTTGATCTCGACGGTCTGGTTGCCCTTCATGATCACCACGTGACGGCCACCCACTTCCAGGATGTCGTCGGAGCCGACCTTGCACGAGCGATCTGCCTTGACGATGGTGCGCCAAGCGTTGTTGACCGTGATGTTGAGGTCCTTCTGCGCCTGCAGGTAGATCGATTGTTGACCGTCCGCGTCGGAGAACTTTATGCCGCTTCCGGGCCATTCGTGTATGGCGCCCGTCGGTGACTTTGCTGCGTAGGGCCCGTTCCCTTGAACCTCGCTCGCGATCTCCTCGGGGCTCATCGGCTTGCCCCCGCCGAGAATGCTGTCGGGCGCGCTCGCACCAGGCTCGCCCGCTCCGCCCATGATCAGCCGCGGCGTCGACTCGCTCATGATGCCCGAGACGTGTTTGAACCCAGGGAGCTTGTCCGGCGGCGGGTTCATCTCGGTGTAGAGGCGACCGATCACGACCGGCCGATCGGGATCACCACCCAGGAACTGCACGAGGACCTCTTGGCCAACGCGGGGCAGATTGACACCACCGAAGCTGGTGCCAGCCCACGGCTGACTCGTAGGCAGCCAACATGAGCTCTTGTCGCTTCGATTGCTCTCGCGGTCCCAATGGAAGTGGACGCGAACACGTCCGTACTCGTCCGTGTGAATCTCCTCTCCGCTGGGACCCACGACGGTCGCGCTCTCGAGCCCGGGCACACGCGGTTTTGGCGTGCACCGCATCGGCCGGTACGGCACGCCGGTGGAGACAGCCTCGACCTTGATGCGCCAGTCAGCGTCGTGGGCCCCGCTGAGCTCGGTGGACGTGACGAGCACCTGCGCGCCGAGGCCGACCACCCGATGGGGATGGTTCGCGATCGAGAACACGATGCCAGGGGCAAGGCCGAGCACGTTCGATTGGACGGCGACGATCTTGTCGCCCCTCCGAGCCGCGTAGAGGCGCGTCTCGGTGCGGTCTGTGCCGCTGGCCTCGTCCGTCCGAGCAGCTCCGCGATCGTCGGCTGCTGGCGAGCTGCCGCCTGCGGCGCCCTGGAAGAGGAACGCACCGGGCTCGTAGTCGAACTGCTCGAGCGCCGCCTCGACGGGCAACCCCGCGTTCTTGGAGAGCCTGGGCTGGGACGTGCTCGGCCTTCGGTAGTCGAGATCACCGATCGTGCTCGTGCCAGGCTTGACGCGCTGCCGCACCCTCACGTCGGTGACGAAGTCGCCCCCTGTGACCTGCGGCGAATCGTGAAAAGGCAGGAGCGGAAACGTGACGTCGGCTCGCTCCGGCTGGTCGCACAGCACGAGCTTCGTGCCGGCGTCGGTGGGCTGGAAGAAGTACGCGATGCCGGCGTCCTCGAGCATCCGGCATGCGAAGGCGAAGTCGCTCTCGTCATATTGGACGCGATACTTCCGCGGCTTGTGTTCCCGCCCGAGGATCACTTCGTGCTCGATGCCCCACTCTGCCAGGAGCTGCCTGACGATGGCTATCTCGGATTGATATTGGAAGATGCGGTAGTTTTTCCGCTGCGTAAGGAGCCACGCGCGCGGCCGAAGGATGAGCTTGTAGGTCGCGACTCCGTCCTCGTCCACGCGGAGCTGCACCATTTCTGCCGCGACACCGTAGAGGACGTGCCGCGCACCCTTCGTGCGAATGGAGAACGAAGCTTCGGCCCCAATCACCTCTTCGAGCGACACGCTGAGGTTCTTCGAGACGACGTGGATCTCAGCGCAAAACAGCTGATCCATCGCCTGCGATACCGAGAACCAGCGAGCGTCGAGGGCATCACCGGTGGCCACTTGCACTTGGAGTTGGTTCGCTTGCGAAATCATCGTTCCTCGACTGCGGTTACCGCGGGTGCGGAGCAAGATTAGGACCGAGCGGAAACAATGTACCGTAGGCCGTGAGGGGCGCGGTCGCCTGTACAACTTGCGGACAACGGCGTGCGCACGAAGTGCAAAGTCCTAAACTCCGCGCTCAAGGCGTTCAGGAGCGAGCGCAAGCAACAGCCTCGACGATCTCGATCGTCGACGCCTCGAACACACCGCTCCGCCAGATGAAGAGCCGGTGGTCATCCACGACCGGCGGCTCTGCCTCTTTCGGGCGACGCACGCTCGCGACCAAGAACGCGAGCGGCCACGGTGGTCCCGCCCCCAGCGTCGCCCGGCCGTCGCGTGTCAGGGGCAGCGCTCCGCGTGACAACATGGCCTCGTCCATTCCCGAGAGATAGGCGCCCACATCGAGATGTGAGTGGTAGAGCACCTTCACCGGAGAGCCTCGGGAGTTTCCGTCGCGCAGGGCGGCCTCGAGCGTGCGCTCATGAAAGAGGAAGGACGTGCGCGCGCTCTCTGGGTAACCGACCGGGTCTCGGGCGTGGAACACCTTCGCAAGGTTCTCGATGGGGATGGCGCGATCGCACAGGAGCGGATCAGCGAGAGGCCCAGCGAGCAATCCACAGACCTCATGGTCTGCGAGGTAGCCAGCGATGGCCTCGCGCTCCACCACGTCGATCGCTTGCCTCGTGAGCTTCAGGCCTCCGAAGGTCCAGGGGGCGTCGTCCCAAGTCATTCGGTCCAGCCTACCGCGGTTGGGTGTCGGAAGTTCAATATGGGCGCGCGACCCACCCGTGTGCGCACCGTATGAGCGATCGCCGCTGGCCAAGGTGTTGCGGTCGCGAGCGACGCTACCCGAGTAGTACGCCGCTCGGTGGTCGGAGGATCGCTCGTCTGATAGCGTCCGAGCATGGGCAAGCCGATGTCGCCGTTCGCCTCGGGTTCGAGGGCTGGCGTCGCGCGGGCCGCCAAGGTCGCAGCGTTCGGCGTTGCAAGCTGCGTTGCAGCCTGGCTCGCCGCATGCGGCGGGCCGCCCGAGAGCGCAGCGCCGGCGCACGCTCGTGCTCAGCACAGCTCGGTGGAAGGTGGGCCCGAGCTTGGCGCGGGGGAGCCTTCGGCTGAGGTTGGCAGCACCGCGTCGCCGACTCCGCGCGTCGAGACGGCGACCGTGCCCTCTGCGTCTTCGTCGACGAGCGCGCCCGCTGCCGGCGCTTCGGCGCGAGCGCTGCCGACGCGTCCGCTGCCCGAGGAGCCCTTTTACAAGAATAATCCGGAGCACACCGAGGAGTGTTTGCAGCCGCCGGCGCAGGCCCCTTCGCCTGCGTTTCCTTCGCCCTTCGAACGCTGCGAAGCGCAGGAGATCTCCTATTCAACGCCGCCGCCCGGGCCTCATCTGCACTTTCACTATCGCTCCTTCTCGGCGGAGCTAACCACGCTGCGCCGAAAGCTGGAGCCCGGCGTTTGTTGCTACATGACCTGGGCGTTCCCTCGCTGACGAAGGAGCAAGCTACCGCGCCGTCTAGCTAATCAGCGCGCGCGCGAGGCGGGCCATTTGGCTCTTCAGCTGCGCGGCACTCTCGGCGCGAGCGGCGAGTCCGTAGGTCGCGTTCTCGAGCAAGAGGGCCACCTCGCGGGCCTCTCGAGCGGCCATTCCGGTCTCGATCAGCGCGAGCCGCAGCGCTTCGCGGAAGCGGCTGTCGGCCTCGGCCAGGATGGAGGCGGCCACTCGATCTTTGGTGGCGAGCAGATCCGCCGCATGCGGTGAGCTGTGGACGAGCTCGTAGGTGAGGCCGTACTTCGCCTCGAGCAGCGCCTCGATGGTGAGCTTGCTCTCGCTTGCCGCCGCAATTCGAGCATCGAGGCGCGCTGCAAAGTGCTCGCACACGGCGCGGAAGACGTCGTCCTTGTTGCGAAAGCTGGCATAGGCGGTGGCCTTGGCAACGCCGGCCTCGGCAGCGATGGCCTCCATCGTGGTCCCGCGCACCCCATTGCGGCGGAACAACTCCTCTGCGGCGTTCACTAGCAGATCGCGTTTGCTGGCGGAGGCAGCGGGCTCAGGGAGATCGGAGCTGCGGGGGCGCTTCATGGATAAATCCGTGTTCAATGGGCATTGAACGAATGAGACGAAAATCGTATGGTCCGTCTATGTTGATGATCTACGGTGCAGCAGGATACACCGGCGGGTTGATCGCGCGGGAGGCGCGGCGTCGAGGGCTCCCGCTGGTCATCGCAGGGCGTGACGGCGCACGGCTGGGGGCGCTCGCGCGCGAGCTTGGCTGTGAGTCCCGCAGCTTCGGGCTGGAGGACGCCGACCGTGCAGCCGCGGAGTTGCGCGGCGTGAGCGTGCTGCTGAATTGCGCCGGGCCGTTCATTCATACGTTGCCTCCACTGCTGGGTGCGTGTTTGCAAACGGGCGCGCACTATCTCGATCTGGCCGGTGAGGCCGAGGAGCACGGGCTGGTTGCAGCGCGCGATGCCGAGCTCCGCGAGCGCGGCGTGATGGCGATGCCCGGCGTCGGCTTCGGGGTCGTCCCGACCGACTGCGCGGCAGCGCTGGCAGCGCAAAAGGTCCCAAACGCGACCTCGTTGGTGATCGCGTACGACACCCGCGGCGGTGCGTCGAAGGGCACGTTACGCACCGTGCTCCCGTCGATCCATCGCACCGGCGTCAAGCGCTCGCGAGGCGTACTGGTGCCCGCACGGCCAGGGGAGCAAACGCGGCGCATGGATCTCGGCGCGGGGCCCAGCAGCGTCGTAACGAACCCGTGGCGTGCCGATCTCGTGGCTGCATTTGCGAGCACCGGCGTACCCACGATCGAGACGTATTCGACCTTTCCCTTCGCCGCGCGGCTGCTGATGAAGCTCGGCTGGTTCCTCGATACCGGGCTGGGGAAGGCGCTGGTGCGGGCGATGATCGCGAGCGCTCCGGAGGGGCCCTCCACCGCCGAACGGGAGCGCGGTGCGACCTTCGTCGTCGCTGAGGCGAGCGATGGCACCCGCAGCGCGAGGGTGACGATCCGCGGCCCGGAGGCTTACGAGGTGACGATCGCGAGCGCGGTCGCGGTGGCTGCAAGGGTGCTCGAGGGCGCTGCCCTTGCAGGGCATGCGACGCCCTCCAAGGTGCTCGGGCCGGACTTCGTCGCGAGCCTGCCCGGGATGGAGATCGAGGCATGAGCGAGGTGCTTTTTCCGCCGCATTTCGAGCCTTCGCGCGGCCCGCTCTTTACCCACAATGAGCTTTTGATCGAAGCTCCACGCGAGCAGGTATGGGCCTGGTTGGTGCGCGCGAGCCGCTGGCCCGAGTGGTACGGCAACTGTCGCGACCTGCGTTTTGACCGCGCGACGCCTGGGCCCGACCTAACGCACGGTTCGCGCTTTGATTGGATCACCTTCGGTTTCCGCGTGCGCACCGTAATCGAGGAGTTCATCCCCGGTGAGCGTCTGGCGTGGTCAGGGGTGGCGACCGGTGGCCGCGGTTATCACGGCTGGGTCCTCGAGCCGCGGGGCGCCAAGCGCTGTCGCGTGGTGACCGAAGAGGTTCAACGTGGGCTCGTACCGACCGTCGGCGGCTTCATCCTGAGAAGGCAGCTGCTCGCTTGGCACCAGCGCTGGCTCGAAGGGCTCGCGCAGCGCGCCGCGACCGGGCTGCCGAGCTGAAGCGCGGCCTACGGCGCTGCTACCGCGCGAGCATCGCTGCCACGAACACCAAGACGAAGAGAAACAGCACGCCGAACACCACGCCGATGATGATGAGGTTCACCTTGACGCTGTGCTTGTCGACGGGGGGCGGGGGAGGCGCCACGCCGTTCATCCACGCGTAACAGTGCGCGTGCAGGTGCTGCTCGAAGCGCTCGAGGTTCTTGCCCATGAAGTCGAACGGGTCGGCCAGGGCGAGCAAGCTCGCCTCGTAGCGAAGCGTGCTGTGTGCAGGCCCGGATTGCCAGATGGTGACGTTGACATCGATCGGGTTGGACCAGCCAAAGCCGCGATCGAAGCGCAGCCGCAAACTCGCTGGATCGGCGCCGGTCAGTCGGAAGCTCGGGATCTCGCTGCCGGAGTTGCGCGCCAACATCCAGGCGTCGGGCGGGAGCACGGCGAGCTGCACATCGCGATGGGTTCGAGCCATGAGGAGCGAACGTTACTACGCATTGCGCCCCGAGCAGCGCCCGAGTCGCGGCCGCGACAGGAACGTGCTCGGCCCAGGAAGCTGAACGCGAACTCGGCCGTATCTGCTGCTAACGTGGCGGTCGAAAAACGATGAAAAGATTGGCAAAAGTTGGGTGCATGAAGGGTGTGAAGTTACTCGCGAGTGCGTTGCTCGCGCTGGCTGCATGCGATGCGCGGACGCAAATCGACAGCTTGGAAGGTCAAGTCGTGGAGGGTGCGGAGAACTGCAATTGGAAGCCGATCGAGAGCGGGCGACCGGACGTGTTCGAAGGCTCGCAGGGGCTCGTGATCAAGGAGGCCGCCGACGTTTCGGTGGACTTCGATGCGTTCACGCTGGAGGACGAGAACCAACTTGAAGAGCTGGATGGTTTTTGGACGATGGTGAGCAACAACCCGGAGGTCGCAGACGTCTTTTCCGGTCCAAACAACACCATCGCCATCACCGCTCGAGCCCCGGGGGTCGCCCTGGTGACGCTGACGTTGGTGGGCATCGTGGAGAGCGTGGATGTGCCCATCGTGGTCGTCGCGGAGAAGGACTTCGAGCCGAACGCTGACGGTGCCGGCGGTCAAGGAGGTGGCTTGTGAGATCGTTCGCGAAGGTCGCTTTGCTGCTGTTCGTGGTCGCGGCTGCCGGTTGTGAGCCAACGCCTTGCGATGAGGCGCTCGAGCGCATTCACGAGGCTAAGTTCACTTGCGCCAACGTTCCCGACACCCAGCGCGAGGACTACAACATGCTCTGCAGCGAGGAAGACGCGCTCGCTCTCGAACGCCAAGCCGACTGCGTGGAGGCGGCTCCGTGTTCCGCCTACGATGGCTCCGATCCGGCGGCCCACCGCGCGTTGAGCGAGTGCATCGCCGGCTTGACCGATCCGCCGATCGACGAGACCGAGGACTTCTAACGGGAGCGCTTGGCGCGCGGTGCGGGGGGGCGCGCCGGGTTCTAGTCGTGTGCCGTTGTCGAGAAAGTGGCGCCGGGTTTCAAGCCGGTGCTCGGTACCAACTGAGCGCAGCTCTTCGTCGGTCGCGAAGATCTCAGTTACGGCCGCACCGCCCTCCGCTTCGTAGGATTCCATCCACAAGACGGCGCGACCATTCGGGTGTGCGCGAAAAACCTCGAGCAAGAACGGCGAAAGAGCAGCCAGAATGCCCTTCTCGTCGGGAAACTTGCTCACAGTCCCGCAGACGCTCATGCCTGCGCCGTGCCCCGGCGTCCCGACGTCCTTGGCAGCCAAAAGCTCCAATATCCAAGAAGCCTCCCACGGGTCTTCCGCTACGGTTACGAGCGCCTGCCGCGCGAGCGAAGCTACGGCATCGGCTTCGCCGTGGGTAAGGCAGAAGAAGAATGCGGTATCACCAGCCCTTGGGCTCCGGAGGTTAGCTTACGGGCAGGACCGAATGCACTTCGTTGCGCCGTCCGCCCGTCTGGCGACCCAGACGGAGGATCACGGACGCGACCTGTACTGCTCCCAGTCTGCGGCGGGATCATCCCAGGCGATGCCGAGGGCAGCGAGCTTGGCCTTCGTCCGCAGGAGATCTTCCCCCCACCAGGGCCGCGACGCACGCGAACCGATGCGGGGCTCCTCCTGGTCTGTGTCTGTCGCCGAGAAGATCTCCGAAGCGTCATCCGGGTCGACTCGGCCTGAGGCAGCGATCCTCGCGAAGAGTTCGTTCGGCTCGGGGTCCGCACCCGCGAGATCACGCACCCACCCCAGCGCCGCCTCGAGCTGGTCGTCGCCGAAGGAAGTGCCGTACCGGGCGTCCGTCTCCGTCATCCAGATGCCGCTCGCGACGTCGTGCTGAGCCGCCTCGATCGCCGCGGCGGCGAGCTCGCGCAGTGCAGAGGGAAGACCTCGCAAGTAGCGGAGCGGCCGACGCTCTTCCCAGGGGGTGTCGTAGTGGGGGTTCATTTCGTGGTTGAACGTGGTCACGACCAGGCCCTCAGGGGCCCAGACATACACCGCAAAATCCCCCTGACCATTCGAGAGCCAATACGTCCCGCGCGCGCGGTCGCCCTTGAACATGCACTCGTCGAGGCCGTAAGCGAGCGGCATCAGCGCGCTCGAGACCGCACCCGCGAAGAGCCCCGCGCTCACCCGTGCGAGCGCACCCGCTGGAACGCCGTCCTCGAAGACGCTCCCGAACTCGATCTCGTCGTCTTCGTCGCCCTGTTCGTCGTTCGCGTGGTCCTCTTCGATCGCGTCGTCGTCTTCGTGGGACATCGATGAAACGGTAAATGCGGCGACCGACCGCGTCCAGTCGAGCGAAGGCTCCGTGGCGGACGCTAGCGGGAGCGCTTGGCGCGCGGTGCGGGGGCCTTGGCCTTGGCCTTGGCCTTTTCGGGCCGGACGCCGCGTACCAGCACCTCGACGACCGAGCGACTCCAGGCCTCGGTGAGAGGCTGACGCTCGAGCAGGAGGCGGTGCATCGCGCTGCCGGTCAACATGGCGAACACAGCGTCCGGGAGGTAGCGCTCGACGTCCCATTCCCCGCGTTCGGCGGCACGCATCACCAGCCCGACCGCGGCCTCTTGTCTGCGGACCATCGGGTCTCCAGAGAGCTCGCCTACCGCGGCGGCGGCGGCCTCCGACATACTCGCGACGAGCAGCGCGCGCCCGCTCGGGGAGCCGAGCTGAGCGGCTACAACGCTGAGCATTTGCTCGAGATCGCCGCGCAGGGAGCCAGTGTCGCGCAGCTCGCCGGCTGTGCTGCGCAGCGTCTCCTCTAGCGCGGCCGCGACCAGCTCCTCCTTCGTCGGCCAACGCCGATAGATGCTGGTCTTGTTGACCTGCGCGGCCTCCGCGATGCGCGGAATGCTCAGCCCACTGACCCCGTGCTCGGCCAGCTCACGCAGCGTCTCCTCGAGGATCTGCCGCTCAATGGGCTTGCCCCGTGGCCGACCGAGATCCCGACGTTGTGCAGCAGTCACAAGGGGGAGGCGTAGCTTGTCCAGCGTGGTTCGTCGAGCCTTGCGGCGTGTCTTCGGCCGCTTCGATCGCGGAGCCTACTTGCGCTTCGCTGGGGCGAGCCCGAGGCTGACCGCCGCGGCCATCACAGCGGGAGGCGGCGCTAGCGCTGGTTGCTCGATGGGCAGCCAACGTTGGCCCCAGTGGCCCAATACCGCGAGCACTTGGGCCAGGTCTTCCCCAGCCTCGGTGAGCGCGTAGCTGCCGTCTTGTGCGCGGGTGAGCACCCCGACCTCCTGCAGATGCGTGAGTTTGCGACTCAGCGTGTGCTCGGAGATGGCCAGGCTTTGGCGGAAGGCGTCGAAGCGCTCAGCGCCGCGCAGGGCTTCACGCACGATCATCAAGGACCAGCGGTCGCCCAGGAGCGCGAGCGCGTGGCCTGCGGGGCAGTGTTGGTGGGAGTCGGGGATCACCAAGAAAGCGTAGCACTTGACTTCCGCTTCAGAAGTTTCATGATAGCTTCCATAATGGAAGCTAGCCCTCTGCCGCACCTGCCCATTCGCCCTTCGAATCGCTTTGCGACCGCTCGTGAGCCTCAGCAGGTGCTCCCGGGCATCACGCTGCTGGGCAGCCAGCGAGTGAACTTCTTCGCGCTCACAGAAGGTCGTTCGGTCACCCTCGTCGACTGTGGCTTTCGCGGTCACTGGCGCTACTTGCGTGCGTGGCTCGCGGAGACGGGGCGCTCGGTCGGCGACATCGAGGCGATCGTGTTGACCCACGGCCACGCCGATCACATCGGCTTCGCGCAGGACCTGGCTGCGCTGGGTGTGCCGGTGCACCTGCACCAGGCGGATCGCGCGTTCGCCACGCATCCCAACGTGGTTCGGCCGCCGGCGCGGTTGTGGCGGCGCTTGTGGCGGCCTCGGGCGCTCAGTCTTTTCGCCGAAGCGGTGCTGGACGGCGTGCTGACGCAGCCACCGCTCGCTTCACCGCTGCTCTTCGCCGACGGTGACGTGCTGGACGTACCGGGCCAGCTGCAGGTGGTGCAGGTCCCCGGGCACAACGCAGGCAGCTGCGCGTTGTACCACCCGCAGAGTGGGGCCTTGTTCAGCGGGGATGCGCTGATGACGCTGGACCCGATGTTCGGAACGAGCGGTGCGGTGGTCTTCGCCGAGGATGATCGGAACGACGCGGAGGCGCTAGCGGGGCTCTCGGCGTTGGCGCGGCACCGCGACGCGCTGTTGTTGCCGGCCCACGGTGAACCCTGGCTCGAACGGGGGAGCGTTGGGCGCGCCCTCGACCAGGCGGTCACGCCATAGGCAAGCATTGCAACTAGTGGTTGCAATGCTTGGGCGGGGTTGCTAAAGAACACGCATGAGGTTCGCCAGTCGCCCCTTTGCGGTTCAGCTGCTCTGCGCGTCGTCACGGTTTATAGCGTGCATCGAGGCCAGCCGATGAGCTGGGAAGCGGAGCTCTTGGTTCAGCTCGTATCCACCTATCTAACGCAGGCGGCCAGCTACTTTATAATCGTAGGGCTCGTGTATTGGGTGACGCGCAAGTGGGCGGCGGCGCTGCTCGCCAAGCGACGTATTCCGGTGCAAGGGCGCGCGCTAGACGGAGCGCAGTTGCGTCACGAAGTGGGGCATTCTGCGGTGGTCTTGGCGTTTGGTGCGGTGCAACTGGCGGTTATCACCCAGCTGCAACGATTGGGGTATGTCCGTCTCCCGGAGGACCTAGGTAGTTGGGGCGTGGGCGGCGCGCTGCTGACCGTCTTCTTGCTGACGATCGGCAATGACCTTTGGTTTTATCTCGTGCACCGCGCGCTCCATACGCCCTTTCTCTTCCGTCACGTGCATAAGGTGCATCACCGCAGCGTGGATCTGAACCCGCTGACGAGTTACTCGTTTCACCTGCTGGAGGCAGTGCTGATTACCGGGTGGTTGATACCCGTGTTGCTCCTGGTGCCGATCCCGCTACCGGTGATTGCGGTGGTGCAGGTGGTGGGGCTCTCCAATAACGTTATGGCCCACCTTGGCTATGAGCTCTTGCCGCGCTGGTGGGTGAAGGTGCCTGTGTTGCGCTGGAGCAACAGCGCAACCTTTCATGCCCTGCATCACCAACGCTCCACGGGTAACTACGGCCTTTTTACTCGCCTATGGGACCGGCTGTTCGGCACCGAGCTAAGCGGCTATGAGCAGGCCTTTGCGGGGGAGGAAGCTCCGCGGCCGTAGCCCAGAAGCGGGGAACTACGCTCGTTCCGCGGTGTCTAGGGCCTGTGTTTTTGAATAATTGCTGCGTCCGCCTTCGGCGGAACCTGCTCCTTGCCGCTTGGCTATTGGCCTGCGTCGCGATCGTGAGCGAGAGCGCTGCGCTTCCCGGCTCTGCGGCGGAGGTCGACGTACGCTCGATCAGCTGCGGCCGCGCGCCGAAGCAACCGGCACGAAGCGCGCTCGAGCAAGCTGCAGAGTGGCCCGCGGTTCAAGCGTCGAGCCCGTTCGCGGCAGCCGGCAAGCAGAAGGCCGGGCTGCCCGCCGAGGTGGTTCAAAAGGTCGTGAGGAGCGGCTTCGCGAGCTACCGCAGCTGCTACGAAGCTGCGTTGCGACCATGCCCCAATCTTCAGGGACGCGTCACGGTCCACTTCACCATCGAGCCGAAGACCGGCCGGGTGTCGCACGCGCGAGCCGAGTCCGATCTCGCAGGGGAAGAGCTGCACCGCTGCGTCGCAGGCAAATCCAAGGAGCTGCAATTCCCCAGCTTCGAAGGGCCGGCGATGAAGGTGGTCTACCCGATCTCGTTCACCCCGGGCGGTTGACTGTGTCGGCACGGCAGGCCGGTAACAGCTTGCGAGCCTCAATCTTCCCGCTGAGCGTCGGCGCCGGCGTTCAGGTCATGACCCCGCTTCGTCGCCACGGCCAACGTCATCCCGGGCCTGCATTGCTCGCTCATTCTTCAGGCCAGTGAGAGCACCGCGTCGACGAGTGTCATGACGTCCATCTCTGCCGTGTTGGTGCAGAAGTCCCGCTCCGTCTTCCGTGGCGGACCTTGTACGAGTAAAAGCGAGCAAGCCAGCCATGGAACGATCGAGACGAGTAAGCTGGGTAGCGGTCATCACCGCGTCGCTGGCGTTGATTGCAACCTCTGCCCTGAGCCGGTCTACCTGACCGACGAGGGGGGGCGTGCCTCTCCGGCGGGCGAGGCGACGATGATCGATCTGCGGATCAACGAAGATGCGCGCTGCGACGCGACGGCGCTCGATGTCGCCGTCACGATCGAGGTGGCCGACGGCCCCGAACCGGTCGTCGTGACCGTCGAACGAATGCCCTCCGCCTCGGTCATCTTCACGAGCGACCAGCTACTGACCAGCGAGCTGCGAATCGGCAGCCTCGAGGACTGCCCCGAGGAGGGCGACTGCGAGCAGAGCTTCCGGGTCGTCGTTTCGCCGCCCGACCGCGCATATGACGTCCAGGTCGATGGGAGCCTCATGAACGACGAGGCGGGGTGTGCGATCAGCAACCCGAGCTTCAGCGACGACGCCGAGTTCAAGGTCACGGTGAAGTGAGACGCTGGGAGGAGCAAATGACGAGGAAGCCCGTGCGCTTGCTACGCCATCCCGTCATCCTCGCCGCCTTGGCGCTGTGGCTCGTGAACGACCACGTGCTTAAAGGCCGCGGCCCTGGCTGGCTCACCGGCAAGCTCTCCGACGTCGCATGCCTCGTCGTCGTGCCCGCCTTGTTCGTTGGCGTTGTCGAGCTCTGGCAGTCACGCGGTGGTCGTTCGTTCGTGCCGCGCCGCGAGCTCTTGATAGGGGCGCTCGTGGCGACGGGTCTCGCGATGGCGACCATCAATATCTTCGACCCGGCCGCCTGGGCGTACAGAAACGGTCTCGGCGCGCTCCAATGGCCGTTGCGACAGCTCGTCGCGTTGCCTCGAGGTGAGCTCGCGCCTTGGCGCCCGGTACGCCTCTGGATGGACCCTACCGATCTGTGGACGTTGCCCGCCCTCGCGGTGCCTTGGCTCGTGAGCCACCGTCATTTCCCGCGGCCACCCTCGGGAGGGTAGACAGCATTCGACCCGGCAGCCTCCGGCGGTCACCGGCCTGACGTCGATCGCGGTGGTGCACGTGGCCGCGCCGAGCCACCCGGCTTCTTCCGCGGCTCCGGAGCCAGGACGGTACTGTCGTGGTCGAAGAGCGCATCGCGGTTCGAGTTCCCCGGGCGCTTGACAGGCGGGAGAGAGCGGCCTAGCCGTCCTCGATATGAGCGCGCCACTCCAGTCGAGGCCGTCGGCTCGCTCGGGGGCGCTAATGTTGCTCTCTTCCGCTTTTGCGGGGTGCTATTCCACGTCTCTCGTCATGGAGCGTGACGTCGCCGACTTTGCCGTCAACAAGTCAGTCACAACCTTCGATGACCCGACGCGGAAGAAGCTGTCGTCCACGCTCTCGCTGAACGACGCTTCGGCTGTCAGCCTCGCGGCGACAGCCGCCGTCGTCGCCCCCATCGCCGTCGGCGTTGCCATCGGCGGCATCAGGTAGTCTCGAAGCGCCGCCAAGGGACGCGCAATGTCGGAAGGACTACAGCGCGCAGATCATGTTCTAGGTGAAGCGATCCACGAGGACCCGACGCGTGCGCACTGACAGTACCGCGCGCGTGA
>JBILLK010000011.1:0-347627 GCA_044376115.1 Polyangiaceae bacterium | reverse complement strand
GATTACTCGATGATCTTGGTGACGATGCCTGCGCCAACCGTCTTGCCGCCTTCGCGGATAGCGAAGCGCATCTGCTCTTCGAGAGCGACGGGGGCAATCAGCTGGATGTCCATCGTGATGTTGTCGCCCGGCATAACCATCTTCACGCCTTCGGGGAGGGCGCAGGTGCCCGTCACGTCGGTGGTGCGGATGTAGAACTGGGGGCGGTAGTTGGTGAAGAACGGGGTGTGACGACCGCCCTCTTCCTTCTTGAGCACGTAGACCTCGCCCTTGAACTTGGTGTGGGGCGTGATGCTTCCGGGCTTCGCGAGGACCTGGCCGCGCTCAATCTGCTCCTTCTCGATGCCGCGCAGGAGGCAGCCGACGTTGTCGCCAGCCTGGCCCTGGTCGAGCAGCTTGCGGAACATCTCGACGCCGGTGACGACCGTCTTCTTCGTGTCCGAGAAGCCGATGACCTGGACCTCCTCGTTCACCTTGATGATGCCGCGCTCGATACGACCGGTGGCGACGGTGCCGCGACCCTTGATCGAGAACACGTCTTCGATCGCCATTAGGAAGGGCTTATCGATGTCGCGAACCGGCTCCGGGATGTGGCTGTCGAGAGCGTCGAGCAGCTCACCGATGGTGGCAACCCACTTCTCCTCGCCGCGCATTGCGGGAAGAGCAGCGCCACGGATGACCGGAGCGTCATCGCCCTTGAAGTTGTACTTGTTGAGGAGCTCGCGCACCTCCATCTCGACGAGATCGAGCATCTCGGCGTCTTCCACGGCGTCGCACTTGTTCAAGAACACGACGATGTGGGTCAAACCGACCTGGCGAGCGAGCAGAACGTGCTCGCGGGTCTGCGGCATCACGCTGTCGAGCGCGCTGACCACGAGGATTGCGCCGTCCATCTGGGCTGCGCCGGTGATCATGTTCTTGATGTAGTCGGCGTGGCCGGGGCAGTCGACGTGAGCGTAGTGGCGCTTCTTCGACTCGTACTCGACGTGGGCCGCAGCGATGGTCACGGTCTTCGTCTCGTCACGAACCGTTCCGCCCTTCGCGATGTCGGCGTACGAAATCTCTTTCGCCAACCCGTTCTTCGACTGAACCTTCACCAGTGAAGCCGTCAGCGTCGTCTTTCCGTGGTCGATGTGACCGATCGTTCCGACGTTCACGTGGGGCTTGGTGCGGTTGAATTTCTCCTTGGCCATCGCGATTCTCTCTTCTTCCTTCGGGTGTGTAGCGCTCAGCCGCGCTGCTTGGCGACAATCTCTTCTTGGATGGCGGTCGGGACCGCCGAATACTGCGAAAACTGCATCGAGTACGTAGCTCGACCTTGCGTTCGCGAACGGACGTCGGTTGCGTAGCCGAACATCGTCGCGAGGGGAACCTCTGCCTTGATCACGCGAGCATTTCCGCGTTGGCTCATGTCCGTCACACGGCCTCGTCGGCTGTTCAGATCCCCAATCACGTCTCCCAGGTACTGCTCGGGGCTGACGACCTCGACGGTCATGATCGGCTCGAGCAACACCAGGCCAGCGGCAGCTGCAGCGTCTTGGAACGCGAGTGAACCAGCCACCTCGAAGGCCGAGGTCGACGAGTCCACGTCGTGGTAGCTACCGTCGAAGAGGCGCGCCTTGGCGTCGATCAGCGGGTAACCGGCGAGCACGCCGCGGCCCATCGCTTCACGGATGCCCTTCTCGACCGAGGGGATGAACTCCTTCGGGATGATGCCGCCAACGACGTCGTTCTCGAACACGAAGCCGGACCCACGCGGCAGCGGCTCCAAGTCGATCTTGACGTGACCGTATTGGCCCTTGCCGCCCGACTGCCGAACGAACTTGCCTTCGATGTTGGTGACCTTGCGAGCGATCGTCTCTTTGTAGGAGACCTCGGGCTTGCCGACGTTGGCCTCGACTTTGTGCTCGCGGCGCAGTCGGTCAACGATGATCTCGAGGTGAAGCTCGCCCATGCCAGCGATGATGGTTTGGCCGGTCTCTTCGTTGGTGAAGGTACGGAAGCTCGGATCTTCGAAGGCCAGCTTCGCGAGGCTCAAGCCCAACTTGTCCAAGTCGGCCTTGGTCTTCGGCTCGATCGCGATCGAGATCACGGGCTCGGGGAACTCCATCTTCATCAGCACGATGGGGTTCTTCTCATCACACAGCGTGTCGCCGGTGCGCGTGTCGCGTAGACCGACCGCGGCGTAGATGTTGCCGGCGTAGCAGGTCTCGACGTCCTCGCGCTTATTGGCGTGCATGCGCAAGATGCGTCCAAAACGCTCACGCTTCCCGCGGGTCGAGTTGAGCGCAGCGGCGCCCGTGGAGATCGTTCCGCTGTAGACGCGGAAGAAGGTCAGCGTGCCGAACGGATCGTGCAGGATCTTGAACGCGAGCGCCGAAAACGGCTGGTCATCGGAGGCTTTGCGAGTGACCTCGGGTGCGCCCTTCTTGTCGGGGTTGCTACCCGTAACGGGCGGGATATCCACCGGCGAAGGCAGGTAGTTGATGACGGCGTCGAGCATCTGTTGGACGCCCTTGTTCTTGAACGCCGACCCGCACAGCACCGGTACGAACTTGAACTCGAGCGTTCCCTTTCGCAGGGCCGCCCAAATCTCTTCGTTCGTGATCGAGGCAGCATCCCCGCCGATGAACTTCTCCATGATGGCGTCCGAGACGTCGGCGCACGCTTCGATCATTTGGTCGCGTAGCGTCTGGCATTTCTCGGCGATGTCCGCCGGGATCGCTTGCCATGCGTAGTCGACGCCCTTCGACTCCTCGTCGAAGATTGCAGCCTTCATCAGCACGAGATCCACGAGCCCGCGGAACTGGTCTTCCTGGCCCACGGGGTACTGCACTGGTACGGCAACGGCACCGAGACGCTCGCGTATCGACGCGACGTTCATGTCGAAGTCCGCGCCGACTTTATCCATCTTGTTGATGAAGGCGATGCGCGGAACACGGTACTTGTCGGCTTGGCGCCAAACCGTCTCGCTTTGGGGCTCCACGCCGTTTCCACCGTCGAACACCGCGACCGCGCCGTCGAGCACGCGCAGGCTGCGCTCGACTTCGATCGTGAAGTCGACGTGGCCGGGGGTATCGATGATGTTGATGCGGTGAGTGTTGCCCTTTTGCGGGCCCTCATCCGGCTTCCAGAAGCAGTTGGTCGCCGCGGACGTGATGGTGATGCCGCGCTCTTGCTCCTGAACCATCCAATCCATGGTCGCGGCACCCTCGTGCACCTCGCCCATCTTGTAATTGACGCCCGTGTAGAAGAGCACGCGCTCGGTGGTCGTGGTCTTCCCCGCATCGATGTGCGCCATGATCCCGATGTTTCGGGTCTTTTCGAGGCTGTAATCGCGGGCCATGGGAATCTCGGTCGGAACGAACAGGTAAAAGGTTGGGGGCCAGAATGCACGAAACCCCCTCCGGTCCGTTCCGCCTCGTCGATACGAAGCTGGCCCACCTCCATTCGGTGAGCACCAGGGGAACCCGGAGAGGGGTCGGGGTACGTTGCCTTGTTTGCCGATTAACGGCGGGGCGTAACCCGATCCTTTATGTCGTGCAGTTCATTGCTCGCTAGCTTGCTTCCATCAACAAAACGAAAGAAGGCAGGGAGCCAACAAGGCCACCTGCCACCGGAATCACCAACGGTAATGAGCGAACGCCTTGTTGGCGTCGGCCATCTTGTGGGTGTCGTCCTTCTTCTTGACCGCGTTGCCGCGGTTCTGAGCGGCGTCCACCAGCTCAGCGGCCAAGCGCTCCATCATCGTCTTCTCGCCGCGGCCGCGTGAGTACGTGACCAACCAGCGCATCGCCAACGAGACGCGCCGCTCCGGACGAACCTCAACCGGGACCTGGTAGGTAGCGCCACCGACACGACGGCTCTTGACCTCGAGCTTCGGCTTGACGTTGTCGAGCGCCTTGCGGAAAACCTCGAGAGGCTCCTCCTTGAAGCGGTCCCGAATGACGTCGAAGGCGCCGTAAAGAATGCCTTCCGCAGTCGCCTTCTTGCCACCAAGCATGATCGAGTTGGTGAACTTGGTGACCAACTTGTCCTTGAACTTGGGGTCAGGGATGATTCGGCGTTTCGGAACTTCACGGCGGCGGGGCATTGCTGTCTTCTTTCTCTGGCGGGAGCCACGTGGCAAACACGTGGGTCAGAAAGTGATTCAAAAACGGTTGCTCGAGCGTCTCAGCCCTTGGGCTTCTTGACGCCGTACTTGGAGCGCTTGCGATTGCGGTTAGCCTTGTTGGTCGAGCTGGGACCGTTGGCGCCCGAGGCGTCGAGCGTGCCACGAACGACGTGGTAGCGAACACCGGGGAGGTCCTTCACACGACCGCCGCGGATCAGCACGACGGAGTGCTCCTGGAGGTTGTGGCCTTCACCGGGAATGTAGCTGGTCACTTCCATCTGGTTCGTCAGGCGGACGCGGCAGACCTTGCGAAGAGCCGAGTTCGGCTTCTTCGGCGTGGTCGTGTAGACGCGAACGCAGACGCCGCGGCGCTGGGGGCAGGACTTGAGCGCGGGGGAAGCCGTCTTCCAGACGCTGGCTTCACGGCCTTGACGAATGAGCTGATTGATCGTGGGCATTACAGGTCTCGATGCTCGCGGAAATGCGGGACGCGCAGATTACTCAGGGGGTGGCCTAAGTCAAGCGTGAAGCTACAGAGCCAGCAGCCTTGGCAGAAGGGCCTCGGATGTCGTCTCCTCGCGCGCTGATGCGCCTCTGTACTTGGAACGTGAACTCGCTGCCAGCACGACTCGACTTTGTGTTGGATTTTCTCCAAACGCACCAACCGGACCTGGTTTGTCTGCAGGAATTGAAGGTCGAAGACGAGGCGTTCCCCCACCTCGCCTTCGCCCAAGTTGGCTATGTGGCCCTCACGCACGGCCAGCCACAGTGGAACGGGGTCGCCGTTTTGGTGCGTCGGGCACTCGAGGGTCAGCCGCGCATCGTGCAACGCGGGCTTCCGGGGGCGGAGAGCTTTGGTGCCCGCTTATTGACGGTCGAGGCCGCAGGGCTCTTGGTTTCGAGCGTTTATGTTCCCAACGGCAAGTCGCTGTCCCACCCGGACTTCAAGCTGAAGCTTGCCTTCCTCGAGAAGCTTCGCGAGTACGCAGCCAGCCTGCCCCTGAGTCAGCCGGTGCTGATGGGCGGGGACTTCAACCTCGTACCTGCGGCGCTCGATTCGTGGAACGAGGCGGCGTTCACCGATCGCATCTTCCACACCGCGGAGGAACGCTCATGCTGGAAAGGTTTGATCGACTTGGGCCTGGTGGACGTTTTCCGCTCGCTACACCCTGCGGAACAGGCGTTTTCGTGGTGGGACTACCGCGCCGGCGCGTTCCACAAGAAGCATGGCCTTCGCATCGACTTTCTGTTGGCTAGCCAGCCCCTTGCGAGCCGGGCCCGCACGGCGCAGATCGATCGGGACTTTCGCAAGAAGCGCGACGGACGCATTCCCAGCGACCACGCCCCCGTGTTGGTCGATGTCGAATGACCGTCCCTCGTCGAAGTTCAGTCGGGGCGCGCGACCCTCAGCGATCCCCGACCCGAGACGATGCAGAATGACGCGGGCGCTCTCGAGTCCTTTGCTAAGCTTCCGAAATCCATGACTCGAGCCGAGTGGGCCCCCTTCCTATCGGAGAAGGAACTTGCGATGTTCCTTACGCTCGTCGAAGCCGAGGTAAAGGCGCAGGGCGTCGCCTACCAGATGGGCAACGGGGTCGTGGAGATTGAGTGGGTCGAAGGCCCCCAAAGCCTCGGGCTCTCCAACCTCGCGCAGGTCTGCAAAGGCATTCCAACGGGGGATTGGCCTACGGCGATCGCTAAACACTTTGCGCTGGTGTTTGGCAGCGCCGCGGAAGAGCAAGCGCTGCGAGCCATGGTTGGCGACTTCGACAAGGTGAAGAGCATGCTGCGCGTTCGCCTGTACGAATCGTGGATCGACGACTACGTGCTCAAACACGTGTCGGAAGGCCTGGCGGCTGCGTTGGTTTTTGATTTGCCCAGCGCGATGCGCAGCGTGTCCCGCGCCGAGATTCGCGCGTGGGGACGCTCCGAGGAAGAGCTGTTCGAGACGGGGATGGCCAACTTGGCGCTCGAGGAGGAGCCCGAGACGCACGTGGTGCATGGTCAGGAGGACGTGCCCATCAACGTGGTCGAGGGGAACTCCTACTACAACGCCTCGCGGGCCTTGCTCGTGGCCCGAGATTCGGTGCCTGAGGGGCATCCCTTTGGCGCGTTGATCGCCGTCCCAAACCGCCACGTGTTTTTTCATCATTTGATCGAGGATGGCCGAGCGATCTTCGCCGTAAACGCGCTCGTCAGCCTCGCGCTCGAAGCGCATCGACGCGGCCCCGGCTCAATCAGCGATCAGGTGTTTTGGACGCGGCGTGGGGAGCTCGTTCGCATCCCTTGCGAAGTTCGCGAGGGCGCGCTTCACGTCACGCCACCACCGCTGTTCGTCAAAGAGGTTCTTGAGCGGTTGGCCGCCCCGCCTTCGTAGCAACCATGCAGAAACACAGCGACAAGGAGCTGGCCCTCGCAAGCCAGCGGGGGCACAAGAAGGCCTCGAGCCGTCAGCGCATCCTCGCGACGGGGGCTCGGCTGTTTCGCGAACGCGGCTTGCAAGGAGCAAGCGTGAATGAAGTCATGGCCGGCGCCGGGCTCACACGCGGCGGCTTCTACGCGCACTTCGAGGACAAGGACGCCTTGGTTGCTGGCACCTTGCATGAGATGTTTGACGAGGCCGAACGCAACTGGCTGCTGCACGAGGAGCTGCGCGGAGACGCCTGGATCGAGCTGGCGCTCAAGCGCTATCTGTCGGTCCCTCATCTACAGGACCCGGGTCGCGGCTGTGTCATGCCGTCGCTGAGCGCCGAGTTGTCGCGTGGGGAGGCGCAACAGCGGCAGATTGTGGCGACGCGGATCTCAGGCTTCCTACGGCTGGTTGAAAACAAGCTCGACGAGCAGCAAGGTGGCTCGTCGCGCCGAGAACGCGCGATCGCGTTGTTCGCAGGCTGCGTTGGGGCGATGACGATAGCGCGAGCGGTCGGAGACCCAGCACTCGCAACCGAGGTGTTGCGCACCACCAGGGAACAACTCCGGCCGCGCTGAGCGGAACACGAATGACTCGGGCCTACTTGAAGGTCCAACGAGTCTTGACGATCTTTCACTTCTCGCGGGAAACGGCCGGCGCTAGACCCGCCTTATGCGAGCAGTAGTATGGTCGGTGGTCGTCGCTGGGCTCCTGCCCGCGACAGCGCGGGCAGCCACCTTCGCGGAGAACGGCGCGTTTCGCTTCGATCAAGCGGCGGCAGTCAGCTTTGACTTTGAGGACCCGGGGTTGGACGTCGGTTCGGCGACCATCCAGGAGGACGAAGGCGCCCTTTCAGGCAGCCATGTACTGCGGCTCGCACCGTTCGCCGGCGTGGACCTCCCGGTGAACCTTCCGCCGTCGTCGACGCTGTATCGCGTGAGCGCGTGGCTCCGCGATGGGGACGCGGTGGCCAGCCTGGACGTGACGTACGCAGACAATCCGCACGCGGGCGTCGATGAGATCGCCGTGCTCTACCCAACCGGCCGCATGACCAGCGACGGCTGGTACGAGGTCGCCAGCGATCACGTACGTATCGAGGGCGAACGCGGAGCCACGGTGAACGTCGGCTTCTTTGCTCCTTCGGGAGCGAGCGTCGACGGCGTTGAAATCGTTCCCGTCCGCGCACTTGCGCCGGATGAACGGGGCGGGCAAAGCTGCGCTGGCTCGATCGATCCAGTGTGCGGTGAAAGCAGCGTGTGCCTGTTTTCACAGTGTCGCTACGTCGGCGGAACGGTCCCCAACCTGCCCCCGGACCGCGAGCAGGTCTCGCTCTACCTGAAGAACCGTCTGCGGCTCTTGTTCGGGCCGTTGCTCAATCGCACGCTGGACCTCCCGAACGCAGAGCTCGCGCTGCAGCAGCTCGACAATGCTGAAACTCCGTGGCGCTATTGGAACAGCTTCACCTTGGCCATTCGTAGGCTTCACGACGGCCACACGACGACCAGCTCGATCACCGACTTCGTGCTCGAGAATGAGCGGCCGCTCGGGCTTTGCTTTATTGAGGGCGACGCGGATCTCTCGGCCACCACCGCCCCTTCCGACGACACCTACCTCGACGTGCTGGTCTCCCACACCGCCGGCTCGCGCACGCTGGATCTCGTCCCGGGAGATCGTCTAGTCAGCGTCGATGGCGTTCACCCGATCGCATGGGCACGGTCGCAGATCGAGCACCACTGGGGGATGAGCCCCACTTCGAATCACACGACCTACGCCGAACTGGCCGAGCAACTTCGCGGCCTGATTGCACGTTACGCCCACACGATCGAGGTGATCCGTTGCGACGCGGCAACCTCACAATGCGGCGAGGTCGAGAGCATCGATCTCGCCGAGTTGCCGACGCTCACGCCCGAAGAACAATTCAGCTCGGTGCAATGCGATAACCGCCCGCTGCGGCATCTCGCCGACTCACCGGCGAACCATGCGCCGGCTTCGTTCGATACGGTGTACTTCGGCCGATTGAACGAATCGAGCGAGGTCGAGGGTCTCTACGGCGCTGAGTGGGACTCGCTTTCGACGAGCGGCGTCGACGGGGTAGCGCCTGGCTTGAACGCCGCCGTTCAGCTGTTCAAGAACGAGGCGAACGGAGTGATCCTCGATCATCGCACCGGCAACGGCGGAACCATCCTCGGGCCGCAGATCTTGTGGAAGTTCGCGGTCCCGAGTCACCCGGTGAGCGTGTATCAAGACCGGCGCTACTTCGACGAGGAGCAGCCTTCCGTAGCCGAGGGGCTGGACTTGTTCGCGGCGGGCCTGGCAGCCAATCAAGCGGACATCGCCGGCTCTGCCAACCCGACGACGATGCCCGTTGCACTGCTGCTAACGCGCGACATTTCCGCGAGCGATTGGCTGCCGCTCGGGCTCAAAGACGCAGCACCCAACGTGAAGCTGTTTGCGCCCTTTCAAACCAACGGCGGTTTCTCTACGCGCTACAGCTTTGGTTACTGGCTCGGCGTGAATTACGTGATCGCGGTGGGAGACACCTACGACGTCACCGGCACCACGCGCAACGGCCGCGGCGTCGAGCCGGATTTCGTCGTGCGCCCCAAACAGTCGGATCTGCTGGTTGGCAAGGACACCGTGTATGAAGCCGCCCTCGCGTGGGTGCGGCAGGAGCTCGCACCATGAAGCGGTTCTTCGTAGGCATCGCAGTCACGTTCGCTTGGGCTGGCTTAGCGGCTTGCAGCGATGAGCAAGTCAATCCGGTCGCTGTCGAGCCAGGGGAAGGAGGCGCAACGCCCGTCCCAACCACCCCAACGACAGAAGAGCCCCCTCCGCCACCACCGCTGCGCACAGTGATTGAGCGCAACCCGTTCGGGAACGTCGCGGTAGCGGACAACCTATTGTGGGACGGAGACTTCGAGTGGGCGTCGCCCTTCTCGGACCAGTACGGTTGGTGGCAGCTACCGTCATCGCTCACCTTGGAGGAGGTCGCCGTCGGTCCGATTTGCCGCAGCGGCCTCAAGTGTGCACGCGTCGGGCGCAATGACGAGATCCTCGGTGTGGCCGTGGGAGCTCGGGATGAGGCGCTGTTTGCTTCGGCGCACGTGAAGTTTGAACCCGACGAGGACGGCGTCACGCCAGCGTGCTCCGAAGCTCTGCTGGCCATCCTCGACATCGGCGCATTTCCTCCGTCCGACCCTGACGCAGAGCTGGTGCTGCTCACACCGGTCGCCGACGTTACCGGCTACTGCACGTTCATGGCTGAGGTCCCAGCACGGGCGAACAAGCCGTTCTTCTATATCGCCAACGACAGCAAGAGCTCGATGCTGGTCGATGACGCGGTGCTGGTGCGCGCATCGTCGCCCGCAGCAATGAAGACGAAGAGTACGGCCGGCGCGCCCCAGGCGTTGCCGCTACGGAAAGCTGCGGACAGCCGCGTGGCGGCAGCCAAGCAAGCGGCACGTACGCTGCTCCCTTCAGACAACGGGAGCACGCCGAGTCAGCGCGCCTTCGAGGTGGAAGCGCGCAAGCGCTTCGGCGCAAAGGCGGGGCTAAACCAATGAACAAGCTGCGACTCGTCGCGCTGACCACAGCGAGCTTGGCTCTCCTTCCCGCGACTTACGCGCACGCTGGAGACTTCGACCAAGCGGGGCGGTTTGTCCCCGACCCTGCAAGTTCGGCCTTCGAGAGCGGGCTGAACCCCATCTCGTATTTCCAGGAGGATAGCTCCGAGGCGTGTCAGATCCCGCACTTCGACCTGATCACCGAAGCGTCGGACGCGCTCGAAGGCAGCGAATACATCCGGGTGGATAGCTTTGGCAGCTGCCTGGAACGCCTCGTTTTGTTCGGCGATGACGTGCTCGTACCAGAGGCAGCACCAGCGCCGGATCAGGCGGCGAGCTACACCGCGTCGCTCTGGATGAGACACGGCTCGGCCAGTGCACGGCTCGTCGTTCGCTATGCCGAAGATGACGTTGTGATCGGCGTGCTCGCTCCTACGGGGCGCGCAACGAGCGACGGCTGGGTGGAGCTCGCATCCAACCCGCTGCCAATCGACGGTGCGCGCAGGCCACTAGTCTACGTACGGTTCATCGACTTTGCGTCGGAGGACGGCGTGGATCTCGACGCGATCGAGCTCGTGAAGTCGGGTCCGTTTCGAGATCAGCCCGCGTGCAGCGGTTACGCCGACCCAGTCTGCGGCGAGGACGCCGTGTGCATCTCGGGGCGCTGCAAGCTCGGTGGCCCCTCCGTCCCGCCGCTGCCTCGCGACGAGATCCGCAGCGAGATGGTGGAGTCGCTGAAGTCCAAACTACGCACGTTCTTTGGTGGGCAAAGCACGCGGCAGAACAACCTCCCGCTGGCGCTCGCGACGCTCGAATCGCTGATGGAGGCCGAGACCGGTTGGCAATTTTGGAACGGCTGGGCGACCGCGATCCATCAACTCGGTGATTGGCACACGAACGTCAGTTCGGCCTTTCAAGAGACAGACCCAGGCGCTGGGCTCAACGTCTGTTTTATTGAGGGCTCCGCGGATCGCTCACAAAGCATCGCTCCAAAGCACCCCATCTTCCCCGACGTGATGGTCTCTCATACCGGGACCGGCAGCATCGCTGGGCTCGCCACGGGAGACCGGCTCGTCGCTGTCGACGGCCTCCACCCCATCGAGTGGGCGCGCGGGCTCGTCGACGTAAACTGGTCGCACCACCCGCCCTGCGACCCTCAGTCCTACTCCGACTACGTTGAGGATCTCGGGCGCTCGCGTGGCTTGATTTCACGCTTCGCGAAGAACTTCACGGTGATTCGTTGCGACCAGGTAAGCGGGCAATGCGACGGCGAGCTCGAGACCATCGTGGTCGCCGATTTGCCTCCTGTGTCCGGTCAAGGAGTCGCTTGCGACAATCGTCCGTTCTACCACTTGGGCGCCAACAGCCCCGCCGAAGACCATCTCGTCAACTTCGACTTCTTCGAAGGCCGCATCGACGGCACCAGCGAAGAAGAGGCCATCTTCGGCATGGTCTGGGACACGCTCTACGGCGGCGGTGATCCCAACGGCTACGTCAACGGCAAGATTCGAAACGCCGTCAACCGCTGGAAGAATGAAGCGCGCGGAGTCATCCTCGATCACCGAGCCGGTAACGGCGGGACGCTGGATGCACCGCAGTATATGACCGAGCTGGTGCGGCCGACCGAGACGTGGGCAGTAACGCTCATGCCCATTCACAAAGCCGCCTGGGATGGTCCTGCATCGGTGAGCGAGGGCATCGCGCTATTCAACAGCTTTGCATCCACTTCGCCCTACGTGGTTGGCTCGGAGCAGTACGACGCAGCGCTCCCCGTAGCGCTCATCACGCATCGTGACGGCTCCGCCAGCGACTACCTTCCGCAAGGAATGAAGGGCGCGCCCAAGACGCGGCTGTTTGGGCCTGGCCCGACGGCTGGAGCCTTCTCCACCTTCATTCAGTTCGTCTACTGGGGCGAGGTCAGCTTTCAGTTCGCCTCGGGCGACACCATCACCAAAGACGGTGCGGCCTTGATTGGACACGGCGTCGTTCCCGACGAGATCGTCGAGCAAAAGCAAAGCGACCTGCTTGCTGGCAAAGACTCGATCCATGAAGCTGCCCTCGCCTGGGTTCGGCAGGAGTTGAAGCCTTGAAGACCGCCACTTTGCTAGCCCTTGTCGTCGGTGTTTCGGCCATCGGTTGCTCCGACGAGCGCCTTTCCCCCGTCCCCGTTTCATCGACCGTGCCGTCCTCGGGTGGTGCCGGAGTTGGCGGCAGCGGTGGTGAGGGCGGCGCACCGCCCGAAGTACCCCGCGTTCGCGAGGTCTTCATCCGCAGCCCGCTGGGGTCTCCGATCGATAACTTGTTCGCCGATGGGGACTTCGAACTGAGCATCGTTCCTGAGGACCGCACAGGAGGACAATTCGGTTGGATCGCGCTGCGCATGAGCGGCGCACCCGAGACCATCTTGGGTGAAACCGGCGGGCTATGCCGTTCGGGGTTGCGCTGCGGGCGTCTCGAGGCGAACCGCATTTTGTTTGGCCGCGGGACTTCTTCAGCCACCGGCTCGGCGCACAGCATGAGCATTTGGGTCAAGCCTTTGCAGCCGCGCGCTGAGGGCCCGTGCGAGCTCGGCTCGTTCTACGCGATCGCTTGCGAGACCTTCGATGTGCTCCGCTCCCTCAAGGAAACGGAGCTACCGGATGAGAACGGTTGGTGTCAGTTATCCGCGAGTGTTCCCGAGGCGAACGGGGCGATCTGCCTGTACGGGGAGCTGGCAGCAGACGCGCTCGTGGACAACGCGACGCTGCTTGCGGAAGAACGCCCCGAGCCCTTGCCGCAGCCTTTGCCTGTCGCGTTGCCGGCCGAGCGCGCCGAACGAATGGTACAAATCCGAGAGATCCTGCGCGCCAAAACCCCGTTTACGAAGGGGCCGGTGCAGTCAGAGGAGTCTCCGCGTCGAAGGGAGTAGCGCCCCAAGCGCGAAGCTTCTGATAGCCTGGCTCGGCCTATATGGACGAACCGCGAGCATCGTTGCGCGTTCAAGCTCTTCGTAAGCGGCTCACCGGCCACCCCAACGCCGACCGCCTCTACGAATATGCGACCCTACTCGACGGGTGGATTCACGAGTGGGCTCGTTATGCTTCTCGTGCTGGACTGAAAGACGACGAACGCATGCGTGCGGTCAACATGCTCGCGAGCATGCGCCGGGACTTCAACGCGCTGCTCGCCGAGGTGGATGCGCACAGCCCCAACCTCGGGCCCGCGTCAGCGAGCTTTGGAACGGCGCTCGATTCCCTCGGGCCGGACGAGCGCTTCGCGCTCGCCCAGATCTTGGGCCTGCAATACGAAGCGAAGTACCGCGACCTGTTCGAGGTCAAGGCAGCCGAGTATCTCGAACAAGACGCGCTGTGGAACTCGATCACTGAGGAAGCAGGTCTCGTCGAGGCGCCGTGGTTACCCGCAGATTCGCGACAGAGCGCGGTCATCCTTACGTACTCCGGCTCGCTGCTCCTGATATCCGCACCCATCGAGAACAAGCCGTTCCGGCGGCAATACGTCTATCAGAGCATCTACGCGGGGCACCTGCCGACGGAGGGCAGTCTCGGCCTCCTCGAGCCCTTGCGCGTCAACCAACCGGTGGCCGGCACGCGCATCAAGACCTCACCCATCCGCAAGCTGCGGACCTCCCACGGACCGGAGGTTCGTTGGGAGTTGCAACGCGAGACCTTCTCGCGCCTCCACCGCACGCTCAACGGGGCTGTTACGCCCGCGGCTTACCTCGGTTCGCCTGTCCCACCGGGTTCGCCTATGCCGCCGCCCGCTCCGCCGGGTGGAGCTGTGTTCGCAGGAGCCGCCGAGTACCTCAACGCCCGGCCGAAGACGCCGCCCGACGGCACGCCAGCCCCTCCACCCAGGCCCTCCGAGGTTGGCGCCCGCCCCTCCGAAGTGGGCGCACCGCCCTCGCGTCCGCTCGCGGCCGAGAAGTCCCCCTCCAACGAGTCGGGGAAGATCCCGAGCGTCTTCGTGCAGGTCCTTCACGCGGAACGCCAACGAGACGGCGTGCGCAAGATGGAGAGCACCGCCCGCGCGGAGCTTCGTACGCTGCTCGCCCGCCTGATCGATACGGCGGGAGAACGCGATCACGTTCTTGAGGCCGAGATTGTGGGCCATGTGCTGCACCTGCAGCGGCTCGCGATGGAGCGCGGCGAAATGCAGGCCGGGCCCAATGAGCTTTTGCGCCTCGACACCGAGAACAACGATCAATGCGTCGCCACCAAAGACGGGTTGGCCGTGGGCAAGCGCGGCGCACCGGCGCAAACGATTCCCGGCGCTAACTTTCGCTCGCAATCCATCGTACGCGGCGCGCCAGTCGCCGTATTGCTCGAAGACGGCAGCTTGTTCGCCGTCCTCGGCAACGTGCGCGCCTTCGTCAAGAAGTAGCCGGCCTCAGCGGCAGCTCTCGATCACGACGCCGAACAGGATCAGCGCCAGGATCGGCGCGCCCACCCAGGTGAGCACGAGCCCCCAACCACCGAGCAGGTTGCGGCCCTTCTTCTTGTCGCACCGCAAGCAGATGGCCCACGTACGCACGCTCCCTTCGGTCAGCACGCAACAATCACCACAAACGAGCGTGCGGCAGTCGGCGCACGGGCCAACCGCCACCGCACCGCACAAGCCACACGGCGGGTCGGAGTCACCACCTACGAGCTGAAGTTGCCCCGACACGCGCAGTCGAAGGTTGGGTCGCGGCTAAGCGCGAGACTTCCAGATCTTCGCCATCCAGCGCTCGACGGCGTCAGCGTCGCGAGGAATGGAGCCCGAGAGGTTCTTCATACCGGTCGCCGTCACGAGCACGTCGTCCTCGATGCGCACGCCGATGCCGCGATATTTCTTGGGGACGGTCAAATCGTCGGGCTGGAAGTAGAGCCCCGGCTCCACCGTAAGCACCATGCCCGGCTTCAGCTTGCCGTAGCGGTAGACCTCGTTGCGAGCCTTGGCACAGTCGTGAACGTCGATGCCGAGCATGTGGCTGGTGTTGTGGAGCGTGTACCGCTTTTGTAACTGCTGCTCGGGGCGCAGTGCGAACTCAGCGTCCTCGAGGATCCCTAGCTCGACCAAGCCGTAGGCGAGCACGCGCTGGGCTGCGCGATTGGGCTCCATGAAGTCATTGCCCGGCTTCACTGCAGCCAACGCGGCTTTCTGCGCTTTGCAAACAAGGTCATAGACCTCGCGTTGGGCCGGCGTGAACTTGCCCGAGATGGGTAGCGTCCGCGTGATGTCGGCGGTGTAGAGCTGGTTTCCCTCAACGCCTGCGTCGAGCAGCAAGAGGTCCTGCTTTTTGAGGCGGGCATCATTGCGGGTCCAATGCAGGATGCAGGCGTTGGCACCGCTCGCCGCAATTGTGCCGTAGCCGACGTCATTGCCTTCCACGCGTGCGCGCAGGTTGAAAACGCCCTCCACCTCCCGCTCGCTCTTGGCCTGCTTGAGCGCCGCGATCACGTCCTCGAAGGCGCGCTTCGTGGACATCGTAACGTTGTAGAGCTCCTTCACCTCGAGCTCGTCTTTGATCAGCCGCAGCTCCGACAAGAAGGCTGCGAGCTCGCTGTCCGCCTCAGTGGGGCAAGGCTTGAGGTCACCGCGACCGCCGCTGTCACGTGCGCTGTGATTTCTGCCCAATGAGGCGTCGAGCGCCGCGGAGAAGCCCGTGAGTAGCCGCACCTTCGCTGACTTATTCTTCGATACGCGCTTCACCTCCTGCGCGACGAAGTCAGCGAGTGCGCCGAGCTCTTTGGCTTGGTGCACGCCGTAGCGGACGGCACTCTCTTCGACGCCGAGACGCGGGCCGACCCAAAGTTCACCCTTCGAGTGGTCGGTGAAAAACGTCTTGTCGGAGCGGCCGGGATTGGGCTCGACGAAGAGCACGTGGTCATGACCGCCGCGCGCGTTGGGGCAGAGCACGAGCACGCAATCGGGCTCGACATTGCCGGTCAGGTAGAAGAAGTCGGACCCGGGCCGAAAGCGGTAGGTCGTGTCGTTGGAGCGCGTCTTCTCGTGGCCGGTGGGGATGACCAGCAGGTCCCCTTTGAAACGACGCGACAGCCGGTTACGCCTCGCGCGAAAGTCCTCGACGTTGGCGCGCGGCTCCGGCTGACTCACTCGCGGAGCCCAATCCTTCATCATGAAGGCCACGAGAGCGTCCGGGTGTTGCGGCGGAGCAGCGGGTGCTTGCGGCTTCTTCACAGCGGAGGCACCGCGGCGAGCGGGCTTCTTGCTCTCTGCCGTCGCTTTGGCAGCCTCTGCGGCACGGAGGTTGGCTTCGGAGAGAAAGTCGGCGCGTTTCATCGGCCCAGCATGACACCAAAAAACCGGACTCGCCGAAAGACCTGCATCACCATGCCGGGCAAAAGGTTCCCTACTCAGCCCCTTCGACCGCAACCACCGTTGAGCTGCCACTCGAGACGAGGTCCCGAACGACGCTGGCCCGCTCGCCGTGGCCCACGCGAACGCGCTCTGGCGCCAAGTGAAGGTCCCAAACGATACCCAGCTTCGACAGAACCCACAGCGTGTAGAAGGTCATGTCGATCTCCCACCAATAGAAGCCTTGGTTCACCGAGCGTTGGTAGTGGTGGTGATTGTTGTGCCAACCCTCGCCCCCGGTGATCAGCGCCAGCCACAGGTTGTTTCGGCTGTCATCCGTGGTCGAGAACCGGCGCGACCCCCACATGTGCGTCAGCGAATTGATGGTGAAGGTCCCGTGCCAGAGAAAGACCGTCGAAACGAAAAGGCCCCAGTAGAGCGCGGGGAAGCCGCCGAGGGCGAAGAGCCCAAGCCCGAGCACCGTCGGCGCAACGAGGAAGTGCTTATTGAGCCACACCAGTTCGGGATACTTCGCAAAGTCACGAATGCGTGAGTAGTCGGTCTCATCGTGCTGCGCAGAGAGGATCCAACCGACGTGCGACCACCAGAAACCGTCGAGCTTGGCCGAGTGCAGGTCCCCCGGTTGATCCGAGCGAGCGTGGTGCATACGATGATGAGCGGCCCACCAGAGAGCGCCCTTTTGAGCGCTGGACTGCGCGAGAAAAGCCAAACAAGCCTGGAAGAAGCGCGAAGTCTTGTACGACTTGTGGGCGAAGTAACGATGATAGCCAGCAGTTACGCCGAACATGCGCACCGCGTAGAGCGCAAAGGCGAGGCCAGCGCCCCACCAGGACCAACCGACGAAGAACAGCCCTCCGATGGCCAGGAGGTGAATGACGAAGAACGGGATCGAGCCTAGCCAATTGATGGATTTCGCTGTCGACATCGCCTCCCGACTCTAGGACCGCGAATGTCACGGTTGCGTCAGGTCATGCTCATGAATTCACACATAACGCTGCGATATGTGCCAATTCGATGACGAGCAACCGATGACGACTAGAGGAAGAAGTCCACGATCGCCTGAGCCACCGCCGAGGGCTGCGTCCAATGCATCATGTGGCCAGCCTCGGGGAACGACACTCGGCGCAGCGCAGCAATTTGTGCGAGACGCTCTTCTTCCTCCGGCGGGTGCCAGCCGTGCGGACCGCCATCAACGAACAGCACCGGGCACTGAATCGCTCGCAAGAAGGACGAGTAGTTCGCGCCTTGAAACGGCGTAGGCGACACGGTTCGATGCAATGGGTCCCAAGCCCAAGCGACCCCGCCGGTCGGCAGCTGCACCGTCAAGCGAGCCGCGCGCGATCGCAGGAGCTCGTCGCTCAAGCGAGGATGCGTGGCCTTCAGCCGCGTGACCGCCTCCTCGAACGGCATCGAGCGCGGCTCTCGGGTGATGCGCCTTCGATCGGAGAGCCACTTACGGAAGCGATCCACCGAAAGCTCCGGTGCATCGGAGGCGGGGCCGACCCCCTCCATCACCACCAGCTTGTCGACCCGCGTGGCACAGGCTCCGGCGAACAGCGTTGCCACCCCGCCACCCATGCTGTGACCCACGACCCCCAACCACGACGGTGCGAGCTTTTCGCAAAGCTCGTCCACGTCGGCGACATAGTCGGGGAAGTGGTAGTAGGCGCCGGCGCCCACGCGCTCCGACAGCCCAAAGCCCCGCAAGTCGGGTGCTACCACCTCAAACCCGGCGCTGCACAGCGGCTCCGCGACCAGGTCCCACGAGGCCGCGGCGTCGAGAAAGCCGTGCAGTAGGAGGACCGTCTTTCGGGTGGGAGGTGGCTCCGAGCCAGCCAGCGAGAAGCGATGAACGGCAAGCGAAAGTCCGTTGACCCGAACCCGTTCGACCAGCTCCTGAAGCATAGCTTTTCGCTTACGCGGTCCAGGCTCTGGACGCCACGCGCTTCTGTGCTCCCTTCCGGGGCCAGGTCTCTGCTACCGTCCACGGCCGTGTACCCTGACTTCTCAGCCCCCACCGTCGACAAGGTCTTCGTAGAGGAACGTGCGCAATCACTGGCGAAGCGGAGCATCAAGAAGGAGACCAAAGTCGCCGGCTTGAAGCTCGCCATCACCATGATGGACCTGACGACCTTGGAGGGCAAAGACACCGCCGGGAAGGTCTCGATGATGTGCCAGAAGGCGCGGGTTCCGCACGAGTCGCCCGGCATTCCGTCGGTCGCAGCCGTGTGCGTCTACCCGAACATGGTGCCCGTCGCCAAGCGCGCGCTCGCTGGGTCGAACGTGAAAGTCGCGAGCGTCGCCACTGCCTTCCCCAGCGGGCTCTCGCCGCTGCCGCTCAAGATCGACGACACGCGGCGCGCGGTCGAGATGGGCGCAGACGAGATCGACATGGTGATCGATCGCGGCGCGATGTTGAGCGGTGAGTTCGGCAAGGTGTACGACGAGATCGTCGCGATCAAAGCGGCGTGTGGGCCCGCTCACCTCAAGGTGATCCTGGAGACGGGTGAGCTCGGGACCTACGACGTCGTGCGCAAGGCAAGTCAGATCGCGATGATCGCAGGCGCGGACTTCATCAAGACCTCCACCGGCAAGATTCAACCGGCCGCGACACCGCCCGTGACGCTGGTCATGCTCGAGGCGATTCGCGATTTCTACTACGCCACCGGCAAGAAGATCGGCATGAAGCCCGCGGGCGGCATTCGCACGGCAAAACAAGCCCTTCACTATCTCGTGATGGTCAAAGAGACGCTGGGCGATGATTGGCTCAGCCCCGACTTGTTCCGCTTTGGCGCTTCGACGCTGCTCAATGATGTGCTGATGCAGCTCGAGAAGGAGCGCACCGGCGCGTACCAGGGCGAGAATTACTTCAGCAAAGATTGACGAGCCTAGCTCGCCGTCGGCCCATCTTGCGCGGCGTAGGCAGCTTCGATCGCAGGCTCGAGTTCGCGCACGTACACGCCAAGGCCGTACCCTCGCATCGCGGCCTCGACCAAACTCAGCGGGCACTTGAACGCGGGGTCACCTAGCTCGGCCAACACCGCGACCACGCCCAACGCGCGACCGAGTAGAAGCCGAAAGGCCCTATCGAAGGCGAGCACCCGGCTCGAACGAGTGCCGCTGCGAGCACAGAGCCCCAGACCAAACATCTGAACGCGGAAGTAGAACGCTTCATCCGCCGCAAACACGCCGGGGCCCTCTAGCAGCTCCGCCAAGCCTTGCTTCAGCACATCGATCGCCATGAGCAGGGCGTTGGCGGTGACGAGCACCAGGTCCTTTGGCGACCGCCATTCCTCCCTGGTAAGCGGCAACACCCTGCGCTCGAGCGAATCGAGCGCAGCCTCGAAAAGCTGCAGCTCGAACGCCTTCGCGCCTTCAGCATTCTGAACCGTCGCGGCCATCGCCTCGGCCGAAAGCGACGCGTTGAGCTGACGAGCGATCTGAAGAAACGCACCCACGCAATCGGCGCACGAGAGCTCGCTCAAGGCGTCGAATACGACCTGCACCTCGGCCAAAGACGCACCCAGCGTCGCCGTGAGAATGACGGGACTCTCGAGCCGCTCCACCGCCGCACCGAGCGGCAGATCTCGCACGGTCTGCGGAATTGGATCCGTGGCAGCAGGAGCGGCCGCACTTCGAAACACGCAGGCGCACTCGAGATGGGGCAGCACGCGCACGCTTTGCCCCGCATCGACGAAGCGTGAAGGATAGAGGTTGCACCCGATCGGTTTGGCGGCTGCGCCTGCCTGCTTATGAATGAGGCATGCGCCGTCCGCTTCGAGATAGGTGCATCGCCCATCGCGAAGAGCAACGGCTCGCATCGGCGACTCCACCCCGATCAGCGGGACGAAGACCCGCCGCTCATCCTGACCGCTGTCTTCAACGTCTGGACAATGCGCGCGCGCCTTCGCGACGTCATGAGGACTGAACGCGATCGACGGATAGAAGCGACAACATGAACCTGCGCCATCGCACTCGAGCGCGTAGCGAGGAAGCGGCTCTAGTCGTCGCTCGAGGTCACTCGAGCTCTCCTCGGTAACCGAGGCTCGAAGCGCGCCCACGCCTTCCTCGACCAAGCACTGACTTTCAAGTTCGGCGATGAACCCGGCGATCTCTTCAGCGCTTGCCTCCGTCCCACGGGCCTTGAGGAACGCGGTAAGACCTTCGACGTCGCGCGTGCCATCCATCGCAGAGATACAGCTCCACGCGCGGCGAGACACGGGGTGCGAGCGCAGCGCTTCGGTGTCGTACAGCACCACGTACGAACTCTGACCAGCTGCGTAGATCCTGGGCAACACATGGGCAGACAGGCGCGGGCGGTGCTTCATGGTTTTGAGAGGGCTACGTCAACCAAGGACCGCAGAAAAGAACTCGTGAACGCCACTTCGCGTGGCTGCCGCGGATCCTTGACTATTGACCGCATGTCAACAGCGTTATGAACTTTCGCAAACGCCTGATTTCGTTGTCATTGCAAAACCACACGGACTCACACTGAAATCGCTATCCGTTAGAGGCGGAATTACGCTGACACCGTTTCACGCGAAATGGAGGCGACAAACAGCTGAGGAGCATCAACCAGTTAGCGTTGACCATGGGTCAAGAGCCCGCTGTAATCTAATGTAGGTATCTTGCTGGATAGCCAAGCTCCCCTCCCCGCCGAAGCTCCGAAACACACATGTATGCAGGGTCGTGGTGGATCCTGGATCCCCTTCATTTCACAAGAAAAAAGCGCAATTCGGCGAGGAATTCACGGGATCCGTTAGGCGAGCGTCACGTATCTTGAGGACTCAAGGCACGCGATGGACTTCAACCAACGACTCGAGAACAGAAGCTACGCGACGGTGCAGTGCCACCTGCTCACCGATCGGCTCGGGTACGACGTCTGCACCGTCATCGCCAAGCTCGCTTTCCGCCTGAGCGCCCAAGGCGAAGTGAGGCTCGGGTTCCGCCCCATACGGATTTCGTCCGTAGGTGAGCAGGGCTCCTTGCGGTTCCCCAGCGACTTAGTCGAGGAGAAGACGGGAACCGACATCGGCCTGGTAGGGACCGCTTACCCCGCCCTAACGCGCGAAGCCAAGGAAAAAAATCGGGCGCTCGCTTGGCTGCAAGTTGGGACGGTGCGCAAAATCGTCCAAATCGGCGGTCCGGCTGTCTACAAGAACGCTCTCACTGGAATTACAACCACAGACGTAGGCGCGCTTGGCCCAACGCCGCTTCGCTACGACCTCTGCTACGGGGGCAAGGATCACGAGAGCAACCTCTGTCCTGAGAACCACATCGGAAGAGGGTTTGGCAAAGACAAGGTCTATCACGTCGGCCACCCGGCTCCCCAGCTCGAGCCCATCTACGATCCGCTGCGGCCGGAAGAGAAGTCCCACCCGGCGCACGCTTGCTTCGCGCCCATTTGGGAGAACTGGGAGCCGAGGCAATCGCGCAAGGGGACCTGTGACAAGGCCTGGGAGGAAGAGCGCCTCCCCATTCGTCCGCTCGACTTTCAGGTAGCGCACCACAGCTGGGCCGCGCCTGGTCTTCACTCGAAGACGCCGCTCCTGGGCGACGAGCCGATCGAGGTTGGCGGCGTTCTCCCCGAGGGCACCTGGCGCTTCAAGCTCCCCCGCTACCCGATCTTCTGCGAGAGCGTTCTGGACGATCAGGTGCGTTTGCACCCGACCCATCTCGACGGCCTCTTGATCGACGCCGATGAGCGCACCGTGGAACTCACGTACCGCGCATCAATCATTCTTCCGATGAAGTGGGATCGGCTGCAAGCAATCCGTTCCTTCGCCACCGTGTCCCTTGCCCCAGAAATGTTGACTGACGAGCCCTGGCCCAAAGCCAGCTGATCGAGGAGAAACGTATGGATTTGCCGTTTGCCATGGACGAGTTGGACCTCCAGCTAGTGATCGGGCCGAGCACGTTTCGCGTACTCGAAGCGGAGATCGAAGAAGGCCTCAGCGAGTCGACGGTCGCCAGAGTCGTGGTCGCGAACGTTACCGACGTGGACTTCGACCCGCTGATCGACGAGCGCGCGATTCTGATCATCACCTCGAAAGGGTTTCCGATTCGCACCTTCACGATGCGGCTCGGTTCCTCCACCTTCAAAGGCGTAGTGGACCAATCGCTACGCTACGCGCTGGAACTCCACCCGGACTTCTACTTCGTGAAGTTCCGGCGCAACACCCGCAAGTTCCGCGACATGAAGCCGGAGGACATCATCTCGAAGGTGCTCGGAGAGAGCGGAGTCGAGCACGAGTTCTCCAACACCCGCGCCTGCGACCTGCGCCCTTACACCGTGCAGTATCGCGAGTCCGACTTCGACTTCGTCAGTCGGCTGCTTGAGTTCGAGGGCATCTACTACAGCTTTTCTGACGACGGCAGCATCCAGTTTGGCGATGCGTCCTCGTCCCATGCGGACATCCCCAGCGTGTTCGAGCTGCTCGAAACCGGGGGCGCGATGGCCGACGACAAGCCGGGCATCACCTCCTTCCACCGCGGTGGAATGACCACCAGCGGGACCTCGACCGTCAACGACTACAACTGGAAGACGCCCGATGTTTCGCTGCTGGCGACGGCTGCCAATGAGCGCGACGCCGACCTCGAGGTGTACGAGTATCCCGTCGGATACCGGCAGGGAGACCAGGGCAAGGTGCTCGCGCGGCTTCGGATGGAGGCCCAAACGGCCTTCCGCTCCTACGCCAAAGGCACGAGCAGCGTGGTGTCCTTCCGCCCCGGCGTCGGCTTCATCTTCGTACACACCGAAGCCACCGACTTTTCGGGTCGGTACATGCTCACGCACGTGAAGCACAAGCTCGTCACCAAGTACGCGAGCGAAGGGCAAGGCAAGTACGAGAACACGTGGAAAGCCATTCCCGCAGACGTACCCTTCCGGCCGGCTTTGGTAACGCCCCACCCGGTGATCGTCGGCAACCATACTGCGATGGTGCGCGGCCCCGAGGGCGAAGAGATTCACACCGACACCTGGGGTCGCGCCAAGGTGCAGTTTCATTGGGATCGCGAAGCCAAAGGTACCGACGAAGATTCGCGCTGGATCCGCGTGCTTCAAGAGACCTCGACGTCGATCGTGCTCTCGCGCGTCGGTTGGGAAATCGCGGTTTCCTACATCGACGGGGACCCGGATCGGCCGGTGGGGATCAGCCGCCAAATCAACGGCCAAATGGTGCCGATGTACACCCAGCCGAGCTTCAAGAATCGCATGACGATCAAGACCGAGTCCTACCCGGGCAAGCAAGGCTTCAACGAGGTACGGCTCGACGATACGCCCGGCAAGATGGTGATGGATATGCACGCCCAGCGCGACTTCCTAAACCAGGTCGGCAACAACAAGACCGAGAAGATCGGCAACGACCAAACGCGGCTCGTGAAGCTGGGCTTCAGTCGCTCGGTAGGTAACGACCAAAAGGTCGAGGTCGAGGGCAACGAGACGCGCCAGATCGGTGAAACCCACAAGACTCGGGTCAAACAGAACCGCAACGAGAAGATCGGCGGTAACGAACAAATCCAAGCCGCCAAGACCATCACGCTGACCATCACAGGCAACAGCACCGAGTCGGTTGGTGGCAACGTCACCACGCGCGTCGGCAGCGTAAGCATCCACGTTCCGGGCGCCGCCGAGTTGTTGAACACGCTGGTCGGCGGCAACAAGGGCGGTCTCGACGCAGGTGCTGGCGGCTACCCGGGCGGAGAGGGCGGCCCGCTCGGCAAGTTGCTCGGGGATCTCGGGAAGAAGGCCCTCCAGTCAGCGATCGAGAAGAAGGTTGGCAAGCCCAGCAAGCCTGATGACGGCGACAAGTGCGAGTACGTGTCCGAGCTCGCGGCTCGCAAGTTCTCGGACTCGGTCAACGTGCTCGAAGGAAAAATGCCGAACACGATGCCGCTGCTCAAGACCGGCATGTCGATCTTGCCCAAGGCAAAGTCGTTGTTCGGCGGAAAGCCGAAGGGCGGCCCGGGCGGAGCGGGCAACGTCCCCGGCGGGCTCAGCGGTAATGCTGGTGGTGGCGGCGGTAACGGCGGCGGCGGCCCCGGCAACGCCGGTGGAGTTCCTGGCGGCCTGAGCAACGCAGCCAACGGAGGCGGCGGTGGCGCAGACGCTGGTGGCGGCGGCGGAAGCGGACCGACGGTTGGGCAAGACATCTCTTCGGCAATGGTCGGCAATATCTCGAAGAACGTCGACCAGAACTTCGCCATGAGCGTAGCCGGTAACTACGTGAAGAGCGCCGCGGGTCAGGTTCAAAACCTTGCGAACGAGAACCTCGTCGAGGTGGTCGGCGGTCTCAAGATCACCATGACGCAAGAGGAGAACATCACGCAGTCGGCAAACGGCCGGCTGATTCGAGTGGTTGGTTTCGCCATCCGTCGCAAGACCAAAGACGCGATGAGCCACTCGGCTCAAGACAGCAAGATCGTCGTCAAGAAGAACGCCAAGTGGGAGTCGAAGGAGGAGTTTGAGGTTCGCGGCACCGAGATCGAGCTGGAGGCTGAAGAAAAATTCCGTCTCGAGATCGAGGGTGCAGCCGTCGAGCTGACTCCGCAAAGCATCACGATCGAAGGCTCGCTGAAACTCGAGTCCGACGGCCCGTGCAACATCAAGGGCGGCCCTGACAAGCTGAGCGCCTGAGGAGGATGCCATGAGTGTGCTCGAAACCGTTCTTGCGAATATCGAAGGCAAAATGAACCCGGACTTCTCCCCAGTGGAGATCTCCGTGGAAGGGTTGGACACAGGCTACGTCCTTCACGTGAAAGGAAAGGAGCAGCTCTCGACGCTGTTCTCCTACGAGGTCGAGGTTGAGCTCGATGGGCCTCCGCCGGATCTAACGTTCGTGATTGGTGGCCGGGCGGCGTTGACCGTGCGCGACGTGACAGGCCAAGCGCGCGTGATCGTCGGCATCGTGACCGACATCCACGCACGCAGCTTCGACGCCTCCACGCACCGTGCGGTGTTGACGATGCGCCCCGCTGTGTTTCGTCAGTTCCTCGGCCGCGATTGCTACGCCTTGCAAGAGGTGTCCACGGTGCAAGTCATCAAAGACGTGCTCGAGGACTACCCGGGCAAAATCCGCTACGAGCTCTCGCGCGACTACCCGACGTATCCGTACAAGGTTCAATACCGGGAAGACGATTGGACCTACGTGAGCCGGCTCTGCGAAGAGGAGGGGATCTACTACTGGTTCGATCACGAGGGCGATGACTCGGCGGTAGTTTTCGCGGACACCTCCGAAGCGGCTCCGCCGATCGAGGGCATCCCGGTCATCAACTACGCCGAGCCGAGCTCGATGCGCCCCGATCAAGAGGCGGTGGTCGAGGTCAGCTTCCAAGCCCGAATGGCCTCGGGCAAGTTCTCGGGTCGTTCCTTCGACCCGGATCGCCCGCTGATGGGAATCTCGGCGTCCGACGGCGATAGTCACCGCGAGGACTACGACGCACCCGGAGCCGGTCCTGTGGAGCCCGCGATCCTCGAGCGCCGTATCAAAGACGCAAAGCAGGCTGCTGAGGCGGCGCGGCGCGGGATCTCTGGCATCGCCATCACGACGCGCATGACGCCGGGTAGGACTTTCGTGATGATCGGCCACCCGCTGGTGCGATTGAACGGTGAGTTCTTGATCACCTCGGTCGAGGTGGAGGCTCATCACAAGAAGCCGTCGGTCACCCGCTTCACAGCAATTCCGAAGGATCTAGCGTTCCGTCCGCTGCGAACGACGCCGCAAGCGAAGCAGGTCGGCATTCAGATGGGCAAGGTCACTGGGCCCTCGGGCGCCGAGGTACACCCCGACGCGCGCGGCCGAGTCCGTACCCAGCTGCACTGGGATCGTCGCGGTAACTGGAATGAGAAGAGCGGCACGTGGATGCGCATCGCACAACGTGGCGCGCCGGGCTCGATGCTGCTGCCGCGCATGGGTTGGAACGTGACGACCTTCAACGAGGAAGGCGGCGTCGACGTTCCCAGCATCTTGAACCGCATCCACGATGCCGAGCACCCGCCGGCCTACGGCCTGCCCGACAACATGACCCGAGTGGTCTTCAAGACGCCCACCATCGGCGGCGGCGAGGGCGGCACGGCTCATAACGAGATCTACTTCGAGGACGCGCACGGTCGTCAGGAGATGTTCATCAACGCATCGAAGGACATGAACAAGCGCGTTCGGCACGGTGCAAACGAGGCGATCGACAACGACTCGCTGCATGAGGTTGGAGCGACCCTGACCATGCACATCGACGCGCAGATGAGCGAGAAGGTCGGGCAAAACCAGAACTACAAGATCGGCGGGAACCTCACGATGGAGGTTCAAGACGTCGTGGCCAAAGAGGTCACCGGCAGCGAGACTCGCTCGATCGGTGGCAACCTCAACTACATGGCCGGCGACAGCGTCACGCAGGACGTCAAGAAGAACAAGCAACTGTCGATCGGCGGCAGCTTGAACGAGATCTCCTTCGGTGACATCACCGAGTACGCCGTGATCAACACCAGCAAGGTCGTGGGCGGCATCCTCGGCCGCATCAGCGGGCAATCGCTCACCGACCAGGCCGACAAGCACTCGATTCAGGTCGTCGGCGGCGCGAAGGTCGAGAGCGCCAAGAAGGAGCGCACCACCAACGTCAAGAAGCGCTCGTTCGAGTTCGTGGGTGGCAGCCTCAAGTGCAAGGCGAAGAAAGAATTCAAAGACAACGCCGACAATCTCCAGGAGATCAAAGTGTCCGAGGAGATCACCGCCAAAGGGAAGTCGGTGCACGTGGAGGCGGAGAAGACGCTGCGCGTGAAGTGCGGCAACAGCGCCATCACTCTGACCAAGGACGGCATCACCTTCGAGGGAACCGGCCTGAGCCTCTCTGGCGGAAGCGTCGACAGTAACGCCTCCAAGATCTCCCACAACTGACCGCCTCCTCGAGACCAAAGGAAACCAACATGGCAAGGGAACCTCTTCGGTATTTTCTGGAGCTGCTCGGACAGTCCTACGAAGTTCGCTCGATCAAGGGCGAGGAACGGATCAGCGCGACGCACAAGTTCGAGCTGCTGTTCAACGTCGAGTCAACCGACCCGATCCACCCGGATATGGTGGTCAGCGGGCCCGCGACCTTGGTGCTGATGCGCAAGAACTCCGTGCGCAGGATCTCCACGCACGTGACCGAGTTCATGCGCTCGGCGACTCGCAAGGGTCGTGGAGGGACCACGGGTGGAGGAGAGATCGCGGTCACCCTCGAACCACGGCTTGCGATGCTGCGCAAGCGCGTCGACATTCGGGTCTTCCGCGACAAGACCGCCCCCGAGATCGTCACGCAGGTGCTCAATCAAATGGGCGTCAACGTGGACAATCGCTTGCGTGAGTCCTACGTGATGCGGCCCTACTGCGTGCAGTTCCGCGAGTCCGACTACGACTTCGCAGCGCGCTTGCTCGAAGACGAGGGCATCTACTACTTCCTCACCGACGACAGCACCGTGGTGCTCGGGGATCACCCCGCCGGTTACGATCCGCGCGTCGCCTCCCTGCCCTACCGCTACGGCTCCGGCCTGGACCAAAACGAGGACAGCGTCTCGGCGGTTGGTATGCGCGGCTTGATGACGGCCGGCAAAGTTTCGCTGCGCGACTTCAACCCGGCGCATCCGAGCCTCAACATGGACGTCGAAGCGGACGGCCCGACTGAGAATGGCGCTGAGTTCTACGACTATCCGGGCGAGTACCTCGAGCCCGGTGAAGGTCAGATCAAAGCCAAGAAACGCGCTGAGGCGCTCGCCTGCGCGCACCAACGCTTGATCGGTGAGTCCTTCTGCGCGGAGCTCCAAGTTGGTGCACGTTTCGAGATGAGCGGAGCGCCAATGGGCGTTCGCGATGGCGGTTACGTCGTGACGGCCCTGAAGCACGACTTCCACCGCGAGAACAACGGCTTCAAGGTCTCACTCGAAGCTCAACGTGAGTCGGTCACCTTCCGGCCCGAACAGCTGACCTACGTGCCGACCGAGCCGAACCCGTTGACGGGCTTCACCACCGGACCTGCAGGCGCCGACATTCACACCAACGAAACAGGCGACACCAAGGTCCATTTCCCTTGGGATCGGTTGCAACCCAAAGACGACAACTGCTCGCACTGGGTGCCGGTCGTTCAGGACAACACGGCCAATTCGGTCGGGGTCGCGCGAACGAAGTGGGAGGTGATGGTGCAGTTCCTCGAGGGCGATCCCGACCGGCCGATCGTGCTTGGCCGCGTCTACAACGGTGGCGATCCTGCCTACAACCCGCTGCCCAAGTGGAAGACGCGCACGAGCCTCCGTTCACTCACCTCGCCGCGCACCGAGACAGGCATGAACTGCCTGCAGCTCGAGGATCTCGTGGGCAACGAACAAATCTCCTTCGCCGCACACAAGGACCAAAACGTCCGCATCGCGCACAACAAGAAGGAGCAGATCGACAACACCGACTCGCTCACGGTCGGGCACGACGAGATCTTCAAAGTCGGCGGCGACAAGAAGATCGCCCTCAAGGCGTACGCCTCCGCGGAGGTCGAAGGCAACCAGGTCAAGGAGATCGGTGGGACCTTCAAGCTAAACACGGGCAAGGCGTTGGAGGAGACGGTCACCGCCGATCACACGCTGAAGACAGGCGGCAACGCCACCTACGTCGCTGGTTCGAGTTACCAGTTCCAATCGGGCCAGAACTTCAACCAATCGATTGGTGGAAACGCAACCGAGTTCAGCGTCAAAGCCAACATGAACCAAGCCGGCGAGACCACCTACAGCATCGTCGGCGGGCTCTACTTCGAGATCGCCAAGAAGTCGAAGACCGAGACGAGCGGCAAAAATCGCATCGAGGTGATCGGCGGCATCTTGTTCGAGAAGTGCGACAAGGAGCACGCCACCCGCGTGGAGAAGAAGCGGCTCCTTCGAGTCGGCAAAGACTGGGAAGTCAAAGCCGATAAGAACCTGTTGCTCGCTGGTCGGATGAAGCTGACCGAGGACTCCAAGCAGGCCACCTACACCGGCAAAGAGAAGCTCACGCTCAAGGTTGGTGATACCGAGATCGTGATCTCCGACGGCACGGTTACGATGAAGACCAAAGGCTCGATCAAGACCTCCACCACCGGCGCAACCTGCGTCGCAAGCTCCTCCGCCAAGCAAAAGTGAGCGATCGCGTTATGACTGAAGAAGCGGCTCCCTACGTCGCCCGAGTACTGCAGAACGCTGGAACGTTCGTCACGGCTTTGGTCAATGACGTACCGATGTATGAAAAGTCGACGATGGACTTTTCCGCGCCGACCTTCCACGGCTGCCCGTTTCTCATCCCAGGAGAGAACGAGGTAGTGATTGAAGTGGAGAAGGCTCCGATGAACATGGACATCCCGGCGTTGCCCATGTTCGAGTTGGCCTTCTTCCTTCACGTGATGAAGGTCGAGGACGAGGTGAACGTGTTCAACGTTCGCTATCCCGACTTCGTGGAGTCCCTTCCGCCCGAACGGAGGAAATTTCCGATCCGCTCGGACGTGATGAAGTTCACACCGCCGGGTTACATCCCCGATCCGATCTGGGCGAACGCACCCCGCGCGGCGATTCGCGAGGATGGCTCGCCGGAGCTGCTTCAACCGCTGTTCGAGCTCCACTCGGCGTTCGTTCGACGCGACGTTGATGCGTTCCTCAACATCACGTCGACGAAGATCGCAGACCTCGTTCGCTACACAGGCCCCAGCCCCGACGCGACTCGCAGCGAGCTCGAGAAGGAGACCGCCGAGTTCTTCGGGATGGAGTGGGACCTAAAGCCCTTCGACCCGAAGAAGCTACGCTTCCGCTCCTGTTGTGAGGGGCGTGTCGTGTACGTGACCGACGACGAACGGGGCCCGGCTCTGTTTGCTCAGCACAAGACCGAACCGCGAACGGCGTGGAGGGTGAAGCCCTATCTCGTTCGCCAGGGCAGTGGTTGGCGGATCTTCCGCTGAACGCCCGAAGTTAAGACTTTCAGTCCCCTTGAGAGGAGAATCCGATGGCAGGCGTTACTACTAACCAAGGTTTGTCAGCTGCATCTGACGGCACCGCTCACACCTCGCCGATCGTACCGACGGCGGCAGCCGACAATCCGAAGTCGCGCACCGAGGTTTCCGGCGGGAAGGCAGTGACCCAAGGAACGACCTTGGCGGGCAACGCGACGGTAACCAACGGCTCCCCAACCGTTACCGCGCAGGGAGACGGCCTGGCGCGCACGACTGACTCCACCGTGCACAAGCAACCGCCGAGCACCGGCGCGCTCGTGGAAGGCGGCGGCGCAGCAGCGAAGCCCAACGTCGACGCAGAGGCCAAGAAGGCCTGCTCGATGGTCAAGATCAAGTTGCTCAAGAGCGGCAAGCGCACGCTCGATGACAGCAAGATTCTCGAGATCGTCGACGACGACGTGACCGAGCTCGAGGCCGAGCGCATCAACGCAAAGAAGCAAGGCCCGCCGGAGTGCCCCGAAGCCAAGCCCCACACCAAGTGGGTCATTTCCCGCAAAAAAGGCGGGGATATGAACGAGAAAAAGGAGGAGCGCTTCGGGGACAAGCAGACGCTCGAGGTCAACTGGTACAACCCGAACCCTGACTTCGCTCGCGAGCCACCGAAAGACGTCAAACTAACGGACAAAGAGAAGGCCGAAAAGGAGGCCTATCAGGCCGACAAGGCAGCAAAGAACCTCAAGGAGGCCAGGGAGGCGGCCGACCGAGAAGCAGCGGATCGAATCGCCAAGGACTCGCGCGTGCGCCGCGGCCTCGACCCGAACACGATCGACTCCAATGTCCAGAATCGCACGCCGCTCACGGGTGACCGTGCAGCAGCGAAGGCTGAGGCACGCGAAGCCTGGAAGAACGGCGGCCGCGATGCGGTGGTCGACGAGAAGCTTAAGCAGAAGGCCAAATGGGGCGAGCTGATGAAGAAGGGCAAACCCCTCATCACCGCCGCCACGAACATCAAGAGCATCTACGACTGGCTCAAGGTCTTCCGCTTTCGCAACGATCCACGCCGAATCAACATTCAAGCGATTGCCTGTTCAGGCTCTCAAAGCTTCGAACTCGTGATCTTCCCCTACAAGGAAGCCGAGTTCGATCTCAAAGACTTCGGGCCGGTGAAGGCTGCCTTCGAGAAGTTGAAGTCCTTCGCTGAAGCCGGACAACGGCTGCTCAACACGATCGGCGCTCGATTTAGGCTCGACATCAAGCTGCTCGAGGATCCCGCGGCGAAATTCGTTTGTCAGTGGAAGGAGCTGGACAGGGACGTCCCGAGCATCGGGCTGAAGAAGTACCAGTGCAATAAGGCCGTTTACTTGGACCTTTCCTGCACCGAGCTGTTGAGCGCTGAGATCAAGCTCGGCGTACCGCTGAGTGCGTTGCTCAATGCGATTCCCGGACTCGGCTGGGTGGCGCAAAAAATCGTCGACTACGTCGCCGACGCTCAGGTCGGCGTGCGCTTCAAAGTTCAGTTAGGGATAAAGCTCTCCTTTGGCTGGAACGAGTACGAAGAGGTTCTCATCGCCGACCTAACTGTTCCTTTGGCATTCGAGTTCTTCCTCTACGCCTCGGTCAGCATTCGCAGGCTGGGTTCTGTGACAGTCGAGGGTGGCGCGCAATGGAAGCCGACCTTCGGCAATCTCAAGAAGTACCCGCCGGAGAATGACATCGGCTTCGATCTGCAAAAGGGGTCGATCGATCCTGGCGTTAAGGCAATGTTCCAAATCCGCGCCTTGTGGTGGGAACGTGACGAAAGCGGCTCGTGGTTCCCGGACTCCTGGAAGTACAAGTACGGAGATCAGACGTTCCGTCCGCTGCGCTCACTGTTCGCGAAGAATGACGGCTAGTCAGGTTGTGTAGCCTACCGGCGGAACGGCGTCGCCGAACCTTGATTCTGCGGCCGTGCTGTCGGTCGGTGCGCCTCTCCGGGGACTGGAGAGGCGCTAGCCAAGCTGTGGTAGGTGGAGAAATAGATGGATCGTATTTTGGTCGCTACGTCGGCTGCTCACCTATCGGCCAAGCTGAGCAGAGCGCCCCAAGTAACCGGCGTGCTTCACTGGCGCTACGAAGACACCGGGCTCTACGGCATCATCGTCAAGACCAGGGTGCCGTTCGACGACGCCAGCGGTCTCACGCGGCCGGACGTAATGATCGGTACGCCGGAACAATCCCAGACGCTGCTTCGCCCGATCGACTTTGTACCGTCGAAACCTTGGATCGATGTAGCGCTGACCGGGTCGTTCAACTTGGTGAGCAAACGCGGCGAACCGATTCGAGCGACCGCGCGACTGGTTCTGGGCGAAGAGGAGACGCCGATCTCCATCACCAGCGACGTCGGTGGGAGAATCGCGATCGACGAGCGTTCGGTGCGTGTGATCGGCGGGACGAAGGAACACTGCGGGCTCAATGAGGCGCTCAACCCAGCTGAAACCGAGTTCGATCATCCCGAGGGTTTTCCCTTCGAGCTGTACTCGTTCAGCCACCCGGCGCTTGCTCGCAACTTGGGCACGCTGACACCGGGGATGGAGTTCTTCCTCCAACTGGATGATCAACCGGAGCCTTACTTCAAGGCGCGCATCCCGGAACGAGCCCCCCGCGTGCTGGTCGAGCCACAAGATGGCGATGAAAAGAGTCGCATCCAGCCGCTCCACCTCGACACGTTGATCATCGACGTCGAGAAGTGCGAGCTCGAGGTTACTTGGCGTGGCTCCTGGTTCCGCAGGGACGACCCGAGCGAGATCGACCGGGTGCTCATCGGATGGGCGACCGACGACGAATGGGAAGACGGCTTTCCTGAGCTCTATCGTGAGATGGGCCACGGGCACTTCGAGTGGGCGTGGAGCTACGAGGACGCCGTGGCCGGGATCGCGCCTCCCGAGCTCGACGAAGACGAGCTGGAAGACGCCATGTATTCGACCCTCGATTGCCCGTTCGCGCCCGACACGCGCATCAGCATCGAGGAGTTCGCGAAGATTCAGACCGAACTCAACGAAGCACGCCGACCTCGCGCCGACATTTTTCAGAAGTACGACACGAACGAGTTCAAGTTTGCGCTCGAGAGTCGCGCCTGGACCGAGCGCATGATGGAGGAGACGCTCCAGAACCCGATCGAGGCGCCGTTGGCCACCCGCTACGCGCAAGCGATGGCCCAGGAGAGCCAGTCGTTCGCTCGCCCTCAGGAGCAAGAGCGCACGCTGCGTGAATTCGCTGAGATGCGACACCGCATGTCCCAAGGGGATCCCAGCAAGGCACTGAAGCAGGCGAAGCTCTCGCTCGGCGAGTGGATTCGATGGGAACGCAACACCATGACGCGACTCCAGTCGGACCCACGCGCGGCGGAGGAACTCGAGCATCACGTGACCGAACTCCAGCAAGCCGCAAAGCCCAAGCAGCTCGCGAAGGCTGAGTCCAGATGAGCGAACTCTCGGTCTGGTCGGTTGGAGCCTCCTCCCCTTTGGGCCTCGACGCGCGCCAAACTGCGCTGTTCTGGCGCGCCGGCAAAGCAGACCCTCGCGGGACACGGTTTCGCGACAAGACCGGAGTTTCGGTAGGCGCCGTACGCTCCGCAAACCTGAGCGACGATACCGTGGGCTACGAGCGGATGTTGGCTCTGGCCATCCCCGCGCTCGAAGAGGTGCTTTCGTCCGCACCTCCGCAGCTTCGCTCGGAGAAGACGATCTTGCTGTTGTCGTTGCCAGAGCTTTACGAAGGAGAGGACGAGCGCATCGCGAGCCGACTTCTTTTCGATTTAGCGAAGGCTGTGAACCTCTCGCTCGACGATCGGTCGGCGGTGGTGCGACTCGGACGAGCCGGTTTCGCTGCGCTACTCGGGCGCGCCCAACTCTACGGCGACATTCGCGTCATCATCGGCGGCGTCGACTCCTACTACGATGCCGCGCGCATTGCGACGCTCGATACCGGCTTCCGGTTGCTCTCGGAGCGCTCGGCCAACGGCTTTATCCCAGGCGAAGCAGCAGCGTTCGTGTGTGTGTCACCGAAGCTTCGCAAGGTCCCAGCCGAGGTACGCCGACTCGCGACCATCACCTTGGTCGCGACCGGTGAGCAGGAACTCGAGGGGCCGCCGACCGCAGCCTGCTTCACCAAGCTGCTCCGTGATCCCAGACTGCCGCACCCGATCCCGTGGGTGCTCACAGACCTCAACGGTGAGCGACATCGCGTAAAGGAATGGACCTACGCCGCGATGCGCAACCCTGCGACGATCGATCCAGAGAAGACCATCATTCAGAACGTACCGAGAGATTTTGGTGACGTGGGCGCAGCCAGCGGAGCGCTGTTGCTCGTGATCGGGACGCTTGGGCTCACCTTGGGTTTCGGTGCTGGTTCGAGCGTGGCCATCGTGACGGCTTCTGACGGTAAGGAGCGAGGGCTCTTTCACGTAGCGAGGAATGAAGAATGAGTTCCTCGGGAATGAAGGATGTCCAGGAACGGGCCGAACTCCTCGCGGAGGAGTTGGTAGACATTCTGTTGAGGCTTTCCACCGCTGGGCGCGGGTTCGAAGGGTCTTCAGTCGACCAATCACTTCGGCAGGCGCTCACCGAACTTTCGGAGTTCCGCGGCGGACAAGACGCCGATGAAGACTGGGTGGCCCATCTTCGCAGGGCCCGCGAGCTGGTGAAGGCGAGCGTCGAGCAGGTGACCGTCGCGACGGTGCGCGAGTCGCTTCAGGACGCGGAGGCATTTCTCGTGGCGCTGCTGTCGAGCGCGATCGACCAGGTCGTCGAATCGGACGCCGCCGGGCGAGCGCCGCAAAGCCTGCGTCGGATCGCCGACTTCGACGTCTTTCTCGCGAGCAACGGCACTCCAGCCTGCCAGCCCGGGATCCAGGTGCCGGCGCCCCGGTTTTTTGGTGCCCCCGAGAGCGAGCCGGATCCGGCAGACGATGATCCCGAGAACGAAGCCAACGACGACCACCAATCGATCGTGACCGCCATTCGCCGCGAGCATCCTGGCAAGAGCAGCGGTGGAACGCAGCGCGAACGGATGATGTTGGAGACCTTGGCGCGGGAGGCAATGGAGGACATCGGGCCGTTTTCGATGCTCCGTCGCTGCTTCGAGCACGAGCCTTGGATCACCGCCGAGGAGTTCGAGAAGCGGCTGCTTGCGTGCCTCGATGCGCTCACCTCGACCGCGCGCCCCGTGGTCGAAGGCCGAGCGCGGTTGAACCTCGCGGAGGCGCTTTACGGCTACGCCACCGAGTGGTCGTTTCCCGATCGTGGACGCGCCTTCACCTTCGCCTTCGTCCTTTCGTGTCTACCGTCGGACACGGCCTTGCTGTGGGTTGAGATGGGGCTAAAAACGGCTGATCCGCAGGTGTTCCCAGCCTACGTTGAAGCGCTCTCGCTGGGGACCTCGGCGGCGATCAATGATCGGCTCCGCGGGCTGCTGGGCGGGGATGTCCGAAAAGAGTTGATGGTGGTCGCGCTGCAGACGGCGATCCGACGACGCTACTTCCAACCGGGCGCGATGCTGCCTCTGCTCACCCACCCTGATCCCACGGTGGCCGAACTGGCGACGCTGGCGACCTGCAACGCGAAGTCTTCGATGATGTTGGAAGCACTCAACGGCCGCGACGCCGAAACCAGGCCCATCGTGCGCGCGACGCAGGGATTGGTGCTCGCGCTACATGGAGAAAGTCGAGGCCGGCTGATCCTCTTGGAACTCGCGCCGCGAGCTCTCGCGATGCGAGACGAAGCAACGGCACGGAGAGTGTTGCGCGGGCTTTCGATCATCGGCAACTTGGCCGACCACGAACTGGTCTGGAAGCTGGCCGAGCTGACCAAACGCTATCGCGATGTGGGCTTCTTCGGTCACGCGCCGCACGTGCAAGACCTGTTCGCGGTCATCAAGGTGCTCGACAAGCGCCTGCTCGAAGACGTCGAGCCGGGCACGGTGGAGCTGCTCAAAGGCTACGCCGATGACGCGGCGCTCGCCATTCAGCGCATCTCCGGCATCACCATCCCGCGCTTTGGTTCGAAGCGACTCGATGTTGAGACCGCCGAACCGCAGGTGCTTTCGTGGCAACCAACGCTTGCAGGCCGGCTTCGGCGCAACGCGGCCTTCAACCGCCTGAGCGTGGTGGACGAGCTGCTGCATCCGCAAACGGTCCAGGGAGAGCGCGAGATCCTCGCGGATGAGCTGACGCTTCACTCCGCGGGAGAGGCGCGCTTCGACGTCGACGATTGGGTGGCTGACCAGCGCAGCTTTTTGAAGATGGTGCGTGAGGCTTGGAATCACTGAGCGCGCGGCCCATCGGGGTCACTGCCAGCGCGGGATTCGCTCGCACAGGTCGGGAAAGCCGAGCCTCTCCGCGGTCTGACGAAAGCTTGGCAGCGCTCCCTTCCACAATAGCGCCTGGCTCGTTTCAGCCATCGGTACGTCGCGGCGGAGCGTCGCGAGCCGCTTGAAGAGCAGGGCATGCTCCCAATTGGAGATGAGGGCCTCGATCAGGCGCTCAGCGCCGCGCAGCTCTTTGGGCCAAGCGCCCACGGTTTGTGGCACCGCCTCCAGCGAGCCGAACTCCCTCAGCAAGACCGCGGCGCTCTTCTTCCCAAAGCCGGTGATTCCGGGATAGCCGTCCGCGGTATCGCCGACCAACGCCAGGTAGTCGGGAATGGAGCTGGGTAGCACACCGAACTTCTCGAGCACCCCGGCCTCATCGGTCGTGGTCCGACGTCGTCGGTCCTCGAGAATGATGCTGGTTCCCTTCACACATTGCGCAAGGTCTTTGTCGACCGTGCAAAGGTTGATGCGCTCGAAGTCGCGCTCGAACAAATGGGCCGCCGTAGCCATCGCGTCGTCGGCCTCGAACTCGACCATCGGCCAAACCACGAGCCCGAGCTCCCGCAGCAGATCCTCGAGCAGTTGAAATTGGGCGAACAGCTCGGGAGCGAGCCCGCCGTCATCCTTGTAGCCAGGCCAAAGCTCGTTACGAAAGCTGTGAACGATGTGGTCTGTCGCACAACCGATGAAGACGTCGCCGGGCTTGCGCAAGATCAGCAGCAGCGAGGCCAATACACCGCGCGTGGCGCCCACCTCCATGCCGTCCGGAGCTTTGCGCGGAGGAGCGCCAAACCACGCTCGAAACAACTCGTACGTAGCGTCGATGATATGCAGCTCAGCCACGTTGAAACTCCTCGATGTACCTATCGATCAAGAACTTGGCGATGCTCATCGGCGGCGGCAGCCCCGGCAGCTCTCCTAGATCGAACCAGGCGGCTTCTTCGAGTTCCTCGAGATCGGGCGTTAGCTCCCCAGCTTCATATTCGGCGAAGAAGCCAACCATCAACTGCGAGGGCATCGGCCAAGGTTGACTTGCGATGTAGCGAACGTTCTTGACCGTCAGGGCGGTCTCCTCGAGCACTTCACGCCGTACGCAATGCTCCAGCGACTCCCCCGGCTCGACGAAGCCCGCGGAGAGACCGTACATGCCCTTGGGAAAGTGCCGTGCGCGCGTGAGCACGATGCGAGGACCGTCGTGCACCAGCGTGATCATGCACGGGGCGATCTGCGGGTAGAGGTCTCGCTTGCAGGCCGGACAATGTTGCGCGAACTCCTTCTCGTGCGGGGCCGTGGGGCCACCGCAGCAGCCGCAAAAGCGGTGCGTACGCAAGAAATGACCGTATTGCTGGCCGAGGAGCGCGAGCTCCAGCTCGGGCTCGCGCAACAGGAAGAGCAGGTTGCGCGCTCGTTCTGCGCCCCAGCCAGCGGGAAGCGCTTGGTCCTCGGGCCAAAAGGCCAATTGCATCGACCCCAAGCCGCCGATTGAGCCAACGGTGCGTGACTCAGCCTTGGGCCCCAGTTCCCTCGCGAAGTCTTCCCACCGAGGCAACGCTGGTTGCGCGCTGCGCGGGCCTACCAGCAGGAGCTTTTCACCCACCATGGCGATCACCCGGTCGGCGTCGCTGCGATTCGCGAGCGGAGTGCGCCTAAATTCGGGAAGCGGGTCTCGGAGAAGGTACGTCATCGCGATCTCGCTTTGGAATGGTGTGTCTCGGTGGTAACCCGGGGTACCGCTTATGGAGAGCGGTATAGTACGCCGCCCATGGGACACCAACCGACTTCCAGTGAGCTCGCCCCCGTCCGAAACATGGACGATCTGGTGGAGCCGTTCGTTTCGGCCTGCAAACCGACCAGCGAGTTTCGCATCGGTGCAGAGGCCGAAAAGGTGGGCCTGCTCGAGGGGAGCTTCGCACCTGTCGCCTACGATGGGCCCAACGGTGTGGTGGAGGTCATGCGTGAGCTCGTCGCTTCCCACGGTTGGAAGGTGGTGGACGACGACCCCCTGTTGGCGCTCGAAAAGAACGGCGCGTCGGTCACCCTCGAGCCTGGTGCCCAGTTGGAGCTCTCGGGTGCACCGCTCGATAACGCCCACCTGATCCGCGAGGAGTTCGACGCCCACCTCAAAGAACTGCACGCCGTCTCCGACGCGTTGGCCGCACGCCACGGCGGCTCGAAGATCCAATGGTTTGGGCTCGGATTTCACCCGCTAGCGAGCCAAGCCGAGCTCACCTGGGTGCCCAAGCCGCGCTACGCGATCATGCGCAGGTATCTGCCGGCGGTGGGAGCCAACGGGCTCGACATGATGCGACGCACGGCGACGGTTCAGGCGAATTATGACTACAGCTCCGAGGAGCACGCCATGCGCTCGCTGCGAGTCGGCTTGCGCACGGCCCCGTTCTTCACCGCCATGTTCGCCAACGCTCCGTTCTACGAAGGCAAGCGCTTTGGCGGGAAGAGCTACCGAGCCCACGTCTGGCTGGACGTCGATTCATCGCGTCAGGGGTTGGTGCCGTCGGTGCTTACGCCGGGCAGCACCTTCGTCGACTACGTGAATTGGGCGTTGGATGCGCCCATGTTCCTGGTTCTGCGCGATGGGGTTGTGCACGAGAACACCGGCCAGAGCTTCCGCAGCTTCATGAAGCATGGCTTCTCGGGACTCACCGCGACGAAGTTGGACTGGGTCACCCACCTAAACTCGCTGTTTCCCGAGGTGCGGCTCAAGCGCACGCTCGAGGTTCGCGGCGGAGATTCGGTGCCGGGTGACCTGGTCGCGGCGCCAGCCGCCCTATTTGCCGGCCTTTTCTATGACGGCAAGGCGCTCGACGAAGTCGAGAGCCTGGTTGAGAGCTTCAGCTTCGAGGAACTCACGGCGCTCCGTCAGGAGATCCCGATGCTGGCTCTTTCCGCGCCATTTCGAGGGCGTCCCGCTGGCGAGGTCGCACTTCGCGTTCTCGAAATTGCCCGCGGCGGACTCGAACGGCGCGGCCGCTACGACAAGCAAGGCCAATCCGAGGCCGTCCACCTACAGGCACTCACCCAATTGACCCAAAGTCTTCGCTCCCCGGCAGACCGCCTTTTGGCGGAGCTGGACAACGAGCCCTCTATCGAAGCGGTCAGGAACACACTAAGAATCGCTCGTCTCTGAGAGAACTAGCTCATGCTCCTGCAGGTACTGGGACTTAGCTGGCACGTTCCGTTACACTAGGGTTGAAGGCTGTCGGTTGGAAACGCTCGAGAATTGGATTCATCGTCGGGGCGCGCTTTTGCCCCTCGAATCAGTCGGCTGGATCATCCGCCTGTCCAAGCATTTGGAGTCGCTGCACGTGCATGGTGTGGCGCACGGCTGTGTCTCCCCGGCTTGCGTGCTGATCGAGACAAGCCACCCCATGAGCCGCGGCCAAGTCGCGGACGTCCGGCGCACCGCGGAGGCCATCGGCTTTCACTCTCCCGAGCGACTTCGCGACGGTCAGCTCTCTCCCGTTGATGACGCTTGGGGGCTCGCAGCTACGCTGTACAAGGCCCTTACGGGCGCTGCGCCGTTCGGTGAGTCGCGGCAAGAGATCAGTGAGCGCCAACAGCAACTGCTCGTGCCGCTCGCCCACTACCGCGTTGACGACAATCAGCTCCACGCCATCCTCGCCGCCGCGTTGATTGCAGATCCGCGTCGCAGGACCGCCAACGTCGCAACCTTTCGCATGCAGCTCGAGCATTGGTCCCAGCAGCCTGGCTTCCGACACCTGCCGGCGCTCGAGGATGAAGAGGGCGGTGAGGACGATCAGGGGGCCACCGCCATGCTGGCCATGGAGGGAATGATCTTCGACGAGAACCAAGACACGTCTTCAGGCCACTCGACGCGCACCACGGAATCGTCGAAGGCTCCGATGGTCTCTTCGTCAGCGTTTGGAGAACAAGACGCCACCGTGATGCGGGAGCTCCCGGCCCACATCATCGCGCTCGCGGCTCGTGCAGCAGGGGGCTCGTCGCCACCGCCACCGCCCGCACCACCAAGTCCGGATCAAACGCTGCAACAGAATCAGGATGAGGACTTTGGGCAGACCACCCGAATCGCTACGGCTCCGCAGCTTTCCGACGCACTCGCAGGCATAGCGGCACACCGACCGCCCGCTGCGATGCCGCCAATGCCACCGTCGGCACCGGGTCGGCAAGTGCCACCGAGTCGGCCGCAGCCCTCTCCGTACGAGTCCGCGACCGTAGCTTCGCCTCAGCAGGGTCTCGAGCCGCCCGTCTCTCGGCCTCGCGTGCCTCGTGCATTCAAGTCGACGCAGCTCGGCGTTGGCGCCGAGGTAGCCGCAGCAGCACAGCAAGCGGTTGCGCAGGCGCCGCAAGGGCCGCGCGCGGGGTTTGCTCCGCCGCCGACAACGCTCAGCACCAACCCACCTCCGCGCGATCACGACGACGTGCGCACGGTGATGCACCAGGTGCCGTCCGCCGACCTGCTTGCAGAGGTAAGTCGTCTGACCAGCGCCTCCGCTGTTGATGTTGAACCGGAGGAGGACGACGACGACGACGGGCAGCGAACGGTGATGCGAGAGGCGCCCGTTCCGACGGGGCCGCAGTACGTGCCGCCCGCGCCTCCACCGCCGCGCGGACAATGGGCTCCGGCGCCTCCACCAGTAGGTGCTCCCTTCCAAGCAACGGCGCAAACGGATCGGCCGCCGGCCGCCGCGCAGCGCCCGGCACCTCCTGGCCCCCCACTTCAGCAAGCCGGAGGAAGCGGGGTCTCCGCGTTGATCAGTGAAACGCTTTCTGCGCTGGGTCCCACGCCTGACGGGACCTCGCCGCCTACCCCCAACGGCGGAATGAGCCTGGGAATATCGGGGCCATTCACGCCGCAAGGCGCTGGCAACGGTCAATCCCGTCCGTTTTCCACCACCCCGCACGGTGGGCTTCAGGCTCCGTTCGGCGACCAGAGTTCACTCTTTTTGCAGCAGCAACAGCAACAGCAGGGGACGAGCGCCGTGTTCCCCTCCCCTGCGACGCAGGATCCCCAACTGCAACAGCTGCAACAGTCGCAACCACAGCTGCAACCGGCCAACATGTTCCCACCCTCGCAGGACTTGTTGGCGCCCGGGCCCAATCAGGGCCTTCAGGCCGCAGCCCCAGCGCAGCCACCCGCGAAGTCCGGCGGCGGCTCCAAGGTAATGTTGGTGATCGTCTGCCTTTTGGTGCTCGTGCTTGCAGCGGCCGTGACGTTTCTCGCGCTCAAGTTCCGGGCACAGATCGGCTTCTAGTCAGGGCCGGTCAAAGCGCTGCAGCCAAGCGTCGAACCCGCCCATATCGACCCGCTGGTCAACGCGATCTTCGAGCCCAGCCCGACGCATCGCCTGAGCCGTCGGGCCTGGCGCTGGGCTGAGCAACACGATGCGACCACCCGGGCGCAACTGCGCGGCTGCGTTCGCGATCACGGCCTCGAGCAGCGCCGCAACGTCGCGATCTCGGAGCAGTCGACGGCCCATCGGCGGGTTGGTGATCACGCAGGTCAAGCCGGGAACCTCGAAGCTGCGCGCGTCGGCCCGCACAAGTTCGAACGGTGTTCGGCCGAGCTTGCCCAGGTTGAGCGCCGCTTTGCTCAAGGCGCCCTCGTCGAGATCGGTGCCCCATAGCTTCGCAAACGGCCCTAGCAGCGCCCGTTCACACAGTTCGAGTCCACTCCCGACGAACGGGTCCCACACCACGTCACGCGGTTCGACCCCCGCGACGCGGGCGAGTGCCGCTGCGATCGGAGGATGAGAGGCCGCGGGAACATCGGCCGCGCGGTAGCTAAAGCGTGTCTCCGGCATGCGAGGCACCAACACCAAGCTACGCTCCTCCGCGTGCTCCAAGAGCCGCAGCACAAAGTCAGCCCGTTTTGGGTCGTTGATGGGCGCTAGCTCAGCGCTGGCGGGCGTTGCTGGGAACGCGGCTGCAAAGTCCCACAACAGGGCTTTCGGCACCGTCACCGGGCGGCCACGCTCGTCCGTCTGCTCGAAGCGGAACCTCGGTCGGGTCGAACCCACCGCAGCAAACACCGCGCGCGCGACCGGCCCCCGCAACCGCTCTTGCGCCGCGACGAGCAAGGGCTCGTCGCCGAGCGCGCCAAGCTCGAAGCAGACTTCACTGGCGCAGCGTACGTCGGCGATCGTTGCCAAGCTGCCCGCAACGCGTCCGCGCACGCCGCCGTGCAACGGCTCGAGCTGCGCGACCTGCATGGCCGATGTCGCCAATTCATCGGCGAGCACCGACTCGAACCCGCGTCTGCACAGCCAGCGCGTCGGGATGGCGGAGGCCAAGCGAGCTCCAGCGTCCCAGTCGAGAGGCTCTTCACGCTGCCTGTCGCGCAGCGCCGCGAGCTGGCGTCTTTTGGCCTGAGGGTCCTCCTGCAGCTCTGCGAGCAGCTCGGAATCGAGCTCTGCACCGAGCTCCAAAAGAGCGCGCACCAGCGGCCGTCGTTCGTGGCTTCCCCGCGTTTGCGCGAGCACGTCACGCAAGACCGCTTCACTCGCTGTGCCACCGACTTCACCGAGGGAGCGCGCCGCCATGCGACGCACGGCGGCGCTGGGATCATTGAGCAGACCACCCAAAAGCTCCACAAAGGCCGCTGCGTCGGCGGGGCTCGCGCGCCGCCTCAGTGCGTCCACCGTGCCCAGCCTGACCTCTGGAGCGAGCAGCGGCATAACCTCGGCGAGCCGCCGCACGACCGGACCTTGAATCGCACGAAGCGCACGAAGCGCTGACTCGGAGAGCGCCGTATCGCTCTCGAGCGATGCCTCATTGGCCAAACGAACAAGCGCAAAAGCTTGCTTCGCCGAAGGCGTAAATCCTGGAGAAGCCAAGCGTAAGGCGAGGTCACGTCGCTCATCCGCTGGCAACGTTGGCACTTCGCGTGGGGTCACCGGCGGGGGATCAGACTTCACCCCAAGCCTCATAGCGAAGCACGTAGCGGGCGTCGACGAAGCTGTCGAGCCGCGCTTGGCCGTTGGATGAGGGGCTGTGGTAGTTTACGCACGTGTCTCTCGATCGCCTTCCGAACGATGCGACCCCTGAGCAGGTAACCGCCAAGGTTGCCGAGCGGCTCAGCGCGAGGCTCGCCGTCGCAGTGGCGACCGTGGTTGCACGCCGAGGCTCGGCGCCCGCAACGCCCGGACAAAAACTCGCGCTCTGGCGCGACGCGGGGACCACCGAAGTGCTCGGCACGGTCGGCGGTGGCGCTGTCGAGTTCGCGGTGATTCAACAACTCAAACGCCAACTCGATGAACGTAATCCTGAAGTCAGGGTTCACACGTTTCAGCTCGGACCGAGCTTGGGCATGTGCTGCGGCGGCTCCGCGGACGTGCTGATTGAGCCCTTCAACCTAAAGCAGCAGGTGCTTTTGATCGGAGCTGGTCACGTTGGATTGCGCACCGCAACACTGCTCGCCGAGCTCGACTTTGAGGTCGTGCTCAGCGACGAACGCGAGTGCGCCCATGAGGGAGACCGACTGGCCAAAGCCGCTGCAGCGGGCGTTGCGATCGCGTCCTACGCCCACGACGACCCAGAGCTTTTGGCGCTGCTCGGGCCACCGCGCGGGGCAGCCCTGCTCGTTGCAACGCACGACCATCAGCTCGATCAGCGAGCGATCGAGTGGGCGCTCGGCCACGGTTTTGCCTATGTTGGCGGCGTTGGTAGCAAGCGCAAAGCGATCCGCACGAGCGAACGGTTGAGCGCCAAAGGGGTGAGCTCCAAGGACATCGACCGCGTGCGTATGCCCGTTGGCCTACCAGTTGGCGCACGCTCGCCGATGGAGATCGCCGTAGCCATCGCAGCAGAGCTCGTCGCTTGGCGTGCTGAACGAGCCAAGCAGCGCACACGAAGCAGCGCTGAACCCAAGCCTTCTATTCGAACCGAAGCTCCTAGCGAAAGCCTTGTTCATGAGTGACGCCGAAATTACCTACACGTCGATCATTTGCGCCACCGACCGAGGCGAAGAGATGGGCGGCCCCAAAGCGCTGCTCGCGATTCGCTGGGGTGAAGGCCCAGGAGAGTTACCGCTGGCGATCGCACACGCACGCGCCCACCTCGACGACGGAACGCCGCGCGTCGTGCTGGTCGTGCCGAGCAAGGTAGCGCGCGTGCTCTCAGGCTTCTCGCAACGCGGCCTCGATCTGATCGTCTCTGCAGAGCAAGGCGACAGCTCGATCAAACGCGCGCTCGAGCTGCTCGAGGCCGGCCCGGACGAGTGGCTAATGATCGAGCCGGTGGGCATGCCCGCCTCTTCCAGCGCAATCCGCCGGGAGCTGCTGCGCGGCGCACAGTCAAACCCAGCCGTCGTGCAGCCGATCTATGAGGGCCACGTCGGGCGGCCAGTCCTGATTCGAAGGCGATTCCTCGAGCCGCTCGTGCAGGGGGAGCAAGCCTCGCTGGAGGCCGTGATCGAACACCTTCTGCAACAAAAGCAGCAGGATCCCGCGGCCCCTGCGGTGCTATCGGTTCCGGTCTCCGATCGGCGCGCCACCACGAGGTTTGGCACCCCCGCCGAGCTCGAGGCCTTCTACGGGCGGCCAACCAAGTTCTTCTTGGAGGACGAACCGACCTTCGGCTGACAAGCCGAGCAGGCGCGCAGCTCGCGCGCCGTGGGCTAGCCCACCGACTCGTGTGTGCTTCGTTGGCCGTCCACCCACTCACGGGCCAAGCGAAGAATGCGTCGATTCTCGGGGAGCTCGAGGAAACAGCGCTTGTGCCTAGGATCCGGGATGCGGTCGGCGAGGCCAACGATGCGGCTGCGCGCGTCGCGAATGCGTTGGCGACCTTCATCGAGATCGCCGGTGGCCGAGAGCGCGAGCGCGTGCGTGAGTCGAATGAGCGATTCGGCATCGCCTGCGCCGCCGTGCTCATCGAGCGTGCGCGCGGCGAGCGTGGCACACTCGATGGCGGAGTCTTTCTCGCCGACCCGCAGCAGAATCGCCGCCTCGGCGCCGTAGGCGTGGGCGAGGTGCGCCGGGAGCCGAAAGGCGGCCTCCTTCGCCGCTGCGATCTGCTCCAGTGCTGGCTCGTGACCTCGCGTTTGCTCCAATACGGTCGCCAGGTGGGTCCTCGCGATGGCCTCGACGCGACGATCTCCACGCTCGACGCCCCAAGCGAGGGCCTCGGCCAGGCGCCGCTCCGCCCCCTCGATGTCACGCCGCCGCAGCGCGAGCAAACCGAGATACGCCTGGATTACGCCGACCACGTGCAACTGCATCGGCTCAGCCATTTGTAGCGACTCGGAGAGCGCCTTCTCGGCCTCGTCGAACACGCCGGTGCGCAGGTACACCCCTCCGAGCTGAGCGCGCTCCTGGCAGGCGTTGCGCACGTCGCCCGCCGACGTAAAGCGCTCGAGCGCGGACTTGCGGCGCGACAGTTCACGCGCTGGATCACCTACGAACTCCGCGCGTTCGGCGAAAGCCCGATCCAACCAGGCAAACACCACCGACTCCGACGCAGCTTGCCGATCCATGCGATCGCGAAGGCTGCGCACGAGCTGCCGCGCCTCAATCAAGTCCCCCGCGGTGGTCATGGTCACGGCCAAGCGACACAACGCGATCACGTGCGCCGCCCCCAACCGCTCGTCATTCTCACCGAGATAGCGCCTCAGCTCCGCGAGCTCATTCGAGAGGCCCAGCTTGCCCAGCGCCATCACTTTGTAGCCAGTCGCGCCGAGCCACGCTGTGCTCATCACGTCGAGCGCGCTGATCGAGCTGTCCGCCTTCTCCAGACATTCTTCGTAGGAACCGAGCCAATACAGCGCAATCGCTTGCACCAAACGCATTTGGCCAAAGGGCTCACCCGAGGAGTGGCCAGCGGAGATGCTCATTTCGGCGTGGAGCACCGATTCTTCGAGCGCGTTTACGCGCAACGCGCGTTGGGCGGCCTCTGCGAAGCGATCGCGCTTCTCTCCAGTCGATGGGAGAAAGCCCGAATCCATTTGGATCTGAGCGGTGCTTCTCGGCCAATCCACCACGCCCGAGGCCACCGGCTCGGGCTCATCGCTCTCGCTGACGACCTCGATGTCCTCGTCGTCGAGCGGCTCAGAATCGTCGTCCGCTTCGACCACGATGGGCACGTCGATCGCGAGTTCCTCCACGTCGGGCGGCGCCGCAGAGAGCGCAGCGACGTCTCCTGGAAGCAACCCCGCCGAAGTCTGCGCGATCTCTTCGATTCGAACCGGCCCTGCTGGGTCCGTGAGCAACACAGCGAGCGAATTGGGGTTGGCCAGCCGTTGCAAGGCCGCTTGCAGCTGCTCGATCCCTGGACGCTCGCGCACGTCCCGTTCGAGCCCCTTGTGCAGCAGATCGGCAAGATCGCGACTCACGGTCGGAACCAGCGTCTCGATGCGGGCCGGCGTATCGGAAAGGACGCGCGCCAAAACAGCGTGATCGTTTGGACCATCGAACGGACGCACCCCCGAGAGCAGCTCGTAAAGCACGACCGAGAGCGCCCACACATCGGCGCGCCCATCGACGAACGAGGCGGCCATCGCCTGCTCCGGAGACATGTAGTGGGCGGTACCGAGCAGCGTTCCCGCCATCGTCCGTCCGCGCCCTCGTGGGGTCTCGACGCGGGCCACGCCGAAGTCGATCAGCTTGGGCACGACGGCGCCGTAGGCCATGGCCGAAAGCACGATGTTGCTCGGCTTGACGTCGCGATGAACGACGCCCTGCGAGTGAGCGAAGGCGAGCGCCCCTGCGATCGGCGCAAGCACCGAAACGGCCTCCACCAGGCTCAAGCGACCGCGCAGCTGACGTACTTCGAATAGGTTCTTCCCGGTGAGCAGCTCCTGCACGATGTACAAGGCGCCGTCGCTGCGGCGCCCCACCTCATGCACGGTAACGACGTGAGGGTGCGCCACCATCGCGGTTGCGCTGGCCTCTTGGCGGAATCGCCGAACGATGTCGGCGTGCTGCGCTGGCTCTGGCAAGAGCACCTTGAGCGCGACCCGCCTCCCAACCAACGAATCTTCGGCCTCGAAGACCTGCGTGGTTGGGCCTTCGGCGATCATCCGCACGAGCGCGAACTTGCCGGCGAGGATCATGCCCGGCAGCACCTCGCGGTGCCGGCCCCCCTCGAGGCTCGGGCGGTCTCCCTCCCCGTCCGCGATCGAGTCGGACCACGCCCGTGCATCGGCACGCGCTCGCTCCGAGGTGGTCCGGTCTCCCTCCACGTTCAGCGCGCGCGCCTGGACCGTGGTGGTCGCCTCGTCGATCGTCGATTCCAGCGCCAAACGACGCGGAACCGGGCTAGGGGCTGGAGTTGGCTCCTTGTGTCGGGTGGACTGCGGGGGCGGCTTCAGCGCGCTAGTGGACTTAACACCGCTAAGACCGACACCGCGTAATGTGCCGGTCCTACCGGCGCGGCGCGGCGGGGGGTCGGAAGCCATTGGGCGCACTCTACCACCGCCTTGACGTCCGTCCGAACGAGAACTCGTTACCACCGATTGCCAGGCGAATAGCTGCGCCAAGGAAGTTGGGTCCCATGGTTAAGTTCACCCGCCGGAGATCCGGATGTTCGACTGAACCCATGGTTGCCCAGGACATGATCGCCGCCTTGCTCTCGTCCCATCGCCCGATGGACCCTCAGCCGGGCGACGTGATCGCCGACCGGTTTCGACTACTGCGCGAAATCGCACGAGGGGGGATGGGTGTGGTCTTTGAGGCCAAGCACCTGTTCACCGATCGCTCGATCGCTCTCAAATTCGTCCCCCACAACGCTTCGGAGCAACGCATCGCCAACCAGCGTATCGAGCAAGAAGCGCGCGCACTCGGAGCCTGCAGACATCCTTCGGTGGTCGACATCGTAGACGCAGGCATCGCGCGTGAGCTGGGCTCGTACCTGGCGATGGAGATGCTCGAGGGCCGTACGCTCGACGGCATTCTCGCGGCTCGCAAGTCGCTCAGCGCCGCGGAAGTGCTGCGCGTTGCGACGTCGATCGGCGCCGCCCTCGCGCACGCTCACGCGCGCGGCGTCGTTCACCGTGACGTCAAGCCGAGCAACATCTTTATTGCGCGCCTTCCCGACGGTAGCGAGTCGATCAAGCTGATCGACTTCGGCATCGCCGGAAGTGTGCGGCCTGACGCAGTCGCACCGGCCTCCGGGCGAATCACCCGCGGCGGTGAGATGCTTGGAACGCTGGACTACGTCGCACCCGAGCAATTGTCTGCGCCTGAGATGGCCAACCCTCGCAGCGACCAATACTCGCTCGCAACCACGTTGCTCGAGTGCATCTCCGGGACCCTGCCATCGCTCACCGACCGCCTCGCAGGCGCCGCACGACTCCCCCGCTTGCAAGAGGTCGCCCCCAACTTTCCCGCAGCCGCGGGCGAGGCCGTGATCAAGGCCATGGCCCCGCTCCCGGCCAACCGCTTCGAGAGCATGGAGGCCTTTCTCGCAGCGCTGCTCGCTGGGATCGAACCTAGCAACGTCATGCTCCTCAAACGGTCTCCGCAAGGGGAGGCCAAGGTGGCCGCCGACGAGCCCAACGGCGCGTCCCGCCGCAAACACCCCCGCGCGCCGTACATCACGCCCTGCCGAGTCGTGCGCGCCGACGGCACCACGATCGACGGACGCAGCGAGGACATCAGTGAAGGCGGCATCTTGATTGTGTTGCCGATCAACTACCGTGGCACGGCTGGTGCCAACTCAAGCGGAGTCGAGCAAATCCAAGCGCGCTTTGCGCTGCCTACCACCGGCGTGGTGGCAACCGTTCCGGGCACGGTCCGCTGGCTCAAAGACGGCCAGGGCCGCGCTGCGCTCGGCGTCGCCTTCAACGACCCTGTGCCGGCCGTACGCCAATCGATCGCGACCTACGTGCGGGTCGTTGGCACCGAAAACAGCTAGCTCATTCTAGGAATCGCGCGAGTCGAGTGCGCCGCGGACCTTACGAGCGAGGTCCAAGGTCGAGAACGGCTTCCGCAGTAGCGGCACCTCCGGGTTGAGCCGAGCGAGTTCACGATCGGCGTAGCCCGTCACGACGAGACCGCGAGCGCGAGCTGCCGTTCGACATAGCTCCGACAGGAGCTCGAGGCCGTCGCCATCCGGCAACACTACGTCGGTAATCACCAGGTCCACGTTGTTGCCGCGAACGAGATCGCGAGCGTCCCCGCCCAAGCGCGCTTCCATCACGTTGTAGCCGAGCGCGCGAAGAGCTCTCGCCATCGCCATCCTTACAGGCTGTTCGTCCTCGACGATGAGCACGCTTTCCCCGCGGCCAGCGCGGGCGCGCGGCGGCGAAACGCCGGAGAGCTTGCCCAACGCACGCGGCAGCTCCAATAGGAAGCTGTGCTCGTCCAAGAGCCGCAACGTGCCTCCCCTTGCGGCTACGAAGCCCGGCAGAGCCCGCAGCGTCTCTACGCGTGCGCCTCGCGGAAGCACCGAAAGGCGCTCAGCGCTCGTGTCCAGCTTCCCAAACTGTGAGGGGACCACACTGAACGTCAAAAGGACGTGGTCCTCGGTGGCGCGAGCTTCCACCGTCATCAAGCCGCCGTTTGCAGCGTCTCTCAGCTTGCTCGCGAGCTCGAGCATCAACTGGTCGAACAGGAACGGGTCGAAGACGGCGGTCAAGTCATCAGCGTCCACCACACTCACGAGCTCATACCGCTCGCCGAGTAGACGCCGAACCAACGGCTCGATTCGGCGCTGATGGTCAGCAACGTTGAAGGGTTCGGGCCGGTTCAACCCAGAGCGCGAGAAGCCGACCAACCGCTCAGTGAGCACAGCGGCGCGGAGCCCGGCCCTAGCGATCTCTTGCAGGTCCTCATGGCGCGGATCGCTCTTCGGGGTTGCCTCGATTAGCAGCTCGGCGAAGCTCTGAACGACGCAGAACACGTTGTTGAGGTCGTGAATCACGCCGCGAGACAGTTCCACCACGGTCTCTGCGCGGGCAGCTCCGAGCAACGCGCTCTCAAGCGACTGCAGCCGACTTGCGTCGGCGACCGTGGACACCTCCCATTCACCAACCTTGACGTCGCTCTTCTCGTACCAGCAAGAGTTTCCGCGCTCGTCTGCGAGGTCAAAACGCTGCGCCGGCGCTTGGTCCCGCAGAGCATCCGCCGTGCGCCACAGCTCGGCCGAATGCGCGCGCGGACTAGTGCTAAACAGCGTAGCGCCTCCGCCATCACGAACGCGGACCTCGTGCGAGAGCCCGTGGCGCAATGCGTCCATCGCCAACCGCTGCCTTTGGTTGTGTTGCGCGCTCACGAGTGCGCCCGCGACGGCTGTTGGCGCGAGCGACGTCAATATTGCGTCCGCGTCTGCCAAATCGAGCTTGAGCAGCTGCTCCGTCGACAGCCCGTCGGCGAGCAGGATGGTAAGCATCCGCGGGCTCGCGGGCACTGGAAGCTCACGCACGTCGATGAAACGTACGGCCGGCGCCAACTCGGCCGCTGCACCCTCGATTGGCTCCGGGCCAACAGCGGCAAATGCAAGCGCCATTTCAGGCACCGAGGCCGCGAGCGCCGCTTGGAGCAGAGCGAAACGTTCGGCATCGGATCCCACGAAAACCGAATTTTGTAAAAAGGGCCCCATGATTGATCAGGAATGGTCATCCCGCGCGATCCGGAGGTCAACGCACAGCGGAGGGCGAGCGAAAGAAATCCACCGAGACCGAGGTAGCCCTTTCGAGGGTGGGCCAGCGCTCACTCAGGCGGGCTTCCTCGATTAAAAACGGGCCTATCGAACTTTCTTAAGAAACACACTCACACCTTTGGACTTTTTTTAGTACTTCTTCCAACCATGGACGTCCTCATCGCAGAAGACGAGGAGCAACTAGCAGTTGGTGTGAAGCGAGTCTTTGAGCGGCGCGGGCATCGCGTCGACACCTGCGCGAACGGACAAGACACCGTACGCGCGCTCGAGAGTCGCTCCTATTCGCTACTGGTGCTCGATTGGGGTTTACCAGACATGGATGGCGTTGCGTTGGTCACGCAGCTTCGACGGGCGGGTCGCACGATCCCGGTGCTGATGCTCACCGGTCGGGCTGGAACGGAGGACGTCGTTCGCGCGCTCGATGCTGGCGCAGACGACTTCATTGCAAAGTCAGACGCGCCCGTTGATGTCCTGCTGGCTCGAGCCGAGGCCCTGCATCGCCGGGCCTGTTATCCCGCAGCGCCGCGTCGCGTGGACGCTGGCGGCATTTTGATCGACGAGGGTGCGAAAACTGTTCACGTCAACGGGCAGCTCATTGATCTTGCCCCGAGTGAGCTGCGAGTCCTAACCATTCTGGGCGCCGGCATGGGCAAGATCGTATCCCGCGCCGAGCTTGTTGCAGCCTGCTGGGGAGAGCTCGCGTCGGTTTCGGACAACGCCTTGGAGAGCGTGATCAAGCGGCTGCGGAAGAAGCTGGGCGCCGAGGCCCAGCGGCTGCAGTCGGTGCGACTTCGCGGCTACATCCTGGTGGAGCAAGTGGAGTGAACACCTCCGAGCCGAAGTGTGAAACTTGTGCAGCCTTCGTGCGCGTGAGTGAACACCCGGGGCTCGGAAAGGTGGGCGAGTGTGCTCTCGAGGTATTCCGAGGGCCTGTGCGCGCGGGGATGACCTGCGCAAGGCACCGCGTAAAAGGGGCCCTCGCCGCCCCACCGAAGAAACGGGCCGCTGGAGAGCCGCGGGGACGCTCGAGTTCCTATGCTTCCTTGCGCCCGACGGAGCCCAGCGCCCCGCTGCCCCGCTCCCGTGAACTTCCCAAGGAGATCGACATCGATATGGACGCTGACGAGTTTCGACGGGTGCTACGCGAGGTCCTAGCGGATGAACTGGGAGTCACTTCGCCTCCGCTCGGGGCGCGATGGCAAGGAGGTGAGCTCGTGCTCAGGCCGGGCAAAGAGGGCACCGCAGACAAGCGCGTGCCGCTCGAGACCTTCTTCCACAAGATCGTGATGGTGCGGGACAAGCTGCGTTTGCTCGAGGCAAAGCTCAACGCCCACTCCGGCCTCTCCGACGAAGACAAGGTGCAGCTGCAGGCCTACATCACCGGCTGCTATGGCTCGCTCACCACCTTCAACATTCTGTTCGGGGAGAAGTCGGACCAGTTCAGCGGTGGGTCCGCCCGAGACGATTGACGGCCTCCACGGTGCGGCCCAGGAGGCTGCGCAAAAAAATTGGCACTGGCGCCTTTAGCTTCGAAACGATGCGCCGTACTCAATGTTGCGGCTCTGTGCAAACGCCTCCACCCGAGGCCAGATCGCAGAGCGGCCTCGGCTGACAGCGTCCCTTAGCTGTCCGCGGGTTCTCACGATAACGGCAACCGCATACGAAAGGTGCGGGCGCAAAGCCATTGACCTACGGGCTCCCTCGGGACGCCACGGTTTGAAGGGCCGCCGAAAGACAACCGCCTCGCGAGAGGCCTCATCCGGAGCCAACCGGAAAGGAGCGCGTATGTCCTCCCCTGTTAAGGTCGCCGTACTGGTGGCTTTGTTCGCCTCGGGCTGTTCCTCGAACTTGTTCGGGCGCGGGCCCTACGATGCACAGTCGTGCGTAGAGGAATCCCTCCGCCGCAATCCGAAGAACCCTGAGGCACGTGAAGCCGCGGCCGTCTTTGCGGAGGCCTGCAAACTTGGTGATGCCGCAGCATGCAGCGTGCACGGGCTGATGCTCGAGCTTGGGGCGGGTGTTCCAAGCGATGCGCCCCAAGCGCGGGCCTTGTACGCGAAAGCCTGCAGCGCTCAGAATCAGCGTGCGTGCGCAAACCTATCCCGCCTGGAGCTGCAGACGGCGACCGACGTCGTCGATATTGCGCAAGCACAGAATCGGCTGCTGATCGCCTGCGAAGAGGGCGAGGCGAGCGCCTGCGCCTTCGCTGGCTCGCTCTCTTCCAGCACCCAGGATCGAGATCCGGAGACCACGGCTGCGCTGCTCACGAAGGCCTGCAACCGCGGCCAAACCAGCGCCTGCTACGATCTCGCCGAAGCAACCCGAACCGGCGCTCCTCCCTCGGTCGCGGAGATTGAGCTGTACGTGAAGGCCTGCCTCGGGGGGCACGAGCCAGCCTGTAAGAAGCTCGCACCCACCCGCGTCACGGTGGCCGCTAGCCCCGTGGGAATGCAATGAACGCGCGCAGGCGTTTGCCCTGCGACGATGAAGACGGCGTGTGCTCGTTACAGTCCGCTGCTGCTATTGCTCGCCTGCGGCGGCGTGCCCGAAGCCCGCCTAGCCACCTCCCAACCTGCGCAAGAGCCGAGCGCGACGACTGAGTTCGAGCTGCTCGCTCCCAGGTCTAACAAATCCTCGCTTCAGGCAGGCGTGGTCATCACCAAGTCCTCGCCGTCCGTGGATGGCCGGCTCTCGGACTGGCCCACCACCCCAACGCTCAGCTTTAGCAGCCGCAACGGTGAAACGACCGACGTTTGGCTCGCTGTGGAGGCGCACCGCGTGGTGCTCGCTGCCCGTGGCAGTACTGAGAGGCTCGCGCTGCTACTCGAGTCGCATCCACCTTGGTTTCCGCCGATCGGGTTTGCTCACCAATTTGGCGAGGAGACGCTCGCGTCAGCGGATGAATGTCCAATCAATGAGCCTGACGAGGCCTGCGTTCGCTGGTTCAACCAATCGGTTGCCCGACACGACGAACTGCGTCGCGGCTTCAGCCGAGTGCTACGACTCGAAGGAAATACCCTGACCATCGACGACGAGGCCGTCGCGATCCGCCCCCTACGCGGAGACAACGGCGACCTCGAGGTCGAGCTTCCCTTGCAGGCACTGCCAATGACGGCAGAAGCTCCACTACGCGCGCTGCGGCTGAGCCTTCGTGTAGACGAGGACTCGCCCGCGGAGCACGCACTCCGAGTGCCGCTCGAAGAGCCGCTTGGGTTCGGCCCCCACCCTGAGTGGCTCAACGCGGTGCTCAACGAAGCAGGTCCGCAGCTTCGCTTCTACCAACCCTCGACTTCGGCCGTGACGGTCAAGGTCGCGTTCAATCAACGGGTTGGCTACCAATACACGCCCACTGAGCTCAGCCCGTTCGTGGGCGAGCTGAAGCTTGGGCCAGCGCGCACGCTCGCAACCGTGGGAGCGAAGGAGCTCGTCGAGCTTCCACGCTCCCATGACAACGTTGGACCGACGCTGGGCTTCGCCTGGCGCCTGCCCAGCGGAGAACTAAACCTCCTCCCGATTGAGGAAGTACCGCCTGGTCCAGCCGTGAACGCCGCCTTCGTGCGCGGTGACGCCGTGGACCTGTTCTTCGCGTACGAGGAGACGCAGAATCCCTTTGGCGCGGGCCTTTGCGGAGTTTGCCCCATGGCGATCGTGAGCGTCGTTCGGGCCGAGGCAGACAGCCTCCACCCGTTGGCTCGCACTGCCGTCGTGCCACAAACCGGAGAGCGAGTTCGTCTGCGCACCGACCCGAGCGGGCGCTTCCTCGAAGCGTCCTTCGACTGTTTCGAGAAGGGGCAACGCGCGGTCCGCATCGACTTCGAGGCCTCCACTGGGTCCTACGTTTCGTCGACCGACGAGGTGGTGACCTGTCACCCCGACGCCCCCTAACGCGAGTCGTTTTCCAGCCAACTCCCCTGTGCGCTCAGAAAATTGTGTTGACTTGAAGAATGACGCTGGTAGTGTCCGCCCGCTTCGCGAAGGTGGCGGAATGGCAGACGCACTAGCTTGAGGTGCTAGCGGGTAACACCGTCCGGGTTCAAGTCCCGGTCTTCGCACAACGGCATCAGAATGGCTCTCGGCGGTTCTCTCGGAAGGGTGAGCCGCCGAAGTCGTTTTGTGGGTCTGATCGTCGCCGACGCCGACGGATTCGCGCTGTCGTGGCGCGCACCAGGGCGAGCCCATACACGACCAGCAGCGGATCACAGGGGAAGCGAAATCGCGGTTTGCTGATCGTCGCTGCGGCGCTGATCACGACGAGGATGAATGCGGCCGCGAGGAGCTGAGCGGCGATGCGTCGGCGGGCGAGCACGAGCCCAGCGAGACCCGCGATGACGCCGGCGCTCACCGCGAGCCCGATCAGCCACACGGCGGCGCCGCGTGGAGCCTGGCCCGTCGCTGGCCGCCCCGTCGAGTCGAGCGTGGCGAGCCCGCGGCCCACCGCCAACGAAAGCCAGCGCTCAGGGTTTCTCGCGATCCAAGCCAGCGCGACCTCGCGATAGGCGCGGTCCCGTACGACCTCGTTATCCGGGGCGTCGGCGCGCGGGAGGTCCGGTTCGATGGCGTTGCCCGAGAAGATCGATGCTCGGTCGTTCGCCCCGAGCGCCAGGTTATAGCCGCCGTGCGTCCCCAGCACCGGCGCACCCAGGACGTCGGCGTTGCGAGCCACCCAGAGCCCGACCGGAAGCAGGCCGACGACTGCCACGATCAGGCCTCGTCGAAGCCGGCCCCGCAGCGCGAGCAGCACGCCGCCGAGGCCGACGAGTGGAGCGAGATAAGGCGTGGTCAGACCGGCCATCCCCAGCGCAAGTCCGGCTGCAGGGGCGGACCAACGACTCTCTCGCAGCGCAGCGCGGCGAACGTACGTGACACCAACAACCAAGCACACAGAGGTAAGGAGCACCGGGTAGAGGGTCGTGCTCGCATAGGCGATACCAGGGTGAAGCGCCGAGAGAGCACCGGCGAGCCCCGCCCATCCCGAGTGTTTCAATTCGGAACGAGCGAACCACATGGTCACGATCGGTAGCAGCGAGGCGAGCAGCGCCTGCGCGATGTAGGCACTGCGCAGCGACGTTCCAAACAGCGAGTAGACAGCCGCGAGAAAGAGCGGCTGCCCAGGCGGACGGAACGCGGTCGGCCCGTAGCTTCCCGAGAATCCTTCACCAGCGGCGAGGTTCGCAGCGATCTGGTGGTAGTCGCCTTCGTCGTAGAAGGTCGGGGCATCTCCATGGTTCCACGCGAACCAGAGCCGCAGCGGGAGCAGCGCGAGCACGAGGAGCCACAGCCAGAGAGCAGGAGGGATAGCCGGTCGCTTGGTCATTGGCCGAGCGGTTGCAAAGGCCAATCCCAAGATGAAGCTCCGAGTCGCCCACGTCCTTCGCAAATACGATCCTGCCTCGTGGGGCGGGACGGAGACGCACGTCGCGGCGCTCGCTACGCGGCAGGCAGCGGAAGGCGTGTCGGTGGAGGTCCACGCTCCGAAGGGCCCCACGGGCGACGACTTCGCCCTCCCCGCGTCGGTCGTGCTTCGCCGCTATCGAGCCTTCTGCCCGTTCATCGGTCGTGCGGATCGACGAGCGTCGCTCGTTTCAAACGCGGGGAACCTCGGCACGATCGACGAGCCGCTGAGGCTCGTGTGCGACCGCACGCTCGACCTCGCCCACGTCCATACGCAGGGTCGCGTGGGAGGGTCTGTTCGCGCTGCGATGCGACTCACCGGGCGGCCTTACGTCGTCTCGGTCCACGGCCCGCTGCTCGCGCATCCCGAGCTATTGCGACGCGACACCGAGCAGCGCCTCTCGGGTCTCGTCGATCTCGGCCAGCCGCTCGGATGGCTGCTCGGCTCGCGCCGCGTGATCGACGACGCAGCGCGCGTTCTCTGCTTCAACGAGGAGGAGCTTCGCGCGCTGCAGACCCGCGTAGGCGAGCGCGCGCTCCTGCTCGACCAAGGCGTCGAGCTCGCACGCTTTGCGTCGGCTTCGGAGGAGCGTGCGCGCGCCCGATGGCCCGAGCTTTCGAGCAACGACCCGATCGTCCTGCTGGTTGGGCGACTCTCGGACCAGAAAAATCAGCTCGCCGCCGTCCGCGCGATATCGAGCGTCGCCAACGCACGCCTGGTGCTCGCTGGGGCCGAGACCGACCGCGGCTACGGCGCAAAGATCGCAGAGGAGGCGCGCTCGTTGGGGCTCGCCGATCGCGTGCACGTGCTTGGCAACGTCGACCCGCTGCGTGACCTCCCCGATCTGCTCGCGCTCGCGACGTTGGTGGTGATGCCGTCCAAACACGAGGCGTTCGGGCTGATCGCGCTCGAGGCTTGGGCCTCGGGCAAGCCGGCGCTCTTGGCCGCACATTCGGGCCTCGCGCGCCTCGGGCGAGCTTTCGGCGACGACTCGTGGATGGTCGGATCGCTCGACCCTCGAGCTTGGGCCGCCGCGATCGAGGCTGCGCTCAAAGACCCCGAACGCCGGCGGCACGCAGCGCACCGCGGCCGCGCCCTCGTCCAGTCCCGCTTCGACTGGGGGGTCGTCTCAAAGTCCATCTCTGCAACTTATCAAACGGTGCTCCAGGAGCACCGCCGCACGCAACCAGGCCGAGGAGTAAACCTATGACCATCATCGATGTCGTCGTCCGCTGTCGCAACGAAATGCCCCATGTTCCTCGAGCGCTCGACGCGCTCGCTCGCCAGGTCGGGGTCCGCCCTCGCGTTCACTTCTTCGACTGCGGATCGAGCGACGGCTCGCGCGAGGTCGCACTGGACCGCGGGGTTCGCCTGCTCGACGTCGATCCGGCGAGCTACCGGCCGGGTGCGGTGCTCAACCGCGCGATGAGCGAGACGTCCTCCGACATCGTCGCGTTCGTGAACGCGGACGCCATCGCGCTCAGCGAGGACGCCCTCGCCGCCCTCATCACACCGCTGGTTGCAGATTCTTCGGTGGCGGCGACCTTCGGTCGACAGATCGCCCGGCCGCGCGCAACCTCGACGGTGCAGCTCGACTACCGGCGCGCGTTCGGCGCGCAAGAGCCGGTGAAGCTTCGACGCGGGCACTTCTTCTCGATGGCGGCGTCCGCGGTGCGAAGGACGATCTGGGAAGAGGTGCCGTTCGATGAGCAGCTGCCCACCGTGTTCTGCTTCAACGACGACTGGCTGCTCGCCCACCGACCGGGTGAGGGCTCGAGCCGGGCCCGCCGGTGGCTATGGTCGGCGGCCGAGCGTGCGGGGCTTTCGGCGCGAACGTGGCGAGGCGTCGACATCGAGCGAGCCGTCTACGTCAGCGGGGCCACGCGCGAAGCGCTACGCCTCGGAGGAGCGCCGGAACCAGAAGGGACGGTGGCGTGGCAGGGTGTGTGCCTGCTCACCTTTGCAGCGCGCCCGTTTCGCCCCGTCGGCGATTCGCCGCGGCTCCTCTTCGCCGGCCGGGTCCACCCGACGAAGGGCTGCGACATCGCCATCGAGACGCTCGCGGAGCTCGCGCGCTCAGGCGTGCGCGCAACCCTCAGCGTGGCGGGCAGCGGGGAGCCTTCGGAGCTTGCGAGACTCCGACTCCTTGCGCAGCAACTCGAAGTATCGGAGCAGGTGCAATGGCTCGGCTTCGTCCCGAGGCAAGAGCTTGGAGCGCTGTACCGTGCGAGCGACGTATTCCTGTTCCCGTCGAGGTGGAACGAGCCTGCCGGGCTCACCTACCTCGAGGCGATGTCGTGCGGGGTCCCGGTGATCGCGATGCCCACCGGCGGAGCGCGCGAGCTCCTCGCCCACGAAGACAACAGCCTCCACGTGTCCGATGCACGGAGCATGGCGCACGCAGCTACGCGCCTCATGCGCGATCCGTCGCTCGCGCAACGCCTGGTCGAGGGTGCTCACCGCACCTTGCGCGAGCGAGCCTCGCTCGACCGCTACATCGCCACGATCGACGCGGAGCTCCAGGCGGCCGCGCGCTCGGTGCCTCACGAAATGACTCTGCATAGCTCACACGCGTGACCGCGCCGAAACGACGTGAGACACTGCACCGATGTACGGCTTGGTGAATGGCGCTCTGCAGGAGCTGCTAACGGAGCGATTCGGCGAACAAAAGTGGCGCTTGATCGCTGAACGCGCGGGCGTCACCGATGAGGTCTTCATGGGGGACGAGGGCTACGATGACGCGATCACCTATCAACTCGTTGCGAGCGCGTGCGAAGTAACCGGAGTCGAGGCCGAGAGCTTACTCATCGAGTTCGGAGAGCACTGGATCCTAACCACCGCCCGCACCCGCTACCCCGTCTTGCTGCGCGCAGCGGGGTTGCGTGAGTTCTTACTCAACCTCCCCAACTTCCACGCGCGGGTCGCCTTGACTTTCGACCATCTGGTGCCGCCTACCTTCTCGTGCTCCGAGGTCGAGGATGGCGCACTCCGCGTCGAGTACCGGAGCCACCGGGAGGGGCTTCAACCCTTTGTGGTCGGTCTATTGCGTGGGCTCTCCAAGCACTTCCAGACCCCTGCATCGGTCGAGCATGTCGCGCGGCGTGGGGAAGACAGCCGCGACCACGACGTGTTCCTGATGCGCATGCAACCCGCCGCATCGTGAAGGGTCCATGATCCCGCCTGGTCGACCCGAGGATGAGGCGGTCCGGCTCGCCGAGCTCCGCGCGCTACGGATGCTCGACACCCCGCGAGACGAGCGGTTCGACTGCCTCACCCGCTTGGCGGCCCAGGTCTTCGGAACACCGATGGCATTTCTGACGTTGGTCGACGACTGCCGCCAGTGGTTCAAGTCGACGGTAGGCGCAGAGATCTCCGAAACTTCGCGCGACGTCTCGTTCTGCAGCCACACCATCCTCGACGAAGGCTTCCTGGTCGTACGAGACGCCACCAAGGATGAGCGCTTCAAAGCGAACCCGCTCGTCCTTGGGCCTCCCCACATCCGCTTCTACGCAGGGTTCCCGGTGCGGTCCTCGAAGGGGGCTCGCGTCGGCACGCTGTGCGTAGTCGACAGCGTGCCCCGCGACCCATCTTCCTCTCAGCTCGACGCGCTACGCGACCTCGCTCGGCTCGCAGAGGCCGAGCTCCAACATCAGCGCGATGCAGCCTTCGGACTGGGACCGAAGCAGCTCGCAGAAGCGTTCCCGTTCTCCTTCGTACTCGACGCAGAGCTGCGCTTCACGACGTGGGGCCACTCGCTTCAGAAGCTCCTCGGGCGGGATCTGACCGGGGTCGCGTTCGACGAAGTGTTCCTGATTCGGCGGCCGAGCCTGCCGGCGACCTTCGAGTCGTTATCCGCGTCGAAGAACGTCCTGTTCATACTCGAAGGAACGAGCGGGGGGCCGCTCCTTCGCGGCTCGCTGAAGCCAACGCCGCTAGGCCGCGGGCTGATGTTCCTTGGGTCTCCCTGGGTCACCTCCCTGATGGCGCTCGAGCAACATGGGCTCACCCTCGAAGACTTCGCGCTGCATGACCCGGCGACCGACCTGATTCAGCTCCTCGAGAACCACTCGCAGTCGATCGCAGACCTCCGTCGGCTAAACGTCGCACTGACGGGCGCCAAGCGAACGGCCGAGGAGGCAACCCGTGCGAGCGAGGCATTCCTAGCCCACATCAGCCACGAACTGCGGACACCGATGAACGCGGTCCTTGGCATGTGTTCGTTGGTGTTGGATACGCCGCTCTCCCCCGAGCAACGTGACTACGTCGACACGATCCGTTCGAGCGGCGAGAACCTCCTTGCGGTTGCGAACAACGTGCTGGACTACTCGAAGATCGAGTCAGGCAAGCTGTCGCTCGAGCACATCCCGTTCTCGCCACTTCGCGTCATCGACGAGTGCCTGGACTTGGTGGCACTCCCAGCCGCGCGCAAAAACCTGGACCTCGCGGGCTGGTGTGACGCCGACGTGCCTGACGCCGTCCTCGGGGATCCAGCCCGCGTGCGCCAGATCGTGCTGAACCTTGTCGGCAATGCGGTCAAGTTCACCGAACGCGGCCACGTAGTCGTCCACGTCAGCCATGACGAGTCCGCTAACGTCCTCTCCATCGCTGTGGAGGACACCGGCATCGGAGTACCGCCCAATCTCCAAAGCACAATCTTTCAGCCCTTTGCGCAGGCTGAAAGCTCCACCACGAGGAGATTCGGCGGCACCGGGCTTGGCCTTACCATCAGCCGTCGACTCACAGAGATGATGAACGGAACTCTGTCTCTGGAGCGCAGCGTGGGGACCGGCTCGACGTTCCTTTTATGTCTGCCAGCAGCGGCGACGGGCGCACGGTCGACCATGGCGCTTCCTCTCGGCGCGGTCGGGCGACGCGTGGGTGTCCACGAGCCCTCCGCCATCCATGCGCGCGCCTTGGTTCAAAGGCTCGCGCGGCTCGGCGGAGTGCCCGTCGAGTTCGCGTCCGAAGAAGCGGTGCTCGCTGGCGCCGCGTCCGACGCTGAGATCAACGTATTGGTGATCGGCCTAAGCGGAAGTTCGGAGGAGGCGCGCCAGCTCGTGCGAAGGGTGCGCGCTAGATCGAACGTGCCTCTCGTCGTCTGCGCGCCCGCCGGAGTACGCGCCGAGGGCCCGAGAGTCCGCTTCGTGCAGCGGCCCGCCGAACTCACGCGGCTGGCTCGCGCCCTCGCGGAGGTCACATCCACTCGCACCGAACTGGAGCCGTCCATCTCCCCCGTCCCGTCCGTGCGAATTCTGCTGGTCGAAGACGACGTCGTGAATCAGAAGGTCGCCAAGCTACTTTTGGCCCGGATAGGAGCCACGTGCGACGTCGCCGCGAACGGCTTTGAGGGCATCGAGGCCGTGTGCGCGAGGGACTACGACCTCGTGCTGATGGACATCCAGATGCCTGAGCTCGACGGCATGGAAGCCACGCGTCGCATCCGAGCTCTCGGCGGGCGTCAGCCGCGCATCGTGGCGCTGACCGCGAACACGACCAACGCTGAACGAGCCGCTGCTTTCAGCGCCGGAGTCGACGATTTCCTCGCGAAGCCTCTAGACCCGATGGAGCTCCGCCAAGCGGTGCTCGCAGCGCACCCATCAGACCCTGAATAGCGCGACCTCGCCCGCTCAGCTCTTCACACGCGAATCCGCGGCGTCGCCCGAGAGTTCCGGCTCAGGCGACGGCAAGCCTGCGTGCGCCAAGAGCAGCCCGGCCAGCCATTCACGAAAGCGTCGTTGCACCTTCTCGTCGTTACCGAGCCCGGTCATCGACAACAAGCTGGGCCCAAGCAGCGCGGCGCCAAACAGCGAAGTGGCCGCCAATACTACGGCGAAGGCCGTGTCCTCGTAGGCAGTTCCATCTGCAGCGCGGGCACTGTGAAGCGCAGCTGTCAGTTCCCCCAAGCGGGTGTCACTTGCTTCCCCTCGCGGCTCGGTCAGCGCCAACCACGCGACCAACCGTGCTTGCCCCTGCGCTCGCAGCACCTCGTCGACATGATGCAGTGTCGAGACAATGTCGGTGGCCGCGAGCTGCTCCGTAAAGCAGGCCAAGAGGTCGCTCTCGAGTTTGCCGATAGCGCGATGCACCACCTCGCGCACCAAGTCCTCACGACTTCCGATGTGATGGAGCACCGTGGGGTGGGAAAGCCCAACATCGCTGGCGATGGCTTGAAGGCGCAAAGCGTCGGGCCCGTGCTCACGCAGTCGCTTCTCCGTCGCAGACAGGATCGCCTCGCGAGCGTCTTGCGCCGATAAGCGGCGACGGAGTTTGGGCGCACCCGTCTTGGTCACCCTCGGAGCTTCGCACAGTTGGGCCGACTTTCCGCGAGCCGCCTATTGATAACCCTGTCGATAGCGCTATCTACAGTTCTGTTCACAAACAACTCTGGAGGTCCTGTGGAACTCGCCACTCGCAAGAATCGCCCCTTCGTTGCCCTGCGCGCCCTTCGCCAGCTCTTGGCCGATCCGGACGACCTGCCCAACGTTTTCACCATCATTGACAGTCTGCCGGGGCGTGCGCCGGAGTACTTGCTGTCCCAAACCAAAAGCTCCCGGAGCGGGGCACACCTTTTGGCGGTGAAACCCCAGCTAGCCAAACAGCTTTGCGACCGGGAGGCGCTTCGCGCGCTGCCCGAAGGTAGCCTCGGGCGCCACTACCTCGAGTTCGTTGAAAGCCAGGGAATCTCCGCCGAGGGGATCGCAGAGGCCAGTGAACTTGGCGGCCGCAGACCGGAGAATCTGCCCGAAGACATGCGCTACTTGGGAGATCGGCTGCGTGATGCGCACGACCTCTGGCACGTGGTAACGGGCTATGGGCCGGACCTGGTGGGCGAGGGCGCGCTCCTCGCCTTCACCTTCGCACAAACCAAAAACCCCGGGATTCTCGCGGTCGTTTTGCTTGGCCTTGCAAAGTTTGACTCGGCCGGGCGGGCGGACATCCTCGCTGGTTATCGCGCTGGCCAACGCGCAGACTGGCTTCCGGCGGTCGAGTGGGAAGCATGGTTGGCGCGTCCGCTCAGCGAGGTTCGCAACGAGCTAAAGGTTACCCAAGCTCACTATCAGCCCGTTACCAGCGCCGAATTGCGTTCCAGCGGCTTGCTTGCGGCCAAGCCCTCGTGACCGCCTTCGGCGCAACGCAAGCGCCCCTCCTTCGCCGCTCTCGTGTACAGTGCGGCCTTCGTGTCCCTGCCGCCAAAGCACCAAGTAGCGCTCAAGCTCCTCGAGAGTTCGGGCATCTTCATTCACCTCGACCCGCGTCATCCCGACGTGATGGTCCCTGCACAGTTCAAGACCCAGCGTGAGCTCGTGCTCCAGTTTGGCCTCAACATGCGGGTGCCAATCAAAGACCTCGAGGTCGAGCCAGACGCGATTTGTGGCACTCTCAGCTTCTCGCGGCGGCCATTTTGGTGCCGCATCCCGTGGACCGCTGTCTACGCGATCGTGAGCGACGTCGATCGCCGGGGTTTCTCTTGGGGTCCAGGCCCTGGGCCAGAACCGCCGGCCCCACCGCCCGCAGCCAAACGCTCTCACCTCCGAGCCGTGGGACCAGCTGATTCATCGGAGGAGGCCAGCCCGGAGGCCCTTCCGGCCCCAACCGGCGAAGGGACCTGCAAAGTGTGCGAGATCCGCTGGCCCGAGGACGTGGATTCGTGCCCCCTCTGCGGCTCAACGCGTTCAGAGGCGTTCGTCGGAGAGAGCGCTGCAAAAGCGCCTGAAGCGCCCACCTCCAAGATCTCGTCGGCAGCACCGCCTCCGCCCGCGGTGGAGACGAGCGGAGAGGCGCCGCCCGCGTCCCCGCCAAGCGACACCCCCCCCGATGATCCGCCGCCTCAACCGCCGAAGCGGCCGCCCTTCTTGCGATTGGTCAAGTAGGGCCGGCCCGGCCTCTATTGGATCAGCACCGCTTCGCCTGCCCCCGCCGGCACCTTGATCCACACGTAGCCGCCGTCGACACGGTAGCTCTCCTCGGCGGCGTCGAAAGCCGCCTGGTCGAGCGCGGGCTCGAGCAACGTGCCATCGACATCCACCCCGGTGGGCGCCTCCTCTACCCGCACTCGCAGAATCAGCCTGCGGGTATGTGCCCCAAGATCGACCGTGGTCGAGTTCGCCGCTCGTTGCGCTGTGATCGTCGCTTCGATCGACTCGTCCTCGGCGACCACCGCGAAGGTTGAACCGTCCTCGGAAGGCGCTACGAGCACCGTCAAAGCTCCAGCTGAAGCAGACGTTCCGAACGGCGTAATGTCCCCCGAAACCTCCAATGGGATAATGGCGCCCTCACGTAGATAGACCGGTATCCGGGTCGGGTCGGACACGTCCACAGACGACAGCGTCGCGCCCGGCTCAATCGCCAAACCAGCCGGATCGAAGAGGTCGAAGTAGCGGGCGTCCGCTGGGAACTCAATGTCCCGCGCGCCACTGCCGTCGACCACCGGGACCACCAAGAGCGCACCGCCCAACATGAAGCGATAATCGTCGGGCCAGCCGGCTTCGTCGGTGATCGGCGCCATCATCCGCACCGGCCCACCGTCATACGCTTGGGTGGCGACCGAATCGAAGAAGGGCACCATCTGCTCGTGCAACGTCGCCCAAAACCGATAGGTGGCGGTCACCTCCTCCGCCTTCTCTGGGAAGGTCCACGGCTCCAAGTTCGCCCGGCCGTGTAGTTGCATAAAGGGATTCATTGCGCCTAGCGCGGTCCAGCGCATGAAGACGTCCGGGTCGAGCGGAATGGACTCGGTCAGGTCGAGGTCGTTGCGGTCGAGATAACCGCCAATATCACTACCGATAACCACATATCCTGCGTCGGCAGAGCGAAACATGTGATCGAGGGCATCCTGCATACCTATGTAGTCGCGACGATTGTCGCCGACCCAGGCAACAGGCGCGTGCTCCGGCCGCGCGAAGAAACGCCCTTCGAATTGATAGCTCTCGTCATAGGGCCGCACCATCGTGACATATTCTTCGGTGCCGAGCTTTGCGGCGCCGTAGGCATAAAAGTCTTCGTAATATGCCTCTGAGTACTCCTGCAGAGACTTCTCGCCAGCGGCCGTAGTCATCGGCAACTGATCGATATAGTTCTCGCCGAAGTCGAGCTTGAAGCCTGAAACACCGAGGTCGAGCACACGGTCGAGCATGCGATGCCAAAACACGGTGGCCTCGGGATTGAAGAAATCGATGCCCTGGCCTTGGCCCTTCCACCACGGCGAGACGCGATCTTCATTGACGAAATAACCACATTGAGACGCGGGCGCGTAGTCCGGAGAAGGGCCTTCATAGCCGTCACCTCCGGGCTCCAAGTCAAAGCCACTGGTATTGATCATCTGGGTCGTCCAGACCACCGTTCTCACGCCCAACTCGCGGAAGTCGGCCACCATCTGGCTAAACTCCGGATAACGGACTGGGTTTGGCTCATAGGTATTGTAGTGAGTCTCCCAAGGGCTATCGAGGACGAGCACGCCAACAGGGATGTCGCGGTCGAGAAACCCTTGGATGAAGGTCCTTGAGTCTTCCCCCGTCGAGATGTCCTTCGAGATCCAGGGGTGAAACGCCCAGCGCGGAGTGTAGATCGGCGGTGGTTCCGCCGTATCCTCGGGCAACGCGGAGAGGTCCACGCTACAGACCGGGGCCGCTCCGCCAGCGCCCCCGCCTCCGGACGCGCCAGCGCCGCCAGTTGCGCTGTCGTCTCCGCACGCACCCACAATCGAGATCAGCACCCCGAAGACAAAGACGTTGCTGCGAATCATGCAACGTTTCTAACACGGACCGCCGTCCTGAACGACGGCTGCCTCGAGCTCGACGTTTGCTGGCGCTGCGACGTCCGATGGCGGATGCATGGCGGGCACGATGGCGCTACACCACGAGGGAATGAAACCCGCAGCGTCGGTCGACGCGGTTCGCAACGCCCTTGACTCGCGGCCCGGGGATATCGTCGTCACCATCGCAGATGCAGCGACCCTGAGCGGAGTTACGCTGGCGCAAGCCGAAGCGGCGCTTCACGCCCTCACGAGCGAGTACCGCGGCCACCTGCGCGTCACAGAGGAAGGGGAGATCCTGTTTCGATTTCCCACTCGCTTTCGCAAGCCCTGGGAGACCAAAGATCGGCTGACCCTTGCCTGGGAGCGAATCAAGAGCACAGCCCTAGGCGCACTACGCTTCATCGTACGAGCCTGGGTCGCCATCGTGCTCTCGGGCTACGCGCTCGTGTTCGTAGCGTTGTTCATTGCACTTGCCTTCAGTCGCTCGTCGGACGACCGCGATGGTCGCAGCAGCTTCAGCTTCTTCGGCGTAGTTTTTCGCCTATTGGCTGAGGCGCTGTTCTGGACGTATCACCCCTTCTCACCGTTCCGCAGCGACGTTGAGTTTTCTCAGCCTACGCGCCGAAGTTTCAGCAAGAGCGAGCAATCGCCGTTCTACGAGCGCGTTGACCGCTTCTTTTTCGGTCCGCCCAAAGCCCCCGCCGATCCACTCGCCAATCAGCGGGCGGTGCTGGCCGAGATACGAGCCGGGAAAGGTAGAATTGGCCTTGCTGAGGTCATGCGGGCCACCGGGCTACCGCGCAATCAAGTCGATCCGCTCATGGCAAAGCTCATGACGGACTACCAAGGAACGGTGGAGGTCTCCGAAGAAGGCGGGATTGCCTACCGCTTTGCCGATCTGCGCAAGACCGCACTCAATGATAGGAGCGCACCAAAGCTGCCGGTGTGGAAGCGCCCCGTCGCTGCGCCGCACCTAACCGGTAACGAGCTATCCTCTGATTTGCTGATTGGCGGTATCAACGCCTTCAATCTCGTTGCTTCGGGGTGGGTGATGCTTCAGGGGCTAACCCTCGAGCGGCTGTTCGCTATTCTTACCCGAGTTGCACCGAGCGACCTGCCACCGCCAGGCTTGCCTATCGCGCTGGGACTGGTGCCGTTCTTGTTCTCGATAGCGCTCTTTCTGCTGCCACTCGGGCGCCTCGCCCTGCAACGCCGAGCCAAGCGAAAGGCCGCCGAAGAGCGCGGAAGGCTCGCTGTCCTCGAGGCGGTACTCGAGGGAGTCAAGCAACCCAACGGCATTGATGAAACCCAGCTCCGCCGTCGTTTTGCCGTGGCCGCCGGCTTTGAGCCGGATCCGAAGCAGCTTAGCAAGGAGCTTCTGGCGCTGGGTGGGGATGTAGATATCGCGCAGCTGGACAAGGGCGTCCGCTACCGCTTTGCCGACCTCGAGCTTGAACGTCGCGCTGTTGAAGCCGAACGGGAGGCGGCCGCCGAGGAGGAAGCCAAGGTCGGAAAAGTGGTATTCAGCTCGGAGGACTAACGGCTCTCGGCGAGATCACTTCGGCAGTTCGAAGGAACCAGCCGTCTCGGGCTTCGGCCCCTTACTCCAGCGTAGAACCAACACCCGGGTCTCGCCCTCTCGCACCAAGCGTATATGCGTTTCGGTGCCCTCCACGTAAGGCGTAAGCAGCGTCGCCACGTCGTCTTTAACCGTTAGTGAGGTCTGCGTTTTGCGGTGCCCCTTTACCGCAATGAGTTCCTTTACTGGTTTACCTTTTGCCTCACACTTCGCGTAGAACCAATCCCCACTAAGTTTGGTCTCACAGCCAGCGGCGGTGGAGCCCTTGACGCGGGCTTCAGCGATCTTGGACCATTCTTCTTCACTGGGCGCAGGGGCAAGGTTGGGCAAATCCTCGAGTGGCGGCTCAGGAGCAACGTCGGTCGCCTTGTTAGGCGGCGGCTCTGTGCCCTCGACCGGCGCGGCTCCGTCGCTCTCAGCTCTGCCAAACTTGATCTCCCGCGCTGACTCGGGCTGGCCTGCGGGCCACTTGACCGACAACACATCGCTGCCTTTCGCCCAATTGAACGTGGCAGCGAAGTCGGTGCCTGGCCGCACGGGGACGATCAGCGTCGTAATGTCATTGACCACCGAGAGATTCTCGCCCTTGTAGCGCTCCTTTGGCGCTCGCCCTTGTGTCACCTCGATCGACACCGGCGTCCCGCGCTCGGGACTTCGATCGACGCACTGCACGCGCAGCCACTCTCGAACCATGCGCGTGTCGCAGGCGTTCTTTGTCGATCCCGGAGCCTTCACCACGCTGCTCTTGGCCCACTCGCTGAGCTCCGGCTCTGGGGTCTCGGTGAAGCTTGGCGCAGGCGCAGCGCTCGGTGTTGGAGCAGCAGAGGGCTTTGCTGAGGCTGCGGCGGTGGAAGCCGAGGGAGCTTTGGCCGGGGCGGACGACGCGCCCGAACTGGAAGCCGAAGCAGCAGGACCGGCCTCGCTACCGCAGGCGAGGAGGAACAGAAGGCTCAGCAGCGGTGTGTTGAAGGTACGCATGGTCGAAGCTCCTTAGCCGCTTCGCACCCAAAGCTGAACGGATTGTCCCAAGTCGAAGGGAAAGAGACTGAGTTGCCCTCGGGCGGAGGAGCACAGGCCTGGCGCAGATTTGCGCGCGGCCCTCGCCCACCTTGGTTTACACTCCGGCACACTTCTCTTGCTTGGAGATATCAATGCAACGACGACTGCTTTCCATTGCGCTGGCGCTATTGCCCGGTTGTTTTGGGACCTGTGGGCCTAGTGACCAAGAGTTCTACCCAGAGGCGGGCTGCGTTTCCCAGGCGCCGGCCTCCGCTCCCGAAATTCAGTTTGGCACGGCTGAGGGTGAGGCGTTTACGCCGCTCAAGTCTGGCGCACCGTTACAGATGGACTACGGGCCGCAAGGCGGCCAACACGTGTACGTATCGCTACGAATTTTTGGCGCCGTCGAGGGAGACATGGTGCTCCTGAGCCTTAGCTCCGGCGGAATCGGTTCCATAGGTCCATCCCCGTTGACGACGTGCGCAGAGGGACAATGGATTGAGATCCTCGACGACTACGTGCAATTCAACGCAGCCGAAGAGGTTTCCACCACGGTAAAGGCCCAACTACTTCGCTGTACCGCCGCGGAGGAGTGTGACTTCTACTTCGAGGGCGGCGTCGAGCCTGAAGTGATCGCCACGAGCGAGATCGACATCACCGCCATTCCTTGAGTCTTCACGAAGCGGCAGCGCGGTTGTCCCCCATCCAAGCCGACCCCACATAGGATCCACCATGCCCCTCGTTCTGACGAGCCTCGTCTCCTTTCCCGTCAACGACTTCGGGCCGGCAATGAAGGGCATGGTGATCGGCGGGCTTGGAATCTTCCACGTGTTCCTCGCTCAATTCGCGATCGGCGGGGGCATGTTAATGGCCTATCTCCAGTGGCTGGCCATGCGCGGGAAGGAGCCTGCCGCCAGGATCGTCCTCGACTCGTACTTCAAGTATCTGGTCCTCGTCTCCTTCGTGACCGGGGCGCTCACCGGCGTCGCGATGTGGTTCACCAGCATCCAGCTATCCCCGGTGACCATCGGCAAGATGGTGGATGTGTTCCACTGGGTCTGGGCTACCGAATGGATCTTCTTTTGGGTTGAGGTTGTCGCTGGCTATGCCTTCTACAGGTATGGCAAGTTGCTCTCGGACAAAGCGCGGCTGACGCTGCTATTGCTGTATAGCTGCGCTGGCTGGGGCTCCCTTTTTTGGATCAACGGAATCCTCTCGTGGCAGCTCACACCAGGGGAATGGGTAGCCACCGGCAGCCTTTGGCAGGGTTTCTTCAACGCTACCTTCTGGCCCAGCCTCTTCTACCGCACCGTTGCCTGCATGGTGATCGCTGGCCTCGTTGCGGCGGTCCTCATCAATACGTTGCCCGCGCTGGACCAGCCAGCCCGCAGCCGGCTCATCAATCACACAGCGCGATTCATGCTGCCGATCGTGCTCATGCCCCTCTTTGGCGTCTGGTTTCTGGCCGCCATGCCCCAAGACAGCCGCGAATGGGTCATGGGGGGGAGCATCGCCATGACGATGTTCCTGAACCTCGCCGTAGCGGGCAGCGCCTTGATCGGCGGATACATTGTCATTGGCCTTTGGCGGCAGAAGCTATTCATCAACGGCGCGACCTCAACCTTGCTCGTCGCACTCGCCTTCGGCGCATCGGCTGGTGGGGAGTTTGTCCGCGAGGGCGCACGCAAACCGTACACAATCCGTGAAGTACTATTTAGCAATGCGATCTCGCCGTCGGAGGTGGCACGGCTACGCGTCGAGGGGTGCACCACGAATGACCCCTTCCCCCTTCGCGAGGCTGCAAGCCTGCCCAACGATCAAGTTCGCACCGGGGCCCTCACCTTTCGTGCGCAGTGTTCCATCTGCCACACGATGGGGGGCGTGAACTCCTTGCAGCACCTGATGGGCGCTTGGACCGACGATCAAATGCGCATGAATGTCGCGCAATTGCAGTGGACCAAAGGCTTCATGCCCCCCTTCGCAGGTACGGCCGAGGAGCTCGAGGCGCTCGTTCAATATGTGCGTTGGTACACAGCAAAGCAGCCCAGCAGCTGGCCCGAGAGCCGAGATCCGCGCGACTACCAGAAAATCCGAGCGTGGCTCGAGGAAGCTGGGCCTGCTCCTGCTACCTCGCCTCGCCCGGCCAAACTCGCGACCAACGGGGGAGAGTAAGCATGTTTCCGTTCGACCTTCCCCCGGTCAGCGCAGCGTACATAACGCTGTATCTCGTGACCCTCCTCATGCACGTTGGTTTCATGTCCTACGTGCTTGCCGGCGCCATCATGCTTGGCGTGCGCGGGCTGCGAGCGCTCCTGAGCAGTCAACCTCGGACCACGGCTTGGGCGGCCATTTTTACTGTCCTAAAGGACTGGATGCCGTTCGCCCTCTCCGCTGCCATTACGGCTGGGATAGCACCCCTTTTGTTCGTGCAGATTCTCTACCAGGAAGAGTTCTACACAGCGAACCTGCTCTCGTTTCACCGCTTCATGGCCATTCTGCCCGTACTCATCATTGCGTTCTATCTGCTTTATCTACTCAAGGCCGAACGTATCGTCGGCAGGACGCTGCTCGAGGGGCTCGTAGCCTTGGCTGTCATGGCACTCATCTTCTTCGTCGGCTTCTCTTGGGTGGAAAACCACCTTCTCTCGCTGCACCGTGAAGTATGGGCCAGCCAATACCAATCCGAAGCGATGGTCTTCAAAACGCCCGCCATCTTTCCTCGGCTTGGCTTCTGGGTGACCGCAGCCTTCCCGACTGCTGCGCTGCTCTTGTCCTGGCAGCTTCATGCAGGCGCTTCTGGGGTATCCAGGGATAGCGCTCAGAAGGCCCTTCGGCCGCTCTCGTTAGTAGCTATTGCAGGTACGCTGCTCGCCAGTGGGGCGGCCTGGCCCGTGTTGAGCGGAGTCCTACCAAGCGCAGCTGCGGCGAGCCACGCCTCGAGCTTGCGCGTTGCGATGAGCATCCTGCTCATCGGTAGCGTCCTGCAGTTGGCGCTTTGGCTCAGCTTGCTCCGTCGGCCAACCTTCAGTGCCAAGACGCTCACTGGATTGTCACTTGGCGCCTTACTGTTCTGGCTGGGCGCGCTGCTCATGCGCGAGGAGGCCCGCCTTGGAACGCTCGACCGAACCGCTTTGCTCGCGCGCCATCTGCAAGTAGGCACGCTCTCAGGGCTCGTTGTGTTCCTCGTGTTCGCGGTACTCGGCATAGGCGCCATCAGCTGGATCATGCGCACCGTTGCCAAAGCACTGCGCCCGAACTCCTGAGAGGAGTCCGGGCGTCCGAAGCTGACAAGAGCCTTGGCTAGAGGGACTCGATGATGAGCGAGATTCCTTGGCCGCCACCAATGCACATCGTCACGAGGCCGTATTGCTTCTTCTCGCGACGCAGGGCGTAAGCACACGTGAGCGTGAGAATCGCGCCAGTCGCCCCAAGCGGGTGACCGAGCGCTACCGCGCCGCCGAGCGGATTGACCTTCTCGGGCGCAATACCCAACTCGCCAAAGTCTCGAATCACAGCTAGAGCCTGCGGCGCGAAGGCCTCATTGAGCTCGACGTGATCGATCTTACTGCCGGGAATGCCGGCACTCGCCAAGGCTCGCTTGGTTGACGGCACGGGGCCCCAGCCCATGATCGAGGGGTCGCAGGCAGCGACTCCCATGCCCGCGATGCGAGCGAGCGGTTTCGCTCCGTGTTTGGCGGCGTCTTTCTCCAGCCCGATCACCATCGCGCCTGCACCGTCGACGACGGCGCTGGCGTTGCCGGCCGTAATGATGCCGCCCGCCTCGAAGGCGGCCGGAAGGCGCGCCATCTTCGCTAGCGATATATCGTCCATGATGTGGGTATCGTGTTTGACGGTGAGCGTATCCCCTGTCGTCTCCACGACGACGGGAACTGTCTCTTCCAGAAACACGCCGGCGTCTCGCGACTTCTTCGCGAGCACGTGGGAGCGGTGACCAAAGGCATCCGCCTCCTCCCGGGTAATCTTGTAGCGACGGCCAAGCTCCTCCGCGGTATTGGCCATCGCCATCTTGGCCGACGGATCGTAGAGGCTCATCAGCAACATATCCTGCAGGTGCGTGCCAGCCGGCAGCGACTTCGCGTCGATGGGGCCGTACTTCTGCACGGCTTCGCCGACCTTCTTCCCGCGCTGACCGTAAAGGCAGAAGGGATACTGCATCGACTCGGCGCCACCGACGACCACAAAGGGTCTATCGGTGTCGTGCCGTACGCCCGCCAGGATCATCTCGGCCCCAACGGCGACGGCCTCTGCGCCGCTACCGCAGATTCGGGCGACCGTGAGGGCCGGGACGTCATTGCCCAGCCCACCGCGATAGGCCATTCCCTTCGCGCCGTAGATGCTGTCGCGATGGCTGTGTTGCGCCATTCCCATCACGACATGCCCAACGAGGCCGCGGTCGAGCTTGGTATTGTCGAGCGTCGCGGCAATGGCGAGGCCGCCCAGCTGAGTCGTAGAGAACCGGGAGAACAGGCCCGCCTCTCGATTATCAATTAAAATATCGGCGCGCGGAGTCCGGCGCCCACCCTCGAGAATGACGATGTTGGAGATGTTCGACATGGCTCGTTGATCCTTCGATATGTGGGGAGGCGACTATTCGTGGAGGAAGGCGGCTGGCACGCGCGGACCGTTCTGCATGAAGTTCTTCATGCCAACGTCCATATCCACCGTCTGTTTGCAGCGGGCGAAGCCCTTGGCCTCGATGGCGAGGCCTTCCTTGAGCGGCAACGCCAGACCGCGGCGCAACACATCGACGACAATTGCGTCGATCGCCAAAGACCTGTGCCCAATGTCGAGCGGGCCCAAGGCTTCGAGCCCTGCGACCGGACCTTCATCGAGGTTTGGCAAGCTCTTGCCGGCAAGGACCTCGGTGATCAAGGCTTTTGCGGCTGCCACCGGATCGGCCATTGGCGCGCCGTAGGCAAACCCCCACTCGCAAGCCTCCTTCGCGTTCACGCTCCGCGCCGTGCGCACGAGCTCGGCCCCGCGGGCCACGCCAACCAATCGCGGCAACCGTTGCGTACCGCCATATCCTGGGATGATGCCCAGGTTTACTTCGGGCTGACCGAACGCAAGCGACTCCCCCACGATCCGCGCGTGGCAGGCCATCGCCAGCTCTGCACCTCCCCCGAGCAAAGGGCCGTCCACAGCCGAGATGATGGGCTTCTTGCAAGCAGCGATGCGCTCGAAGATTGGATGCGAAGCGAGGCACGTAGCCTCGCACGCAGCGGCATCCGGCAGCGCAGCCAGCTCGAGGATGTCGGCCCCCGCAAAGGAACCGTCATAGCTCGTTAGCACCACCCCTTTGACCGAGCCGTCAGCTTCTAGCTCCGCTATCGCACTATCCAGCTCGAGCAAGGTCGCCTTGGAGAGGGCGTTCTTTACCTCAGGGCGGAACACGCGCACGACAGCGACGTCAGCTTCACGCTCGACGGTAACGTTCTTACGGAAGGCCGGTAGCGCCCCATCGCGAATCAATTTGGGCACCACGAAACCGGGATGTTCTTCGGCGTAGCGCAAGCAGATCTCCCGAACCTTGGCCGGGCCGAGGTCCTCCGCGATCTCCATCGTTCCTTTGTTGAACCCGAGCGCCATACGCATGAGCCAGTTGGTCTCGGTCTTGGCGCACACGTCGTTCTCGATGAGGAAGTAGGTACGCGCGAGCAAGACCGCCAAAATGCGGTTCATCACTTTGTCAGCGAGCGCGGAATCATAACTGGCATTGCCGGGGTTCTTGCGATCGTGCCAAGGAGCGTCTCCCTGCGTCTCTAGGATCTTGGGCGGAGCAAACCACGCTGTGCCTGTCTTGGCCTTCTGCATGAGCAATTGACACTTGTGAACGAGCAGGTTGCCCTTCGTCAGGTCCATGACGTTGAACGGGCCACCGCCGCCAATGGCCGCGTTGACGATCGCGTCGACTGCAGCAGGGGTCGCTACGCCTTCCTCCACGATGCGAGCGGCCTCCGCGATGTAGTTGCAGAAGACGTCATCGGCCGCAAAACACTCCACGTCGGCAGTGATGACCGGGACACGGCCCAACTTCTTGATGGTGGAGACCATGCGCTCGCTGAGTTCTGCGCTCTCCGACAAAACCACCTCAATCGGCAGGGCACGCCACGCCGGATAGAAAGGGTGATTGACGAAGCAGCGCTCGGGGTGTTTGGCGCTAGCGGCGATCTGCGCGCGCGGAAGGCCGGAGGTCGCAAAGCCAATCAAGCAGTCGTTGCGCACGATCGCCTCGAGCCCCTCGAGGATGCGACGCTTGATCGCCAGGTCCTCACTGGCGGCCTCGAGCACGTAGTCGCATTGCGCGAGGTCGCTGAGCTGCTGTGTGGGCACGAGCCCAGCAAGAATCGACTTCGCGGCGGCGGGGGCAATTTTGCCACGCGCCACCCCCTTCTCAACGTAGCCGCGGATGCGCTTCATCCCGGCTTGCAAGGCCTCCTCCTTGATGTCGACAAGGTACACCTTGGACCCAGGCTCCCGTGCAAGCGCCGTCATGAAGCCGTACGCAAGATCCGGCCCGATGGCCCCTGAGCCGATCACTCCAACAAGCATGGCAAAACCCTCGCTCACTACGCTAGATGCTCGCTCCGGCAAGAGCCGGCCAAAGGCACCTACCGCGTCCCTGCGAGAGCGGCCACGAAGAATTGCAGAGGGCTGCGGCGCCTAGTTGAGAGCGGGGGCTTCGCTGCGTGGATTCGGCCGCGTGGAGGCCAGCGGCATCCGCTCGCTCGAAGAAGCTTCGGCATAGGACGGAGCCAGCTCCTCCACGGGTTGCTCCGCGCTTGGGCTCACGGGCGGGGGAGACTGAGTTGGTAGCGAACTCTCGTAGCAGAGCTCTGCATGCAAGCTTGCGGCGTAGGCCACCACATTTGCGGCGTTGGCACGCTCCACTCGCAGCGTCTCAAGCGGGTCTTCCCCACCGATGGCATCAGCCAACTGGCGCTTGTCGGCGTGCAACTTGGCTGCGTGCTGAACAAGACTGGCATGGATGTCAGCCGCCCGTTGAACCGCAATCTGCAGCGAGTCGACTTGCCCCTCGAGCGAGGCACAGTTCACGCATGGCTCAGCGACGTGCGCCTCAGCGACCTGAGGCTCACCCTCCGCGAGCTGAGCCTCGAGTTCGAGCACCCTCGCTTGCATCGCTTCGTGCACGCCCTGCAACTCGGCGTGGCGGGATTCGAGAGCGTGCAACGCAGTCGTACACTCATGCTGCGTCGACGCCTGCAACGCGAGCTGGCTCTGCAGCTGCTCGGCACGGTTCGTTGCCGCCTGTTGCTCAACCAGGGCCGCCGCCAGCGTCCGCGCCAACTGAACCCCACCCGCTGAGACTTCGGCATTCTCGGCTTTGAGGCTCGCAACCTCTGCGGCATGCGCCTCCAACTGACTCGCGAGAGCAATCGAGTGCGCCTCGTCGCTAGCAGCGAGTGCTGCCGCATGCGCCGCGACAAGGCCTGCGCAAGCCTCCGCGTGAACCGCCTCAGCTTGAGCAGCCGCCGTCGCTAACGCTTCAACCTGCGTTTGGCTCGCTTGCAACGAGGCTCGCAATTGTTCGGCGTCGGCGCGCTGCTGTTCGGCTCGTGCAGCCACCTCGGCCAGCGAGTGTGCGAGCCCATCGCGCTCTGCGATCACTCTGCCTAACTCTTGTCCAACGTTCTCGTACGCTTTCTCGGCTTCAGCGAGCTCAACGATCGCAGCATCCTTCTCGGCCGCCAAAGAGGCTGAGCTATCCAGCTGCTCTTGAAGCGTGCTTAGCTCGACACGCTGAGTCTCGGCTGCAGCCCGAGCAACGCCGAGCGCTGTCGCCAGGGCTTCACTGTTGGCACGCTCGTCCGTGTGAAGCTGGGAGAGCGTCGCGAACTTCTCCTTTAGCTCGGTAAGCTCCTGCGTGACTTGGTCAGCGCGCACGACGGAGGCCGCTAGCTCAATCTGCGCAGCCTTCGCGTCGGTATCGCAAGCCTGCTCACCCGACTGCGGTTCAACGAGGTCTTGGACGAACTGATTCCACATACGAACGGCGTCCTTGGCTGAGGGCCGATGCGGGCGAGGTACGGGGCTCCTCCCGCTGACACCCTTCAACAGGTCGAGCGCCATGATCAGCTCGCTCATTGGGATCTTCGTGTTGCCCACCTCGACGAGCAGGCTGGGGTCCACTGCAGGCGATTCTTTGGACTCGTTCGACATAGCCACTCCTCGTCGGGTTTGGGTCGTCCAGCAAGACGACGCGGCCGACCGCACCGTTGCAAAGCGCGCAACCAAACAATCGCTTAAGCGCGCAGTGCATAGCGCATTAGCCCGCGGCCGCGGCACACTTGATGCTGAGCCTCAGTGACGCATGAACGATCCGAGAGCACCCTACGACTGGAATCAATGCATCCGCATTCGGCGGAATGACTCGTTACTTTCCGCTTTTCAGGCGACGCATGTACTCGATGAAACGTTACGTGACGGGCTTCAGTGCCCCTCAGCAAGGCACCCCAGTCTGCGAGAAAAACTAGAGCTGCTTCACGCGATGCCAAAACTAGGCATCAATGCCGTCAATCTCGGTATTCCCGCAGCATCCACGCGGGCGAAAGACGACGCTATTCGGCTTGTGACGGAGATTGAACGTCAGCGGCTCCCGCTCATACCGGTGCTCGCGGGAAGAACGTTATCAGCAGATATACGGACTATCCTGCAGGTCTGCGACCAAACGGGAGCGAAGGTAGAAGCGCACACGTTCATCGGCTCGAGTTCGATACGCGCCTACGCAGAGGGTTGGAGGCTAAACGAGCTGATAGAGCGAACCCGCTCGGCCGTAAACATAGCGTCGCGTGCGGGTCTCGAGGTCACCTTCGTGACGGAAGACACGACTCGCAGCGCACCAGCTGTCCTGACCCCCCTGCTCCTTACTGCGCTCGATGCAGGAGCCAGCAGACTTTGCATCGCAGACACCGTTGGTCACGCCGATCAGAACGGCGTGCGCACCCTGGTCCGCTATGTAAAGCAGCTCCTTTCTGACCGGGGCTTTACGGATACTTCCCTCGATTTCCATGGCCACAATGATCGTGGGCTTGCACTCGCCAATGCCCTCACCGCGGCTGAGTGCGGCGTCGATCGTATTCACGCGACGGCGATGGGGATTGGGGAACGCTGCGGTAACACCTGCATGGAGCTCCTCCTGGCGAACCTGCGCGGCGAGTCTTGGTCCAGGTCAGCGCACAAGCAACTATCCTCTTACATAACAATCGCAGCGACGGCCTTACAACTCAAACTGCCAAATCCTTGGCTGCGCATCGGCCGACTATCACCCAATGAGTCCGCAGGAACACCGATCAGTAGTTCTACGTACTGGAGTTTTTCGCCGACGTAACGGCACACGGTAGTGGTCTTCTAAAACAAACAAACCTTATATCGCCGCGCTGTTGGTCCGTTCTCCCGGGCATCCCGAGGAGACCCGGAATGACCCATAGGCTCGCACACAACGATCAACAGGCGGAGGATACGTTAGTACGAATCCAAGGCGAGGAAGTTAGCGTACGTGACCTGCTGATTGCCTTGGAAGTCGTGCGCCGCGTGGGCGGACCTACGGAGGTCAGCCCGCGACGCCAAAAACTGCGCCCACCATCCCCAGTTCAAATGTGGAGCCAGTTCGTTGACCAGCTGGTGACGCCAGGAGACGCCGTCGAGGTTCAGCAAGACTCGGTCATTCCGCCGCAGGCTGAATCGCCGGCTGCCCAACTCAGCGCACGGCTCGAGCTCTCACCAGTCGAACGTGAGGTGGAGAAGCTCACGGCAACGGTAGAGAACCTATCCGCGCAGCTCGAGACCCTTTACGCCGAACGCGAGAGCCAAGCCACCAAGCACGTAGCAGCGAGTGCGCCGGCTGAACGAAGCTTACCGGCCAATGACGAGCTGATGATCAGCCTGCATCGATCGCTCGAGACGGTCGAGAGGCTCAGCATCCAAATCGCTGGTCTCCATCAAGAGCGCGAACGATCCGAGCGCGCACAATCAAGTCAGCAGCAGACCATCGACAACCTGCTCGCACAGGTCGAGTCCCTGATCGCGGATAGAGAGACAGCCGGCGACGACGATTCCGAGGCTAAGACCATGGCCCAAAACCTCCTCGTGCTGGTCGAATCGCTTATCGCAGATAGAGAGGCCGCTGCCAACGAAGACTCCGAGGCCAAGACCATGGCCCAGAATCTCCTGATTCAGGTCGAGTCTCTCATCGCAGATAGAGAAGCCAACGACGACGACTCCGAGGCCAAGACCATGGCCCAGAATCTCCTGATTCAGGTCGAGTCTCTCATCGCGGATAGAGAAGCCGCTGCCAACGAAGACTCCGAGGCCAAGACCATGGCCCAGAACCTCCTCGTGCTGGTCGAATCGCTTATTGCGGATAGAGAAGCCGCTGCCAACGAAGACTCCGAGGCCAAGACCATGGCCCAGAATCTCCTGATTCAGGTCGAGTCTCTCATCGCAGATAGAGAAGCCAACGACGACGACTCCGAGGCCAAGACCATGGCCCAGAACCTCCTCGTGCTAGTCGAATCGCTTATCGCAGATAGAGAAGCCGCCGCTTGCGAAGACTCCGACGCCAAGACCATGGCCCAGAACCTCCTCGCTCAGGTCGAGGCCCTCTATGCCGATAGAGAGGCGGCCGGCAATGACGACTCCGACGCCAAGACCATGGCCCAGAACCTCCTCGCTCAGGTCGAGGCCCTCTATGCCGATAGAGAAGCGGCCGGCAATGACGACTCCGACGCCAAGACCATGGCCCAGAACCTCCTCGCTCAGGTCGAGGCCCTCTATGCAGAGCGGCAGGAGCTCCTCGATGAAGTTGGCTCGGAGTCCGCCGTCGCCGTGATTCAGCGCGAGCGCATGATGCGGGAGAACCTCCTTGCCCAGGTGGAGTCCCTTTACCAAGAGCGCCAAGAACAGAAGGACGATCGCAGCTCCCTGGAGAGCCAAGTTCGTTCAATGAAGGCGGATCGCGAGCGGCTCGAGAGAGCGCTCGGCTCACACGACCCGCTTGAACTTATATCTAAATTCAACTCACTACGTGAACAACAATCTAAACCGTCGACCATCCGAAGAATCTTCGGCTGAGACCCGAAAGGCTCATCCCATGTCATTTGTCGAATCCAGTCTCTTGAGCAATCTCGATATGATCTCCCGCGATCAGGCAAACGCTGTGAACTATGGCGTCGTCAAGGTGGACGACGCAGGCATAATCCAGATGTACAATCGCTGGGAAGCTGAGATGGCAGGCTTCTCGCCCGCGACGACCGAGGGCAAGAACTTCTTCACGCAGATTGCCGTCTGCACCAACAACCGGCTCTTCTTTGGCCGCTTCAAGGATGGCGTCGCCAAGGGGGACCTCGACGTCGAGTTCAATTACACATTCACCTATAAGATGCGCCCGACAAACGTGGGCATTCGGCTTTATCGCCATAAGCCCTCGCGAACCAACTGGGTCTTCGTCACCAAGAAGTAGTTCAGACCGTCTCGAACGACATCTTGAGAAACCATTGACGGTATCGGAGGACTCTATGTTGCTATCAGAAAAATTCAAGCAGATGACGGGGGAGCGGTTGCTCCCGCAGGTCGCCAGCCTTTTGGACGACATGAAGGTGGAGCAGGCCATCCGGGACAAGGTGATGGACTATGCGCGGTCCAAGGCGGCTTCGATCGCGGAGTTGGCCGACGCGCTCGGTGCACCGGAAGACGAGCCGGAGCTTTACCGTTCGATTGGCTTCCTCTGGCTGGAGCTAAAGACCGAATGGGTCCGCTACAACCAAACCATGAACTATCAGTGTATCCGTGACGGCGAAGCGGAGCCCTCGGTATTCATCAAAGGCTCGGTCTGCGCGGACATCCTAACGGCTGTGGAAGGCTTCATGATGCCCTCCGAGGTGGAAAAGCTCGACGCGATTTGTGTTGAGCCCGTCGCGATTGGCGGGCCCGACGTCAACGGGACACAGCGCTTCCTAAAGCACTGCGAAGGGCAGATCGCGAGCGTCGCGCGGATCTTCTCGGAGGCCTCTGACGCAGCGGCCAGCCTAACCGAGCTACGTACAGCACAATCGCTACCTGCCACTCGGCTGGATGTGCTGACCAAGCGCTATGAGAAGATGCTGGCGGATCTCGCACAAGAGGCCGACCGTGTGCTCGCGGTTGACTTCGACACCGTCTGGCCGATTCTTGCAGACTGTGTGGAGGCGATGGCGCGCGACACCGGCGCTCGCATCACCGTGGCCAAAGCGGCGTCGCCCGAGCTCAAGGTGGACCTTCGGCTCGCCCGCAAGCTCGCCGATGTAACGCGAGGCGCCGGAGCCGTACTTCTAGCCTTCGCGCAGGAGAAGCCCGAAGCCCGACAGGCGCAGGGCAAGCCGGCCCATGCCGAGTTCAGCGTATCGGTGAATTCGGGTGAACGCTCAACGGAGCTGCGGCTTTCGTTCGAGGGGCGCGGCGACCTGAGTCGCACGCTCGAAGCCAATGAGGACGCACGTAGCACCTGGAGCACGTTCCTCGCCGAGCTCGAGGTGATGGGCGCCACCGCGTCGGTCGCAGACACCGAAGGTCGCTCAACCGAGGTCATCATTACGATCCCTCGCGCTGGGCTTGCGAGCGGAGAGGGCTTCGTCGTGGTTGAAGGCCGGGGCTCGTTGGTCTGCTTCCCGAGTCGCGCCTTGCTCGACGCCTCGAGCGAGAAAGCGGAGGCTACGTTGGACCTCCGTAACGACCCGGCGGCGCCGCCGGCGACCTATCGAGTCACCTTCGCGTCGGGTCGCAGCGTTGAGGTCATCGGCAGCGGCGCGCCTACTCGGGCGCAAGGAGTCGCGCTCCCGGCCGCCATGGTGGACGCCAGCTACGAGCCGACGTTCGCCTTTGCCGTCCTGACTCCGCGCGGCGCTGCAGGGCTGCTCGATGAGCGAGCTTTTCAGGTCCTGCGTTCACGCATTCAAGAAGCCCCGAGCGCCGAGTGAGTGAACCTCTCCTACGCGACTTTCGCGCTCGATGGCTCGCCGGCGCCTTGCCGATGGTCATCGAGCACAGCGCAGGAGCGCCGGAGAGGATTTGCGCCTCACCCTCCCTTTGGATGGGAGGGAAGCGCGTAGCCGAGCTGCTCCGCGAGGCTGGTCTCGTGGAGGGGCATCGGGTTGGCTACTCGGGCCACTCGAAGATCGGGTGGGTGCAGACGTTCGTAGGGTGTCTCCGAGTCGGCGCCTGCTTCACCCCGGCGGTGGACGCTTCATCTGCCGCCGCAGAGGGCGTAAGCGCCTTCTTCGACGAGCAACTCGACCTCCTACCCCAAGAGAGGGCGGCCAGCGGAGACGAAGGCCGCATCAGGTTTAGCGATGGAAGCTCACTTTCAAACGAAGATCTCGGCGCAATATGGGAAGAGCTCCCCGCGGTCATGGACCCTACGCACGAGCGACTCGGCACCACCGGGAATTGGGGCGCGGATTGGCGGCTATTTGCTATCGAGCTATTGGGCGGGCTGCGCCACGGCTTGGAAATACATATCTACGGGCCTGACGTTTCAGCGGCTGACGTTGCGGCAAAAGGGTGCCTCCCTCACCTTCTCGTGGGACCCCATTGGAACACGCAAGAGCGCGGTTTCCACGCACAGCTAAAGCAACATATCGAGCTACGACGCTCGGACGTATCGCGAAGAAAGCTTCAGCACCATTGTGCGAGCGGTCTGTTCGGCGAATGAACTAGACACTTGAAAGGGCACTTCCATGCAGGAAATCGATCTGAATCAGCAGCACGAAGAGCTGCTCGAGTTTGTTTACCTCAGTCCGTTCGCACTAGCCCGCATCGACGAGTCTGGGGCGATCGACATGATGAACTCGATGGGCGCCAACCTGCTGATGGAGTTTGCCCCCACGCCGGAGCTCACCAATCTATTGGACATTCTCGACACCGTTGACAGCGGCATTCGAGGATTAATCAGCGGCTTCGAGGAGGAGCGCGGGCCGATCTGTGAGGGCTACCGCATCCCGATTCAACGCGAGTCCGGCGAGCCCTTGGTGCTCACGCTGACCCTCTTGAAGCTAAGGCCTGGCCGCATCATGGCGGCATTTGGTGACATCTCCAATCTCGAGGCTGCGCAACGCGCCCAACGCTTCTTACTGGACAATGTCTCCGACGGGCTCGTGACGGTCGAGGCCTCGGGGGTCATGGCGACTCAATGTTCAGCTGCGCTCACGCGCTGGCTTGGAGCGCCAGCGCCCGACACGAAGCTATGGGACTTCCTTGCGGATAAGTGTCCTCGTTATGCCGCGGAGCTTCAGGTTTGTTGGGAGCTGATGTTGGATGACGTGCTGCCGCTCGAGCTCGCGATTGACCAACTGCCAAAGCGGCTCGACGTAAGTGGCATCCCGCTCGGAGTTACCTATCAACCGCTGCTGCAGAATGGGGTTCTCTCCAACGTTCTGGTCGTCATGCGGGATCTGACAGCCGAACTGGAACGGGAGCGGCTAGACGCAGAGCAACGAGAGCTATCGGCTGCGCTTTCACGACTCTCGCAAGATCGCGAGTCCTTCCGCTCCTTCTTCGAGGAAGCCACGCGTATCGTCGAGTCGTTGGTGACGGGCCGCGCCACATCCATGGCCTACCTCGCGCGGGAACTTCACACCTTGAAGGGCGCCTCCTCACTGTTTGGGTTGACCAGCGTCGCAGCCCTCTGTCACACGTTCGAGGACCGCGTCCTAAGCAGTGGAACGATGCTTGAGCCAGGCGAGAAGGCGCTACTGCAGAGCCGCTGGCAACAGCTCGAGCAGAGCATCCGCGGCCTGCTCGGCAGTGATAGTGGTGGTGTGACCTGGACCAAGACCGAGTACGCCGAGGTCTACAAGATGATGGCGGCCAATGGCTCCCGCCACGATGTGCTTGAGAAGCTGCAAAACCTCGCGCTCTCCCCTGTCCAAGGACAACTCGTCAACTTCGCTCAGCAGGCCGTCGCATTGGGTGAGCGGCTCGAAAAGGCTCCCATCGCCACCACCGTCAAAGCGGACGGCATCCGCGTACGCAAAGGACACTTTGCACCGTTCTGGGCGGCCTTCGTTCATGCGGTGCGCAATGCCGTCGATCACGGCATTGAGTCGGCGAATCAGCGAGCAGAGTTGGGGAAGGCTGCAACAGCCAAGCTCGAGTTCATTGCCTCGCGCACGGCTGAGTACATCATTGTCGAGCTGCGTGATGATGGCGCTGGGATCGACTGGGAGACGATTCGTTCAAAAGCCAACAAGGCAGGGCTGCCGTGTACGAGCAAAGAGGATCTGATCGAAGCCCTCTTTACCGATGGCGTCTCAACCCGCGACCAAGCCAACGAGACCTCCGGCCGCGGCGTTGGTATGAGCGCACTCAAATCCGCCTGTGGCGAGCTAGGTGGCCGCATCGAGATTGAGACGAGCCTAGGCGTGGGGACAACCATGCGGTTTCTCTTCCCGCGCGACTTTGCCAAGCAGCCGTCGATCCTCCCGCCCCTACGGGCCTCCAGCATCCCCAACTCCAGCGAGTTGACTATCTAGCTGGCGCGCCCACAACACCACGGTTCAGCGCGCCACGCCCACGAGGGAGAACAACGTCGTAATCAACAGCGCGGCCAACTCCAACTTTGGCTCCAACGTGCCCGGAATGCGTGAACGCAACCGACTCGCTATGACGTTGCCGATGAGGAGCCCTGCGAGCAATACCGCTGTAGGTTGCAGAAGCTCCGGGCGAAGCAGTCCGGATAGGCCATAGCCCAGGATTCGACCCAGGTGCAGGGCAACGGCGCAACAGGAGATGGTCGCGACGTAGACCTGACCACGCAGGCCGCTCGACATCAACAGCGGGGCAATCAGAAAACCAGCCCCGCCCGAGGTTGCAGCAAGTGCACCGATCGCGCTTCCCGCCGCGAACAGAGCACCTCGCCCCACCCGCAGCTTCACCAATCCCCGCGCCCGCAACAGCGCAACCACCGTCGTCGCAAGCATCAAGCCTGTAACCCAAAGCTCGGGTAGCCGTGACAACAGTAAGCCCCCGAGCAGAGCACCCGGGACCGTTCCGGCAGCCACCAGCATCGCCACTCGCCTATCGACTGAGGCCCGGAACATCCAGGTCCGGTGCAAGTTGGAGAGCATCAACGCTGGTGAGGTGAGCGCCAACGCCTCATGGGGCCCGCGAAGCAGTCCCACCACCGAAACCAGCAGCAGGCCCCCGCCCATACCCGCGACGGTCGTAAGGATCCCCGCGACGATTCCCAAGGCCAGTAGCAAACTCATAGTCAGGGTTCTGGAGCCCACGAAGAACAACTTCCAATGATGCTTTTGGCTTCTTTCGATAATATTTGGTTATGCTTGAGCCGATTCGCCACTTTCTGCTGATCGCCGAAGCCGGAACCTTCACGCTTGCAGCTCGCAAAGCGCGCGTAACGCAACCGGCCTTGACAGCTTCGATTCGCAGACTCGAGGATTCCTTGGACTGCCGGCTCTTTGATCGCGGGCGGTACGGCGCGAGGCTCACCGCAGCTGGCAGCGCGCTCTTGCCTCACGCTCGCGCGGCTGTCGTCGCGCTCGACGAGGGCGAACGTGCGGTGCTCGCCCTCGAGCGGCTGGAGGCCGGCGAGGTGCGGGTCGGTGGCGGGTCAACCGCTTGCAGTTACCTGCTACCGCCCGTGTTGTCTGCCTTCCGTCGCGAGCACCCAGGGGTCACCGTCCGACTGCGTGAGATGCCCGAACAATTGGCGGTTACCGCCTTTGACGCGGGCGAGCTCGATCTGGTGGTAGCGACCTCGCCCAAGCGAGGGGAGTTGTTCCGCGATGAGACGGTCATTCTGGTTGGCCCCCCAGCCGTCGAGACCGCGTCGCTACCGCTCATCACCTTCACCCAAGGCAGCGCGGTGAGGGAGCTGGTCGATCGTTACTTCCCTGAGCTTCCTGTCGCGATGGAGCTAGCGAGTATTTCGACCGTGAAGGGCAGCGTGCGCGCAGGACTCGGGGTTGCACTGATAAGCCGCACCGCCGTAGCGACGGACCTGAGCCTCGGTAGGCTCGTCGAGCTGCCGGACCGGCGCACCCCACTGGCGCGACCACTGCACCTGATATCGCGCGGGGCCGAGCGGTTGTCCGCTGCGGCGCGGGCCCTGCGGCTGATGCTGCTAGCCGACGCACCTCGCGTGGTGCGTCGCCGCCGGCCGCGAGCAGCCAAGTAGGGGCACCTAGAGCAAAGGTGCGCAAAAACGTACGCTCTCAACGCGGGACGCGGCGTGGTAGCTTCGGGCGGAGGAGCGAGCAAAGGTGACAGCAGAATCAGAGCGCTCGAAACCACGCGAGCGTAAGGCCGCGGAGGAAGGCGAGGCCACTCCGTCGGTTCAATGCACGATTCCGGAAGACTTCGTTCGAGCCCTGGGAACAGCCGCGACGCTTGCATCTCCAGGACTCAGCTCCGCCCTGTCGATCTTCCTTTCGACGCGGGCACCGCAGGTCGAAGGCGAGGCAGAGCGCTCACCCGACAAGAGTGAGACCCGCAACGCAAGCCCACGGGCGCAAGCCGCGCAAGGCGAGGAGACCAAAGCAACAACGCCGCGACGCGAAGCTCAAAACCCGAGGCTCGCGGAGATCGCGAAGATGTCCCAGCCAGGTCGCTACGATGAAATCGACTTTCTCGGAGCCGGCGGCATGGGCGTAGTGACCCGCGTCTTCGACCGCGTTCTTGGTCGGGAAGCGGCGATGAAAGTCCTCGAGTCCGAGCGTTCGGGGACCGTCGGTACGTTGCGCTTTCTCGAGGAAGCCCAGATCACCGGGCAACTCGACCACCCGGGAGTCGTGCCGGTACACGACTTCGGCGTGGAGGCCGACGGCTCGAAGTCTTACTTCACTATGAAGCTCGTGCGCGGCGAGTCGCTGGCCTTCCTGATCGCGACGCATCACAAGTTTGGCTTGTACGGTCGCCCGCTCGAGAAACTGCTAGGCGCGTTCACCCGCGTCTGCGAGGCGATAGCCTTTGCACATAGCCGCAGGGTGATTCACCGCGACCTCAAGCCGGACAACATTCTAATTGGTAGTCACGGTCAGGTGTACGTGATGGATTGGGGACTAGCGCTCGTGCTCAACGGCGGTCGGCCCTCTGACAGTGTGGAGCCGCCCAAACACGAGATCGCTGGAACGCCATCGTTCATGGCCCCGGAGCAAGCGCATGGGCACGTATCGGCGCTCAGCCCACGAACAGACATCTTCGGTCTAGGCGCGATGCTGTACGCGATCCTGACCGGCAAGGGGCCGCACCACGCCGCGACCAGCATTGCCTCGCTCGAGAAGGCAAGGCGCTGCGAAATCGATGAGAGCGCGCTGGAAGACGCACCGCCCGAGCTCGCGCGCATCACCATGAAAGCGCTTTCGCCAGATCCCGAGGACCGCTACGCCAACGCAGAAGAACTCGGACAAGACATTGAGGCCTTCTTGCGGGGAGGCGGCTGGTTCCGGACGAGGACCTATGCTGCCGGAGAGACCATCATCGCTGAAGGCGAGCCCGGCTCCGTTGCCTACGTACTCGCGAGCGGCCGCTGCGAGGTGTTCAAGACCATCGACGGCCAAAAGGTGCCGCTGCGCGTGCTGGAGCCGGGAGACGTCTTCGGGGAGACGGCTGTGTTTACTGCGAAGCCGCGCTCAGCGACGGTCGTTGCCCTCGAGCCCTGCAGCGTAAAGATCGTCACCCGTGACGCACTGGACCGCGAGCTCGACCGCAACCCCTGGATGGGCGCGTTTGTGCGTGCCGTTGCAGAGCGGTTCCGTGAGGCCGACGCCAAGCTTGTAAGCATAAGGCCGGCCACCTCCGAGTGATCCCCTAGGTTCGTGCGGCCGGCTTGGTCCGGCCGAGTGCGCTGAGGAGCACGTACGAGCCCATGGAGATAAAGAAACCGACGAACCAGGCGTAGTTGTACAGGTTGGTCCAAAACTCGCCGAAGCTGGCCCACTTGACCACCGTCAGAAACCCCGGGAGGTTGGGCAGAATGCCCAGCATCAGCGCGATCGCCGCGGCCGGATTGAAGCCGCTTTTGTACCAATAGGGCCCACCCTCCCCTGCATAGAGGCCGGGCAAGTCGAGCGAACGCTTGCGAACAATGAAGTAATCTCCGATCAGCACTCCACCGATGGAACCGAGCAGCGCTGAATACCCAATGAGCCACGTAAAGATATAGCCGCTCGGATCAGCCACGAGCTTCCACGGCATGATGATGATGCCGATAAAGGCCGTGATGTAACCGCCCATTTTGAACGAGATTGACTTGGGCGCGATGTTCGCAAAGTCATTGGCTGGGCTTACGACATTGGCAGCAATGTTCGTCGCTAGGGTCGCCAGCGCGAGCGAGCCAAGACCGACCACCAATAGGGCTGGGTGATCGAACTTGGCGACCAGTACCACCGGGTCCCATACCGCCTCACCGTAAATAACCACGGTAGCCGAGGTGACCGCGACACCGATAAATGAGTAGAGCCCCATCGTCGTCGGCAAGCCCAAGGTCTGCCCGAGGACCTGGTCTCTCTGCGACTTTGCATAGCGAGTAAAGTCGGGGATGTTTAGCGAGAGCGTTGCCCAGAAGCCAACCGCTCCAGTCAACGCCGGGAAGAAGAAGTCGAAGAACTGGCCTTCCTTACTGCCTCCCGGAGCAAACTGAGACGGCGTCGATAGCATCGGGCCGAAGCCCCCTGCTCTACTCGTCGCCCAAAAGAGTAGTAACAGCCCCATCGCGATCAAGAGCGGCGCTTTTACGTTGAGCAGCAGCCGAATCGAGTCGATCCCCTTGTAGATGACCAACACATTGAGCGCCCAAAACAGCATAAAACAGCCGAACTGGCTAACGCTAATGCCCAGGACCGGAAGGGGTGCCTGCTGAGCGAAGGACGGAATAAACACCGCTAGAATAGAATAGATGGCAGCCCCTCCAATCCACGCCTGAATGCCGAACCAACCGCAGGCCACCAATGCCCTCAAGATTGCGGGGATATTGGCGCCAAGCATTCCGAACGCAGCTCGGCAATAGACAGGAAACGGGATCCCGTAGCGTGTGCCGGCGTGAGCGTTGAGAATCATGGGCACGAGCACGACGGTGTTGCCGGCGAAGATCGTCAGCACGGCCTGCCACCAATTCATACCTCCCTGAATCAGCGAAGAAGCAAGGGTGTACGTCGGAACACAAGCAGACATCGAGATCCACAGAGCGGCGATGCTGAACACCCCCCACTTGCGCTCAGCGAGCTTGGTCGGCGCTAGGTCGTGATTGATGTAGTCGGATTGAAGCTCGCTCGTCAGCGAGACAATGCCATTTGCTTCGCTTACGCCTGATGAGGTGACGGTCGCCATCGCGGGCCATCTTAGCGATAACCAACAGACGACACGAAATGACTCGCGCCGAACTTCCTATGAGGAAGGGGCCTGAGGCCGTTTCTCCGCGAGAGCGCGGCGGAATGACTCGCGCCGACGTTAGAGGTCCGGCTTATCAAAGCCCGAAAAGACGCGAAGGCGAGCCGCGTCCGGGGTCGGTGAACCGTCAACGTCGCGAAGGGTGAAGGTGTTTAGCGGGGCGACCTGAGCTGACCGTTGCAACGGGTCTGCCTCAGTCGGCGGAACCGCGTCGCGCCAGCGAATCGTCCAGACTGAAAAGAGCGCCGGCCGGCCGAAGCGCGGGATGACGTCACACTGCGAGACGAGGGACAGCGGCGTCGCTGCCAAGTGCGCTCGTACCCGCGACTCCGCGCGACTGTCGCCGCAGAGTACAAACGTGCCGCTCGGCGAAAGAACTTTGCAAGCGGAGTCGATATACGCTTCAACACCACCACGCTCTTCTATCCGCGCGAGGGTCCGCTGCCGGTCCCGAGCATCGGAGGCCTTGCCTGGCGGGAAGTAAGGCGGGGTGCCGGTAACCAACTCGAAGGTGCCAAAGCCCTCCGTTGCCTGCGCTAGAACCTCCGGCTCGCGCAAGTCTCCGAAGACCGTTCGAACACGATGGGCCAGGTGATTGCGGGCCACGTTCTCGAGCAGCAGGGTGAAGCTCGTGAGCTGCGCCTCAATCCCCACCGAGCGAACCTCTTGGTTCTTCCAGGCCAATAGCAGGAGCACCGATCCGAGCCCGGTCCCGAGGTCGATATGGGTGGACGGGGCTGGCAGCGCTTGATGAGCCATGAAGGCCGTGACGACGTCGTCAGACGAGAAGCGATGCCCATGCTTGCGCTGCCATACTCGATAGTCGACAGTCAGTCTGTCATCGGTCAACGGGCCGAGCGTGGGGTGCTCCCAACGAGTGTGGCGTGCCATATGCCTAGAAGCGCGGGTCCAAGTGGACCGGAGCCAGTTCCTTTTCGAGGGCGGCCTGGAAGCGCGCAGGGCCAACCCATGAATAGAGACAGAGCGCCAACCAAAAATAGCCAACTAGCTCTGACGCCCTATGCAATCCGTAGTCATCGAGCAACATCCGCGCGGCGTTGGTGGTTAGGAACATGCCGATCAAGAGCACGATGGCCCGCGAGGTCTTGCCCTGCCAAAGAAAGGTATTGATTCGCCACCATAAGCCGAGCGTCAGACTCGACCGCGCCTTCACGGCGACCAGCAGCGAAAGCGCGTCACGATCATTCGGTTCCTCGCGCAGAGCGGCGAGAGCATGCTCACGCGCCTCGTTCACGGCGCCACGTCGAAGCAGGAGCAGTCCCTGGAGCACGAGCGCGTCGACGTTGTCGGGCTCCAAGGTCAACGCGGATAAAGCGAACTGACCCGCACTCGGGTAGTCACCGCGGGCGTAAGCGATGCTCCCGAGCAGTGCCAACACCCCAGCGTCCTCGGGCTCGATCTCCCGCGCTCGCACCGCCCATTCGTGCGCCGCTTCATATTCCGCCATCGCGAAACGAACGCTCGCTGCGGTCGTCAGCACGAAGGCGCTCTCATGCTCGAGCGAAACGGCTGTTTCGGTGTGGGCTCGCGCGGCGTCGAAACGACGCGCCCCGACCAGAACCCTAGCCATCGCTAGGTGAGCGAAGGCTGACTCCGGATCCAGCGTCAGGGCCCGCCCCGCCTCGACCTCGGCGGCAGCGAGGCGACGTAAGGCGTGCAAGGTCAGCGCGAGTAGCGCATGGCCTTCGGAGTTGTCAGGGTCCTCGGTCAGCGCCTGCCGAAATGCTTCGACGGCCAAGGCGTGCGAGCCGCGCGCAAAGTGCTCGCGCCCCCGCTGCAACAGTCGCTCGACGTCCTCCATCAATACCTCGCCAACACCGACAGCGGCCCCTGCCGCAACGCTGATGCGAGCACGAGACGCAGCGCCATCAACAGGAACGCAAACAGCCAGCCGCGATTCGAGGCGACTCCACCAAAATAAAGGTATAGCTCGAAGCTCCGTTGCTGGGACTGATATACAATATAGGCGCCCGCGAGCCTCAAAGCGTGGACCAAGAGGCCAAGGTAGTTGAACGTTCGGGCGGAGATGACTCCCGTAGCGTTGAGCCCCAATAGCAGCAGCAACGCCGCCACCGTGGCGAGCAGCGTAGCGAGCGCGATCCCAGCCTCGCGCTTGCGGTGGGCCGATCCCATCGCAAAGCCGTTGAGGGCCATCCAAGGAAGGCCGACTAGCGAGCCCCCCAACATGACCCCGAGCAAAGTGGCAGTCGGCGTTACGACAAAACGCTGATACAGCGTCGGGGCAGGCTCATCGGGGATGGCATAAGGCACCCGCCGGGTCGAGAACCGGTCCACGCCCTAAGCCTTCCCATGCTTCTTCAGGAAGGCGAGGACCTCATCGTACTGGCCACCTTCATTGGCGTAGCGAGCGAAATTTCTGGCCGAAGAAAGCCACTCCGTGGTCGTTGGCCGTACCGACGCCAAAGCCTTCTGCACGTGCTCCTGGCGGATGGGTACCTCTTGTCCCAGTCGAATGGACTCTTCAATCGCGAAGTCAGCTGCGGTCTCGACGACGTTCTCGAGATCAGCGCCCGAAAACCCAGTGGTCACGTTGGAGAGCCCCTCGCGATCGACCTCAGCTACTGGCCTATCACGCAGGAGGATGTCGATGATCGCGGCACGTGCTTCGCGATCCGGCGGGGGTACGAACAGCACCCGATCAAACCGGCCTGGCCTGCGAAACGCCGCGTCAATCTCCCACGGAACGTTGGTTGCGCCGAGAATGAGAACGCCCTTGTTGTTTTGCGCGAAGCCGTCCATCTCCGACAAAAACTGACTGACGATCTTGGCTGCGACGCCGTCTCGCGAGGCCTTCCGTTTCCCCGCAAGCGCTTCGAGTTCATCGAAGAAGAGCACTGCGGGGGGCTTCCTTCGCGCTTCTTCAAAGATGGCGTGTAGCTTCCGTTCGGACTCCCCAATATACATATCGAGGATGTCGCTGATCGCCACGGCCATGAAGGTGGCCGTGCACTCGCCTGCCGTTGCACGAGCGAGCAACGTCTTGCCGCACCCGGGTGGCCCGTACAAAAGAACGCCGCCTCCCGCTCGCTTTCGAAAGCGTTCAAACAAGGAAGGCTTCTGAAATGGGAGGACGATACGTCGGTGGATCTCCGATTTTACTTCACTAAGCCCGCCAACGTCCTTGAACGCGAGCCTTGGGGCTTCAGCTTGGACCAACTTCTGGACGGCGCTCTTATCGGTATCATCATTAGCGACCACGCGAAGACGCGGCGCCCCGGGCCTGGCTTTGACCGCCTCGGGCTCACGCGAACGCAAGAGAGCTGCCAGCTTCTCATCTTCGAGCGTGGGGTTCTTCTGCACAGCCAAGCGGTAACTCTCGGCTGCGTCCGTTCGGCGCTCGAGCGCGAGCAGCACCCGCGAGCGTTCGAGCAGCGTCTCCGGCTCAGTGCCACTGAGATACCCAAGCGCAGCCGGCCACTTTTCAACCAGCGCCAAGGCTCTAGCGAAATCCCGCTGCCCCGCCTCATCGATCGCCAAATCTGGTGATGCGGCAGCGGCCACTCGGCCAGCCCGCTCTCCCATCCCTAAGCTCAACCATCCGCGCACCACCACGAGGCGGAGAGCGGAATTGTCAGGGCTCGCTTGGAGCGCGATCTCGAGCGACTCCAATGAGGTTGCGTCCATACGAGGAAGCTAGACCATCCGTCGCCAAGTTGCTGCTTGGATCACCAAGCTCGAGCTGGGTACGTGAGGAAGATGCCCAAGCCTGAAGTTATGGCTAGGCTTGCAGCATGCGCTCATTCGCAATTTTCATTGTTTCGCTTACGGGGCTACTGGTTGGTTGCGGCGATAGCGGAGGTTCCGGTGGGACGGCCGGGTCCGGCGGGTCTGGGGGTTCTGGGGCTGGCGGGTCGGGCGGCACCGGTGGCGCCAGCACCGTATCCTCCGAGGACATCGCAGCCTATTGCGCCGCGATTGACGCCTGCTGGGACGACGCCGACGCGTGCACAACGACCTTTGAAGAAGCGCCTACGTTGGCGGATTGCACTGCGGACCTAACCGTCCTGTTTGACTGCATCGAAGCCGCCGGGACGTTAACGGTGGAACAGTGTGACACCGACACGCCCTGCCTGACCGACGCAATGACGGCTTACGAGTGCCTCGGCTTCAAATAGTCAGGGCTTGATTGGGAGCAGGACGAGTGCGGCATGGGTACCAGGGGCCTTGCCGCACTCCGCTCATCGGGCCATCGCGGTGGCTAGAAGCTCGCGGTTAGCCGAGCACCGCCGAACCCAGCGCTTACCTCGAGCGAGACAGGTTCTGCCTGTGTAGGGGCCGCGCCGGGTGGCGCTGGGCGCTCGGGGGACGGGCCATCCAAGGAGTAGAGCAGCAAACCGCCACCCAAGCTCAACACCGAGGCGCCGAACAGCACGCTCGAAGCGACCGTCAACGTATCGCGGGTAGCGAGAGAAGCGTTGTAGTCGGTGAGCGGTTCACAGCTCCCCGTTCGACATACGACCTGGCCTGCGTCCATATCCGATCGAATGGATGAAGCCTCCAGGTGGTTGACGATCGCGATGGCACCGGTTGCGGCACCACCCGCAAAAAGCGCTCCGCCACCGATCAAGAGTCCGACGGCGAGCTTGCGTTGCCCCGTTCACTCGAGCCCGGCCGAGATGCTCGCCGACTCCCCGCGCCCGAGCTCCAACGTCTCGAGGTAACTCTCGTGACCGGATAGCGCTACGCGAATTCTCCGCGGCCCGGCCTCCAGCTGCAACGGGGCAGCGAGCGGCAGCGAGCCTAAGGAGCGGCCGTCCACCGTAACCTCGGCGCCCGAAGGGCCGTCTACTGCGACGGTTGCTTTGAGCGGCTCCAGTGGAAAATCCAGCGCTGTCACGGCTCCCCGTGCCACCTCAATCTCGCGCTTCTCCTCCACGTAGCCAGGTGAGCTGATGACGATGCTGTGCCTCCCCGGCGTGAGCACCACAGCGAGCGGGAGGCTCTTCCGCTCGGTGCCGCCATCGAGAACGACCTCGGCTCCTTGCGACGGGGAAGAGATCACCAGCCGCGTCTCAGGCTCTTCGGGCTCGAGCGGCTGAAGCTTGCCTTCAATCTCCAGGGTGAGCGCCAAAGGCTGTAGCTCATTGAGCGCTAGCGCCGCGTCTGCGCGACGTCCGCCTGATTCTACCTTAGCGAGGTAATCCTTGAACGACTTGATGGCGACTGCGACGTGGCCAGCGCGATTGTCGATTGCATATTGCCGCCTGTGAGCCTGCCCGATGGAGAATAACAAGGCAGGCCGCGGGTCAATCACATAGGCCTGCTCGAACGCCTGGATCGCCGCTTTGAAGTCGCCAATCTTGTAGGAGCTCTGCCCAGCCTCGAAGAGGGCGCGCGCGTCGCCGGGGGGCTTCGCTTGAGGAGCCGCAACGACGGGAGCTGGCTCGACCGGCGTAGGAGCAGCGGGCGCAGTGGTTGGAGCTGGAGTTGGAGCCGGAGTTGGAGCCGGAGCTGGGGCGGGCTTCGCGGTGCCCGCCGCAGGAGCGCCTTTGGCTGGCGGGGCCGCAGGGCGGCCCTGCGCCGCCGCAGGTGACATCGGCAAAGCCGCAACCAGGAGACCAGCGAGCAAGAATGAACTTTGGCGCATATTCATCGGACCACCGGAACCCCTGCAATGAGCCTCGTTCCACCTGGGCGAGCTACGACCAGATCCTCCACACCGTCTCCATCGAAGTCCCCGGCGCCGATGGCGGTGCCTCCGCCCTCGAGCACGTCGGTGACACAAGCCTCGACGAACGGCGTACCCGTCAATGGGTCGACCGAAACGAGCAGACTGTCTTCCGCCGTTGTTACAACGATGTCCCGTTCGACAGCGCCGCTCAACCGAATTGCCGTTGCACCACTCGGCGCTCCAGCCACTGCGCCCTTGGCGCGAACCGAACAATCGGAGCCGGCAATTACCGCGGACTGGGGCTCGGCGAAGCTGCCAACGCCGTCATTGATCAATACGCTCAGCGATTCCTCCGACCAAACCAAAAGGTCTTCGATCGGGGCTTGATGAAGGCCAAGATCGCGCTTCGCCATGCCATACGCAGGCTCGTCCAGTGGCACGACTTCAAGAAGCCACTCTCCACCATCCCAACGGGCGATGAAGAGCTGCGGGGCACCGACCGGCAGAATCACCAGCTCGTCGAAGCCATCCGCGTCGAGATCCAACGGGAGGACGCGCAGCTCATCGCTGCCTGGATCTTCAATCAGCGTTGGACCGGTGCTTACAGTGCAGATCTCCTCGCTGTCATTGGACACGGGCTGGTAGGACCAGAGTTCCCACAGGTAATCCCCTTGCTCGCTAATGTCCTGGTAGATGGTTGCGATGTCGGCTCCCTCGAGGTCATCGAAGTGGCCAATCGCTAATGCGCGCGCCGCACCCAAAGGAGCGCTCTCTTCCGGGCAAACGAGGGGCAGCTCGAGCGGCGAGACAACCGTCTTGTCGGTGCTACCGCGGAATACGTAGTAGCGATCATCGGTGCGCGCAAAAATGTCGTCTACTGAGTTGGGGAACGCTCCTGGATCGGGGAGACGGCCCGCCGCGACTTGCTCCACCGTCCCGACGTCGCCCAAGTCGACCGGGGCGGTAGGCAGACCCAGCGCATCTCCGTAAGAGATCGCCAATGATTGAAGCGTAGGGTCTTCGGGGGTGGCCCGCGTCGAGACCTGCGCGAATACCAAGTCGCGCGCGCCGTCCCCATTGAAGTCGCCAAAGTCCACGTTGGTTACCGGGCTGACGGTGGAGAACTGGAACTTAGCGAAGCCGTCATCTCCTCGGCGGAAGAAGGTAAAACCAGACTTGGGCGAGGTGGTGAGCACCGTTGAAGGACGGAGGTATCGCGCACGAGCACATAGGCCCCAGTCCAGCCGTCCAGGCCTTCCGGAAGCGCGACAGTAAAGTAGTCAGCCGTCAGCGGGTCATCAGGGCCGAGAGCGTAGCCAATCCGGCACGGCCCAAGCAGCAAATTGCAGCCCGAGGCGACAATGCCGTCGGCGTCGACGAAGTCGCTGATCGTATCAAAGTCAAACTGACCGATCGCGAAGGGGGTCGACTCGAGGGGTTGACCGTCGACTGTGCGCAGGAAGCGTCGAGCAGCGTTATCAACGAGCACCGTATTATTTTCATACGGCGTCGAGCTAAAGCCTAAACCAGCGCCAAAGCTGAGAAACTCCGCCGGCGCTCCGCCAAGCTCGCCCGGGATGAAGAGGTCAAAAACTCCATACTCAAAGTCCCAGTTAAAGTGACCGGTCAGCACCGGGCCATTGACAGTAGCTCCAGCCGGCAGCGCCACCACCTTTGGGGGCCTTACTGGTGTATCCCTAAAATTGGGGAAAATGGTAGACTGATTAGTCATGACGTCGTACTCGAAGACGTAAGGCTCGAACATGGTGACCAAGTTCCCGCCTGGAAAAGCGACGAGCAGCCCGTCCCCTGCTAGGGATGTTTCTTGCGGTAGAAATGTATCGTCCGAGCGTACGACGGTCACGAAAGGGGCCGCACTTCCGCTCCACTCAAACAGGCGGATGGGGAGCGTCGGGAAGTCCTCCGCCAGCGTCTGAAGCAGATAAAGGCCATCGGACCGAATGGCGAGTAGCTCGTCTCCCAAAGCGTCGCTGCGCTTATCAATGTTGGCCAAGAGCAGCTGGTCCCCCGACTCATAGCCCTCTGGCAAGGCTCGCAAGAACGGATAGGGGAGCAGCGACTTCTCGGCCGAACCCTGCAGAACCCCGACCCCTTCGCCCACGCGGACCGCCAAGTCGGCCGTACCGTCGTCGTTCAAGTCGCCAAAACCGGCGAGATCGGGGAATTCATCGATCGGCTCGAACGAGAGACTCCGGGTGTTCGGCAACAGGCCGCCCGAATCCACGTAGGCGAGCGTCAGTGTGGAGTCCTGCGAGGCGAGCACGTCGCTACGGCCGTCCCCGTCGAAGTCAGCCAACGAGAGGGAGTCGGCTGGCAGCGCCAGCGCTCCGCCAAAGAACTCGACGTAACCGCTCGGCTGCCGACACAGCTCGTCCACGCCGCAGCCCCAGCCTTCCGGGCATTCGAGGTCTGCGGTGCAGGTAAGCCGGCAACTCTCGTTGCACGTGTTCTCGCCGATGCCTGCGCCATCGCAGTCTTCATTCTTCTCGATGACGTGATTACCGCAAACGTCACGAGCCAACTCGGGCAGGCTCTCGCAGCCGACCGCGAAGGATAACGTAAGCGTGACAATAAGAGGATGCCTCATTCGAAGATCACCTCGTTGGGATTGAACGTCGCTACAGGTTTGGGAGTCGTGGGCTTCGCGGTCGCGGCCGGGTCGGGCGAGGTCGGCGCCTGGGTGACCACAGCGGTGGGACGAGCCGTGGGGCTGGCTGTCACGAGCGGCGTTGGGCTAGGGCGATCCACAGCAGCAGACGTCGAGGCGGAGGCGGAGTTGGTCACAGCTGGCGTGACCACGACGCTCTTCTCCGCCGTAGGCGATGGCGTAGATTGAGCCGTAGCGGATTGAGCAGTAGCGGCACCGGGCGCAGCCGATTCCGAGCCGACCGACGACTTCCCTGCTCCACCGACAAAGAACGCGGCCGCCGCAATCGCCACGACAGCCCCAGCTCCGACGCCTATTAGCAGTAGCGGACTCGTGGAGCGGCTTGGCGTTGGCGACCGCTCGACTTCAACGGACGAAAGAGAAGCGTTGGTTGCCGCGGGAGCCGCTGGAGCGAGTTGCGAGACGAGCTCGGTCTTGGCTGCGCCAATCCCCGCTACATGAGAGCTATTGCGACCAGCCGAGAGAGAGAGTTCGCCGCGCTCAGAGCCTATCGCAGCTTCCAGCAGCGCGAGCGTCTCTGCAGCGGTTTGAGGCGATCCTCTGGCTTCTTCGCCAGCAGGCGTCACACGATGTCTTCAAGAGCCTGAGGCAAGCCTTGGCGGTGATCGGACAGCTTGGGAGGAGCCTCGGCCATCTGCTTGTAGAGCAGGTCCATCGCCGAATCCCCGGTGAAGGGCTTTTGCCCAGTAAGGAGCACGTGGATCATCGCTCCAATGGCGTACAGATCCGTGCGGTGGTCGACGTTCTTTCCCCGGCATTGTTCGGGCGACATGTAATACGGCGTGCCCATCGGCGTGCCCGTACGCGTCTTGTGCTCGACGCTCTCGTCCCCCAGCAACTTGGCAATCCCAAAGTCGATGAGCTTGGGCGTCACCACGCCCTCGTCATCGACACATAGAAAGACGTTCTCCGGCTTTAGGTCGCGATGGACGAGCCCGGCCGTGTGGGCCGCGATGAGCGCCTTGAGCACTCCGCGCAAGACCGGCATGAGCTCGCCGACCTCGAGGTGGCCACGTTGTTCGAGCGAGCCGTCGAGCGGGCTGCCCTGAAGCAGCTCCATTACGAAGTACTGCCGACCGTCGGCGAGAGCTCCGAAGGAGAAGATGTCGACGATGTTCTTATGACGGATCTGGTTGACCGCCCGAGCCTCCGAAATGAACCGCGAAACGATCTGCGGGTTATCCGAGTAGGCGCGCGAAAGCAGCTTGATCGCCACCGGTTTACCGATGAGCGGATGCACTGCGCGATAAACCGACCCGAAACCGCCTTCACCAATCTTGGCTTCAATCCTGTACTCGCCCACCATCGCCCCGGGAGCGATCTCGTTCTTGGCGTGCTCCGCCATGACCGCATCAGGAACCAGCGTCGCTCCGTCGTCGGGGCACGTTTCGGTGCCATCTTCGAGGTGTTTGAGACAATCCGGACACGTGGCCATGTTCGAGAGAACTTACACAAAGGTGCGCTCTTGGTAGCGACCTAAACGAAGGCTCGGGGGGCGCGCTGTTGCGGATACGAGCCGCCCTGTGATTCCCTCAGGAAGTGCCGGAGCTTCCTGACATTGCCGTCTACGTTGAGCAGATCGAGCGCTTGTTCGTCGGTCAGACACTGCTGAAGTTGCGGCTAGCAAGTCCCTTCGTGCTGCGTACGGCGATCCCCCCGATTTCGGATGTGATCGACCGGCCGCTTCTTGGGGTTCGGCGCCTGGGCAAGCGCTTGGTGTTCTCGTTTGGGCAGGGCGCTGGAAAACCTGAGGCCGCGCTGCTGGTGGTGCACCTGATGGTGGCGGGTCGCTTCAAGTTGCTCGCTGCGGGCGGACCCATTCCCAAGAAGTTGGGGCTTGCGGCTTTCGATTTTGCGAATGGCTCACTGCTGTTGACCGAGGCTGGAACCAAACGCCGTGCGTCGATGCACTACGTTTCCACACGGACCGCAGACGGGAGCGACCCGCTGGCGCCGTTCAACCGCGGCGGCCTCGAACCACTGAGCTGCACCGCCGCCGAGTTCAAAGGCGTGCTTACGCGAGAGAATCACACGCTGAAACGGGCCCTCACCGATCCAACCATCTTGAGTGGGATCGGTAATGGTTATTCCGATGAGATTCTCCACCTCGCCAAGTTGTCCCCGCTCAAGCAAACGAACAAGCTGACGGCGGCAGAGTGGGAGCAGTTATTCATGGCCACGCAGACGATCCTGAACGAGTGGATCGAGCGGTTGCGCAACGAGGCCAAGGACGGCTTCCCCGAGAACGTAACGGCGTTTCGCAAGGAGATGCGCGTTCACGGTAAGTACAAGCAACCATGTCCCACGTGTGGCGCGCTGGTGCTTCGCATCGTGTACGCCGACAATGAGACCAACTACTGCGCTGGCTGCCAAACGGGTGGCAAGCCGTTAGCGGACCGCTCGATGTCGCGATTGCTCGGTAAGGATTGGCCGAAGTCGCTCGAAGAGCTCGAGGAGCTAAGGCCGTCTCTCTTGGGCAAGCCCAACCCTGCGCGCTCGACCAAGCCTGCACGGAGCCCGAAAGCTGCAGCTACAAGCCCGAAATCGCCCTCCGCCTCGAAACGAACGAGCGTCAAGGCGCCGGGCTGAGCGTATCCGCCGGTGCCTTGGTGCGCTGCTCGTAAACGCCCAACACCACGAGCCCGTGGCCCTTCCGCACACGCACGATGGCCTGCAACTCGGTTGAGTTTACGGGGGCGGATAAACAGCCTGCGCGCCCTCCGACCAACGCCGACGGCCCCTTCCACTGGTCTTTACCGAACAGGACGCGCTCTCCGTCCTTCATCGCCGACAGAAACACGTCGACTTCCATTACCGCTCCACCCGCGTGGGCAATCACCGTTCGGCACACGTCCTCGCCCCGCAACGACAGCTCAGCGCGCTCCCCTTCGAGCATCTCGCGCTGATAGAGGGCACCGGGAAAGGTGTGGCCGCGAGCCTCCAAACGAGAGGTATTGAGCAAGGCGACCGTCGTTAGGGAAAGGCCCTGGGTGCATAGATCGCCCGCTCGTTCGGGTGCACAATCCGGCAATACGATGGGAGCAAGCTCAACGGGAGGGCGCTCCAAATCTGCAAGCAGCGCGGGTGCAGCCCCTTCATCCACGCTCTCGAGGCGCGGCCGTGCGGGGAGCTCCGACTTGAAGCGAGCGGACGGTTCCGACACGACCTTCGCGGGTGCATAGCCGCTCCAAACGGGCGCAACTGCAGCCTCGGGCGCACAGCCCGCGACGAAAGCAAGCAGCCAGCGACCTATGTCGGTGCTAAGGGCGCTTGTTCGGCGGGGTCTCGTGAAGTCCAGCAACATCCTTACGCACGGCTATTGTCTCGACGGCCTCATCAGCGCCAGCCTTTTTACGATTTGGCTCGATTTGTCCGGAGAACGCTCGAACAGACGATACCGAACCTGCGGCTACAGTCCAAAGCTCAAGACCCTACCGAGCGCGTGGTTCGACGCCGACGTCAACGCCTTGCTCGATTTCCGCTTCGCCGATCACCCGAAGCTGACCCACTACATCGACCACCACGCAACGGCCTTTCGCGACGCAGCGGAGCAGGCAGCAGCGCTTGAATCAGCGGCCTCCGGCCAGCGGGTGGTTCACTTCGATCCGGAGGCTAAAAGCTGCGCCGGACTGATCGTTCGCGCGGCTCGCCAGCACGGCCTCGAGATCGTGCACGAGGAGTTGATCACGCTCGCCGATCAAGTCGATTCAGCCAGCTTTGCCAACGCTGAAGAGCCGTTTTTTGCGCGCTCCCCTGGTTTGCAGCTGGCCGACGTAGCAGAGCGTCACGCCGATACCTCCTTTGTCGCGCGGATGTGCCCGCTGTTGATTGAACGCTCGTTGGTTGAGATCGCCAAGCTGCCCGAGATCGTCGACAAGGCCAACGCCATTGCGCTCAACAAGACCCGCTTCCTCGCGGCAATCAAAGCGACGGGTCAGCTCAGAGGCGAGGTCGCCGTGGTTGACCTCACCACGGCCAAAGGAGTGAGCGTCGCCGGCAAGTTTGCGACCTACCTTGCGTTCCCGCGCTGCCGCTACTCAGCAACGCTGCTGCGTACGCAAGAGCAGCTCAAGCTCGGAATTGGGCACAACCCGTTTGCGGAGATGCCGCGCAAACACGATATCGGCGCGCTGTGTCGACGTTACGGTGGTGGCGGACATCGAGCGGTGGGCGCGATCAACTTTGTGGCACGGGACCTGGACAACGCAAGACGCGTGCTCTCCGAAGTAGCCGCGTTGCTCGCGCAGGAACCAGGCCCCGAAAGCGCGTGAAGGACTCGTCCAGCGGACGCGTCCTTCAGTCAGCGAGGGTTTCGGCGGGAGGCGGCGCTTCTGGAGCCTTCGCCGCAGGCGGAATCTCGCCATCGCAGGAGGTGTACTGCTGCCGCATTCCGCCGGGGACGGGCTGAGTGAAGGTGCCATCGATCAAGGGTGGATTCCACTTGGCGTCCTTGTACTCGAAGATGACGTCGTCTTCGGTCTCGGGCACGAGTAGGCGAATGGTACGCGGAAGCTCAGCCGAACACGCAGGTCCGCTCGGCGGAACGTCGGGCTCGAGACCTTCTTCGTCGACACGAGGGTTGGCGGTGACGGCCTTCTCGTGGTCTTTGATGCGGGCCTCGTAAAGGCCCACCCCGGCTTGCGAAACCTTGAGGTAGGTCAACCGCACGCGTTGTTGACTCCACTCTTTGTCGAAATCCTCGGGCACTACCGTGAGATGAATCTCCTCTGTGGCCTGGTGTTTCGACTGGATCACGAGCTTGTAGTAGCCGTCGCTCTCCCACGAAAGACTCGCGTCCTCCTTGGTGTGGGTGAGCACCGGCGCCTCTCCCCGCAACAACGAGACGAGCGCGTGGGGGGGCACTGGGACCTGAGTGAAGCGTTGCAGGTTGCAAGTGTCTGCAGGCCCATAGAAGAACGTCTTCTGCTCGAGATCGGCCAGCTTGTAGTCTTTGCCATCCGCGGTGAGCGTATAAATCATCGCCCCAAACGGGCTTACGACGTCGAAGCGAACACTCGAAGGGTTGACCGCGAACAAGAGGACTTCCCCTTTGACCCTCCCGCGCTGCGTGACCAAGTCCACCTTCGATGTGCCCTGCACACCGACCACGCAGGCGAAGCCTGCGTGCAGTCGCTCGAGCGCCGCATCGGCGTCCGGAAACTGAGAGCGCGGCGGAGCGCTGGTGCAGCCCGCGAGGGCAACACCAGCGATCAGCGCAGCAGCAGCCCGCCAGAAGGTGGGCCGTTGCTCAAGAGGCACGCAGAGCCTCAAGCAGGTCGATATCGGGAATGGCGATGGGCATACGCGCCTTGACCACAGCGATCTCGAGTTCTTCGCAAAGCTTTGCGAGCCCGAAACCGTCGGTCAGGCTGATCGGCGAGGCGTTCGGCATGGCGGCCTCTTCCCGGGCGCCCGAGAGAACCTGACCACTCGTGAACAGCCAACCCATCGTCGCCGCGCTTCCCGCCCCGTTACCGTAGTGGTGGAGAGCTCCGCGTAGATCGGTCACGCGCTCCCGCCCGACTTCGCGACCGTCACGACGAATGATCACCGCCAAGCGTACGTCTTCGGCGGGCGTCTTGAGGACGGCCGCAAAGTGCGCCTCGAAGCCGGGAGTCCCAGCGCGACGAACAGCGCGGATCTGCGATGCGCCAGCGCGCTCGAGAACCATCATGCACAACTCGACGAACGCGTGCCCGGGCAGCTCAGCGATCTTCCGAGCAAACGCCCGGCGTGAGGCCTCGCGATAGCGCTCGATTGCAGCGATCGCGTCCGCTTCAGCGTTCAGTAGCTCGGGAGCGAGCGACCAATCGGTAAGGCCGACCCGACCGCCGGTGAAGCGGAAGCGAGGCCGATTTCCTGCAGCAATTCGGCGGTGATTGTCCGCGCGAACCGCGGCGGCGACCATGGACTGAACCTGCTGCGTATCGCCCAGCACCTTGCCGCGACGCTGCGCGGTTTCAGTGATCTGGCGCAACGATACCGGTCCCAGATTGCGATCGAAGGTGTTGAGGATCTGCGCGATCGCGTCGGCGAAATCCTTGCCGCCCAAGTCGTCGATGGCGGGAGCGCCCTCGGCCAGGTGGTCCACCCGCGGCGCTTCGTTGACGCGCGCTTCGTTGCGGCTGTCACGGTCACGGTCACGGTCACGGTCGCGATCGCGGTTGTTCTCGCGGTGGTTGGTCTCCACCCGAGGAGCCGCCACAGCGTCAACCGGGGTCGCCGTGTAGGAGGGCAGCCCGCCGTTGTCTCCGGCTGCGCCCCGACCGCGACGACGGCGGCGACGGCGACGACGGCCTTCTGCCGAATCAGCGCCCTCCGCGGGACGTTCGTCGTTGCCACCGAGGATGGGCTGGTCGTCGTCGTCCTCTTCCTCGAACATGTCAGCGGCGCTCGCGAGGATCTCTCGACGAAAACGCTCATCGGGACCGTCGACGAGGGGCTCGTCCTCATCGCTGGACGTCCGCGCGGGCGCAGCGACGGCGCGCTTCTGCGACGGCTCAGCGGCGGGCCGTGCGACCGGGATCAGCACCTCGTCGTCATCGTCCTCGGACACGGTGGTGACGACGTCTGCCGGCGCTGAGTCGGGAGCGGGCTCGTCGTCGGGGGTCTCCGCGCCATCGGCAACCAGGTCTTCCGGAGCGTCGCTGGGCTCCTCGGCGTCGGTGCGTGCCTTCTTGGCCTTCTTGGCCTCACCACGAATCGTCTTCTCGTCCCAATCTCGCAGCGCGTAGACGCCCTGCTTAACGCGAACCAGCGGGCAGTCCGGCGTCTCTTTCTTCATCAGCGCCGCGAGCCGCGCGCCCATGGTTACGTCGGGACTTTTTCCGACCACCGAAAGCAGGTTCCGCTCAATGGCGAAGTCGGTGATCTCTTTGTAGTGGAGAGGCTTTCCTACCTGTCGCAAAACCTCGACAGCTGCATCTGTGAACGTCATTTCTGTTCCAATTCCCCTCGGCCCGCCGGGTGTTACCCAAGCACAGAGCCGGTATTTCGCGATCGATACGCCACCGGGAAGCCGCGGGCTCCCACCTCAGTGACGGTGGCCAAGGTGACAGGAGCTTTGCCCCGCGTCAAGCGAAGGTTCGGTCAACCGTCCTTGCCCCCGGTTGTTCCTTCGACTTCGTGCGAGCTCTTTTGTACGTTGGCACGATGGAACCGGAGGCCCAGATCGGTGGAACCGTTCTCGGGCGATTTCGCATCGAGACGATCTTGGGACGCGGTGGCATGGCCACCGTGTTCTCCGCCTTCGATGAGAAACGACAGGTGGCTGTCGCGCTCAAGCTGCTGAAACGCGAGCTCACGCGAGATCCGATGGTCCTGCGCCGGTTCGAACGCGAAGCCAAAGCGGCGAGCCATCTGCGCCACCCCAACGTAATCGAGATCCTCGAGTGGGGAGTGCAGGGGGAGGAAGCCTTCATCTCGATGGAGCTGGCCAGCGGGATCGACCTCCTGCGCGCCCTTAGCCAAGAGCGGCCGATGAGGCAGACGCGTGCAGCCCTGATCCTGAGTCAGGTTTGCAGCGCGCTCACAGCGGCGCACGCCAAAGGGATCGTTCACCGCGATTTGAAGCCCGAGAACATCTTGCTGGTTCCGGAGCCACAAGAGCTCGGAAAGGAGCGAGCCAAGGTCCTTGATTTTGGTATCGCGAAGATTCTCGATCTTGGCAAGGGTGCCGCGGGTTCGGAGGACCCACCTTCCTACGTTACCAAGACGGCTCTCACGCGCGTCGGGACCATCGTCGGAACGCCGGCCTATATGTCGCCGGAACAGTGCCGCGGCGGAGACATCGACGGTCGCAGCGACATCTACGCATGCGGAGTACTGCTCTATCAGCTCGTCACCGGCGAGCTTCCCTTCTCAGGTGAAACGCCGCTGCATACAGCAATGCGGCACATTCACGCCCAGCCGCGCAACCCAAGCGAGTTGCGTCGCGGACTGGCGCCGGCGATCGAGCGAACGATCTTGAAGGCACTCGCCAAGTGGCCCGGCGAGCGGCAACAAACGGCGGAACAGCTCCGAGACGAATTGTATGCAGCCTTGCCTAGCCTTCCTGACCGAGGAGACCTCGTGTTGCCCGAAGGCGCTCGCAAGGAAGCCCCCAAGCGCATTTCGGCTGCGCCCGCCGGCGAACGCAGTCCGGCGATCACGAGCGGCACGGGTGGGCTTGGCACGACGCCTCTTCGAGGTGTCCGGCTCAACCGTGCCGAACAACCATCTCAAACGGAGAGAAACCTTGCGGAGCTTCCGCTTTCGACCAAGCGGGATGCGCCTGCCATCCGCGCGAAGGACGCGCGCAACGATGACGACGACGACGAGCCCCGCACGTTCCTGATCCCCGCAGACAAGGTGGAGGGAGACGGCCCCTCCACGACCATGCCTGAGACGGCGATGCCATCGACCGAGATGCCGTCGACGGCGTTGCCGTCGACGACGGCTCCCTCGACGACGAATCCTGCGGCTACCCTGCCCACGAATGCAGCCCCGCGCAGCGCAGCACCGCCCACGGCGCCTGTGGACCGTAGCCGGAGCACAACCGAAAAGCCTGCCGTGGGAGCGGCGAAGCCCGCCCTCGCAGCGCAGCGTGGGGCACCTGCGCGAACGGCGGCGAGTCCGATGCGCACGAGCAACAGCTCGGCGGCGCCACGCCCCGAACTGACGCGACGCCCAAGTGATGCAGCCCCCAAGCCCGTCGACGCCACGCCGAAAGCAGGCCTGCCCGCACGCGATCGCCGTCCACTCAATTTGAGCTCACCCACCGCTCGTTCGAGCGCTGGGACAGGGACGACCAACTCGAGCAGCGAGCCCGCGCGGGCCGCGCCCATGGTAACGCCCACCAACACCGAGACGGGGTTGACCCCGACCGCGCTTCAACACGTTGGAGGGATCGCGCTGCGAGCGGAGAACGCCGCACTCGGGACCGAACCAACAAAGCTTGCTGCGAGTACCACGGATACCGACGTCTTCGCGGGCACTGGCGCCTCCGAGGTCGATGACGATGAGCCTGCGACCTTCATTCGTGATCCGGGCGTGGCGTCGGTCCCCAGCGTCGTGAAGACGCTGGTGATGGACGAGCCTAGCCAGCGCAGCACCCTTGCGTCGCCCAATCAGGCCTCGAGCCCCGCACCAGCGCCGATCAACTTCGCGAGCTCAGGAGTAAATCCCGCTGCTTCCGGCATGCATCTCGCGGGCTCGGGCATGCATCCGGCCTCCGGCATGCATCCGGCAGCCTCCGGCATGCATGCAGCGGCCTCGGCTATGCAAGCTCCAGGAATGCAAACTCCAGGTTTGCAGCCCACGGCTGCGGCTGGACAGAACGCACCAAGCCACACGCCCGCAATGCATGCAGCCCCGATGCACGCGCCATCCGGAAACACTCCCGCGACCCCCAGCGCAAACCCCTCCCAACACGCTGCTGGGCGTGAACCCAACGCCAATCCTCATCAAGCTTCCCCCGGCTTCGACCGCAACACCGGCTTCGCGAATAACGGCTTTCCCCCGCAGAAGGCTCAACCATCGGTGTATCCGCAGGGCTACCCAACGCATGGTGCGCCGCCACCGAGCCACGACGCCGACGGTATGCGGGCGATGGCCGCAACCGCCCGCATGAATGAGGAGGCCGAGCACCGCCAAGCGGAAGTGAAGTCGACGGTGCGAATGAACCCGCAAGAGACGATGGCGAAGGCAGCCGCCTCACGTGCTGAGCGCTCCCCGCCCTCGTTGGCTCCGCTTGGCGGCTGGAACGAATCGACGGTCGCACGAAGGCGGCCGATCCCCAAGGCAGGCCTCGTCGGACAGATCGACTCGCTCACCGGGTCGACCGGCATGCTGATCGGAATCGGCCTGGGCTTGGCCTTTGCGGCCGTTGGCCTCGCCCTGGCGTTGATCCTCTTTCGCTGACGCTGACCGCGCACGGTCAGCGCGCGAACTCCGCCGCTCAGTTCACTCCGCGAGCCTTGCGGATCTCGTCGAAGAAGACGGTCAGCGAACGATCGAGCTCACCAACCTGCGTACCACCGCCCTGCGCCATATCGGGGCGCCCGCCGCCGTTGCCGCCGACAACCTTGGCGATCTCCTTAGCGATTGAACCGGCGGAGAGCTTCGCCGTAGCGGCCTTCGACACCATCACGCAGAACGCAACCTTGCCGTCCACGTGCGTCGCGAGCAACACGGCGCTCTGTTCACCGAGCTTGTCACGCAGCTTCTCGGCGAGCTCGCGCAGCGAGCCCACCTGCGTGCCATCAGGGAGCCGGGACGCCAAACAGCGAACCTCATCGATCGTCACGGCAGCCTCGAGCATGCCCTCGAGGCCACCGCCAGAAGCTCCGCCTTCGAGGATCTTGCGGTTGAGTTCAGCGACCTTCTTACTCAGCTCGCGCTCGCTCTGAAGCAACCGCGAGACCTTGTCCACCAAGTCACCCCCTTGGGCTTTGACCAAGGCTCGCACGCGCGAGAGTTCATCCTCCGACTTCCGCACCTCGCGAATGGCGTTGGTTCCGGTCGAAGCGAAGACGCGCCTCACGCCAGCCGCCACGCTGGAGTCAGAGTCGATGCGGAAAAACCCGATGTCACCGAGAGCGCGCGCATGGGTGCCCCCGCACAACTCCACCGAGTCTTTGGTCATCGTCAACATGCGCACGACATCCCCGTATTTCTCCTCGAAGATCGCGACGGCACCTTGCTTCTTGGCCTCGTCGATCGGCAGTACGTGGGTCAACACAGGCGCGTTCTCCAGGATCTTCGCGTTCACGAGATCCTCGATCCGCGCGATCTCTTCGGACGTGAGCGTGCGGTTATGCGCGAAGTCAAAACGAAGGATGTCGGGACCGACGCGCGAGCCCTTCTGCATCGCGTGCTCACCGAGCACCACCTTCAGCGCCCAATGCAGCAAATGCGTGGCCGAGTGATTGCGCCGCGTCTCGCTTCGTAGCGCGTGGTCCACCTCGAGCTGCACGCCGTCTCCAACGGCGAAGCTGCCCGATTCAACGGTACCGCGCATCACGACGAGGCCGGGGACCGGGCGCTGCGTATCGCTGATCCGCACCACGGCGCCATCCTTGCGAACCCAGCCCTGATCTCCAACCTGGCCGCCACTCTCCGAATAGAAAGGCGTTACCGCGGTGACAATCTCCACCTCGGTGCCGGCCTCAGCCGTTTGCACGCGCGTGCGTGTCGTTCGACCGCCCGCTTGCTCCAGCCGCACTAGCGCGGTGATCTGACTCTCACCTTCTTCGCGCTCATAGCCGGTGAACTGGGTCGCCGGGAGATCCTGCTTCAGCGCGTGGTACACCGGGTCCAGGGCGTCCTCGGGGTTGATCGGTCCGTCCCCGCCGACACCCTTGACGAGCTTGTTGGCGGCCTCGGCGTCGACAGCAAAGCCTCCTTCACGACAAATCACCTCGGTTAGATCGAGCGGGAAACCGTAGGTCGAATAAAGGTCAGCGGCGACCTCCGGGGTGAGCTCGGTCGCGCCCTTCTCGCGCAGGCCGGTGAAGTGCTCATCGAGGATGGAGAGACCGCGCTTCAAGGTGATGCGGAAGCGAACCTCCTCGTCTTCGGTCACCCGCGCGATCAGCTCTTTGCGCTCAACCAGCTCAGGGTACGTATCGCCCATGCGATCGACGACCTCTTGAGCGACCTCGTGCAAAAAGGGGCGATCGATGCCGAGGCGCTGGCCGTGGCGGATCGCTCGACGCATCACCCGCCGCAGGATGTACTCGCGCTTGTTGCGCTCGGGCATGATGCCCTCGGCCATCAGGAAGGCCGTGGTGCGGGCGTGGTCGGCGATCACGCGCATCGAAACGTCGTCTTCGGAGAGCGAGCCGCCGTAGCTCTTCTTCGCGATCGAGGCGGCCTTCTCGACCAGCCCGCGCAACAGATCCGTGTCGTAGTTGCTGGTCACCCCCTGAACGGCGCAGGCGATGCGCTCGAGCCCCATGCCGGTATCGATCGACGGGGCGGGAAGCGGGATGAGCGCCGCGTCCTTGGCGGGCCGATCAAACTGCATGAAGACGTTGTTCCAAATCTCGGTCCAACCCAGGCCATCGATCCGAGGTTCATCCCCGAAGCGATTCACGTCCGGATCATTGCCGTGGAAGAAATGGATCTCGGAGCAGGGTCCACACGGGCCGGTGTCGCCCATCGACCAGAAGTTGTCTTCCTTGCCCAAGCGCAAGATGCGGTCATCTCCGAAGCCGGTCACCTTGCGCCAGATCTCCGCAGCCTCGTCATCTGCGGGCACGCCTTCTTCACCGCGGAAGACAGTGATGACGAGCCGATCTTTGGGGAGCTCGTACACCTTCGTCAAAAGCTCCCAAGCCGAGACGATGGCCTCCTCTTTGAAATAGTCCCCAAAGCTGAAGTTGCCGAGCATCTCGAAGAAGGTGTGGTGGCGGGCGGTCACGCCGACATTCTCCAAGTCGTTGTGTTTGCCGCTGATGCGAATGCACTTCTGGCTCGACGCGGCGCGCTTGTAGTTGCGCTTGTCTTTGCCGGTGAAGACGTCTTTGAACTGCACCATGCCGGCGTTGACGAACATCAACGTTGGGTCGTTCTGGGGCACGAGCGGCGCGCTCGGCACGACCTCGTGACCGCGTTCACGGAAGAAGTCGAGGAAGGTCTCTCGGATCGCCTTGGCAGTTCGTTGGCTCGACATAGCGGCCGACTCTTAGCACAGCCGCCGCGGCGATCTCATCGTGAACCAGCGCTGGGCCGGTCGACGATGGGAGCGCCCTCGACCCAGAGACGGTTCAAGCTCGAGACGGAGAACCGCTACTTGACTGCGGCCTCGAGCGCCGAGGGAGCGCCTTTGAGCGCGCTCTGAATGGCCGCCGTTACGGCATCCGCCTGCAGCGAGGCGAGCTCGGTCTCACCCTTGACCGCCTTGGAGTTGAGCAAGGCCTTGGCGTCCCCCTTGACGGTGGCCTTGAGCGACTGGTCCTTGCGAATCACGAACTCGACTTTGGCGTTCACGGAAACATCCCCACCAGAATTCGACTTGCCGAGCGCGACCAAGCGCCCGTCCAAGCCGATCGTCGGCAGGCTCTTCTCCTTGGCTAGCCGCTCGGCGTCGGCGTTGGAGGACGCGACCTCAACACCAGGAATACGACCGACCTCCGCTTTGACGGCGGCCAGGAAGAGCGAGCTCACCTTGGGGTTGCCCGACTTGTTCTCGATCTTACCGAACGAAACGATGTACTTCGTCTTCGGCTTCAGCGTGTTGATCGACTTCTCGATCTGGGCCTTTACGGTCGCGTCTTTCTCCGCGTCCCTTGCGCGTTGCAGCGCGGGCAGCGCACTGACGTCGCCGATGAGCGCCAGCGCGGCAGCGGCCGCGGCTCGCACGGCGGAGTTGTCATCCTTGAGGGCTTGACCGAGCGTCGAGACGCTGCCGGTGTCTTTCTTTTTACCGAGGGCCAGGGCTGAGGTGATGCGGATGCGAAAGTCCGAGGCCGTGAGTACGTCCTTGCGGAGCTGCGCCACGTCCTGCCCAAACGAGGGCATACTCACCAGCGCGAAGCAGACGGCCAAAGCCCAAACGACCCGCCGTGTAAGCCGCGAAAGCTTCGCACCGAGACCGTTGCCGCGACGGCCAGCGAGGTCGGCTTTGCACGAGGTTGTTGGGGGCGGGATCAGCATCGATCTCTCCGGGCGCCAGAGGTTCTGCGAGGGGGAAAGGCCACCCGCACTAACAAAGAAAGCGTGTCGATTGTCCAGGTCGTAGCCGTGCGATGGAAGTACGGATCGTTCCGATTCAAGATTTAGGTGGGAGCCCGCCATACGGGTGCGAGACACGGCTCGAGGCCCCGGAAGCACGAGTCGTTGAACGAACGCGGCGGCAGAAGATTCAACGCGAACGCGCGATTGGCTTCGAAGGTCGGGTCAGCGTGGAGTGGCAGGCGAAACGACGACGCTTCGCGAGCTACTGGTCCCGACCACCTTGATCCACAGACTGCCGCCCTTGGCGTTGGGCTCGAAGTAAAAGCCCTGCGCGCGAAGCTCGAACTCGGCGAGCGAGGGAGCCGCTTCGAGCAAGAGGCCGTCGACTCTCACGCTCGCCGGCGCCAATTCACCAAAGCCAAAGAGCTCGAATACAGCGCCCTGGTTCCAACGTGTTCCTGGCTGGAACTCGAGCTTCACGGTGCCGCCGCTGCTCGACTGGCTGACCGCGCTGCCGTCGTAAAGCTCGAAGGAGCCAGGCGGGCCTTCACTCACGAGCACCCACAGTGGACCTGCGTCGCTCGCCAGCGAATCCACACGCGAAGGGTCGTTGGTTGGGCTCAACGTATCGATCGTTGGGCGCAGCATCGGGATGGGCGCACCGGCCTTCACGAACAAAGGGATTCTTCCGAGCGGCGCAAAGATCTCGAACTCGCTTGGGCCCTCGGCGACAGCGCCGCTCCAGAAGTCGAGCCAAACGCCCTCGGGAAAGAGCATGCGCCGCGAGTCCACCGCGGGCTCGACGATCGGTGCAACGAGCAGCGAGGGACCGAGCAGATACTCGTCATCGGGGTGCTCTCCCGAGGAGGGAAACGCCAAGCCGAAGGGCAGCTGCAGCGGCAAGCCGGTGACCGCGATCGATTGAGCGAGCGACCAAAGGTAGGGGTGCAATCGAAGATGCAAGCGTGTGTAGAAGCGGTACGAATCGAGCAAAGCCTCGTCGTTGAACTCCCACGCGACGTTGTTGGTGCTCGTGCCTATCTGCATGACCGAGGACAGCGCCGTCTGCTCGAACCAACGACGGAACAGCTCGGCGTCAGGAGGTGAATGACGGTAGCCACCGGTGTCGGCGCCGTAGAAGGGAAAGCCCGAAGGGCCGAGCGAAAGGCCCGCCACCACCGAGGCCGGTAGCCCGCCTACGGCGATGAAGCTCTCTCCGTTCTCGCTGACCTTTTCACGGTGGCGCCAGAAACGAGCGTCGAGATCTCCCGGCCAGATCACCGGTGCGTGCTTCTGGTCGCCCCACTTGCCTGCGCGGGCGAGCAAAAGCCCGCCTTCCTTGGGAAGCATCTCGGCGTAGGTTTGGTGGTAGGCGAGCGTGAAGCCGCGATGCATCGTCCGCTCATCGGAGCCATCGCTGAATTGGTAGACATTGCGAGCGTTGATCAGCGACGGGACGACGTCCTCGCCGTAATCGAGCTTGAAACCAGCGATACCGGCCTCGGTGTAGTTCGACAAAAGACCCTGCCAAAAGTCGACCGCCTCGGGCTTGGTAAAGTCGATTGGACGCCCCCAACCGTTGAGCAAAACCCCTACCTGTGGCGGATAAAAGCCCCCTGCTTCAGCCTGCGCAACGAGCTCCTTCGCGTTGTCATCCGCCTCGTCGAGGTAGGGCGTGTGCCAAAGCGCAACTTCGAATCCAAGGTTGCGCGCTTTGCGGATCATCGCGTCCGCGTCGCTGAATTTTTGCTCGTCGAAATCGAAGGTGTTGACCGCGGTCGCGTACGGGCGATCGATCCAGACGCCGGTGGTTGCAAGGTCGAGATCGCGCATCGTCTCGAGATCGGCCTCCACCTGCGCCTGGCTTTCGTTCTCGTCGCGCCACACCAGCGGGCCGAGCGCCCACGGCGCCGGAAGCGCTGGGAAGCCGGTGGTTTCATAGTAGCTGCGGGTCACCAGCGCGGGCTCCTTGGCGGCGTACCAATGGGCCACGAGGCCTTGCTCAGCCGCGGTGCCGAGCCCGAACGTACCGGAGACACGCTGAGCGTTGGTCGCCGCCATATCGAACGCTCCCGGGTGTGAACTCTCGACGAAGAACCCCCAGCCGCGAGTGCCGATGAAGAACGGGACGGGCACGTGGGCCTCGTTGTTGGCGCTCTCGAGTTCGTCGAGCTCGAGCTGCATGGCGCGTTTGCTACCGCGCAGATTGACGTGATCGAAGATCTCGCCCAATCCGTAGAAGGCCTCCGAATCGGGGACAGCGAAGCCGTAGCTCAACCAAGCGACGCTGCCGCTGTCGAGGGCATCGAGGTGCAAGCGAAAGGCGTCTGCGCGTTCGACCTCGATGCTGAGCTGGCTGTGCAGCCCGCCCTCGTGAACGAGATCGAGCGTCAACGCGCCCTTCGTTTGCTTCACCACGGTGAAGGATTCGACGCCGCGCATCGCAAAGCCCAGCGGCGGTGCGTAGGTAGGCAGCGCTGCAACCAAACCCCACGGATCGTAGTTGGTGGCGTCATCCACCTTCTCCACCGTGCCGAGGGCCAGGGCGTCGAGGTCGAGCGTTGAAACCACCTGGCCGTCGTACCTGAGTTCGATCGAACCGCTTGCTTCGTCCACGACGACCGACGAAGCCCCGCTCACGAGTTCGACTGGCTCTCGCGACAGCGGGGGAGTCTGTCGCGACTCGCACGCCACCAAGCACCCCAGACCGACAACGCTAAGGAAAGGCGCGGAGAATCGAGGCGAACGCAGCATGCTGCACCGGTTCTTTAGTAGAGGACGCCGAGGTAGAGTCGAAGCAAGTGCGCAGGCGTTAGACCAACATCGGCCGGGAGCGACTCCCCCGGCAGGTAGTCGAGCCCTTGCAACGGGACGAGCACCGCGTAGTCGAGTTGACCGAAGAAGCCAGCCTTGGGCTGACCTTCAACATCGAAGGTCCCGGCCGGCCCCTGATAGAAGACCTTGGCGCCGATTTCTACGCCGAGATCCGACGCATTGCCTGGCGTCTGCACCGCCTCCGACGCGCGACTCCACACCGCACTGAAGCCACCGCCGGCGCGTTGACCATCGGCCTGCCGCAGGAAGTCGTACTCGACCGAAGGCTTCAGGTAGTAGGCCGACTGCACGCGCGTCATGATGCGGCGCCACAAGATTTGGTCGATCTGGTAGTCCGGGTGAAAGCGGAACGAGCTGTAGGTGCGGTTCTGCGTGAGCTGAGCGTCGAGCCCACCGAGCGGTGCGTTCTCTGCTGAAAGGCTGCCCGGCCCAAAGCCGTTGATGCCCTCGACGTCGTCATCACCGGTGGCGTAGCCAAAGTCGAAGCCGAGCCGCAGTCGATCCTCGATCGCGCGGTAGGAGGCCTCGAGCGCGAAGCCGAACTGCCGCAACGCAAAGCCGTCTTCATCCGAGCCGGAGGCATTCGGATTGTCGAAGTTGGAGCCGCCGTTCGTGTCGGTGTTTTCGATCGAGCCCCACACCAGCGCGGCCTCCATACCGATCCGCAAACGATCCCAGCGGAAGTCGCCCCACAGATCCGGGGTGAACGTCTCGTAGCCGCGCCGCACGAACGTCTCGGCGACTTCACGTGGGTTGGCGCCAATCTTTGCCGCGGAGGCCAGCGTCTGATTGCGATAGACGCCATAACCGCCGAAGTCGAAGACCACGTCACCTCGCGCCAAGTCGAGTCGAGCTCGCTCCGGCGCGCGCTTACGCACGACAGCAATGCCCCATTGGTCGACGTCGTCGCTTTGCACGAGGTCGTACTGCTTTGCGCCGAGATCGTAGCGAGCGGCGTTGAGCGACTGCGCATCGCACTCTGGAGCATCAGGCGCTTCAGTTGTACTGATCTTTCGACGACAGCCATAAAACGGGCCGCCTACGGCACCTTCATCGGCGAAGTCCCACATGCCGGTGAAGTAGATCTCAGCCGACGGAATACCGGTGGTGAAGCTGATGCGATCGACCGTCGAGCCCCAATCCTGATCGAAGCCGTCCCCGCCGTTGTAGACCATGCCCAAGCCCCAATGGTTGGGCATGCGACCGAAGCGGAAGGTGCCGAGTGGAGAGATGTACTCGCCCCAAGCTCGCTTCACGACGATCGAGTCCGACAGCGAGTTGATCCCAGCCGTTGGTGACCATTGGGTGGTCGCGAAGGCGCCGATCGGTGTGTAGCCACCCCGTTGGCGCACGGCGTAGCCACCATCACTCCCGTCTTGATTGACGTACCCTTCCGAGGTCGAACCGAGCACCAGGTTGTCGAACAGGTCAACCTCGGCGAAGGCGCGAATGTTGTCGCTGATCGTGAGCACGGGGCGCACGCGTAAACGGAGATTGGCGCCGCCTTGGGTCGAGGCCGAGCACGCCTCAGGGTTCAACGGATCATCGCCACATTGCACGACGGTGTTGCGCGCGCCGCCGCCGCCAACGAAGTCGTAATCCTGGCTCGCGGGACGCGGCCAGAGCGCCTGACTCGGAGCGTCCGATCGGCCCAACCCAAAGTCGACCATCAGCTCGCTGCGGACGCGCATATAGCCGTGGATCTCGAAGGTAGGGCGGGACTTTGCGAACCAGTCTTCGGCGAAAACCTGATCGTAAGCGGTGCTGGGAGCGCCGTCCCCTTTGGGGGCTTCCTCGACGGTCGGAGCCGCTGGCTTCGGGTCATCCCCTTGTTGCGCAAAGGCGGTGAACGCCGGCGCTGCCGCGCAAACGAGCGCGAGCACGCACGAGCGAACGCCGCGTCGCGGATGCGCACGCTCGTCGAGCCAGAGCGAGAAACGATGGCGAGAACTCACGGCCTGTTCCTCGCTCAATACAAGATGCCGAGGTACCACCGGAGAGTTTGGGCGGTGCTCAGATCGATGGGGTTACCGGCGTCTTCGAAGTCTTGCTCTTCGCCGGGCAGGTAGCCGAGACCACCGAGCGGAAACATCACGCCGTATTCAAGCTGGGTGTAGAACCCGCCGGGCTTCTCCAGGTCATCGTTGAGAGCGCCGTCTTTGGCTTGGTAGTAGACCTTGAGGTTGATCTCGAGACCGAGGTCAGCAGAGTTGCCCGGCGTTTGCACCGGCTCCGAAGCGCGGCTCCAGATGAGTGTGGCGCCACCGCCGATACGTTGACCGTCGAGGTCACGCGTGAAGTCGTATTCGACGCTCGGGCGCAGATAGTAGGCCCCCTGAATTCGCTGCAGGATGTTGCGGAACAAGATGAGATCGACGCGATAGTCCGGATGAAAACGGAAGGTCGAAAAGGTCCGATCCTGCGTGAGCTGCACGTCGAAACCCTCCGCCGGAGGAGCGAGCCCCTCGACGTCGCTGTCACCGGATGCAAACCCACCGCCGAGCATCACGCGGAGCTTGTCCTCGAAGGCGCGGAACTCGGCCTGTGCGGTGAAGCCGAACTGCTGGATCGCCCAGCCGTCTTCTTCGTCCCCCGCAACGTTGGGGTTGTCGTAGTTGTTGCCGCCACGGATGTCGGTGTTCTCGATTCCGCCCCAAACGAGTGCAGCCTCCGCCTCGAAGCGGAACTTGTTGAACAGAAACTGGAACCACGCGTCGGGGATGAAGGCTTCGGCTTGGCGACGATTGAGGCCGCTCGCTACTTGGCTCGGAGTCGCGCCGAGCGAGGCCTCGCCGTCGAGCGACTGTTGGCGGTACACGCCGTAGATACCGCCGTTGAACACGGGCAGCCCTTTGGCCAGGTCCAACTTCTGGAGCTCTGCCTTGCGGCGGCGCGCGATCACAAAACCCCACTGACCAACGTCATCACTCTGCGTTAGATCGTACGGCTGGCCCTGACGTTCGGAGATGAGCGCGCTCGTCGCGCCCTCATTGGCGAAGTCCCAAATACCGGCGAAGAAAAGATCCCAATCGGGAATGCCGGTGGCGAACATCAAGCGATCGGACGTTGAACCGAAGTCGCTATCGAAGCCGTCGCCGGAGTTCGCCAACATGCCAAGGCCCCAGTGGCTCGGCATGCGGCCGAAGCGCAACTGACCGAAGGGCGTCATGTACTCACCCCAGACTCGCTTCACCACGATCGAATCGGTCAGCGAGTTTTGCCCAGCCGAAGGGGCCCACTGCGTCGTTGAGAACGCGCCGATCGGCGTATAGCCACCGCGTTGGCGTGCCTCGTAGCCACCGGCCTCGCCGGGCTGATTGACGTAGCCCTCGGGAGTGGAGCCAAGCACGATGTTGTCGAGCAGGTCGAGCTGCGCCATCACGCGAATGTTGTCGGAGATGTGAAGCTCAGGAGCGATGCGGAAACGCATGTTTGCGCCGGCCTGCACGTTGTTCTCGCACGGCTCGGGGTTCTGAGGGTCATCACCGCAAAGGATCACGCGGTTGCGCACGCCCGAGCTATCCACGTAGTCGTTGTCTGCCGGTTGCGGCCAAAGCGCGTTGGCAGCGACGTCTTTACGACCGAGCGCGAAGTGACTGAAAAACTCGGAGCGCACTCGCATGTAGCCGTGCACTTCGAACACTGGCCGAGCCGCGGTCCACCAATCTTCGGCGAACACGTTGGTATCGCTCTCACTGCCGTCACCGCGCGCTACCGCCTTAGGCTCATCGACCGGCTTCGGCTTCGCGGTTGTGGCAGCACCTGCTTCCGACGCCACCGCTGCCGCAGGCTTGACCACAGGTGGGTTTTGCGGAGCCTCGGGCTTGGGTTCAGGCTTGGCGGGCTCCGTCGTGGGAGTACCAGCGGGAAGAAGAGGGGCCTCTTTGGGAGCCTCGGACTCCGCTGGCTTCGCCTCAACGGGCTTGTCCTTAGGCTTTTCCTCGCTCTTGGGCGGACCTCCCTTCGGAACGTCCCCCTGCGCCCACGCGCTTGTGGGTAGAACAGCCGAAGAGAGTGCGAGCAGGGCGGCGAGCCGCCGGGTGGATAGCATCGGGAGCGGGCGGAATCTCACGGTTCCACTTGTGAATCAAGGAAGGAAAGGGTCTCGCAGTACGTGAGCCTTTTCGGTTAGCCTCTCGCATCGTGGGCCTGTCACGACGCTTTGACTGAAAACGCGGGCCCCGTGGAGCGGAAGCACGTGAACCAACCTTCTCCCAGTCTCTCTGCGCCCAGAGCGCGTGGCCTCCTGCTCATTGCAGGCCGGGCAGCATCCAAAGAGTTAGCTCGCTTTCGACGAACGCTGGGTCTCGGGACCCTCATCGCCCTGACTGCGCCAGCCTCAACAGCGGTAGCGCAAGAGTCGGCCCAGAGCGGTGAATTTTCGGTGCAACGGCTCGAGTCGGCGCCGGGGCCAAACAACATCCTTTCGACCGAGCGCGTGCGCATGGTCGAGCAGTTCGGCTGGAGCGCCGGGCTCCTTTTCAACTACGCGCGAGAGCCGTTCGTGGTCGTCAGCTGTGTTGCTGAGACGAACTGCGACGAGCCGAACGCCTCCGAGGTCGAGGACGTGGCCGTTGTTCAGGACATGTTCCAGTTCGACTTGATGGGCAGCTTCAACCCGATCGAATGGATCCAGATCGGCCTCAAGATTCCGCTCGCCTACGTAAATGGTTCGGGCATCAACACCGACACGGGGCAACCGCTACCCGAGGGACTCGCGAGCTTTGGCCTCGGGGATGCGATGTTGGAAGGAAAGTTCCGCTTCTTCGGTGATTCTCAGTCGGTGGTTGCGCTCGGCGGCGCGGTGGACGTGGCTGCCCCGCTTGGGCACTTGACCGCTGAGAATTCCTTCATCGGCAACGACGCACCAGTGACCGTCGGCTGGCGTGGTATCGCCGACTTCCAAATCGAGAAGTTCTTCGTCACGGCCAACTTGCGCGGCATCTATCGCGGTGAAAATCGGCTCGGCACGACCACGGTAGGCCCGCTCGAGTTCCGCTATGCAGTGGGTGCCGGCTACGAGATCACGCCCATCCTGAAGGTGATGGCGGAGGGCTACGGCTCGACGCAATTCTCGGGGACCAAAGGGACCAACACTCTGGAGACCGACGCTGCGGTCGTGATCTCGCCACTCGACACAGGGCTTAGCTTCACCGCCGGCGGCGGGGTGGGCGTGCTCGAGGGCGTCGGCGTGCCGCTCGCTCGCGGCATCGCGGGGATCACCTTCACGATGGAGGCCGGGGATGCAGACGGAGACGGCGTCGCCGACAACCGTGACACTTGCTCGACCAAGAAGGAGGACAAGGACGGCTTCGAAGATGAAGACGGTTGTCCCGACGACGACAACGACAAGGACGGGCTCGCCGACGGCAAGGACAAGTGCCCGGACAAGGCGGAGAAGGTCAACGGCTTCGAGGATGAAGACGGCTGTCCTGACGAAATCACCGACAAGGACCAAGACGGGATCGCCGACAACAAGGACAAGTGCCCGGATCAAGCAGGAAAGGTGCTGCTCGAGGAGTTCTACGGTTGCCCCGACTCCGACGCTGACGGCCTTCCGGATCCCAAGGACAAGTGTCCCGCGGAGCCTGAAGACACTGACGGCTTCGACGACTTGGACGGCTGCCCGGACCTCGACAACGACAACGACGGCGTGCCCGACGCCAGCGACGAGTGTGGTGAGGAGCCCGAGGTCAAGAACGGCTTCAAGGACGAGGACGGCTGCCCTGACACGGTTCCCGATACCGACAAAGACGGCATCCCCGACACCACCGACAAATGCCCCAACCGGCCGGAGACCTTCAACGGCATCGACGACGAGGACGGCTGTCCAGAGGCAGGTCCGCAGCTCGTTGAGATTGGCAAAGAGGAGATCAAGATCCTGCAGCGCGTCGAGTTCGAAACGGGCAGCGACAAGATCAAGGGTGCAGTGAGCTTCTCGGTGCTCGATGCAGTCGCAGGCGCGCTCAAGGCGAACCCGCAGATCTTCTTGCTCGAGTGCTCGGGCCACACCGACAACCTGGGCAACGCCGACTTCAACAAGGAGCTCTCACAGAAGCGCGCCAACGCTGTGAAGGCCTACATCGAGTCGAAGGGCGTCGCGCCCTCACGACTGCAAGCCAACGGCTACGGACAGGAGAAGCCGATCGCTGATAACAAGACCAACGCAGGCAAGGCGAAGAACCGCCGAGTCGAGTTCAAGATCCTGCACTCGACGCAGGTCAAAGCACCGGAGAAGCCGGCTGCCCCGCCCGCCGCGCCAGCAGCTCCGCCCGCGGCTCCCGCAGCTCCGCCGGCGGCTCCTGCACCGGGCTCCCCGCCCGCAACTCCCGCACCAGCAGCTCCGCCCGCGGCGCCAGCGGCGCCGCCGAAGCCCTAGCGGCAAGTAGAAGAAAGCCCACCTCTCGGTGGGCTTTCTGCTTTATCTCCCAACGTTCGCTCGGTTGACCTCACTTCGGAGACCACTGCGGCTCGCCGGAGAAGAGCCCATCGACAAAGCCAATTTGGTAGGCGAGAAACAAGCCAAACGCGATGCTAGCCAGGCCCGTCGCGCGCGACAGAACGCGCTCGAACGAACCGAAGCGATGGCTTGCTGCAGCGACGGGAACAGCCATCGCGCTCGTGAGCAGCATCATGCCGAGTACCGTCCCGCCGCCAAAGATGGCGAGGTAGCAAAGGGCCCAAGCTGCGTCCCGAATGGTGGTGAGCACCAACAGCGCTACCGCGGCTGAACCCGCGAGGCCGTGCACAACGCCGACGATCAACGGGCGCAGCCGTAGACCTCGAGCCTTATCGTCGACGGGGTGGTGCTTCGCACCATGGGCAGCCTCATCGATACGCTGCATGGCCCCCGTCAGGTTCATGGCGCCCAGCACCACGAGCATGACCGCAACCGAAAACTCCATCGAGAGGCCTACCCGAGGAGGAATGACCAAGCCGAAGACGACGATCATGCCGCCAACGACCAAGATGGTCGCGGTGTGCCCCACGCCCCACAAAGCCCCAACCCACAACGCGGAGCGCGCGCTGCGCTCGCGGCTAACGATCGTGGTCACCGCCATGACGTGATCAGCGTCGGTGGCGTGGCGCATCCCAAGGAAGAAGCCAAGAGCGAGGATCGCGAGCAGGCTCATGAGCTTTGCGGCCCTATCACGATTTGCTCAAAGCTACCGCTCCAAACATTCGCGACGGGGGTACCATAGCCCACGGCTATGACGCTCGAACTCAACGATCTGCGATACTTTCTCGAGGTACGCGGGCAAGGGAGCATTACCAAAGCGGCACGAGCGCTTGGCGTGAGCCAACCTTCGCTGACCGCAGCGATGCAGCGGCTCGAGAAGCACTTCGATACCAAGTTGCTGCTGCGCGATCACACCGGGGTCACCGCGACCATCACAGGTAAAGCCCTGGGCAAGGACGCCGAGGAGATCTTCAGCATCCTGCGCAAGGCCGAGCGTCGCGTAATCGGGCTCGAGGCCGATGAGTCCGGTCGCTTCGTGATTGGCTGTCATGAGTCCTTGGCGGCTTATTTTTTGCCCCAATTCATGAACCAATTCTTCGCAACCCACCCGGCGATCGATCTCTCCGTGGAGAACTCAGCCTCGAGCAGCGTGCGCGACAGAGTACTGGAGCGCGCAGTCGACTTCGGCATCATCGTCAACCCTCGGCCCCACCCTGACCTCGTGTTGGTCGAACTATTCGACGACGCGGTCGACTTCTTCGTCCTCGCCAGAGCCAAGAAGAGCCCGGCGCGCACCCTCGCGGAAGCGCACACCTTGATCGAGAAAGGGCCCGTTGTTCATGCCGCGCGCGTCTCGGAGAGTCAGGCGTTGCTGCACAAACTCGATCAAGAGGGCTGTGTGGCCCAGCGCCTTTTGGCGTGTGGCGACTTCGAGCTCGTCAAGTCGATCGTTCGCGCCGGCGTAGGCGTGGGCGTCTTGCCGCGTCGCGTGGCGGCCTACGGCCACGATGCCGAGATCGTGCGGTTGCACCCTGGCTTGCCGTTCTTCGCCGACAAGATCTTCCTGGTGTACCGCTCCGACCTTCACAAGACCAAAGCGGCCGTCGGCCTCAAGGACGCTCTCGTGAGTCACGGCAAACGCCTTCGGAGCGTTCGCGCCTGAGTTCAACCGGCCGCCACGCAGTACCCCCCATCCACGACGAGGGTAGTGCCGGTGACGTAGCTCGCGGCGTCCGAAGCGAGGTAGAGCGCAGCACCGGCGACCTCATCGGGGTGGCCCCATCGGCGGAGCGGTGCCCGCTCGGTCCACCGTTTGGCGATGTCGTCGTTCTGCGTCAGTGCTGAAGCGAACTTTGTATCAACGAGCCCCGGCGCGATCGCGTTGGCGCGGATGCCACTTGGTCCAAGTTCAACGGCGAGCGTCTTCATCAGTGAAAGCACGGCCGCCTTGGTCATGCCGTAAACGCCCATCAACGGTGAGCCCAGTAGGCCTTGGGTGGACGATACGAACACGAGCGAGCCCTTGATGCCCTGATCGACCATGTGCACCGCGACCTCGCGCGCCAATAGAAAGTAGGCTCGCGCATTGATCTCGAAGGTCTTGTCGAACACCTTCTCGTCGGCGGTTACGGTGGGGCCAAAGTGGGGATTCGTTGCGGCGTTGTTGACCAAAACGTCGATTCGACCAAAACGCTCGATCGTGCGCTTCACGATCTCCTGCGCCGCGCCCTCTTTGCCAACGTGAACAGCGAACGTCTCTGCGTTCTCTGCGAGGCCACCGAGGGAAGCCTTGGCCTCCGCCAACGTCTCCGGCTTGCGAGCGACCATCGCCACCTTGGCGCCGTTCTCGAGAAAGGTCTTTGCGATCGACAGTCCAATGCCGCGGCTGGCCCCGGTAACAACGGCGACTTTGTCATCAAGCGAGATCTTCATCGCCTTACGATCTCTCGAACGTGACATCCGTGCAAGAAGGAGCCATTCTCCGGCGTCTCATGCGGATGACCGTCGGTCTCGCTCTCTACTCGGGGATCGAGCACAGCAAGCTCGACTCGTGTGAAACCATGGAAGAGGTGTTGCGCCTCGCCGTGGTGGCCGGCGGCTTTTCGCTTCACGACCTACGCATGGTGAAGTTCGAGCCGCAAGGCGTCACGGGTGCCGCGATCGTCGGCGAGTCGCATCTCACGGTTCACACCTGGCCCGAGGAAGGGCGACTTTTCGTCGACGTGGCTTCATGCTCGAGCCTGAAAAGCGTTGAGCAAGCGCTCGCGGCAGTGGAGCGGTTCTTCGACGGCGCCAAGATTCTCAGCCGACAGATCGTCGAGCTTCACTAGACCCCGGGATCCAACTCCACGCGACCAACGAAAAACGCGCTCGAGCGTGTTACCGCTGAGCGCGTTCCAACCTACTGACAGAAGGAATCAGCGTCGGCCGTAGCCGCCGCCACCGCCACCACCGCCACCATAGCCACCGCCGCCACCGCCACGACCACCGCCGCCACCGCCACGACCGCCACCGCCGCCGGGGCCACGACCGCCGCCGCCGCCACCGCCGCCGGGGCCACGACCGCCGCCGCCGCCACCGCCGCCACCCTGACGCTCTTCAGCGGGGTTAACGCGCAGGTTGCGACCATCAAAGTTCGCGCCGTCCATCTGCGAGATGGCGTTGGCTGCGTCCTGAGCGCTCCCCATGGTAACGAAACCGAAACCACGCGACTGGCCGGTCGCGCGGTCCAAAACGATATGCACGTCGGTCACTTCACCGGCCTTCGCGAAAGCATCGCGAACGAGGGTCTCGGTGGCGTGGAAGGGCAGATTGCCAACGTATAGGCGTGTTGACGCAGTGTTCATGGAGTCACTCTCGGTAGCGGCCTAATCGACGATTCGCGTCTTTGCCTGCCTTCCAACTCGGCCAGAGATTCGGAGGGAACGGCGCTCTGACAATCAGTAGCGCCGCACGTGAGCAAGATGACCTTCCAATCCCTGGTTGGAGACGAGAGAGACCGTCGCTGCTTTCAGCGTGAGCTATCGGAGGCTAGCTGAGCGTCGCACCAACTTCCAGCGGAAAAAGGGGGCGTTCAATCGAGCTTCGCGCGTGAGAAGCAAGGTCGTTCCGGAGCGCGGATGAGGCTAAAACCCGCCCATGAGCAAGCCGCTTCTGGTCACGATTCCAATCAGCCATTACGGAGAACGGGCCCGTTGGGCGCTCGACCTGGCCGGCGTGGACTACGACGAGCGCCACCATCTGCAGATGTTCTCGTGGGTAGCAGCCTACTACCACGGGCGTCGAACGACCCTTCCAGTGCTGCGCCTTGAAGGCCGGGTGCTGACCGACTCGCGGGACATCGTTCACTACGCCGCGGATGAGCGAGGTGCGCCGCTTTTCCCCGCTTCACTTCCTCGTGAGGCGATTGAAGCGCTCTCGGATCGATTCGCCGGAGCCTTCGGTGTTGCCACTCGCCTCGTCGCGTACGAATGGTTCTTCCGCAACATCGATCTCAGCCTTCCCTTCAACGCAGGGCGCGCACCAGCGCTTGAGCGGCGTTTGCTTTCGTTGATGCGAGGCTCAGCTGAACGCGTTGCAGAGAGCCGTTTGGGCCTGAATCCAAGTGCGGTAGCGGCGGCGCGGGAAGTGATCCAAACCACCCTGGACGACGTGGCCGCGCAGCTCGCCGATGGCAGGCCCTATCTGCTTGGTGACCAATTCACCGCCGCCGACCTGACCTTCGCCGCGATGATGACGCCCGCGGTCCTGCCACCTCACCACCCGGTACCGCTCCCCTCCCCCAACATGCTTCCGCCCGAAGACCGCGCGCGCATCCTCGATACACGCAGCCACCCAGCGGGTGCCTTCGCGTTACGTCTCTATCGCGAACGGCCACTCTCGCGCGGCTCCCATCTTCGCTCCTTTTACGTACGAAGCGGACGATCTCTGTTTCGTTGAGATCGTCCGCTGTATGGATGTCGCTCGCGTCAGCTCAGTAGAAGCGGTAGCCGAAACCGATCGGCAAGCTGACCACCGCGCCGTGCCCGGGCGACCAAAGGCCCATCGGCCACGCGCTGAGCATGAGCGCGCCGCCGCTGCCATCGTGTTGGGGGTTGTCCACCAAGATCAGCGATACCTCGAACGAGCCACCAACTTCGAAGCCACCGAACGCACCGGCGCGAACACCACCGATGTTGAACGGCTCCTCTTCACTTGCGCGACCAGCGAGATCCTCGACAGGAATGTCGATGTCGGAAGCACCGCCGTTGTCGGCTTCGAGCGAGTCGGGGATCTCTCCCTTCCCGCCCGTGACGACTGCCTCCATCTGCGTGGTGCCAACGAGCGCCGTGACCCCAAGCCAGAGCGGGCCGCTCGCAGCGAAAGAGATGCTCGGCCCGCCCAAAGCCATGAAGCCGAGCGGAAAGTGAACGCCACCGAAGAAGCGCCCGCCAAACTGAATCTTGTCGGTGATTGCGTAGCCCAAGAAGAGCGACGCACCGCCAAGCAATCCGATCTGCGGATCGAAGGTTGCGTCGCAGCTTCCCGCGCCGGGGACTGCGCTGGTGTTGCCGCACGAAGCGAGAAACTCGCTCTGCTCAGCGCCGCGATAGATGTACTCGGTGCCGTTGATGTCAGACAACGGAGCGCGACTCAAGAGCGAGAGGTGGCCACCCACCAACGCGGCAATGTCCACCACCACCCGGCCGGACTCGTGCTTGGCCGGCGTGGTTGGCACGACCGGCTTCACTTCACCTACAGGAGGCGGAGCGACCGGACCTGTGACGTTCGGCGGCGGAGCCGGTTGAACGATCTCGGGGAGCGGCGCGGGGCCGCTGCCCTCGACCAAAGCCGGAACCGTGAGGGACTTGCGCTCCGCCTTGGCAATCTTGAAGACCGACTCCCAGGTGGCTTTCTTGGGCGCAGACACCATCAACTTGAGTTCACCCGGATCGGCGGCGACCGCTTTGCCCCACTCAGACTGCGGAATGAGCTTGAGCGACCGTGGATCGTTGGCGTGCCCGAGACGCACCTCCATGCCCTCGACAACGACGTCAGCAGGTACCACCACCGTGACGCGTGGTAGCTTCAAGAAGAGCTCGTTCTTTTTGACCTTGGCCGTCGTTACGCGGTCGTTCCGCTTCTCTTCGATCGCGATCTTTTCAGCCTCGACGAACAGGTTGAAGGCGGTTCCGATGCGACCTTCTTTGTCGCGGCAGAGCGCTAGGTCGAGCAGAGTTCCTCCACGCGGATCGAGCACTTGGCTCTCCTCGAGCTTGTTGCAGGCTTCGGGGATGTTCCCCTTCTGTTGAAGGTCTTCTGCCTCGCGCGCCAAGATCGCAGCGCGAGCTACCTTGTCATCTTGCGCATGCGCCGCGCGGGGGGCGAACAGATTCGCCGAAAGTACAAAAGCGGCGCTCAGAATCGTGGTTGAAGCGAGGCAACGGCTTCGTTGTGCAGTCATTCTTCCTCGGAAAAAGCTTGGTGACTCGGCACCGTAACGAAAACATACGGCCTGGCGCAATCGCAAGAGAGCGAACCCACGTAAGCAACTCGTACCTAACCGCAGGACGGCGCTGTGTCCCCACTGGACGTGCGCGTGTTCACCCGCGCGATTCCACCGCAGGTGGAGCCGTGTGTGGCACGGGAAAGTGCGAAAGCGCCAGCAACGTACCGTCAGGATCGCGGAAGTAGAAGGTGTAGTCGGTCTCTCGCTCAATCACGACGCCCGAAGCCTCGAGACGTTGGCGCCAGGGCATGCGGTCCTCCCGCGCGATGGCAAGCGCAACACAGTGATGCCCCGTACGCGCCGCTGTCACCTCCGCTGCGTCGGGAAGCAGCTCCAGCGCGAGAAAGACGGTTGCGTCGAGCGCGACCCAGGTCGAGCGATGGCGCCCATCGGGTTCGAAGTGGCGTCGAAGCAAGGGGAGCTGCAGGAGTTCAAGGTAGAAAGCCTCCGCTCGTTGCAGATCGCTTACGAGCACCGCGAGGTGGTTGACTCCGTGTATCGAACGCTCGGCCATCCCCAAGATGATGCTGAGCTACGTGCCGTTCTACAAGCGCGGCTTGCGCTGGTGTTTCGGCCGCGCTCGTTGGATGCTCCGCGGCGCCATGCGAATGCTCTGCGCGTCACTGCTCTTGTTGGCCTCTTGCAGCACGATTCCGTCTGCGCCGCCCCCCGCTTGCCCATCACCGGCGGCCGTAGTTGCCGACGAACAAGCACCGCTCCTTCCGGTGGAAGCGTCCAAAGTTGGCTTCGCTGAGATGGCGAAGTTCCCCGAGCCGGGTTGGCAGATCCCTCGCAGCATGGCCTTCTCTCCCGACGAAACGCGCTTTACTTATCTCTTCAGTGAGTCCGGCAGCGATGAGATGTCGCTCTTCAGCGTGGACCTGAGTACGGGGCAGCGCCAGGTGCTGCTGCGAGCCTCCCAACTTCAGGGGCCCAGAGAGAAAAGCCTGGCCCAAGAGCTGCGCGACGAGCGCCAACGAAAACGGATCAAGGGCATCACGCAGTACCAATGGGCGGCCAAGAAGGATGTTCTTTTGGTGCCACTCGGGGGCGAGCTCTACCTCGCCAACACGAACGGCGAGACCACGGCTCTTCGGGAGGGCGGCGCTGAAGCGATCGACCCAAAGCTCTGCGCGGACGGTTCCAAGGTCGCCTATGCGGTCGGAAGCGAACTTGCGCTGCTCGACGTCGCAAGCAAGCGAGAAACTTTACTAACCAGCGGAGCACCGGCGGGTGTGACGCGCGGACAGTCGGACTTCAACGCGCAAGAAGAGTTCGACGAACCTTCGGGGCACTTCTTTTCGCCGGACTGCAAGAAGCTGGTCTACCTCGAGGTAGACGAGCGCGAAGTCGCCGAAGTGCCGGTCCTCGGGCATCGCAAAGGCAAACCGAGCCTGCAGCTACAGAAGTACCCCGAGACGGGCAAAGCCAACCCGAAGGTCTCGCTGCACGTCGTCGACCTCGCCACCAAACGGAGTTCCAAGATCCCCTTGCCCGAAGGCGAACGCTACTTGGGCCGGTTGCAGTTCCTTGACGCCCAATCGTTCGTGCTTTCGGCGCTCTCCCGTTCGCAACGTAAACGGCAAATTCTGCGCGTCGATCTCAATCCGAAGATCGAGGTACGTACCATCCACAGCCGCGAGGTCACTGCCGGGTGGTTGCCGCTCGCGGATCTCGCGGTGTCCAGCGACGCGAAGCAAATTTTCACGGTCGATGAACAGGGTGGACACGATCACCTGTTTGCGCTCGACCCCAACGGCAAAGCCGTCCCCGCGCAACTCACCCGGGGCGACTTCGACGTGACCGAGTTGCTCGGGACATCGTCGATCGACGCCAAGGTCTACATCACCTCAACCGAAGGCGAGCCGATCGGTCGCCCCGTGTTCGAGGTGGATGGGCGGACGGGAGTAAGCAAGCGACTGTCCAAAGGCACGGGAACCAACGTCGCGGTGTTCTCCAAGTCCGGTGCGAACTTGGCCCTCGTGCACTCCTCGCGAACCCAACCGCCGTCGGCAGAGTTGCGGGTTGGCGAACGGGTTCTTCCGATCGAGATACCTGTAGATCCCGCCATTGCTGAACTGGCGCTGCGCACCTTCGAGCCGTTCGTCGTCGATCGTCCCGGGCTGCCGATCCTGCACGGAACCCTGCTCGCGCCACGCACCATCGAGCCCGGAAAGAAGTATCCCCTGGTGGTGATGGTGTACGGCGGGCCGGGAGTGCAGACGGTCATGGATCGCTGGTCGCCGCGCTTGCATTGGCAACACCTGGCCGACCGCGGGTTCTTCGTCATGCAAGTGGACAACCGCGGCTCGAGCGGCCGCGGACCAGCTTTCGAGCAAGCGATCGATCGCAAACTCGGGGAGGTCGAGCTCGCGGACCAGTTCGCTGCGCTCGAGCAGGTGCTCGGCACGCACCCGATCGACCCGCAGCGCGTCGCGATCTACGGCCACTCCTATGGCGGGTTCCTCGCGGCGCATGCGTTGCTTCGCGAAGGCTCACCGTTCACCATCGGCATCGCGGGCTCTCCAGTCACGGACTGGCGCCTGTACGACACGGCCTACACCGAACGCTACATGGGAACCCCCCAGGAGAACGAAGCGGGCTATCAGCGAGCGACGCTAGCGGCCAATGTGGACAAGCTCCGGGGCAAGCTGCTGATCGTTCACGCGCTCATGGACGAGAACGTGCATTTCCAAAACACGGCCGATCTCGTGGATGCGCTCGTCAAGGCGCAGAAGCCGTTCGAGATGTTCGTCTATCCCGGTGAACGCCACGGCTATCGCTCAACCGACGCGCGGCGCTACGCATTTGAGCTCGTCACGCGAAAGCTCGCGGAAACCCTCGGGCCAAGCGCCGTCAACGCTGGCCACTGAGCGAAGGCTCGATTAAGGCAAGCGCGATGGCGACTTTCGGCGAACTAATCGACATGGTGCGTCACCTGGATAAGACGCTGGACCAGGTCACCAGGGACTACGGCACCACCACGTACGCAATCCTCGGGGCCATCATTTTCTGTGAAACAGGCTTGGTCGTGCTGCCGTTTCTCCCAGGAGATTCGCTGCTCTTCGCGTGCGGCGCCATTTCGATGCGCCCCGGGGCGGGGCTCAACCCGTGGGCGCTCGGCCCGTTGCTCATCGTCTGCGCCATCGCCGGGGACACGCTCAACTATCACGTTGGGCAAGCGATTGGCCCGCGCGTGATGAAGAGTGAAACGTCGCGCTGGCTGAACAAGAAGCACTTGGAGAAGACCCACAAGTTCTTCGAGAAGTACGGTGGCAAGACCATCATCCTGGCTCGCTTCGTGCCAATCGTCCGCACCTTCGCGCCGTTCGTCGCTGGCGCCGGCGCCATGAACTACAGCCGCTTCATCCTCTTCAACATTGTCGGCGCCATCGCCTGGGTGGTGTCGATGATGGGTGCCGGCATGGTCTTCGGTCAGATGGAGATCGTGAAGAAGAACTTCGAGCTGGTCGTGCTTGGCATCATCGGATTGAGCGTGATGCCGATGGTGTTCGAATGGTGGAAGGCGCGCGCGGAGGCCAAAGCCGAGGCGGCCAAGGCTGGTACGGCCAGCGGGGAGAGCTGATGCCGCGCCCCGAGATGGAAGCGTGGCGCAAAGAGCGGGACCCGCTCACCGACTTTGAGCGCAAGGACCTCACGTTTCTCGGTGAGACCAAGCTGGTGTTCATCGCGGGGGCGGGGCCGGCTGTGATCGTGATGACCGAGATGCCCTGCATCTCGCCCGAGGTCGCGCGCTTCGCACGGTTCGTGCGCGACGCCGGCTTCACCGTCTACATGCCCAACCTTTTTGGGGACCCGGGGCGAGCTCCCACCACGCTCTACGCGCTACCGCAGATGGTCAAAGGCTGTGTCTCCAAGGAGTTTCACGCCTTACGAACCAATGTCACAGCGCCGCTCACCCTCTGGCTGCGAGCTCTCGCCGCGGACGTTCACCCGCGCTGCGGAGGCAACGGAGTTGGGGCGATCGGCATGTGCTTCACCGGCAATTTCGCGCTCTCGATGATGCTCGAGCCGAGCGTGATCGCTCCTGTCTTGTGCCAACCGTCACTTCCGATCGGTCGCAGCGGGGGCGTGCACTCGAGCCCCGAGGACCTTGCAGCGATCAAACAGCGGATGGAGAAGGAAGACCTCAAAGCGCTCGGCTACCGCTTCGAGGGAGATGCGTTCTGCCGCAAAGAGCGCTTCGACGACTACCAGCGTGCGCTGGGGGACCGCATCACGCTTCGCACGCTACCGGACTCTGCCGCAAATCCTGCTGCCGTGATGGCCAACCCACATTCCGTCGTGACGGCTCACCTGATCGACAAGGCGGGTGAGCCCACCCGCGCCGCAGTCGACGAAATTCTCGCCTTCTTCAGCGACAAGCTAAAGCCAGCGCACGCAGGCTAGGCCGGCGGAAAGCTGCGCCGCGTAGCAGGTCCCTTAGGCTTTTGGTAAGGTCGAGGCTCATGCAGATCGAGCTCATCGCCCCGGCCAGCTAGGATTCAGCTTATCTACCGCGAATGGGGCTCGGCGTGCTCGCCTCGCTGACGCCTCCGGAAGACGAGATCATCTACACCGACGATCTCGTGAAAGTGTTCGACCTGGACAAGGACGTCAAAGACGTCGACTTGGTTGGGATCAGCGTGGATAGCAAAACCGCGCGTCGTTCCTACGACATCGCCGAGCGCTATCGGGCGCGTGGCATCAAGGTCGTGATGGGCGGCATCCACCCCACCGCTTGCCCGGAGGAAGCGCTCCGCCACTGCGACGCGATTGTCGTCGGCGAGGCAGAAGACGCCTGGCCCGAGCTTTTGCGGGACTTCAAACAAGGTGGGATGAAGGCAGCGTACAGGCCCGAGTTTCCGAATCTCGCTGGGCGGCCCTTCCCGCGACGAGACCTGTTCCGGTCGAAGAAGTATGTGCCCTTCCAGGTCGTCCAGACCATGCGGGGCTGCCCCTACCCTTGTGAGTTCTGCAGTGTTTCAACGGCCAATGGGCCCACGTTCCGCTTCCGCCCAGCGGACGAAGTGATTGCTGAGCTCAAGACCTTGGGCAAGCTGATCCTCTTCGCCGATGACAACGTGATGGTGCACCGCCAATACTCGAAGGAGCTCTTCTCCAAGATGGGCGAGCTCAACAAGCATTGGGTTGGCCAGTGCTCGCTCGCTGCCGTGAAGCGTCTCGAGAATGTGAAGTTGATGGCTGAGAGTGGTTGCAAGGCGCTCTTCATCGGCTTTGAGAGCGTGGATGAAGAGACGGTGAAGTTCACCGGGAAGCGGCAAAACAAGCCATCGCAATACAAAGAGACGATGGAGATGCTGCACGAGCACGGCATTGCAACGTGGGGCAGCTTCGTGTTCGGCTTCGACACCGACTCTCCCGAAGTATTCGATCGCACGGTGGAGTTCGGCATCGAGATGAAGCTCACCATGGCGCTCTACGCCATCCTCACGCCCTACCCCGGAACAGCGCTTTACAAGCGTTTGCTCGCTGAGGGCCGCCTCACCGATCCGTATTGGTGGCTGGGCACAGACCACGACGCTGGCTCGCCGTACTTCCTGCCGAAGCGCATGTCACGCGAGACGCTGCGTGAAGGCTGGGTGCGTGCGTGGACCAAGTTCTACTCCTATTCGAGCATGTGGCAGCCCTACACCGTCCGAGCGCGCGGCGCTGAAACCCCGGGCTCCAGCTGGTTGCAAACAATCGGATATTGGCCGCTCAACTTCATGCAGAACCGGCTCGCGCATCACAAGATCGCCGGCGGGATGCAGCGCTTCCGCAGCGGGGTGGACGTGGCATCCGCCTTCGCAGGCTCCGGTGCACCGCGCCACGCGGCTTCCGCTGGCTTGGTTGTCCCGACCTCGGTCGGCAACCCCGGTATCGCCAACCCGCTTTCTGTATTCAGCGAGCGCAGGAGCGACGGCCGCAAGTCCCTCAACGTGCTCGGCTGAGTTCATCGAGCCGAGGAAACGATTCCTCGTCCAGGGCTACTCCTGGACGCGGGAAGACCCTTACCTTTTCAGCGTACAGGCGAGATCATGAAGAAGCTTTGTTTCCTTTCCCTAATGCTTATTCTTTCGGCTTGCGGCTCGGTCTCCACCGAGGACCTCTGTTCGCGTTTGGCTGAGTGCGCAGATGCGGACACTACCCAGGCCGAGTGCGTGGCGGCGCTCGATCAGGGCACGACCGATGCGGAGAAGGCAGGCTGCACATCGGAGTACGACGACTACCTCTCCTGCGTCGACGGCGTCGACAACGTGTGCAGCCAAGACGAGATTGAAGCCGCGTGCTTCGCTGAAGCGCTCGCTGTGTTTGGCTGCATCGGCATCGTCGAAGACGATCAACCCGGCTGAGGAGGGGCACTGGGCCCGCGACGGCAGCGGCCGTCGCGGCACCGCGCGGACCGCGACCCTTACCTCCCTTGCAGACGGGACCGCGCGGCATTAAGCGCGGCTCATGAGAGCCATCTTGCTAGCAGCCGGCCGAGGCCGGCGTCTCGAGAGTGACGCGCCGAAGTGCCTGCTCGACATCGCGGGGAAGACCCTGCTCGAGCGCCACATCGAGAACCTGGCGCAGGCCGGCATTAGCGCGCTGACCATCGTCGTCGGCTATGAACAGCAACAAATCCGCGGGTTCATCGCGGCTCGCAGCTGGCCGCTCCCGATCGAGTTCGTCGAAAACAAGGACTTCGTACGCGGAAGCATCGTCTCGCTCGCCGTCGCGATCGAACAGCTCACCGTCGCTGGCGGGATCTGGATGGATGCGGACGTACTTTACCCCGCAGCGCTGATGAAGCGCCTGGTGGACTCCAAGCACGCCAACTGCGTTTTGCTCGACGACAGCTCCGAGGAGACCGGCGAGGAGATGATGCTCGGGGTGCGCGGCGGACGCGTGCTCCGCGTCGCACGGCGTGTGTCACCCGAGGCTCCGTGGGATCAGGTTGGCGAGGCCGTCGGCTTCGCCAAGGTGGGCCGCCAAGGTGCCTTGACGATGAAGCGCATCCTCGATGGCGAAGTCGCTGCAGGGCGCCTCGACCAAGAGTACGAGGCGGCGATGAACCTTTGCTTCGCCGAAGAGCCGTGGGGATTCGAGCCGGTCAGTGAGTTCCAGTGGACCGAGATCGACTTTCGCGAGGACGTCGAGAAGGCGCGCCGGATCGCCGCTGAGCAAGGCTGATCCAAGGTTGAGATTCGACCCGAGGGTGGCCGCGAGGCCTTCAGCCGGAGGACTGAACTGCGACGAGCGAGTTCGCCTCGTCGCTGCTTCGCGCCCCCCTCGAATGCCACACGAAGAAACCGGCCAATAACGCCATCGAGCCAACCTCCAGCGAGGCGTTGATCCACCAATTGTCGGTGGTGAGCAGAAAGGCGCTTCCGAGTACGTTGTTGGCACCGTGGGCGAGCGCAACCGGCCAAACGCTGAGGCCCTTGCGAGCGAGCCAAGCAAAGCCGAAGCTCATCATCACCACCGCAACGGGAAAGAGCACCAGCGCGTTGAGCAGCGGGTGCTGCGGGTCGTTGTAGCCGCTCAGGTTGGCGCCCAAGTGCCAGTAGGCCCAGATCGCGCCCACGAGCAGTGTCGCCTTCGTTGGCCCCACGCGGGTCTCGAGCGCCGGCTGCAGAAATCCCCGCCAACCGATCTCCTCGCCAACTCCCCCCACCACAGCGGTTACGACCGCTGCCAGCGTGATCGACACCAAGAGGTTGAGCGCAAAATGCGGCACACTCTGCGGCCCCGTCCCAAGCACCATCGCGACTTTGTGAACGGCCAGGATCGATTGACCGTCCGGCGTGAGCTCGAAGTGCGTCGAGTCCCAGCTGCCCCAGCCCGTTAGCAGCAGCACCAACGTCTGCAGAAGGCGCGGCGCGAATCCGATCACGAGAGCTGGGCCCAAATAGCGAAAGCCAGGGCGCTTCACGGCTGCCCAGATCGTTCGCCGCGCGCGCGGCCCTGCCAAGAGCGCAGCGAGCGTGGGTACCCACATGGTCAAGAGGAGCCATGATCGACCACCGCCCGAAAGGCCTTGGTAAACAGCGATTCGTTGGGTCAGCGTCCCCACGAGAACCGCGAGGAGCAGGAACCGAACCAGCTCACGAGCCGGAACATTGTCGTAACACGTTGTCTTGTTATGCATGGTCTTTACTCAAAAAAAGAGGTCAGCTTCGCAGCGACCGATAGGAGCCAAGGCGCCACGTTACGAGCGCTCGCAACGCGCGCGTGGAGCCCCAGAAAATTAGCAGCCCAGCGAGCAGAAGGACCGGGATGCCCCAGCTCCCGAGGACCTCGTGAGCAAGCTCGGAGCGTCGCCCGACGTAGAAGGAACCATTTCCGATCCAGAGACCGAACTCGGACGGTGAGAAGGCCTTCAGCGCAGCCGTGAGCACGCAGAAAAATGCGACCAGCTGCGCAAGCAGCAGCGGGAAGGCCACCAAAAGGGCGAGCAGGCTGTCGCGGGCAGCGATCAAGAGCGCGCGACCCAAGGCCCATGGGGTGCCCACGGCCAAGGCCCCGCGCAAGGCGCGTTCCGCGACAAAGCTCGCCGCCAAATCCTGCGCCGACTCAAAGCCTGCAAGCAGCTCCTTCTTGCCCTGCGCTTGCCGCTCCAGCAGGTGCGAGCGCAACTCTTCAACGACGTCTTCGCGTTCATCCGCTGCCATCGAGCCCAGCCCTCGACGCAGCTCTTTGAGAAATTGTTCCGCTTGTTCCGGTAGCGCCATGAGACCTAGTTCCCTTCAATCAACGACTCAAAAGCGGCGTTGAATTCTCGCCACGCAGCCAACATCGCCTTGAGCGTGGCGCGCCCGTGGCTTGTGAGGGTGTAGTACTTGTGCGCGTGCCCAACGCCCTCATCCACCCATTCGGTCACGACCTTTCCTTCACTGCGCAAGCGTGAGAGCAGCGGGTAGATGCTGCCTTCACTGATACCGAGCTGCGCCTTGTTGAGCACGTCAACCAGCTCGAGCCCGTAGCGCCGACGCTTGCGGAGCGACACGAGCACCGCGAGCTCGAGCGTCCCCTTACGGAGCTGGGATCTCCAGGCGGCAACCTCACTAGGCACGTCATCTTGCACTGCAAGGTATCTAGCTACACATGCAGTATGCGGTCAAGTGCTTGGAGCAGGTTTGAGGTTTCGCTCGCTCGCAACGAAGGTCGCGGCCGTCGCTCGACTAGACGACAGACTCGCTGCACGCCCGCTGCCCAAGGATCAACACGTTGGAGAAGGGCGTCTTCCCCCAGGCCGGGCGCACCTCCACGCTGAGCCCCTCGGACTCGAGTAGGGCGCTGAGTTCGCGCGCTGCGCGAAACTTCACCCGTTCTCCGCGATTGAAGCGCAAGAACGTAAAGATCCGCTCTTCGAGCAGCGTCACCCGGCTACGCCAACCACGCTCGGTGTCGGCCTCACGCACAATCAGCCGCCCCCCCGGCAATACCGCCTGAGCAGCACGTCGCAACAGTGCGTCTTGCTCCTCAACCGTGAAGTAGTGAAGTAAGTCGACGAGCAGCACCGTGTCAGACGCCTCGATCGGCGTCGTGCGCGCATCCCCGGCAGAGAGTGAAACCTCGAGCGCTGGCGCCAGCGCAGCAGCAGCGACTCCGCGCTGAATCTTTGCCCGGTCCCAATCGCACCCGGCCGCCGCGGTTGCCCGCTCGAGTTCGAGTAGCAGGATCGGTAGCTGCCCGCGCCCAGTGCCCACGTCAAACACGCGCCCGAGCGCACCTTGCGCATCCCCTGCGATATCGGCGATCAGCTTGGCGATCGGATCGGTGAGCAGCTTGATGCGGACGTAGTTGAATTGGGCTTTGGCGCTCGCCGACTCATCGCCCGAATAGCGCGCCGCAACCCGCTCGACGGCGGCAACCCACGGAGGAGCGTTGGCCGGCAGCTTGTATGGTTCACGCTTGGTCTCCCCCAACACCGACCGCTTCAGGCGCGTAAGAACGTACGCAACGAGACCCAAGCCCAAACCCAAACCCAGCCCGACGATGGGAGCTCCAACGATTAAATAGAGGGGAAAGCGGGTGAGAGCATCCACGGTGCCCAGCTCCGACACAGCGGGAACACGCCCTTCGATCAAGTACGCGCCGAGCTGAACCTGCCCGGTGATCAGCAGCGGTGCCATGAACGGATTGGAGATGTTGGCAGCGAGATAGGCGAGCGCTCCGTCCAGCCTGAGACGCAGACAAAGCAGCAATACGACCGGCAAATGCAGCCCAAAGATGGGAAGACAACCGATGAAGGTGCCTAGCACTACAGAGGCTGCGATACGGGCCGGGGAGAGGTTTCCACCTCGCACGTCGCTCCAAACTCGGCGCAGCTCTTCCCGCACGAAGGAGAACGGAGGAGGCGTGGCTGCATCAGGTCGCGACACAGGAGTGCGTGTAGTCAAACTCGGCCTCCGCGTCGATCCAGTCTCCAGTGTGCGCGCAACGTGACGTTGGTTTCGTGTGAGGACAATCGAAAGCAGCCTTGCGCAAACGCGCTGAGCCTCCGAAAATAGGAGTTAAGTGAAGCCCTCGATGTTGCGCGCTGGAATCAACGGTCTCGTGCTCGCAGTGACCTGCTGTGTGGCGATGGGTTGCGGTGTTGCGGGGCGTGAGCTTCGCGGAGGGATCACTCGCTACGAGGTTGGTCACTACAACGCGGCGGAGCGTCACTGTGGCGAGCTCGATCAAGTTCACGAGGAGCTGAGCGACAAGGCGCACGTGCGCTACCTCGTTTACTGCGGACTCACGCAATACCAGCTTGGCAATCGCAAGGACGCGAAGCAGCTGTTGACCGAGGGTGCATCCGAGTACGAGCAAGGGAGCGACGGCTGGCTCAAGCCACGCATCGTCAATGAGCTCTACAAGGCGCTCGATGATCTCGACGGCAGCCCGCACGAGCGCCCCTACTCTCGCCGAGATAGGTCTCCCTCGCGCGAGCGCCCCATCCACGAAGATGAAGGCGCTGCCTTGCGCACGCCCTAGCATCCGCTAGCCGGGCAAACCTTCGAGCCCGAAAAATTCGTTAGCAACCTTCGTCGTGAGTTGCGCCTTCCGCTCCGCACTCAGCTCTGCCGCCGCGATGGCACGGAGTTCACGATCCCAGGCGTACGGCAGGTTTGGAAAATCACTGCCGTACATCACGCGCTCCGGCCGAGCTCGGTTGAGCACCTGCAGGTATTCGCCTCCGAAGAAGCCCGAGAGCATCATCGTCGAGTCGAGGTAGAGGTGGTCGTGACGCTCGAGCAGTTCGACGTAAGCGAGAGCCTCGTCCGCGCCGAAGTGTGGAACACAAAGCTTGAGCTTTGGGAAGGCGGTGAGCACGCGCTCCACCCTCCAGGCGGCGCATAGACTGTGTGAATCGACTGGATAGGCCGGACTTCGAGGCGCGCGTCCCGCATGCAGCACCACTGGCAGCTGGGCACTCTCGCAAGCGGCAAACACCTCGAACGCCGCTGCAGAATCGGGCGCAAACGCTTGCACGTGACAGTGAAGCTTAACGCCGCGCAAGCCCCGCTGCCGCATCCCCGTGACAATCTCGGCGGCGTTGGGCTCACCGGGTAGCACGGTGCCAAGGCCAATCACGCGCGGGTCACGCGCGACCACTGCGGCCATGTACTCGTTGAGGCCGCGCGACATGGACGGCTTGTGCGCGTAGTGCAGCGCGACCGCGCGCTCGACGCCTCGTGAAAACAGAAAGGCAAGCAACTCGGGAGTGCGCAGTTGGTAGCGAATCGGCCAGCCGTAGGCCTCAAACCAGCGCCACAACGCCGCAAAAACCGGGTCGGGAAAGACGTGAACGTGCGCATCGGTGACTGGCTCCGAAAACGTGGGAACGCTCGGTCCCTCATCGTCGCCGAGTGGCTGCATCGGGAATGACTCGGCCCCTGTTCGGTAGCTTGCGACGAGCTCGGCTAGGCAACCACACGGCACGAGCTCCTCGATTCCCCGAGCATCCCGCGCGTGCGTCGCGTGCAACGGCCGCACGCGATTCCAAGCCCACTGCCTGCGGTTCTCGTCCGCCAGTTCCGCTGCGATCGCCGTCAGCTGCATGGCCCGAGCATGCCACCAATTCAGCTCGAGGCGGCCGGTCCCAGACAGAATCCCTCGCGTCATTTCGAGTTCGCTGTCAGCACCGAGCGAAGCTTGCCGTCCCATTGCACCGAAGCGCGTTAGTAGGACTCGCACAGCGGCCCGGACGGTGGTAAGGTCCGCTCCGCTTTACGCACCGGGGAGTCGCACAGTCCGGTAGTGCACGAGCTTTGGGTGCTCGTTGTCGTGGGTTCAAATCCCATCTCCCCGACCAAATTTTTCCTGTAGCTAAAAGACCTTAGGGTCTGCGCAGGGTGCCTTGCTGGCAATTGGCTCTGCCAGCTTGGCCGCCTGCGATCAGGTGCAGGACCGTTACTTCTTGGCAGCCGGCGTCAGCTTCTCCGGAGATACGTCGATGAAAGGCGTTGGCTGGCCGGCGCCCAAGTAGGTTGGCAGAGCTCCGTTCCAGCGCTCAATGGCTCGCAGCTGAATCACCTCGGGGCTGGCCTTCAACGCGTCCGCCTCGCGCTGAATCGCCGAAGCGCGCGCCTTCGACTCGACGTCGGTCGCATAGGCCTTGGCGTCTGCGGCAAGCTTCTGTTCGGCGGTGGTCGCCTCTGCGTCGGTGATCCGCCTCGTCTTTTCATTGATGGCTTTCAGAGCCTCCTGCTCGGCCTTTACCTTCGCCTCGATCGCCTTGTTGAACTCCTCACTAAATTTGAAATCGGTGATAGCAATGTTGGCTACATCGATAGCGCCAGAGAGCCCTTTTTCGTGCAAGGTCGCGTCAATGAAGGTTTTGATGGCCGCCTCCACCTCGCCTTTGACTCGCTGGCGCTGAGTAATCAACTCCTCTGCAGTAAACTGCGCGGTAACGCTCTTGAGAGACTCCTGCACCGCCGGAGCCACAATCACCGGCTCCAGCCGCGCGATATCGCCGATCGAGCGGTAGATGTCGGAGACCATTGCAGCGTTGGGCGAATATTGAATTGTTATTTCGGTAGTGACCGTCTGAAGGTCTTTGGAAGCCGCAGCGGCCTTGTTGTTGAGCGAGCGGAGCCTCACCTCGAACTCCACCACCGACTCCCAGGGTTTCTTCCAGTGGATGCCCTCGGCCAACGTCTCAGCCTTCACCGCGCCGAACACTTTGACGATCCCCACATGACCTGCATCCACCGTGGTGCAGGAGCTGAAGGCAAGGGTCGTCAATACGAGTGCGCCTGCCCCAAGCAAACCCACACTCTTCCACAACACTTTCGGTTCCATTAAGGCAGAGTCTACTCGCTCGAGCTGCCAAACCCCGTAAATCGTCGAAAGGGACGGCGGTGAGCGAGCTTGGGGACAGAGCTTGAACACCGGCGCTCAAGGACCAATTGGAGGCCGCATCAAATTGACGTATAGCGAGGCGGTTCGCCAGGAAGGCTTACGCTATGGTCGGGATTCAAGCTAACCGCTCTCGCAGAAGCGCGCCGCGCCTAATGCATTACGCTTTCTGCGGTATCGCGCTACTGGCCTGTGGCTCCAAACCTTCGCGGGTGCTGGAGGCGATAGCGCCAGTTCAAGAGCCAGCCAAACCAAAGCTGCCCTGCCAAGACGGTGCTGCCCTCGTTCAGGGCGGCGAGCTGAATGGCAAGCGCATCGAGAGCCTGTGCGTCGACAGGACCGAGGTGACCGTCGAGCAGTTCAACGAATGCGTGGCTGCGGAGAGCTGCGCTCGCGCTGCCACCGAGGTGGCGCTGGAGGGCTTGCAACTGCGCGAGAGCGCGCATCTATCGAGCTATTGCAACACCCAGCGCACCGGTCGACAAGCGCACCCGATCAATTGCATCAGCCTGCTGCAGGCAGAATCGTACTGTCGTTTCCGCGAGGCCAGGCTACCCAGCGAGCCGGAGTGGGAGTGGGCCGCGCGCGGGGGTGAAGAGGCGCGCGTCTACCCGTGGGGCACCGATGCTCCTTCAACGAAGCGGGCCAACCTATGCGGGGCGGAATGCAGCTCTGCCTTTTCGCAAGGCGGCGTACGCCAAACCGCAGCATACGAAGAACAGGATGGCTTTCCCGGAACAGCCGAGGTCGGTCAGTTCGGGCTTGGGGCCTCGCGCGAGGGGCTGCTCGATCTTGCAGGCAACGTCGCGGAGTGGACGTCCACCCCGGCCGAGTTCGGCGGCAACATCGTTCGCGGTGGTAGCTTCACCCAAACCGACCTGGAAGGCGTCCGCACCGACGCACGCGCCACAGTGCCAGCCGACGCGCGCACTCCCAACGTCGGGCTACGCTGCGTTGCACCCATCGCGGTGTCGTCCAAGTAGGCACGCCGCTTCACGGGGGCGCACAGACGGGGCAGACTCGATCCATGAAGTCCGCCGTGATGATTGGGGCTACAGGTCTCGTAGGCGGGGCGCTGCTCGAGCTATTGCTTGAAGACGCTCGGTTTGCGGAAGTGCGCTCTTTGGTTCGCCGCGGCAGCGGACGCAGCCACCCCAAGCTACGAGAGCACGTCATCGACTTTCGAAAGCCCGAGAGCTTCGCCAACGACGTCGTTGGGGATGTCATGTTCTCGACCCTGGGAACCACCCTTAAAAAAGCCGGCAGCCAGGAGGCGCAACGGGAGGTCGATTATACGTACCAATACGAAACGGCTCGAGCGGCAGCCAAGAACGGTGTGGCTTGTTATGTATTGGTCTCGTCGACTGGAGCGAACGCGAGCTCCAGCCTGTTTTATAACCGCATGAAGGGGCAGCTGGACCAAGCGGTGAGTGAGCTTGGCTTTGAGCGTTGTCATGTCCTCCGTCCGAGCATCCTCGATGGAGACCGCAAGGAGTCCAGGCCAGCGGAGAGGCTCGGTTTGGCAGTGATGCATGTGCTCGACTACCTGCCTGGACTGCGCGCCTATCGTCCTATCCACGCAAAGACGGTGGCGCAGGCAATGGTTCAGCTTGCATTTACCGAGGGGAAGGGCAGCTTCGTACACGAGGCCGCGCGCTTGTTCGAGCTGGCCGCGCTCGAGCAAGGACAAGCAACGTGAGCGCGCTTCGAACCAGATTTCTCGCGCTGCTGGTGCTGACAGCCTGCACCGCCGAAATAGCACCCAAGCAGGCCAAGCAGGCGCCTGCCCCAGCGCCATCGTCGCCTCGGGTCGAAGCAAGCGCGAGCGCATCCCCCTCCCCGTCGGCACAAGCGCAACAAGAACCAAGCGCGAGCCCGCCCGGCCCTCCCTCTCCACCGCCGCCCGACGTGACGGTGGTTAGCCCCAGCGGAGCATTCAAAGCCATAATCAAGAAGGGCACCGAGCTTTGGCTTCAGCCGAAGGACGGCGCGGAGCAACAGCTGCTTGGGTCTGGGGTGCTCAAGCCGGTGAACACAGCGGCCAACCTGCCCGAGCTCGAGAACACTGGCATTGGCTCGGTAACCTTCTCTCCGGACGAACAACGTATTTACTTCACCAAGAGCGGCTGGGCGACGTCCAGCGCGCTCTTCTACGTCGAGCGAACCACCGGCAAGCTGTTCTTCTTTCACGACGCGCTCGCATTTGAGGTGATCCGCAAGTGCCGCAACAAGGAGCACGTCGGGCGCGTGTTGGTGTTCGAGCATAGCTACTTTGATGTCGATCCGCTTGGCGCTGTCGATCTTTGGACGCTGCTCGACGCAGCCGAACCGAAGCCCGATGAAAGAAGGACTGGGCCCAGCGGCAGAGTTGGCCCAGTGGGCCTCGAGGATGACAACCGAGCCCGATTTCTTGCGCTCGAATGTGGCATAGGCAAAGCGCCACCCGCCCCAAAGTCGGCCAACTTACCTATCTATCTTAAACCCAAGCGCATCGCTTGCCTCGATGGCACCTTGATCCGAGACGACCTCGTCTTCCTAGACAAGACGCGACAGGTCCGATTCCGCTTCGAGCAGCAGCCCGGGACGCAGCCAGAGGAAGGCTCGGCGAGGATGTCGCTCGAAGCGGCCAAAGCCTGGTGCGGCCCCACGCCCCGAGAGTGAGGGGCACTTCTTAATGAAGCTTCAGGCTGCGCAATCACCGGCGCAGCTAGATCTGCCCCATGTCGGCGGTAAAGAAGCTCTTTGCGGACACCTTGGGCAAGGTTCTCTTCCGCCCAGTTCGGGTCGAGAGCGCACGCGAGGTTGCGCCGCGCTTCCGTCGCATCGAGTTAGCGGGCGAGCGGCTTGTGGGAGCTTCGTTCCAAGCTGGAGATAAGGTGCAGGTCTTCTTGGAGACGGGGACGCGGACCTATACGCCATTCTCGTTTGATGCAGCGCGAGGCATGCTCAGCCTGCTTGTGTACGTGCACGGCAGCTCGCCCGGCGCAGAATGGGGAAAGACAGTAAAGGCTGGAGACAAGGCCCTCCTCTTTGGCCCGAGAGGCTCTCTCGAATTCAACGTTCAGGGCGCCCCGAGCATCGTGGTCGGAGACGAGACCTCCTTCGCGCTCGGACGGGTGCTGCGCGAACAGCGTTCCGCAGCGCAGGTGCACCTACTGTTCGAGTGCCAAAACCCTGGAGACGCCGAATGCGCCCTCTCCAATCTCGACGTTGACGGCGCTCGCCTGTTTCCGCGAACTGCCGATGATGCGCACCTCAGCGCTATCGAGGAGGTGGTTGCAGAAGCCCTTGCGAGAGATCGTAGCCACCAACTGGTCCTGACAGGGCGGTCTGTCGCAATCCAACGGCTGCGCCACGGGCTCAAACAAAGGGGCCTCTTGCTGGTCGGCCAAAAGAGCAAAGCGTACTGGGCCCCCGGAAAACGTGGGCTCGATTAAAGCGGTGTAAGGCCAAGCTCGTGGCCACGTTCTGATCAAGGTGAACCACAAGAGCCGCCTCAGTTTCGCCCTCCTCCTTGCAACCGCCGGCTGCAGCGCAAGCCCCTCTGCGTCGAACTACCCTTCGTATGCAGCGCCCATGTCAATGTCCACGCCGCTTTACTTGGAGCGAGCGCAAGAAGAGAAACCGAGCGCTGAGGCTTATGCGGACTACGGAGTAAACCCGTACGTCAACACAGCGGAAGATCAGCTATCCACCTTTGGCATCGACGTCGATACGGCGTCCTACGCGATCGTTCGTCGCAAGCTCGGAGAGAACGCCTTACCTCCCAAGGAGGCGGTGCGGGTGGAGGAGTTCGTCAACGCGTTCAACTACGGCTATGAGGCGCCAGCGGACAAAGCCTTTGCTGTGAACTTTGCCGCAGCGCCCTCCCCCGCCCTTCGAGGCAATCACCTTTTGCGCATCGGTCTCGCGAGCAAGAAGAACCAGTCGCAGAACCGCCCGCCAGCACACTTGGTCTTTCTCGTGGATACCAGCGGGTCGATGCAATCCCCTGACAAGCTCGGAATGGTTCAAACGACCTTGCGCACGCTGACGCAGAATTTGAAGCCTGGTGACACGGTTGCGCTCTGCACTTACGCGGGGAGCACGCAGGAGCTGTTGCAGCCGACCGGCATGGAGTCTCGCGCCAAGATCCTCGCTGCCATTGACAGCCTCACGGCTGGCGGCGGAACAGCGATGTCGAGCGGCATCGATACAGCGTACGCCCTCGCCAAGCGAACGCTGAAGCCAGGGGAGATCAACCGCGTAATCGTTCTATCCGACGGAGATGCCAACATCGGGCCGAGTGGACATGAAGCGATCCTTAGCCAGATCGCGCAATACAAAGCGCAGGGCATCACCTTGAGCACCGTTGGCGTGGGCAATGGCAACTACAAAGATACGATGATGGAGCAACTCGCTGACAAAGGCGACGGCAACTATAGCTATATCGACTCAGCGGATGAAGCCCGCAAAGTGTTCGGTCGTCAGCTCGATGCAAACCTTCAGGTTGTGGCCAGGGACGTCAAACTGCAGGTCAGCTTCGACCCGGCATTGGTCAAGCGCTACCGCCTAGTCGGCTATGAGAATCGGGATGTAGCTGACAAAGACTTCCGCAACGACAAGGTGGACGGTGGAGAGGTTGGCGCAGGGCACACCGTCACCGCCCTCTATGACTTGGAGCTCAGCGAGCAAGCGAAGGGAAAGAGCCCAAGCAGCTTGGCCACAGTGAAAGTGCGCTTCATGCCCGAGGGTGGCAGTCAGGCGGAGGAGCTGTCGTTCGACATGCCTGCCAGTTCGCTATTCGCAACGTTCGAGGCAGCACCTCGTAACTACCAACTCGCGGTAGCCATCGCAGGGTTCGCCGAGTCTCTACGCCAAAGCCCCTATGCAAGTGGGCTCGACCAGACGCTCGCCCTGGCGAAGGCAGCCGTGAGCGACAATGAGGATGAAAGCGAGTTCATCCGCTTGATCGAGAAGGCGATCGAGCTAGGCGGGCCGCGGACGAAGATCGTCGCAGCGCAATAGCCGTTAAGCCTGGCCCGTCCGGAACACTCCGTGCGGGTCTCGGCGTTCGAGCGCGTAGCCGAGTCCGCCACATAGCAGGCAAAGCCCGAGGAGCGGCACTTCAGCGTTGACCGAGGCCAGCACCACCAAAGCCAAGGAGGCGATGGTTCGACGCTCTGCTTTTGCTGCGCTGATCAAGAGCCCCGCCGCCACGCAAAGTGGAGCCAAGGCGAGCACGTGCTCGAGCCCAGGTGCCAACAGAGGCGGCGGCAACGAAGAGAGTCGAAGGCCGAGCCGAACGAGCAAGATGCTCCCCACCGAGTCGAGCTCAGCCGGCGGCATCTGCCCGAGCACAAAGCTGGTCGCGCCCAAGCCGACGAGCGCCAGCACGACAATCCCGCCGCGCAGCTTCGACTGCCGCACCATCAAGCTAATGGCCAATAGCAACGCCACCCCGAGCAGACCGTGCGCCACGGTCGAGACCAACCTCGCTTGCTGATAACGGTCAGCCATCGTCGCGAGATCGTGGTGGGTCACGATGGCAGACTCCGAGAGAAAGGCGCTCACACCGCGGAGCAACGCGGCCAGACCGATCAGGATCGGGATACCAGCATAAAGGTTGCGACGAATCGCGGCGTCGAGACCAAGCCCAACTGCCGCGAGACTCGATAGCAGACACACAAGGAGGTGCATCACCGGATGGGTCCGCGGCACCGCCATCGTAGCCAGCGCCACGAAGCAGATCGGCACGGTGAGAGCTACGACATACAACTTCAGCAGGAACGGCGCCCGCAGTTGAGCCCAGGCCGAGAGTAAACCGAGCGCTACGACCATGAGCGAGACGAAGAGCAGCTGCGAGGCAGCGTCCCCCGCCATCGCGAGGAAGTCGATCGCGTCGCTGAGCCCAACCACTGCGCCTTGAAGAGCGGGACCAAGCCCTCGGGAGAGGAACACGACCCCCACAGCGAACGCTGCTAGTAGCAAGGATGGGCGGGCACTCGGAATCAGCGACTGGCTGTTTTCAGTCATTTCTTTCGACGTGGAACCAGCGGCTCTGTCGGAGTGCTGGGCGGAGCCGCTTCACTGCCGGGTTGGACGGCGGTCGTGCCATCCTCACCCTTCGCAGGCTTCTTCAGTCGCTTCGGCTTCCGCTTTGGGAGATTGGATTTGATGGGTTTCGGCTGAGCGAGAATGAAGGGGCTGGCGTTGCGCGTGGAGCAGGCATCCACCGGATCGCGGTGGAACTCCCAATGCAAGTACACGTTACCGTCAGGCGAAACAATCGCGTCAGGCGCAACCAGACCAAACGGCTGAGCCCGGTCGATTGCTTCGAGCGCAGCCGCATCAAACAGAGTGAATCCGCTGTTGCGCGTGATGCCCATGCGAACCACTCGGCCTTCATCCTTTGAGAGGATGATCTCTACGTGGGTAACGACGTCGCCATTTAGCTCATGATTTTTTCCGAGCTTGTTCAACGACGATAGAAACTCATCGGCGAAGATGGGGTGAATGGCGTTGTGAATGGTGGATAGATACGTAGCGAACACCGATTGCGCGGCGTTGAGCTTGGTCTGATTGCCAAGCTTCACCGCGGGGTCGTAGTTCTCGATGTCGGGTAGCCAACGCTGAAACTTCTCCGAGTCGAAGCGACCTTTGCGTTGACTTCGGACGCTGGCTCCGATGCGCGCCTGCTGTTGATCGAGCTCGGCCTGACCCACCGCCGAGGCGAACTGCGTCCAATCGAGATCGAACCCGGTGCCCTCTCCGCCAGGCCCGCCGCCGATGCCCGGTGCACGCGGAATACGGAACGGAACCGAAACGCGCGCGCCCGCCACAGCAAGCTGCCCAAACCCGGCTTTGTCGCCAGAGCCGTCACCACCCGGTGCAGCCTCTTGCAGATCCCACGCGCTCTGCTCACCGTGGACATGCTCGTGTGCAGCGTTCTCGCGCCCACCCTCTGCAGCGGCCTGAGCGGGCGATGCAGCTGCCGTCGGGGTCTTCCCCGCTTGACCGCCCGCGGCAGCGCCAGACGCCTTCTCACTCCCGGCCGCGGCGTTGCGCCCCTTCTCGGCGAGCGCGCGGTCAGCGGCGTTCCCCGGAGCCTTGCGCTTGTCGCCTGCTCGGTCCTCCGCTTGCCCATTCACCTCATCGGTGGAGTTGCCTTCTTTCTCTTTGGGGCCCTCCTGATTCGACCCGAGCGAAGGATTCTCCGACACCGTGTCATTCGACCGGGCCTTCGCGATGGTCTCTTCTTCGACGCTCAGCGCGTGTTCGGCCAGCCGTGGCGCGTTGGGGTTGTCTTTCTCCGACTGGGCCGCCTGGCGAATCTTGATGCGGTTGTCGTCGGGCATCGCGACGACCTGCATCGGCTTGGCAGCCTCCGCTGGCTTCTCCTCCGGCTCGGCCTTCTTCTCGGGCTCCGGGAGCTTCTCCTCCGGCTTCTCTTCCTTCGGAGGAGCCTTCTTCTCGAGCTCCTTCTTGATCTTTTCTACTTCGGCCTGGAACTCGGGCGAGTCCGTTGCCGCCACCAGCTCTCCGAGTTTGCCGAGCGCGCTCAACGTGGGGCTCGACTCCTTGGGCTTCTCTTCGCGTGGCTTCCACGGGGTGGTGTCGCCGATCTCAATCTCCACGCCGCCTAACCCCCGCCGAACGTTCTGAACCATGTCGCGGATTTCAGCCCGCTCCTTGGCTTTCTTCTCCTCGATGTGGGTCACCGTCACAGCCCCACCACCAATGGCCGCGTGCGCGACGAGCGCCGCACAGGCCCAAAGGGCGAGGGGGATGGTGAATTCTCGGGACATGGTTCGGTGGAAACTTGGGGTTGAGCCTGTTCAAGCTACCACCCGGACCCCACCCCAGCAACGTAGCGAGCCTCAGATAACCTTCATTTCGGCGGAGGCCGATGGGGCGGCGGCTGACAAAACCGATACCGGCGCCACCGCGGCCCAGCTAGCGATTCGCCTCATGAGCGATGAAGCGATGGCACTGCGGCTTAGCGCACTGGAACAAGAAATCGCGCGGCTGCGAGCAGAACTCACTGTGCAGCACCGCGGCACACCTACCTTGCGCCAGCAGGGCGCCTGCCCGGCCTGCAGCGGGCGGCGCTTCCTTCATGCGCCCACCGTGCTCGACCGCGCAGATGGCGGCCCCAGCGAATTGGCGCTGGCCAAACCAAGCATCTGGCGCAGCCGCGTATTCGGAGTGTTCGAGGCCTACGCGTGTATCGGCTGCGGCTGGGTGGAGTGGTACGTGAAGGACCCTGCTTCGCTCGAGGAGCTCCCGAACAAGAAGGAGGGGTTCGTGATCGTGGATACCAGCACGGCGCCCAAAGAGACGCCGTATCGGTAGCTAGGTTTTGGTTGGCGCAGACCAACGAACCGACGCGGTTGGCCTGCGATGCGAGAACCGATGCGAGCGCCGTGGGGTCAGCCCTTGGAGATCGCGTCCCAATGTTCGGCGACCTCCTCGGCGGACCAAGGAGCGTTGGCGTCTTTGAACTTGCCCGGCGTTTGCACGAGTTTGAAGGTGTAAAGCTGCGACCCTGAGACCGCGAGCACCACGCCGGTGCGTTCACCCGAAAGGTCGCACGCGAGGAAGAGCCCGGCCGGGGCCACATGCGCGGGGGTCAACGTCTCGGTGTGCTCGAACATCGGTAAATCCTCGGTCAGGCGCGTCTTTGCGACAGGTGACAACGCGTTGACGAAGATCCTTTGCCGTTGGAGTTCGATCGCCAGCGTCCGGGTGAGCGCGTAGACGCCGGCACTCGCTGCAGCAAAGTTCGCCTGCTCCTTGTTGCCGAAGAAGCCGGCAGCGGAAGTCACGTTCACGATGCGACCACCATCACCGTGCCGGAGCATGGCTTTGACCGCAGCCTGGCTCATGTGAAAGGTGGAAAGCAGCTGGGCGTCGAGCACCGCGTTGAAGTCCTCGCCCGTCATCTTCGACAGCGTGCGGTTCAAGCGGATGCCGGCGCAGTTCACCAGCACGTCCACTCGACCAAACGCCTCTTCGGCGAGCGTAACCACCTCGCTCGCGCCCTCGGCCGTGTGCGCGGGAGCCGCGCTCGCGCGCGCCTCCCCGCCCTCGGCCTCGATCCGTGCGGCCAGCGCAGCGACCCGCGCTGGGTCTCCGCCCGTACCGTCTTGTTCAACGCCGGGATCGCACAGCACGACCTTCGCGCCTTCTTGCACGAACAGCAGCGCGAGCGCGCTGCCAAGCCCGCCGGCGCCGCCGGTGACGATCGCTACTTTGCCGTCGAGCTTGCCCATGACGTGCTCAGTGGACCCGCTGCCCAGCCTTGGCGCCAGAGTCGGGCGAGAGCACGTAGGCCTCGCCTTCCGCGCCGGCCGCCAACACCATGCCCTCCGATAGCCCAAACTTCATCTGCCGCGGAGCGAGGTTCGCGCAGATGATCACCAGCCGGCCCACGAGGTCTTCCGCCTTGTAGTAGGCCTTGATGCCGGCAAACACGTTGCGCGTGGTACCGCCGCCGAGACTTACGGTCAGTCGCAGAAGCTTCTTGGCCTCGGGGACGGCCTCAGCAGCGACGATGCGTGCCACCCGCAGATCAACCTTGCTGAAGTCGTCGATCGTACACGTAGGCGCGAGCGGCTCCTTCTCGAGCGCGCTGCCGTCATCCTCGACCGCGGTCGGAGCAGCAGGTGCAGCGGCAGCTGCCGCCTCAACAGGCGTTTCGGTGGGTTTTGATTCATCAACCATACGGGTCACTGCCTCCGGATCAATCCGTTTCATGAAGTGCTGATAACTGCCCACAGCCGAGCCGACGAGCGCTGTCTTGGCCTCGTCGAAACTGCGAATGGGCTTTCCGAGAAGCTCACCTGTGCGTTCAGCCAAAGCCGGAACGATGGGAGCGAGATACACGATGATCTGGTGGAAGAGGTTGAGCGCGATCGAAGCGACGTTCTTGACCTCCGCCTGCTTGCCTTCTTGCTTGGCCAGCGCCCAGGGTTGCGCCTTGTCGATGAACTCATTCGCACGATCGGCGAGGCCCATCACCAAACGGGTCACGCGAGCGAAATCCCAGCTCTCGTAGGCCTCGCGAATCTCCTCTCCGGCAGCAGCCGCGGCCGCGAAAAGACCTCCGTCCTCGGGGTACGTGCTAGCGAAGCCGTCACCGATGAACTTGGAAGACCGGCTCACCAAGTTGACGACCTTGTTCACCAACTCGGCGTTCACGCGCTGCACGAAGTCCTCGAGGTTGAGATCGATATCGTCGACCTTCGCCGAGAGCTTGGTTGCGTAGTAGTAGCGAAGCGCGCCTACATCGAGGTGCTTGCGGAAGGTGGAGGCCAACACGAACGTGCCGTCTCGCTTGCTCATCTTCTGGCCGTTCACGGTCAGAAAACCGTGGACCTGGATGCGCTTCGGCAACGAGAACCCGCCGAGCTTCAACATCACCGGCCAGAACAGCGTGTGAAACTTCACGATGTCCTTGCCGATCACGTGGACGATCTCGGTCTCCTCCGAGTGCAACCATTGCTCGAGGCTCTCACCCGACTTGGCGCACCACTGCTGGGTCGCAGCGAGATAACCAATCGGCGCATCGAACCAGACGTAGAAGAAGTTGCCGGGCTCATCCGGGATCTCGAAGCCGAAGTAGGGAGCAGGCCGCGAGACGTCCCAGCTATGGAGCGGCTGGCCCAAGAAGAAGCCCATCAAGTAGTTGGCGATCTCCTTGGGCATGCGCCCTTCGCCTTGGGTGTACTCGGTCAACCAAGCTCGCTCGCGTTCGATGTCGATGAGCAGATGATCGGCCTCGCGCAACTCCGGCGTCGCGCCGGAGAGCGTGCTCTTGGGTGAGCCGAGCTCCGTCGCCTCGTAGGTCGCGCCGCACTTGTCGCAGTTGTCTCCGTATTGGTTCTCCGACTTGCAGTTGGGGCAGCTCCCTTTGACGAATCGATCCGCGAGGAAGATCTTCTCGACCGGGTCAAACAGCTGCTTGACGAGCTTCTTCGTCACCAGCCCTTCCTTCACGAACGACTTCCAGATGTGCTCGGAGAACTGCCGGTTCTCCTCACTGTGCGTGCTGCCGTAGTGATCGAACTCGATGCCGAAGGCGGCAAAGTCTTCCTGATGAGCGACGCTCATGTCGGCGATCACCTGCTCCGGCGTGCGACCTTCTTGGCGCGCTCGGATCATGATGGCGGTACCGTGGGTGTCGTCGGCGCAGACGTACACCGTGTGGCGGCCGTTCATCCGCGCTGCGCGAACCCAAATATCGGTCTGCAGGTACTCGACCATGTGGCCGAGGTGGATGTGGCCGTTGGCGTAAGGCAGCGCACTCGTGACGAGCAAGCGTTTCATTCGGTCTCCGAACGTTCCTGTTTCGATCGCCTCACGATCGAAAGAGCTGGGTCTCTAACAGAGAGACCCCAGCGGAACAATCGATGTGAAGACGGGACGAACGCTTACGCTCGACGCAGCCGCGAACGCAGACCTGACGGGCGGACGCTCAGCAACCGCCGCAGAAGTCTTCAACGTACCCAACGCAGACCGAGTCCCACTCCGTGGTGCAACAATAAGGGTCTTGAGCACAGACGTTGGCCGAACACGTGCTGCAGTTGGTGTCCAGCGCAGCGCCCGCCACACAAACGTCGTGGCAGTTGCTGCCGCCTCCGGTGCCGCTGCTACCACCCGCGCCAGTACCGCCGCCGGTGCCACCTCCACCCGTTCCGGTCCCGCCGCACTGACCGCAGATGTCGGTCGCCTCGTTGATGCACTGCTGATCCCACTCGTTGGAGCAGCAGAAGCTGTCTTGCGCGCAAACATCGGCGGCGCAGCTGTCGCACGAACCGTCGAGCGCCGTACCAGCCGTGCAGACGTCATGGTCGCAAGAGCCGGTCCCGCCGCCGCCACCCGTGGTGGTTCCACACTCGTAGATGATCCCAGGGCACGGGGCGCACACGCCGTAGTCACCGGCCACCGTCGAGCAGTACATCTGCACCGCGTGCTCGTTGGGTCCAAACACCTGGTCGAGCAAGAAGGCTGCGGCCAAGCTGCCAATCGGCCCGAAGGCCTCGCCTGCCACCTCGTCGATGTTGATCGGCGCACAGTCCGAGTCCACACGACAGGGCACGCACACGCCGCACGAGTTGTTGGCCACCTCGACAGAGGCGCACACGTTCATCCCGTATTCGATGTTGGCGTCACCGATGTCGTTGATGCCGGTGATGTCGCGCAGCAGCTCGCCAACGTTGAAGGTGATGCCAACGCCGGCACAATCACCGTCGTTCGAGCAGAGGTTGGTCACCTGATCGAACGGCTCGGGCAAAACGGCCACGCCTTGGCCGAGATCCGAGCAACCGTTAGCAGAGACTCCGCATTGCCCGACGCTGCTGTTGATCGGCTTGTGGCACACGCCGTTGTCAGCACCGCAGCCATCACAGTCGGCGTTGGTCGTGCAGGTCCCGTCGCCGTCGGTACCGCAGACATCCTGGCACACGCCCTGTTCGGAACACTTCAAGCCGGCCGGGCAGGCGTAGGTGGCCGAACACTCGGAGCAAATGCCGTGATTGCAAGCGTGGGCCGGCGCAGCGGCGGAACCGCACTGGGCGCAATCGTTGTCCACCGAACAGTCGGTCGGGCACTCCGCAGAGCACTCGTTGTGGATGCAAATATCGGTGGATTGACAGGCGCTGGTGTCACCCGACGTGCACGCCACGCAGGTGGCAGTCACGGGATCGCAAATCTGGTGCATCGGGTCGCACGCCGCGCAGTCCCCGTTTTGGGCGCAGCTAATCTGCGGCACACCGTGGTCATCGGTGGGGCACTCGAGCCCCTCGTCGACACAGTTGCCCCAGCTCGAACAGTATTGGCCTTCGGGGCAACCGGTTCCGGTATCGGCGTTGCAAGCCACGCAGCGGTGCTCTGCCTCCAAGCAGGTGTTGCGCCCGTCGGAGCAGGCGCCGCACTCGGCGTCGCTGTTGCAGTTGTGCAGCAGACAAATGCCGTCTTCATTTCCCTGTGGGTCGTTGCCCGAACTCGTCGAGGAACCGCTGCCATCGGTCAGCGTGTCGGTCGTGGCGCAGCCAGCACCAGCCATCACGAGGGTCAGTCCGCCGAGAGCGCGCAGGAAAGAAAGAGCCATGCCCTCAGCTAAGCATGATGCAGACCAACGCGGGTAGCGGTCTTAATGTCCTACATCAGCGCTAAATCCCAGGCGCAACGCCATCGCGCCAAGGGGATGTGGGGCAGCATGAGTCCATATCCGTCCAAAGTTGGATAACGGCGGATCCAGGTCCCGTGCCCACGTTGAGCGACCTGTACGAAACTTTCCCGACCGGCATCGAAAGCGCTACGCGCAAGGGATGCAGCACCCTCGCAAGAGCTCCAACGGCATCGCCTCCTTACCGGCCCGACTTCGCGACACGACGCTGGGGGATGTCCTTGGGAAGCTGCACCGCTCGGGAGCGAGCGGGGTGCTCGAGATTCAGGGCGTCGACGGGAGTTCGGCGCGCATCCTGGTGTTGAACGGCTCGCCGGCGATGGTCCTGGGTGAAGACAACGAGCGTTTGGGCGGCATGCTGGGGAGCGCTCGGATCGAAGAGGCGGCGCACTTGCAGAGCGAGGGAGACCCTCGGCTGTTTGGCGAAATTCTCGAGGACCTCGGCACCGACAAGCAGGCGGTTGAAGCGGCCCTTCGTCAGCAGACCAAGCTCCGCTTGGAGGCGCTTTTTGCGCTGCACGATGGGACCATTCGGTTTCGCACCGCCATGCTCGAGAGCGAGAAGTTGCGCCGCTGGTTTCGCGCTGGACCGCGCGGCACACGCATGACCCCGCGCGAATTTCTCGAAGGACGTCCTCGTGCGCGAACTCGCGCCAACGAAGCGAACAACGCTACCAACTCCGGTGAGATCGAACATGAGCGTCGACGTGCGCTCTCGAGCCTGGGGCTCACCAGCGATGCCGACCTGCTCGCGATCAAGAGCGCCTTCCGCAAAGCCGTAGCCGCCTTGCACCCGGACCACGCCAGCTCCGACGCCGAGCGCGCGCTGCGCACCGAGCGCGTCGCGCGCCTCTCCGCCGCGTACCACAAGCTCACGCAATAGGCCGATTCGGCTTACTCGAGGCCTTCTTTTCGCAAGACCTCGGAAACAACGTAAGCGGCGACGTTGGAAGGCAGCGTGCCGGGACCAAACCCGGCGTCAAATCCAAGCTCCCGAGCGAGCTTGTTGTCGATGCGCGGGCCTCCGAACAGCAGCAACACGCGCTCGCGGAAGCCGCGTTTCTCCACCATCTCGACGAGCGCACGGCCGTTCTCCTTGTGGCAATCGCGCTGGGTGATGATCTGCGAGACGAGCACGGCGTCTGCGCCTAACGCGAGCACGCGTTCCACGAGTTCCTCGTTCTCGACTTGAGCTCCCAAGTTGTGAGCGTCGAAGGACTTGTAGCTCTCCAGCCCTTTGTCACCACGATAACCCTTGTAGTTGATGATGGCGTCGATCCCGACGGTGTGCGCGTCACTGCCGGTGCAAGCACCCACCACGACGATCTTGCGGCCGAGCTTCTTGGCGGAGGCCTCGATGTCTTCACGGCTCAGCTCTTTGGCGCTCAGTTCTTCAACGTGAATGGCGTCGACATCCACCGAGTGCTGCGAGTGACCATAGGCGACGAAGTAGCTGTGCTCCGGCGAGGCCTGCTCCATCGTCACGATCAGTGGGTTCAATAGACCGTGGGCCTCTGCGAAGCGCTTGGCCGCCTCACGCGCGCGGTCCCCGGGAAGGATGGCCAAGGTGAAGGAGAGCTGGACCATGCCGTCCCCTTCACGGTCCCCATAGGCGCGCAGCACCCGACCACCTGCTTTTGAACGCAGCATCAGACCGACTCCTTTCCTTCGAGCACGCTGAGCAGCGGATTCAAGTAGGCCGAGTCCCGTTTGACGACCCCTGCGTAGCCTTTGCCACCGGTGCGAGTGCGTTTGATGTCAGCAAAGACGCCGACCCCAATGGCGTCCCAAATCGAGCGGGCATGGACGTCTTCAAGCAGCGTGTGGGCCTCATGAAGGATTGTCTTCGCACGCTCAGAGACGATTCCGCTAGGCTTCCACTCGATCTCGTCCGAGAGATGCTTGGCCGTATTGAAGATGTACTTAGCGCTCTTGAGCGACAAATAGCGATCCATCAGAAGCGGCGTGTGGATGGCCTCGCTGAACATGCCCAAGAGTTCGATCGACTGATTGGTCATCACGCCAACGAGGTTGAACATCGCGTCGTGCACATGACTGTGGAAGATGTCCCCGGTCTTGAACTTGGTCGGCGGCATCCATTTGATCGGATGCTTATCGAAGATTTGGCGGATCAGCTGGGCCTGCGCGACCTCGAGCAAGAAGCTGTCTTCGAGCCACGGATCGATTTCGTAGGCGTGACCGAGCCCCATTTTCTCCGGCAGTACGCCGGCGTTGTGCGCAAAGGCCTCGTTGATGAACTGGGACGCAAGCACCGTATGCGCCCGCTCGACAGCGTCTGCTGTAGTCAGGTAGTTGTCTTCCCCGGTGTTGATGATGATGCCGCTGCGAGCGATCAACCGCCGTGAGAAATACTGGTCGATGAAGGTTCGCGTCATGTTGATGTCGCGAAAAAGGATGCCGTACATCGCGTCGTTGAGCAGCATGTCGAGCCGCTCGACCGCCGCCATCCAAGCGATCTCGCTCATCGCGAGACCGCTCGAATAGTTCGTCTGCATGACGTAGCGGTTGAGATCGACCGAGATCTGATCGAGCGCCGTGCGGATGATCTGGAAGTTGGCCTGCGTAGCAAAGGTTCCGCCGAATCCCTCGGTGGTCGGACCTTCGGGGACGTAGTCGAGCAGCGATTGCGCGGTGGCGCGAATGACCGCGACGATGTCTGCTCCGGCGAACGCAGCCGCCTTCGCCTGCGTCGCGTCGTCGTAGATATTGCCAGTCGCCACGATCACGTACTTCATCGGGCCGGTGTCCGGCTTGTGCTCGTGGGTGCGGGTCTTGAGTCCCTCACGCTCGTAACGCGCCACATCGATGCGCTCGAGCGCGGCCTTGGTATGAGGCCTCAAGGCGATCGCGGCGTCCTCCACGGAAGGACCATCGTTCGGCGTGGGTAGCTTCTCGCCGAACGCCAGCGACTCTGCGGCCTCCTGCACCGAGCTGGCACCGCGATGAAGTGCGGCCCCAAGGAAGTAGGCGGCGCCAAGGCCAGTCAGTCCGCGCTTGTGGATGTTGTCCACCACAGCGTTCGATAGCGGGGTGCCGTTGGGGTCAGCGCCCTCGGTGCCGTAGGCTCGCAAAACCGTGCGCTCGACGCCGACCGTGGTGTGCGTGTCGATCGTCGCTTGTACGTCCTTGGCGATGTCTGCAGCGAGCTCGCGGCAACGAGCGACAGTCTGGGTATCAACGGGAACGCGGGCCATCGGGATCTACTTCTTTGTCGGAGGAGGGGTGGGAAGTGGTTTCGCGCTGGGAGCAGAAGCGCTCGCTGCAGGCGCGGCGGAGGCGCTCGCGGGTGGTACGGCTGAGCTCGCCGATGGCTCGACGGATGCGCTACTCGATGGCTCCGGAGCCGGCGGATCGATGGCGTCGGCGTCCGGGCCACGCGGCACATTGACCGTTTTGCCGATCACCTTGGGGTCGAACGCTTGGGTGCCCCAACCACCGACGTGACAGCTCTTGCACATCAACTTGGAGCCGTCTGCGTGCTCGAACTGGCGAGTCATCACCGTGGTCATCCACTCGACGGTGAAGGCGATATCTCGCGGCGTGCCGAGAAACTTTGCTGCAGGCTTGCCGTTCTTGTCGAGATGGCAGCTCTTGCACTTCATCGGCTCGCCGTCTTTGCGCCGCAATCCGGTCATGAGCGTGTGGTGCATCCACAAAGCCTTCTCCTTGTTCTCGGTCATATCCGAGTAGATGAAAGCGTCCTCCTTTTGCGGGTCGGGTACATGGCAGTGCTGGCACTTGACGTCGAGCTGGCGCGCCACGTCCGCCATCCGCAGGAACTGCTCCTGTTCACAACGGACTCCCTTCAGAGGGCCAAAGTACTCTCGCCACGGGGGCTTGCTGCCCTCGCAGGGGTCAAAGTCGGAGCCGGCCGCCACCTTCTTTTGCGGCGTCTTGGCGGGAGGTGGATCGGTGCAAGCCAGCAGCACCGCTACGGCAGACGACAGCGCCAGCCCCCAGACCGGCCACAGCGAGAATTTCATCGACATACGTGTTGCATGAAGGCCACAGGCAGGGCGCAAGATCAAGCTTCATCACCGGGCTTCGGAAGGACCTCGACCACCTCGGCAACCACCGTCCCCTGGGCAAAGTCGATCGCCAGCCGTTCTCCAGGCGCTAGAACCGTGGCATCACGTACCAACGTCCGGCCGGCGCGCTTACGTACGACAGCGTAGCCGCGAGTCAGCACCGAGAGCGGCGATAGAGCCTCGAGTGCCGCAACTCGCCGCTCGACGGTGCTCCGTTCCCCATCCAGCCGCGAACGAATGGCCTGGTCCAAGCGCAGTCGCAACGTGCTTGGCATCGGCTTTGCGCGTTGCACACGCATTTGCATCGCGTGATTCATGCGCTCGAGCTTCTGCCCAACGTCCAACCGGAACGCCCGCAACACACGCGTGGGATGGCGCGCGGACATGCGCCGCGCGAGTTCTTGCGTGTGCGCTTTCTCTTGGCCGAGTCGAACCTTCGCGGCCTGCTCCAACTCGCCGAAAAGCTCATCGGTCCGCTGCGAGGCGTCGCGAAGCGTTCGTTCGAGGGAGCGGCTCAGTCGCTGGGTTGCGAGCTCCAGCTTGGTGGTCCGTGCGCGCGAATCAGCGACCACGAGTTCGGCTGCCTGCGAAGGCGTTGCTGCGCGAACGTCCGCGGCGAGATCCACCAGCGTCGTGTCTACCTCGTGCCCTACCGCACTGACGATGGGCACCGAGGACGCAACCACGGCCCGCACCAACTCCTCTTCGTTGAAGGGAGCGAGATCATCCTGCGAGCCTCCGCCGCGCCCGAGGATGACCACGTCCACTTCGGGATGCCGCAACAACTTGCTGAGCGCGCGCACCAAAGCAGCGGCAGCACCGGCCCCCTGAACAGGCGCCGGTGACAGCAGGATGCGCGCGGGCCCGCGCTCGAACGCGACCTTGACGATGTCGTGCAGAGCTGCGCCTTGCCCGCTCGTAACGACGCCAATCACCCGCGGATCGCTCGGCAGTCGACGTTTTCGCGCGGGCTCGAACAAGCCTTCCGCGAGCAACTTCGCTTTCAACTTCTCCAGCTGTTCAAGCAGGGCGCCGCGTCCCGCAGCGCGAACCGCCTCGACCACAAACTGAGCTCGCCCGCGAGGCGGCCAGAAGGTGATGCGGCCGGTCACGATCACCTTGGTGCCTTCGACGAGCAGCCGGCGCGAGCGAACCGGCCCGCTGCGATAGAGCACACAGTCAATCGAGGCTTCTTCCCGGTCATCGCGCAGCGCAAAGTAAGCGTGACCACTTTCCGCGCCTTTGAGCCCGGTTACGTCGCCGCACACCTCGATTCCGGCCGTCTTCTTCTCGAGATGGTTGCGCAACGCCCGTCCGAGCTCGCTCACCGAGTAGATGCGTTTTTGGGGGGCGTCGGCAGCGTCCGTCACGACCGCTGATCTACAGCAATGGCCGCCCTGAATGTTTGAAGTTCAGTGCGTCGTCTCGGAGGAGGCTCGTTTGGCGCGTGGTGCCTTGTCGAGCGCCGTGCGCATAGGCAGAACAAAGAGACCCTCGAGCGCGACGCGCTGAAAGAGCGGAGGCGGCTCGGTCAATGCGCCATTGAGCAGCCGCGTCTGTTCACGAACCTCGAGATCTGAATCAAGCGACGAGTCCCGAACATCCGAATCGAAGAACGCCGGCGGAAGCAACGAGACGAAGACCACCTCGACAGCATCCTGACGCACCCACGTACCCTGGTAGTAGGTGACGGCGTTCCCGAAGATCTCCTGAAAGTGAATTGGACGCCACTCGAGCGGCCGATGCAGGTCCAGGCGGTGTCCTCGAACAACGAGCGCATCATCGTCGACGAGCAGCGGGCGACCCGCTTGGTCGGAGAGGACCATTCTTCCGACACAAGTCGGATCACGGCCGAGCAGCCTGCCCAATAGGTCACGAAATGCGCGCGGTTCGACCACGATTGAGCGCCCGTCGGGCCCTGCAGCAAACAGCGCGTTGTCTTCGGAGCTCAGCGGCGCAGCGCGCGCAAACAGCTCCTCGAGCTCATGCCGTTGGCCGGGTGCAACGTTGGTGGCCACGGGCATGGTTCCGGCAGGCGTAGTAACCAACGCGACCAACCTCTCTCGGCTGCGGTTGGTCAGCAGAATCACGCCGAACCGGTCTTCGAGCCCGAGTTCACACAGCGACTCAACAATCGCGCTCGGCCGAGGAAGGTCTCGCCGCTCGAGCGTGAGGCAGTTCTCCTCGAGCACGAGCGCGCGAGCCTTTGCGCGCTGGCGGGGTGCACGCCGGTGTTGCCGCAACGCTTGCAGCGCAAGGGCCGCAACCACACCGAGTGATAGTCCGAACGCCAACAACCATGCGAAGGTGCCACCAACCGAACTCTGAGCGTTGACCGTGAGCACGAAGACGGCCCCAACGGCGAGCGCAACCCCGCCGGCCACCCACAGTCGCAAGGCGTACCGTGACGAGCCCCGGGGAACGAGCCGCTCGACCACGTCGAAGCTGATGCGATCGCGATCGAGGCTAAAGGGCGCAGCTTCGGAGGCCGACGTCTCGTCGACGACCGCGACCGAACGCGAGCGAGCAGCGGCCGTTCCGTCCGCGTCTCCCCCTTCCTTGCCCACTACCACGCCGTCGGCCATCCAACCTCCGAAAGGCTAGGCCAGAGCGTAGCACCCTGTCTGCGATTGGGAAGGCCGGGCGTCCAAGCCGCTCAACTGCGGCTTGGCGCCGCCGATTGACTCACGATCCGAGCGTGCGCGCTCGGTGGTGGTGAACCCATGGGGACCCCGTGGCGACCGAAGCATCGAAGCCGAACTTGGGCTCGCGCGACTCGTGATGCACCGCCAGCGCGATCGCCGCGGCGATCCTTGCCTCATCGTTGGCGTCGAGGTTGGCGTAACCGAGCAGCTCAGCGCGAAACCGCTCAATGAAGCCGGTGTCGTATTTGCCCTGTTGGAACTCTGGGTGGGCGAGCAGCTTTTGGTGGAACGCTAGATTGGTGCGAATGCCGGTTACAACGTACTCCGAAAGCGCACGCTGCATGCGCCGTAGGGCCTGCTCGCGCGTAGGGCCCCACACGCTGAGCTTCGCGATTTGCGGATCGTAGTGGCTGGGGACCTCGGCGCCAGCGTAGTAGCCGCCGTCGTCGCGCACCCACGCGCCGTTTGGTGAACGCAGCGCCTCGATCGTCCCTGGGCTCGGAAGGAAGCCTGTCTGCGGATCCTCCGCGTACACCCGGCACTCGATCGCAGCACCGCGCCGCGTGATGTTCTCTTGGCGGTAGCCTCGATTTTCACCGGCTGCCACGAGCACCATCTCACGAACCAGATCCACGCCGGTGATCCACTCCGTAATGGGGTGTTCAACTTGCAGGCGGGTGTTCATCTCGAGGAAGTAGAAGCTCCCGTCTTCGCCCAGCAAGAACTCGAAGGTGCCAGCCGAGAAGTAGCCGACAGCCGCCGCGCCGCGCACGCTGACCTCGCCCATTTTTGCAACCAGCTCGGGCGTGGCAACTGGGCAGGGTGTTTCCTCGACCACCTTCTGATGCCGCCGCTGGATCGAGCAGTCTCGCTCGAACAGGTGGACGATGTTGCCATGCTGATCGCCCAGCACCTGAATCTCGACGTGACGTGGGTTGACGATGGCTTTCTCGATGTAGACCGTGCCATTGCCGAAAGACCGCAGCGCCTCGCTTTGAGCGCGCTCGAGATTGTGCCCGAGCTCGGAAGCATGATGAACGAGACGCATACCCTTTCCGCCTCCGCCCATCGCGGCTTTGAGCATGACCGGGTAGCCAACGCGCTCGGCCGTTACGAGAGCCTCCTCGACGGTGTTGGCGGAACCTCCAGGTGTGATCGGTACGCCGGCGGCAGCCATCTTCTCGCGGGCGGCGGTCTTCGAGCCCATCGAGCGCATCGCCGAGGCCGGAGGACCGATGAAGACGATCCCTGCGTCATCGCAAGCCTGCCTAAAATCCGCGTTTTCGCTTAGGAAGCCGTAGCCAGGATGGATCGCGTCAGCACCGCTGCGCTTGGCTGCATCGATCACCTTGTCGATCCGCAGGTAGCTCTCCGAAGCCGCGGCCGGCCCCAAAGGCATCGCCTGATCGGCCATGCGGACGTGTAGGGCCGAGCGATCAGCGTCGCTGTAAACGGCGACGGCACCGATGCCCATCTCATGCAAAGTGCGGGTGATACGCACGGCGATCTCGCCGCGATTCGCGATCAGGACTTTTCGAAACACCCACGTCTTCTACCAGAGCCGAACCGAGCGGTCAGCGCTCCTCTTCAGTCAAAGCGGCCGAAGACTTCCTTGGCAGATCTCTGCGAGAGCCAGGAAACCGCACAAACGAAAAAAGGCCCCGCGTGAACGGGGCCTCCTCTAACTCGCGAGAGCCAGCTCCACTGCTTGAGTGAAGCTGGAACTCAACTAGCGTCTACGATTAGTAGATGCCCTTCATCGTCGCGTCCGCCATGCGGAAGTCGTGCATCGACTGGCGCAGGAAGGCCGGGAGTGGCGTGTACTTCTCGAACGCGCCACAGGCGACGTTCGAGGAGCAGGTGCAACCGCTGTTGTCGGTCGAGCTGCAGGTCGGGTTCGACGAGACGTCCGAGACGTTCGGATCGAACAAGACACGAGCCTTTCCGTCAACGATGACGGGCAGGTACCAGGTGACACCCTGCGGGCTGACGAACGTGGTGGTCTCGTAGGACTGCACCAGCAGTGAGTTGGCGTACTCAAGCATGCGAGCGGCAATACCACGTTGAACGGTGCGGCCGTGGATGACCTCGGTACCGTAGGTGCGGGCAACGTAGGTCGGACCATCGGGGATGTGCAGTTCGATTCGGTTCTCGAACTCCGGATCGTCATCGGCGCCGATCTCCCAGATACCCATCAGGTTGATCCAGTTCCGCTTCTGATTCTCCGGCAGGTACCAGAGCGTCATGGTGATGAGCCACTTCCACTGCTCCCAGCTGACCTGGGGGTCAACCGCGAGGGTGGTGGTCGGTGCGTCGGGATTGTCGAGCGCAACAACGCTGGTCGGCTCGAGGTTACCGTTCGACTCACAGATGGTGCCTTCGGGGCAGCCGTACTGCGAGCAGAGCAGTTGGTTCTCGCCGGGGAAGCAGATCGAGACTTCGGGAGTGAACCAAGTGGTCCAACCGATGCCACCGACCGGGTACTCTTCGCTGTCAACAACGGGGCCGGAGTTAGCGCCACCCGTTGAAGCAACGCGAGTGCCCTTGATCCAGTCGTCGCCGGTGAGGTTGTTCGCAAGGAACCGACGGTAGCCATCCGGGAAGAGGTCGGCCATCGATACGGAGCGGTAACGCGGATCGGTGAAGTCACCGAGCGAGTCACTGATGAAGTTGTCAACGGACTCGGTGAGCAGCATCGGCACGTACACCTTGTCGTAGTACGAGCCAGCGTTGATCGTGTAGTCCGCGTCGAAGTCGCCTTGGCCGGTGCCGAGACGGTTCTCAACGACCTTACCGCCGAACGAGACCATGTCGAACATGCCCGTGGCGCCGTTGTAGATGCTCACGTTGAGACCAGTGGGAGCGCCGTTGTAGGCGTTCTCATCGGTCGCACGAAGAATGCGATCTTCCTCCGCGATCGAGCAGGGCGCACCGGTGAGGGCGTTACCGATCTTGCAACCAACCTGGTGTCCACCGGGCTGCGGCCGCTGGAACTGGTGGGTGAAGTGATCGAAGGCCAGACCCGAGGCGAGCACGTTCTGCGGGAAGAAGAAGTTGAAGAGACCTGCGCCAGCGCCGGCATCGAAGTCGAGCCCGCTGGTGAGCATGATGTCGCGGTAGATGTTGGCGATGAGTCCGAGACCCTTCGCAGCATCACGCATTTTCTCGTTGTAGCGGCCCAGGGTACGACCTGAAGCGCCACGTACGCTGAAGCCAGTGCGGTCACGACGATAGTTATCGAAGATGTGCCCCGTCTCCTGCTGAGCGATGAGGAAGTTGAACAATTCGTATGCGTCCGCGCCGCTATCGTGACGGAACACAGCGAGGTTGCCCGTGTCTGCCCAGCGGTCGGTGGCGAAGCCGTAGGGGGTTCGGATACGGTCGAGGTGATCCACCGCGGGGCCGCCGCGATAGAAGTTCCCGGCTTCGTCGGCCGTGGGCAAACGAAGCGTGTCGTAAGGAACGTAGTCGACCGGCATCGTGTCGCAGCGGGTGGCCTTCCCGTTCTGCGTCACGATCAATCCGTCCACCAAGCCGTCCCAAACGCCGTACTTGTCGGCGTCCCAGTTGCGCGGCTTGAAGTCATCGACGTTGACCTCTTGGCAATTCGAGATGAGGCCCATCTCGTCTTGCAGCTTCGAGTAGTGGATCGGGTTTCCACCGTTGCGCACGTAGCTGTAGCCGAGGATGCCACCGAAGTCGTCCATGACTCCAAGCATGGTGTCGGCGTTGCGGCCGTCAGCCTTGTTGTCCTCACCGTCCATAACCGCGACGGTCTGGCCGTAGAACATGCGCGCTGCCGCGAAGTCGTACGCGCCAAGGCCGAGTAGGTCTTGCGAGATGTCGCCGGCGTAGTCCATGACGGACGATTGCGCCCACATGTGGATGAGGTTGGATTCCTCGTTGTCGGTGATTGCGTCGAAGTAACGCGGACCAATGCAGCTTTCGCCGTCCGTTACGTTGATGCAGGTGTTGTCGACTTCGCCGTCCTTCGTTCGCAACTGCCAGTACTGAGGACGGAAGCCCCAGGCGTAAGAGGAGCTGACGAAGTTGTGGCGGTGACCGATGGAGTGACCCATCTCGTGGATGATGACGCCGTACTGGAACTTCTGAGCGAGGTACTTCTGGATCGCCGAGCCGTGGGCGAGCTGCTCGTCCTTGGTGGCTGCGCCCCAGGGACCGAACTTGCGTTCCATGACGTTGGCGAGTTGAGCGATGGTGTTGGGAGTCGGCGACGAAGCCGCATCACTGTCGAGCACGCAAACCCCGCGGGCAGCGAGTGCGTTCTCTCGAAGGTGGCGCAGGTCGCGCGAGACTGCCGGGTTCAGACTTCGAAGAATCGAGGCAGCAGCGGCGCCAGGGCTAACGCCGTGGCCAGCTGCGAGCTCCGATTGCCCAGCGTCAACATCTGAGCCGTTAAAGCCAGCCAGTTGCATCATTGCGGGGGTGATTAGCGCTGCCTCGGTCGCGGTGTTGAGAGCGGCCGTGCGGCGTGCGTCGACGAACGGGCGGTTGATGCTCTGAACGCCGGCCTCTGAGCGGATGCTCTTGATCTTCTGAGCCATGACCTGCTTGTGGAAGGTCTTCATCTCCTCGGTCACTTCGGGGAGGTTGTCCGCATCAACGCGCGGAGAACCGTTCTCGAAGGAGCGACCGTCGAACATCGCCGTCTGGCGACGTGCGATGGTCTCGGCGTCAGAGGTACCAATGCCTTTCTTGGCTCCAGCAGCCCCCGCCCACTCACGAACGTAGGTGCCGTCGGTGATTTCGTCGGTCGGGATCTCGCCCTTGATGTAACGCATCATGTCGACCTGGCCCTGGCTCAACAGATCGTTGACGTGGGACCAAACGTTGATGGACGCGTGAATCTTTTCGCCGGTTCGCGGGTCGTCAGCATCCGCCATGATGCCCCAGGGAGACGGGGTTTGCGGATTCTTGACCGTGTTGACTTGGTGGTAGCGGATGTCGCCGATGCGAGCGGCGAAGCCGTTGTCGCAAGCAGCCAACACGCTCTCGTCGACCAGCTCAGGGTTGTCGTAGCGGTTTACCCAGGCCTGGTCGCACATCAGGGCGGTGATGTTTGCCGGGAGAACAGCTCGTTCGTCCTTTGCCTTCGCCTCATCACTTTGGAAGCGTTGGATGTCTGCGACACACTTGGGAGAGTCATTCGCTTCCACCGGGCTGTGGCATAGCGTGACCATCTCATCCATCTTGGCGATGGAGATGACGCCAGCGCTGTAACCGCGCTTTGCGCCCAACGTGTCGGCTTGCTTGTTACAGAAGGAGATGCGCTCTTCTGACCAGGCGGCAGCGCCCCCTGCGTCTTCAGCCCAAACTCCAGTGGCAGCGCGACAGTCGTCAACCTCTCGGGCAAGCGCCACCGCGTCTTCGTTCTCGTCCTGCTGACCGTAGTAAACGGGGAACTTGGACCAGCACGATGACTTCGCGTCAGCCAGGGCAGTCCCGTTCCGGGTTTGAACGTTCATGCATTCGCTGTACTGAGCAACCCGAACGGACATGCGCATCGCGACGTCCCACTCGTTGGTTGCCCACTCAGTTCCCTCGAAGAACTCCTGATTGGAACCCTTGCTGTGGTGCCAAACGATCGCCTTCGAAGTGCGCTCGCCGTAAGGCAAGGTGCACTTCTGAGAGAACTGATCACATTGCGAGCCAGCTCCTGCTGCCTCACACTCATCAGCCGTACCGTTGGGAGCGACCTCCGAGCCGACGCAAGACGAGTCGATTCCCGTTCCACAGTCTCGGTTCGGATCTTGCCCAGCGGGCGTCTTCTCTGCGGTGTAGCAGGGAAGCTCGCATTGACCGGGGAAGTCTTTGCTTTCGACCCAACCGGCTGCGCACTCGCCAGCCTTCTCCTGGTAAGCGTGTGACTTCTCCCAGATATTGTAGCGAGCAGCAAAGCGGTGCCACTCTTGGTCGACGATGCCGTAGTTCCGGGCGTAGCCGAAACGCTCACCGTAGAAGATGCCGAACGCATCGAACTTTTGACCCGTCCAATCTACGGGTTCGTAGTCGGAGGCCACGACGCGCCGGAACGCCATTCGCAGCGTTAGCTCGGTCGGGTTGCAGTTTCCGTTAGGCCACGTGCCGCCGCCGAATTCTCGAGGCAAGAAGCACGCGGGGAAGGAGTCGATGCCCCAGCCGAGGTGGGAGAGGTCAACCACACCTGGCGTTGCGAGCGCCTTGGTAGTGATGTCGAAGTAGCCTTCGTCCAAAGCGAACTCGGGTGCATCCGGATCGGTTGGATCGTTTACGTCCCAAGCAACGGGCTCGTAGGTGACGCCACCGTAGATGCCGACCATCGACAAGGTGTCGAAGTCGTAGGCATCAACGTTTAGGTTGCGCGCCCAATCAACACGCATGTGCGTGCGCTGGTCCCACGGACGGTCCGTGGTGTTTTCAACGATTACGTTACCTTCTTCACCAGTGCTCGGATTGTAGTCCCGACGAATGTCGAAGTGGCTCTGGATGGGGAAGGCATAGGCGAGCTGCCCATCAATGCTGCTTGCTCCGTCTCCTTTGCCGTCGGCGCCCTCGATCCGGTTGTAGACAATGCGTCCGAGAAGGAGATCCTCGGTCACCTGCCACTTGATGACGGTCGGAGGCTGGGCGTACGTCGAAGTGAAGAGGCCGTCCTGCTCCGCTCCGTACGGTACATCGACGATGGCCACGCGAGCATAGAACTCGGGGTCATCCGCGGTGCCTTGGAAGTCCTCACCTATGAAGAACGACTTTGGCATTTGGTTCGGTTGAGTCCGGATAATGGGGGCACGCTCTTCAGCGCATCCCCAGGATCCTCCGGCAGCGAGGCCTAACGTGCCTACGCTGACCGCCCGCATCCACATTCTCATCGGCTTGTCCTCCTTGATACTTCCAGAGCTCGGCAACCCGAGCTCAAGTCAAAAAACTGCATAAAAACTTCGTAGAACTTGTTTGCCGCCCAACTCTCGGAAGAACTTGCGGCGTTCGCTTGCTAACGGTCTCGGTTGGGAAAGTTGCCCCACCCACAAGGGAGTGTGCGATGGACACAAAGGTCCTCGGAGCGGGAAGCAGGGTTCATGCCTAGGGCGTAGCGGGCGGCTCGTGCGGTTAAAACTCTCGATTGATCAAAGCCTTAGCAACTTGGCTGTGCGCAATCATTCGTCTCCACGCTCGAAGCGTCCTCGTTGGCCGTTAGGTTCCTTACTCCTTTCCACCCGGGGCGGTTGCACCACCCCGCTCGGGTTCTCCGCCCCGAGCACGGGCTCGTAACACACACGACACTCGGTTGGAATGACCCGGTTTCGTGGTTGATTGCGGAAAATGGATCATTCTTTGACCATGCCTGCCGCGGCCACCGCAGTTTCTGGTTCAGCCGCTGAATGAACGATGTACGGTCACGCCGTGCGCGTGTTTCACGACCTTTCAAACCACTTCGCTCTGGCCGCCTCTCGCTGGAAAGGGGCGGCGCTCCTGGGTTCGACCCTTTTGGCCACGTCGGCGCTCGCGCCCTTGTTGCTGACTGGCTGCCCGGCAAACTCTTGTTTTCTCCAGATTTGCGAGGGGAAGAACTGCAAGTGCTCGATCTCCTCGTGTCAGGACGGGGCCGAGTACAACCTCAAGCGAAGGCGTTGCGTCTGTTCGCCGGGCCATTACGACGTCGCCGGCCAATGCCTCACCCAAGCCGACGCGAACGAATATTGCGGCAAAGGATTTGGTTGGGTGATCCAGCCTGGTCAAACGCGCGGTGGTTGCGTGAAGCTTCAGTGTCGCCCGGGGGACCAACTCGACGAGACGACCGGGCTCTGCCTGCCGAAGGAGCAAGTGGCAGCGCAAACGGGCGTTCAACTTGGCGCCGGTCAGACCTTGGGTTGTCAGCCACCCGAGGTCCTGGTCGTGAGTCAGGGCCAGGGCGCATGTGTTCCAGCCGCTCAGTCCTGCGCGAAGGACGAGGTTTGGAACGGTACGGCCTGCGCCAAGGGCGGTGAGTGTGCCACAGGCGAGCAGTTCGATCCGGCCTACAATCGCTGTGTGCCCTATGCCAGCGGTGGCGGAGGTAACGAGTACACGGTCAACGTTCAGCAGTGGGCTTTCTCAACCTATGGGCCGCCGAACGGACCAGGGGCCCCCGGGTTTTGCTCGTCGATCGCCAAGAAGCCGATCGCCTTTGGTGTAAGTAACGGCGCGGGTTCACTGGTGCGCGTGACAGTGAATCTCAGCTTCCCCAGTGGTGAGGTCGCCAAGGGCATCGCCTCGAGCGTGGCGGTCTATGACACCAGTGGAAACGCTGTTCCGCCCGCAGGCGCTGCAGAAGCGCAAGCCAGCGTGGTGTCGCTGTTCTCGCCGCTGGTTGCGGGTGGCGGTCGCGCGAGCAGCGAGACTGCCACGACGACCGTGAAGTGTTCGGTGCTCAACGGCAGCAAACCCACCAGCGTGCCGGAGGTGGTCGGCGGCTTCTGATCGCTGCTTGGCCGCCTACGGCTGGCGCTTCAACGTTGTCCTTCCTCGGCCTGCGACGGACCCTCGCAGGCTTTGGCATTTGACGACCTTGCCGTCCTTCACGACGGCCATGCTCGGAGAGAACGTTGCGCGCGCGAAGTCGACTCGCAACGATTCACCGTCGAGCGTCGCGAGCAGCGGCTTGCCCTCGACCTCCGACCAAATCTCTTGGCAGGTCGTGCGCGCCTTGGGGTCAAACGGCTCCTTGAAGAACGGGCGCATCGTCTCCTCGACTTTGAAGGTCCCCGCGGGCGTCCCGAGTCTGAGGGTGAAGCGAGCCTCTCCGACCGCGTATTCGACCGGCGCAAACTGCGCGGGGTCCACGACGCGAAACTCGACCGTGTCGCCTACACGCACGGCATCGAAATCCGTCCCTCCCTCGCTCTTCCAACGGCCGACCAGCGTGGCCATGACGTCTGCAGGGCGCACCCTCGTACTGGCCGCGATCGACGAAGCGCTAGCGGCGGGCTCGGTTGGGGCGCTGGGCTCGGTATCGACGTCGCTGCTCGCCTGCGGCGTTTGCTTCGGCTTCGAATCAGAGCGGCCCAACAAGAAGTAGCCACCAACACCCGCTGCAACCACGAGCGCGAGCGCGACAGCGATCTTTGGGAGGCGGCTGCTTCCCTCTGCGTCGGGGCTGGTTTGCGCGGCTGATGAGGGCGCTTCGGCCGCAGCTGCGGTCTCTTTAACGTGCTGCGTGGTCGGCTTCGGGGCCGGCGGCTTCGTCGTAGGGCTGACCGCAGCCGGCTTCTTCTCGTCATCGCTTTGGGTCGGTTCGGGAGCTGGGATCGACGGCAGTATGCGCGTCGCACCGGCCGCAGGGCGCAAGCCGGCTCCCATCTCACGGTCGATGTCAGCTAGGAACTCTTCACAGCTGTGGTAGCGGTCTTCTCGCTTCTTTGCACAGGCGCGCGCGAGGATCCGATCCACCCAGGCGGGGGCATCTTTGCGTCTCTCGAGAACTCGCGGCAGTGGTTCTTCTACGTGCAACCGCATGATCTCGTAGCTCGACTCCGCTTGGAAGGGCACGCTGCCCGTCAACAACTCGAACAGCAATATGCCGAGCGCGTAGATGTCGAGCCTCTTGTCGAGGTCGCGCCGACCCTGGACTTGCTCGGGCGACATGTACCAGAGGGAACCGATGACGCCCTTGGTGTTGCCTTGGCCGACTCGCGCTTGTTCCTCCGGCTTGGCGATGCCGAAGTCAGTCACCTTGGCCACGCCATCTTTGCGACGCACCAAGACGTTGGCGGGTTTGAGGTCGCGATGAATCACGCCATCCCGATGCGCAGCCGCTACGCCGTCCAAGATCTGACGAAAGATATCCATCGCGACCGTGAACGAAACGAAGTGATTCTCGCCTCGATACCGTTTGATCGTCTTGTCGAGACTCTCGCCATCGATGTACTGCATGACGAGCCAAAGCCCGGTGTGATCCGCCACGATCGCGTTGAGGTGGACGACGTTCGGGTGGTCTATTCTCGCCAGCGTGCGACCTTCCGCGAGGGTGCGCTCTCGCACGTCTTTGCGGTGGGAGAGCTCTGGTCGCATGGCCTTCAGTACGATCTGAATGCCCGAGTGAATGTCCTCGGCGAGGTAAACGATGCCCATCCCTCCTTCTCCGAGGACGCGCATCAGCTTGTACTTGTTGTCGATGATGGAGCCAGCTGCCAGCGGGTCTTGCTTCGCGACGGCTGCCTTATCCGAAACCAGCGGTCCGCTCGAGGGCTCCGTCTTCACGGCGGGCATGGCCTCGAAGGCAGCGGCAGCCGGCTCGCCGGGCGACGTCTTAGCGACGCCCGAGCCGAGTGCTTTCCCGCAGCTCGTGCACCAAGAAGAGCCAGCCTCGTTTGAGCCACCGCAGGCTGCGCACTTCATGAGCGAAGCTCGCTAAGTCCAGTGGCCCGCGCGCAGCGCAGCAGGGTCGATGTTCTTCACGTGTGGCGCGAGTGTTTCACGAAAGGTTCGTTCGTCATCATCGTCGAGAACGGCCTCTCCAAAGCCAGAGGCGACCTCCATCGACGCAGCCAAGATGCGGAGAAACTGTTGCAAGCTCGAAGCGCACAGCGTGGGCTTGAGCTGCTCCGTCCCAGTCATTGCGGTGAAGACGGGGCAATCCCCTTCGGCGTCGAGCTTCGTGATGTCGATGAAGTACGGATCCCCGAGCAACGCGCTCCTTCCGATGATGATCCAGCTCTTACGCCACTCAGGCTTGGGTTGCCCGCCCTCCTCGGGAACCGCGTAACCGACCTGCTCTTCATAGAGCTTGGCCGCCGGAAACAGCCTCACACGCTCGACAGGAGTGACAGTCTCAACGTCGACTGGATCAGCGGCGGCAAGCAGCGAACGAAACCGTGCCGGGATCTTAAGGGACTTCCTGAGCCGCTCGATCTCTTGGGGGTCCGCGGGAGCAAACGTCGCCGGGATCTTTCGTTGGGTAAAAGCTGTCTTTAGAGTCGCGACAGCTTCGGCAAGATCACTATCCACCGAAAAACCCTCACTGGTGCAGAAGAGGACCGGTGCCATACCGGTCTAGGTCAGCGCGCCTGCTCCGAAGAGTCCGAGCAGCGCGGCCTTTGCTAGCACTGCTTTCTGGTGGTTTCTACCCGGTTGCACAAAAATGAGGCTCGCCTCGCGACGCTCACAGCGGCGTCAGTGCTTCTTGCTCTTCTTGTGCCGCGGGTTGTGGTCCTTCACCAACGCGAGGTAGTCGACTGAGTGAGCCGACCGTGGTTTCTCTTGCGCGATGGGAACCTGACGAATTTCATCGAGCATGGCCATCAAGTCTCCGGCCGCGACGAAGCCGGGGCGCTGCACGAGTTCCTCGAGTTCGACGGCGAGCTCCTCCAATCGAAGCCCATGCAGGTGGCCACGTCGAGCCAAGTCGGCGTAGCTGCGTGAGAGCCCCGCGCGCTGGAAGTTGTGGACCGTGACGAGTTCACTGGCGACCGAGATGACGGCTTTGGCCGAGATTCTTCCATCCTCGAACAGCACGAAGGCTGCCTGCAGATAGTTGAAGAAGGGGACGACGCGTGGCCCGAACACTGCGAAGTCACCGGGCGAGCTCTGTCGTTCGAGGTGGATGAGGATGCGCTCGACGACAGGCCCTTTGGTGACGTACTGAGCGAAGCGTTGCGCGTCTCGAACGGTGTCTTCGTAAGCGCCGCCGATCGTCAGCACTTTGGCCAGCACATCGTCGGGCACTCGACCTTCACAGATGTCCGCGTACAGCGAGTAGACGAAGGCGTCGGCCTCTGCATCGTCTCCCAGCAGCACTTCGTGAAGCAGCGCACCGTTGAGCGTCTGGTTGGCAAGCTCACATCGGCCGAGCAACAACGCCGGTAGCTTGTAACCGAGCTGGCCGCGCAACGCGCGAAAGCGTAAGCGTAGGAGGTTTTGTAGGTTCGGCTTTAGACGCAGCGACGCGTAACGCACTCCGTCCAGTTGAAGCTTCTCCACGATGCGCGACCGAAGTTGCTCTGGACTGCCGCTCAAGATGTGCGTCTCAACCCCGGCCTTCTGCAGCTGGCGCAACAGCGCCGCTGCGCCAGGCACAGTACGTTTCTGGTCGGGCCGCTCGAGCGCGGTGCGCACGAGATCTTTGACCGTGTCGAAGTCCGTGCGCAGGTATGTTTTGTCGAGGTCCCAGCGTGCAATCAGCGTTGGGAGCGACACGCCTTCGGTTGCGCCAACCAAGCTGGGACGGTCCATCAGCGAACGGCTCTCCTCACGGAAGGGCCCAGTCTCGTCGGGCCCGCTCGAGCGAGTCTACAAGGTCGACCAGCAGCTCGTCTTTCGCGAGTTGGATAGCCTCCTTCAGGTACTTCTTGGCCTCGGTAGGCCGCTCGCGTTCGCGGGCCGAGAGCGCGAGCGCTCCGAGCACTTGCACTCGATCTTGTCCGCTCGGACCTGCCAAATCGAGCGCCTCCAGCAATACGCCATTCGCGTCAGCGTGGTTCCCGGCTCGCACGAGAGCCTCGCCGAGCTTGCGCGAAAAGATCAACACCGCACGGACAGGATCGTCGATGTCCCCACGGAACAGCTCGCGTCGGGCTAGGTCTAGAGCACGCCGCAGAGCGATTACGCTGCCGCTGAGATCCCCACGGGCCGAGGCGCGCGTTGCGATGGTCTCGAGCAGCATCAACGCCTCAAACGAGTTTTGCGCGTGATAGGCGTGGAAGGCGAGGACCTCAGGCGGCACGCGACGCGTGTTGCCGTTCTTGTCGACCCCGGCCTTTTCGTGCAGCTCGCGTTTGACGCCGGCCGGGATGGTGGCGAGCACCACCTCACGAACCAACGGGTGAGCGACGCGCACTTTCATCGTGTGAACCTCGATGAAGCCAGCCGTCCGCAGTTCATCCATCGCCCCGTCAGGGTCAGCGACCGGAACGGTGGTGAGCAAGTGATCGGCCTCGGTCTCATCACCGAGAACGGCCAAGCCTTGAAGCAGTCGGCGAGCGTCACTTTGAAGCCGCTCGAGGCGCTGTGCTACCAAATCGCCAAGACGTGCCGCGGGCCCTTTGCCGCCTTCGATCGTGTAGCGAATGAGCTGCTCCACATACATCGGGGAGATCGTCTTTGCTGCGCTGCCATCCTCGCCTTTGGGAGCAGGCGCAAACCCGCGCGCTAGCGAGTGCGCAGCGGCTAGCGAAATGCCGGTCAACTGCCGTTCGGGGCCGCCCCAGCCTGAATCGAAATCAGGTAGGTGCGTCCCGAGCACCAACATCCCCACGAGCGGCGGCTCGTGAATCACATCGATGAAAGCGTTGCGGCTTGCCCCATCGATCGCCTGCACATCCTCGACGATGAGGATGACGCGATTCTTCTGTGCGGCGCGAGCACCGCGTGCCATCGCCCAGCGCAAAGCTTCAGCCGCGACGAAGCGTCGGTCGGTGAACGACATCTCGCTGCGCTCGACCTCCCAAGGCTGCGGCGTCGACTCGCGAGTGGGCCCTTGCGGCGGTGGGTGCCCGAAGATCTCCTCGAGTCCGCGCCGGGCTTCCGGCGTGGCGCCCGTCCACTCGGCGGCGTTTCCGCCGTCTTCAGGCAGACTAGCGAGCCCAACGATGGCGGCTCGAACAGCCCAGTAGCCCACGTCTGCGGTCCAAGGATCGGGGCCGACTTCAACCACGAAGTCATTGGAAGAAAGGGCGTTGGCAACGAACTGGCGAATCAGCCGGGATTTGCCGACACCGTGATCCCCGACCAGCCGGGCTGTCGTTACCCAAGAACCCACTTCGAAGCGAGTGAGTTCGAGCCAGTCGAGGTCCTGCTCTCGACCGGTGAAGGGCAGCGGAAGCTTTGGCAGCTGTGCGAGGCGGTTGGGGTCTGCGTTGCTCGTCGCTGGGGCTGCATGCGTGACCCGACTTCCGCAATCCCCGCAAAACTTTTGTCCGAGGGGTACGTGCGCGCTGCAGGACGAGCAGTTGGTGCCAGCCTCCATCGCGTCGACTTTTGAATCGCGAGCGTTGCTGCGCTCGGAAACCATCACCTCGCGCAGCGCCGCCGCAAACTCGTCGGCCGACTGGAAGCGGTCATCGGGGTTCTTCGACAGGGCCTTGAGGGTGATCGCCACAAGGGCGGCAGGCGCCTCTCGATCCGGTGCTACCGAGGAAGGATGGGGCGGAGGCTGCGAAAGGTGCATGAGCACGACCTGCGTCGGCGACTCCGCCTCGAACGGCAGCCTTCCAGTGATCAGCTGGAACAAGATCACGCCGCACGCATAAAGGTCGCTACGACAGTCGATCGGGTCACCGCGCCCTTGCTCGGGGGCCATGTAGTCCGGCGTGCCGCACACCAGCCCTGGGCTCGTGATGTTGGTGTTGGCCTCGCGCATCTTGGCCAACCCAAAGTCGACGACTTTGACGAAGTCACCGCCTGATCGCATCGGCTCGAGCACGATGTTTTCCGGCTTCAAGTCGCGGTGAATGATGTCGAGGTGGTGCGCTTCTGCGAGCGCTGCGAGCACTTGCACCATCACGTCCACGATGCGAGGAAACGCGAGCAGCCCCTCTTCGCACGTCACGCGTGCGAGGTCTCGCCCGCGCAAAAATTCCATCACCAGGTACAGCTGGTTGCCGGTGCGACCGAAGTCGATCACGCCCACCGAGTTGGGGTGATTGAGCCGTGAGGCGGCGCGTGCCTCGGTGATGAAGCGAGCGGAGGCGCTGTCATCTCCGAGCAGGTGAGGGTGGATGATCTTGATCGCGACGGTGCGGCTCAGCACCTTTTGCTCGGCGCGGTAAACGCGGCCCATCCCGCCGACGCCGACGAGCTCGAGCATGACGTAGCCCCCCGGAAGCGTCGTGCCTATCAGCGGGTCATCAGACTTGCTCTGAAACTCCGAGACGGGAAAGCCGCAAACCGGGCAAAACTTGTGCGCCGCTTCACACGGATGCTCGCACTGGGGGCAAACGACCTCCGCCACGCAGGCACCGTACCATCGGTTCACGCCCTGTGGGGAGGCTTCTGTAACGAGCTAACTCCTTGCGATACCTGCAGCAATGAGAGCGTCGATATCCGCCTCTGGAACCCCAGCCTCCGCCAGCACGGCCCGGGTATCCGCGCCTTGACGCGGTGCCATTGGGGCGGACCGGGCGCTTTCAGGCGATACCGGAGTCTTGAATTGGGGGACCGGCCCATCCTGCGACTCGCGGAAAAAGAGGACGTTTCGTGCTTGGATGTGGGCGTCTTTGGCTACCTCGTCGGGACTGAGCACCAGTTCGAGCGGAAGGTCGTGAAGCTGCGCAAAATCAGCCCACTCCTCCGCCGATTTACTCAGGAAGGCCGCACTGACCTTCGCTCGCAACGCCTCCTGATGCTCGCCCGGCACCAAGTCCCCCATGCTGGGTTCGATCGCGAACGCCTGCGCGAACTTGATCCAGAATTTCGGCTCGATCGCGGCGAAACTCAGCCAGCGGTCGTCCTTCGAACGATAGACCCCGTACGGAGCGATGCCGCCGGTGAGCTGCGCGCCCCCGCGTTGAGGCGCCTCTCCCACCATGCTGGCGGCGAGCCCTAGCAGGTTGAAGCCGAGCGTGCCCTCGCTCATCGCAATGTCGAGCCAGCGCCCTTTGCCTGTGTGCTGGCGCTCCAAAATGGCTGCGAGAATACCGATGACGCTCCACATGCCACCGCTGATATCGGCGGTCTGAAAGCCGGGAACCTGCGGCGGCTCGGTGCCTTGCCCTTGGTGGCCCAGCAAACCGGAGCGAGCGAGGTAGTTGAGATCATGGCCGGAGCGCGCAGCGAGCGGCCCGGTTTGCCCATACCCGGTGAGTGAGCAAACGATCAGCCTTGGAAAGCGCTCACATAGCTCCTCCGGCGCAAAACCCAGCCGAGCCATCACGCCTGGACGGAACTGCTCAAAGAGCACGTCATAGTGCCCAAGCATCGTCTCGAGCGTTTGCCGCCCGCGCGCAGACTTGAGGTCCAACACCAGGCTGCGCTTGCCCCGATTGAGCATCTGAAACGCAACGTTGGAGCCTCCAACCATGGGCGGCAGATACCGCAAATAGTCGCCCTGTTCAGGGTCCTCGACCTTGTCGACAGTGGCGCCGAGATCGGCAAGCACCAAGGAAGCAAACGGCCCCGGCAACAGCCGACTCAGGTCAAGAACACGAATCCCTGAGAGCGCGGACATCGAACCCCTCCATCCCGGCAAACAACATCGGCCCACGGGACGTTCCCGCGAGCCGATGGGTACTTCAACTTGGCGGAGTTCATGCCTCCGCGATGCACATCACTTCAGCGCGAACAGCTTCTTGAGCTTCATCGCCAACATCTGGTTGCCGGCGACCTTGAGCTTGCCCGCGAAGAACAGCTGCATGCCGTTGGCATCGGGATTCTCGTACAGCTTCTGGAAGTCCTCGCTGGTCATGGTCAGCGAGCAGTCCGAGCCACCGGGGTTGCCGGCAACTGCGGTGGGGCCGGACGCCGTGAGGTCGATGAACCACTCGCCGCCGCCGTCGCCGGTGATGACGAACTGGTACTTTGCGCCAACTTCTTTCGCTGCGTCTGCGTTCTTCGCAATCGCTGCGGGGATTTCGGTGTTGAACAGGTTCTGAATATCGACAGCCATGGTGGTGCCTCCCGTGAGTGGGCCCGAATGAGCGAGCGTGAGTACCCTCGACGGCCGCGAAGAGCAAGTTGCTTCGTGTACGAAGTATCGATTTGTGGTGAGCAGATGGTCGATTGCCCGCGGCGACGCGCCCAGAGAACGGGGAGCGTTGCCAAACTCGACTGACTCAGGTGTAGCGACGCTCGAACAACGAGCGCAGGCGGTTGTCCTCACGAACGAGCGTCAAGGTGTGGTCGGCGTGCCCTTCAGCGAAGCCGTTGCCGATGAGCAGGTCAACGTCCGCGCCGACGCCCTCAGCACCAAGCGCGCAAGCCGTGAACGAGGTCGACATCGCAAAGAAGTACACCTTGCCCCGATCCTTGGTGGCCAAGATGGCTCCCATTTCGCACCCAGGCGTGTTTACGCAGCTGAAGGTCACGTCAGCCCCCTCGCCTTCCGTAAGCTCCGCCACGCGGTCGCGAACGGCCACGACGTCGCGCGCATCGGCCTCCACGACCATGTCGCAAAGCCCAAGCGAGTTGAGTTCCTTGGCGTAGCCAGGATGGGTCTCAAGGCCGATCAGCCGCCCAGACTTACCCAGACGCCGTCGCGCCTCTGCGCAACACAGGATGCCGCTTTTTCCTCCCGCGCCCAACACCAGCACGGTTTGCTTCGGCGTGACCAAGCGAGCGACTTGCGGAGCCGCGCCGGCTACGTCGAGCACCGCCAGCGCCAAGCGCTCATTTAGGTCCTTCGGGAGTTTCGCGAATGGGGCCGTCGCAAAGATAAAGGCTGTGCCCTCAACGTCGACCTGGGCGCTTGCAGCACGCACTGCCAGCACCTTCTCAACGTGTAAAGGCGTGAGCGACAGCGACGCGAGGGTCGCGATGCGGTCTCCCACGGCGGCGCGCTCCGTGACGGCTTCTCCCACCCAAGAGACGCGGCCGAGCAACATACCGCCCGAACCGGTGACCGGGTTGTGCTGCTTACCGCGGTGACCAATCGTGCGAAGGACGATCGGGCCAACCCCCTGCGGGTCACCCGCCTCCTCCTCCATCTGACGAAAACTAGCTGCGTCGATGTTCAGCGTGGAAACTTCTACAACGATTTCACTGGCGAAGCGCTTTTTGGGGTCATTGTCCAACCTGGAGGCCCGCTGGGGCAGCGGGAGGGGCGCAGAGGGGTCTGCCTCCGGGATGACGCGATGTAGTCCGAGGGGGTCACCTAATTCCATGGGAAGAACGATGCCTTTTTTCCAAAGCGGCGGGAACGACGTTCAAGAGCCGATGCTCAACTTGACCGCAGTTGGCATCAGAAACTACTCTCCTTGCGCATTAGGCTCGCTAGAACAACCCAGCAGCCATCTTGAACCCAAACCCGCCGCTCTATCCGATGGAAAACCAACCTCCCAGGGGACCGCTGAGCCAACTCGCTCTGCGGTTCATTTCGGGGAAGTATCAGGGAGGCGAGTTCCCCCTCGCGGAGAATCGCGAGATCGTAATTGGACGATCGAGCGATCTCGACATGGTCCTTGTCGAAGACATGGTCTCGCGCAAGCACGCGCGAATCGCGTGTACCGACGTCGAAATAGCGATCGAAGATCTCAACAGCACGAACGGCACGTTCGTTAACGGAGAAAAGATCAAGCGCTCGACTCTCAAAGAGGGCGACCGCGTTCTCATCGGCACGAGCATCCTCAAGGTGGTGCTGAGCGATCAAACGAACGGCACCGGCCGTCGGCAAACCGGCGGAGAAGCTCCACGCAATCAACCGGGCAAAACCATGTCCGGAGCGATCGACGAGATCCCGCTTCCCGACCTTCTGCAGCTGCTTGGTACCTCGAAAAAGAGCGGCATTCTCGTCGTGCAGTCCGACGAGGACATCGGCAAGATCGTGATGCGCAAGGGGCAGATCGTGTTCGCCTCGATCAACGATCTCGAGGAAGTTCCGCCACTCAAGAGCGTCTACCGCATCCTCACGTGGACCACCGGTACGTTCTCACTCGAGCCGTACGACGAGCATCCGATCGAAGGCGAGATCGACGCGTCGGTTCAGGAGATCCTGATGGAGGGGCTTCGTCAGATCGACGAACTCAACAATCTCCGTCACAGGCTCCCAGACTTGGATGCGCGTGTGCTGCTCGTGCATCCGCTCGTTGCGTCTCTGCGCAAGCTGAGCCCGGTCGAGCTCGACGTGCTTCAGCTCGCGATCAACTTTGGGCACGTCGCAACCATTCTCAACAAGAGCCCAGCAACGGATCTCGAGACGGCCGAGACGATGCTGAAGCTGATCGCTCAGCAGTACCTCCAGGTCGAGTAGCTCAGCCAGGCGGCCCAGGCTGCTCCTGGGCCGACGATGCGCGTGTGGGGCCGGGTGTGGGGGTAGAAAGGCCCTCTGGGGCCGCTGGCAGCACCACGGAGAAGGTGGACCCCTTCCCCTCGTGGGAGCGAACCTCGATGCGCCCACCGGCCCCCTGTACGATGCGTTGACTGATCGCCAAACCGAGCCCGGTGCCCTTCTCCTTCGTCGTGAAGAACGGAAGAAAGAGCTTCTCGAGCGTGCTTCGGGAAATGCCAGGGCCTGTGTCAGCGACCGTCAGCTCAACGAAGGACTCGGTCTCGCTTTTGCCAGAGCGAGTGCCGCGGCCAAAGCGCACACGCGTCGAGAGCGTCACCTTGCCGCGCGCGCCAACAGCCTGAAGAGCGTTGCGCACCAGGTTGATCAACACTTGCCGTAGTTGTTCCGGATCGATCGCTACGCGCGGTAGATCGTTCGCCAACAATGACTGCACCTCAACATCTTCAGCGCGTCGTTCAGTCGAGAGCACCTGCAGAGTGCGACGCACCACGGCGTTGACATCGACTGGAACGACCGAGAGATCGCCTGGCCTCGCCAGGTCGAGCACTGAGCCGACCACGCGGTTGAGCCGCTCAACCTCCTCGAGGATGATGCCGATGAACTCGCGCGCGACCGGATCTTCCGTGGCGCCCGGCCCCGGATCCGCGAGCAACTGCGCGGCGCCCTTGATCGCGCCGAGTGGATTGCGGATTTCGTGGGCTAGCCCGGCCGACATTTGACCAAGCAACGCGAGCCGATCTCGCTCTTTCATCTGCTGGTAGGAGCGTGAGTTCTCGATCACGACGCCCACTTGAGTGGCCAGCTGTTCGACCAAACCGATCTCGTCGTGACTGATCGCATCGGTCACCCGACGATCAGCAACCGCCATCAGCGCGACAACGTCTCGACCGCCATCACGAATCGCGACCAACGCACCATTCTTGAGCGACCCGAGCACCTCCGCCGCACTCATGATGGCATCGCCCGAGGTGAATCGCTCACCGCGTGTTGCATGCTCCTTGATGTCGCGTTCGACGTGCTCGAGCAAGATGCTGCCGAGCTCCAAGCCCTCGAGCAGCTTACGCGACGTCGCAAGTTCAATCCGCGCTGGGACCCCCTCACCGAGAGCACCGATTTGGTCGAAGCCAGTCCCTTCTTGGTCACGCAAGAAGAGCCCGGCTTCGGTAACGCGCCGTGAACTCTCGAGTGCCTCCATCACCATCGAAGCCATTTCACCGACGTCCAAGGTGTGGACTAACTTTCGCCGAACGTCAGCGAGAGCCCCCTCGAGATCGAACCGTTCGCGAAAGAACAGTCTGCGGATCTGCTCCTCGACTCGCGCCTGAAGCGGTTCGTAGAGAACCAGCACCACCGTAGCGGCGAGTACCGCGTTCAAATACATCGTGTTGAACCCGCCGAGATAAGTCAGCAGGATGTAGAAGATGAAGGCGATCAGAAATGCCACCGCTGCCGCCACCATCAGGCGACCAAGTAGCTCCGAAAGATCGAGCAAGCGCTTGCTCTCTAGCGCTTGCGACAGTGCGAATACGAACACGACCGAGAGCACTGCGCCGACCGGCGGCGTTCGCACGCCGAGGATCCACAAGAAGTCGAGAATCGTTGCTAACCCTGCGAGCGCTCCAATGACGACGAGGATGCGAACGCGCCGTTTGGTCGTGCGCGAAGGGCTGCCAGCACCGCGTTGGCCCAACTCGTAGAGCCCGGCGGTGATGAAGAAGAACACGTAGACGAACACTCCAGTCCGAACGAGGGAGTTGTCCCAGAGTGGGGTCAACTGAATCCCCAAGAGCGGAACCGAGAGGACCAGCGCCGTGCGAAACACCCAGCCTTTCGAGGCCGAATCGCGCGGTACCATCGACTCGAAAAGCCCGATGGCGAGCACCGGCAACAACACCGCCAAGAGGGCTGTCGTCCGCTGCCAAATCAAGGACTGGAAGAAGCCGTAGAACGACTGGGTCAGGTACCAAAGTCCGAGCGTCGCCGAGAAGAAGCTAAACAGCAGGTGAACCCGGCGGGGACGACCACGCAGCAACGTTGAGGCTGCAAGCGCGATGGCCAAGGCGCCGACCACGACCGCAGTTCGTGTGCGTAGTTCGTAGAGCATGCTCGGATCATCTTAGTCCCGCACTCCGACGAAAGACTCGCGCCAACTCGACGGAGCGATGACGGATGCCGACGCAGGGTTCGCCCAAAAGAAAAAAGGCTCCTCTCGGGAGGAGCCTGATGATTCAAACCGACGGCTGCCGTGGTTGCGGCGACGCCATACTTTACGGCCTAGGTAGGCGTCCCCGAGTAGGTGTCATCATCGCTGGGATCCGGCTTGGGGCCATTCCACGGGATCGGCTCGGGCTCAGTGTTGTTCGTACCAGGCGCAGCCGGGCCAATCTCCTCGAGTCGCAACTCGTCGATCGGACTTCGGTCGAGCACGACCTCATCCGCGTCCGCTTCGGGACGGAGGCTGTGTTGTCCCTGCTCGATGAGCAGCGCTTCGCCAGCGTTTTCGACAGACTCGGTCTCCTGCGACTCATCGACGCAGCCGACAGCAGCCACCAAGAGACCGCCAAGCATCAGGCACAACTTACGACACACAGACGGTTTCATATCACTCCTCCTCTGCGGCTGCAGAGTCGAAATCATCACTGGCGGGCGCGCCATCAAGCTGGGCACCTAGCTCGTACTGCTTGACGAGCTGGGAGAGCCTTGGCCGCTTCATTCCGAGAACTGCGGCTGCGCGAGTAATGTTCCCGTTGGTCTCGGAAAGCGCACGGGCAATGCAGTCTCGTTCAATCGTTCGCTTGATGTCGTGAAGGCTGATTCCGCCCCGTACCGCGGCATAGGCCACTTCGGCCGGCGCCGAGGACTGCGAGAGGCTTGACGGTGCAGCGTTCACGCCTTGGGACGGTGCAACATCGGCGCCAACCACCAATGAGGCTGGCGGTGTAGCCGGCGCTGAAGAGAGGGCCCGCGGAAGTTCCTGAACCTTGGGCGCCCCGGGGGCGCTTGCCAGCTCGAACGACGAGTCTGCAAGATGCCGCAAACTCTCGACATTCTCGGCGAAGTCCTCGAGTTCGATTTCCTGCCCTTCGGCAAAGACAGAAGCAGCACGCAGCGCGTTCTCCAATTCGCGCACATTGCCGGGCCACGTGTGGGTACCAAGCGCCAAAAGTGCGCGTTGCGACAGCTTTTTAACGGCCCCACCTCGCTCTTCCGCGATTCGCGCCAAAAGAATGCTTGAGAGAGCGCCAATGTCCGAGCGCCTTTTTCGAAGGGCGGGGACCTGAAGCACTATGCCACAGAGCCGATAGTAGAGGTCCTCACGGAATTGCCCGGCCTCCACCAGTGCTTTGAGGTCGCGGTGGGTAGCACAAACGATACGGACGTCTGCTCGAACCGAGGTGTTGCCACCAACCCGCTCGAAGGTCTTCTCTTGAAGAACACGCAACAACGCGACCTGCGTACGCGCCGAGATATCGCCGATCTCATCGAGGAACAACGTTCCACCTTCGGCCGCTTCAAAGCGCCCGCGGCGCCGGCTTGCAGCTCCGGTGAATGCCCCCTTCTCGTAACCAAACAGTTCGCTGAGCAGCAGCGTCTCGACCAGCGCAGCGCAGTTGACTTTGACGAGTGGCCCCTTCGCCCGGTGGCTACACTGGTGGAGGGCCTCGGCGACGAGCTCCTTGCCGGTTCCGCTCTCCCCGTGAATAAGCACGGTCGAATCGCTTGAGCCAACCTTGCGCACAGCATTCTGCAGCGCCTTCATGGTTGGGTGGCTCCCGACAAACATGCCTGGCTCTCGCGCAGATTCGGGGACTCGAGCTTCGGCTCGGAACGAACCCGAACTCGAAGCTGAAGCCGCTGAAAGACCCTGCCCACGAGACGACGGAGCATCCCACGAGAGCGCCTCATCCCCCTCGAAGGTTTGCTGCGCCCGGGCGAGTTCAAGCAAGTCCCGCCGCGAGAGGAACGCAGTGCGCAACTCCGGCGACAGCGGGTCACTCACGCGGTCACGTGTTGCAAGGGCGGAAAGAAGATGATGCTTGGCCGAGGAGCGCGCCCCAGTCAGCACATGACCCTGGTGCAAAAGCAGGTGCGCCTCGATCAAAAGCTCATCGTCATCGAGCTCTCGCGCAGCTTGCAGAGCGGCGGTAGCAGTTGGCAAGAACTCCTCCCCCTTCGCACGGGCCAATAGCGCGCGGCACAAGAGCACCGAAGCGGCTGAGCGCGGCGGTACCCGATCCGTGTCTGCACGCGAGACGTAAAGCTCGGCCCGCACGACATCTCCGTCTTCAAGAGCTGCGCGCGCCCCGACCAACAACGCGTCGCAGATACGCGAATGAACGGGACCACGAGCGACGTTGGCAAGCGAAGGGTCACCGGGAGGCAACCGCAGAACGCTGCCGGCGCCTACCGCAGCGAGCGCATCGTTGACGTGTCGCTGCGCACTCGCCGTATCTCCCTTGGCCAGCGCAACTCGGCCCAGAAGCAGGGAACTGTGCCAAACACGTTCGGCAGGAGGGCCCCCGCGAAAGACCGGAAGGGCGAAGCGGATGGCGTGCGCGGCTTCATCCACGAGACCGAGACGAAGGCGAAGCTCTGCAAGGTTTGCCACGACGCGGGCCAAGCGAACCTTGTCCCCGATCCGGCGCAGTACCTCCACCGAGCGCTCCGAGAGTTCCAGGGCGTCCATGTAGCGGTGGTCAAAAATGGCGAGCGGCGCCAAATTGATGAGAGCAATACCGATGGCGCGAAGCTCTCCGAGTTCCTCTGCGTCGTGCAGGATGGCTTCGAGCATCGACTGCGCCTCGGACCGACGCCCCTGCGACATCACCGCGATTGCGCGATTCGCGCGAGCACGCAGCTCGAGAGAACGCTCTCCAAGAATGGCGGCATCGCAAGCGTCCGTCACGAAGTGGCGCTCGGCATTTTCAAAGTCGCCGCTGGCCAACAGCAGCTTGCCTTGCACATTGCGAGCGTCGAGAAAGAGCGAACGCGCAAGCCCACTCTCGGTGGCAGCCTCGGCCGAAGTCGCAGCGACCGTCGCCGCTTCTGCGGCTCCAGCGAGGTCATTGGAGAAGTACCGAGCCTCAGCGAGTTCTACGGCGGCACGAGCGCGTGATGCGAGCCCCACCGAAAGATCGTTCGCTACGCGTTCGAGCAGTCCGGTTGCCGCACTGAGGTCACCGGTTGCGGAGAGCGCGCGGCCCAGCAGCAAGACGTGCTGCGGCCGGTCAGAACCTCCGTCGAGTTCACACAGCTGGCGGGCCAAGCGAAGCGCAACGTCGGCGTCACCCGCAGTGAGCGCGAACTCAACCCACGATGGCAGCAAGGCGATGCGGGCGGCTCGCAACGGCCCTTCCCCTGCGACCGCGGGCATCGCCTGCAAGACTCGTTGCCAGAACTCGCCCCGCGCAGCTGCGTCTGGCGCAGACGACACAGCACGCAACGCGAGCTGGTCTCCACGCGCAGAGGACGTGGCGTCCACGGCCACTGCTTCCGTTGGAACGGCGTAGGCGAGCTCCGCGGCTCGCAGCAGCGCCCACGCATCGAGCGCGGCGCCTGAGCTTGCCAGACGCTCAAGCACAAGGACCGCGGCATCACGCGCCTCCGCGCTCATCGGCTCGACTTGAGCTACCGGTCGCGCGAAGAACCAAGAGCCTACTCGGTCAATCGACGGGTCTTGCTCAAGTTCATCCAGGTTGGACACGGCCTCAGCGCCTAGCAGGCCGCTGAGCAAGTGGAGGGGCACCGCTCGACCAATCAAACGCAATCGCGCAGCAAGCTCATTGTGGGGGTGGACAAAAGCTCTCGCCAACCCGCGGGCCGACCGGCGCCACCACATCTCGAGTTGTTCGATGGATCCTTCGGCGATTTGTGACGCCGCGCCCTTCGCCGCCAGCGACCACCATCGAGCAACTTCTGCGGCCTCGAGAGTGGCCGGCAGCTCAAAGTGGACGAAGCTCGCTTGATGGTGAGCGACCGCACTGCCGACCACCCAAACGACCGGCGTGCCGAGCTTGGCGACCTCAGCAAAAACTTGTCGACCAAACGTTGAGACCACGGAGTCCACTACCAACAAACAATGGCAATCCGTTTGCTCGGCGAGTGCGCGCAGCTTTGAGGCCAGTTCCACCGGCGAGATCCGCACGGTGCCTTCAGACGCGCGAATGGAGCGTGGGCCCTCGTTCGAGAGCGACTCCGACATCGCTCGCTGCAGGTCGATGAAGCCTTCAACACCCAGGGCCCCGGCGCCACGCGCTACGCGCAAACCGGATAGACAGCGAACGACGTGGTCCGCGATGGCGAAGACGCTGAGATCCGTACCGCTCACCAGGGCCGAACTCGGCAACGGCCGGTGCATCAACCACTGTGACAGCGCCTCAAAGGCACCAACGGCTTGCGCGGCTGCGGGCGGGCCCTGCGGCTCCACTCGCTCTGTTTCGGTAGCTGCAGCGAGAGAGTAGGCACCCATACGACTCTCTTTGCGTATCAAAGGTGCGCCATCGCGGCAACAGGCCCTTGACCTTCAAGACCCCTCAAACTGGATCAAGGCGGGTTGACTTCAGGGGCGCGCGACGAGCCCTCCGCAAGCTGTGCAAGAGCTAGACCGTGCGCTCAAATCACTGACTTTTTTCAAGCAAGAGCTGCAACAGTGCGTCATCAACCGACGAAGAAACGTCGCGGCCAGTCATCTCGAGCTGCAGCCCCAGCACCCCCTCGTACGCTCTCAAGGCAGAGGTCTGTTTGGTGCGACGCAACAGCTCCAAGTGCCGCATCGAGGTGTTGGCATCCCCTCTCGCGACGGGACCCGACAGCGCCTTGCGCGCGCCGCTGCGAGTTAGGTTCTTGGCCACGCTCGCAAGCAGCGGACCCAGCATTGCGCCAACCTGGTTGGCCGGCACCCCGGCCTGTATCAATAGGCGCTCGGCCTGCCAAGCCAGCGCCACCGCGCCATTGGCCAACAGCGCGGCCCCTGCATGGTACCGCGTTGGGTCCAGCTGTTCGACGTGGACCCAGCGCATACCCAGGGTCTTGGCCCAACGCGCGCCAAGCTTCAGCGCGGACGCGTCGCCCGTCCCAACCAGCGCCGCGCCAAGCAGCTCCTCGGGCGAAAGCACCTTGGGAATCGAAATGAGCGGATGAAGGACGCCGATGCGAAAGCCGCTCGCACGCAGGGACTCAAGCGGCGCCACACCAAGCGAACCGGCGAAATGCACAATGGTGCTCTTCGAGCCGACCACCCGCTGCGCAACCGCGGGAATTGCGCCGTCCGGCACGGCCAGTAGCACCGTCTCGCCTTGCACCGTCACGGGAGTAGTTCCACGACCTGCAATCAGCTCCACCTCGACACCATGCGCTCCGAGGGCTGCCGCGAAGGTCTTGCCGACGTTGCCACGCCCCAAACAAATGACTCGTTGCGACGGGAGAGGCATCAGCGCTCCTTGGCGTAGAGTGAATGGTCTGATGCGTAAGCAACAACTGCGCGCGGGACCACCTGACCGAGGCGCTCCGCAGACTCATCGCCGCGCGCAAACAGCGAACGCACCTCCGTGCTTGAAACCTCCGGCAAAACGCCGCTCGTACCGGGCCGCGAGGGATGGCCCGCGCGTTCAAGAAATAGCGGCGGCGCAAGTTCAGCAATGCGATCGAAGCGATGCCACTTGGGCAAGTCAGAGAGGACGTCGGTACCGAGCACCAAACGCAGGTCCCACTCGGGATGAGCTTGAGACAGGTGCTCGAGCGTCCGCAGTGTGCGGCTCTCACCTCCGAGTTGTCGCTCAACGTCGCTTACGGTGACGAAGGGAAGCTGCGCAAAGGCCAGCTCACACATGCGCAAACGATGCTCGAACGCCGCAAGCCCTTTCGCGAACGGATGTTGAAAGACCGGAATCACCAACACGCGGTCGAAGTCTGCGATCAACTGCGCATAGGCGACACCAAGTACGTGCGCCACGTGCGGCGGATTGAAGCTACCGCCGAAAATGCCGACGAGCTGTTTCATTCAACCCCGGCTTGCACCTTGAGCTTGCCAGCCGCAGCCTTGCCATCGAGCCGCTCAACCTTTTGCACCGTCCCATCCTGCGCGAGGAACTCGACGAGGATCGTTCCGGAGGCGTCGTCGTCAAGCACAGCCATTCCAGAACAATCGGGCAAGCGGAGAGGGCCCGGGCTCACGAAGGCCCGAGAGCCGACGCGATGAACGATCGGCGCATCCGCGCGACCGAAGACGAGGATCGATGCGCCCGCGATATCGTCAGCATCGAGTGAACCCTTGTCATAAACAAACACGGCGACGCGCCCATCGAGGATCTCGATCGTGCGCCCCGGTGGCAACGGTAACGAGGTGAATACCCGCAGCCGTCTGCGCGCCCGCTCCGACTCGACGAAGTGGTGGATCTCGTCGAACGATGCGTTCGCGCAAGCGCGGGTAGCTCTGGCAAAGAGCGCTTCTTGCGAAGGATTGAAGCCCACGATCTCCGTTGCCCAAGCGGCCACGACCCGATCCAACGCATCGTCTTTACCCAGATAGAGCACGCGGTCGACTCGGCCCTTGTCCACGAGAACGCTCGCTGCGCTTGCGAGCGCCGAGAACTCGCCTTTCAACGTGCCGATTACACCGAGCCGCATTGGGGCGGCAGCTTAACACAAGCGCCAAAGAGCAACCGACCACCGAACAGCAGCGCACGCCAGCTGGTTGGTCTACGCTCCCGGGATGTTCACCCGAAGGCGGGAACTTCAAGACAAGGTCATGGTTTCGCTCGACGGGCGCGAGCTTCCCGCTGAGCGCGGCGAGCCGCTCGCGGCTGCTTTCTTGGCCGCCGGCGAGAAGATCCTCGCGCGCAGTCCGAAGTTGCACAGACCGCGCGGAGCGGCCTGCTTTCGAGGCGACTGCGACGGCTGCATCGCCCGGGTCGACGGCGTGCCCAACGTGATGTTGTGTCGGCGCCGCTGCACCGGCGGTGAGACCGTTCTCGCACAAAACGTTCTTGGTTCACGGCAACGGGACCTGATGCGTCTCACCGACTGGTTCTTTCCGAACGGGATTGACCATCACCATCTGCTGGCCGGCATTCCAGGTGCGGGTTCCGTCATGCAAACATTCGCACGGCAGATGGCAGGGATCGGGCGGCTGCCAGATCAGGTAGAAGCCGCCAAAGCGTGCACCCAAAGCGAGGTCCAGGTGCTTGTGCTCGGTGGGGGGCTTGCTGGCGCCGCCGTAACGGCGGAGCTCCTGTCTCGTGGGCTGAGCGTCAAGGTCCTGGACGAGGGAGGTCAGCTGGCCGAATTCCCCGGTTCAATCGAATCGCTTCGGACGACTACGCAAGAGCTGTGTGACCGCGTCGCGCCGCACCATCTTCGTGGAACTGCCGTCGGCGTGTTCGATGACACGGTGCTCGTGGATGTGCACACAGCGACCGGTAGTTCGAGTGGCGCCGAGCTGATCCGTGCGAGCGCCCTCGTGTTCGCGACAGGGGCGCATGACGGCGTGCTTTGCACGGAAGGCAACGACTTACCTGGCGTGATGAGTTCACGCGCGGCGGTGAGGCTCGCCAGCTTTGGTGTGGTCGCAGATGGCCCCGTGGTGATCGTCGGCGGTGGGCCCTGGTCGGACGCGCTGCGAGCAGAGCTGGGCAAGCAATCGATTCGCCAAATCTCCGAGGAGGAGCTCGACGCGGTGCTTGGCTCATCGGAGGTGAAAGGCGTGCGGCTCAAACACGGAGAAACGCTCGACGCGGTGCTGGTTTGCGTCGAGCTTGCAGCCAGCCCATCGTTCGAGTTGGGCGCACAAGCCGGGGCCGCAACCAAACGATGCCCTGGCGGCTTTGCGATCGATGTCGACGCCGACGGCCGCGCACGCCTCAGCGAGGATGCGCACTTTCACTACCCGAACGGGTTGTGGGCACTCGGGGAGTGCACCGGGAGCCCGTTCGACGACGAGCTCATTCGGCAACAAGCTGGTCGGCTCGCTCGCGCCCTAGCAGCAACCTTCAAGGGTACGCCGTAGACTGCGTACGCCGTCGACTTCGGCTCGCTGGCTAGCCGTCCACCACCGACTCGAACAACCCAAGTCCGCCGGCGACGAAAATGAAGCCGAACATCCCCAGTAACGCGAAGTAGTCGCCGAGCTCGCCGGCAGTGGCGCCCAAAAACAGTGCGCGCGTACCCGCAACGCCCGCGAGAATACTCGGAGAAAGTAGCGGAAACATCACCGTGGCGAGCACCAGATCACGGGCCCGAGTGCGAATCGTCATGGCGCCAAAGAGCGTGCCGCTTGCGGCGATACCGGGCGTGGCCGTGAACAGCAAAGCCATCAGCAGCGGGCCGTGCGCCGTCAGATCGATGCGAAACAAGACGGCCGTCACTGGCACGACGATCAGCTCGACGACCGTTACGAAAGCCCCAACACCCAGCGCCTTCCCAACGAAGATCGCGCTGCGCGAGAGGGGTGCGACCAAGAGCCCACGGATCGCGTTCTCGTCCCGCTCCCGTTGCCACGTGCGTGACAGCGCGAGCACCGAGGCAAAGGCAATAGAGACCCAAATCACCCCGGGAGCGACGTCCCGCATTGAGTCTTTACCCGCAAAAAAAGACAGTGACGAAATCACTGCCACTAGCACCGCGAAGAAACCAGCGGTGGTGACGATCTCGCCGGTGGCGACCTCGATCAGGAGGTCCTTTTTCGCCACCAGCAAGACTTGTCGGGCCCAGCCGGGTCGGCGCGGGCCCCTTCGCGTCACTTCGTTCCTACGCGCTTTTGCGCTGCCTTGTAGTAGTCGAACAGGCGGGGAACCGGGTAAGCCGAGAGGCGGCTCTTGTAGCCCTCATCCTTGGTGCGCTTCTCGAGCTCGAGAATGGCGCCGATCAGCTTGTCACGGGTGCCAAACTTTTCCTTCACTGCGCTGAGTACGGCGTGAAGGCGAAGGAGCTTGGCGTTGGAGACCAGCTTGAGACCGGAGACGGTGTTCTTCGCGTCTTCGCTCTCGGCGTTGCGCTCGACGCTGGTTCGCGGAACCCAAAGGTCAGCGCCGGCGAGCGCTGCGACAGCGTCAACGAGGGCCTGCTTGCTCTGGAACTTGTCTTTGACGCGGCCGAGCGGCGAGACGCGGTTGGCCTTCTCGATTTTCTTGACCTTGGGCGCAGCTTTGTGCGCCGTGGCCGACTTGGCGCGCGTTCGCGTGCGGGCCGGCGGGGCCTTGGACGGGGTTTTGGTGGCGGCTTCTGCTGCGGGCTTTTCGGACTTGGCCATTGGGATCTCCCTAAAGGTGCACGAGTTCACTCGTGCGGCGATGGTTGGTCTCGATTCGCTCGGCGTAAGCTCCGCAAAATCGAGGGCGGCAGACTTAGCAGACGTGCGCACGCAAACCAAGCCTTGGACTCATTCGAGGCCGAAAAACGAGCTTGGTCTGTGGTAGAGACGCAACATGACTGTCCGCGTGCGGTTTGCACCCTCCCCCACAGGCTACCTCCACATTGGCGGAGTTCGCACTGCGCTCTTCAATTGGCTCTGGGCGAAGAAGATGGGGGGAACCTTCGTTCTGCGCATCGAGGACACGGATCAGGCCCGCAGTACGCCGGAGAACGAGCAGATCATTCTGGAGAGCCTGCGCTGGCTTGGGCTCGATTGGGGCGAAGGTCCGGACATCGGCGGAGCCTTCGGCCCGTACCGGCAAATGGAGCGGCTCGCCCTTTACGACGAGTATGCTCGCCGGCTGATCGATCAAGGGCTGGCCTACCGCTGCACCTGCACCAAGGAAGATCTGGAGAAGGCGCGCGCCGAGATCACCGCCAAGGATCCCAAGGCGCAGTTCCGCTATCCGGGCACCTGTCGCGACAAGGACCACAAGCCGGGTGACAAGCCCTTCGTCGTGCGTATGAAGGTCCCCTCGGAAGGGGCAATCACCTACCAAGATCTAGTTTTTGGCGAGGTCACCACACCGAACAACACGCACCAGGACTTTGTGCTCGTGCGCTCGGACGGCGTCCCGCTCTACAACTTCGGCGCCGTCGTCGACGACATCAGCATGGGCATCACCCTGGTCGCGCGTGGCCGCGATCACATGATCAACACGCCGCCACAAATCCTGCTGTACCAAGCCTTCGGCGCCCAACTTCCGCAATTTGCACACCTACCGATGATGCTTGGCGCTGATGGCGCAAAGCTGTCGAAGCGGCACGGAGCGGTCAGCGTCGGCGAGTACCAGAACACCGGCATCCCGCCCCACGCCTTGCTCAACTACCTCTCTCGTTTCGGCTGGTCGTTCGGGGACGAAGAGATCTTCTCGCTCGACGATTTGGTGCAGAAGTTCGACTGGGAACGCTGTGGCCGAGGAGACGGCAAGTTTGACCAGAAGAAGTTCGCCGCCGTTACCTTCGAGCACATGAAGAGCAGTGCGCGGCTCTCGGATGACGCCTACCTCAACGCCCTCAAGGGATTCGTCGAGGCGCGCGGGCTCCAGTTCGACCGCGAACTTGCACAACGTGCGTTGCCGCTGGTCCGCGAACGCGGGCAGAACTGGGCGAACGCCGCCGAGCTGATGGACTACTTCTTCCGTGAAGAGCCCGTCTTCGACGAGAAGGCTCGCGCGAAGTTCCTGGTGCAGGCAGTGGCCGCTCCGCTCAACGCGGTGGCCGACATGCTTGAGAAGGCAACTGACTTCACCCCCGCAGCGCTCGAGTCGGCTTTTCAGCAACTCCTCGGCGAACTGGGCCTGGAGATGAAGGTGCTCGCGCAACCGATGCGGGTCGCACTCACGGGGCGATCGGCCTCCCCAGGATTGTTTGAGGTGGCCGTGTTACTCGGCGCGCGCCGTTCGGTTGCCCGTCTGCGCAAAGCCGCCACGCTTGCGCAGAGCGCCGAGGGTGCGAAGGCACAAAGCTGACCATGGAGTTTGCGGTCCTGCTCGCGTCGGCGGGCCTCGCTCCAGGCGCGCCCGCCCCAAAGCCGGCGCCTGCAGTTTGGCAGACGCTGCTGATGATGGTGGCGCCTTACATCGGCTATCTGCTGGTGTTGCCGCTCGTCTACTTCGTCTTCCGAAGAACGTGGCGTGAACTCGATGTTGAAGCGCTCGAGCACCAACGTGAGACCTTGGCACGCGGGGAGCTCGACAAACGCCCCCTCGTCTTGTTCGTAACCACGGCCGTCATCCTCACGTTGCAGTGGTACTACGACCGGGATTTCTACAACGCCCACGTCAAGCCGTGGTTGCGTGAAGTCGAGCAGAACCCCGCGATGCTGCCCTTCGGCCTAGGGCAACACGTCTCGATGAAGCAGTACGGAGATCTGTACAGCCTCTCCTGGTGGGTCTTCACCCGCGTCTTTGGCTACACAATCTTCCCCTTCACGGTTTGGAAAATTGCCTTTCCGAAGGACTCGCTCCTCGACATGGGGCTGCGCGGGAAAGGCTTTCTGAGCCACGCGTGGATCTACCTTTTGTGTTTGGGTGCGGTGATCCCCGCGGTGTTCATGGTGGCGAGCGAGCCCGACTTCGGGAACTACTACCCGTTCTACAAGAAGTGCTCGCGCTCGTGGGTGGACCTGATCGCGTGGGAGTCCCAGTACATCTTGCAGTTCTTGGGACTGGAAATCTTCTTTCGAGGGTTCTGGCTCAACGGGCTGAGGCGCAGTCTCGGCTCGGGAGCCATCTTCGCGATGGCCGTTCCCTACTGCATGATTCACTTCGGCAAACCCTACCTCGAGACCTGCGGAGCGGTGATTGCCGGCATCGCGCTTGGCTCGCTCTCGATGCGGACCAAGAGCATCTACGCCGGCTTCCTGGTGCACGTCACCGTGGCCATCCTGATGGACTTCCTGGCGATCTCCGCAAAAGAGGGTCTACCGACCGTCTTCTATCCCCCCTGAGGGGGTTGGTGGCAGGAGAATTCGCGTTGCCTCGCTGGCTCAGCTACGCTGCCCTAGCCGATGCAAAGTCGCTCTACGCACCGCCAGAATTCAGTGGTTCGGCCTTACGCCTGCTTCGCAGCGATGGGTGTGCTGCTTGGCCTGGGACTCTCGGTTCCCGGCTCCGCCGACGCTGACATCTACAGCTACGTGGACAAGGACGGCATCGTTCACTTCGCGACCAACCCGAAAGGGGATTCGCGCTTCGAGCTGTACGTCAAGAGCACGTCCAAACGCAGCAAGGGGACCAAGTTCACCGGCACTCCAGTTCCGCCGAGCGACCGCTCCCCTGAGCGCTTCACGCGTTACGACAAGTGGATACGCCAAGCCGCAACGCTCTACCAACTGCCGGAGGAGTTCGTCCGGGCCGTTATCAAGGTCGAGAGCGACTACGATCCCCGAGCCGTATCCAGCGCCGGAGCGATGGGCTTGATGCAGCTGATGCCCGAGACCGCTACGCGCATGCAGGTAAGGGACGCCTTCGACCCGCGCGAAAACATCTTCGGCGGGGTGCGCTACTTGCGCATTTTGGCGAACCTATTCAACGGTGACCTCGACCTGACGATCGCCGCCTACAACGCCGGGGAAGGCGCAGTCGAGCGAGCCAAAGGCATTCCGAACTACCCTGAGACGCGTGATTACGTCGTGCGTGTGCGTACCTACTACAGCGCTTATCGCTCGACGGCCGATGTCAACGCGGCATCAATGATTCGAGTTCCCCCCCGTACCGACTTTTGACAGAGTCCGTTTAGGTCACCCATGGCGAGTCTCCCCGTTCTCAACGTCTCCGAAGCTCAGGTCCCCGCCCACAAGAAGCCCCCGGTTGCAGCCGAGGAGCTTGCCCATCGCACGCTGCTCGAGAGGCCGGATTGGCGGCGCATTCCGGCCTACAAGGACGTGACTGACGAGCAGTTCATGGACCACAACTGGCAGGCCAAGAAGTCCATCACACGGCCTGACAAACTGCTCGAGACCCTGGCTGGGATCGCCTCACCAGAGTTCATCAAAGACGCAACCGAGGGCTTTTCGCGAGCGCCGATGAGCGTGCGCGTTTCGCCCTATCTGATGAGCCTGATCGATTGGAACAACCCCGAGGAAGATCCGCTGCGGATTCAGTTCATCCCGATCGCCTCGCGCATGTTGCCGGACCATCCCAAGCTGGGCCTGGATTCGCTGCACGAGCAGGAAGACGCGCCTGTTCCCGGCCTCACCCATCGCTACGCCGACAAGGCGCTGTTTCTCCCGCTCGATACGTGTCCTGTGTATTGCCGCTTCTGTACGCGTTCCTACGCGGTCGGCAACGACACCGAGCTGGTCGACAAAGTTCACCTCCGAGTGGACGTAGAACGCTGGGCGAAGGCCTTCCAATACATCTCGGAGCGGCCGGAGCTCGAAGACATCGTGGTCTCCGGCGGAGACGCCTACCAGCTGCGGCCGGAGCAACTCCGATTTATCGGCGAGACGCTGGTACGGATGGACAACATTCGGCGCATTCGTATCGCGACCAAGGGCCCGGCGGTCATGCCGCAGAAGATCCTGACCGACCACGATTGGCTCGACGCCGTCACCTGGGTGGTGGAACTCGGAAGGAAGTTGCACAAGGAGGTGGTCTTGCACACCCACTTCAACCACCCCAACGAGGTCACCGGCATCACGCGAGATGCGATGCTGCGGCTGTTCGAGCGCGGCATCACCGTGCGCAACCAGTCCGTCATGATCCGCAACGTGAATGACTCACGCGAGACGATGAAGCTCTTGGTGCGTCGCCTCGGGCACATCCATGTGCATCCCTACTACGTCTACGTGCACGACATGGTGAAGGGCGCCGAGGAGCTGAGAACCACCGTTCAAACGGCCATCGACATCGAGAAGTACGTGCGCGGCAGTACCGCTGGCTTCAACACGCCGACCTTCGTCGTGGACGCGCCTGGCGGCGGTGGCAAGCGGGTTTGCCACTCGTACGAGTACTACAACCGGACCACTGGAGTGTCCGTATACAAGGCGCCCAGCGTGAAGCCCGGTCAGCCGTTTCTATACTTCGATCCGGTCAATCAGCTACCCGAAGAGGGCCGGCAGCGCTGGGCCGATCCGAAGGAGCACGAAGCGATGGTGGAAGAAGCTCTGCAAGCGGTTCGGTAGCGAATCTTCACCTCGACGGCGCGACCTCCCGACTCAGTGTTGGGAGGTCGTTTGCTTTTTTGCCCGCGACTTCGACTTCACAGGCGCCTTTGCGGGGTCCGAGAGGGGCGCCGGAGCCGGGTTTGTAGGACCCAGGCCATATCGCTTGAGAGCGTTCTCAAGCTCGCTGCGCACGCGCTGACGAAGCGACTCGGGCTCAACCACGTTCGCCGTCTCACCGAACCCCAGCACCCAGGTCGTAACCTCGGTCAGATCGCCGATGGTCATCGAGAGGCGCACACTGCCGTCTTCTTGAACGGAGATCTCTTGGCTCGGATGAATGCGACGTGTCTCGACGTACTCGCGCACGCGCGCGTCAAAGTCGATCACCACGCGTTGAGGCTCACCGCCATGCCAGATACCGAACTGCCCTTGGAAGTAGTCCTCGATACGAAAGTCATCGGGGAGTTCGAAGCGCCCTTCGATCGAGCAATCGGTGTCGCGCATACGGTCGAGCAGGAAGGTGCGGACCTCTTCCTTGGCGACGTGCAAACCGACGCAGTAGATCGCGTCCTTGTAGAGCACCATCGCATAGGGGTGAATGACGATGCGCTCCTCCTTACCGTCGCGGTTACGCCGATAGCGACACTGTAGCGGGCGCAAATCGGCGACGGCCTGGAACACATCGTCGAGTTCTTCGGTGCGTGAGCCGTAGTCCTTCGGCGCAAACGGTAAGTACAAGAAGCGCTCCTCCAAGCGAGCGTCGGCCAAGCCTGCGTTCGGTCCGCGACCAGGGCGCTTGGCGACGGTGAGTAGCTTCTCGCTGGCCATCGAGATCTCTTCGTACAAGGCCGAACCTTTCATCGGCTCGAATAGGCGTCGTGCGGCGAGGAGCGCATAGGCCTGCGTTCGTCGAACCTCCACTTTGCGGATGGCCTCGCCCGGCGCCAAACGCCAAAGCGACTGGCCGCCTGGCCGCACGCGATGAGACACGAGATCGATCTCACGCTTGACCTCGTCGAGGTAGCGCCGCATCGAACGCGGGGTAACGTTGAGTTCGCGCGCGAGGTCGTACAGGCTCAACCCCTTCGGGTGTCGCACCAGCAGCGCGCGCAACGTCTCAAGCCGGCGCGCCTGGGTAAACGACCCTTTGGGTCGGCCGCGTCGAGGCGGAAGGGTAGCGGAGGGGAAGACCGAAGCCCGCGGAGGCGGTGCTGCAACCGAGACCCGGCTTGGTGGCGGCGCTGGGATTGAGGCCCGACTTGGCGAAATCGGCGGAATGGAAGCACGCGTCGCAGTAGGAGGCAGGTTTTGGCGCGGAGCGGGCGGGAGTGTCGGGCGCGGAACGTTTGCGTCCTCGTCGGCCCCGGCGGCTGTTTTGCGCGGCATGGGACCTTCACTAACCGACAAGCGACCTGGCCACTAGCGTTCGGCAATTGTTGGGCGGGGACTTGATAGTTTCCACGCGGCTGTGCTCTCCTCTCAGTCTGAGGATTGGCGTTCGCGCCGAGCCCCACGCTTGCTTCTGCTTCAGTTTCACAACCCGGACCATGCGCGCGTCGTCTCGAACGGCGTGCTGCCTAGGGCGACGCACGAGAGCAGCTCGTCGTCGAGCCAGGAGGAGTCATCTTGAGAAGCACCGGCACCTTCGGTTTGAGCGCGCTGATAATGGGTGGGATCGCACTGCTGAGCGCTCCAAGCGCGCACGCGCAAGAGCCAGCCGCCTGTCTGAGCCCAAACCCCGCGGACTGGCCGGCTGCCGCCAAACCCTACTTTCTACTGCTGATCGATACTTCGGGGTCGATGACCGACCCGGTCAACAACGCGCAAGGCGTCGCGATCAACACCTCTTGCTCAGTCGTCAACCCGAATGGCACCACCACCAACTTCGGTAGTGATCGCCGCGCGCACGCTCGCTGTGCGGTGCGCAACACGCTGCTCGCCTACGGGGGCCAAGTAAACTTCGGGATGGCGACGTTCGCGCGCACACAAACCAACTGCAGCAACACGGTGAATACGAATGCCTGCAACTTCGGTAGCTGCACCTACGGCAACGTGACTGGAAACTCCGCCGCAGCCAACTGCTCGGGCAGCACGGGCTGCGGCGCTGAGCCTGCTGGCGGAACCAACTCTTCGAATCGTGCAGGCTCACTGATTCGCGTCGAAATGCTGCAAGACATCGGCAGCCCGGCTAGCAACATGCCGAGCCTACTCGAGTGGGTGGACGGCTCGTGCTCCAACAGCCGCGAGATTTTTGCCAACGGCTGCACTCCGCTCAACGGAATCTTGCGCGACGCATTTCGCTACTATTCGAACTCGTGGACACCACCAGCCACTCCCGGCGGATTGACACTCTTCTCCCCTCTCACCTCGATCGCGGCAGGGGAGCGCGGTTGCCGTTCGGTCAACGTCATTCTCGTAACCGACGGCGGAGAGACCTGCGACGCTGGGGCAGACGCTGTCGACGCTGCTGCTGACCTCTTCGCTGGGTTCACCAAGGACGGCCTCACGTGGAACGTTCGCACCAGCGTCATCGATTTCGGCAACGCGGGTGTAACCGCCGATCAGATCGCCGACGCCGGGGACGGACCGCCGGCCAACAGTGCCGCGGCGTTCGCAGCCAGCAACGAGACCGAATTGTCGCTCGCGCTCTCCGAGATCATCGGGGCAAGCGTGCGGCCTGAGACCTGCGACAACGTGGACAACAACTGCAACCTGTGCACGGACGAGGGCTACGCGCACTATTGCAACACGGCACAAACCTGCTGCACCTGGAGCACCAACGTCCAGCGCACCGCATGCCTGGACAGCTACGCCGCTTCACTCAACACCAATCCCCCGGACGGAAACCTCAGCCTGCTCCCATGCACGACCCCAGGCCAGCAGAGCGTCCCTTCTCAGTGGCTGTGCTTCAACCCGGGAGACGAGTGCGACAACATCGACAACAACTGCTTCTCGGGTATCGACGAAGGTGCCAACAAGTGTGGTTCTCCGCTCGCATGCCCAAGCCCCGAAACCTGTGACGGCTTGGATCAAGACTGCGACGGCACAGCAGACAACGGTGGAGTCTGCGGCGCCTGCGTCCCGAGCCCCGAAGTGTGCGACGGTTGCGACAACGACTGTGATGGCACGGCCGACGACGGTATCGCCGCAGTTCCCTGCGGGTTGAGCTCACCACCCAACTGCGCTGGCACCATCAGCTGCGACCCACCGCAGGCCGTTCCGATCGGTGGTTGCGTCTCTGGTGGTGGCTTTGGTACCTGCAGCAACTCCCCGCAGACCGAGCTTTGCGACGGCATCGACAACGATTGTGACGGCATCGCCGATGACAACGTCGCTCCCACCGCCTGCGTTCCGAACGGCACGCCCAACAACCTGGTCTACGGTGGTACGAGCCAGTGCCAACAAGGCAGCCTGCCCTGCGGTGGGATGTGTTCCGGCTTCGTTGGGCCCTCCACCGAGATCTGCGACGGCGTCGACAACGACTGTGACGGCCAGGTCGACGAAGCCTTGGGGGCGCCCATCGGGCAGCAGTGCGGCGTTTCATCTGCGCCGTGCTCGCCGGGAACAACCCAATGCGTAAACGGCGCGTTGACCTGCGTCGGCGGCGTGCAGCCGCAACCCGAGGTCTGTGACGGCGTCGACAACAACTGCAACGGCCAAGCCGACGAGGCGCCGCTCGCAGACGCACCGCTCCCGGGCCAGAACGGTTGTTGGCAGCTCGCAGGCAACTGTTGCACCTTTGGCAGCGGCGTGGGGCAGCTGAACTGGTGCCCTCCACCTGGAGCAACCTGCACGGGTGAAGGCACGCTGGTGAATCCCTGCAACGCGGGCACGCTGGTTTGCGGCGGGCTCTCCGGCTGGGAGTGCCAAGGCGGGACCGCCCCGGTGGCGGAGGTGTGCGACGGGGTCGACAACGACTGCGACGCAACCATTGATGACGGCAATTTCCCGAGCGAGGGTCAGGCCTGCGGGCTTGCAGTTCCGCCCTGTCAGCAAGGGACGATTCAATGCACCGCCGGGACGCTCGACTGCGTCGGCGATGTGCCCCCAAGCCCCGAGATCTGCGACGGCATCGACAACAACTGCGACACCTTCGTGGACAACGGTATCCCGATCGGTGGGCCGTGCGTTGCGCCTTACGACATGGTCGCCTTCCCGGGTGATCGCTCGGCCGCCCCGTGCCAGCCCGGCAACTTCCAGTGCGACGCGATGGGTGGGCTGATCTGCGTGGGCGGAGTTGGACCCAGCGCCGAGATCTGCGACGGGATCGACAATGATTGCGACGGCACAATCGATGAGGCCGGCCCCGCACCGGACGGGCTCGACGGCTCGGCCAATCCGCTTCCGCCTCCTGCTGGCAATCTTGGCGACGCCTGCGGTGTGGACGCCGGCGCCTGCCAAGAGGGTGTTCTTTCCTGTGTGAACGGCCTGGTTCAATGTGTGAACGGCGTCGGACCACAGCCTGAGCAGTGCGATTGCAGCGACAACGATTGCAACGGCGTCACTGACAACGAAAACCCGAACAACAACCCGCCGCTTTGCGGCGAAGGAAAGGACTGCATCGCAGCGGCGGGCTCCTGCCAATGTGCAGCGCCATGCGGCGGTGGCGAGTTCCCTTGCCCCACCGGCCAGCTCTGTCAGGACGTCGTGTCGAGCGAGACTGGTGAATCGCTCGGCGCCTACTGCGTGGCGGACAACTGCGGAGACTGCGCGACCAAGACCGTGACAAGCGGAGCTGGTACTGTGGTTTGTGCGCCGGCAGGCACCCCTCAAGCCGACTGCGACGAAGTGCCTGAGTGCGTGTGCAAAGGCCAGTTCGGGTGTCAGGAGCCCTGCTTCAACGTCGCTTGTGACGCACCAACGGTGTGCGCCAGGAGCGGAGACAAAGCAGGAACGTGCGTGGTGGACAACTGCTTCAACCTCGGGTGTGCGGGGTGCGATCAGGTCTGCAACAACGACGGTGGCTGCGTCGCCAGCCCCTGCACTGAAGACAGCTGTGCACCAAACGAGGTCTGCAAGCCGACGGAGGATTTCACTTCCTTCACCTGCTCACCGTCGTGCGCTGGGGTGAATTGTGAGGCTGGTGAGACCTGCGAAGACGGCGTCTGTAAGGGAGGTTGCAGCCCGGTTTGTGACGCGAATCAGGTGTGCGACCTAAGCCAAGACCCGCCGGTCTGCGTCGAGAATCTTTGCACGGAGTCCTCGTGTCCCAACGGCGGCTGTTGCGATCCGATCGACGGCAGCTGCGGGGCCTGCCCCTGTGAGGGAGTGCTCTGTCCCGATGGTCAAGACTGCTCGAACGGTGAGTGCTTCGAGACCATGGGCCAAGGCGGAGAAGGCGGTGGGGGTGTAGGCGGCAGCAGCAACGGCGGCAGCAACCCTACCGGCGGTACGGGTGGGAGTGGAGCTGGGGCCGGCGGTGGCAGCGCCAACGAACCTGGGGTTTGGGGGCTCGCAACAGGCGGCGGCGGATGCGCTTGCCGGAGCGATGGCAGCTCAGATAATCCTAGCACTGTGAGTGCAGCGCTGGCCGTCCTTGGGTTGGCACTGGCTCGTCGCCGCCGTCGTGATCGAAGAAAGCTACGTCAACTTGCAGCAGTCGAATCGGAGGTGACCCAGTGAGCACGAAATTCCAATGGGGCCTGCTCGTTGCGTCCCTTCTTTCGACCGCCTGTGACACGCAGGCCTTCTGCTTCCGCGACTGTGAGGACGGCGGAAACCAAGCCGCTGGCGGAAACGGAGCGGCGGGTGGAGCAGGCGGAAACGGAGCGGGCTTCACCGGAGGCAGTTCCGGTGTGTTCGTCGGCGGCGGCGGCAGCGGCGGTAGCGGCGGCTGTGAGCCAACCGAAGGCGGGATCGAAGTTTGCGACGGCGTCGACAATGACTGCAATGCGGTCATCGATGACGTCGCTGACATCGACTACGCGGATCCGAAGACGTGCGGTACGTGCAGCAACAACTGCTATCTCGCCCTCACCAACGTTGACCCGGCGACGGTTGAATGTGCACCGAGCACACAGCCAGGAGAGGTCCCTGGTGAATGCTCCGGCATGTGTGCAGCCGACTACCAAGATCTCGACGGGGACGGCCTCTCCTGCGAGTACTACTGCGTTTTTGCTGGCCCCGACACCGTCTGCAACAACAAGGACGATAACTGCGACGGCGTCATCGACGACGCGGTCGACAAGTGCACCGACGAGCAAAACTGCGGTAAGTGCGGCGGTATCTGCAACGCAGCGAATGCAGTCACCATCTGCGTAGCGGACAACCCGCCAAACTGCGACGAGACCAACACCGAGTGCGCAATCGATACTTGCGACCCTGGGTTCGTCGATCTCGACGGAGTGTATGCGACGGGCTGTGAGTACGCCTGCGTCGCTACGGGCCCCGAAGTTTGCGGGGACCAAGTCGACAACGACTGTGACGGCCTGATCGACTCGGCGGATGACCTCTCGAATGATCCCGCGATCGGCGTGCAGTGCTTCGGGGATCCGGACGGTGAGTGCGCCCAAATCGCGAACGCTGGCATCACCGCCTGCGTCAACGGCACCGTAACCTGCACCGGCGCGAACGTCCTGTTCGAGAATGACCAGCTGGAGACCTGCGACAACGTCGACAACAACTGTGACGGTCTGACGGACAACTCGCCGACCGACGCTGGCGCTCCCTGCGGCATCAGCAACATCTTCCCCTGCACCTTCGGAACGTTGCAGTGCGTCGCTGGGTCGCTCTCGTGCCAAGGAGCGATCAATCCGGGAACGGAGACTTGCAACGGCCAAGACGACAACTGCGACGGCGACATTGACTTGGCCGGCGGCAATCCGCCGATGGACGCGATGGGCACCTGCAACGTGCCCATTCCACCGCCCGCAGGCGCAACCTCGCCCTGCATGGCGGGCACTCGCGCGTGCATCGGTGGAACTGTGCAGTGTGTCGGCTCGGTTGGCCCCACCTCGGTGGGAGACACTTGCGGTGTCGACGCCAACTGCGACGGCTCGCTCACCAATCAACCAAACTTGACGAACAGCGTCGCCAACTGCGGTATGTGCGGCAACAACTGCAACGCCGGCGCCGTCAACGCCAGCTTCAATTGCGTCAACAGCCAGTGCGTCTTCAACGCCTGTTTGCCAGGCTTCTTTGACCTCGACAACAACGGCACGTGTGAATACGCGTGCACCTTCGTTTCGGCGCAGGAGGCCTGCAACGGCCAAGATGACAACTGCAACGGCCAAACGGATGAGGGCGTCGTGGCGCCGTCACCGAAGCAGGTTTGCGGAGTTGCTGCTGCGGCGTCGCGGCCGGAGTGCACCACCGGCGTGATGGTGGCCTGCGTTGCAGGTGGTTGGCAATGCAACTTCCCCGCCGGAGTCTGCGTCGGTGGTTGCTCCCCCAACGACGAGACCTGCGACGGCCTCGACAACGACTGCGATGGCTTCCTCAACGAGAACGTGCCGGACTTCGGTGCGCCCTGCGCCAGTGATGACGGTGACCCGCTTGGTGATGGCGCCTGTCGGACCACCGGCACCAAGGTTTGCGCCTCCGGTTCGACCACGACCTGTTCGGCGATGCCCGCCAACTGCGCGTCCCTCCCCGGTGGCTGCACCGAAGTATGCGACGGCGTAGACAATGATTGTGACGGTCTAACCGACGAGACCTTCAACAATAAGGGCACCAACGCCGCAAACTTCTACAGGCCGCGAGTGATCCGCTTGGCGAACAGCCTTTGGATCTACCAACACGAGGCAAGCCGGCCCAACTCGAGCTCCACCGTACCGGGATTTGGCAACGGCTATTGGACGAGTTCGCCGCCAGCAACCACTCAAGACCAGACGCCCAGCTGCTCCGAGCCCGCGCGAATTCCCTGGTTCAACGTCACTCCCGACGAGGTAGAGCAGACGTGCATCGCCGCCGGCGGTAGCATCTGCACGCAAACGCAATGGCGTGACGCCTGCCGCGTGAACCCGCTCGCTGGCGCCGATTGCACCTTCGGCTACGCAGCCAACGCGGCCGCTTGCACGTCCTCGTTCACGGCGTCGAAGTACTGCAACCTTGGTCCCAGCTTCGACTTCAACAGCGGAGTCGCCGGAGACCAAGACGGCCTGCTAGCCACAGGCTCGGCGCTGCTTCAAAACTGCTGGTCACCCTGGGAGAACTTGCAGACCAACCCCGCCGGCGTAAACGGGCGATTGTTCGACATCACCGGCAATCTTCGAGAGATCACTCGTTTGAACGCCACGACCTACACCCTGATGGGCGGGGCGTTCAACTCAGCGGCGGAGGCTGGCTCGACCTGCGATTTCACGTTCTACAACGTGGATGACGAGTTCAAGTTCTTCGACACTGGCTTCCGCTGCTGCTTCACGCAGAACCCAACGCTGTAGCGCGTGTCGGCATAAAAGCGATGGAAGCGGGAGGGCGGACAGCACGCTCTCCCGTTCTCGCTTCTGAGTCGGACTCGACATCGCGCTTGATTCGGCTCCCTTACGAGCGGATGGTGAACGGAAGGAGAAACGCGTGCACAGCCTGGTCGAGTTGATCGCAAAGAAGCGGGATGGCGGAGAGCACTCGGGGGACGAGATCGCCAGAATCATTACGGCGTTCACCTCCGGAGAGCTCGCGGACTACCAATTGTCAGCTTGGCTGATGGCGGTCTTCTTCCGCGGGATGAGCGACGCAGAAACGGTCGCCTTGACGCAGGCCATGCTCCACTCCGGCGACGTGCTGGATCTGAGCGACGTGCCCGGCGCCAAAGTAGACAAGCACTCGACCGGCGGAGTTGGCGACAAGGTCTCGCTCTGTCTCGCGCCCCTGGTCGCGGCCTGCGGGGTGCGCGTGCCGATGGTCTCGGGCCGCGGCCTTGGTCACACCGGTGGCACGCTCGACAAGTTGGAGGCAATTCCAGGCTTCTCGGTGACGCTGGACGAGGCGAACTTTCGCAAACTGGTGCGTGAGATCGGCACGGCGATGATCGGGCAGACGGCCCGCATCGCTCCGGCGGACAAGCGGATCTACGCGCTGCGCGACGTCACTGCGACGGTGGAGTCGGTGCCGCTGATCGTTGCGAGCATCTTGTCGAAGAAGCTCGCAGAGGGCATCGACGGCCTCGTGCTCGACGTGAAGGTCGGGCGAGGCGCCTTCATGAAGTCGTTACCGGCCGCGCAAACGTTGGCGAACGCGCTCGTTCGCGTGGGCGTAGCCGCGGGTAAAAGCGTCTCGGCGCTGCTCACGCGCATGGACACGCCGCTCGGGCTCACCATCGGCAACGCGAATGAGACCCAGGAGGCTTTTCAGGTTCTGGCCGGCGGCGGTCCCGCGGACCTCGTCGAGTGCACCTTGGCCTTAGGAGAGGAGATGCTCGTGGTCGGGAAGGCCGCACAAGACCGAGCGACTGCGCGAGCAAGCCTTCAGCGAGCGATTGAGACCGGTGCCGCAGCCGAGCTGATGGAGCGCATGGTGGCAGCACAAGGCGGCGATGCTCGCGTGGTACGCAAACCCGAGCTCCTGGCACAGGCTGAGGTCGAGGTCGCGGTGAAGGCCGATCGTTCGGGCTTTGTGCGCAGTCTCGACGCACTCGAGCTTGGGCTCACAGCGGTCGCCATGGGCGCTGGCAGAACCCGCGCGGACCAGGCGGTGGATCACGGCGTTGGCATTCACCTCGAGAGGAAGCCTGGTCAGGCCGTGCGCGCGGGAGAAGTGCTAGCGGTATTGCGGGTGCGCAAGGAGTCCGACGCCAATGTGGCGCGGGTGCTCGGCGCTTTCAGCATCGGAGACGAGTGCCCAGCGGAAGAAGCGCTGGTGATCTCTCGCATCGACGGAACAGCCACCGAGAGCTGAGCCAGCGTGGGCTACCGGCGCATCGTTCTGCTTCTGGTCTACCTCGGGATCGTGCCCGCGGTATTGCTGTCGGCGATCGGCGTGCTGCTGCTCTTCGTCGGTGAAGCGGCGCTCACGCTGTTGATGGGGATTCTGGTGCTGACCTTCACCGGCACCCTCGTCACCGGCGTCATCCTGGTTTGGGTGTTCGTGCGCCGCGAGCGCAACCTCTCCGAACTCCAAGCCGACTTCGTCTCCAAGGTGAGCCACGAGCTTCGAACGCCGCTGACCTCCATTCGAATGTTCGCTGAAACGCTGAAGTTGCGGCGTGGCGATCTGAAGTCGGAGGAGCGCTGCATCGAGGCTCTCGATCGCGAGAGCGCACGTTTGCAAGTGCTGATCGACCGGCTGCTCGACTGGGGCAAGATGGAGAGCGGTATGCGAACCTATGAGCTCGCTCCGCACGATGTTCAAGCGGTCGTCGATGAGGCGATTCAGTCCTTCGAGCCCACGCGCACAGGGCGCGATGTCGAATGCAAGACCGAGTTCATGAAGGACTTGCCCGCGCTGGTTTGTGATCGCGCAGCCATCGTCGACGTGTTGGTGAACCTGCTCTCGAACGCCTACAAATATGGCGGCTCACCGTGCAAAGTCACCATCCAGGTCAGCGCCAGCAAGGAGGACGTGAGCATCTGCGTGCGGGACAACGGCATCGGCATTGAACGGGGTGAGCACAAACGCATCTTTCTCAAGTTCTACCGTGTCGACGACAAGCTCACTCGCAAGCGGGAGGGCTCAGGGCTCGGCTTGGCCATCGTCCAACACGTCATGAAAGCCCATCGCGGCAAAGTCGAGGTCGAGAGCACGCGCGGCAGCGGAAGCGCCTTCACGCTCTCCTTTCCAAGGAAGCGCCCAGTCACCGAAGCGCTCTTCACAGAAGCAAAGACGGAGACAACGTGAGCCCGCCGAACAACAGCAAGACGGTTTTGGTCGTCGAGGATGATCCGAGCATCGCCATGGGGCTCGAGATGAACCTCTCGGCAGAAGGGTACTCAGTACAACTCGCAGCCGATGGCGAACAAGGTCTGGCGCTTGCACGTCAAGGCGTGGACCTCGTCGTACTTGACGTGATGCTGCCCAAATTGAACGGCTTCGAGGTGGTGCGCACCCTGCGGCAGGAGGGCTCGAGCGTGCCGGTCATCATGCTCTCGGCGCGGGGAGCAGAGATGGACAAAGTCATGGGGCTCGAGCTCGGGGCCGAGGACTACATCACCAAGCCGTTTGGTCTGGCTGAGCTCTTGGCGCGAGTGAAGGCTGTGTTGAGGCGGGACGCCATCGCTCGGCGTCCGCAGTCGTCGCGCCGCTACGGCGACATCGATATCGACGTCGACGCTCGCGAAGTCACTCGCGCTGGAGCTCGTGTTGAACTTACGGCCACCGAATTCGACGTCCTTCTGTGCTTGATTCGCGCGGAGGGTAAGGTGCTGTCCCGTGAACAGATCCAGACCCGCGTTTGGGGCCCCTCCCATCACGGAACGCCCCGCACGATCGACAACTTCATCCTCCAGTTGCGCTCGAAGTTGGAAGACGACACCCAGAGCCCCAAGCACCTGCTGACGGTGCGCGGCGTCGGCTACCGCTTCGGCGCCTGAACGTTCCGGCTCGTTGCCCAGCGGACCAATTTTCAGCGCGCGCAGGTCTTGTTGAGATCGAGCACGATCGGATCTTCGAGCTTGAAGGTCTCGTTCAGGCTGGTCTTCGCCTTTTTGACGTCCTCGAGCTTCTTTTCCTTCTCGGCGTCAGCCAGGGCGCGTGCATGCAGCGCGGCTTCTTTGGCCATTTTCTGGTAGCGGCCAGAGAGTTCACGCAGCTCGGGCGTCTCCAAGGGCACCGCGCCAGCCTCGGCGGCCAACTTCTCGAGCGCGTCAGCCATCGCTCGCAGCTCAACCGTCCGGTCGGGATTGTTTTTGAGCTGTTGCTGGCTGGTCTCAATCTGGTCCAAACCGCGATTGATCACCCCCATCAACTTCTCGCATTCAGCGTGTTTTGGCCCATCACAGGCCGCTAGCGCCAGCGCGAACCCTACGCCAAAGACGCCGCAGAGCGTCTTGCGAAGGACCCCCGCGGAGCCAACCAGGCGAGCGACTTGGTGCACGTCCGGGACAGTAGCGAGGTTGCGATTCTTTGGGCAAGTCGGGACTACAGCCCACGCCCCGCCAATGCTACCCATCGCTCGGTATGGATCAGGTCCTTCTGCGCGGTTACTACTCAACCGTCTACGAGCTGCCCTCTCGCGACGCACCGCTGCGAGTCTCACTCGACGGTGAAAACACTGTGGATCCCGGAACCTTGCCGGAGCTCCTGACCAAGCGGTTCGCGCTGCTGACAGCCTACAATCCCCGTTCGATGCTGCTGCCGCGGCGAGTCAATGAAGGACGGCACATGATGCTGAGGGATCTCTTGATCGTCGGCTGCTACCGCGTGGAGCCCGCGCTGGGCAGCGAGGGCGACGGAGAAGGGCCCTTCCGCGAGCCGGTTTGGCTGGTCCACTCGATGGACCGCGACGAAGCGATGGCCTTCGGCCGCGTCTTTCGCCAAAACACGATCATCTACGCGCAAAACGGCCGGCCGGAGATCATCGTGACCGACCCAACCGCCGACGACGTAGGCCGAACGTTTCCCGGCAATTTCCGAGTGCGCACGTGAAGAGCGCCGAAGAACCGATGATCCGGGCCCGGCGCCTGTCCAAGGACTATGGGCCTTTTCGCGCAGTGAAAGACCTTTCCTTCGAGGTCCACCCTGGCGAAGTGGTGGGCTTTCTCGGCCCCAACGGCGCAGGCAAGAGCACCACCTTGCGCATGCTCTCTGGTTTTTTGGGCGCCACCAGCGGGGAGGCTTGGATCAACGGCTTCAGCGTGATCGATGAAGGAGACAAAGCCCGTGAGTCGCTCGGCTACATGCCCGAGTCGTCGCCGCTTTATCCCGAGATGCGCGTGCGTGAGTACCTCGCCTTCCGGGCCGAACTCAAGCGGGTCCCGCGAGCCAAACGCGCCTCCAACTTGCGCCGATCGCTCGAGGCAGCCAACCTCGTCGAGGTCGCCGATGTGCTGATTGGCCAGCTTTCCAAGGGCTTTCGCCAACGGGTCGGCATCGCCGATGCGTTGGTCGCCAACCCGCCGCTGCTGATCCTGGATGAACCAACGGCCGGGCTCGATCCGAACCAGATTCGAGAGGTCCGTGCGCTCATTGAAGAGCTTAGTGAAGAGCACACCATCCTGCTCTCGACGCACATTCTTTCGGAGGTGGAGGCCGTGTGCTCACGCGCTGTCGTGATCGCCCGCGGAGAGCTCGTCGCCGACGGTACGCTGGAAGAGCTGCGCGCGCTGCAAAAGCCCAAAGGGGTGGGCGTACGCGTGCGAGGCAGCGAGGCCGAGGTCAAGCAGACGCTGCGCCAAGTGAGCGGAGTGAAGAAGGTGAGCGTGGAGCGTTACGACCAAAGTTCGGTTCGAGCGTCGGTCGCCTTCAACGATCCGGAGCTCGGCGAGGTTGGTGTGGAGCAGTGCGTGGCCGCGTTGTGTGAAGCCAAGCTCGGCGTGCTCGAGGTGCTGCCACAATCCGGGCTCGAGCACGTGTTTGCGAAGCTCACCGAGGCTTCGATGGAGAGCCGCTCATGATGGGCTTCGTACCGATCTTCAAACGCGAGCTCCATAGCTTGGTCGTAACGCCCATCGCCTGGGTCGTCTCAACGGCCTTCTTGATCATCATGGGGCTGTTCTTCTTCTTTTTGCTGGTGAGCTTCGGCGCAGCAGAAGATGTCGTGCGCTCTGCGGGGCCGATCGAGACCTTCTTTGGTGGCTCGGTCTTCTTCTACTTCCCACTGGTGCTGATCTGCCCGGTGCTAACGATGCGGCTGTTTGCGGAAGAACGGCGCACCGGAACGATCGAAGCGTTGATGACGACGCCCTGCACCCCAGCGGCGATCGTGCTCGGAAAGTTTGGCGCCACCTTCACGGTGTTCCTCGCCATGTGGGCGCCAACGTTGCTTTACATGGTGATCCTCAGCCGCTTCGGCGAGATCGATTGGCGCATCGTCGGCACCGGATACCTCGGCGTGTTCTTGGTTGGTGGGGCCTACCTCTCGGTGGGGACACTGGCCAGCTCGCTCACCACGAACCAGCTATCGGCCGCGGTCGGTTCGGCGGTCTTCATCCTGATGGTCTTCTTGGTCGGCTTCCTTTCGACGATCGCCGAAGAAGGTGCGCTGCGCTCGGCCGCCGAGCACGTCTCGGTCTCCTCCTTGATGAATGACCTCTCGCGCGGTCTGCTCGATACGCGCCGCCTCATGTTTTGGGGCTCGTTCATCGTGCTGCCGCTGTTTGCCACCGTCCGAACCGTGGAGGCCTGGCGATGGGGCTAGACGACGAGGAGCTTCAGCCGAAGCCCAAGAAAAAGAAGAAGCGGAAAGTCGCACCAGGCGCAGCTGCCAAGCCTGACGCCGCAGAACGTGAAGCCACCGAATCGCCCGAAGCGGAGAGCCCCGCGGCGGAAGAACCCGCGGCGGACCGCGCCAAAGCTCGCGGTTCGGAGCTATCGACCAAAATCTCAGCCTCGGTCTCCTTGGCCGCAGCGGTGCTGCTCGCGGTGGTAGCCAACATTTATGTGGGTCGCCACTTCACCCGTTGGGACTTCACCAAGGGCGGTGAGTTCACCCTCTCCACCGGCACGGTCGAGACGCTGCGCGGTCTCGATTCGGAGGTCAGCATCTTCGTGCTGCTCCCGCGCGGAGACGCGACCGGCATCAGCGTTGCAGAGATCTTGGATACCTACTCGGTTCACACCGACAAGCTGAAGATCGAGTTCGTCGATCCCGATCGCGATCAAGAGCGACTGTTCGAGCTGCGGAAAAAATACGGTCTCTTGAGCAACGAGGTGGGTGGGCGCGTCGAGGTGAACGCGGCCATGGTCGTCGTCAAGGGCGACAGCCACCGCTACGTGCTCGAGTCCGAGTTCTACAAAGTGGAGGACGCAGAAGACATGCGCGTGCGTCCACGGCTCGAGTACGCAATCACCAGCGCCATTCGCCAAGTCCGCGCCGAAAAGAAGACCACCGTCTGCTTCACCACCGGCCACGGCGAGCTACCGCTCGAGGCGGGCGGGCTCGAGGGCATGGCCGAAGTGCGGCAGCGCCTTCTCACCAACAACTACGACGTCCAAGCGGTGTTTGACCCTGCGGACACGCGCGCAGCGCCGCTCGCTGACTGCAACCTGCTGGTCGTCGCAGCGCCGCGCGCACCGGTTCCCCCCGATCACGCGCAAGCGATGAAGGACTTCATCGAAAAGGGCGGCGACGCGCTGATCGTGGTCTGGCCGGTCCCCGAGGCCTCGCGCAAGAGCTGGGTCAAGCTCGGGCTGGACGAGGTGATCGCAACGGCCGGAGTGAGGGTCGACGAAGACATCGTGTTCGAAGGGGAGCCCGCGATGCGCGGCAGCCGAGGCGACGGCACCATCTTCTTTGCATCGCCGCTCGCACACCCCGTCACCTCGCGGCTGATCGAAGAGGAGCAAAAAGGAATCACCGCCTCGCTCGCCTTCGCCAGCTCGATCATCGACAGCGGCTCAGCGCTCAAGCCCGAACCGCTGCTGCAAACCTCGAAGAAATCGTTCGGCGCAAAGAACTACTGGAATCGCAGTGAAGCCGACCGCGATCTAACCCCGACCGCCTCCGACAACGAAGGTCCTCTCACCATCGCGTCGGCGACCGAACGGCCGAAGTTGCCCGGCAAAGATCGCGGAGCTCGCGTGGTGGTGATCGCCTCGGCCGTCCCGCTATGGGGAGCCACTCTCACCACGCCTGAGCTGTACGGGACCTCGCTATTTACCGACGGCGCCATCTCTTGGCTCGCCGGCCACGAGCAGTTCCTCGACATCCCCGACAAGCCGATCAAAACCACCGGTCTTCGCCTGACGGAAGAGGCGCTCACGCAGACCTTTCGCTACGTCGTCGTGCTGATCCCGTTCTTGACCGCGGTCGCAGGGATTTTCATCTTCTACCGGCGCCGCGTGCGCAAAGCCGCCAAGGTCAAAGCCTGATGCCTGCCGAGAAGAAGCCAGCCAAGCCCGCCGAGAAACCATCGTTCCTCCGCAAGCACACGAGCGCCGTGGTGTTGTCCACCCTCGCGCTCGGGTTCGGCGGCTACGTGCTCTACGACAGTGACTCGCTCACCACCAAAGAGGTGGATGAGCGCAAGAACCAACTGATGCCGGCCTGGCGGCTCGACGACGTCAGCAAGCTCGAGGTCTCCTTCGATGACGTCAGCTACACTTTGAGTCGCGCCGAGGGTGAGCAACCGAGCCGCCCTTGGTCGATGAGCCACAACGGCCAAACGCTCCCAGCCGAAGAGCAGACGGTAGACAAACTGCTGACGGTCTTCCAATTCGCGCGCGTGATTCGCAAGCTCGAGGGCGCAGCGATCGACCGCGAGAAGCTCGGCTTGAACGCACCTTCGGCGACCTTCAGTTTCGCGATGGGCAAGCTCAACTACAAGGTCAAGTTGGGCGCCAGCGCGGGCGCAGACGGCGTCTACGCCGAGGTCGAAGGCTCGGGCGTTTACGTCATTCCCAGCGCGACCGCGCTCGCGATGAAGGTACAGCCCGCCGAGCTTCGTTCGCGAGCGTTTGTTCCCTACTTCAGCGTCGATCTCAGCGAGCTTCACCTCGAAGGCGAAGGCGGAAAACGCAAGTTCGAGCGCGCGCCCTGGAACGGGGGACGCGGCAGCGGCTTTCGTTTCGCCAAGGACTCGGAAGGGCGACCAGGCTCCAGGGTTGACGGCGGCCGCCTCGACCAGGTGCTGGTCTCGCTCGGCAAAATGCAGGCGGAGACCTTCTTGGACGAAGCCACGGCAAAAACAGCGTCCGCACCGCGCGTCACCATCACCATGGTGCCCAAGCAAGGCGAGCCCGGCATCCTCAAGGTCGGGGGTGCCTGCCCCGGTAAACCCGGCCTGATGGTCGTCGTGCGTGAGAAGCCCACCTGGCTCACGGCCTGCGTACCCGAAGGCATCCTCGATCCGCTGCTGCGCGAAGCGGCGGAGTTCGAAGACGACGGCGTGATCGGCGCCGTGGTCGACGAGGTGATCGAACTTTCGATCGTGCGCGGCGACAAGACGCTGGAGATGGCGCGGCTAGGTACCGGTTTCAAAGTGCGCAAGCCAACCGAGATGGACATCGAGGCCGAGGTCGGCAATGAGCTCTTGCGCGACATCCAGAACGCACGCGGCAAACTCGTCGCCGCCGACACACCGCTCGCAGAGCCCATCACCATCGTCAAAGTCCGCTCAGGAGCTTCCGAGCGCAGCACCGCCAGTCCCGATCGCCTCGAGGAGCTCGAGGTTGGCGCCGTCGTGGATCAACAAGTGATCGTGCTGCGCAAAGAGGACGGTCAGAAAGTCGCGCTCGAAGCCAGCGTCGCCGCCGCTCTCGAGCCAAGCGACCTCGTGCTCCGCGACCTAACAATCTTCGGCATTGCGCCGATCAATCTTGACCAACTAACGCTCGAGCGCTCGAACAAGCGGCAGATCCTGGAGCGCAACGGCGCGGGCTTCTCGCTCAAGGAACCCTCGGGCAAGGGCCTCTCCGCTGACGAACCGTACGCCCTCGAGGCCTTCAACGCGCTGGCGACGCTGCGCGCTTCACGCTGGGTCGCAGCCGAGCCGTCACCCATCCACGGCTTCGACAAGCCACGCGTGGTGGTCAAAGGTCGGGTCTCGGAGAACGAGGGCTCGTCGCGCACTATCGAACTCTTGCTGGGTGCACGCAGTGACGAGGGCATCTACGCCATGGCCACCGGCACCAACGCAGGGCTCGCTGGCGCGCAAAATCAGGAGAGCGGTGTCTTTCTCTTACCGTTCGAGAAGGCCGCTTCCTTCAGCCGCAACTTCGTCTCGAGAGAGAGCTTCACCATCGACCTCTCGACCGCCGACGAGGTCGTGCTCGACTCCGCAGGCAAGAAGAGCGTGCTAGCTCGCGCGGGGCGCCAACTGCGCCTCAAAGACGGCTCCGAAGCGATGTCGGCCAGCATCGAGCGCGCCGTGGTCGAGCTCGTCGCGATCCGCGCGGTGGGCGTCGGGCCTGCGCCCACGAGCCTCGGCTTCGACAAGCCGGTCCTCGAGATCACCGTCACTCCTCGCAAAGGCTCAGCCTCCGACAGCACCTCCGGTCGCTTCACGGTTTTGCTCGGTGGAGCCGATACGATCGAGGGCAACAGCGTGGTCTACGCGCGGCGTGATGACGTCGACGCGACCTTCATCGTGACCGAGCCCGCCTATCAACGGCTTCGCGCAGCCCTGCGCGGAGAAGAGGTCGAGGCTCCTTAGTCCGCTGCACTAGCGAGGGGCCTTCGGCCGCTTCTGTCGAAGAGGGCCCGAGTCATTCTGTTCACTGCATCCGCCTTCGGCGGAATGACTCGTGCCAAGTCGAGCGTCCAACCGGGCCTTCGGCCGTTCTTCACGAAGAGGGCACGAGTCATTTTGTTTGCTGCATCAACCTTCGGTTGAATGACTCGTGCCAAGTCGAGCGTCCAACGGGGCCTTCGGCCGTTTTTCTCGAAGAGGGCACGAGTCATTTTGTTTGCTGCATCAACCTTCGGTTGAATGACTCGTGCCAAGTCGAGCGTCCAACGGGGCCTTCGGCCGTTTTTCTCGAAGAGGGCACGAGTCATTTGTTTGCTGCATCAACCTTCGGTTGAATGACTCGTGCCAAGTTGAGCGTCCAACGGGGCCTGCGGCCGTTTTTCTCGAAGAGGGCACGAGTCATTTTGTTTGCTGCATCAACCTTCGGTTGAAATTCGGCCGCAGCTCGAAAGCTGTGCTAACCGAAAGCCCATCCCGTGCCCACCGTCGTTACCCCTACTCCGGACCGAGATCGCGCGCTCAACGGCATCGTTGGCGTCGTGGCCTTCGTTGGCTTCGTCGTTGGGATCGCTTGGCCCCGTTTTCTCGGAGTGAAGGTCGGGCCCGACGTACCCGGCGGCACGACGCCCAGTCCGGCGGCCAGTGACAAGCCCAACGCGACCAGCCCTGCCGGCACGGCCTCCGCCGCAGTCAGCGCCGCAGACCCGAGTCCCAAAGGGGACGCCCCGGATGAAGAGGCTGGCGTCACCAACAAGCAGCAGGTGGTGATCGGCGCGGGTGAAGTCAGCGCCTGTCGCAACAAGAAGGGCGAGAAGCAAGAAGAGTGCGGCAAGATCGCGTTCGACGCGCACGCCAAGAAGCACCTCGAGGAGCTCGCGCGCTGCCCTTCGGCGATCGGCCTCGAGGGTACGCTAAGCCTTCAAATCAGCCTCAACTTCGAGAAGAACGTCGTCAGCGTGGACGGCTTCAAGAAGAAAGCAGACATCCCGAGCTCCACCCAAAAGGGCGTGCTCAACTGCGCTGGTGAGGCGTTCAAAGGCCTCGAGCTCGAGGGCATCCCGCACACCCACCTCCGCTACAGCCTGATTTACCCCGTATCCTTCTATCCGCCCGGCAAAGAGCCGCCGAAGCCTGCTGCCCCCGGGGAAGAAGCGCCGGCTGAAGAGTCGGGCCTCGGCAGCGCCTCAGTCAAATGGGAGAAAGCTCTCGTTCGCGAAACACCTGAAGAAGGCAAAGTGGTCGCCCGCTTGGCCCAAGGAACGCGCATGAAGCTGCTCGAGCAGAAGGGCGATTGGTACCGCATCGAATCGTCCAAGGCCAAAGGCTGGGTCTACCGCCAAGCGATTGGCAAGTAGCGCTACAAGCGTTGCGCAATGGCACGTTCGCGCAGCTCGTCCACCAAGCGCGCTATCGACTTAGGCCGCGTGCGGCTCTCCACGCTGCCACATAACCATTCTCCGGCTACCTCGGTGTTGTCGAAGAGGCTCGGTTCGGCGACCATCATCGCCTGCCGATAGCGCGCATCCGGCGCATTGAGGCTCGCCAGATTTAGCCGCACCGTCGTGCGAAACCAATGCTCCTTCGCCCGAAGCACGAGCTCCTCCTCGATCTCCAGCTGCGCGCCAGCCCGCTGCCCGGTCATCAACAGCTTGCCGCCGCTCGAGCTCGTTTGCAGCCCAAGCTTGTGCGCCACCCGATCCCAGCGCACCCGTCGCGCAGAGCGGTGCGCGTCTGCGCGCATGCCGTACAGCACCGCGAGCGCACCGAGTGCAAGAATCAGGTACCACACGCGGCCCAGCCTATCAGCCCACTGGATCGTGCGCGGGGTCCGTGAAAGCCTCTCACCATGCCCGCTGGCGCCCTGAATACCGGCCTCCGCCTGACCACCCTCGCACTGCTGCTCTCGGCGTGCAGCCCGCTCGAGCCCGGCGCAGCGCGGAGTCCAACTCCGTCGACGAGCTCAGCGACCGAGGTAAAAGAGCCAGCCCTCGACCTCAACGGCAAGCGCGAATACGTCGCACAGCGCAGCGGCAAGAAGCTGGGAGAAGCCCTGCTCGAGTTCGTTCAACAGCCCGACGGCAGCGTGCACGAGAGCAACCATCTCGTGATGGAGATCAATACGCAGGACGGCCTTCAGCGCTTCGTCACCGATCGCGAAGTCGAATACGGGCCAGACCTGCAGGAGCTGCACTCGCTCAGCATCGATCGCGAACGAGAGACCGAGACGCGCCTCGAGATCACCACCACCGGTCGCACCATCGTCGTGCACAGCACCGAACCAGGCCGGGACGAGCGCCGCACGCTCACAGCGCCTGAAGGCCTCAGCTCCGAGCTGGCGGTGTTTCATGCCCTGCGACGCGAAGCGCTGCGTGGCAAAGCCCTCCCGCTCGAGCGCAGCTACTTGCAACTCGATGAAGAAGCGCGCGACTTCGAGCCCGCGCGTTATCGCTTGCTCGAGCGCACCACGCTTCGCGGCCCTGAAGGAGAAATCCAGGCGTGGCGCTTCGAGTCCTTCGACGAAAGCGACGACCGCGCGACCCGCGGCCTGGTCGATGACCGAGGCTTACCGCTCGAACTCGATTTGGACGGCATCACCATCGCCTTACGCGGCACCAAAGCGGCAGAAACCAACGGCCTGCTCGAGGTCAGCTCGGATATCCCGGTGGAAGGCAAGCTCGCGCGCTCCAACAAAGAACGGTCGGTCTCCCTGGTGGTCGACGGCGCAGAAAGCCACCCCAAAGCCCTCATCGTTGACACGCCCTATCAGCGCGTAACGCGCAATGGGAATACCTATTCATTGGTCCTTTCAGCGCGCAGGCCAACGCTGAAGACGGCCCCTTCCCTGCCCCTCTCTACGCTCCCTGACGAATTAAAGCGCTATCTAGCACCCAACGCTAATAGTCAATCGGACGCAACAGAGATCGTCGTGCTCGCCGACAAGATCGTAGGCAAACAAAAGGACAGTCGCAAAGCCGCGCGAGCCATCGCCGAGTGGGTGTTTCGCAACCTGCAGAAGGCGGACGGCGTCCGTGGTCAAGCCAGCGCGCTCGAGACCCTCGCAGCCATGCGCGGGGACTGCACCGAGCACTCAGCCTTGGTCGTCGCGCTCGCCCGAGCCAGCGGCATCCCTGCACGCGTCGCCAGCGGCATCGTGCTGGTTCCTGCGGATAAGCCCGGCGATAAGCCCGGAGCGGGTTATCACGCCTGGCCCGAGCTTTGGCTCGGGGAATGGGTGGTCATGGACGCTGCGTTGGGCGTCTTCGATACCGGCTCTGATTACATCTTCTTTGAGTACGACGAACCGGGCGAGGCCGACTCCAATGCGCTGATGATGCTCGCCGGGAAAACCAAGATCGTCCTTCCGAAGTAGCCGGCGCGAAGTTGCCGCCGTGAGCGAAGTGCGGACGACCTAGCGCACGACCTGGCCCACCGGGGCCGAGGGCCGCGCTCGCGGCACGAGCCGCGAGCGCTCCTCGGCCACATGCTCAATCACCGGTAAAGCGGCGCCGAGAAAGCGAGCACCGTGCTCAGCAAAGGCGCTTGGATCGCCCGACGAAAGCACCCGCAAGCCACCCCGACCGTCTGCCCGAGGGACCGCAAAGCCTGGATGCCGCAATAGCCACTCACGCAGCCGCTCGGCAACGAACGGCGCTGGATCGAGAATGGCGACCCCGTTGGGCAGCGCCGCTTCGAACGCGCGCACCAATAGAGGGTAGTGCGTACAACCGAGGACCAACGTATCGATATGCGGCCAATCAGCTACATAGCGAGCCACCGCAAGTCGAGCGATCTCGGTGTCCTCCCAGCCCTGCTCGACAATCGCAGCGAGCAACGGAGCGGCGCGCAGACTCACCTCATTCGCGCCCAACTTCTCGGCCTCGATGGCGAAGGTCCCGGAAGCAACCGACCGCGCGGTGCCGATGAAGCCGATCTTACGGCTGCGCTGCACGGCCGCTTCGGCCGCAGGGATGGTTACCCCGAGCACGCGCCGCGGACTGTTTGCGGAGGCCTCTCCCGCATAGCGACGCTGCAAGTGGCGCAACGCGACGCTCGAGACGGTGTGGCAAGCTACCACCACCAGCCGACAGCCTTCGTCGAACAGTCGCTCCACACACTGCTCCGACAGATCCAGGATCACCTCGGTATCGCGCCCGCCGTAAGGCGCGCGACCGGTGTCACCGAGGTAGACGAAGTCGTGCGCGGGCAAGGCGGCTCCCAAAGCGCGCAACACGGTTAGCCCACCAAAACCCGAATCAAACACGCCAATGGGTCCCGGCTGGAACATCGAGGCAGTCATCGGCGCACCTTCGCGCGCGCGCGCAGCCGAGGCAAGCGTGCGTTAAGGCGAGGACTCGCCCTACTTGGCGAAGACTCGAATGAAGATCCAAATCGATAACCCGATGTACGCGACGGCCGCCGGTATGACGACGACGCGAATCGGCCGCATCAGCGGTAACTCGAACTCATCGTCCGGTTTGCGCTGCGGGGCCATGACCTCGAGAAGCCGCCCCAGCAGCACGACCTGCAACAAGCCCATGACCACGATCGCCACGAACGAGCTTTTGACCTCACCGTCCGCTCGCACCTCGAACGAATGACCGAGCATCGATGCGGTGGCGGCCGCAAGCAAGACACCAGCGGAAGTCAGCGCAACCAGCCCTACGACGAGTGCGACCGCCGACCGCCAGCCACCAACCTTCTTGACGAACAGCGCGGGCCCTGAAGCGACCGCCTGAACCATAAGCGCGCCGAAAGATAGCAACGCGAAGAAAAAAAGCTCAAACCGAGCTTGCTCCGTCGCTGAGCAGCCCGACAAGAGGACAAGTAAAGCGATTGTGGCGTTAAGCGATGTGCGCGAGTTCACGTTGAGCCGCCTTGCAAGCTTCTCGCCGTTCGCCGGAGCGCAGCAGGCGCCAGCAAAGTGGACCCAAGGGCCCGTGTTTTCCGCCCTTAGTGGCTCCGCGAAGTACGGGTAGCGCGTAATGACGCAGCGCAGAACCCAATGTTCAGCGGCGGAAGAAGCTGGCCTGTTGAAAGCGCAGTCCATCCAATACTTGCTGCACCCGCGCCTCGCTCAGAGTGCCGATCCGCTCCCCCAGCCAGAGCTTCTCCACAGAGCTTATCTGCGAAACGACAATCACACTTTGCTTGGGCAGGTTGCCCTCCCCGGGTTCGAGCAATACGTTGCCCGGCTCGCTCGCGCGCTGAAGATTAGAGCTGAGCGCACACACAACAACCGTAGCGATGCGGGAATGATTGAACACGTCCTCTTGCACCACAACGTGCGGGTGAGCGTAGTTCCCGCCACTGAACGCCTCCGGCGCTATCCAATAGATGGTCCCGCGATCAATCCGCATTCGTTGTTCAACGTAGGGGGTAAAGCGCATCCTTGGCGACCACAACCAACGCCGCTAGCTCCACACCGGCCCCGTTCGCAAAAACGCCTAGTTCACGATCCCGTGCTCGCGGTCCCACTTCTCGCCATCAAACACGCAATCACAAGAGGGATAGGGCTCCATCCGATCGCCTCGGTCGGTGTAGCAACAAGGCATACAGCTCTTTGTCTCATCCATGCGTCGGCAGGGAGACTTGCGTGAGCGCCACTTTGGCTTCTTCGCTGCAGTGCCAACCGGAGGCAACGCGCTCTTTGGGACGCTTCCGCTCGCTGGGGCCACCGTGGACGAAAGAGGGACGATCGCGCTCGCTGGAACCGGCGCCACCAAAGCGGGTGATGGCAATGAAGCTACGGTCGTCGTCGTAGCACTCGACGGGGCAGCCATTGACGGCTGCGCAGCTACCGACCCCTGCGGAGCCACATCACGCTCACTGACGATATACATGAGCGAAGAGACGGTCCCGAGCAATCCGAGCACAGCTGCGACGCTCAGCCCCCAGATCAGCGCACGATTCGGGCCTACCTTTGGGCCGGGCGGTTGCTCCGAATGAGCGGAGGTCGTCGCGCGCAAGGCCGTCTCAGCGAAAGGGTCTACCGCTTTGGGAGGCGGGTTGGCGCTGAGGTCGAGCTTGCCATTCGATAGCCCGGCGGCCAAACCAAACGACTCCGAAAGCTCCCGTGCGCTGGCAAAACGCTGCGACCTGTCGACCGCAAAGGCTCGCGCAAACCAAGCGTCGAGCGCGGCCGGAAGCTCGGCTCGCAGGCTGCTCGGCGCAGCAAACTCGCCAGCATGCGCCGCCATGCTAATCACGACGACCGACTCACCCCGGAACGGCAGCTTCCCGGTAAGGCAGCTATAGGCTAAAACGGCCACGGACCAAAGATCGGAGCGCTCGTCGATGTCCCGTTGGCCCATGAACTGCTCAGGGCTCATATAGAAGGGAGTACCCATCAGCGCGCCGGTGGCGGTCATGCTCGTCTCAACCTGACGCACGCTCTTGGACACGCCGAAGTCGACCAATTTCACAAGCGGTCGCCCGTCGTTGTCGACCAAGATCACGTTCGCCGGCTTGATGTCACGATGCACGATCCCCTGCTCATGGGCGGCCGAAAGCCCACGGCATAACTGGGATAAGAGCTCGGCGGTGGTCGCGAGATCCAGTGGACCATGCGCATCGATGTAATGCGCAAGGTCCCTACCTCGGAGCAGCTCCATGACGATGAACGGCTCACCCTCCAGCGTCACTCCGTAGTCCAGAATACGCACCACGTGGGGGCTGTGGACGCTGGCTACCCGACGCGCCTCTTGAGCGAAACGGGCGCGGGCTTCCTCGTCAGCTACGCCCGCCACTCGCATCACCTTCACCGCCACGTAGGCGCCCAGAGAAAGCTGCTCCGCCAGCCATACGGTGCCCATGGCACCGTGTCCGAGTTCGCGCTCGAGGCGCAGATTCTTGGTTAACAGTGACCCCGACCCAAGCACGCCCAGATAGGAGCATTGCCCAAGCGCGCGAGCAAGACGGGCAGGGCACCGGACAACCCTGCCCCCGCTTCTACCGCGAGCGACGAAAGCCCACGAGGAAGCGTTCGTAGTCTTCGAGCGCAATCGGGAATAGGTCCCGCCACTCACGCTCCACCGCCGCGCCATCCCAGCGCGGCGGTAGTCGATGCACTAACCTTGAGAAATAGTAGTCGAGGGCCCGCTCGGATTGCTCGCGCGTCAGGCCGTGCAGTAGATACGCTACATCCCGCGCTCCCGCCCCAGCTCCAACATACTGAAAGTCCACGGCCGCAACGGCGTCGCCTTGCCGGCTGAAGCAGAAGTTCGCAGGCTTGGCGTCACCATGCACGAGCGTTTGGTGTTTGCTCTGCGACAGCTGGTGATCGAGCTCCAGCGCACGCGCTTGCTGCGCCGGATTCAGCAAGGCGAACTCTTCGGCGCGCGTTGCGAGATGCCAATAACACCCTACCGGCCACAACCCCTCCGGATTGACAGCGAAGAAGCGCGCGTGAAACGCTGCTAGCCAATCCAAGCTAGCGTTCAGCTCTCGCGAGTTGGGATCCCTCGTCCTACCTGGGTACCCTGACGCATCCAGGTCTTCGAGCAACAGTAGCCATTCGCCGTCGCGCTTGTAGTCAGCCAGCAGACGCGGAACCCGACAGGCTTGGTCACATCGAGCCGCGTAACCTCGATAGAACGATGTCTCCACCTCAAACGAGCGGCACTTGCGTAGGTGAGACGCCGAGTCACTACGATACGACGGTGGGCGCGCCCACTTGAGAATGGCGCTGCCATAAGCCCCTCCCTCGACCGTAAGCCGCAACAGCTCCCCGTACCCACCCCAAAGCGCCTGAAGCACAGACTCAACCTGCAACCTTTTGGCGCCAAGCTGCTCAGCCAGCTCAGGAAGTAGCGGGGCGAGCGCCTGCTTCGCGATGGCTACGGCTTGCTCGTCGTTCCGAAGGGCCATCGCCAGCCTTTACCATAGACCGTCTACACCGAGGCCTACGGCTCGCTCGTCAAGCGCTCGGTTACGCTCTGCTCCACCTCCCGCGCGAGCTCCTCCAAGAGCGAAATGTCATCGCCCGCCATGCCATCCATATTGGCCATCCGATTCACCACCCGCGCGACAACCGCCTCTTCTACCGTGCTCTCCGCAAAAGCATAGTGAATCAACGCCCGCTGGCCATCCCGATGACAGCGGCCCTCAATCTGCTGCAGCTGAATCGCGCTATGGCGCATATCGTGAATGATTAGCTGCCGCGGTTTCTCCCCACCGGGAAGCTCATGCTGATGCAGCGAGATTGACTCGGTGACAGTAAAGATCACCACTTCGAGTTCTCCGGTCTGGAACTGTAACCGCACCTGCTCATTGAGTGGTCCGCTTTGCTCACCATTGATTTGACCAACTCGGTAGCCGCGGTTGCTCAGTAGCTCGCACAGGGCTGCCCCTGTCTCGAGAAAGGCCACCGAGATGGCTACTTGCTCATCGTTCTCGAGCAACTCCTGTGCGAAGTCTGCGGTTCCAGCAACCCGCAATAGGCTCGCCTTCTGCCGAAAACGAAGCTCAGCCACTCGACCAACGCCGTGGCGTGTACTGCCCCCGGCCAAGCCCAACTCTGCACGAAAACTGCGCCAGGAAGTCTCGTAAAGGAGACGGCTCGCTGGGGTCAGTGCAACGGCTGCCAGCTCGCGTTGGACCTCAGGCCAACCAGCGATGTCTTCTGGCCTTCGCCGAATGCCGATCGCAGCCTCACCCTTATAGAGCAGGTCCGCCATGAGCGCGCGGTCCCGCTCATTCGGCTGCCAGGACCAGTTCTTCCAGCGCCCGCGCGCTTTGCCGATCTTGAGCGACTTCATCAAGAGCCGGAAGCCGTCCATCGTGCTCGTATCCAAGCCCGTCACCTTGCCCAGGATCCGCCCAAGATAGGATAGTTCATGCGGTGACTGACCGGCCGTCGCGCTGAGGAAGAGCGTGAAGGCTGCGGCATCAGCAATTTGTCGGCAGGCCATCGACTGCTGTGAACTGGGGTTCCGCAAGCGATGGCTTTCATCAAATACAACAATAGGCCAAACAGCCTTGGGGCGACCAGCCCGCGCCAACTCGTTATTCTTCGCTCGCACCGAGCGCTTGCTACTGACTGCCAGCGGGGCCAGCAGAGACTTTGTCCGTTCGTAGTTAATGAGGGTTACCTGTTTAGGCGCTGTTCCCGAGAGCGCAATGGTGCGCCGCCATTGAGGCATTCCACCCTTTGGGCAGATGATCAGCACCTCGCGCTCCGGCATCGCGGCGACGGCGAGCCAGGCGGACAGCGTCTTACCGAGCCCCGTTAGGTCACCGAGCAGAAACCCCGGTCGCCCCTTGCACCTCGCCGCTAGAATCTGGTCCCGCGCCTCGCACTGGTGCTCGCGAGGAAGAAAGAATGAACTCTCGAGCATATCAGGGCGCAGCCTGTAGTTGCAGGCGCGTCTGAACCCGCCCTTCACCCCAGGTCTCCCAGAGATAGAAGGTGTCAACCTGCAGCTTGAGTGCGTGCTTCAAGAAGTAGTAGCTGACTGCTCCGCCTAGCTCCTTCTCCGGCTTGAAACCGCTCTCTGGGTCTCCCAATACCTTGAGCGTTCCGACTCGGGCGGAGACCTCAAAACGCTTTTCAATGAGCTGCCCAGCTTGAAAGAAGCCGCCGTAACCGGAGCGCGCAATATCTGTTACCGGCGCCCCGTCCACGACCTCGGTGTTACGGTCCTCGAGCGCGCGGCGCAGGAAGAACTCACCGGTTAGCGATAGGCCGTTATATTTAAAGCTCGTATCCGCTCCCACGTGGGCATAGTCAGCCCATGGTCCCGTCGCAAAAACCTCGCCGGTGGTGCTTCGAACACGATCGGACTGGTGATTGAACGCCCCCGAGGCAGCCACCTGCAAACGCGGCTTGGTCTGCTTGAAGTCGACCTCGTCGAGATCGTCCGCGAGTTCGCCGCCAACCGGCCGAACGGAGAGTCGCCCTGCGTAAAGCAAGCCATAGCCACCAGAGACGCGGTTGCGGCCATCCCCGCCAAACACCCCAACGTTGTAGCCGAGCAACCCCTTCAGACCAAACAGGTCTTCGGAAAAGAACTGCACACCAACGTCGCGGTCGAGGTTCAACTCTCCGGTAACGATCGAGCGATCGACCATCTGCTGGCTCCCCGAGGAGACAACTCGCTGACGCCCGAAGGGGACCTTCATTTGCCCTACGCGCAGCTTGAAGTCCCGCGCAGGAGCCACCGTCACAAACGCGTCGCGCACCGGGAAAGGAGCCACGGGATCTTGGTCGAGCGGAGCAAACGCGAGTTGCACCTTGAGGCTTACGAGCTCATCCCAACCGTGAGCGTCGACCGTCACGCGAAGCCGTCGAATTTGGAAGTCGGCGGTAGGATCCTTTTCTTCGTCCTCGGGAACGCCGACGGTCGTACGGACCTGAGCGCGAGCCTTCAACGACATACCGAACGATCCATCCTCGGACTCAATGCCCATTCCTTGCCCGTATCCCCCTTTGAGCCGAAGGGGTACTCCGGCCTCCTCGGCCAACACTGGGCAGACGGTCAAACAGGCACCCAAGGAAATGAGCGCACAGGCAAGTCGCATAGCCGCCCTACCTAACATTGTTACCTGGGCGGTAAGGATCTTTTCAAAGGCAGCCTGATTCAACCGCACCTCGGGAGCCGTCCCTGCTAACCAATCGGAATGCCTGCCAATCATCCACAGGGCCACACGAGCGGATTGCGTATCGCGGTAGTTGGCGCCGGCATAGCCGGCCTTTCGTGTGCACAAGAGCTACAGCGGCAGGGACATCAGGTGGTGGTCTTGGATAAAGGGCGCTCGCCCGGTGGGAGGCTCGCCACGCGTCGGGTGGGCGCGCATACCTTCGACCTTGGCGCACAGTACTTCACCGTGCGAGACCAGCGGTTTGCAGTGCTGGTTGAACGCGCCGTCCAAGCAGGCGCGTGCGCGCCGTGGTTAGGAGTCATCGGGGCGCTCGAGGAAGAAGCGGCCCAGGTGCACGCGGTAGACACCTTGGTTCGCTATGTCGGGACGCCCGGGATGAACGCGTTCGCGAAGTTTATTGCATTGGGATTGGACGTTCGAAGCGGCTGTCGAGTGGATGCCATCCGTCCCATCGATGAGCAGCTCTCACTCACGGGTCATGCGGCTCCCCCCGGGACAACCCTTGGGCCGCAGCGAGCACCCGAGGAAGTCGCTACCGATTTTGGCCAGTTCGACTTCGTAATGGTGTGTCTACCGCCGCGACAGGCGGGCTCGCTCATCGACGAATTGAGTCCCCAACTAACGGCTGTGACTCAGCAAACAGAGCTCTGGCCGTGCTTCGCAGTTGGAGTGGTTCCCAACGAAGCCGCAGGCAGTCTGTCCGTACCATGGGATGGGATCTTTGTTGGGCGGGACGAGACGAGGCGTTCACCCCTTGCTTGGCTCGCGCGCGACTCGAGCAAGCCCGCACGCCCACCGGGAGAACGCTGGATGCTGCAGGCATCGCCGGAATGGTCGAAGGCGTCGTTCGCGCTCGACCTCGAGGAAGTCCAATCGGTATTGGTGCAAGAGTTCGCGAGACTGTTGGCGCTGCCAAGCCTCAAACCCGACCACCAGCTCGTACACCGCTGGGCCTTCGCCCAAGTGCCTCGACCCCAACACCACGGAGCAACGCTCGATGTCTCAGCGCGACTTGGCGTCGCGGGGGACTGGTTGGCTGGCGGCCGTGTCGAGGGCGCCTACCTGTCCGGAATTTCGCTGGCCGAGCAACTCATCGCGCAGCTCTGAATGACTCCTTCGGCGGAATGACTCGTTCCGAACGCTGCATCCACCTTCGGTCGATGATGTGCCCTTGTCTTGACTTCGCCTGGTCTCTATCTGTGCGTCATGAAAACACCAATGCGCAACGAGAACGAGTCGGCCTTGCGACCCGACACCTCGAGTCCCTCACGCCGGGACGTGCTTCTGCGCCTCGCCTTGTTTCCAGCCGCAGCGGCTTTCGGAATCGCGTGCAAAAGCGGCCTAGACTGCACTGACACGAGCGCGTTGACGGGTCCTGAGATTACCCAGCGCCAGAGCCTCGGCTACGTGGACAAGGCAGCGGACGCGACAAAGGCATGCAAGCTGTGCAACCTGTACCAGGCCAAAGGGCCCGAAGAGTGTGGTGGCTGTTCGCTCATGAAAGGACCGATTTCACCGGAGGGTGGCTGTAACTCCTTTGCGGCGAAGACGTAGTGGCGCCCAAAGTAAGCGGCGGTCGTTCATTGACCTGGCTGGTCTCGTGAGCAAGCAACCAAGCCTTTCTCGCGAGCCCACCGGAGTAGCCCGTGAGCGCGCCGCCGGCCCCGACCACACGATGGCACGGGACCACGATGCTGACCGGGTTCGACGCATTGACCCTGCCAACAGCACGACACGCCGTCGGTCGGCCGATCCTGGCAGCTACCTGCCCGTAGGAGAGCGTCTCTCCCGGAGGGATTCGGCGCAGTTCCGACCAGACGGCTTGCTCGAGACTCGAGCCACCGTGCCACACGGCCACCTCCGTCAAGCACGTCAAATCGCCCTCGAAGTAGCGAATCAGCGCGTGGCCAATCGGCTTAGGGAGAGTGCGCTGCGAGAGATCGGACAGCTCAATATCGTGGTAGCGGTGGCAAAGCTTTGTGAGCCGCTCGCTACCATCGTAATCGAGCGCGCAAAGCATGCCGGGCTCAACCCAAACGGCGATGAGAAGCCCGAGCGGGCTTACCACCTGATCACGATAGAACTGCATCGAATTCTCCTTTCACCCGTTCTCTCGAACGTCGGCATGCCAAAGATGTTGGGCGGCATATGCGCGCCACGGTCGCCAGCTCTCAGCCTGCTTCGTGAGGTCACCGGGAGCGCTCGAGCCTTGACGCGTTCGCTGCGCAAAAGAGCGCTGCAGCGCCGCGTCACCGCGCGGAAACGCATCAGGGTCATGCAAGCCACGCAGCGCAATGTACTGGGCAGTCCAATCGCCGAGACCCTTGATCGACTTAAAGCGGGAGACCGCATCCTCCAGGCTCGAGTAACGTTGCCACTCGAATAAACACGGATCGAGCATGGCAGCCTTGGCGAGCTCGCTCAACGCCGCGCTGCGCGCTTTGGGCATAGGTAAGATTGCTAGGCTCCGCTGCATAAGCTCATGAGGCTCCGGAAAAATCTGCGCTAGCCCGCCTCCCTGCAATGAAGGCGCGAGCGGCTGCCCAAACTCAGCGACCAGTATCGATGCAAGTCGGCGAGCCGCGGCTACCGAGATCTGCTGTCCGAGAATGGCGCGTACAGCCTGTTCGAAGCCGTCCCATGCTCCGGGGACACGCAATCCTGGGGCCGAGCGTACGAGGGGCGATAGCAGTGCGTCCTTCGACAAATGTCGAGCAATACCCGCTGTATCAGCATCAACGTCGAACATCCGTCGGACGCGCGCTATCATCTGAGGCAACAGCTTCGTCAGACTACATTGCAGCTTGAGCGACAAAGCCGATGTATGCGGCGCAACCTCGAGCGTGCCTTGCTCACCCTGCAAGAGAAAGCTACGACGATAACAGCCCGCGTCAGTGTTTTCGCAGCCATCGAGTGCGCGCGCGGCGAAGAACTCATGCATGGCGGGCCAATCGTAGGCACCGCTGTAGCTTAGCAAGATCGTCACGCTTGTTCCGTGCTGAGGCGATCGCGACGCGCGCCGTAAGCTCGTAGGAGCGAGCCCGACTTGCTTGAGAAACGCTGCGTTGAAGCGGCGCACACTGCTGAAGCCGGAGGCCAGCGCCACCTCAGCGATTGACATACTTGTTTGATGCAATAGCTGCTTAGCCAGTAGAACCCTGCGGATTTGCGCTAGGGCAATGGGCGAAACGCCTAAGTGTTTATCAAACAGACGTCGTAGCTGCCGATCCCCAATCCCCAAGCGCTCCGCAAGCAACGGCAAGCTGGCGTCGTCACCGTCGAGGGCGCCCTCCTCAATCATGGCAAGCGCCCGTGAAACGGTAGACCAGGTCCCGCGCCACGTCGCAAGCCGCGGGGAGGACTCGGGCCGGCAACGCAAGCAAGGACGAAAGCCCGAGCAGTGGGCCTCCGCGGCGGAACGAAAGAACACGACGTTCTCAAACCTAGGGCACTTGGCCGGGCATATCGGCCGACAGTAGATCCCTGTCGTGCGCACACCGGTGAAGAATCGCCCGTCAAAACGGACGTCACGTGTCTCGAGGGCGCGGTAGCACCTCGAAGGATTCAGCTCGGGCTCGGACGCGAACACGATGCAACTATGCTGCAACCGAGCCTCCAGATCCGGCCATTTTCGGACGTCGAGTGCAGGGGCAATGACGTTGGGTGGTTAGCGAGCGCCAAGCACCAGAGACTGCACACTGCGCCCTACCGGTCCGCCTTCATCGAAGAGCAGACTCTCGGCGATACCGACGCCGTGTGAGTGCGCAGCCGATCGCACAGAGAGCCCCAGCCAATCCCCGCGCAGCTCGCGTTCAAAGTAGACCGTCAAATCCGGATTGACGAAGCTTGCTCGCTGCGGATCGAGCGGCGGGCAGATCCCGCTCTCAGCGTCGACGATGATCAGGGTGCGTTCCACAGCGGTCAGCGGCTCTCCAGCGACCAGCTCGACCGTGGGACGGGACCAAACCACTACGCTGCGATCCCCCCATTGACCGCTAGCAAACCGTACATCGACTGCGCGGTGATATCCGAGTTCGTGCCGAAAAAACGGGAAGGTGAAGCTCGCCAAGGATTCAGGCGCTGCCACAAGAGGAGCAGCGCTTGAGGCGCCGGCTTCGGGCAACGGGAACTCTCGCCGTCGAATTCGCAGGCCGCTAGCGCGCGCAACCTCGCTATCATCGCAGAGCAGCACGGCCTCGAGCCGGTGCACGGACTTGCCCGGGCGAACCAGCTCGCAGCGAACGGTGAGCGGCGCAATCGGGACGGGTCGAAGCAGCTCGACCGTTATCCGCGCAAGCGAGAACTCCGCAGCGTCTGCGCCAAAGCTCGCTAGCGTGCGCCCAAGTAGCGCGCAGGGCGGGCCGCCGTGTTGGTGCTGGTTGCTCCAAGGGCCACGGGTCAACTCGCTGGCAATGAAGCGCCCACCGTCGAACGTATAGAAAGCTGTGTTCATGGCATCTTCGCTTCGAGTCGCTCGAGTGCGGCGCTCATCGTACGAATCTTCGCCTGCAGTTCCTCGAGCTGCTTCTCCGATGCAGTAGCCGGAGTTGCAGTGTGTAGGGCCGCCACGATGCGGTCGATCTGAGGTTGCTCCTGTTCTGAAACGCGGGAGCGATAGGCCATCAGTGCGGGAGCCGCCTCCGGGTCTCCGAGCGTCTCGAGCGCGAGGACAGCGGCCTTACGCATACGTTCGTGCGGGTCGCGCAAGAGGTCAACGAGACGTTCGCGCACTTGCTCGCGCGGGCCGCGGTCGAGTGTGCGACCAAACTCCGCTAACGCGGCGGCGGCGGCAGGCCGAGCTCGGTTGGACGTTGCGCCCGGTCGACAACGTTCTAGCAACAGAGCCAAAGCCTCTGGGCGTCGGGACGAGCCCAGCGCGCGAAGAGCACCGCTTTGAACGTGGCCACCAAAGCCATCCGAAGCGCTCGCGGATACGATGGTATCAAACGGTGCGGCGGCGCGCTGTGCCCCGAGCCCTTCGATGGCCGCTGCCGCTGCGCGATAGGGTAACCCCGCGTCGAACCGCGCTTCGAGCGCCGAGGCAATGCGGGGATCACGGTGGACACCAGCTGCGCGCATCAACGCCTCGAGGACCAGCGGCATTTCTTCTTCTGCTACGAGCTCGGCAAGCCCGCGCAGAGCCGTCTCGCTAGCGGCCTTTGATAACGCCCTAGCCCACTGGATGCGGACGCCCCAAAAAGGCTCAGCTCGATAAGCCCTGAGCAGCGCCTCTAGGTTCTTGGAGCGCCCAGTCTTTGCCAGTTCCTGCCCCGCCCTAATGCGAGCGACCACCGATTCACAGGTCAATTGACGTCGCAGCATGTCCTCGCCGGGATTGAATTCCAGCTTCATCAGCAGCCGCAACCCTGGGTCGATACGAACGTCCTCTGGAGCCTCAGGCATCTTGAGCACGACCGTGTGAACGCCATGAACAAGCTCCACGACGTGCGACTCGGTGCTGCCATTGACAGTCCAAGCGAGCTCTAACTCAAGCTGAAACAGCTTAACGCCCGCCTTCTCATCAACCTGCTTCTGCTCGATGCGGAAGCTCCCCTCCCCCTTCTCGGCGTCATGGGAGAAGTCCACTTGCAGGACGGGGTAGCCCAAGCTGTGGAACCACTGGTCGAAGAAGCGAACCAGTGAGCGGCCAGAGTGTTTCTCTAGCACCCTGCGGAAGTCATCCGTCTCGACGACCTGACCACCAAACGTCTGCAGATAGTCGGTTACGGCTGGCCAAAACACCTCATCACCCAAGAGCCTCCGCAACATGTGCAACCGGCAAGCTCCGCCAGGATAGAGGTGGCGGTCATACAGGCTCCACGAATGATCGAAGGTACGCGTGACGATTGGGCGCTTATAGCGTTCGTCCGCCTCTGTGATGTAGGCCGCTGCGTTGGCGAAGAAGTCGTAGTCGGCCTCGTCGCGACTGACGTTGTCCTCCAGCCAGCAACTCTCGATATAGGTCGCCCAGGACTCCTTGAGCCAAGCATGCGCAAAGTCGCGACAAACCACCCAATCCCCGAAGAAGGTATGCGCCATCTCGTGGATGTTGATTTGGTCAACGAGCCAACCCCACTCTTCCGCGAGGCGATCGTCCAAGATGAATATATCATCCCAACTGACCAGCGAGATGTTCTCCATGGCTCCACCAAAGCCAGGCAACGCGAATTGAAAGTACTTGGGATACGGCAACTCACAGCCAAGCTTTTTGGTCAGCCACGACAACATCGCCGGGGTGCGACCAAAGGAGCGCTTCAAGTGGTGCTGCTCGAACTCCTTGGTAGCAAAGTAGGCAATCGGCTTTCCTTGGTGGTCGCCGTCCTCAAAGCGAACAAACTCCCCAATAGCAAAACAGGTCAGATAGCTCGGACAGCGTTGCTCGAGCCGATAGTGCGCAGTCTTGGTACCGTCCTCATGGGCGGTTTCGGAGACCAGCGCACCGTTGGCCAAAATGGTAAAGCGGCTATCGGCGCGCAACTTGAAGTCGAGCCGGGGTCGCGCGTTGGGCAGGTCGACACACGGCAGCCAATGCCGCGCGCGTTCTGTCTCGTGATCAGTCGCTGCGAACCACGGATCGGTCTCGGCCCCCGGCTCTGGCTTCGAGAAAAAGAGCCCAGTCACCGGCCGCTGAACGCGGTATTCGATCTGGAGCTGGCGCACCTCGCCCGTCGCAAATGGCTCAGCCCAAGTCGCGAGTAACTCACGCCCGTCGTAGCGATAGACGAGCGCCTTCCCACTTTGGTCGCGTACCGCGAGCAACTCAAAGTCAACCGCGTGAAGGCGCAACGTGCGAGGGCCGGAGCGACGCGCCTCCACCGTGGTGGTGACCACTCCTTTCGCCGTCTGCGCGATCAGGTCCAAGCTGAGGTTGATCTCGAGGTGGGTCGGCTCAAGCTCGAGGTGCGGCGGGTAGTGCGCCTCGGCGCCGCTCAACGCAAAGTCCCGCGCTGCAGCGCGACAACCGCAAGCATCGTGCATGATGGGCATGCGCCTTCATAGCGCAGACACCGCCCGAAAGTCGCGCGTTTGCACCGATCTACAGGCCCTGTCGCAGCTTGGAACGATCACAGGATCGCAGTGAAATGGCGCTGACATTGGTGTCTGGACGGAACGCGTTACCGTGAGTCCAACATGGAGCTGTCAGCCTTTGAAGGACGTTAAGCCCTTGTCTTCAACGTGGGGCTGGCTGACTCGCCAACCCCTACCGCTCGCCGCATGCATCGTGGTTTGCGCCTGCACTTTTGAGGTTCCAGCACCAAACCTCGAGGGCACTGGCGCTACTGGCGGTAACGCTGGCGGTGGCGCCAATCCAGACGGCGGCGGAGGCAGCGGAGGAACTGGAGGGGACGGCGTCACGGGTGGGCTGGGCGGCCAGGGCGCAGGCGGGCAAGGCGCCAGCGCTGGGCAGGGAGGCGACGGCGGCACCGGAGGCGGGTGTGAGCTCCCGCAGGCGGCTTGCTTCGGGCTTGAAGGCTGCTTCGATATCCTTACCGATGAAGCCCACTGCGGCTCCGATTGCGACGAGTGCCTCCCTGGCGGCGAGTGCTTCAACGGGGTCTGCGGTTGCCCGGCGACCAGCGACCAATGCTCCAATCCCCCAGGGTGCTACGACTTCCTCACGGACGAAGCCCATTGCGGAGACTGTGCGACAGATTGCAGCGCGTCCGAGGAATGTCGCTCGGGCCTCTGTTGCCCCCTAGGGTTCGAGCATTGCCTCTCACCGAGTGACGGTTGTTACGACACCGCCACCGATGAGAGCCACTGCGGGGACTGCAATACGAGCTGCGACGGCAGCGAGATCTGTTCTGCAGGCGATTGCGTTTGCCCTGGCGGCACGCACGCGTGCAGCGGGCTCACCGGCTGTTATGACGACGAAGACGACGCCCACTGTGGCGCGGCCTGCAACGCCTGTAGCGACGACCGCAGCTGCGTTGCAGGAGTGTGCACTTGTGACGCGGGCACGGTGGACTGCAACGGCAGCTGCGTCACGCTCGAAAACAGCGTACTGCATTGCGGCCAGTGCGACCACGCCTGCAGCACGGCTGGTTTTCCCGGCGCTGCCTGCGTCGCTGGGCTTTGTCAGCCGGCGGCTGCAGCAAGCTCGCTCGCTCTTGGTACGACCCGAAGTGTGGGCCTAGACGCAACCAGCGGCCAACTCTACTCCCTGGAGCTCGGTAATGGGGTGTTCCACCGCTTCGACCCAACGCAGAGTTCCGCGATTGGCACGGCGAACTCTGGGCTCAACCCGGTCCTAAGCAGCTTTCCTATCTCGGTCGTCGCCAACAACCTCGCGTTCGGTTATCGCTTTGGCAACGGGCCGTTGCGCGTCGGAGCGTTCGGCACATTCACGGACGCAACCACGGTTGGCGGGCTCAGCCTGATCGAGCAACACGCAGGTACCACCTACTTCGGTACGGGTACTTGTTTACGTAGGAACCCGAGCGCCCCAACGGACGTCGTGTGCTTCAGCTCGGCCTATCCGAGCTCAATGATCGCGCTACCAGGCGACGCCACCAAGGTGATCGTCCACCCGATCAGCACACAGGGCACACAAGGGCACCTGCAGCGAATCAACCTCGCCACCAATGTCTCCGAAACGACCTTCACAGGCTTCCCGATCGCGCAGAACGCAGACGATGCGGGACACACCTTCGCCCTCGACGCCGCTGGCACGCGGGCCTTCTACTTTGCTATCGAGGGCACCTTGGGCCTCTATCGTATGGACCTGGCGAACAATAACCTCGTTCGCGTGTTCGACCTCGGCTCAGCTGGCCCCGTTTCCGTGTTGCGAGACGGCGGGACCCTCTTCTTCGCCGCCCGCGCCGGAGGGGTCGTAAGTATCTACGCTGCCGCAATCGCTACGCTCAATCAAGCAAACGGCCCCCAGGCCAACGCCGCCTCCCTCATCGCGAGCTACGCGTTGCAAGGCTCGTTCGCTGGCGAGTTCGAGCAGGACGCCCAAGCGCTCTACTTCACAGAAAGCGGGGGACTCTTCCGGTTGCGAAAGCCGGCAATGTAGCGGAGTCCAGAGCAGGCTGCGCGAGAGGTATCTTCGGGCGCAGGGAGGGCGCATACTTACGCGCCCGCATGATCATTAGCCTCGCCAACGCACGCTCAACTCCGTGAAGACGACAGAAGCGATTGAACGCTATCTGCCTGGTTTGCATACGCTACTCGGGTATAAGCGGGCGTGGCTACGCGACGACCTCGTAGCCGGGCTGGTCGTCTCCGCCGTCTTGGTACCCGCCGGGATGGGCTACGCCGAAGCGGCCGGCCTTCCAGCCGTCACGGGGCTTTACGCCACCATCATTCCGCTCTTGGTCTACGCACTCTTTGGCCCATCGCGGGTTATGGTACTCGGCCCAGATTCGGGCCTGGCAGCGCTGATCGCGGCAGCAATCGTCGCCTCGGCGGGAAGTGAAAGTCCGGAGCGCGCAGCAACCTTGGGTAGCGGTCTCGCGCTAATCACCGGAGTCACCTGCGCCGTGATGGGACTTTCACGCTTCGGCTTCATCACCGAGCTGCTCTCGAAGCCTGTGCGCGTTGGCTACACCAACGGCATTGCGCTCACTGTACTGATTACACAGTTACCCAAGCTGTGTGGATTTAGTGTAAAGGCCAGCGGCGTGGTGGAGGGTTGCTTAGGCTTCATCCGCGGGGTAGCGGCCGGCCGCAGCAAGCCGGAGGCGCTCGGATTGGGGCTTGGATCACTAATGCTGATCCTCGGGCTGCGCCGGCTAGCTCCCAAGATGCCCGGTGTACTACTGGCGGTGGGCCTGTCGACCTTGGTCGTGACCGCATTCGACTGGTCTTCGCGGCTGGTCGTCGTCGGAGCAGTCCCGCGCGGGTTGCCGTTGCCCGCGCTGCCGGCAGTCAGCGCGGAAGACCTGATGCAGATGCTGGTGGCCGGGGTGGGGATCGCGCTGCTAGCGTTTGCTGATACCAGCGTACTCTCGCGGACCTTCGCAGCGCGAAACGGCTACCGCGTCGATCCGAACCGTGAGCTTGTAGCGCTTGGCGCGGCAAACTTCGCCGCCGGGATGTTCGGCGGCTTTCCGATTAGCAGCAGCTCCTCGCGTACTCCCGTCGCCGAGTCCGCTGGCTCCCGCACCCAGCTTACCGGGGTTGTGGGAGCGCTCCTCATTAGCTTGCTGCTGGTCGTGGCGCCCGGACTAATCAAGAACCTACCTAGCGCGACCCTGGGGGCAGTCGTGATCGCGGCGGCGCTGCGAATCTTCGACGGACAGTCCTTACTACTGTTTTATCGGGCTAGGCGAACCGACCTCGTGCTCGCGCTCTTTGGCTTCTCAGCAATCGCTTTGGTCGGGGTCATTCCGGGAATTGCGGCGACCGTGGCCGTGTCTCTATTGGACTTTGTGCGTCGAGCCTGGCGTCCGCATGATGCGGTGCTCGGCCGCGCTCAAGGTGTAAAGGGCTATCACGATCGGACTCGCTACCCCGAAGCAAAGGAGATCCCCGGCCTATTGCTCTATCGCTGGGATGCCCCGCTCTTCTTTGCCAACGCCGATACATTTCGCACCCGCGTGCTCGCGGAGGTTGACAGTGCTTCAACCAACGTGCGCACGGTTTTGATCGCGGCTGAGCCGATAACCGATATCGACTCGACCGCTGCCGAGATGCTCGAGGAGCTCTTGGCTGAGCTAGCGACCCGCCAGGTCGAGCTAACCTTCGCAGAGCTGAAGGACCCAGTAAAAGACCGACTACTGCGTTATCGCTTGAAACGCCCGACCAGCGCCCCGACCTCGAAGCGAGAGCCCGCCCAGCTGGAGCTACTCGACGACTCGGCGTTCTTCCCCACGATCGGCGTCGCCGTAAAGGCCTTCCTCGCGCGTAACGACGTGGCCTGGACCGACTGGGAGGATCGACCGTTGGCCGAGGATCGCGCGAGTTGAGGCACGGCGTTCATCGCGAGGGCCACATGAGTGACCCATGCGAGTCCATAGCCGCAGCTTTAGGACTACTATCCTCCACCAAACATGGCCCGCCCTGTAAATCCTCAGGCCCGCAGCGTCGGCAACCGGGGAGACATCCTCAAACACGCAGCGCTCGTTGAGCTAGCCCACTCGTTTAGGCAACGCGGCACGCGCGCTCACTATATTGATACCCATAGCTTCCTTCTTCAATCGACGGCTGACGAGACACGCTGGCAACGTGAGCTACAGGAGTACGCCCGACACTCGGCCTATGAACGCTACACCCATATCGAACACGAGTCGTTCGCCAGGACAGGGCGCTATCGTTGCTCTGCCGGGCTGGCTCTGGATGTGTTGGGAGACCATTGCGCTTCGGCAATCCTTGGCGAAGCCAATGCGGAAACCCGTGCCGAGCTGCGCGAGCAGCTCGGCACGGAACAACTGCAGCACGTCAACGTCGTAGAGGATGCGGTGGCCGCGTTGCGTGGGATGGTGACGGCTAGGCCAGCTTCGCTATTGATTCACATCGACCCGTTTTCCCTCACCCCTGAGCTGTGGGCAACCCTCGCTCCGTGGCTCGACAAGCTGTGCGCCACTTCCGTCGATGCTGCGCTACTAGTCTATCGCTACACACGCATGGCTCCGTCACCTTGGCCCAAAGCCCCCGCTGGAATGTTGGGCCCGTTGGCACAGATCCGAGGAGGGCCCCACGAGCTAGCCGCGTACGCTTCACCCGGCCTGCGGGAACTCGTTTGCAACATAAGCAGCGGCCTGCGTTGGAAACAACTTCCGGAGGCTGGCGACGAGGCAGCTCAACGCCGAGCCGGGTCTGCTCGGTAATAAGCCGCTAACACCGCATATAGAGCTGGCTCCCGTCGTAGCAGCTGCTCCGGCTTCTCAAAGAAGGTCTCCGTGGCCACGGCGAAGAACTCTGCTTCATTGGTTGCGCCGTACTCACGCAGCAAATCCGACTGCTTCCGGCCCACCTTGGCAGACAACTTATTGAACGACCGCGTCATCACCGAGGCGAATGGCCCATAGGCCTCCACCGACTCGAGTTCGGGAGTGCCGTCGAAGGCGCCGTCGGCGGCATCGAGAGCGTGCGCAAACTCGTGACTGGCGGTGTCATGCCCGTCATGCGGATTCGACAGTCCCTGCAAAACCGCGCGGTATGAGAGCACCACTACTCCGGGACCAAAGGCTTCCCCCAAGACCGTGACGCCCTGCTTGTCCTTATGCTTGTAGTGCGAAGGATAAATAACTATCTCATTCAATCGGCCATAGTGTTCACCTGGCAGGTTCATTACGAGTCGGGCCGCCGCGGCAGCCACCACCACTTTGACCTCATCCGTAATCACCATACCGTTGGCGCCGGAGAATGGCTTCGTACGTGCAAACACTTGGAGCTTACGCTCAAAGCGTCGTTTCTCGTCAGCAGTGAGGTACTGATAGAACGGTACGCGCGCGCGCAAGATGGAGCGCCATGCTTGTGGGAAAGCCCCGCGCTCTGCGAGCTTGCGCCGGACGAAGTCGAGAACGAAGAACACCGCTCGAGCCTAGTCGAGGCACCGTCGCGTGTGACATTCGCGTGTCGGCGGGATGCGGGTCGGCGGCCATCCGACATTTCATCTGACTATGCGACTGAGCCGCGCACTCCTCACAGCTCGAACCCCTTCCCGATTCACGAAGGTTCGGTACTATGACGCAATGCCCAATATGCCTCTGCGCTTCCAATTTTTGGCTCCTTCGCTTCGGAAGCACCTCCTGGGAAGCGCTCTGCTGCTCGCCTTTGGTTGTGGTGACATTGAATTAATCCGCTCAACGACGGGTGGTGGAAGGCAGCGGGGCCAGCTCGAACGGCGGCAGCGGCGCGGGTGGTGAGGGAGCTGGATTTACAACCGGGGGCAACAGTTCTGGTGGCGGCGGACAAGGCGGAGAAGGGCCCGGTCCCTATTGCGGGGACGGTATCAAACAAGCGACCGAGGTCTGCGACGACGGCAACGCCGAATCGGGAGACGGCTGCACGGGGACCTGCAACGCCGTCGAGTTGGGCTTCGCCTGTCTCACGCCTGGAGAGCCCTGCTTCTCGACGATCGTTTGCGGCGACGGAACCATCTCCGGCGCCGAGACCTGCGACGACGGGAACGACGCCAGCGGGGATGGGTGCTCGGCCCTCTGTTCGATCGAGGCTGGTTGGGTCTGCCCCGACCCTGGCGAGTTGTGTGAGGCCGCTTCGTGTGGTGACGGCATCCTCGCCGGACAGGAGGAGTGCGAGGATGATGACGCGCCCCCTACCGCGGGTGACGGCTGCTCCGAGCTCTGCCAACTCGAGCCTGGTTACAAGTGTGATGTTCCTGGCCAACCGTGCGAAGTGACTGTATGCGGCGATGGCATCACCGAAGGCTCTGAGCAATGCGACGACGGCAACAACGACTCTGGTGACCTGTGCACGCCTCTCTTTTGCACGTCGGAGCCGGACTGCTCGGCCAGCCCTGGATTGCCCTGTACGACCACGTGTGGTGACGGCATTTTGCTGCCTAACGGAACCGAGGAATGTGAGGACGGAAATACCTCTCCTGGTGATGGCTGCTCGGCCACCTGCCAGGTGGAGCCTGGTTATATATGTCCACCCTCGACGGTCGAGCCCACCGAGCTCGTGCTACCCGTGGTGTACCGGGACTTTCAAGCGGCTCATCCAGACTTTGAACAGTTTATCATCGTAACTGAGGTCGCGATCGCCGATGAATTGCTAGGCGCGGATGGTAAACCTGTATACGCCGACCCTTACGGCACTGGAGTCACCGTTAGCACCACTGGACAAGCCAACTTCGACCAGTGGTATCGAGACGTGCCGGGCGTCAACGTACCGATACTGCAAACGCTCACGCTAGGGCAGCTTCCCTCGGGCGCATTCCAGTTCGATGACCAGAGCTTCTTCCCAATCAACAACCAAGGCTGGGGCAACGAGGGCAATCCGGAGAACTTCCACTTCACGAGCGAGGTCCGTTACTGGTTTGAGTTCAAGGGCAACGAGGTTCTGGACTTTACCGGGGATGACGACGTGTGGGTGTTCATCAACCGCCGCCTGGCTGTTGACCTTGGCGGGGTTCACGATGCGCTGGACGCCAGCGTGGATCTTGGCGCAAACCAAGCGCAGCTGAACCTGCAGGTTGGCAACGTTTACGAAATCGCGGTGTTCCAGGCTGAGCGACAAACCACCGAGTCGCATTATCGCCTAACCCTGTCGAACTTCCTCAACGCCACGACCACCTGCCAAAGCGTTTGCGGGGACGGCGTGAAGACCCCCGACGAGGCCTGCGACCAAGGTGCAGCGATGAACGACGGAACGTGGGGCAACTGCACACCGGACTGCAAACGGGGTCCGCGTTGCGGCGACGGGATCCTGCAACCCGAATTCGAGCAGTGCGACGACGGCCAAAACGTAACCCCTTACGATGGTTGCGCTCCAGGCTGCGTCACCGGAGCGTTCTGCGGGGACGGCAACGTCAACAGTCTATTCGGGGAGCAATGCGACGACGGCGTGAATGACGGTGGCTATGCGGAGTGCGCGGCCGGCTGCGTGCTCGATGAGCGATGTGGCGATGGCGTTGTTCAGAGCGAAGGAAACGAGGAGTGTGATGACGGCAACAGCGTCGACGCCGATGCCTGCGGCAATGACTGTCTCATCAATGTAGCGGAGTAAGCCGCAATGACTCGTGCCTCGCCGGGGCCTTGGAGCACGGCGGGGCGTGGGTTCAGCCCATCAAATCGATGGGGCCTATTCGTCAAATCGACCGTTGGGCCAATTTGTTCGCCCCTAATTGGCGCGTTTTCGGCAAGCGCGAGTGGCGCACACGTTGCCAATGCGTAGGGGTGTTCAAGACTAAGCTGCGTGAGCTTCAGACCGACGTTTGACCTCGGACGAGCCGGCCGCATCGCGCCATGAGCGGAGCATCATGCTCACCGGCCCGCTCCACCTTGGCACCGCCAAGCAACTTGCAGCAGCGCTGGAACTGGCGACGAACAACCACGGGGCTCAACTCGACCTTGACCTGACGCAAGCAAGTGAGATTGACGGCGCTGCCATGGCGCTGTTGGTTCATTGGCGCTCACGCCTGCAGGCGAGTGGAGCCCTTTGCAGCATTATCGCCAAAGGCGAACGCGCCCATGCGTTGATTACCCTCTATGGCGGCAACGCGGACGGAACTCCCGTGGAGGTAGGTACTCGCCCCTACGCGGCGGGTAATCGCGCAAGTCGAGCAGTGGAGGCGCTCGGTGGGCGAACCCAAACGTTGCTAGCCGACCTCAAGACCTTCGTGTCCTTCATTGGCAGCGCCACCTCCGCGTTCGCGAGCGTGCTCAGGCGACCGCACACTGGCAATCTTCGTTCCGTTTTGACCTTGGCGAGCACGGCAGGGGCGGACGCGATGCCGATCGTCATTCTGATCAACTTCCTCGTTGGCTTCGTGATGGGCTTTCAATCCGCACGTCAGCTGCAAACCTACGGCGCCGACATTTTCGTAGCGGACATCGTTGGCTTGGCCGTGACGCGCGAGTTGGCTCCGCTGATGACGGCAATCATCGTCTGTGGTCGATCGGGCGCAGGTATTGCTGCAGAGCTGGGGACGATGAAAGTCTCCGAGGAGCTCGATGCACTGCGCACCATGGGCTTCGGCCCGATGCGCTATCTCGTATTCCCACGCGTCTTGGCTCTATTGCTAGTAGTGCCACTACTAACCGTCGTCGCGGACTTCTTCGGCGTCCTCGGCGGGATGACCGTCGCGCGCTACAATCTTCATATCAGCGCGACCGCGTACTTGACTGAGACGCGCACGGCTATCCTGCCCTGGGACATCGCTGGCGGGCTGATCAAAGCAGCCTGCTACGCGCTAGCGATTGCACTCATCGCTTGTCAGCAAGGGTTCGCTACCTCGGGGGGCGCGGCAGGCGTTGGTCGTCGTACGACCTCCACGGTGGTGATTGGCTTGTTCGTCATCGTCCTCATTGATGCATCCCTAACCGTGGTCTTTCGCCTCTCCAACCTATGACCACGCCGACCTTGCAGACGAAAGACCTAAGCGTTGGCTACGACCCGAGCTCCGTGCTGGTGGAGCACGTCAACTTCGAGGTCTCAAAAGGGGAAATCGTAGCCATCTTGGGCAGGAGTGGTTGCGGCAAGTCAACCTTACTGCGCCATCTCATCGGCCTGGAACCACCTTTGGCGGGCGAGGTATTGATGTCTGGAGCGCCGCACCGTGGCCTTGGCGTGGGCCACCCCACCTTTGGCGTGATGTTTCAAGGTGGGGCGCTCTTTGGCTCGCTCTCTTTGTTAGACAACGTAGCACTACCACTTAGTGAATGGGCTGATCTTCCCCAGGACCTGGTACGCGTGATGGCGCTGGCCAAGCTGCGGCTCGTTGGGCTCGAGGGAGAGGCCCACAAGTTCCCAGCAGTTCTCTCTGGCGGCATGCGCAAGCGTGCGGCCATCGCCCGCGCCTTGGCGCTCGAGCCAAGCCTACTGTTCTTGGATGAACCGTCAGCAGGGCTTGATCCCATCACCTCGGCCGAACTCGACCAGCTCATCTTGACGCTAGCCAAGGTGATTGGCGTTACCGTGATCTTGGTATCCCACGAGCTCGCCTCCGTCTGTGCCGTTGCAGATCGTTGCCTCCTACTCGATGGGCCCAGCCGGAGCCTCATCGCCGAGGGGCCCCCGCAGCAGCTCGCGATGAGCGCGGACAAGCGTGTCAGCAACTTCTTTCAACGCAAAGCGAGCGAGCAAGATGGCCACTAAGACTCACGCGTTCAAACTTGGACTCTTCGTCCTATTTACCATCGCAGTTAGCATCCTCTCTGCGTCCGCTCTTTTTGCTCACTCGAACAAGAAGGAGACGGTGAGCTACCACACCTACTTCAACGAATCGGTGCAAGGCTTGGAGGTCGGTGCGCCAGTACGGTTTCGCGGGGTACCGCTCGGAACCGTGAACAGCATCGTGATTGCTCCGGACCATCGCCATGTGGACGTGGAGATGGCGCTCGACGTGGAGGCAATTCGCCGCATGGGGCTCATTCAAGACGAGCATGCCGGGGCGCCACGCTTTTTGGTTCCCACGGAGCTACGCGCGCAGCTGGCCTCCCAGGGGATCACAGGAGTGAAGTTTCTGCTGCTTGACTACTTTGATGTGAAGGTCAATCCACTGCCCGACCTACCCTTTACGACCGACCCCAATTCGATCCCCGCCGCGGTTTCCCTGTTCAAGAGCCTGGAAGAAAACCTGATTCAAGCGCTAGACAACTTACCGGGGCTCTTGGCGCGAGCGGAATCCATCTTGCGCACCGTCGACGTCGTGCTCGAGGAGATACGACTCAAGGGCTTGCCAGATCAGGTGCTAGCCGTGGTCGTCGGCGCGCGAGAGGCGCTCAAGGACTTTCGGATATTCGCTAAATCGATCAATGAGGCCGAGCTGCCCCAGGGCACGGCCAGCGCACTCGCGAGCATCGACAGAACGGTCGCGCAACTAAGTGCGCTATTAGGCCGCCTCGACGGCAAAGAGGGCCTGGTCTCGAGCGTCGTCAAAACGAGCAACTCTCTCGGCCGCGTGGGGGATAGCGCAGAGGCGCTGGATGAGACTTTGCGCGACGTGGGCGAGGCCGCACAGGCGGTCCGTGACCTCGCCGAGGTACTCGAACGAGACTCCGATATGCTGCTCAAAGGACGAGAAAAGGTAGTAGCGCCATGAGCGCCACCTTCCGCGGCGCCGCGTTCTGGTACCTGCTGCTCTCGAGCTGTGCGCTCACCGAGAAGCAGCCTGCGCTTGTTGTTCATTACTACTCAATGACCCCGTCTCAATCGAATAGCGTTCGTCTACTGCCGCCAGGGAACGCACCTAGTAACCGTGAGGAACGGCCGCTGCGGATGAACCGAATCAACGCCGGCGCGCACTTGAACAAGAAGCTCTACTTTCGTTCGTCAGCCGTGGAGGGAGGCTATTATGAGGACCGGCGCTGGACGGAAAAACCAACGGTACTCGTGCATCGCGAGCTTGCTCGAGCCTTGTTCGAGCGAAGTATCTTCGTAGAACAACTTACAGGGGACGCGCCCATGCTGGCGGTGGACGTGCTGGCGTTTGAGGAGGTACGCGTCGGGCCCGACCGCCACGCGTTGGTCGAGCTACGCTTCGTACTACAAGACGGCGCTAGCGCGCTGCGCCCCCAAACGGTACGCGTCGAGCGTCCAGCCGTGAACTCGAGCGCCGAGGAGATCGTCAAGGCGCTGTCCCTCGCGCTCGAGGATGCCTGCCTCGAGCTCGCGCTTCGCCTCGCCTCGGAGCAACCCGCGGAGCAGGCCGCAAAGGATTGAACCTCGCGGCAAAGGGAGCGCAGGGTGCCGATTACACGGCTCATGAAGAGAGCGAGCCCGGGAGATTCGTCGCGGGCAGGCGCAGCCTCAGCACGTAAGGTGAGGCCGTGACAAGCGTGTCGCGTTGGGCAGAACGAGCTGCCACACATACCAGTTTGTTCGCCGCGTACCGCCCCAATCCGGTTACGAGCAGGCTTCAGCCGAGCGTGGCACAGCAGCTGCAAAGTCGACCTACGCGAGCGACTGCTCATAACGACTTACCACTTCAACAATCGCAAAGCTTAAGGATATCCAATGAAATACAGCATCTGCTCAGCTCTCTTCGTGCTCCTGGCCGCCTGCGATGGAGAAGCTACCTGGCAACAGTCGGCCGCCGAGTTCATTGACGGTGGCTGCTTTGAAGAAGAATACGCTGACGCAGGCTTTTCGGGCGGAGATTGCAACGTCGTCCGCTTCTCAAGGGTCGGCGCAGGCAAAGGGGACGAGGTCGAAATCAACCTCGCTGACAAGACGATCCAAGGCTTGGCCGGAGGGTGGGAAGGACAGTGTTGGTACCACTTCGAGCTCGCTCCGACGCCTTTGACGAACGAACAATTTGAGGGCCTACGAGCGGCGCTGGACAACGTCGCACTCGGTCGGCTGAGCGAGGATGAGTGCACCGCGCTCTACGCCGAGCTCGACACCAGGGCGGAAGTCGACGCGACCATCTTGAACATCGGCAACTCCCGCTTCGCGACGGACAGCTGCTTTACCATTCAATCCCACGAGGAGGCATTCGACCTCGCGTTCTCCATCTTCTCCGCTGCCGCCACACAAACTTACAATGTGCAAGAGGTCGAAGGGGAGCCTGCTCGCCCCGCTGAAGAAGGCGAATGTTCGGTCGAACTCAACTGACGGATAGGAACAGCGGTGAGTGGCCCAGAGCCCTAATTCAACCTTTCACCGCTTCGTCAGCTTATTACGGTAGGTCACCGGCGGCTCGCCTTCCCAACGTTTGAACGCCCGACGGAAGTTGGCTATATCGCGATAGCCAAGTCGATAGGCGATCTCCTGAAAACTAAAGCTCCCGAGCTGAAGATAGTCCCGAGCCAGCTGGCTGCGCAGCTCTTCGAGTATCTCTCGGAAGCTCGTCCCTTCATCGAGTAGGCGGCGGTGCAAGGTGCGCGGTGTCACCTGCAGCAAGCGCGCACATACTTCGAGGGAGGGAAATCCGTTTGGCTGCTCGAGCAGAAGCCGACGCACTCGCCCTGCGAAGGTCTCGGTCGTCGCGAGCCTAGCAAGCTCGCGCTCGCAGATATTGACCGCCTCGCGAAAGGCGATCGGGTCGGCAGCTCGTAGCGGCCTATCAAGCCCACGATTCGGCAGCGTAAAGCCGGCCCAGCTACTGCCATAGCGCACTCGGCAACCGAGTAACTTCCCGGCAAAGTCGGCATAGCTCGGTGCGGCAAATGGAAACGACACCAGGTCGATCGAGCCGCTTCCCACCGAGATCGCCTCCAGGATGTTCTTCACGGCCATCGTCACCGCTTCCAGCACCGGCCGCTGCGCAGCCCCCAAATGCCAGCGCTCTACGATGCGCACGCGAACCGTGTCCCCCCGCTCCTCGACCACCACATCGAGCAAGGAGAGGCGCGCGCGCGTAAAGGCGCCAAACAGCCCAAGGGCCTGTCGTAGAGAGCCGCTGCTAAGCGCGGCGTAGCCAACGTACCCATGAGTTTGGAGCTGAAGCGATTGGCCCACGAGCAACCCCAACGCTGGTTCACCGGTGAGTGCCAACGCATCTCGTAACAGCCGCTCAAATAGCGGAAGGGGGAAGTCCTGCGCGAGCTCGGCGAGCGCGCCAGCCGACAACCCCGCAGGCGCGAGCCAGCGGTCGACATCGACGCCGCACGCGGCAACTTGGTGCACGATCTGCAGCAGATAGGGAGGCGGAATCGCAAAATGTACTGCGTCGAGCTCAGCGGCCACAGGCCTACTGTCAACAAATGACCCCTTGTTGTCAACAAATGACCCCCGTTCGTTGGCTAGGGTTTTCGGGCAGGAGGAACCATGACGACCCGCGCTCACGGCCCCATGACAGCCCAGATCAACGAGCAGCTAATCACGCTGTTACCCAAAGAGACGGTGCTTCAGGCAGCACTTCGAAGTGGCCTCGACTTCCCCAACAGCTGCCGCGTCGGCGGTTGCGCCTCCTGCAAGTGCAAGCTCGCGACCGGGGAGGTGAAACAACTCACCGACACGAGCTACCTGTTAAGCAAGGAAGAGCTCGAGCAAGGCTATATCCTCGCTTGCCAGAGTATTCCGAAGTCGGATATCCGCGTTGAGGTCGAGTTAAACAAAGAACCTCAGCGCAAGATCGCTGGGCGAGTGATTGCGCAGGAGCGCGTCACACACGACATCATGCGGCTCAGCGTGCAGCTCGAGGAGACGCTAGCTTACCGCGCAGGCCAATTCTGCAAGCTGAGTATCGACTCAGCAGAAGGCCCTGGCGTGGACATCGCTCGTTCGTACTCGTTTGGCACGCCTTGCAATGAGCAAGGCACTCTGACCTTCTATGTCCGCAAAGTGCCCGGCGGGAAGCTCTCCAGCTTCCTCAATGACCAGGACGCGGTGGGCCAACGAGTCATGGTGGAGGGTCCGAGCGGAGACTTCTGGCTTCGCGATGGCAACACGCCCCTCCTGATGATTGCAGGCGGCAGCGGGCTAGCGCCGATCCTAGCCATGTTGCAGCAAGCGGCAGCCGAGGGGATAAAGCGCCCAGTTACGTTGATATTTGGCGCGCGGGAGGAACGAGATCTCTACGCGCAGGCAGAGCTTGAAGCGCTCGCGCAGACTTGGGGAGATGGCTTCCGCTTCATCCCAGTGCTCTCGCAGCTGGCTCCGGACGCACGCTGGAGTGGAGAGCGGGGCCTCATCGCCGACAAGTTGCCCGCGCTGATTGAGCCAGACGCGCAGGCTTACCTTTGCGGCCCTCCGGCCATGGTCGACTCGGCCGCCGCGGTCCTTCTCGCGCATGGCGTTGCCCCGACGAACCTCCACGCCGACCGCTTCCTAACCGCAGCCGATACGGGCGCCGCCCTCGAGCCGGCGCCTCGTGCAGATGCTTTGCTGCCGCCCAACGTGAACGAGAAGGCTTCGGCTCTACAGACCGCCCTCGACTACCTAAAGTACTTCCTGTTCCACGGGATTGGCCTGTTCTCGCTGATCGCCCTGCTGGCGGGGAATTGGTACGGAACGGCTGGCTTGCTCACAGTGTTATTGTTCTACATCCTTGGCGACGCGCTTCTGGGAGATGACACGAGGACACCTCACCTGCGTCACAAGTGGCTGCTGACAGGGCAGCTTTGGCTGGCTTTGCCGCTGCTCATGACGATTGTTTTTACAGCGGTATGGACAGTGTGCCCCGGGGATCCGCTCGGCTACGGCGCCTGGTTATCGCAATGGTCTGGCTACGATGTACTTGCCGCGCGCGCGTCAACCAGCCTCGGCCACCACGTGGCGGGCTGGGTGCTCACGGGACTAATGATCGGCATGGTGGGTACCATTCCCGCCCACGAGCTAACCCATCGCACTTGGGACCCCGTATCGATGTTTGTCGGGCGTTGGCTATTGGCGTTTAGCTTCGATACCACCTTCGCTATCGAGCACGTCTACGGTCACCATCGCTACGTCTCGACGACCGAGGATCCCGCGACTGCGCCGCGTGGTCGCAATGTCTATTTTCACGTACTAAGCTCGACCGTCAGGGGCAATCTGAGCGCCTGGAACATTGAAGTCGAGCGGTTAGCCAAGAAGAATCGCGCCACGCTTTCCTGGCACAACGCGTTCTTGCGTGGGCATGCCATGAGCGTATTGCTGGTCGTCCTCGCCTGGCTGATGGGAGGGTGGCAAGCCGCAGCGTTCTTCATCGCATGCGCGTTGTGGGGTAAGGCGCTGCTCGAGATCGTCAACTACATGGAGCACTATGGGATGGTTCGAAATCCGGCCACGCCAGTGCAGCCACGCCACTCGTGGAACACGAACCGTCGCGTCAGCTCCTGGGCGATGTTCAATCTCACGCGCCACTCTCATCACCACGCGCAAGGCGAGGTCCCCTACCAGGATTTGCGACCCTACCCGGACGCACCGATGATGATCGGAGGCTATCTAACGACGCTCTTGGTCGCGATGATTCCGCCGCTCTGGCATGCGCTCATGACGCCGAAGGTGCTGGACTGGGATCGCAACTATGCGAGCGAAGAAGAGCGGTTGCTTGCGGCTTCAGCCAATCGCAAGAGCGGAATCCACGCGATGCAGTCGTCCCCCAGCCAGTCTCCGCAGAGAGTGCTGCCGGAGCGCTTCGCAGCGTAGGCCATCACAACCGAGGTTTGCTCATGGCGTGATAGCCGGCGGTCGCGACATCGCTTTCTGTTTCTGGAGACGCAACACGTCCCCCAAGAACAAGTTGCGAAACCAAACCGAGGCCGGGTCGTCCTCGTGACGTCGCGACCATAGCGCCGCGATCCCAGCCGCGGGCAACTCGAGCGGCGGGGGTACCACGCGCAGGCCAAAGAGCTCCCGACCACGCGCGGCGACGCTCGCAGCGATGGTACAAATGCAATTGCTCTCAGCCACCGCGAGCAATGCTGAGCTGAAATGCGGTACACGCAGCTCGACCTCACGTGTTCGACCCAACCTGGCCAACGCACGGTCGACGGCGCCCTCCCCTCTCCCCTCGACATTCACGAGCACGTGCTTCTGGGCGATGAAGGTCTCGAGGTCCAACTTTCGTCGAGCGCCAAGAGGATGGTTCTTGCGCAGAATGACCGCAAACGCGTCCTCATAGAGCGTCGCTCGGCGCACGCCCGGAGGAGCCTTCACCGTCGTACCCACGAGAGCGAGGTCGACCTCGCCACTATCCAACGCCTGAAGGTGGGCCGGAGCAAAGCGCTCAACCTCGAGGCGGACGCCTGGGGCATGCCGCTCGAGATAGTGCAGTAATCGCGTCAGCGTCGTAAGCTCGAAGTAGTCGAGCGTTGCCAAGCGAAAGCTCCTCCGCGAAACGGCTGGGTCGAACGGAGGAGCACCGCTGACCGCGACCCCGAGCTGATCGAGCGCCCGGGGTAACGCCAACGCGAGCTCCTGTGCGCGTGCAGTCGGAACGAGCCGTCGGCCGACCTGCACGAACAGAGGGTCGCCCAAGGCTTCACGTAGTCGGGCCAATGAATGGCTCATCGCCGACTGGGTTACGTGCGCTCTACGGGCTGCGGCGCTGACCGTCCCCTCGAGCAAGAGGGCCTCCAACGCAGGGAGGAGGTTCAGATTGATAGTCCGTACATCAATTCTACTCATACCAAGCATTACTTATAGTCACTTTTCTTGATGAATGGCCGGGCACATGTTGCCGCAATGACGGCTTCTGAAGGATTGAACGTTGGTGTTCTTGCGCTAGTCACTGGGGGGACGGGATTCATCGGGCGCTGGCTTCTGGCGGCGCTCACCAGGAACGGGCAGCACACGATCGCTTTGGTGCGTAACGCCAAACGCCGTGAGCGTGAGCTGCGGGCCATGGTCAGCGCGCTAGGCGGCAAGGATGAGCTATTGCACCTTGAGGATGGCGATGTTCAAAGGCCCGATCTTGGACTCGACCAGTCCGCTCACTCAGAAGTGGGCGACGTTTACCACCTAGCTGCGCGCTTTGAGTTTGGGATGACGGCGGTGGAGGCTCGCGCCGCCAACGTTGATGGCACACTGCACCTCCTCGAGTGGGCCCGGACACGCAAGCGACTCCGGAGGTTTGTCTATTTGGGTGGCTATCGGATGACCAAGCCGCCCAAGGCGCTAGCGGATCTTCACTTTCCGCTCAGGTCGGACGAGCGGCGCGCCTTGTACCGCGACCATGGCGCCTATGAGGCTTCCAAGTACGAATCGTACGCCGCATTTCGTTCGTTCGCGGCGCGCCATGAGCTGCCTTGGACGGTCGTGCACCCGAGCGGCGTGATCGGTGACTCTCGCAGCGGACAGACCATCCAGGTCGTAGGACTGGGTGAGACGGTGGAGCGGCTTTGGCAAGGCCGACTTCCCGCCCTGGTTGGGACCGTCAAGACCTTCGTCCCGGTGGTGACGGTGGACTACTTGGCAGCGATGCTGGCTACTGTGCCCGCACGTGACGAGACCCTCGGCGCTGAGCTCACCGTGCTCGATCAAACCACCCCCGAACTCCCAACGCTCATCGCCAATCTCGCTGAGCACCTGGGGGTCCCTGCGCCCAAACGCTTGCTACCCCTGTCGCTCGTGCGCCACTTGCCGGCCGCACTTACGGGGCTGCAACGTGAGGCGCTTGGGTTCCTAAGCGAGGATCGCTACGACACCATCAGCGGCGAGGCGCATGCGGCGGCGGCCGGGCTCGCCCTACCCAACCTGGGCCAGAGTCTCACCCGTTGGTGCGACGAGCTTGTATCCACACGTTTCGGTGCCGCGCCCCTCGCGGACCGAGGCAGGCATTTGCGCGGCACGTTCGTCGTTGGCGATCCCGAGCAGGCCGAGTTCGTCTTTCTTCATGGGCTACCATGGAACGGCGACGCGTTCAGGCCCATCGCTAACCGCTTGGAGGTCCCGAGCCTTCGAGTTGACCTGCCAGGGCTCGGTCGCTCCGCGGCTGACCTTGAAGGCGAAGTCGAGGAGCGATGGCTGCTGCGGCTCTTGGAGTCGCGCACACGGCCTGTGGTGCTCGTCGGACACTCGCTCGGAGCGGCGAGGGCGGTACGCTTCGCACGGGCTTACCCGGAGCGGGTCTCGGCGCTGGTGCTGATCGCGCCGACCTTCTTCCTGAAGCCAGCCTCCAGCTTCGTACAGCTCGAGCCAGCGGTCGCTCACGTCCTGCGGCACAGTAAGGTAGAGCAGCTCGCGCGGCGACTCCTGCCAGACGGAATCGCGATCACGCCGGAAATTCGCGAGACTCTGGAGAGTGCTGCGTATGACCTCCGGCGAGCCGGCGTCGCGTGCCGCGCCGCCAATCAACTAGCGCGCCATTCAAGAGCATCAAACCGTGCAGCCCTTCTGAGCAGTTCGGCTGAGCTCACCTGCCCCGTCCAGCTGATTCACGGCTCGCTGGAACCACTGACTCACGCCCCCCAGTGGAAGACGTCGACGATCGATGGCGGAGGGCACGCCGTGCACGTCAGCCATCCCAGCGAGGTGGCGGCCGTCCTTCGCTCTACCTGGAGGCAGCTCGCCTACAAGGGAGGCGGAGGAGCCTGAGCGACTTCCTGTCCAGCTAGCACAGCGAATCCGCGCTACTGTTCGGTCCATGTCCGACGATGCACAACCGCTACTAATCCTGCGCGGGGGGACTGTGTTTGACGGCTCCGGAGCAGACGGGGAGCCGCGGGACGTGTTGATCGAGCAGGGCCGAGTGCGCGCGCTGCTGCCGCCTTCTGCCACCGCACCCGAAGCAGCTACCGTTATCGATGCAAGCGGAAGCTGGGTGATGCCTGGCTTCGTTGATCTTCATACACACTACGACGCCGAGTTGGAGGTCGGACCGGCGCTAAGCGAATCGGTGCGGCATGGCATCACAACCTGCATCATCGGAAGCTGCGGCCTATCCATGGCTCAAGGCAGCCCGACCGACTTGGCAGACATGTTTTGTCGCGTAGAGGGGATTCCGCGCTCGACCGTCAAACCGCTACTCGAAAGCGTCAAGAACTGGGACGGTCCGACTGAATACGCAGCGCACCTCGAGAGCTTGGCGCTGGGACCGAACTTGGCGGTACTGCTGGGGCACTCGGCCATTCGGGCAAGCGCGATGGGGCTGCGCCGTGCACTGACGAAGGATGCCCGGCCCACACTGGACGAGATGCGCCAGATGGAGCTGTGCCTCGAGGAAGCCCTCGACCAAGGTTTTATCGGCCTATCGATCAACACCCTGACCTGGGACAAGATGGATGGGGATGACGAGGACCTGCGCAGTCGCCCGACGCCCAGTGTATTTGCAACGTGGTCGGAGTATCGCCGGCTAACACGCATTCTTAGGCGTCGCGGCGCCATCCTGCAGGGGGTTCCCAACGTAAGTACCAAACTCAACGTTCTACTCTTTTACCTAGAGTCGATCGGACTGACACGCCACGGCCTGAAGACCATGTTGATAACGATGATGGACGCCAAAGCTGCGCGCCTGCCCTTTCGTTTGGTCGGGCTGCTTTCGCGGATCACCCGCTGGCTTGGTGCTGACGTGCGCTTCCAGTCCTTGCCCAACGTGTTTGACCTTTGGGTCGACGGGATGGAGGCCCCCGTATTCGAGGAGATCGCGGCGGGGACCGCCGCACTACACCTCAAAGATCCAGGCGCGCGAGCGGCTCTACTTCGCAGCGCGGCGTTCAGGCGGAGCTTCAAGTCGCAATGGGCGAGTCGACTATTTGGCCGCGCGTACCATCGGGATCTCGACGATACCGCGATCATTGGCTGCCCTGATCATAGCCTCGTGGGCAAGAGCTTTGGGGCGCTCGCGCGAGCGCGCAAACAGGCCCCAGTCGATACCTTCCTCGACTTGGTTGCGGAGTACGGCGAGGACCTGCGCTGGTACACGGTCATCGGCAATGATCGACCCGAGTGGCTGCGTTGGATCATGAACCATCCCCAGGTCCTGATCGGCTTTAGTGACGCGGGCGCCCATCTACGCAACATGGCCCACTACAACTTTCCCCTACGTATGTTGCGCGAGGTGAGAGAACAATCGCTCCGCGGGACCCCGTTCATGAGCGTCGGCCGCGCTGTGGCACGACTCACGTCTGAGCTCGCCGACTTCCTGCGCATTGATGCGGGCCGGCTCCGACCGGGAGACCGGGCGGATCTCGTCGTTCTGCGGCCGGAGGAGCTCAACGCGTCGCTCGACGAAATCCACGAGCAGCCGATGGATGGCTTTGGTGAACTCAAGCGGCTGGTGAGGCGCAACGACAAAGCTGTGCAGTTGGTTTTGATTGGCGGGCGTGTCGCAATAAAGGACGGGGCCCCGGCTACCGATCTTGGCACGAGAAAGTTGGGCACGCTCTTGCGGGCCGCGCTTCCGCGCGCCTAAACATCGGGAGTTACGATAGGTTACGAACGAGCGACGCGATGGGCAACTCTGAGACTTACCACCTTGTACGGCCTAGCGAATGCGGCCTGGCGCGCTTCGTCTTAAGGCGGCTTGCGCGCGAACAATGGCTCGAGGTTCCATGGGTCCACGCCACTGGACCGCTTGCGTTGCAGGACGCGATTCCCGAGGACCCTGCGGACTTTCCGCCGGCGACGATGCTGCAGGCTAGCGTTGTGAGCTCGGCCCTGCGGCACTCCTTCGATCCCTTCTGGCAGGACTTGATCGTTGCGCAATATTCCTTCTGGCCAACCGCGAGCGTGGAGCAGCTGGACGCTATCCTACAGTCTAAGGGGCATGTTCGAGCCACGGTCAGGACCAGCTTGGATGAGGCGGCAAAGCGCACCATCGCGCGAGAGCCCACAGCGCTCGAGGCCACCCGCCGACTTCTCTCCTTGTGGTGGCCCATGCCGGCGAGTTTTCTTCAGCCGCTCATCTGCGATCTGATTGAGTCCGAGTTCGAGCAGACGCTTGCACTCCTCGAGGCTCACCAAAGCCACTTAGCGGTCTGCTTCTCCGAACAATCGGGGGTACCGGTGGCGCGGGTCGCACAGGCGCTCGCCGCAATAGGACCTAGGCTCTCGCAGTCCGCGCGCGCGACGCTGCTTGGTGGTCTGAGTTCGGCCAAGGATCCGGTCGCCCTCGCGAAGGTGTTGGTGAATGCGTCGCAGCCGCTTGGTGGTAGCCCGCCGACGCTTACCACGGCAGTCGCGCGAGAGATTTTTCCCAATTGTCGGATCGAGACCAAGTTGAAGCTACTGCAACGGGATGGTCGGCTGACAGACCTTGGTATCAGGGACGCCCACTCCGAGGTGCGCGCGGCGGCCGCGCGGGCCGCCGCCTCGGCAAGCGACATAGCCCTCATGCTCGCAGATCCGTCGGAGAAAGTGCGCGTGGCACTTGCCAAGAATGGTCGACTCTCGAGTGATGAGCTGGGCGCGCTCTGGCAAACGACCTTCAGCCCGAATGCGCGCGAGGAGGTAGCGCTCGATCTCGCGCGGAATCCGAAGACGCCTCCACAGGTGCTAACTCGATTGGCGAGTTCAGAACGGGTCGACGTTCGTTGTTCGGTTGCTGGCCACGTACAGCTCAGCGAAGCCTTGATGGAGGCTCTCAGTCGAGACGGCGCTGACGTGGTGCGCCAGAGGCTCGTGCGCCGCGGGGATCTGCCCGACTTCCTGCGCGAACGCTTGCTGCAAGATCCGGTCGAGCTCGTACGGCTGTTAGCGCTCGCCGGCGCAAGCCATTCGACAGACGCCGAGCTGAGTAAGCTCGATGCGTCGCTGCGCTTGGAACTGCGCGAGACTGTCACCAGGCACACGCAGGATCCGAGCAAGCTCGTTCGTTTTGCCGCGGACTCGGCGCCAAGCGTGAGGCAGTTTGTTGGCGCCAACCCGGCAACACCGGTGGATACGCTGGAAACGCTATCGCGAGACCCGAACGGTTATGTACGCGGCGCTGTGGCGGGCAACCTCGCTGCAGGTGCAGAGATCCTCGGCCGGCTATCGGTTGACCCCACGCCACAGGTGCGGACGGCGGCCGCAGCAAGCCTCGGAAAACTTCGCGCGACTTCGCCTGTAGATGCAGGTCAGCAGTCGGACGAAGTACCGCTCGAGTTGGAGGAGGTGCTGCTTGACCCCATCGCCGCTACGCGCCGTGAGCTGGTACGGCAACGCAACCTTCCAGGCTCCGTGCTAGCGGCGCTCGCAGAAGACGCAGACCTCAAGGTTCGTCTGCAGATCGTACGCGCCGCAAGCACACCGCCCGAGCTCTTGGAGTTGCTCTGTACTGACCCCGACGCGGAGGTGAGATTGGCCGTGGCAGCTTGCCGCCGAGCGACGTTCGCTGCACTTTCGCAACTGGGCGAGGACGAGAACTTCCAGATTAGAGCCCTCGCTCGCGAAGCCTTGGCGAAGAAGGCTCCTGCGAAGAAGAGCGCCTCCAGAAAGAAGCAATCACCATGACGGACGCAACCGACAAGGTTTTGCTGAAGGCGATCTCGGACGCCGGTAACGCTCAGACCAATGAGAAACGGCTGACAGCGCTCGCCAAGGACTACCCACAGCATCGCGAGCTCTTGGCGAAAATTGCCGCCCACACCAATACACCATTAAGGGTCTTATTAAACATAGCCACCGCGGTCCCCAAAGAGGTTTTGGCCCACCCTGCGGTTGGGCTGGCCTCACTCGGCGGCGCGAGCGCGTTTGCCAAGTTTCCTATCCATTCGGTGATTGCCTTCTTGGTACACGGGGCACCTCCTGAGCTCTACGCTTGGACCAAGGACCGACCATGGACAGAGCTGGAGCTGCACGCCGCGGTTGGCCCCACGATTCGTCGAACGGGGGTGGAGCGAGCCGCCTTTCGCATTGCACGGGCGGTCCACGAGGGCCGCGCTGAACGGGAGGCTAACGGTCCCGCACTTTTGCTATTGGCCGAGGCGCTTTCACCAGCAGAACCTCTGAGGCCAGAGCCCTTCGCCGAGCTGGGAACCTTCTTTCACGCCCACTACGCGCATACTTCGAAAGAGAAGCTCGCTGAGCTGCTGCGAGGGGCGCTCACGCCAGGAAATCCCCAGGAGAACCTGCAGGTTCTGGCCGGATTAGCGAAGCAGCCTCAGCTGAGCGAACCGCAACTTCAAGCGATCCTCATGCGCTATCTGTGTAGCGCCGGCGAACGCGGCCTATTCGTTGATGTGGAGTCATGTTCACAAGCCGTAGAGGTGCTGTTGACGCATCCAGCTTGGCCCAAAGCAGCAACCCCTCCCTTGCTGGACTTGGAACCCACGGCTGGAGAGGCGAGAGATGCGGTGGTCCGCGCGGCGATCCGGGTGTCGGCTCGTACGGCGCAGCTACCACAAGCGATCCGCAGCTCACTCGTACGGCGAGAACTCACGGCACGCATGGCGCTTGCCTCTCTGAGCGATCTCACGAGCGAAGAGTGCGGCTTGCTTGCAGCAGATTCGGACTATCGCGTTCGTGAACAGATCGCCAAGCGTGCCACCACCGCGCCCGAGGAGCTCGCGCGTTTGGTGCTGGACGCGGTACCAGCAGTCGCCATCGCGGCCCTGCAAAACCCTGCCTGCTCAACCTCGTCTGTAAGCTCCGCATTGAGCCATCCTCGCCGAGGTGTACGCCGGGCCGCGGTCGCGATTGCGAGCGCAGAGTTGCTGGCGCACGCGGAGCCTGCGCTGCTTGCCGAACGCGACGGGTTGAGTCGACTTGCGGCCGCCACGCGTAAGGACGCGCCGCCGTCTTTGCTGACCAAGCTAGCGGGAGACAAGAGTCCCACCATTCGCCGCGCGGTAGCCAAGAACCGAGCGACGCCGCAGGCAGTGCTCGCTGAGCTGGCGAAGGATACCAACCCGCGCGTGCTCGACGGGCTTGCCAAGAGACCAGCCTAGGGGAGAGTTCGGCCCCCTCTTGTCGATGGTCCGACCTCCGGTAGGACTAGTCGACCATTCGAATCACGCGACCGAAGGGAAAGGTTTCATCCCTTGCGCCTCCCGGAGCGACAGCCCAAAGCACCGGGAGCGTGGGTACGAAGCGCGGGAACTCGCCAAAGCCGTCCGTTAGATAGATGGCTACCCGACTGGCGCCTAATGAGCTATCGCGCTCAATCGCCTCGAAGAAGGGCACAAAGGAAGTACCGCCGCGACCCAACGCAGTTGGGATCGGCTGCTCGAGATCATACGGGCCGTAGAGCGCAGCGTCGGCAAAGTAGAGTTCTCCACGAACGCGCGGGTAGAGGCCAAGAATTGCTCGCACCTCACTAACAAAGCTGTGAAGGAGCGGAATGGATATCGAGCCGCTGGTATCGAGCGCCAAGCGCAGCTCCAGCGTCTCGGCGGCCAGCGACTCAAGGTACAAGCCCCGGTGAATGAAGCGGCGGTCAAAGTCAGCAAAGTCGTCTGGGGTCTTTGCAGCAAATCGCCAAAGCTCGGTGCGCCAATCAACCTTTGCATCTGCGAGCTTCCCCAGCTCACGCACGAGACCTACTGGCTTTGAGCCGTGCGCGCTGAGCACCTCCGCCTGCGCGCGTGCCTGACGCCAATAGGCTTCAGTTTCGGCCCGTGACGCATTCACTTGTGGGCCCTCGGACTCCAATAGGTCCGGATTGAGGAGGGCCTTGGTTTGCGGCGTAACCGCGACGAGCTCGTAGACCTCCTCAACGCTAAAGGTCTCCAGCGCGGCTTCGATGATGGCGCCTTGGGGGAGTTCAGCCCAATTGAGCGCTCGTACGATTCCGTTGGTGACGATGTCCGCAGCGAGGTTCCACCGCAGCGGCTCACGTAGACCACGTCGGCTAGGGTGAAGGAGCGCCGCGTGAAGAACTTCATGCAGCAGCAGCCCACGCAGCTGCTTCCGAGAGAGCTGGTTCACGTACTCCGGGCAATAGAAGATGGTTCTTCCGTCGGTTGCGGCGGTCTGTGTCCGCTCGGGCGCGGCCACCAACCCCGCAAAAAGAGCCAACGTACCGAAGAAGGGCGAGTGCACGGCGAGCTCGAGCAGTGCGCCACGCGCCTTGCGCATAGCGGCCTCAGTCTGCTCGGACGAGCTCACGGTACTCTCCCAGGAAGCGTACCAACGCAGGTTGCTTCACCGCCGCTTGGATGAACTTCGCCTCGAGTTTTTTAAGGCGCATTCGCTCCAGCACTTGACCAGCAAAGAGGCGTCCCCATTCAGCCTCGGAGCGCTCGCATAGCCAGACAAATGCATTGACGGCCTGCGCGACTGTCTCGGGGCGACCGGCCAGGGCAAACGTCATGGCATACCGCTGAGACGGCTCTTGCGGGAAGGCGAGCCCGCTCCCGGCTCCATTCAAGATCGTGACCACATCCGGAAGGCTGTGAACGACGCGCGAATAGGCAGCTACCTCGTCCGCCGCAGGGTCTCCAATGGCAGCGCCCAGGGGCAAGTCTGAGCGCAATAGCCTTCCTGCCATCTCCCAACTTCTCGGCGAGGGCCAAGCAGGAGAACTTGGATCCAACTTATGGAGCAGCGCTGGCCGAAACGCCAAGAAACCAAGCAGCAACTCTGGCAGCTCACGCCGAGCTGCATACCTAAGGAAGCTCTCTAGGTTTGGCTCCACGCTGAAGTGCAGAAAACGGTTTGCCAATGGAGCCGGCATATCGAATACCGCGGCGCGGTCTTCGCGGCGATTGCCGGCAGCCCAGACGAACCAGTCCTCCGGCAGACAGTAGGAGCCGACTCGACGGTCGAGCACCAGCTGCTGCGCAATCGCCTGGACGGCGGGAGGAGCGAGGTTGATCTCATCGAGAAACAGCACCCCTTTGCCGCTCCGGGGGAGGAAGTCAGGAGGGAGCCAACGCGCGACGCTGCCATCAGGGACGGGCAATCCTCGCAAGTCCGTTGGAGCAAGTTGGCTTATGCGCAGGTCAACGAACGGCAACTTGCGTTGCTCCGCGACCTCGCGCACCACGCTCGATTTGCCTACGCCTGGGGGGCCCCAAATCATGACACTCAGCCGCAGCGAAGCGTCTACTACGCGAAGCAAGGTTTGCTCGAGAACGTCAGGCGTCACGCCGGCATTCTGCCCGCAGGGCGCTCCGAGCGCATCGCCAATCGGCGCCCCACCTTCCCCGAGGCGACCGAGCCTCCAGACTCGACGGGGCGACCAAAGCGTGGGAAGACGGGCCGTCATGCAAAGCTTCAGGGCTGCAATAGCGCTGGGTCTGTCGGTGGGAGCACTTCCGCTCATCATGTTGGTGGCCCCGCCAGCCGCGTACTCGACAGCAGCCGCCTCAGCGTCGAGCTCGACCAGCAAGCCAGAGTTCGCGCCGGATCCGACGCCGGTCGCGACGACCAAACAGTGGGTGTTTACCATCATCGTGAAGGACAGCGTTCCAGCGTTGCGCGAAGTGACGGAGGTCACCTTGAAGCAGGCCACGGCGACGCCACGTGTGATGGGTCGTTTTGCGGTCGAGCTCTTGGATGACGACCAGCTGCTGGATCGGCACCGCTTCGACGTTCCGTTGAACGGGGATGGCCCACGTGGACGCGATGAGAAGGGCCGCAAGCGACCGACCTTTCGCGTCAACACCAAGATGTTCGTACGGCTTGCAGACCATGAGCGCTGCAATCGCGCTCGGCTGGTAGACCGTTCCACCGGCGAAGCGACTCTCTACCTTTGGCCACCCAACGCTGACGGCAGCTTGACCAAGGTTGAGCCCGCCGCAGGACCTAGCGCGAGCGCAACGCCCAGCGCCGCTCCCAGCGCGAGCGCCGTGCCCAGCGCGAGCAGCACACCGTAAAGCAGGGAGTCCGCGGTGACTTCGAGTGACGATACCCAGCCCTTACCTATGTCCCGAGCCCTGCTCGCGTTGCTAGCCGAGGATTGGAGGATAAGTCGGCATGAGCGTGTAGCCCGGCTGTACGCAACGGTAGCGCAACAGCTCACGGCGGCAGAGCCGCTACGGGAGCAGCTTCGCATGGGCAGGCGCAAGCAGGACCTCGAGGCCTGGTGGGCTGTCGCGGCGCTGAATGATCCGCTCGATTTTCCGAGGCTAGCCGCCGCACTTCGCGCGGGAACGCAGGCGGAAGTGACACGTAAGCTCGAGACCCTCGTGGGGCGTGAGGATCCGCGATTGGCTGCCAGCCTCGTCGAGCTGCTGGAGGACCCGCCGTACGCCGGGCTTTCCTCGCGCCCGCTGATCGACTCGATTCTGGAGGCGCTGCGAGACTCGAGAGCCCGGGATCAGGCAAAGCGGATAAGCGCGCTCGCGGACCGCTACCTTAGTATCGTTAACTCGAGCACGGGCGGCTACATCGCCAATGAGCTCCGAGCTATCGCACAGCAGTTCTATAGCACAGTAGCGGCTCACCTCGACGCCGAGCAATTGGCCCGAGTGGAGCGCTTGGAGCGCCAGTTGAACCTGGCCGAGCTGCCTCACCCCAAGGCGCCGCAGACTCAACCAGGCGCCCGAGAAGCGGCCTTCGCCGCGGTCTACGCAAACCCCCAATCGGATGCGGCTCGCTTTGCTCTGGCGGCCCTCTTGCTCGCGCAAGGGGACGAACGCGGCGAGCTCATTACGCTACAGCTTGCGCAGGCAGCAGGTGGGCTCAATCCCGCCGGGGAGGACGTCGAAGAGGATACCGAAGAGCGGAACCGCCTGGGTGTACTCTGCCTGCCCAATCGACTAGCTGCGTGGGCGCAACCTCTCTCGAACGCCGGGACTTGCCAGTTCGATCGCGGCTTCCCAGCACAGATCGCGTTGTTCAAGAACATCAAGCCGCTCCTGAACGAGGCTGCCTGCGCAACGCTGCATACAGTCGTGGATTGCCACAAGCCGCCTCCCAACGATCTCGTTGCGTTCTTGAATCAACCCTCGGCCGGGTCGGTGCGAAGGCTTCGGGGACTTCCGCAGAAGTGCCTCGCAGCGCTAGCGACTTCTCCTCGACCATGGACAGAGCTGGAGCTGCACGCCGCGGTTGGCCCCACAGCGGCCCAATGGGCGGCTCTTCCCGATCTCACGCGGCTGGAGCTACAGGCTCAGCGTTTGCCGCCGGACTGCTTCTCACCCTTGCGCAAGCTCGAGACCCTTCGACTCGAGCTGGACGGAGGAGCCTTCCCATTGGCTCTGCCCGCGAGGCTGCGCAGCTTGGAGCTACGCGTCTCGGGCGAACTACCCACGATTGATTGGGGGGCGCTCACGGAGCTGCGCGTGCTGAAGCTCCACGTGACAAAGCCTATCCCAGCCTTGTCGCTCCCAAGGCAGCTGAAGAGCCTGTCGTTGGTAGTCCCCCGCTTGCCAACGCTGATGGCGCTCGATGTTTTGGAGGAGGCGGTGCTCATGATCGACGAGTTCTCGTCTGGGGCGCTGCACGCGCTAAGCTCCATCACTCGGCTGGAGCTCTGGGTCATGCGCTCGTGCCCACAACCGTTTCCATCGCTCGATGGTCTCTCCAAGCTGACGTCCCTCAAACTTCATACGCCGTATGAAACAAGCTTTTCTCAGGACTTCTTGCGGCTTCTACCGCGGCTGTGCGTTCTCGAAGCTGCAACGGACTATCGACTAGGGGCGGAACATCTAGGCGGGATAAAGTTCACAAAGCTAGAGCGTTTGCGTATGCCACTTAGCGCGATTGAAGCCAGCGAGCTTCAAGAGGCGCATCTAACGTTACCAGCCCAGTTGGAGGACCTGCACCGCTTTCTCGTGCGCGCGCCAAAGCTCTTGCAGCTAAAGCTCGAGTGCCTCCCCAGCGGGCCTATAAACGGCTCCCTGAGCGAGGCCCAACCTGCCCGATGGCGAGAGCTGGTTAACGTGCTTGAAAACAGCTCGGTGAGGAAGGTTACGCTGACGTTCACACAATCGAGCGTTGAACTGCAGCGGAGCCCAGACAACACGCTCTCGAGACTTACACTGTACAATGCGAGTGGGCTCTATGCGCCGACCTGGTGGTTTCGTCGCTGACCCGACTGACGACGTTGCACAGCGATAGCCTGACAGACAAACAACGCGAGCGACTACTCAAGCGCCGAAAAGGCTGACCCCATCGATCTCGCGTCCGAAGCTACCGAAACAGTGGCCATCGCGGCCAAGCAGAGGCAGCTTGATCGGATGCCGGAGCTGCCCGAGGTCGAAGTGACGCGCAGAGTGATTGAGCCGCTGCTTTGCGGACGCCCGCTGCGTGAGGTCGTGGTCAGCAAGCCAAGCTACTTCTTCCTCACTCCACCGACCACGCTGCGGCAGGCCCTGCTCGGCCGGACGATTCACAGCCTGGCGAGGGTTGGGAAGTACCTCTTGGGAACGCTCGATAGCCAGCAACGCCTGCTGTTGCACCTGGGGATGACGGGCCAGTTGTTCTCGAGCAACGCCCTGAGTCCCAGACTGCTCTCAGCGACCGCGCGGGCCACGCTTACACCCGAAGCACAAAGCGTGTTCGAGCCTGATGTGCATACCCACCTGTGCTTTCATTTCGAGGACCGAGGCCCGTCGGTGTTCTTTCGGGACGTACGCAAGTTCGGAAAGGTGCGCCTGCTCGGGGTGGATGAAACCGATCCTCGGCTTGAGAAGCTAGGTCCCGACGCGCTTTCGATCGATGGGCAGACCCTGCGTCAGGCCGGCTCCAAACGGAAAACACCGGTCAAAGCCCTGCTCTTGGACCAAGGGGTCTTGGCCGGGGTCGGCAATATCTACGCAGATGAGGCGCTCTCCATCGCGCGAGTGCGCCCAGCGCGAGCAGCGCACAAGGTTACGCGAGCAGAATGGGACGCCATCGCGATCGGAGTTCGCCAAGTGCTGACACGCAGCATCGAGACGGGCGGCTCCAGCATCAGCGACTACCTTCGCCCCGATGGGAAGGATGGCGGCTACCAGGACGAGCGTCGTGTGTATGGCCGCGAGGGCGAAGACTGCAAGGAGTGCGGAGCGCGCATCAAGCGCATCGTCATCGCAACTCGGTCGAGCTGCTATTGTCCTATCTGCCAGCGCTAACCGTTTATGTAGTTCCTGGCGGCGCGGGGGCACGCTCGCAAACGTGAACCCAAACGGCTAGGTTGCCTGCGATGGCTGCGCGCTTGAGACGACGCAGCGAGTAGACTACGTAGTACCGCGCTTTGACCGAGCCTGCTCGCGTTCTTCTCGCGTGAGGATCTTCACTGGATAGAGCGGCTCGCTCGCGCGATCGAAATAGGGATGGGGAAAGGCACGTCCGCGGAGCTTCCAACCGAGGATCGTAAACACCGTGTGCATCAAGAAGCCTAGGTTGCGGTCGGTCGACCCGGGCGGCGGAGTCCCGATAGCGCTCTTACCGTTGATACGGGCCCGCGGTGGCCCAAACAGTTCGTCTCGCCGCTCGGGGTCGCGGGCCTCACGGAAGAGCTCGGGCAGGATGCCTACGAATGGCAGCGACGGTTTGACCGTGTTGCCCAGCGGCGTTTTGCAGCAGCTCGCGTACCAGCGATAAGGCCCCTTCGGACCGAGTCGAACGCAAGCGATCTTCTCGGTCCCGCGGTCGAACGTGATTGAGCTGGGCGCGAGCTGGATGACGTCCGAACCACCGTCACGATCGAGCAAGTCGGCGCGCCCTAGATAGTGCGCGAAGGTTTGGCAATCCCCACACAGGCAAATCACGCGATTGGCTGTCTTTGAAGACACATCACGAGCCAAACCGTGGACAGCACCGCACAAGCACTCGAGTTCGACATCTCGTCCCATGGTCCGGAGGTATCACAACTTCAGCTCAAGGCGGATGTCGTAGATAGCACGCGGCCCGCTGGCCTGGGCTTGGGTGCGCCAAGCCAGCAAGCGTCAGTGGAACTTGTTAACCTAGAGCCACGTGAGCAGCTTTGAACATCTTGACCGGCGAATGCGCGTCTACGAGACCGCGCATGACCATTGCGTATTGCCCGGGATGCATATGGTGGCGAGGATCGATGGGCGCTCCTTTTCGCGCCTGACCCGCGGCAGCAACGCGTTTGAAGCGCCATACGATGCCCGCTTCCGGGACTGTATGGTGGCGACGCTGCAATACCTGGCGAAGGACTGCGGCTTCTCCGTGCTCTATGGGTACACGCAGAGCGACGAGCTCTCGTTGCTATTTCGGCAGAACGAGAGCTTGTTCGGCCGCAAGCTGCGTAAGTACCTGTCGGTATTGGCCGGAGAGGCCAGCGCCAAGTTCTCGCTCGAGCTCGGTATGCTTGGCGCATTTGACGCGCGTATCAGCCAATTCCCGCGTAGCGAGGACGTGGTGGACTACTTTCGCTGGCGACACGAGGACGCGCATCGCAACGCGCTCAACGGTCACTGCTATTGGCTCCTCCGCGAGCAAGGCCGGAGCGACCACGAAGCGACGCTCGCGCTCCAGGGCGTATCGGTCTCCGAGCGCAACGAGCTCCTGTTTCGTCACGGACGGAACTTCAATGACATACCGAACTGGCAAAAGCGTGGCATCGCGGTGCGGCTACGCAACGTTGCGATCGAGGGGCAAAACCCCAAGACGGGGGAACTCGTGACGAGCGAGCGCAAAGAGTTCTTCGTCGATATGGAGCTACCGATGAAAGAGGCCTATGCGACGTTGATACGCGAGATCGTGATAGAGCAGTAGCAGAGCTACCGCCCCAACGGCCAGCCATCCGAAAGCTGGGCCAGCGCGCTCGCGGGCGGCAAAACCAAGAAACCACAGGTCAGCGGAAAGTCTTTGACGTTCCCGGTGATGAGCAGATCGGCCTGGCTAGCGATGGCGACCTCAATGAAGGCGCGATCACTCTCATCCGAGAGCACGCCAACGAAGGGCGCTACGTTCGAAAGCTCGCTGCCGAGACTTGCGAGCTTCATCAAGAGCAGCTGGAGCCGCTCAGGCGGCACCGAACGGAACTTTGGTCGAGCCGTTACTTCCTCGTACTCAGCTCGTATTCGAGCGTCGTAGCCGAGGGATACCTTCCGTTCGCTCAGCAGAGCCAAGAGCCGATCGGGTACTCGTCCAGGCCCCAAAAGCGCCGAGACCAGTACGTTGGTGTCAACCACTACGCGAGGAACGCGGGGCTGGTCGGTGGTCGCAACAGAATGACTCGGGCCCTCTTCGACTAACAATGGCCGCAGGCCATGGAACCTTCGACTTGGCACGAGTCATTGCTAGCCATTTATTTTGGTAGGAGGGTGACACGTCCAATCGCGCGCGGCTAGCCGAGGTTCAACCTTGGTTGCGGCGCGTCCCCCCTAACGAATAACTTCTACGCAATGAAAAGACTCCCTGGGCATGGAACGCTGCTGCTTGTTCTGCTTTTGGCTTGCGACGGGACCCAAAGCAGAGAGCGCGTGATCTCGAGCGAGCCCTCGCCCAAATCGTCAAGCAAGGTGACGTCTGCGGCCCCGAGCGCTTTGCCGAGCTCGCAGCCGCGCCCCTCGCTCGAGCAGGACCAAGCCGCGGTCAAGCAGACCTTTCTCGACTATCAGAGAGCCATCGGAGAGAAGCGGGGTGACCAGGCCGCCGATCTAGCGGCGCAGAAGACCATCGCCTACTTCGAGTGGTCGCGTAAGTCGGCGCTGACGATGCCGGAGGCCGAACTGCGGAAGCAGTCGCTCTTGGACCGTATGCAGGTATTGGTCTTGCGAGCAAAGGTCGACCCACCCATGTTACGCAAGATGGATGGACGCGGCCTCTTCGTCCATGCCGTCAACGAAGGGATGGTTGGTAAGGAGGCGCAGTCGCTCGTGCCAGGCAGCTCCGAAATTAATGGGGATACGGCGCAGTTGGGATTGAGCGCGGGCGGCCAGACGTTGCCTCCCAAGCAGGGCTTCCGCTTTGAACGCGAGAATGGCAAGTGGAAGCTCGATGTCATGAGCATCGCTGCGGTGGCTGAAGGTCCCCTCCGGCAGATGCTGAAGAGCATCGACCCAGACGAGAACGCGGCGATCGTCAAGATCACCGAACAGATCGCGCAGAAGCCGCTCGCGCGCACGATCTGGATTGCGCCAGACGCTGCGCCCTGAACGCTCTCGCAACCGGCGGGATATTCATTAATAAAATCACCAATGACTAGTTGGTCGCGTTGCCCTTTTGCCTTGGTTCGCAGGGCGAGTCTGGACCAAGGTGCAGCGCATGAACCATCCTTCCTCGTTCGAGCAGCGCGTTGGCATTGATGCGATCGCCGTCCACGTACCGCGCTTATATGTGGACCTCGTCGGAGAATGGGCGACGAAGCGTGCTGCCGCGCTGGGCGAAGCCAGCGTCGAGGCATTGATAGGTAAAGTGCAGAAGGGCGTAGGCGTCGTCGAGATGGCGATCCCCGACGCCCATGAGGACAGCGCCACGTTGGCCGCGATGGCAGCCGTCAAGGTGGTACTGCAGGCCGGTATCGACCCACGCGACATCGGCACCATCGCGGTTGGTACCGAGACCACGGTGGATCAGTCCAAATCGATTGCGGCCTATGTGCTCGGCATGCTTGAACGGCGATTTGGCGTCGACCTACGAGAGGCTGGAGCACCACAGTTTCAGTTCGCCTGCATCGGCGCCACGTACGCGCTCGAGTCGACGGTCAATATGTTCCGGGCACGTGAGAATACGAAGCCCTACGGGCTCGTCATCGCCACCGACGTATCGCGCTATCCGCTGCTCAGCCCCGGGGAGTACACCCAAGGAGCAGGTGCCGTTGCTATGTTGATTAGCGAGAACCCTCGGCTTTGCACCCTCGACCCGCGCGTCGCTGGGACGATAACGCGGGATGAAAGGGATTTCTTCCGGCCCAACGGGATGAGCACCGCTATCGTAGATGGGAAATACTCGATTGACGTTTATCTCGACTGTATGGCCGAAGCGACGCAGCTGTTTCTGCAGCGTTCGGCGCTCGAGGCCGCACGCAGCGGCGCCGACGTTCGCGGCGGACGGTTGGATCAGCGCGTTGACCATCTGCTGTTCCATGCGCCCTTCCCTCGCATGGCTGAGTATGCGGCCTTGCGCATCGTCGGACAGGCTTGGCGCGCCGACGCGGGACAGTTCCCCTTTCTTCAGCCTTTGCTCAATCAAGCGGGTCAAGCGGGAGACCCGCAAGCTCTTCAGCGTTCCTTCGAGAAGTCCCTCGCCGCGAGCGCGCAGTTCCAGGAGTTCTTCGCCGCGCGAGTTGCCCCGTCGCTCACGCTCGCCAAGCGCATTGGCAACATCTACTCCGGCTCGATGTACCTCGGGCTCGCCAGCTTGCTTGAATCGACCGCCGACCGCGACCGATTGGCGGGTAGCCGCGTAGGATTCTTCTCCTATGGCAGCGGCGCCAGCGCACGCGTCTTCAGCGGCGTACTCGTCGACCCGGAGAAGGCCTACACGCCACATGTACTGTCGGAGCTTTGTGCCGAGGCCGCCGGGGGCTCGCGCGTGGCGCTCTCGCTCGCCGACTACGAACAGCTGCACCGTGGGCCATTGGCCCTCGAGGGCGCCCCTGCGTCCCTCTCTCAACCGCTGCCCAGCGTCCGAACGCCCGCGGGAGAGTTCGCCCTCACTCGCGTAGGTGCTGAATCGAGCCGTGCGCGCGTCGACCTCGGCTACCGCTATTACGACTGGGTACCCGCCTGAGCTCGCGACCATTCGCACGGCGCCTCCTCGCGTGTAACCTCGCCGCCATGTCGCGAATTGCCTGGTCCTGCGGTCTCGGGGCGGTCTTGCTCATGTCCTGCTCTGGGGACCAGCCAGCGGCTCAAGGCGGTAGTGGGTCGACGGGCCCAGCGTGACCTCAGCGAGTGGCGGCAATAACGGCGTAAGCAGCTCATCCGGGCAGGCGGGTGACCCTAGCTCCGGCGGTGCAGGTGGCACCGAAGGCAACGGTGGAGAGGCTGGAGCTGGACAGGGCGGCACTTCAAACGTCCCCGACCCCGGCTCTCTCCTCTCCGACTCGCGCCTGTACACGACCGACGGCAGCGAGTTCCTCATCGATGAAGCTGGCGAAGCCTTTGTGCACGCCATGGCCTCTGGAGCTGACAACCTCATTCTGTACGTGCATGGCCGTGGTTGCGGCGGTGGGGGCGAGCCGCAGAAGTCGCTATCAGGGGCTATGCCGGAACTGGAGTCGGACTATTCGTCCGGCGCAATCATGTTCAATTGGCCGGGCTCCGACGTGGGTTGCCCGCTGGGCTTTCCCGAAGACGAGGCGCGCGCGGCTGGCGCGTCGCTGGCGCACACGCTGCACGTGCTCGCCTACTTCAAGTCACGGAATGCCGCATTGTTCAATGAGTTGCGCCTAACCTTCATCACACACTCCATGGGTAGCCTGGTGCTCGAGCAAGCCCTCTCCGACGACCCGCTGGCCCTGCCCTCCTCGCTGTTTCACACGGCGATGATTGGGTCTTCCGCCTCCGCGAGGAGCGGGCATGCGACGTGGGTAGCCAAAGCCACATTGGCGGAGACGCTGTACGTTAGCGTCAACGCTGGCGATAGCGTACTAACGGCAGCGGCTGCTTTGGGCGGAGCTCGATTAGGCAAGAGCGTGGAGGGCGAGCCGCTGGCTGCGAACGCTCTTTACGTTGACTTTACCGCCTCCGACGTGAACCACGCCTACTACTTACATGGCGGACAAAGCGGAGCCCATATGACTGCCTTTTACGATCAAGTCATGAATGGGCTCCCCTTTGGGTTCAACGCGACGGCGGGCGTCAGCGAAGTAGAAGAGCGCGACGGGACCTTTATCTATCACTTCGACGGCAACTGATCGCCGGCCTGAGCGGGCCCAACCATGATTGGAAAAGTGGCCCGCGGAGGGACGCCGCAAGAACGCCTGCGTCCCTCAGGTTGGCACGCACGCTACGGGCACGCGTTACCAGCGGGAGCCGCCGGGCCGACGTCGCCAAGTTGAACTTCGTTCATCTCGAAATGGACGCCGAACGAGATGCCGTCGCAGGTCTTGCTTGGATCTTGCGTGCCGTCAGCCATGATGTCGGAGGTCTGCCGAACTGCCGTTAGGATAGATTGATAGGTAGCCCCGTCACAAAGGTCGGCCATGAAGACGACCTTCTTCACCTGGTCGATGAGCTCCTCCGTGTTGAGCACACCGCCAATGACTCCGCCGGTCGCGCTCTTGCGGTCTTCCGACAACTCCATGGTGATCTGTGCGTGGTACAACGTCAGCTTCAGCGAAGCGGTCTGCCCCATGTACGTCATTGGGATGGCGAGGATGAAGGTCTGATCCGCTCCCGAGTTGAAGGTGGAGCCGCTGACGGAGCTGTTCTCGAACACGAGCGTGGAGGACTCGGGGTCCATCGGGTCCGCCAAAATTTCGGGTGCGACCGGCCACAAATCGGTTCCGTCGTACTTGGGGGTCGCGCCCAGATTGGTACCGCCGAAGACCTTGGTAATGAGTTGGGCGTTACCGGTCTCTGGCAGGCAGTAGACCTTCAGCATCGCGTTGAAGCGGCCCTCGTCCAGCGCGGTGTTGACCGAGGTAGGCCACATCGGCGAAAGGCCGAGGATGATCGGCAGCAGGTTCTTCCCGAAGGAGTTGTCGATACCGTCGTCACCATCGGGATAAGCGGTATCGGGATTGCCGCCCGAGTTGGGTTGGCAGACATCGGTGGAGTTGCCGTCAGAGACGAGTCCGTCCAGGTTGCGGCCCACGTTCTTCCACTGGCCGTTCTGGCCTTCACCAAACGAGAGCTGGGTAAGGGCGAAGGTTACACCCTCGTTCGACTCGCACATGAGGGTGCCGCCAGCGCCTCCCTCCTCGACGCCTCCGGTGCCACCCGAGCCGCCCATTCCGCCTCCTCCCGTCGTGCTAACCGACGCGGTTCCGCCGCCACCCTCCGGAGGCGACTCATCGCCTCCGCAGCCGTCTCCGCAGCCAGTAAAGGCAACGAGGGCGGAAAGCAGCGCAAAGGTCTTATTGGTTCGAGTGACGCTAAGCATAGTGGTTCTCCTAAGTCAGATAGCGAGCAAGTAAGCCTAATGTTGTATCAGTTGGGGATAGAGGCACAGCCAAAGGCCACCGCCACCTCCGCCTCAGTGTCATTCTGGATTGTGGTGCACGAGGCAGGGCAAACAATGATCTTCGTCGGGGCAACGTTATTGTCGTAATACCAGCCAGGCAGATCTCCGCAGTCGGCGAGGTTATCTGCACGAGGCAGGGTAATCGGCGTGTCGGAGCCGCCAGGGGCGTAGGTGAAGTTCACCTCGTCGGGGACGAGATCCTGGCCCGAGGGAGGAGCTGGGATCATGAAGTCACAGCCCAACGCTGCCGCGCGAATCTCTGAGATTTTGTCGGAGAACTCGCTGATGTCGGACGCGTCGTAGACGACGTCCGTACCGCCATCGATGGCGATCTGCTCGAGGTTGTCGAAGGAGATCTGCGCGGCCTGGACTGCGATGGTGTACGTACGCACACCGTTGTAGTCGAGAGCGTTTCTGGCCCAGCCCGAAATGGCGTCAATGCCATATCCGCAGGTGTTGTAGCCACCGTCACTGGCCATGACCACAATCACCTTATGCGACGGATTCGCGTCTTGTTGAGCCGTTGCAGCCTGCAAAGCGCCAACGAGGCCAGCGTAGAGTGGCGACGGTGCACCAACCGCGTCCGCCGGAAAGGAGTTGACCAGCGCAAAGGCATTCCCTGGCAAGGGTGCAATCGGAACGTCGAGCACCTTGTAGAGCTGCGTATCGCAGGTGTCCTCAAAGAAGGGCTTGATGGTGGGAAAGAAGACCATTCCGGCGCTGATGCCTGCCGAAGCCGGCTCAGTAAGAAACGTCTCGAGCGCGGAGGTGGACCCCTGCCAAGAAGCGCCCTGCATGCTCTGCGACCAATCGATAACGAAGATGATGTCGAGCGGCGTGGCCTCGGCCTTCTCGCTGGTCGATACGCAAACTGGAGTACCGCCGGTGCCGCCTCCCCCCTGCGTAAAGCCGCCGTTGCCACCGCCCGCTCCTCCACCACCGCTCGTCGCTCCGCCTTCTCCGCCTGCTCCGCCTGCACCACCGCTGGTGGGAGGAGTCGCTTCCTCGGCGCAGCCCACAACAGCTGCAGTGATAAGTAGAACTGCAGCTAGCGAACTACGCCGCTCAAGATACGTTGGACCGCGCACGGAGGCCTCCATCATTGCACTAAGCGTCATGGCACTAAGCTTCATTGAACTAGGAAATCGTCAACGTAGACGCCCGGGAAATTACCCGAGGAGTCACTTCGAAAGCTGAGTCGCAGCCGGATGACCTGTCCGCTGTAAGCGGCAAGGTTGGCCTGCACTTGTTGCCAGCCAAGGCCTTGCTGATTCCCGCCCCAGGCCGGCTCGCCGGCGATCGTGAGGGGGTACGGGGGATTGACCGTGTCAACGACCGAGTAGGTTGCGCCATCGTCAGTGCTTACCTTCAGATTGTAACCGTCGAAGGTGCCGCCTTCGGTGTGGACCCACATGCGGAAGGTCAACGTGGGGAAGGCCGAACCGCTCAGGTCGATCGCTGGAGAAGTTGCGTTCGACGCTGCGAAGGATTGCGAATTGAGGTAGTTGCTCGAGATCCGCGTGGCGACGCATTGCGACCCAACAAAAGCAGTCGCCGGGCCAACCGTCGTCGGGACGCCACATTGCCACGTGCCGCTGAGCGTCCAGCCGGCCGGGCATGCTCCCTCGAAGCTGGTGTAGTAGGCCGCGTAATTGACGTTCGCGCTGAAGGTCTTCTCATCGAAATTCGACGGCAGAGAAGGCTCCTGCACTCGTACGGTGACCGTCACCGGACCCACGTCTGCAACCGTTGGCGTACCGGTGATCAGGCCGGTTGCCGGATCAATCGATAGCCAGCTGGTGTTCACGCCTCCAGGCACGATGCTCCAAACAGCACCTGGAGTTCCACCATTGCGCGCCATGGCCGCGGTGAAGGGCACTCCTACGTAATTGTCGGGAATCGAGGAGGTGGTGACGTAGAGCGGGTTTTGCTCGGGCTCGGCAACGAAGAGGTCATCAATGTAGACGCCGGGATAGACACTTGCTGCGTCGCTGCGGAAGGCAAAGCGTAGGATCACTGACTGCCCGGCATACGCGGTCAAGTCCGCTTGATAGTTTTGCCAACCTGCGGCTGAGTTGTTCCCGCCCCAAGCAGCTTGCGAGGCGACTGTAAGTGGGTATGCCGGAGCAACCGTTGAGACGGGCGTGAAAGTCTGACCGCCGTTGGTGCTGATCTTGAGATTCCAACCGTCAAAGGTACCGCCCTCGGTGTGATCCCAAGCCCAAAAGGAGAGCCGCGGGCTCGTAGCAGCGGTCAGATCGATCGCCGGGGAGTCAGCGACGGTGGTGTTGAAACTCTGACTGACGCTGTAGACGCCGCCGATCTTCGTGGCCAAGACGCCGTTGCCGGTAAGCGCCGAAGGTGGACCGACGAGCTGCGGCTCACCACATTGCCAATCCCCTGCGAGCGACCAACCGTTCGGGCAAACCTCGAAGCCCTCTTGCAGGTAGATGGTGCAACCAGCGACCGACATACCTGCCGAGCATGCGCCGGCCATACATTGGTCTGCGGCCGAACAAGCGTTGTGATCATTGCAAGAGGTGCCATTGGCAGCAGCCGAAGCCTTGCATTCACCGTTGGCGTCGCAAAAGCCTTCCTCGCAGGCGGTGATGCCCTCACCGCAGGCCGAGCCTTCCGGCGCCATCACCGGGTTGCAAATGCCCGTGGCCTCATCGCAAACGCCGACCTCGCAAGCGACGTCGAACTGGCTGCAATTCTTCGGTAGACCGCCGACGCACTGACCGTTCTGACAAGCCTTATCAACCTGACAGAGGTCTCCGGTGAGGACGCAGAAGTTGTTGTCCTTGAACGGGTCGGGGGTGCCAGCGCATTGACCAGTAGCGGGATCGCACTCGACGGTGTTGCACTCGTTCAGCGGCGAGAGGGAGCAGTCTTTGGGCTCGCCGATGCACTGACCCAACTGACAGACGCCATGGATCTGGCAGAGGTCTGTAGGCGTGCAGTCAGTGCCGTCATTCACTGGAGCGACGCTGCAACTCTGTGAGGCCTCGGAACAGAGGACCGCCTCACAGGGCGAGGGCTCGATACCACATTCATTCGGGGGCCCACCGACGCAAGTACCGCTATCGCAAGTGTCTCCAGCGGTGCAAAAGGTACCGTCGTCGCAGGGAGTGCCCGTCGGCGCGGGGATCACGACGCAGGTGTTGACCGGCCCGATGGCCTGGCCGACGTTACACACGCCGATGGTGCAGGGCGGTGTCGGGAGCTGCGAGCAATCAACGCCGCACGGCCCCAAGTCCTCTCCACCGCTCCCGCCTTCTCCCCCGTTACCACCGCCGCCTTCCTCCGTTTCAGGAAGAACGCCCTCAGCGCAAGTGCAGCCACTGGTCGCGGAGAAAACGACGAGGGCTGTGCCAATAAGAATGTTCGTGAAGCGAAAAGACATCACGAATCAGCGTACCACGGCCTGTACGGGAGACTAGTGGGGGCACGTTCTTGGCGCCCGCGGCGGCGCGTTTGGTCTGACGATTGGCACGGTTGGTCGCGCTGGAGCGAGCATGGGCTTGCTAGGTTCCAGCCATGCGAATGGCGTTCTCGGCACTGATGCTTTTAACCATCACTTCTTGCACGGAAGACGAGAGTTCCGGGTCGAGCGGTGGCACAGGAGGGACAAGCAGCTCGAACTCCGGAGGCGCCGGGGAAAGCGCTGGCGGAGGCGCCGAGTGTCAGCCCGAGCCGGCCACCTCGCTCGACGAGGCGGTGAGTGGCTACGTCCAAGCGACGCAGGCGAGCCAAGCCGAGGAGCGCGCCTGCCTCGTTGCAGGCGCCTTTTCGGAGCAGGCCGAGGTTCGGTTGCAACGTGAGGTTGCCGTTGGCCACGCCGCGATCAGCGACTTACTCGGGGTTACGACCTTCGACGCCGTTGAGCTGAGTCAGCTCGACGAGACCGCCGAGTTCGCACGGTTTGCCCAACGAGGCACAGGCTCGAGCAGCGCCGAGCAGCTTTGCTTCGTCGAGCGCGCTGCGGACAATCGACTTGCGCAGCTGGTCGCGTTCGAGATCGCACCGCCCGCGATGAATACGCCAAGCGCCCCGCTCCAGGCCTATCTCGACGCTTGGAACGAACACGACGAGGTGACACGACTGGCTTTGCTCGAGACCGCCTGGACCGAGAATGGCCGGTATGTTGACCCCACCGCCGATGCAACCGGCCGGGACGGCTTGTCGCAGGTTATTTCGGCGTTTCAGGCGCAATTTGCAGACGTCACGCTGGTACTTGGGAGCGGCATTGAGACGCACGGCAACTGGTTGCGTTGGCGCTGGGAAATCCGCGGGGCGGACAATGGTTTGATCTTGGAAGGGACCGACGTCGCGGTAGTGGAAGACAGCGGGAAGGTGCTACGGATCGTTGGCTTCTTCGGCGGCGAGCCCGAGCTCCCCTAGCCTGCCTGAATCGCTCGTGAGGCCGCCGCTAAGGCGATGGTTCCAAGTGCGTACGGAGCCGTTTGAGCGCGTGGTGGAAGTTTACTTTGGCGGAGTCCTCTGAAACGCCCAACTCCACACCAACCTCAGCGAACGTGAGGCCGTCCAAGAGTCGCAACTCGACGCAGCGCCGCTGTTTTGGCGGTAACTCTTCCACGGCGGCGAGCAAGCGCTGCTTGGCCTCGCGAGCAACGAGCCGTGCGGTACCCAGCGTATTGGTGATTAGGTCAGCCTCATCCAACTCCGCGCCAAGCAACTCTTTGCGATGGTCCCGAACGTGGTTGAGCGCGACATTCACCGCAATACGATGGAGCCAGGAACGGAACGCTGACTCCCCACGAAAGGAGTCGAGCTTCTCGAGGCCGCGCAGCATCGACCTCTGAGCGACGTCATCGGCGTCGGCCTCGCGAACGTACCGCTTCACCAGCCGAGCAAGCAGCGGCAAGTGCCTGCGAGCGAGCTCGTCACGGGCGCGACCATCCCCGCTGCGAATCCGCGCGACAAGCTCCTCGTCGGTCAAGGCGCCTCGCTCGAGTTGCACTCGAAGCTGAAGGCGCCGCGCCCGCCGCGATTCGTCCGTGCAATGAATTGGTCGGTCCCGTCGTAGGTCAGCGTCACTAGGAGGCCAGCCAAAGGGCGCTCCAGCACGACCGTTCCTTCAGGGCAGTCCTCCGCCGAGGCCCCTCGCACAAGCTCGAGTTCGCTCGCGAACTCTCGGCGCCCCACCGCACTCTGGACCGACCCGGCGAGCGATACCGAAACGCCCGGAAGGATGCCAATATCGAAATCGACCGTATGGGACACATCGCGCAACAGCCGACGTCCCTCGAACGATCCGCTCACGGACAAGGAGCGAGAAGGTCCGGATAGGTCGACGTCGACCTCCACTTGATGGGATGCGGGACTTCCGTCGATCGTAAGCTCCGACGAAGCGACCGTAAGGTGGAAGGTAGCGTCACCATCGCCGGGCGAGAAGGAGGCCGCCACCGTGCCTGAGACCGCCACTCGGCCCCACGGCCCCGTGCAACCATTCATGACGAAAGCGACCTCTGCTCCGTCGACGATCACGTCCATGCAGCCTGGGTTGTCCATGCTTGCCGGCACGTTCGCCTGCGCAGCGAGTGCGTCGGCCAACGTGAGCGTGCTTGCGGATAGCGGGAAGGCGGGCAGCGCCGCGGCCAACATCCCTGTGAACAACGATTCCCGACCCTCTTCGTAGTCGGTAACCAGCACACTCGCCTCGGGCGGGAGCTCTCCTGCCTCGGGATCGAGCCCGCACGCAGCGGCCAAACCGGAGCACCACGAAAGGATCAGCCGAGGACCGAGGCGGTTCCACAGCCGGGGACTCCCTCCGGTTCGTCGACTCTGGCGAGGTAGGTTCACGAGCTTTGGCGGCGAGCGTCTTGAGTGGGTGGCACCCGTACAAGACACGCTTCGTCTACCGAAGGTAAAGTCGATCATTGGCAATGCCCCGAAGTCGCGCCGTCAGCCGAGCCTGGCAGACAACCCTTGCCCAAGGAACTGCAATCGAAGTCCAAGCGTTCCCCTGAAACACAGAGCGATATTCGATCTTCTGTGCACACGTTTTGGTCTGGATCATACGGAGAACAGCTCTCCTTGGGAGCAGCACAGCGGCCAGTAAGCCCCTCCTCGATGCAGGTCCGGCCCATCGCTGCACAATCAAACTCTGCATTTGAAGCCGCCTCAGCTCCGAGCGCCCCGGCGCATACGCGAAGCCGGCTCGCGTCGCCCGAACAAAGCTGCTCACCGACGCTCTCGCACACTGCGCTCCCAAGCGAACCGATACAGCCCAGGCCCGGCTCGCACGAAAGCCCATACAGCGAGCAGTCGAGTCCCTCGCGAAGGCCATCCACGCAGCGGAAGGCGTAGGGTTCATCGCACAATACCTCTGCCCCGGTACACTCCCCGACCGCGCAGGCGGCGTGCGTTTGGGCGAGGCAGGTACTGCCTGGAGCGAACAGCCCGCGCCCACAGTTCGACAGGACTGCATCCGGGCAAGCGACGGCGGTTGCCGCGTCAGTGCAAACCTCACCGCGCGAACAAACAGCGGCGGTCGCCTTCACCCTGGGTAGCAAAGCGTCAGCATCCTCGCAACGCGTCGCCGTCGCGACGTCGACGAGCAGGTCGCGCAGGCCATCAAAGCCGGGGTGCCCAGCCTCGAGCGGTGCATTCAACCAATCGATGCACGAGGAGAAGTTGCGGACGGTTGGGTTCGCGTTTGCGTCTGTCTGCACCAGGGGCAAACCCGTAGACAACAAGATGGAACCGCCGAGCGTTGGGCAGCGCTGAATCAACGAACAGACGTTGGCAGCATCGAGCAGTGGTAAGAGCCCGCGAGGAGCCGCTCCTCCAGGTCCGCCCGAGGACTCCGAGCTCGAGCCCCCAGTCGAACTGGCGCCGCCAAAGGACGGCTCGATCCCGTCGAACGCCGTGCAACCACTCCCGAGCAGCAGCGACAACCCCAAGCGCAACCATGCGCTCGGAGAAAGCCGGACTTCACCAGCGTTAGGGAGGAGCATACGGGCTCGGATGAAGGTCGGACCGATGAACGCTAACGCTCGCGGACGGACTGGCTGAGACGCTGCGGCTCGACGAAGCCGGGCCAGCTCGACGGGTCGTCGAACTCTCTGGCGAGGAGGCTGGAACGAAAGCCGCGCTGGGCGCGATACCGGCAGCAGTGGAAACAGACTCTCGCTGAGTGGCGCTCATTGGAGGCTCTGGTCGGGAGGACGCCCCTAGCGAGGGAACAGTGCTTCGCTCGTTGGGCAGCGCTTGCCCGGCCGGCCGATTGGCCAAGAACCATCCCGCGGCAAAGAGCCCAAGCCCCGACGCTAGCAGGAGCAGTCGTTTGCCAGAGTTGCCGCTCGTACGCGCCGGCGAACCGGGTGCGCCCCCTTCGATCTGCGGCTTCGCCAGACCCGATGTCTCGACGCTGGGCTGCGGCTCTTCAAAGCGTGCGATGGCCTCGGCGATACGCGCCCTCCTCGCGGCGAGCTCCTCACCGAAGAGCGCTGCGACCAGCGCGGCGATCTCTTCTTCAGCGGCGACGCCACCGACCTCACGCAAGCCGCGTGCGACTTCGCTGGCCGTCGCGCAGCGCGCCGCCGGCGAACGCTGCATCGTATGCTCAATCAATTGCCGCAGCGAATCCGGTACCGCCTCGAGATCGAGCGAGCCGCTCAGGATCTTCGCCATCAGAGCGGCGTCATCGCCGGCCTCGAACGCACGAGTTCCGGTGACCATCTCAAACAATACGGCGCCGAGCGCGTAGACGTCGGCGCGCCGGTCCACCGCCTGCTCTTCGATCTGCTCGGGCGCCATGTACGCAAGCTTGCCTTTGAGCACGCCGGTTCGCGTCATCGTCATCCGTCGCTCCGAACGCGCAATGCCGAAGTCGATCACGCGCGTGACGCCGTCCGTTCCGACCAACAGATTCTGTGGGCTCACATCCCGGTGAACGATGGCCAAAGGCTCACCGCGTAGATCGACCGCATCGTGAGTCGCCGCTAAGCCTTTGGCCGCATCAACCGCGATCGCAAGTGCAACCGAAAGAGGCAAGCGTGCACAGCGGTCTCCAAGCACACGAAGCAACCGCGACAGCGGTACCCCTTCAACGTACTCCTGAATGAGCAACAGCTCGCCGCGCGCATCGTGAACACCGATCACCGATACGACGTTGGGATGCCGCACGAGCGCGGCGATCCGAGCCTCGTCGCTCGCCATCGCAAAGACCTCCGGGTCTTCGACCAAATGCCGGTGCACCCGTTTGATCGCCACGAGGCGTTCAAAGCCCGCGTCGCCGAGTTGGCGGGCGAGAAACACGCTCGCCATGCCGCCGCTCGCCAGTTCGAACAAGACCTGGCAGTCACCTACGGCACCGGCAAAGGACTCAGAAGTGGACACGCAGCCCTCTCGAGTCAAAGCCCACGAGCGTCCCTGCCCCAAAGTCCACAGCGAATAACGCGACGGCCAGCGAAGCCACGCCCAAGCCCACGCTTATGCCGATAGCAACGTTGGTGCGGTCCTGCTTGAACTTGCCGTCCTCCCATTGCGCGAGCGTGCGTTCCTCCTCAGGAATAGCGAGGTACTGATCGAGAGCGATCTGGGTATCGATCGCGGAGGCGACCGTGAGCACGCCCGCCAGTCCGGTGCCTATGGCGAAAGGAACCAGCAGCCAGGGGGAAACCCCGCCCGGCGAGCTTGGGGACGCGCCCTCGACTGGTTGCACCTGGCTAGGTCGCCCGCCGTTTAGCTCCGCAGAAGGCTTGCTGAGCATTGCGGGTTTGGGGCGCTCTAACACCATCGAGCGTTGTTCCCCTCGCAAGAGCTCCACCGTTACCCCGACGCTCCCCTCGGGAAACTCGGCCTCGATACGGTGCGTGCCAGGGACGAGATAGAGGACCGCGGCAATCGCTGAACGACCGTCGACGCGAAGGACGCTCGGCTCGACCCCAACCACCTCCACACGCGCGATCTCCCCTGCGAGAGCGAGCAACTGGCGAGTGGCCTCGTCACGGTCTGCGGCGCCTGGCGGCGCAAGATCAAGGTAGCGGCGATAGAAGGTTGCGGCTTGCGCGAGCTCCCCTGCGAGATGCCAGGACCTCGCGGCGTTCCAAGCCGAAGCGGGCTGCGGATCGGCGAGGTGCGCGGACTCAAAAGCGACGGCCGCTGCTCGGAAATCTCCTACTGCGTACGCGCGTTCCCCTTCTGCAAAGCGGCCCGCTGCAACGGCACGAGACGGACTGGCTGGGACCTCGGCGACGACGGCCGACGCCGGGCTCAACACAAAAAAAGCAACTGCCACGGTTCGGCTTAAGCGCTGCGCAGCCGCTCTGTTTTGCGACTTTACCTTTTGGCCTCTCGGCGGGTCCAAGCAAGGAACCCCAAGGAGACTTCTGCCCGTGAACAATCGCACCTTCCCCGTTCTTTACCTTTCCTTCTCTACCATTCTCACGGCCTGCCCTGCGGATGAGTTGACCACCGCCGAGGCCAAGGACGCTGTCGTCGAGGTTGCTGTCGCCAGCCAGGCTTCCACCGTCGCCGAAGGCACCATCGAACTTACCACCAGCTTTTCGCTTGGCGTTGCGGTCGAACAGGCGGCGCAGGAGATCGCCGAATTTGCAGCTAGCCAGGTCGATTGTGCCGAGATCGAGCAGGAAGGTGCCACCGTGACGATCCGGTTTGGCGTCGAGCAAGGCTGCGAGTACCACGGTATGACCTACACCGGCTCGCACTCGGTGACAGTGGCCCGTGCCGACGAGGGAGACGTGTTGGTAGAACACACGTGGGAGGCGCTTTCGAACGGCCGCGTCGAGGTCAGCGGCAGCGCACAAGTCTCTTGGACGAGCGCCACACAGTCTCGTCGCGTGGTGCACGAGCTCGAATGGACGCGACTCGCCGACGGTAGAGCGGGAACCGGGACTGGGGATCGTACGCAATCCGCCTTGGATGGCGCGTGGGCCGACGGAATCGTGCTCAGCGGAAGCCGAAGCTGGAGCGGTGCGGCTGGCGACTGGGACCTAAGCATCGATAACGTTGAATGGCGCTGGGCCGATCCCGTTCCACAGAGCGGTACCTACACCTTGACCACGCCGGATGACGACGAGTTGACCCTCGCCTTCTCGCGCCTCGACGAGGACACCGTGTTGGTTTCACTAGCTGGCGCCCGGCGCGACTTGGAGTTCCGCGTGTCGAGCCAAGGAGAGGTCGAGGAATAAACTGCGCGCTCGACTTTACCCACGGCCGTGCGTCCGGGTCCAAGGTTCATGTCGCTCGAAGCCTTGGACAGCACCACCCTCGAAAAGCCGCTCCACAAACCACTGGGACGGCTCGCTCCGGTCTACAACTCGCGACTGCTTCAATTTCTAGGTATCGGAGCGGTGCTCTTCGCCATCGCACCGCCGCTCGAAGATCCCTTCAGGGTCGACATTCCGGAGGCTCGCGTCTCCGCCGCAGTGGCACGGGAACAGGCCCGCCGAGGGGGCGAGCCGCTCAGTGACGAGGCGCGCGCGGAGATCCGCAGTCGCGCCATCGAAGATGAGCTGCTGGTGCGCGAGGCGCGCAGGCTCGGCCTCGACTCGGGCGATACGATCGTTCGCAACCGCCTCATTCAGAAGCTGCTGTTCCTAGCGGAGGACCAAGGCGGAGCCTCGCGCAGCCTGAGCGAACAGGACCTGCGAGACTTCTACGACCGTCACCCCGAGCGTTACCGCGCGCCGGAACGGCTCGATTTTGTGCATGTGTTCGCTCGCGAGTCCGCGACCCTCACAGCCCTTCGCGACCAAGTACTGGCGCTGCCAACGAGCGACGCACCTCCGCCGTTGGGTGAGGCATTCCCGCAGCCCCGAAGAGTATCGATCGCCGCTCGGGACCTCGATCGAAGTTGGGGCGTTGACTTCAAACAGGCGGTATCCGAGCTCCCCGAGGGCCTGTGGAGCGAGCCCATCGCTTCGACTCACGGTCACCACTTGGTCAAGATCCTGCGCCGGAGTGGCGATGCGATCGCCCCCTTCGAGGCCGTCCGCGACCGCCTCGCTCTCGACGCGCTGATCGCGCGTCGAGAGACGGCGGTCGCCCACTATGTCGACCGCTTGCTCAATCGCTACGTCGTGCACGTGGAGGGAGAGCCCTTCGTTGACCACCGCTCGCTCGCCAGGACCGCGATTCACACCGCCCCTTCGGTGGAGGACTGAGCATGTTGCAAAGGTCAGCCTTGTTGCAGTTTTCGCGCTGGCTCGTGATCACGGTCCTGCTCTTCGTCGCGCCGAGCTTGGCGCTCGCGCACGGAATGCGCAGCGCCTATCTCGAGATCGACGAGACCAGCTCGGGAAGCGCCATCGTGCGCGTTCGAACCACCGTCGAGGCACCCTCCTTTACGTTCGATATAGACGGTTGCGTCGTCGAGCCGGAGGGGCGCGCGGTCATCTCCGATAGCGGACGAGTGCGCAGTTTTCGGGCTCAGTGCGAGGGCGGTCTCGCCGGACGAAGCGTTCGACTTCACGGCCTTGGTCGTGAGCTGGAGGAGGCCACGCTCTGGTTCCGGGACCTCGCGGGGAATGAGTCCTCAGCGGTCGTTTTGCCGCAGCAACCGAGCCTCGCATTGCCAGCACCGCGAAGTCCCGTGCAGACCGGCTTCGATTATGTAGCGCTCGGGCTCGCGCACATCGCCGGCGGGTTGGATCATCTGCTTTTCCTCGCGCTGCTGGTCCTGCATGTGCGGAAGTTGCGGCTGGTCCTGCTCGCCGAAACGGCCTTCTCCCTCTCCCACGGACTTGCTTTTGCTGCCACGAGCCTGGGCTGGATTCGACTGAACCCTGCACCCACCGAAGCATGCATCGCGCTCTCGATTGTGTTGATCGCGCTCGACGTTGGCCGTCGCGCGGCACACGCCCGCGAGGTCGTTCCGATCGCTTTGACGTTTGGCCTCGTGCACGGGCTGGGCTTCGCTGGGGGCCTCACCGAGGTGGGTTTGCCCGAAAAAAACATCGCGCCCGCGCTCCTCGGTTTTGGACTCGGCGTCGAGTTCGGTCAGCTGCTGATGGTGCTGGCGATGCTGGGACTGGTGCACGGCTTACGAAAGAGCCAAGCGCAGCTCTGGCTCCAACGGGGCGTCGTGCTCGCGAGCGGTGGACTTGCAATATTTTGGCTCTTTTCCCGCACAATTTCGATGTTTATCGAGGAGGCACGTTGATGATTCGAGTGAACGTTTCAGCGCTTTGGTTGGTGCTCGCCGCCGCTGCGTGTGGTGACGACAGCAGCGCTGCAGCTGGCGCAAACGGTGGCAGCGGCGCAGGTGGTGCTGGCGTCGGCGCAGCCGGAGCCGGCGGAACCGGCGTCGGCGCTGCGGGCGCGGGCGGAGCTGGTGCGGAGGGAGGTGGCGGAGCCGGCGGAACACCGAACACGGGCGTGTGCGGGCCTGGCTTGTACCACCCGACCAAGAACGTCTACTGGGGAGACCTCCACGTCCACACGTCCTACTCGATCGACAGCTTCGTGTTCGGCAACCGCAACGACCCAGCCGCGGCGTACGCCTTTGCGCGCGGTGACGGTCCCGCAGCCATCGACGCAGGTAGCGGGGGCCTCGAGGTCGCCACCCTCGAAGCGCCTCTCGACTTTGCAGCCGTCACCGATCACTCCGAATTTCTTTCGGTCACCGCACAGTGCCAGCTCGGAGCTGCGGGCAACGAAGACCTCTGTGCTGACCTCAACAATCAAGGCTCGACGGAGCAAGGAACCAACCTGGTTTTGCTGCTGGCCCGACTGGCCGCAACCGACCCGCCTCCACTTCCCGGCTGCGTTACCCCGCAAAACGCCGCGCAGTGCGCCGCAGCGTTGTCTTCCGCCTGGGTGAAGGTCCAAGAGGCCGCTGCCGCTGCCAATGCACCGTGCAGCTTTACCTCGCTCATTGCCTACGAGTGGACCGCCACCACCGGTGCGGCCAACCTCCACCGCAATGTGATCTTTTCGTCCGACAACGTGCCTGCCGTTCCCTTCGACTACATCGCCTACCCGACCGCAGTCGAGCTTTGGCAGGCCCTCGATGCGAACTGCAAGCCGGAGTTGGGCTGCGACGCGCTGACGATTCCTCACAACTCGAATCTGTCGAACGGCCTCATGTTCGACACGGCGGACGATCCCGATCCGATTACGCGCGAGTACATGAGTCGCTATCAGCGGCTGGTCGAGATCTATCAACACAAAGGCGCCTCGGAGTGCGCCCCTGGGGGAGCGCTCTCCGACCCAGAGTGTTCGTTCGAGGACGCCGACGACTCGGACCCTGCGACCTCGGCGCCGGGCTACGTGCGCAATGCGCTCGGACGAGGGCTGATGCTTCAGGAGTCCGACGGCGCCAACCCGTTGCAGATGGGAATCATCGGTGCAACCGACACGCACAACGGCGTTCCCGGCTATGTGCAAGAGTCGGATTGGAAGGGCCACGCAGCGAGCACCGACGCGGCCGTGAGTGACCGCCTCGATGCCATCAACTTCGGGCCAGGCGCAATCACCGGTGTATGGGCACACGAGAACACCCGTGAGGAGATCTTCAGTGCGCTACAGCGGCGAGAGACCTACGCAACCAGCGGCCCTCGGATCCCGGTTCGTTTCTTCGCCCTGGATGGCGTCGCCGACGGCGCTGCCGAGGCGTTTTGCCGAGATCCTGAGTTCCCCAAGGCCCTGCTCGAGGCCGGCGCCGCAACGATGGGCGCCGACGTGATCGGCATGTCGAATCCGACGCTGTTCGTGGCGGCGACCTCCGCGGGTACACCGCTGGATCGGCTGGACATCGTCCGCGTGGGGCTCGACAACCTGGGCGAACCACAGGTGGCTCTCGAAACGACGCAGCTGAGTGGAGCGGACCAAGCAACGTTCTGTCGAACGTGGAAGGCCCCCGCGTTCACGCCGGGCGTGCCGTCGCTCTACTACGTCCGCTTGCTCGAGCAGCCCACCCCTCGTTGGTCTGCGCTCGATTGCCAAGTCCAGCCGAACCATCCCTCGTGCACCGACCCAACCATACCGACCACGATCCGTGAGCGAGCTTGGACCTCGCCCATCTTCTTCAGACCCCAAGGCTGAGCTGCCAGCTACGTCCGCGCGAGGGCGTCTCGACTCAGCTTGGCGAACCGATAAACGAGAAACGACGCCACAAACCCAAGCCCGGCGCAAAGGCCCCACCAAAGGCCTTGTTCATTAAAGCCCAAGCCGAAGCTCAACCAGACGGCGAGCGGTAAGCCCAATAGGTAATAGCCGATTAGATTGGCGTGTTGCGCGCTCTTGGTATCACCGAGGCCACGCAACGCGCCGCCCGCTACCACCTGTGCGCCGTCAAACAGCTGAAAGCCAGCTGCGATATGAACCAAAGGCACGGCGCTAGCAATGACCAGGGGTCTGTCGGAGAGCACCCGGGCTAACGGCTCGGCAAAAAGCAGGAAGGACAGGGCGGTTATTGTCATATAGGCCGCTGAAACCGCGAGACCAACCCAGCCAGCGAGCCGCACCGCGCGAGAATCGCCACGGCCCACGGCATTACCAACCCGCACGGTGGTGGCATTGGCGACAGCCATGGAGACCATGAAGGTGAAGCTTGCGAGCTGGATAGCCACTTGGTGGCCCGAGGTCGCCTCCGGACCAATTCGCCCCGCAAGCAACCCGACAATCGCAAACGCAGCGACCTCCGCCACCAGCGTGATGCTGATGGGCAGTCCGATTTTCACGAGCTGACGCTGGGAGATCTGAGTCTCTCCGCCGCCACTAAGTCGCGGCAGCAAGCGTAGAACAAAGATCAGAACGCCGAGCTGCGCGAGCGTCGCAGCGCTCGACGCGAGGCCCGAGCCGATCACACCTAGCGCGGGGACACCGAGCCCGGGATGCCCGAAGATTAATAAGTAGTTCAGCGCGAAGTTAACGACGTTGGCGCCCATCGCGCCCCAGAGCATGGCCATGGTCGCGCCCCGGGCCTGCAAATAACTGCGCAGTGCCATCGCGATGACGAAGGGGATCGCGCCCGGAGCCCGGGCCCAGGTAAATTGCTGCGCGACCTCGGTGATCGCCTGAGAGATGCCAAACACCGGTAGAAGCAAGGGCGAGAGCAATGCGAGCCCCATCACGAGCAAGGAGCTCCAAAGAGCGAGCTTCACCCCAGCGCGAAGAGCCGCCTGAGCGCGTGCGCCCTCCCCTGCGCCCACGGCCTGCGCGACGATCGGATCGAGGCTGCTAACCAGCCCCATACCGAAAACGCAGGTCGTGAAGAAGAGCCCGTTACCAATCGCGACGCCTGCTAGCTCGGTCGCGCCAAGTCGGCCCACCATCGCCGTATCGACGAAGCCGAGCAAGTTGTGGCCCATGAAGCTGAGCACGAGCGGCCAGGCGAGCCGCAACAAGCTCCTGACCTCGGAGCGGAGTTCACCCGCTAGCTGTGTCGAGATACCGATGCGTGCGAGCGATAGTCGAGTTCCTGCGGTCAAGTCGAGCCCGTTCATACAATTCCCTCGAAGAGAGGCGCATCGGACGGGCGGCCCGCCCAACCCTGACAAGGACCACAATCGAATGCTGTAACCGCGCTGTAACATCCACTGGCGACATGTCACATCGGGCTGGCTCGGCTCCGTCGATGATGCGGTGATGCTCGAGTTTGCCGCCTACGCCACGGTTGTTGGAACGCTGGGGCTGGTCGTCTCGCGGCCCAGGTTGAGCAAGTCCTATCGCGTATCGCCTGCAGCGGCGGCGATCTTCGGAGCCCTGCTGCTAGCACTCTTTGGCGTCGTCCACGTGCGACACGTCGCCGAGGCCGCCACCAACCTATGGGCCCCCTTTGTCACGATCGCCGCGATCATGATCATGACGCATGTGGCGCATCGCTCAGGGCTGCTCGCTTGGTGCGCCCAAGAGATCGAAGCGCGGGCCTCGTCGACCCAGCGACTGTTTCTGATGGTCTACGTGCTGGGTGTCCTTACCTCGACGGTGCTCAACAACGACGCGGCGATTCTGCTGCTGACTCCGATCGTCATCACCTTGGTCAAGCGGCGGTTCCCTGGTCGACCAGAGCTGCTGCCCCCTTTCGCCTTTGCGGTCTTCATGTCGGCGGGGGTGGCCGCGCTCCCCGTGTCCAACCCGATGAATATGGTGGTAGCCGAGTTCTCGGGCATTGGCTTTGCGGAGTATGCGAGCCGCATGGCCCCGGTGGCGGTCGCTGGCTGGGTGGTTGCATTCGTTGTTTTGCGTCTGCTCTTTGCGCGGCAACTCGGCACGACGCTGGAGCCGCAGCCAATCGCGAAGGTGCCGCCAAGTAAGCTGCAACGAAGACTGCTCGCAGTCGTCCTGGTGGTGCTCGGTGTCTACCCGGTATTGGCGCTTTTGGGCGCCCCGATATGGCCAGCCGCCACGACAGGCGCCGCGGTCGCGCTGTTGCTCGCGCACCACCACCAAGGCATGCCCTCGCGCGAGCTCACGGCCAGCGTTTCGTGGGACACGTTGGCCTTCTTGTTGGCCGTTCTGGTGATCAGCTTGGGGCTACGTGACGTCGGTTTTGTCGAGCGTCTCGCTCGCGCCTACCATGAGGCCGACGTCTTTACCGTCGGCGTGATGTCGGCGCTTGGCTCGGCGGTGCTCAACAACCACCCGATGTCGCACCTCAACATGATCGCGCTGGAAAGCGCGTCAGCGCCGCGAAGCGCGATCTTTGCAGCACTCGTTGGGGGCGATCTCGGTCCTCGCCTGTTGCCAATGGGGTCGCTCGCTGGGCTGCTTTGGCTCGAGATGCTTCGACGGGCGGAGGTCAACGTGGGTGTTGGTGCCTTTATTCGGGTTGGCGTGCTCGTCGCGATCCCGACGATGGCTGTCTCCCTGGCCATCCTCGCGACGTACTAACCACGACGCCAGCTTCGACGCCTACTCGAGCAGGAGGGCGCGGGCGCTCCACAGTGACACGATGTGCACGAGCGAGATCGCTAGGTTGCTGAGAACGACAGGGTTCTTGAGGCTCCCAACGGTCACGGGCGTGCTCAATTTGTAGACGACCTGCATCAGCAGCAGGGTTGCGCACGCGCGTAAATCCGCGGTCCAGAGCAACACAGCCGAGAGCACGAGGATGGCGAAGTAGATCGAAAGCAGGATGCCTCGCGCAGGAGTGCGCTCACCAAATACGAACGACGCCCCCGGACGATTGAGCGCGAGCGTAGCCGTCACTGGGATCAAGACGCCAATGTTGAGCCACAAGGAGAGCTGCATCATTAAGGGCATGCGGGCCTTCAGTCGCTGAAGTCGTTTGCGTTTAGGGCTCAACCTCCAAAACGGCAAGCTGGGCGAATTGACATCACCTCGGCGGCATGAGATGATGATCATCATGCGATACCCGGATGGCCACAAAGAGGCTATGCGCGAGCGAATCGTTGAGACAGCTGCGGAGGAGCTGCGCGCTCACGGGCTCGACGGGGTGAGCATTCCTGCGTTGATGAAGCGAGTGGGCCTTACGCACGGCGGCTTCTATTCGCACTTTGAGAACCGCGACAGCTTGGTTGCTGCAGCCGTGTTGGCAGCGGGGCGGCGCACTGGGAAGCAGACCTTCGCGGATGAACGGACGCTCAAGGAGACACTGCGCCACTACTTATCAACGGGACACGTTCGCCATCCCGAGCAGGGCTGCGTGATTGCGGCGCTCGGTAGCGACGGGACGCGGCAACCGGCGAATGTGCGCGCTGCATTCGCTGAGGTTGCGCGCGGGCTGTTGGGCCTGGTCGAACGCAAATTGAACCCGCAGCGTGCAAAAAGGCAGCCCTCGGATGAAGCGTTACGCATGACGGCAACCATGGTGGGCGCGGTGGTCTTGGCCAGGCTGGTGGACGACCCTGAGTTGTCCGAGCGCATCCTGCGAGCCGCAGAAACCAGCGCGAGTACCTGACGCCCGTCTCTTTTTTTGCGCAAAGGAATGATGACCATCATGCAAAGCAAGACTCCCGTAGCTGGCAATATCCCCGTTGGCTCGGCGGCGCGGCTGGCCGAACACCCCTCGGTAAAGGCGGTGCGTGCGCGTGCACAACGTGAAGTGGCGGAGCCACTTTCCGCAGCCGAGCTAAGGCAGCTCGCGCTCGAGGTTGGCGCTGACGACGCCGCGGCCATCTCCCTCGACCACCCGGACCTCGCCGAGGAGCGGCCCTACGTGCTTGCGGCGATGCCTGGGGCTCGTAGCTTGATCGCGCTCGTGTTGCGGATGCACCCGGCGAATACGCGCAGCCCACGACGCAGTGTGGCGAACCTGGAATTCCACCGTGTGGGTCACGAGGTGGATGACATCGCACGCCGGCTCGCGATCACTCTCTCGGAGCGCGGTTTCTCGAGCATCAACCCGGCAATGGCTTTTCCGATGGAGATGCAGGACTTTCCAGGCCGCGCTTGGATCGTGTCGCACAAGCGGGTGGCAGTGGCCGCCGGGCTTGGCAAAATGGGACTTCACCGAAGCGTGATCCATCCGCGCTTTGGCTCGTTCATCCTATTGGGAACGGTGATCTCCACAGCCGAGGTCGCCGCGGCCCCGCAAGCGCTCGATTACAACCCGTGCATCGATTGTAAGCTGTGCGTGGCGGCCTGCCCCGTTGGAGCGATCGAGCCGGAAGGCGAATTTCGCTTCTCAGCTTGTTACGACCACAACTACCGCGAGTTCATGACGGGCTTCACCGACTTCGTCGAGGAGGCGGTGGAGAGCAAGGACCGCCATGAGTTCCGGGACCGAGTCCCGCTCAATGACGCTACGAGTCTTTGGCAGAGCCTGGCGTATCAGCCGAACTACAAAGCTGCGTATTGCATTGCCGTGTGCCCAGCCGGGGAAGACGTCCTGGGGGGCTTTCTCGATCGGCGTGCCGCGCACCTCAAGGAGGTCGTCAAACCGCTCACCGAGCGCGAGGAGACGCTGTACGTGGTTGCTGGCTCCGACGCTGAGACGCACGCGAAAAAGCGTTTCCCTCATAAGCGGCTACGCGTGGTTCGCAGTTCACTGCGCGCGACCAACGCGCGCGGGCTCTTTCGCGCCATGCCGCTCATCTTCCAAAAGGGAGCTGCCCTTGGGCTCCGTGCAACGTTTCACTTCATCCTCTCCGGGGAGGACGGGATTGATGCCACCGTGCGCATCGACGACGGTACGTTGGCCATCACCCCCGAGCAGCTCGTCGGTAGCCCGGATGTCGTCGTTCGCACCAGCGCCAGCCTATGGCTAGACATCGTCAATGGCCGCAAGAGCCCCGTCGCGGCGGTGCTGCTCCGCCGGCTGCGCATCGAGGGTAACCGCCAGCTGCTCGATCGTTTCAAGGCCTGCTTTCCACGCTGAACGGGCAAGACAAAGCGGCCACGCGGCGGCGAATGACGTCTGCCTTCGCCCGCGCTAGACGAAGGGCATGCTCACCATCGGCATCATCATTGGAAGTACGCGCCCAGGGCGCAAAGCCCCCGCCGTAGCGACCTGGATTCACACGCTCGCCCAACGGCGAGGCGACGCGAGCTACGAACTGGTGGACCTCGCAGACTTCAACCTCCCACTGCTCGACGAACCAAGTCCGCCCTCCTTCGGCAAGTACCAGCACGAGCACACCAAAGCCTGGTCACGCAAAATCGACTCGCTCGACGGCTTCGTATTCGTGACCCCCGAATACAATCATGCTCCCTCGGGCGCGCTCAAGAACGCGCTCGATTTCCTTTTCCGTGAGTGGAACAACAAGGCGGCTGGCTTCGTCGGCTACGGCGGGCAGGGAGGCACGCGTGCAGTCGAGATGCTGCGCCTGATCATGGGCGAACTACTGGTTGCAGATGTGCGCGCGCAGGTGGCGCTTTCGCTTGGCACCGACTTCGAGAATTACAGCACCTTCAAGCCCGACCCGAAGCACGAGCGCACCGTAGCGACCATGCTCGACCAGGTGGTGGCGTGGTCCGGAGCGCTCAAGCCGCTGCGCACACCGTCTGCCTAAGCGGTCACGCTGGCTGGAACGTCCCGCAAGCGGGGAATACAACGGCCTCTTGCGCCGGCAACTTGACCATACAGGCGGCGAACAAGCGGCTCGATAGCCAGAGCTCCAGCCAAGCTTGCAACGCAGGCAGCGGCTGCGCCGCGAACCAAAGCGGTTCCACAGCTGCGAATTGCCGAACGAATGGAAACAACGCGAGGTCGGTTGCGCAGGCCGCCTCGCCACCGAGAAAGGCCTCACGCTCGAGCCGCTGCGAGAGCGGATCGAGGAACGTCTCGAGCGCTTCGGACCGCACCTGCTCGCGGGAGACTGCCTCGTCAGCAAAACGCTCGGGGTATTTGTAACGGTCGAGCAGACGCTTGAAACAGCCGTCATTGGCTTGCAAGAGGGCGTGATTGCGCTCGGATTGGGCGGGGCTCCACCACGCCGCGGCCATAGCGTCCCCGCGCTCCGACTCGAAGGACCAAGCCATGATGTCCCAGCTCTGCTCCAGCACCCGTCCACTCGGAAGGCGCAGCACAGGGACCGTGCCTTTGGGAGATAAGGCGAGCAGCGCGGCGGGCTTATCGCGGAGGCTCACTTCGAACGCTTGGAAGGGCCGCCCGGCCTGCAGCAGCGCCATGCGTGCGCGCATCGCGTAAGGACAGCGCCGATAGCTGAAGAGCAGGGGTAACGGGCTATCGGGGGGCGTTTGCATCTCGCTTTACGCAGAAGTAGCGCTTACGACCCCGAGGATGAAGCGCTACGACAGCTCAATGTCCTGGCCCCTCCGCCAGCGCCACTTTCCCGGACTCAGCCTCTTGGCCCTTGTGGGCTTGCTAGCAGCCGCTTGCTCGGGGTCGAGCGGCACGCCGACGGAACGAACGCCGACGGGGCCAACGCCAATTGAGCTGACGCCGACCGAGGTAACGCCGGCCGAAGCGAGCGAGCAAACCGCCTGCACCAGCGACGCCGAGTGCGTAATCGGTGCACGTGGAGACTGTTGCGCCAGCAGCGGCCCGAGCTGTGCGCGCGCATGGTCTCGCCGCGCATGGGAGGCGAACCGAGCACAATGTGCAGTCGTCGAATGCGAGCGGGTCAAACAGCTCATGTGCGACGGCGAAGAACGCGAATGGAAGGCTGTGTGCAACGCGGGGACCTGCAGATTGCAATAGCGGCGCGCAGGGCTCAGGGGCCCTTCACCCGCGCCTGCAAGACGCGCTGCACGTCTTCCAGCGTTACGCCCTCGGCGTGGAGCGCTACCAGCATATGGTAGGTGAGGTCGGCGGCCTCCTCTGCGATCCTCGGGCTGTCTTTGTCGGCTAACGCCACGAGCAGCTCCGCGACCTCCTCACCAAGCTTCTTGAGCCGCAGGTTTCGGTCGCTGAGTAGCTTGTGGGTGTACGAGCGCGATTCGGCGCCGGGCGGAGTGGAAGCGCGCTGCGCAATGGTCGAATCCAAGCGAGCAATGGGGTTTACGGCTGGGGTGTACTCCTCCCCAAAGCAGGAACGGCTCCCAGTGTGACAGGTGGGCCCGTGCGGCGTCACGCGGGCGAGCACGGTGTCCCGATCGCAGTCGAGCAAGAGCTCCCGCACCGTGAGCACGTTTCCACTTGTCTCGCCCTTCTTCCAAAGTCGGCCCTTCGTCCGCGAAAAGAACGTGAGTTCACCGCTACGAAGCGTCTCTTCGAGCGCTTCGCGGTTGGCGTAGCCGAGCATGAGCACGAGGCCGTTTGCATCGTCCTGCGCCACCACCGGAACGAGCCCGTCGCCTTTGCTAAAGTCAACCTGCGCGAGGTCAAACGACTTCATGGCGTCTCCAACGCGGTAAACGGCACCCCAAGCGCCGCACGCAGCGGCTTGGCGAGCGCCCGATTGGTAGCGATGACGCCCTTGCCTGCAAAGGTTCGTTCACCTGCCCAATCGGTAAAGACGCCTCCCGCGGCCTCAATGATGGGTAAAAAACAAGCGGCGTCCCAGATCGATAGACGGCCATCCGTCATCAGCTCAGCACGACCGGTTGCTACCAAGTAGTAACCGTAACAATCCCCCCAGGTACGAGCGACGCGAGCCCTCGCCGATAGGTTATTAAATGGGGCCACGCACTCGGGCGCATCGGGAAAGCGGGCGTCGGTTGTAAGCACCGTCGACTCAGACAACTCCGCGACGTTCGAAACTCCAGCCAAGGCCCCCTCCACCCACAGAGCCTCCCCGGAGCCCGCGGCGACGAGCTCCCGTGTAACCGGGAAATAGGCGGCTCCAGCGAGCACGCGCTGCCCCTCGACGAGCGCAATGAGCGTGCCCCATAGGGGGGCGCCAGCGAGAAAGCTCTTGGTGCCGTCAATTGGATCGATGCACCAGCGTCGAGCAGAAGAGCCGCGTTCTTCCCCCAGCTCTTCACCGACGATGCCGTCGGCGGCAAAACGCTCACGCAAGTACACGCGCGCGGCTTCCTCCGCTGCACGATCGGCGGCGGAGACCGGAGAGCCATCCCGCTTTAGCTCCGGGGTGATGCGCGCTACTTCGAGGTGGCGTTGATAGTGTGTTAGCGCGACCTCGCCGGCGATCTTTGCTACCTCGACCGCCGCTTGCACGATATCCTTCATGATTGCACCCCTCGGACGGAGATTTGAGCCCCCGCCATATACGTTTTAAGCTCGCGAACGGTGGTCACGTGGTCGTGAAGGATGCCCGCCACGAGCACTGCATCAGCGCCACCTTGGGTCACCGCGTCCACCAGGTGGCTTGCCTGCCCCGCACCGCCAGAGGCCACAACCGGAGCACGCACTGCGCTCGCTACGGCGCGCGTGAGCCCAAGGTCGTAACCGCTGCGAGCGCCGTCTCGGTCAATGCTGGTCAGGAGGATCTCCCCCGCTCCGCACGCCTCACCTTGTTTTGCCCATTCGACCACGTCGCGCTCCGACGGCGTGCGACCGCCGTGGGTGACCACTCGGTAGCCGCTCGGAAGCGTTGTATCGGCCTTCGCGTCGATGCTGAGCACCACACACTGCGAGCCGAAGCGAAGTGCCGCTTGCTCGAGCAAGCTTGGGTCTCGCAACGCGGCCGAATTGATCGAAATCTTGTCGGCGCCGGCCCGCAGACCAGCCTCAACGTCGGCCAGCGAGCGAATGCCGCCGCCAAGCGTCAGCGGCAAAAAGAGGACCTCCGCAGTGCGACGCAGCGTGCTGAGCAACGTCGGCCGCTGTTCGACACTCGCGGTGATATCGAGAAAGACGATCTCATCGGCGCCTTCCGCCTCGTAGAAGGCGGCGAGCTCCACAGGGTCGCCGACATCGCGCAGGCCTTCGAAGCGGACGCCCTTCTTGACCCGGCCCCCGTCGACGTCGAGACAGACGACCACGCGTCGTTGATTGGCGCTCACGGTAGCTCCTCCTCGACGAAGACAACGCTCCCCTTGGACGAAAAGATGCCCTCTCCGGTAGCGCGCAAAGCCTCTCGCAACGCGAGTCCGACAGACTTGTAGCCAGCCTCGATCAGGTGGTGACGGTCCCTGCCACGGTGCACCCGAAGATGAAGCGTCGCGCCGAGCGCCTCAGCAAAGCTGCGCAGTACGTGGGTGTGCAAACGATTGGGCAGCTCCCCTTCGAAGTAGAAGCGGCCTCCAACGTCGATCGTTGCTTGCACCAGCGCATCGTCCATCGGCACCGTCTTATCGCCATAGCGCGCGAGCGCCGCAGGCAGCGACGAGCGTAGGGCGCGCCCGGTGGTGATCGCGACGTCCTCCATGATGTGATGCGACAAATCCCCTTGCGCCTCGACGGTCGCCGCGATCCCCGCATAGCGAAGCAAAGTGCTCAGCATATGGTCGAAGAACGGCAGGGTCGTATTCACGGTGGCGTTGGCGAGCCCCGCCGCGGACATGGACTCCACCACTACGACAACCTGCGTCTCTTTCGAGCTGCGCGTGAGCTTCTTCATTTCGACCTCTCCCAGCTTGAAAATTGCGATGCAGCCTCGCGAGGCTCGACCCGCCCTACGTAAAGTGCCATTCCGATCACCGCGCCATGAACGCCCGTGGCGGCGAGCGCGTGGAGGTCGGCGAGTTCGCCAACTCCGCCCGAAGCGACCAGCGGAAGACGCGTTAGCTCCGCCAGCTCTGCGTACAGCGGAGCGTCCACCCCCGACAGACTCCCCTCGACGTGTACGGCCGTCACCAGCACGAACGAGAGCGGCAGGCTCGAGAGCTCGGTCAATACCGACTCGACCGTCTTGCCAGTCCCTTGCGACCAGCCGCGAGACAACACCTCGCGCTCACGAACGTCCAGCGCAACCGCGATTCGCCCGGGGTGGCGAGCTGCGACTCGCTCGAGAAACGCGCGGTCGACGAGAGCCTGAGTGCCAATCACGACCGAGGTCACGCCGGCCTCGAGCCAGCGCTCGACCGCCTCCTCACTGCGTACGCCACCACCGAGCTGAATCGTAAGCCCCGGAACGCGCTCGATGATTGAGCGCAGCGTCGGTTCATTCGAGCCGCGGCCAGTCGCGGCGTCGAGGTCAACCAGGTGTAGACGAGTAAAGCCGGCCTCGCGAAAACGCTTTGCTTGCTCGACGGGGTCGTCGATGCGAACGCGTTCCTCTGCGTACGAGCCGCCGACCAATTGAACGCACTTGCCCTCACGAAGATCGATCGCCGGAATGGCCATCATGAGCAGATCCGTTTCGCGAACGAGGTCAACAGTTCGACGCCTTCGTGCGAGCTCTTCTCGGGGTGAAACTGAAAGCCGACGCAGTTCCCGGTCCGTACGATCGCGGGGAAGGTGTCACCTTCGAGCGTTGTTTCAGCCAGCACGACGGAGGGATCTACTGGGCGGCAGGCGTACGAATGAGCGAAGTAGACCGACGTAGGAAGCGCGAGCTCGGCGCGCGTTGGGTGCAGCAGGCTGAAACCCATGTGAGGAATCCGCGCGGTAGCGAGCTTCGTCACGCGACCTCGCACGATGCCCAGGCCCAAGCCTGCGCCCTCATCGCTCTCGTCGAACAGGAGCTGCATGCCGAGACAGATGCCAATGATGGCACCACCGGCCTGCGCGCGTTCGCGAAGCAGCTGGCGATAGGGCGCAAGACGTTCCGCGGCCGGCGCGAACGCACCGACGCCCGGGAGCACGCAAAGCTCGCATTGGTTCGCCGTCACTCCGTCGCTGGTTGTCTCCAACGAGGCCTGCGGCAAGGCTCGTTGAAAGGCTTTAGCGAGCGAGTGGAGGTTACCAACGCCAAGATCCAAAAGCGCTACTCGCATCGCAGCACCTCCGCAAACGAGCCGAGCAACGGCTCCATCATCGGCCAAGGCCCAACCGAAATCCGCACGGCGTCCCCGATCCCAGGAAGCGCCGAGAACGGCCGCACCGCGATGCCGCGCGACCGTAGCGACTCGGCCTGTTCAACGGCTTTACGCACAGGCACGAGCACGAAGTTAGCGCTCGAGGGGAGCGGCGAAAGCCCGACCGAAGCGAGCCAAGGGATGAACCTCTCGCGTGACTCGATCACCTCGCGCACCCCTTCGGCGACCCACGCGGCGTCATTCGTCAAGGCGGCGATCGCCACTCGTTCCCCAAGCACGTTGACCTTGTAGGGCCCGCGCACCTTCTCGATCTCGCGGACCAGAGCCTCGGCACCGATGGCGATTCCCACGCGCTGGCCAGCCAAGCCGAAGGCCTTGGACAAGGTGCGAATAACCAGTAGGCGCCCCGCCGCCTGGGTGCGTTTTACTAAGCTATCGCCGGCGTAGTCGGCGTACGCCTCATCCAGGATCACGAGGCCTGGGGCCTCAGCGAGTGCGCGCTCGAGGCCCTGCCGGCTAACCATCGTTCCGGTCGGGTTGTTGGGTGAGCACAGGTAGAGGATCTTCGGCCGCTGCGCGAGCATCACGTCGAGATCGGCGTCCCACGCTTGCGCGCTTCCGCGAAGTGGTACCGCCACCGGCGTAAGCCCGTTGGTCCGCGCAAAATAGGGAATCATCGCGAAGGTAGGGTCCGGGTACACCAGCCGGTCTCCCGGATTGGCGAACGCGCGCAGCGCACAATCAATCACGTCATCACTTCCGCAGCCGGTGACGACCTGCGACGGCGATACCCCGAAGTGAAGAGCGACGGCGCGCTTCAGCTCGTCAGCGTAGTGTGATGGATAGCGCGCTAAACTCGCGGGTTCCGCTTCTGCAAGGACCCGCGCAGCGGAAGGCGGAGCGCCTCGTTGGTTCGTATTGTCGGAGAGATCCACCTGAGCCGCGCGGCGGTTCGACGTATAGAGGGTGATCGCCTCGAGCCCGTTACGTGGTTGAACCGGCGCACGCAGCGAGCCTTCGGCAGGCTCAATCACCGGGTCCTCGAGGTGGACGCGCGCTGCATCGGCGTGGGCGAAGAGGCCCTCGGCCTCTGCCAGGACCACCGTTGAAGCGGCCAACGCACGAGCCCCCGCTGCCGAGATTCGTTGGTAGGTGGTGAAGCGCACGAAGTCGAGCGTCGAGAGGCCGGAGTACGCCTGCCCCGCGCCCGCCGTCGGAAGGACGTGATTGGCGCCAGTCATGTAGTCACCGAAGGCGACCGAGCCGCCCTGCCCATAAAAGATGGTTCCTGCGTGTTTGATGCGGTCGCGAAGGGCCTCAGGCGATTCAACCGCGCAGAGCACGTGCTCTGCAGCGTACGCCTCGGCGAACGCTACGGCTTCGTCCAGCGAGTCGATGCACAGCACCGCCCCACGTGAACGCAACGCTGCATCGACGATCGCACTCCGCGGCGAGCTGGCGAGGCCAAGCAGACGAATCGTTTCTTGTGCAACAGCCTCGCTGGTAACGAGCGCAACGCAAGAGGCCTCAGGATCGTGCTCGGCTTGCGCGAGAAGCTCCCGCACGAGCAACGCAGGATCAGCGCTCGCATCGCCGATGATCAGGATCTCGCTGGGACCCGCAGGGGCGTCGATGCCAACGTGGCCGGCGACCTGACGCTTTGCTTCAGCCACGTAGGCGTTGCCGGGCCCAACGATGCGCGAAACCCGCGGGACCGAGGCGGTACCGAAGGCCAACGCGAAGATCGCCTGCGCGCCCCCGATCGCAAACACGTCGCTCGCCCCAGCCACCGCAGCCGCTGCCAACACCACATCACTAGGGAGCCCGCCTGGTTGCGGCGGCGAGCACACGACGATGCGACCAACGCCGGCCACGCGAGCCGGGACCACCCCCATCAACACGCTCGATGGATAGGCGGCCCGCCCGCCTGGTGCATAGACGCCAACGGCCCCCAGTGGCTCTGGTCGTCGGCCGACGATCACCCCCGGCTCGGTCTCGATCTCGACCGTCGGAGGGAGGAACGCGCGGTGAACGCGCTCGAGGTTGGCGGCGGACCGCTCGAGCGCAGCGACCACATTGCGCGGCGCTTGCTGCAGCGCCGCTCGTACCACCTCATCGGGGACGCGCAAGGTCTCGAGCTTGATGCCGTCGAAGCGCTCGGTGGCTGCGCGCACGCCGGCGTCACCGTCAGCGCGGATCGAGCGAGCGAGCTCACGAACCTGTGATTCGATTGAGTCGTCTACCTCAGCGCGGCTTCGCGCGAGGAGCACTGTGCGGTCCGTGAGGGAGAGCTCCGCGAGCCTGCCTGCAAAACGTACGACGAAGCTCATGGAACCATCCTTTCGATGCGCGTAACCAGGATGCCTTCACAACCGACGGCCTTGAGGCGCACGGTGGTTCGGTAAACAGCGCTGGCTTCGACCACGGCGTGGACGGCCACGTAGTCGCCCTGCTGCGGGTCCACGATGGTCGGACCATTGAGGCCCGGGAGCAGCTCGCGCACGGCGGCCAGCGCAGCCCGCGGGGCGTTGGCCATCAAGTAGCGTTTGCCGCGCGCACGGAGCACGCTGCTCAGCACCATCGAGAGCTCCTCGATCGCAAGATCGAGTTCGGTAGTGAGCGCTGCGCGCGACCTCGACACCAGCACCGCAGACGACTCGAGCAAGGTGCAGATCTCGACAAGGCCGTTCACGCGCAACGTCGACCCAGTCGAAACCAGATCGACGATCGCGTCGGCGACGCCGAGGTGCGGCGTTACCTCGGCTGCGCCGCTCACGCGGACGATCTCTACGCGCTTGCCGAGCCGCTCGAAGTAGTTCGCGGCCAAGCGCGGAAAGGAGGTCGCCACGCGCAGTCCGTCCGGCAGCTCCTCGACGCGACTTGCGCTTCGTGCCGCCAGCGCCAGCCGGCACTGGCCCATTCCAAGGTCCAGCCGTTCCTCGAGCGCGACCTCCGACTCGGCCACACAATCACGCCCGGTGATGCCCATGTCTGCAGCACCGTTGGCAACGAACTCCGGCACGTCCTGCGCACGCACGAAGATGGCCGAAAAGTCCTCACCGAGCGAGGCGACGAGCGCGCGCTCATCATGCAACCGGACACTCAAACCAGCCTCGCGCAAGAGCGCGCGCACTTCTTCACTCAGTCGACCTTTGTTGGGCAATGCGATCGTGGGCATGTTGCTCTTTTCGTGCTGAAAGCACGTCGATGATCCGCGGAACTGCACAGTGAAGACCGAGGCTTGGACCTCGAGGTTAGTGCGCAGACATCGTCGAATCTCGAAAGAGCCTTGGCTCTTCCTACCGTGACGTGCTGACTCGACGACTCCTACCTGGATCAGCGCACGCCACGGTCACCGTGATGGTGACCATGATGCTCCCCACGACAGGAGCGAGCGATGCGAGGGACACAAGCGAGCACGGCACGACGGTAACCGAGTGAGCATGCATGCGTCAACGAGGCTGTTCGAGTTGCAACAGCCTCGAGCCGCTAAAGCCACGAGCCGCGAAAGCCACTGCGAGACAGCCTATCTCCCAATGAAGGGAGGATGGCTACACTGCGTGGGCATGGCCCGACTGCCGAGCAGGTTGGTGTAACGCTGACCCTCGAACGCATAAGACTCAGCGGCTGACATCGGCCTACAGCGAGCCGGGTCGCCACCCGAGCTCAGCAAGGTCCGCAAGACCTCCTGGTTGTTGATCGGCTGCTGCGAAAGCCTGCTGGTCGAGCAGCCGGATAGGAGCACCGCCACGAGCGCCATTCCAATGCACACTCGAGCTCCGCACGTGCCATTCGATGAACCCACGAGCCACCTCCTCCAACTTGTTCTGAGGCCGAGGAGAGGGCAGAACCAGGCGAAGAAATGCGCGCTACATTTCGACTGGACCTAACAATCGACGATAGCGGAGTAAGCATGAAGTTTCTCGAGATCATGACGGCCTACTTCCAAGGCGAGAAGATTGAAGCCTTGGTTTTCATTCTACCGCTTGGGCTGTTGAGCCTGGTGTTCGGTGGGTGGCTCCTCAGCGACAACGCTGGCGGGTTTGCTCGCGGCGTCGCGATTCCATTCCTCGTCGTGGGCTTGGTCATGACCGTCGTTGGTGGAGCGGTCGGGTTCCGTACACCCTCACAGGCGGCCACCTTGCAGGCCGCGCTCGAAAGCGAGCCTGAAGCAGCTCAGCGCGCCGAGCTCGCGCGAATGGAGAAAGTGAACCGCGCCTGGCCCACCTATCTCATTGTGTGGGCGGCCTTTGGGGTTGTCGGGCTGGGGCTGCGCTTCGCGACCCGCGGCGACTTCACCCAGGGCCTCGGCATCGCCCTGGTCTTCTTCTCGGGCGTAGGCTTGCTCGTAGATGGTTTTGCCGAGCGGCGCGCTCGACCGTACACGACAGCCCTCGAGCAAGCGACGCGCGGCGACTAGCGTCGGTGACTCGCAGCCGCCTCGCCCTTGCCTGCAGGGTCTTCGTCGCCTGCGGGGAACCACAGCGGCCCTGCTGCAAGAGCGAGCACCAGTACGTTGAACAGCGAATTGGAGACGTTGCCCGACGCAATCGAACCTGCGCTGTCCAAACAGAACCAAGAGCAAAGGCCGGCCAACACCGTACGCCGAACGGCCTCGGGCGCGAGGTCATACACCCACGACGACAGGCACCACACTGTCACGCCCCAACCGAATAAGAAGCCGCCGGTCAGCGCGGAAAGAAAGCGCGTATCCCGGTGTGCGTAGGTCGTCGCCCCGTCGATAGGCCAGCTCAAGAGGTCCAGCGTCAGACGCGCTGGTTCCAAGGTCTGGGCCATGGTCCCAAGAAAGAACACGGGCCCGAACGATCCAATCACGATCGCCGTGAGCTTGAGCCATTGCTTATGTGTCGAGTGCTTCATCCCCATCCCTCCGTTGCGTCCTACGGCGCTTCTTTGGGCTCGATAGTGCGAGGAAGCCATTACCCGAGAGGTCATGACCCGATGAGCGAGCCATTGGGCGGGACCGCTTGGTCAGCGCTCAAATATAGAAGTTCGGATCCCACATCGGCGCGGTCTTGTAGAACTTGTCGATCTCCGTTTGGTGGTCCTTGATCAAGTCGGCCTCGGCGTCGCGACGCCGATAGAGGCCCTTCTTGGTCTCCGGATCATTGTGCTCGGACTTCATTGCCCGCAACACCGCTTCGATCGCCTTGGTGTCATGCTTCATGACGGCCTCGCGTATCTCCATGAAGTGCTTCTTGCGCAGCGCCTTCGCCTGCTTGGTGCCCTTCTTCAGGGTGTAGGAGTCGCCGCGGTTGTAGACCATCGAGAGCAGCGCCCCCTGGGTGTACGGATCGAGCGAAACGAAGCCAGGGAATGCCTTGTTGGCCATCGCTTGATAGCGAGGTAAAATCTTGTCCTCGTAGACCTTGACGGCGTCGTCGTACTTGATGACCACGTCTTTGGTGGCGACGAGCGCGGCTTTACTTGGATTCTTCTTCTTGGGTACCTGCTTGCCCTTGGCGTTGATGCTGGGCGTGTAGTCCGAGAGCTTGGCGAGGTCCTCGGGGGAGAGCACCTTGCCCCACTCCTTCTTCAGCAGCTGGTCATTCTGGTGATTCAGATCGTAGCCCATGCCAATGGTGAGGCCGGACTTACGCCCCGGCCAGTGGGGCAGCGGGTTGTACACCCTGCGCAGGGCCTTCACATCACCACCGGCTTGTTCCCACGCTGCGATCAGCGCTGATCCAGGGGAGGAGAACGACTTGGCTGGATCCGCAGCCGGGAGCGCACCGGGCGGGATGTCGTAGAAGTCCATGAGCCGTTGAATACAGGATACGTGCCACTCCCCGCACGGCCCCAATGCTTGATGGACGGCGCTGGGAGCGCTCTCCGTTGTGCAAGCTTTGCCTTTCGCGTTCAACCCGAAGGCAGGCGGCTGTGCACTGGACACGGCTGCGAATCATTTCGCTTGCAGGTTAAGTTACCACTTGGTTAATTACGCGAGATGCAGTCGGCTGACCTATCGCTCGTGTTCTCGGCGCTCGCCGATCCAACTCGGAGGGCCATCCTCGCGCGGCTCTCGATCGGGGAGGCGCCAGTGAAGGAGCTCGGTGAACCCTTCGCTCTCTCGGGTCCGGCGATCACCAAGCACCTCAAGGTGCTCGAGCGCGCGGGACTCATCTCGCGCAGTCGGGAGGGGCAACAGCGCCCGTGTCGGCTCGAGCCGCACGCTCTCGAGCCGGCGGCCGACTGGATCGAGAACTTTCGCGCGATGTGGGAAGAGCGGCTCGACCGGCTCGACGCGTACCTGAAGAGCCTCGGTCCTCAGCCCGCCGCCCAGCCCAACCAGACCAAACTCCGCAAAAAACCAACGAGTATCAAAGCGAAGAGAGTGCGCCATGTCGGCAAAAGGTAAGTCGAACGAGATTCGAATCACGCGCGTCTACGAAGCGTCTGTGCAAGCAGTTTGGGACGCGTGGACAGTGACTGAGCAAGTGGAGAAGTGGTGGGGCCCGCGGGGCTTCACGCTCACGACGCACAGCAAAGATCTGCGCGTAGGCGGCAGCTGGCGGTACACCATGCATGGCCCGGGCGGCGTTGACTATCCCAACGTGACGACGTACTTCGTGGTCGAGCCGTACCAGCAGCTGGTTTACGACCACGGCGGGACCGACGACACCCCGCCACTGTTCCGGGTGACAGCGACTTTTAGTGAGCTGCACGGCAAGACGACGCTGGAGTTGGTGTTCGCCTTTGCCACTCCGGAGGCCGCCGCCGCAACCGGCAAGTTCATCAAGCAGGCCGGTGGTTACTCCACGTGGGATCGGCTAGCCGAGCACCTTGAATACACAGTAGCGGCAAGGTCGGTCTTCGTTATCAATCGAAGCTTCGACGCACCAATTGCTCAGCTCTTTGCTTTTTGGACGCAGCCCGGACAGCTCGCAAACTGGCTACCTCCCACCGGCAGCGAGCTGCGCTTTCTTCGCTCGGAGATCGCCGCGGGTAAGAGCACCTTCTTCCTGATTGAGGGTGAACACGGCCGCATGCACGCGCGCTTCGATTACCTCGCTATCGAGCCCGCCGAGCGCATCGTGTACATGCAGCAGTTCGTTGATGAGGCTGAGCAACCCGCGAGCGCGTTGGGGCTCGAGAACTGGCCGGCGAGGTTGCAAACCACGGTGCAGTTCAGCGAGGAGACGCCCGAGCGGACGCGCGTAACCGTGACAAGCGCGCCGCTTGGCTCGACGACCCCGAGCGAAGCCGCGTCCTTCCTGCGTGAACGCCCAAACATGACGCTCGGCTGGACCGGCTCCTTCGACAAGCTCGAGGCGCTGCTCGAGCGAACGGCGGCTACTTCGTAGTTGCACTCAGGGCCGCACGCCGTAAGGTTCCAGCCTTGTTCAAGCGCATCTCGACAAAGTTGGTCTGCGGTCTTGCGGTCGTGGCTGGAGCGGTTGGGTGCGCCGCAAAGCCGCCGCAACCGGCGCCCCCTAACAGCGTACTCAATCAAGCAGAGGGGCCGCTTTCTTGCTCACCGGTCGCCTGCTTGCCGCTCGCGCAGGAGGTCGAGGCTCAGTGCAAAGGGTCGGCTAGCGTACGAATCGGCCAGCTTGGTGCCTTCACCGTGCTCCGCGTGGAGACCGACCCAAGGAGCTTCGTATTCACCTCCTTCAGCTCGTTCTATGACGCTTCGGGTAGGCTCGTCGGACGGTCAACCTTCGTCAATGAGTACCAACGCCACTCTCGCGAAGGCTTCGTGCCGGAGGGCGCTCCGGCAACCATGAGCGACGCGTGCCCAGCCCGCTAATTACCGCTGCCGCGCTCACACAGGTAAGCGGGCCGTAGGTCGGCGCAGTTGTGATCATGCCACTTGTCAGCAGCGTCGGCGAACATGCAATGCTCGAGACCGGGGAAGTTCGGCTCGCCATTTTGCCAATTTTCGTAGGCGAAAGCCGAGCCGTCGTTCCACGCCCAGGCGCCGCCGAGATCATCGGCACCTATCCAGGTATTGTCTGCGATGAGACCACCAACAAAGGCGTTCTCTGCGGCTGAGTTCAACGAGGCGAGGTGACCAAGGCCTGGTGCACCGCCCCAGGTTTGGCAGGCAGATTCTGCCGCAGCTTGGGCCGAGTTGACCACGAATAGCTTGTAGCAGTGGCCACTCAGCGGCTCCTTCAGTTCGCCGGGGGCGCACTCAATCATGCATCCCAAGCAGCCATCCCCGGACTGGCCGTTCTGATCATCACACTCTTCGCCCGCGTCGATCGTCCCGTCACCGCAGCTCGGTTGAGCGGACGTTCCGCCACCACCTTCAGCGTTTGCCCCCGCTCCCCCCGAACCGCCTGAGACTAAAGCCGCACCGGCGCCCGTCGCGCCAGAACCGTCAGCCGCCCCCGCCGCATCCGATCCCGCCAACGGCTCCGGGCCGTCCGTCCCACCCGCGTTGCCATCGAGCTTGAGCGGCTCGCCAGTCGCGCAGCCCGCGAGGAGCACGAAGAACAAGCTGGAGCGGAGGTTCATTGGAGGCAGCATACAAGAGGACGGAGCGGGAGGAGGAGGTACGCAGCCAATTGGGATTCTGATTGCCTTTGGTGGTTGCATGGGCGTCTTTGCCATCCGCCCGGAAATGCATGTACTTCATGTTGGCTCACGAAGGGCTGAACCGAAAATGAGATTGCTTACGCTGCTTTGCATAGTAGCGGCGCTAACGAGCGCATCGTTCGGTCAGTCAAGGTCCTTGGGCACGCAGAGCGGCCTGCCGCTGCCGCGGCCAGGAGCCCAGCTCCGCGGCGGCCTCGACGCGGTGCGATTGAACGAGCAATGTGAGGCCTGTCACAGCGAAGAAGCGCGCGAGTGGCGTGGCTCGATGCATCAACGAGCCTATCAAGATCCTATCTTTCAAGCGGCGCTCGAACTCGAACCACTGCCCTTTTGCCGCGGCTGCCACGCACCGGAAGCGCCCGCCGAGAACACCGATAGCGAGGTATCGCTTCGTACGCAGCAGCAACGCGAGCTCGGCGTCGGCTGCGTGACCTGTCATGTTCAGGTAGGCCATATCGTCGGCCCGCGAAGCCTCGATGGGCGCTACCACTCAACGTTGGGGGACGCGCGGCTGACGACCGAAGCTGCCTGCGCGGGATGTCACGAATTCGACTTTCCCAAACCGCAGCGAGCGCTGATGCAATCGACGCGCAGCGAGCATGAGGAGTCACCGCTCGCGCAGGAGAGCTGTCAGGACTGCCACATGCCAGCCGTGAACGGCGGTAGCTCGGAGCAGCCGAAGCAGCGTAAGAGCCATCGCTTCGAGGTGGATGACCGCTTACTAGAGAGCGCTCTATCCGTGAGCGCCGAGCGGTCCTCTGACCGAGCCGTCAACGTAACGCTCACGGTCACAGGGGCTGGCCACGCCGTGCCAACGGGAGACCTCTTTCGGCGCTTGGAAGTCCGGGCGCACAGCTCTGCTGGTGCCGTCGCGAGTGCGGTGGGGCTTGAACGTAGGTTCGAGATGGTCCCCTCGGAGACCGGCAGCGAGCGTCGGCAGACCGCTGATGAACGGCTTGCCGCCGACGGGACACCGCGCACGGTGTGGCTTCCCTTCGGGGCCGACGTCCACAAAGATACGATCCATATCGAGGTTGTTTATCAGCGCATGTCGGAAGGGCTTGCGACGAGGCTCGGCGTTACGCACGCGGCCAATGAACAGCTCATTGCGGAGGTGCTGCTACCTCCTATTCGCACACTAGAGACCCCATGAGATACTTCGCATTAGCATTCACCTTCGCCTGCAACATACCAGCCGACCGTTCGATACCAGCCGACCGTTCGATACCGATCGAACCGCCGCAGGCTTCGGCGTCTACGAGCGCCGGAGCACAGCCCCCCGAACAGCGGATCGACGGCATCGGCGTGGTGCTGAAGAGTCCGCCGCAAAACTTTGAAGCCGACGGCGAACTCACTGAGTGGGGCGATCTCCGGGCGACCGAGGAGCTAGCGAACAACCCGCGCGAGGCGTTGTCACGAATCGGCTTGGCCCTGACCGATACTGGGATATTGCTTGCAGCTGAGCTCGGAGGTAGCGCCCAAACCGGCTTCGAGATCGAGCTCTCGGTAGAGCCGCCAGCCTTGGCGCCTGTCGGTGAGTGGTTCTCCCGTGGCGGTGAACCATGGGCCTTTGACTGCGAAAACGTATTGGAGTCTGGACCAGAAGGGAGCAGCTTCAAGGGGCGCAAGAAGACGCCGAAGGAAGCCGCGGATTGTCGAGCCAAGGCGGCGGACTACGAGCGGCTGCAGGTTAGCCACAAGGCCGAGTTCCTCAGCCGACTGCGGGTGGCGGCGAGCGGCGAGACGAGCCAGCGCGGGCCCGAAGGCGCCTGGCTTCCAATCAAGCCGATAGCGCACAAGGTACTGACCTCACAAGGCGGCCATAGGCTCGAAGCAAAACTCCCGCTCTCGGCGTTACCCCGCCTCAATGCAGCGCCGCTCAGTAAGCTTCGCATTCGTATTGCCAAGCTGAGTTCCGCGGAAGCGACCAGCGACGGCCTGGCTTCGGCGCCGCTACGAGAGCTCACCTTCCCTACGCCAATCGCGTTTGAGCCACTCGCGGACCTGCGAGCGCGCACCTTCGCAGGACTGCTGGTGCCAGGGAAATACTCGAAGCGAACCGCATTTCCGCCCGGGCTCTCTTATCACCCTGGGCAGCCTGACCGGGTTCGCTGCTTACCCCATCAAGGCTCCAAGGCGCTAACCGTCAGGGATGAACCGCTCTATCTCAAACAAGCTGAACGAGGAGACGTCGAGGTGGGACTCGTCAAGACGTATGGCGATTTCCTGGTCACCAAGAAGCAAGGCAAGATCGTCGAGTTCATCCCGCTATTCGGCGACGTTCCGGTGGAGTACGCCCAGCCAACCCACATCAAGGCGATTGTCGAGCGCGGTAACGAGCTACAGGTCATTGCCTACCGCCCTGACTGGCTTACACAACAATACGGCACGCAGAGCCCTGCCTGGGTGGTCTTCGCCGTCAATGACCAGGGAGAGCTACGTGCCCGCACCCTAGGCGCTGATGACCTGCCCACGAGTGATATACTGGACAGCGCGGCCAAACCTTTTACTGTGCATTCCGCTCGTGAGTTTCAGAGCCCTGACCTGCGTGAGTTTGGTATCAAAGGCAAAGGGCTCGCCATCACCAAGACGGGAACTCAGCCGGTGAACTTCCATGTGGCTTGGGCGTGGGATGAAGGCACTCGGCGCTACAAGGTCACCCGCGGCAAGCTCCCTGAGCAGTAGCTTCTACGCGTCGGCGAGGCGCGTACGCCAACGCTCGATGAAGTGCTTCTGACGGGCCGAAAACGTCAGCGCCAGGGCTCGGTCCAGCGCCTCTCGTGCAGGGCGTCGGTCGCCGCAGCGTTCAAGGAGATGGGCCTCGGCCAACCAATACGGCTGGTAACGCTCGCGGTCAGCCGGCGGTAGGGCGTCCAATTGAGCCAGCCCAAGCGCAGCAGAATCTGTTGCATAGGCCATGGCGATCGCTCGGCCGACATAAGCTCCGAGCGTGGGTCCGACTTCGATCAGACGCTCATACAGCGCGGCGATCTCCAGCCACGGAGTCGAGCCCGAGCGCGCGCGGTAACAATGCGCCGCTTGGATGGCCGCCTCGAGCTGAAATGGCCCTGCACCTTGGCTGCAGGCAGCAGCGCGCGCAAGCGATTGCAAGCCACGCGCGAGCAAGGCTTCATCCCAAAGCGAGACGTCCTGCTCGTCGAGCGGGACGATCGAGAAGCCGGTGCCGACCAAGGCGGGCCGGCGAGCCTCGCATAGCGAGATCAAAGCCGAGCATCCGCGCGCCTCGGCGTTATCAGGCAACGCCTCTTCGACGAGCTGCACGAGAAAGACCGCCTCTTGACGCAAGTCTGCCGCGCCTTCGCGGTCAGCGCCGCACACGTACGCCGCATAGAGCGCCTCGAGCACGGCGTGCACGCGGTCACCAAGCTCTGCCGGTTCAGGCTCCTCAAAGCGCAATCCGGCTTCGCGGATCTTGGCCTTGGCGCGAACGAGTCGCTTGTTGAGCGTCGCCTCGGGCAACACGAAGAGGGGCGCCATCACCTTGACCTCCAGCCCGAGCACCAGCTGCAGGATGAGCGCTGGCCGCACGCCTTCATCGATCGCGGGATGTGCGCAAACCATCATTAGGCGCAGGCGGTCATCGGGCATAGAAAAGGCTCCCAGTTCGACGCTCTCGACTGCCGCCGTTAGCGCTGCCAGCACATCGGGGCGCGTGCGTATGGCGATGTGCCGGGCCTGGTCGGTCAACTTGCGATGGGCTACGGCGAGCAGCCAGCGATCCGGGGCTTCCGGCACCCCTTCGGCGGGCCAGTGCACGAGCGCCTGCTCGAAAGCTGCTGAGAGGGCGTCCTCTGCAGCAGCAACGTCCCGCCAACGTTTAGCGAGGTACGTGAGCATGCGCCCGTACGACTCTCGAGCCGCGAAGGTCGCGGCGGCTCGCCTCACCGCCTCGGTCAACCGACGACCTTGCTCACGTCGGCGAGCGGCCTGATCTCGGTGCTGCCGACGAGCGAACTGGGGCTCTTGGACGCCCAGTGCATTGCCTCATCGAGTGAAGGCACCTCGATCACGAGGTAGCCGCCAAGCAGCTCCTTGGTATCCGCGAAGGGACCATCATGCACCTGACGCTTCCCGTCGCGGAGGCGAATCGTCGTGCCGCTGAAAGGCGAAGCCAACGCGTTACCGCTCTTGACCACGCCGGCCGAGTAGATCTCCTTCATATAGAGGCGCCAGGACTCCCAATAGTCTGCAGAATCAGGGTCCTCAGGCTTTCGTTCGAGGTCGGAAGCCGGTGAATTGAACATCAATAGGTACTGCACAGATAACTCCTCGGATCTTGCGCGAAGCGCGGCCATGCTCAAAGGACGATCGTTGATAGGGGCAAAGGACCAAGCCTCTTTAGATTTTGTGAACCGGTGCAGTTAACGCCGTGGGTCGCTTGTCCGGGCTGCACATATCGTTGTCAGCAGGGCGGACTCCAAAGGCGAGCCGCCCCTCATCCACAAGCGCCAGCAAGTCATAGTCGGACGGACACTGCGCCACGGGTTTCCAGGCTGAACAACCACTCGTCGAAATGTCCTTCTCGACGTTCGGGGTGAGCCCGCACGGAGTGAAGCCGAACGCCTGCGCGAGCTTGCTATCGCTGGTGCGGAGCGTAAGGAACTTTTGCTCCTCGTGAAAGACGGCCTCGAAGGCGCCGTCGACGCCCTTGGCTGCGGCGCCTACCTCGTAACGACCCTTGGTGCGAAAGTCGAACACCGGAAGCTCACCTGCAGGGTCGTGCGATAGCGTAAAGCGGAGCGTCCACTTGCCCTCATCGAAGGTGAATTCGCGAGCACCAAAGGCTTCGCCATACGCATAGGGGGCAGGGTCGCGCCAGGTCCCTGCGAGGTTGGTCAGCTGCGACCGATCATCGAGTTCAGCGGGGCTTACAGTTGAGTCTTCGCTCGCGCCGCAGCCAACAGAGAGCAGGACCGCCAAGATCAATTCGCGTGAGTACATAGAGCACCTTCAAAGCTCGATGGCGCTCACAGGCGAGCGAGTCGAGCCTTCCTTTGCGCTTAAGACGTCGGAGCACGGGCCCAAGGGACAGCCATTGTCCTGGCTGTGCTCGGCTTCGATCGCCACAATGGTCGCCATGACGATCCACATCGGGATGCTCCTCTTCCCTCGCCTCACCCAGCTCGACCTCACTGGGCCTTATGAGTTCTTCCATCGCATCCCGAACACCCGCGTCCACCTGCTATGGAAGACGCTCGCGCCGGTGCATACAGAGGCTGGCTTTGGCTTGTTGCCGACGATGACGCTCGCCGAGTGTCCGCCGCTGGATGTGGTATTCGTTCCCGGCGGGATTGGTCAGGTCGATCTGATGGCGGACGAGGAGGTTCTTGGCTTCTTACGTCAGCACGGAGCAAACGCGCGCTATGTGACCTCGGTGTGCACTGGCGCCCTCGTATTGGGCGCGGCGGGTCTGCTGACGGGCTATCAGGCCACGACCCATTGGGCCTACTTGGATGAGCTCAGCGCCCTCGGAGCGACAGTGACGAAGGGGCGCGTGGTCCGCGATCGCAATCGCATCACGGCCGGGGGTGTCACCGCCGGTATCGACTTCGGACTCATGCTCGCGGCCGAGCTCGCAGGCGAAGCATTCGCAAAAGAGTTGCAACTCGGCCTCGAGTACGACCCGGCCCCGCCCTTTCGTTCAGGCCACCCAGACCTTGCAGATCCGGCCTTGGTGGAGAAGGTTCGGGCGCGACTCAAGAGCCGGCGCGCCGCTCCCTCGAGCTAGCCGCCAATCGCCGATTCAAACTCGCCCGCGCCCGGCTTGGGCAGTACGTTGGGGACGTGCCGACCGGGATCATTGTCATTCTCAGCATCGCCCTTCCGATCGTGATGGTGGTGGTCATTATGACCGCCCTGATGAAGGGCCAGGCGAAGACAGATGAGCTGCTTCGCACGGGATTGCCCGCCCGCGGGCGCATCCTTCAATTGGGTACGACCGGTGGCTCGGTGGCAGTGATGGGTCATCGCCATTTGAACCTCATCCTGACCGTGGAGGTGCAATCACCGATCAACGGCGCGGTGTACACGACCAACTTTCAGCAGCTCGTGAGTGAACTACAGATCCCCTCGGTGCAGCCAGGGGCGCTCGTCGAGCTGCGGATCGACCCGCACAACCCGCAGCGGATCGCGCTCGCCGGAACACTGATGCAGGGGCAACAAGGCTTTCCGCAGCAACAAGGCTATCGGCAACCAGGCGTCGGGCAGCCGATGGGGGTCAACGTCATGACCCCCAACTACAAGAGCGCGCTGCCTCGCATCATCATCATGATGCTGGTCACGACCCTCCCTATCGCGATCATCATGGGCTACGTCTTCGTCGATTGGGATTCTCTGCTTGGGCGCAACTCCACTTCGGACGCGGTGGACGATGAGGACGAGACCGCTGCTCCCGCGAAGAAGAAAACCAAGAGCAAAGGCGTCTGCGCACGCGCGGCGGCTTGTTGCAAAGTGCTCGCACAAGGTGCGGGGGCGCAGGCGTGTGAGAACTACGAGAAGGACCTAATGCCGGTCGAGGGCTGCAAGCAGGCGCTCGAGGGCTACGAAACAGCGGCGAAGGCTATGAAGAAGAGCTGTGACTGACGGCTTCTGTGCGTTCGGCTTGCGCGCTGCATAGGCACGCTCCAAAAATGAAGCCGCAGCCGGAAAGGTAGATCCAAAGCAAGAACGCCGTGATCCCACCGAACACTCCGTAAACGGCGCTGAGCCCAGCTGAGTGATCGAGGTAGAGGACGAACAGGCGCTCCGTCGCCTGGAGCAGCAGCGTGGTGCAGGCCGCCGCAACCCAGACCTCAGAGAACCGCTTCGTTTTTCGTGGAGCCAGTCGGAAGAAGAAGGTCAGGCTGAGAAACAGCAGCAGCAGCGGGACAAGTGCGCCCCATAGAGCGTAGAGCGTCGCGCCCATGTTCTCCGCTGGGAAGAGCCAAGACTTCCCGACGCTGGCCAGCACGGGGGCTGCCATGCCGAGGAGGACAGCGCCTGCGGTCACAGCAAGAAGCGCCAATGCGCGCAGTGGCAAACGCCACCAGCTGTAGGCGCGGTCACCCCACGCTCGGTTCGTGGCGAGCACGAGCGTATTGAACCATTGGAGCGCAGCCCAAAGCAGGCTCAGCAACGCGACGACGCTTGCCTGCTGACGCGCCTCAATCACCGAAGCCAGCGCGCCGAAGACACGTGCTCGCATCTCGCCATCGATAGGGACATAGCCCTCCATGAAGGTAACGATGGCTTGACCAGCGGTCTGCCGGTCGACGAAGAGCGAAGCTAACGTCACGAACAAGATAGCGACCGGAAACAGCGAAAGGAACGCGTTGAAGGCGAACGAGCCCGCCCATTGCGTCCCATCGATTCGCACGAACGTTTGGGCGGCAAGCCGGACCACGCCCCAGCTGCGAGTCGCGTGCTTGAGCACGCCTGCCATGAAGTACCCCCGCGGAGGCGCTCGAGCCACACCCTTCATATCGAAGTCAGCCCCGGGAGCTTCATCAGCATTGCATGTTCAGAATGCACGACACGAGCCAGGAAGAACCGCGACGACGTTGCCCAGAGCTACCCAAACGTAAGCTCTCGATCCCGCGCACGAATGAGCGGTAGGCGCATGAGCGCTTTCGACACAACCGTGGCGAAAGCGGTGCGCACGAAGCGCGTTCGGTTCGATTCGGCGCAGGTCCAAGGGCGACAGCAGCGGCGCACTCCTTGCTGCAGTCGTGTGCCAACGAACGCGACTGCCTCCAATACGTAGGCGAAGGGACACCTCATGTTGCGAAGCCTGAATGATCTCGACGGTTACACTCTGAGCGCCAGCGATGGCGACCTCGGAAGCGTCGTGAACTTCCTGTTTGACGACCAGCAGTGGACCATCCGCTACTTGGTTGCCGACACGGATCGGTTCTTCGACCGCCGACGCGTCCTGATATCGCCCGTCTCTTTGCGCCAAGCCGACTGGTCGACGCGGAGGCTCCACGTCGCGCTAACGCGAGAGAGGATCCAACACAGTCCCAGCGTCGACACGGACAAGCCCGTCTCGAGGCAACATGAGCGAGACTACTCTCGCTACTACGGCTACCCGTACTACTGGGGCTATACGGGTCTTTGGGGCATGGGCGCCTACCCAGGCTGGCTCGCCGCTGGAAGCTGGCACGATACGGCTATTGCGCACCTCGGGGAGGAGGCCGACCTTCATCTCCGCAGCGCACGTGAAGTCCGCGGGTACCACATTCAGGGACGCGACGACGTCATCGGCCACGTCGAAGATTTCATCGTCGACGACGAGACCTGGGAGCTTCGCTACTTGGTTATCGACACCAGCAATTGGTGGTTTGGCAAGAAGGTGCTGGTTGCTCCACATTGGGCCAACCTCATTAGTTGGGAAGAGCGCATGGTCTATGTCGACCTCCCGCGACAGGCGATCAAGAACAGCCCCGCATGGAACGCCGGCATAGCCGTCAATCGCGAGTACGAGACCCGCCTCTATGACTACTACGCCCGCCCCGTTTACTGGGATAGCAACGACCGACTGCTGAGGGCCTCGGCGCTACGCCATGTCGCGAGCTTGCCTCGATAATCGAGCTTACGCACAGGGACCACAGACGCCCCGCAGATAGCCAACCGAGAGCGCCACGAGGTCATCGACGAACCACTCCTCCGCGAGCCAGTTGGGGGCAACATACACCGCATGCGAGATCGCCCCCTCAATCGCCGATACAAGAATGGCTGCGCGCGCCTCGATCGCCTCGGTAGTCGGGAGAACGTGGGCAAGATAAGGCGAAAGCAGCGCCACGAAATGCTCCAGCGTCTCGCGCATGAAGCTGAGCCCTTCGCTATCCGCCATCGGGCCGCGTAGCGCCTTCGTCAGGTCGAGGTGCTTGCGCTTTACCTGGACGAGCGATCGAAGCGCCCGCCGAAGGACGACCGCCAAATCCGATTCGCCGCCCTCTGCGAGCGCGGCCCCCACGGCGCCGACCATGAGTCCGAAATACCGAACCTTGAGCGCGGTCAGTAGCGAGCGCTTATCTGGGAAGTATTGGTACAGCGTGCCAACCGAAACGCCAGCTCGTTGGGCGACCCGAGTGGTCGTGAGCTTCGGATAGCCGTCGCGTAGCAAAACCTGAAGGGTCGCTTCCACGAGCGCCTCCGTGGTTGCCTTCGAGCGGCTCTGAACTGGCTGTTTTCGCTGACGGACGCGCTTGCGGAGCCGAGCACCGGCGTATGCGAATGGCGTACCCGAAGGATCCTTCACATTCTTACGGTGCCTGCCCGGTCGCCGCCGAGCAAGCGAAAGGAACGGATGAAGACGATACTGCTGACAGGCGCAACACGCGGGCTTGGCCTGGCTATCGCGCAAGCCTTGGACGAACGAGAGGACGTTGAGCTGATCCTCGGTGTTCGCGATCTGAACGCTGGGCACGAGGTTGCACGATCGCTTCGTCACGGCGCCCGCGTAGTAGAGCTCGATACTGGGTCGTTCTCGTCAGTCCAAACCTTGATCGAGGGCTGGAGCACGCCGCTCCACGGCTTGGTCAACAACGCTGGGCTACAATTCTCGGGGCCGACCTCGTTCAATCATGAGGGAGTCGAGACAACGTTTGCGGTGAACCATCTCGGGCCACTTCAACTGACCCTAGGGCTATTGCCCTGGCTCGAGGCGGGCCGGGTGATCGGGGTCGGTAGTGGGACCCACAACCCCAGCAATCGAACGGCAACCATGTTCGGCTTTCGTGGAGGTCGATTTACCGACGTCGAGCGGCTAGCGCGCGGCGAGGTGGATGCGACCAGCGACAGGCAGCGTGGGATGGACCGCTACGCGACGAGCAAGCTGTGCGCGATGGTGACCACGATGGAGCTCGCACGCAGATACCCAAAGACCACGTTCGCAACGTTCGATCCAGGAATGATGCCGGGGACTGGCTTGCTGCGGACGGGGCCCTGGTATGCACGCGCCGCTTGGAGTTCCGTCTTACGTTGGCTCGTCCCGCTACTCGACGATGCGAGCACGCCTGAGCGCTCTGCGCACGCCGCCCGCAAGCTTCTATTCGATTACGATCTCACCTCGGGCGCCGTCTACGGGCATGAGGGAACGCCGTCCAAACGCGTTTGGACCGGCGCCCGCGACCCGCGCCTCGCACAACGCGTGCTCGATGAGAGCTTGGCTTTTCTTGCCCAGCACTCAACACCATCACACGCGTTGAACGCGCACCCTATTTACACTTGCAAGGGCTTGGCTTGATTTTCACGCTAGCGCCCTCGATCTTCACACAGCCGCCGGCCTTGATCTCAATGTCCTTATCGGCTTTGAGTTTGATCGAATCCTCGGACAGCTCAATCTTCGCCTTGTCGGTGGCGATAGTGATTTTCTGATGTTCGAGTTCGATCTTCGTCTTTGGGACGATCTTGTCGAGGATGACTTGGGCAATGTCTTGTAAGAGGTCGATGAGGTTGAAGTCATCTTCCTCCTTCTTCTTCTTTTTGCCGGCCTTCTCACTGCCCTTCTTTCCGTCGTCATCCTTTGCGAGACCACCAAGCAGGGCCTGCAAATGTTCGAGCAGGCTATCGAGATCGGTCAGCTTGAGCAGCGACTTGGGCACACTACCCTTGACCCCCGCGAGCAGCAGTTCGATGCCTTTTTCAAGACCGTGCTCGTCCAAGAGCTCGCTCAGCTCGAGCTTCGACTTGCCCTTGAGGGCGAGGCCGAAGAGGTTGATTACGTCGGCCATCCCCGACTCGACCTCCTCCTTGGAGAGCTTTTTTGGCTTCGAGACCGCTCCAGATTTTACCGTGATACCGCCTTTGGTGAAGTCGGGCAGCACGGCCGATAGGTCAGGCGGACCATCCGGCAGAAGCTTCTTCAGCTTGGCCTTGGCCTGAAACACATCGATCAGCGCCATCACGAAGGGCACCACAGGCTGCACGCCAATGCTGATCTCCTTGCCCGACTTGAGCCCTGCCTCGAGCCCGGCCTTGGCGCCCCACTCAATCAGCGCCTGCGACTTCCATTCTTTGCCGGCGAGCATTTTGTAGTCCTTGCCCGCGAAGTGGTCCTGCTTGTCGCCGACCAGCGACTTGTAGGCCTTCTTGATGGCCACGACACGTTTGCCACCCGTGAGATAGGTCTCGTCCTTCTTGACGATGCCGACGCGGTCCTTCTCGGCCTGGGTGTAGAACCCCTCCTCGCCGGGCGTGTCATCGAAAACGATGATGTTCGAGTTGGAGTCGCTCTTCCATGCGCTGATGAGCTTGCTACCAGGCAGCTTGTACGGCGTTTGTTGAGCGCCGTTGAAGACGCGACCAACGACGATCGGTTGATCAGGGTTGCCGTCGACGAAGCCAACGAGCACCTCGTGCCCCACGCGCGGCAACACGACATGCCCGTAGCCAGTACCTGCCCAGGCCTGGCTCACGCGTACCCAACACGAGGAGAGTTCACTGAAGTGTTTTGCGCGATCCCAAACAAACTGAACGCGCACACGACCAAACTCATCGGTATGCACTTTGTCGCCTTCGGGGCCGACTACGATCGCGCTCTGCACGCCGAAGATGGCTGGCTTGGCGGTCGATAGCTCCGGTCGATAGCTGGCGTCGGCGAAGACCGCACGCACCTCGGCCACCCATTCGAGACCGACCTCTCCCGAGACAACGAACTCCGTACTGAGCAGCCACGAGGTTGGAAAGAGCTCGGTCTTTGGGTGGTTGGCCATATTGAAGACCACACCGGGCGCGAGGTCGAAGGCGTTGGTTCGGAAGCGCACGATACGTCGCTGGACGCGCTCCGCCTCGAGCAGGCGCGTTGCCATCGCGGTACCAGCGGGTTGGTGGTAGCGCGCGACGCCACGGTCATCCGCTACTGGGGTTTCACCACCTGTGTGGCCCTCGGTGAGAAAGCGACCTGGTGCGAAACGGTAGACCTCGAGCGCATCTTCCACGTTGCCAGTCGTGACGCTCGCTGAGGCCTCCAGATCGAAGCGTGGGTTGCGAAAGTCGAAGTCACGAAGCACGACCTTCCCAGGCCGCGCCTCTCTGCGGAATCGAAGCGACGTCGCGTACTCCACCTGTGCAGCTTGCGCCTGGGCCGCCGAGTCGACGAAGGTGAGCGGTGGTGCCGCGCGCTTGTCATGAGCTTGCGGAGCATCCCGAAGGACGACCTTCATCCCAAGTGGAGTTTGCACGGTCACATACGAGATCCCGGCCTCCTCGAGCAGTCGGCTGACGAAGGCCAGATCCGTCTCCCCGTATTGAATGCGGAACTCGAGCGGCGCATGGGCCTTGGGGTCCACCTCCAGAGAGAACTCGAGCTGCCACTCGGAGAAGATGCGCGCGACGATCTCGGGCACGCTCAAATGTTGAAACACCCGATGGTTGCGCCGCTGAGCCAACGCCCAGAGCTGGGACTCGATGGTCAGCTCGTACGTCGATAGGCCTCCAGCCTCGACCTTGGTCTGCTCACAACGCGTGCAAACGCCAACCCACGTTCGCGTGGGAACCAAGACGTAGGCAGCTGGGTTCGTGAGCCTGAAAACGGCTGGCCTACCGATGGCGCCTTCGAAGTCGAGATCGTGGTTCGTCGAAACCGCAACGAGGTCCACACGAAAGGGACGCGAAAGCGCCTCGGAGACTTTGAACGATCGAACGTCGAGCGCTTCACCGTTTTCGAGCTGCAACTGCAGAGTCATGGTCTTCCTTCCGAATGTGAGGGTGCGAAGGTCAGTTTCGATTCGTCGAGCCGCTGCGCCGCAGCGAGCGCGACAAGAGAGGGCTGGTCCGAGGCGAGCGTCGCCCTCGCCACCAGCACGGCCGGAAAGCGGGCGAGGTCGGGCAAGCTGCTGCCATAACCCTCGGGGATGAAGACGGCGGCGCGCTTGCCACCGGCCTCTAGCTCGGCGCGGATGTAGACGCCGCCTTCGAGCATGACGGGTGCAAAACATCGCTTGCTACGAACCAACGCCTCGGCTTGGAGCGTCAACGTCTCAAGCTTCGGTCGGCGCTCCTCACCGTCACAAAGGCAGGCGAGCTCGTCACGAATGGGCGCAAGGGCCTCGTCCGGAGCGAACTCGAGGTCCTCGTGCATCAGAGCGAGCAACGACGCGAGCTTCGCAGCACGCTCCGGGGAAACCGGAGCAAGCGCCAGTGAGGCGAGCCGCAAGGTGGCAGTGATTACGGAGACCCGCGACAAACAAGGGCACAGCTGGCCCTCCAACCGCACGAGATCGGCACGGAGCAAAGCACCCGGAGCCCCATCGTCACTCCGCACGAAGCCAACTTGCTCCAGTCGCGTCGCGCTCCCGCTGCGTAGCACGCGCAAGGCAAGCTCGAGCGCTGAAGCATCGTCATCGTGGCGCTCATCTTTTGCCCAATCGGTTGCTTCTATCTCGCGCGACTCGCTGACGGGTGCCGGCTCGACCAACGCCGAGAGAGCCTCGCTCGTGCCACGTTGCTCGAGCTTGGTTTCATCCGCGAATAGCAGCGTCAAGAGCCCGCCGCCTGCCGCAGGTGAGACGGCCGACTCCTCTTGCGTTCGCTCCGTAGACAGCTGCGATTCGACAGACGCCACCGGCGGCGGGGCCATCGGCTGGAGCCCAGGCGTGGTGGCCGTGGGAGGGGCGGGCTTGAGGTAGCTGGGGAGGGCCACGGCGATCGGCCGAGCGGGAGCTTCAGCATGGTTCACCGACAACGGCGGGCTCGAGTCGGCGCGAGCCAACGGCGGCGCGACGGGCTGAGGCTCCGAAGACGAAGCCGTCACGTCGATCACCATCGTGGCAGATTGTTCAAGCACCGCCGGTTGCACGGCTCCGTGCGTCGTACTCCAGCGTGCTGGCGGCGGCAGATCGACGGAGGGCTGGGCGCGCGGCCCCGAAAGCCATTGCGGCTGCTCGACCGCAGTAGTCGCCTTGACCAACTTGGTAGTCGCGCGATGAATCAGCGTGGCGTTCGGAGACTCTGCGGCGATGGCATTGGCGCGCGCACGCATGCGGCCCGCAAACCACTCGCGGAGCCTGCGCGAGCCTTCCGATTCACCGAGCGCTGCCGAGACTTCGCCGAGTTGCAGCGAGGCATGCTCCGCGCCCCCAACGATCCCAAGCGTGTTCGACTCCAGCCTGGGTAAGCCGATGCGCGAAGTCACGGTAAGCACCTGGCGATCGGTGTCGATTACGAAAAGGTCGCTTCGCATGGTGAGGACGCGCATGTCCCGCTCATGTTCAAACATCAGGATCACCGGCGCGAAGGACGGTAGCGCCGCACAAAACCTCGGTGTCTCCGCAACCAGGTGGCGCAGCTCGAGGTAGTCGCCTGTAGCGACGGCCTCGGTCTGCTGATCGCTTGGAGCGCATTGAAAGAAGGTCGCGGGGACCGCGCTCACGTCGCCCAATTGCTTGCTTGAAGTGGGTGCCCAGTCGATAGGGCGTTGCGTCGCGCGGGAGGGCCACACGGCCGGTATCGGCGCGAGGCCGTTTGGGTCCCCCGGCTGTACGCGCTTGTTGATCTGAGCTCCCAGGCGGAAGCTGACTTCAACGTCACTGAACGAGGGCCCCTTGCCGAAATGAGCCGCTCCGACCACCACGCAATCGACCTTCTTTTTGAAGGGCGCGAGGTCGTTGGGACGCGCAACACTTCCGTTGGCAGCGGGGTAGTCGTCTTCGTAGAGCGGCTCCTGCGAGCTCGCGACCGAGAACGCGTGCTCGAGTCGGTAGGTGCGCTTCGTCACGATCGTCAGCCGTGGATCGCCTGCCCCGCGCTCCCACGAAACGACTCCAGTCACACAGGGCACGAGCGAGTAGAGCTGCACAATCCCCTTCGAGGCGACGACCCCTCGTCACTCTCGGCGACGAGTTGAACTGACACATTGGCCAGCGGTCAACAGAGCGAGGCACGCAGCGGCCGCAATAATCTCGAACGAACACTTCGAGTAAATCGATGTATTGCGAACTTACGCTGCGGCAGCAGCCGCGAGGGAGTAGCGTGCGAAGCGGACGACGCTGGCTGCGCTCGCGGCTCGAGGACCCGCGACGGAGCTCAGCTCCGCCTCGATGCGGTGGAGGATGGCGAGCAGGTTGGGCTCGGCCGCCAGCACCTGCACCGGCTCGAGGGTGTGATCCCGGTTCGCAAGGTCGACATGCACGAAGGCTCCGTTCGACTTGAGCATGACGGCGCCGTAAGGATCTCGTGCCAGGACGATTCGGCGAGAGCGCATGGCCTGATGCAGCATCGGCTGCAGCTCAGCAACCAACTTGCGTAGGAACTCGCCCGCTGCGAGTTGGTTGCGCTCGAGGGGATCGAGTCTGACGACCGAGCTGCGTGAGCTCTTCGCAAGGATGCGCGCGTTCTCAGACAACCTCACGTCGGTCGTTTGCAGCATGCGCTTGACCAAGCAATCGTCGAGCCAGCTCGAGCGTGCGTCGAAACGGCACGGCGCATCGCAGGGCTAACCGAGGCCCGCGCCAAGCGGTTGCCCCTGCGCCTAAAGAAATACGCAGCGCCAGTGAAGTCCGGAGCTATCGCATCCATCGGTCATATCGACCTCGCTTCTCGTCAGATTGGTTATCAGTCCGCATCAGTGTGATGCGCTATCGCCGACCACCATGAATGACTCGGGCTCCCGCGCGCTGGACGTTCCGTTGGGGCTTGAAGCCCCCTTCTCCACGCCAATGAGTTTACCGTCCACCATCGAGAGAATGCGGTCGCAGCGTTGCGCGATCGATTCGTCATGCGTGCTGATGAGAAAGGCTGTGCCTTCGTCGAGAGAGAGCTCTCGCAGGAGCGCCATCAGCTCGTCCGAGTTCTCGCGATCGAGGTTTCCAGTCGGCTCATCCGCTAAAATGAGCTCCGGCTTCATGATCAGCGCCCTGGCCACCGCAACCCGTTGCTTTTGACCGCCGGAGAGCTTCGAGGCCCGAAACGACAATCGTTGAGAGAGCCCGACACGATCGAGCAACATACGCGCACGATCGCTGAACGTCCCGTTGGCCCACGAGCGCGCCCCGTACACCGGCATGAGCACGTTCTCGAGCGCTGTAAATTCCTCGAGCAAGTGGTGAAACTGAAACACGAACCCTAGGTGACGGTTGCGAACACGGGCGAGCGCCTTCTCAGGCAGACCGAGCACGCTGCGGCCAACGATTTGGAGCGCTCCGCTGGTCGGCGTAAGCAGAGTTCCCGCGATCGAGAGAAAGGTGCTCTTGCCGCTGCCGCTCGGGCCGACCAGCGCAACGAACTCTCCCCGCGCAACGGTGGCGGACACTCCTAGGAGGACGTGGGTTGCGCTTTCTCCCTCACCAAAGGTCTTTACGATGTTGGTCGCCTCAAGGACGCTCGGGCTCAGCTCGGTCATGACTGAATAGCCTCGAGTGGGTCGATTCGAGCTGCGGACCAAGCAGGGAGCACCGCAGCAAGGGCGCTCGTGCCCATCGCGAGCAGGATTGCCCGGAGGTATTCACCCCGTGCGGGGTCGATCGGGATCGATGGAGTTCCCGTTGCCTTCATCGAGGTAGCCAGCAAGAGGTGCGCAAATCCGAAGCCCAAGGCCACGCCGACGACGGCACCGATCGTGCCGATCAGAAGTCCTTGGAACACGAAGGTACGGATGATCGCCCCGCGTCCGATGCCAAAGCTTCGCAGGATGCCGATGTCCCCACGTCGTCGTGAGACCGAGAGAAAAAGTGCACTGGCTACACCGATGGCGATCGTAAGCAGGCTGAACGCCTTGATCATGGTGGAGGTACTCGCTTGGGCGCGCAGCCCTTCTTGGAGGCGCGCGTTTCGGTCGAGCCAATTGGACGCCTTCAGCTTCGTCGCCCGCCCGAGTCGCTCAGCGATCAGCGGCGCCTGCCATACGTCATCTACTTTCAGCTCGATGATCGAAACGCCATCGGAGAGATCGAAGAGCTTCTTGGCCGAGGCCAGGTCCATGTACACGACGCGTTCGTCAATCGCCTGAATACCTAGCGTGAAGACCCCACGGACAACCATGACGCCCACGGCGTCACTCTCCGTTCCGGAGGTCTGAGCGGGCCGAAGGAGCACTCGATCCCCAACGTCGACTGCGAGTTCCTCTGCGAGCCGCGAACCGATCACCAGGTCGCCGACACCCAGCTCGAGACGGCCTTTGACCATCGAGTGACCAAGCGGCGCGATCTCGTTCGCGCTGTTCGTTTCTACGCCGGTGACAGCCACGGCGACGTTCTTCTCCCCGCGCGCCACGGTTGCATTTCCGAACACCTCGGGCACTGCCACGCGGACGCCTTGCATTCGCCTAGCCACCTCGAGCGCGGAGCGGTAGCTGCGGATCACCGACTTCACGTCATGTCCGGGTTGGACCGCGAATAGAGGGCGGCCGGCTGGGGAGGCCATGAATACCCGCGGCACGCGGAGCTCCGGCTCGAGCGTCACGTGTGCAACGTTGCCAGTGATGTCCTCGGTCAGCCGAACGCTCAGCCCGTTCATCAGCGCAGCGATGAAGGTGAATACGACCACGCCGACCGCGACGCCGAACATCAATAGTCCGCTCTGCAGCCGCGCCGACACCAGGTAGCGGACGGCGAGCTTGAGCTCAATGACCATTAGCCGCCACCTTGGAGCGAACGTTGGCACCAACCGCAGCCCCTTTGGGATCGAGCAGCGTGAACTCACCCTGCTCGAGACCAGACCTCACGACCACGATCGAGGCGGGCCAGTCGTCGACTGGTGATGGCTCGCTCTTCGACGTGACCATCGCTGACGATGAGCACGAAAGGGTGTTCTCCTCCACCACCCACCGCTTCGCGCGGAATGGTGACAGCACTGGCAATCGACTCGACGCTAATGTTTACGTCGACGGACATTCCAAGCAGAAGGTCTTTTGGAACCTGTGCGTAGGCGAAGCGCACAGTCGCGGCGCCAGTCTGTGGATCTACGGCCTGCGCAACGTAGGAGACGACGGCGGCGACGCTGCCGTCCTCAGCTCCGACGGGCAGGATCTCCGCGCGCATACCGGGCCGAAGCGCACGCACGTAGCGCTCATCCACCTCGGCCGAGACGCGGGCGGCCTCCACCGTCGCAATCTCGAAGAGTGCGCTCTGAGCTCCCACGACTTGTCCGACTTCGCCGTTGCGGCGGATGATCATCCCATCGAAGGGAGCGAGCAGAACGAGCTGCGATTTACCTTCGCTGAGGACCGCAGAGAGTCGTCGAACGTCCTCGGTGGCGCGCGACACGAGCAGCTGTGAAGACTCAAGCTCAGCGCCCGCGATAGCACCTCCCGCAACGAGAGCCGACGTGCGTGCGAGATCGCGGCGCGCTTGAGTCAGATCCTGTTGCTTCGAGGAAAGAGCAGCCTCTTGTTGAATGACGTCGGACTTTGCGGAGGTGTCCGCAAGACGACAAAGCACCTCGCCCTTCTTTACTCGCTCACCCTCGCGCCGAACGATTTCGGTGATCCGACCCGAGGACTGCGGACCGACGACAACCGTCTGCGCGGCCTCGACCCTACCGGTCACCGCCAGCAGGCGGGTGACCTCCTCAACCTGCACCGCGACCACGACCACCTCCGGTGGCCTGCGAACGATGCGAATCACCTGTATCGCCCCAAAGACGCCAAGTACCGTAACGACGGCGAGCCCAACCCAAAGCGCGATTCGACGCTTGGGCGAGGAGGATCGGCCTTTGGCTCTGCCGGCGCTTGGGTACGAACGCGTAGAGGCGGCGTGCTGCTCGGAGCGAGCGGCAGCGTGGCGCGCGCGGTCACCATTGGCTCAAGGCTGCGCTACAAGCCGAGGCAGCCAGGGTGCGTATGCGCAACGAGCGGGTGAACGTACGGTCGCACATTGGCAAATCCTTCTTTCGATCAACACGACGACCGCTCGACGCTTAGCGCCGAGGGTGGCGTTCACTGATTAGTTGGTCATCTGCATCTGCACGTGGTCGATCACCGGCGTTGGAGCGCAGACTGGATCTGGCCGTGGAGTGCAGGAGGCAGGCCACGTGATGCGCTGCGCTGCGTGAGTGATTCGCCCGATCGCTAGGCTGGGCGCACGCACGTCTGACACATCTGGGGCATTTCATGTGCCCCATGCGGGCTTCATGATTGCGCGGTTGCTGCGGCGACTAGCGAAAAGCGGGCGAGGCGAACAACGTCGGCTGCACTTGCCGCGCGCGAGCCGCGAGCGGCCAGCAGCTCCGCTTCAATGTGGTCGAGGATCGTCAGTAGGTTGGGCTCGGCACCCAGCACCTGCACCGGAGAGGATCCGCGCGTTCTCATGCATGGTTGCTTCAGTCGTGGAGAGCATGCCGCCTACTCAGCAATCGCTGAGCCTCCACTAGGGGCCCGAGGCGGCACCGATCGTGCAGCGCTCGAGCTGCACGCGGTCCGCACAGAGCGGTAACCCCGCGAGCGAAGAAAGAGCCATGCTACGAAGCCTGAAAGATCTTGAGCGGTACGACGTCAGCGCGAGCGACGGTGACATTGGAACCGTCGTTGATTTCCTGTTCGACGACGATCGATGGGTGGTTCGCTACCTTGTTGCCGACACCGATGGATTCTTCGATAGCCGTCGGGTTCTGATTACGCCGATCTCCTTTCAACAGGCGGATTGGGGTTCCCGGCGTTTTCACGTCGCACTCACGCGCGAGAAAGTGAAGAACTCTCCAGGGATCGATGTCGACAGGCCCGTGTCGCGCCAGCACGAGCGGGACTACTACGGCTACTACGGGTATCCGTCCTACTGGGGATACCCAGGAGCGTGGGGACTCGGCACCTATCCAAGTTTGCTCGCAGACCCGGGTTGGAACATCCCTGGCAGCAACCAACTTGCAGAAGCTCCAGCGGATACCCACTTACGCAGCGCAAGCGAAGTTCGCGGCTATCACATTCAAGGGACCGACGACACGATCGGACATGTCGAGGACTTCATCGTAGACGACGAGACCTGGCATCTTCGCTATCTCGTAGTCGACACGAGCAACTGGTGGTTTGGCAAGAAGGTGCTCGTTGCACCTCACTGGGCCGACAGCATCAGTTGGGCTGATCGACTCGTGCGCCTTGACCTGTCGAGGAAGGCCATCAAGGACAGTCCTGAGTGGAATCCGACCGCAGGCGTGAATCGCAAATACGAAGTAGAGCTCTTCGACTACTACGGGCGCCCCACGTATTGGGAAAGCCCTGCTGCCACCCATACGCCCGCCCCAATCCCCCGCTCAGTACGCGCGTAACCGACGCCCTCGCCCCAGGTGGGGCGGTCTTGGGCGCGCCGATCGCGCGCCCGTCAGCCAAGTCATCGTCGAACTCCTCGACTCTTCGACAAAGCCGTCTCGTTGACTTGAGCCCTACTTAGCAATCGTCATCACTCGTTTGCCACGAAGGAGAGACACACATGAAGCCAGCCGTAATCGAGTCTAAGTCCAGCCCAAAGCACCGCGCGTTTAGCGCTCAGGACCAAACCATCGAGATGCTCTTTCGCCACCCATTGGCGCACAACCTCGAATGGCGCGAGGTGCTCGCGTTGATGGATCGGCTTGGCGAAGTCGAGAGGAAGGGACGTGGTGAGTTCGTTTTCAAACTCGCGCACGAGCGCCTTCTCGTACGCGAACCGCACAACAAGGATCTAAGCGGCGCGGAGGTAATGCTGGTGCGACAGTTCATGGAACGAGCGGGCTGGTTGCATGGGCAACCCCCGACGCCGAGGCTGCCCACGCTGACGGCTCCGACGCTGATGGTCGTCGTCGACCACCACGAGGCGAAGATCTTCCGCGTTGATGCAGCCGCGGCTGGGGCTACCAAGCGCACGATCCACCCGTACGACCCGCACCACTTCCTCCATCATCTCACGCACAAGAGCGAATCACGCGAACCGGGCCAGCGGATTCACGAGGACCCTTTGTTCTACAAGAAGATCGCTGGGGCGCTGGTTGGGACGAGCGACATCGTCATTGTCGGCCACGGCACCGGCAAGAGCAGCGCCGCGCGTCACCTAATCGAGTTTTTGGCCGCGCACGAGCCGGAGACCCATCGACGGATCGTAAGCGAGATCACCGCCGACCTCTCGAGTGCAACCACTCCGCAGCTGCTCGAGTTCGCCAACGAAGTTTAGCGGCGGAGACTCGAGCCTGTGGTCGTCAGCGCCGAACTTGCTGGAGGCTGAAGTCCATGTTGGCCGAGAGCACCAACGTCCCCGAAAAGCCGACGTCGCCGGTGGAGCTATAGGCAGGCGCCGCGCCCAACGTGCTCTCGAGACATGCACCGTCTCGCGAGCACGTGCGCAGCCCAAAGCGCACCGTTGGCTCGAACAAGAAGCTCATGAGGCTTGGCTGATCACCGGGGCGATCGACGCTGGCGCTGGAGAAGCCGAGCTCATGCTCCATCACCAACTCCACCGGCCCTGCTGGGATGGTCCAGCCGGCGCCCCCACTCACGTGGAGCAGGACTCCGCCCTCACCTTGCATGGCTCTCGCCTCTGAACTCACCGCTGAGAGGCTGGGATTGCTCAAGAATTTGCCTGCGCCAGCGCGCCAAAAGAGCCGCCAAGGCCTCACCACGTACCCAAGACGTACCAAGCCGGCGAGCCCCACGAGCGCCCCGGACTGATTCGCCGCAGCCTCGTCCGAGGAGAACTCGAGGCCGTCGAACCCAAGCACCTTGGTCAGCGCTTCAAGCCCGACCAGCAGGCCCTGGGGCTCCGAAGGCTCAGCGACGGGCCGCGGCATGTCTGCTGGCCATTCCTCCTGCCATTGCCGGGCGTTGGCGCTGCGCGAAAACAAGCAGGTACACGCCACGATCAATCCGACGGCCAGCGCTCTCCACATGGGCCAACAACGAGAGGCGAACGAAGGCCTTACAGGCGTCAGCTAACTCCACCTTCGGTGGAAATCTTTCAGCAAGGCTTCGCTTTTGTCGAAGCATACCGTCCGCTACTGCGGGGGCGGAAAGACCTGAGGAAACGGAAAGCTCGTCGGTGGGAGGTTCCACCCGGGCGGAAGGGGCAGCCCAAAAGGTGGCTGCCCTGGAGGCGGCTGTTGAGGGTTGCCGGGGAAGGGCGCCGGAGCCGGATTACCCCACGCAGCAGGTGAGACGGCTGGAGGGTTGTCCAACATCCGCGCCCTTCGACAGCTGCCGCCCGTAGCCGGGGACGGGCAATACGAGACCGTGTCGCTGCCGAAGGTGTGCTCGTGCACCGTCCAGACCTCCCCCGTTTGCGGATTCTGCTGGGAGAACTTCACGTGGGTACAGCCCACGAGCAACGAGGCCGCAGCCATCAACAGCAGGTGTAGGAGTCGGCGAAAGCGCGGCTCAGTTCGGCTTCTCATAACAGACCGCATCGGTCGGCCCTCCTTCGCAGATCAGGATTCGCGTGCCGTTCCACTGTTTCTTGATGAATACGGCGCGACCGGGGGACGCAGGGCCTTCACCATTGGCCTCGAGCGACGACGCGCAGCCGACGCTGGCGAATAAGGCGAACAGCAGCCACGTTCGGGGCTGCAATAATCTGGAGTGCATACACAAAGCCTGTGTCGCCCCTGGCAGATCTCCAGCGCCACCCGCGATCGCCTGTGTCCGAGGAGGTATCGAGAGCGGCTCCGCGAGAGCGAATTGTGAAAGGGCCATTGCACAGTCAGGGCATTGGTGCTTGCTCAACTAGCCCGCTCCGATCCAGGCGGCCTTTGCTCAAGCTCCGCGCTCGAGCTTCAGACCTACTCACAGCATCCGTTCGGCAGCTTGCCGTCCGTGCGCGGCGCGCAGGCCACCACGCGACCGCGCACGTCGAGCGCAATATGGCAGCAGTCTTCGAAGGCTTTGCGTAGCTGCTGCCGACCTCGTTGAACGCGCGACTTCATCCCCGAAAGCGAGATCCCGAGCATCAACGCAGCGTCCTTCTGCGTTAGCCCCTCGAGCTCGGTGAGCGTGAGGGCCTCGCGATAGGGCGAGGGCAGCGTCGCAACGAAGGGAGCGATGTAGCTCGCGAGTTCGAGTGCGACGCTGCTCTCATCGTCTTCGACCGCAGCACACTCCTCGAGCGGCTTGCCATCGGCAAGCGGGTGACGCTGGGCTGCGCGCTGGTGATCGGCGATCGCGCTGCGAGCGACCTGGTAGACCCAGGGGCCGAAGCGCTGATCGTCACGGAGCCCGGCCAGGCCGCGCTGCATTCGAAGGAAGACGTCCTGAAGAACGTCATCAACGTCGGCTGCGGCGCGAACACGATGCGCAATGAACGGCCGCAGTTTGACGGTCAAATCCTGCCAGGTCCCGCGCGCAGCCGGATCAATCATGCCGAAGTCTCCGGTGCGCAGCAGGCAGGGCCGCAGCAGGACTTGCCACCTGGCTTGACCGCCTCGATCGTCGCCGAAGCAACGTGCTCTTCGATCCCGGAGCCGGGCATCCAGTCACGGATGAAGTCGCGGCTCGCGCGGTTTACCTCCACACGCACCTGCTCGAAGCCGGCCGCGACCAGCAGGCTCTGTACGAGCTCGACGCTGGCCGCCCCCGCGACGCACCCGGTGAGCGCGGCGACGTCATTCGCGAGCGCCTCGGGGAGCGCCTTCGTCATCACCACGTCGGAGATGGCCAGCCGCCCTCCCGGCTTGAGCACGCGGAAGGCACTCTCGAACACGGCGCGCTTGTCGGGGCTGAGGTTGATGACGCAGTTGGAGAGGATGACGTCCACAGTGCCGTCGGGCACCGGCAAGTGCTCGATCTCTCCGAGTCGAAAGTCGACATTGTTGGCCTCGAGCTTTCGGGCGTTGGCCCGAGCCTTGGAGACCATATCCGGCGTCATGTCGACGCCGATCACGAGGCCGCTGGGTCCAACACGCTTCGCCGCGAGGAAGCAATCAAAGCCGCCTCCCGCGCCGAGATCGAGCACCGTCTCCCCGGCCTTGAGGCTGGCGATCGCCTGCGGGTTCCCGCAGCCGAGGCCCATGTTCGCGCCTTCGGGGACGGCAGCCAGATCCTCAGGGGAGTAGCCGAGTGCGAGGCTTGCGCCAGCGCTGGGACCGCAGCATCCGGGTGCGCAACTTGCAGCTCCGGACGCCCTTGCAACCTTGCCGTATTGTTCGCGGACCATAGAGCGCACTTCATCCTTCGTATTTTCGTTCATCTTCGTTACCTCCGCGGATGAAGACGGCCTTCTCGAACAAAGGACGCAGCTCAACGCCCTATTCGGCGATGGCGGCCTCGCTGCTGAGTCGAAAGAAGCGCCGCTGAGCCCACAGCGCGACATTGACCAAGCCAATCAGCACAGGCACCTCAACCAGCGGACCGATCACCGCGGCGAAAGCGGCACCGCTGTGAATACCAAAGCTGGCGATCGCGACTGCGATGGCCAACTCGAAGTTGTTGGAAGCAGCAGTGAACGAGAGCGTGACCGTTTGCTTGTAGTCCGCTCCCACTTGCTTGCTCATCACGAAGGAGACCCCAAACATCACGATGAAGTAGACGAGCAGAGGAGCCGCGATGCGAAGCACGTCGAGCGGCAGCTCCACGATCGCTTCGCCCTTGAGCGAGAACATCACCACGATGGTGAACAGCAGCGCGACCAGCGTGATCGGACTGATGCGCGGGACGAACGTTTGCTCGTACCACGCGCGCCCTTTGACCTGCACCAGCACCCGGCGCGTCAAGAACCCCGCGCCAAACGGCAGCCCGAGATAAATGGCGACGCTCTTGGCGATATCAGCGATGCCGATCTGAACCACCGCTCCGCCGAGACCGAGCCAGGTCGGCAACAACGTGGCGAAGAAGTAGGCGTAGACCGAGAAGAACAGCACCTGGAAGATCGAGTTGAAGGCGACGAGCCCCGCGCAATACTCCGTGTCCCCCTTGGCTAGATCATTCCAAACGATCACCATGGCGATGCAGCGGGCGAGCCCGATCAGAATGAGCCCAAGCATGTATTCCGGCTTGTCCCGCAGGAAGAGGACCGCGAGCCCGAACATCAACAGCGGACCGACCACCCAGTTCTGCACCAAGGAGAGCGCTAGCACCCGCTTGTTGCGAAAGACCTTGCCCAGCTCCTCGTAGCGAACCTTCGCTAGCGGTGGGTACATCATCAGCACCAAGCCGACCGCGATTGGAACCGACGTAGAACCTACGCTCAGGCGACTGAGCGTGGTCGTGAAGCTCGGTACGAGGAAGCCGAGCGCTACGCCAAGCCCCATGGCTAGAAAGATCCACAGCGTCAAATAGCGGTCGAGGAAGGAGAGCTTGGCGAGTAGGCCGGACGTGGGCTTGGCGCTCATCGCAGTTCCCCGTGCGGAGAAGGCTCGCCGGCGCACCGCCCGTACATCGGCGATAAACGATGACAACTGCCAACGCTGAGACCCTTCAAAGCGCTCCGACCAAGGCCCGCAGCCGCCGCAGCGACCGCGGCTCAATGCAGTAGCAGACGCGCGGACCGTCCACTTCCCCACGCACGAGCCCAGCCTCTTTGAGCACCTTGAGGTGCTGCGAGACGGTGGACTGCGCGAGCGGCAACTCCTCCACGATATCCCCGCATATGCAGGCATTCTTTTGAATCAGGATGCGCACGATCTTGACCCTGGCCGGGTGCCCCAGCGCCTTCGCCAACGTGGCGAGCTCCTCATCCGCCTCATCCCCTTCAACCGGACGCAGATCAACCTGGTCACTCGAAGGGGGACAGCAACCAGAGCCCGTGGCAGCCTTCATCGTTATTTAACGATATAATCCACTCACTCCTCCGTTTCAAGCCGCTCGGTCAATATGGCTAGGTCATTCGGAGCAAGGCCGTACATCGGGCCCGCTCACTCCGCAGGCTGCGCTAAAGCTACGCTATGAACGACCTCTTCCGAGACAAGGCCAGCGACTGGGACTCGCGGCCATTTCCGCTGCAAATCTCCGAAGGCGTATTCGGCGCGATCAAGGCGCGCGTGAAGCTGACCGCAGAGCTGCGCGTGCTGGATTTCGGAGCTGGGACGGGACTACTGATCTCGAAGGTCGCGCCGTTCGTCGGCAAGCTGCTCGCGGTGGATATTTCGGCTGCGATGCTCGAAAAGCTCGTGAGCAAGCCGGAACTCGAGGGAAAGGTCACCGCGTTCTGTCAGGACATCCTCGATCGTCCGCTGGCCGAACGGGCAGACCTGGTGGTGAGCGCGATGGCGATGCACCACGTCGAAGACACGCGCGCCCTCGCTGTCACCCTCTTCAACCATCTCGAGCCGGGTGGGCGCATCGCTCTGGCCGATCTCGATAGCGAAGACGGAACCTTCCACCCGCCGAACACCGAGGGGGTCTTCCATCAAGGCTTCGATCGCGCGCACTTCAGCCAACTGCTAAGCGACGCAGGCTTCGTCGAGATCGAGTTCGATACGGCGGTGGTGGTGCACAAGGAGAACAACAAGTACCCGGTGTTCCTCGTCACCGCGACCAAGCCGAGTTAGTCCGACGTGGTGGGCTCTCGAACAACGCCAAAGGAAGCTGAGAGAGTCGGCTACGCAGAGCGGCCCGGGAGCCACAAAGCCGTAGCTGCGGTTTGGTTCTATACGCCTCACGAGGCCAGCAAGACGGGCGCGCACGTTACCGGCCGACCTCCTCGTGCGAGTCACCAGGCCACCATTGCCGCCGACGGTTGCTTCGATCTGATCGTTCGCGTCGGCACGCGCGGGTTGGCGCAGGCTACGGTCTACACGCCCGTGGCCGCAGCGCACGGCGCGCAGGTGGACGCGGGGACGCGCGTGACTGGCATTCGGTTGCGTCCTGGGTACGGCGCTGCGCTACTCGAACGCGGCGCTGAGGCTATGCGCGCGATCGACCGCTATCTGCATGAAGGCGGGCGCGACGTTGACCGGCTCGAGCGCCTACTCGGCACAACGTTGGATGCGTTCCCGCCTCCCGACCTCGTAACCGAGTTCGTAGCGCGCGCCCGCGAACGCGAGGGTCGCTTGCAATTGACGAACGAATTCTCACGCTGTGAACGGAGCCTGCAGCGGGCCTGTCTTCGCTGGCTCGGGCTCACGCCAAAGACCTACCTGCGTATCGAGCGGGCGTGGGCAGCACGCCGCGCCATCGGTAGCGGGCATCCGCTAGCGGCCGTCGCCGCCGACTTGGGGTATTCGGACCAACCCCACCTCACACGCGAGTTGCGAAGGCTACTTGGGAGCACGCCCGGCAAGCTTCGGCCTGTCGGAATTCTTCAAGACGGACTTCTTCCGAATCGCTAGGTAGAGGACTCACAAAAAGGAGAGTCGCTCATGTCTGAAACCAGCCCCCAGCCGAAGCTCGGCTACCTCATTCTGTACGTCCCCAACGTGCTCGACGCCGTGGCGTTCTACGAGCGCGCGTTTGGTCTCGCGCGGCGCTTCGTCCACGAATCGGAGCAGTACGCTGAAATGGAGACTGGCGCGACTGCGCTGGCGTTTGCCGATGAGGGCGAGATGCTCGCACGTGGAACCATTGAGCCGAGCCGCGCGGAGCGAAAGGCCGCGGCTGCCGAGGTGGCGTTGGTGGTAGAGAACGTGCGCGCGGCCTTCGACGCCTCCCTGGCCGCGGGCGCCATCGCCGTGGTCGAGCCAACGGACAAGCCGTGGGGGCAGACCGTCTCCTACGTTCGCGACCTGAACGGCTTCTTGGTGGAGCTCTGTTCTCCGGTCAACTGAGCGAACCGGCGGTTCGTCTCCGGATGCGCACGTTCACATCGCCGAGCGCAGCGAAGCCCATCGCCGCTGCGCGAGCGCCTCATGCTGCTGCAGGACCCACAAACAGTGGACGTCGCCCCATTGCAGATTCGCTCGGTCATCGCTGTCGATCCCGAACAGCACGTGCTCGCCGGCGGCCTGCTCCTCAAGATTTTCCGCCATGCAGTAGCCGAGCAACTGGTGCACACCACACGTTCCGGCGGCCCCCGGCCGAAGGCGTTCAGTCCAGGGTAGCCAGATCTCGTCCCAGTAGCGTTCTGCGGCCTCTTCATCGCGAGCGAAGGTCGATTCACCAAACAGGTCCGAGCGCGGCGGAGGGAGCTGCAACTCTGCCGCGAGGTCGAATCCGCACGGGCGAATCGGGTTCGGCTCTTCGCGAGGAGCGGAGCGGCGCTCGAGTTCCGCGAGGTCATGAGCGTGAACGACCCGCACTTCACGACCCCAGCGGTCCGCGAACATCGAGAGTAGGCCGGTCTCGGGCAGCAGCTTGTCGACATCGAACGCCGCGAGCTCGGGGAGGTTGACCTGCACGACGAAACGCAGCGGCTCGCCTTCCGCGGTCGGCCACGAAGAGCCTCGTTCGAGATCCGGCTCGCCGCCCAGCCGACTCACGCCGAGCTCGAGATCCTCCTTGCGTAGCTCTCGCGAGCGCAAAGCGATGCCACAGCGGACAAGCTCGGCGAGCTGCTGATGACGATCGGAGAGCCCGGATGTTGCGAGCAGTTCGAGCAGTTCACTCCACTGCGCCGGGTTAACGGCGAGGTGCGGTCCCATGTTTCTTCGTTACACGAACCGGCGCGCCGACGGGAGGCACCCGCTGATGCAAAAGATCCGCTACCTCGATAAGTTGGTCGACGAACTCGCGAAGGGCAAACCGCTCGCGAAGATCCTTCGAAGTTAGCCGCCACGCGAGATGCGACCCGCCAACCTACTCCGCCGCTCTGGATCCCAGTCCACTCCCGCAGCGGCCTGCTACAAACTGGCTTTGGCGTTTATGTTGTTATGGTCTTGCTGTTCGTCGAATGCCCAGGACGACCATCTCGGCGGCGGCACCAGCGTAGGGAGTGGCGGGAAAGAGACTGGAGGCGGAGGCGCTGCGGGGAGCAACGGGGGAGCGGGGTTTGCGCCGGTGTTTGATTGCGCATTAGCGCCTGACCAGCCGCTCTCCAGCACCATCCTCTCTGGACCACGCGGCTATCACGGACTCGCCATCGACGAACAAGGCCGGATGTACGGATTGGACAGCGGGAATACCCTGATTCGTTCGTCCTACCAGGGGGATTGGATGCCGCTCATGTCCGACGTCTTTGCGCATCAGCTTGCGTTCGGCGCAGGCGGTGATCTGTTCCTCTACTCGGACAACGGGCTCGAGGGTCTCACGCCCGACGCTCAGCGATATACCGTCAACTCAGAAATAAGCGGGTACGGGCTTCGCGTGGGGCCCGAGCAACAGCTCTATGTGGCGGATGGTGCATCGGTCCTGCGAGTGGACCCTATGTCCGGCGTTTCCCAGGTGGTCGTGACAGTCCCTGGGACAGCAGCGATCCGCAGCTTCGACTTTAGCCCCGCGTTCGACCGGCTTTACTTAGGTATCTCCGGCATGCCGGTTCAGGTGCAAGTGACAGCGCTCGACGCAAGCTCGAGCGCGACGGGCCCGCTGCAAGTTCTCGCCGAGCTCTCACGCGAGTCGGGCTTCGTCGATGGGGTCGCGGTGGATGCCTGCGGCAATCTCTACGTCGCGAACTTCCAGTCGTTCCAGCTCTTCAGGATCACGAAGGAAGGAGAGAAGAGCGTGTACCTGGATTGGAATAGTGACCCTACGCAGTACGCGCACGGCGTCGAGTTCGGCAATGGGGTTGGGGGATTCCGCCTCGATGCGCTGTACCTGCCCATGCCGTACAGCGACAACAAGGTGATGGAGGTCGTGGTTGGGGTGCCTTCGCGTAGCTATCAAGGTGAGGTCCAGAACGGGCCCGGGTAAGCTGGCGGCGTGTTCGGCCTGCCCTCGCGACTGCTGATGACTGTCTTGATGTTGATCCTTTCGACGCTGCTGTTGCGCTCGGGCAGTTGGTTCGGCTGGGTCGTGCTCGCAGGGCCCATCCTGTTGTTGTGGGGCTACTTGCGCTACGGCACGGTGCACGCCGCTTTCCAAGCGCACCTGCAAGGCGATGAAGACGGCGTCGTCCGGTTGTTGGGGCAAACCAGGTTCACGACGCTCTTGCGCCCGCAGGACAAGGCCTACTTCGAGTTCTTGTCGGGCACGGTGGCCCAACGGCTGGGTAGCTTGCGGGCGGCGCGAGAGCACTTCCTCCGGGCAGGGCAAGGACCGCTGCGCACCGACAATATGCGCAGCGTGATTCACTGCCACCTCGCGGCCATCGATATCGAGGAGGGCAACCCCGAACAAGCCGCGACGCAGCTTCAGCTCGCCCGCGACTGTCCGCATCGGCCGGCGACCGAGCAGATGATCGCGGCGTTGGAAGAACGGCTGGCCGCGGCGGTCTAAAGCAATGCGACCGATCTCTTTGTTGCTGCTGCTCGCTGCGTGCTCCGGACAAGAGCCTGGCTTGCCGGCTGCGCTTCCTCCTCGCGAGGCCCCAACGCAAGTCGGCAGCGCCAGCGCGTCGGCAGCGGTCGCCGCACCGCCGAAAGAGGCTCCGCCCAAGGCTGGCTATGACCGCGTCGGAGATCCGTTGCCGCTCAACGCTGTCGCTCGCTTCGGCACGCAACGGCTTCGTCACGAAGCGCCGATCCGCTCACTGGCGCTCTCTGCCGATGGCTCCTCGATCGTGACAGCGGGTGGGAGTTTGCACGTTTGGAGCGCCAGCGACGGGCGGGAGCTTCACTACGAACGCGGCATGGGCTGGCAAGGTTTCGGAGCAGCCGTCTTCGGTCCGGAGGGCCTGGTCTGGGCCGCGCGGGGTCAGGACATCCTTCAGGTGCGCAACGATAACGGCACCGGCGTCACCGCCCTCGTCGCGGGAGAGAAGGCTTCGATCTCGGCCTTTTCGATCTCCCCCGACGAGAAGATACTCGCCGTCGCCTTCGATGCGTGGGGGATCTCGCTGCGTGACGCTCGCACCGGTGAACTGCGGAGGACCATCAAGCTGCCAAACCGCGGAGAGGTTCCCTGGGGCCGCGCCGAGAGCCTGGCCTGGAGCCCCGACTCGAAGTTGCTCTTCAGCGCTGACACCAGCGACTGGCTGCGCGCCTGGGACGTTGCGACGGGTGCTGAGCAGCGCAAGCTCGCGCGCAAGGTGAACGCCAAGACACTCGCGGTATCGCCGCGTGGAGACCTCTTGGCCTACGCTGACCTATTCAAGGTCGAGCTGATCGAACTTGGGTCGAATACTGTGCGCTGGACCGCAGACCTCAGAGCTGGCCTTGGGGAGAGCCTGGCCTTCGCGCCCGACGGAAAAACGCTAGCCGTGGCCCTGCGAGACGACCAACATTCCCTCTCCCTGTTGGACGTCGCTACTGGCGCCAAAACACAGGCGATTGGACCGACGGACGTGAGCCTCAAGTCGATTCAGTTCAGCAAAGACGGCAAACGTATTTATGCCGGCGCAAGGCAGTCGGTGTGGGCGTGGGATCGCGAGCGCGAGCAACCAGTCTTACAGCTCGCTGGCGCCGATAGCGCTGCTCTGGCACTGGCTCTTTCGGCCGACGGCCAGAGGCTTGCAACCACGGCTGAGCGGGCGATTCACGTGTGGGACGTGGGGTCGCACGCGCGAACCCACGTCTTCGAGGTCGCAAGCTCCGGCCCGATCGAACCGAAAGACGATCGAATGCGGCCGATGTTCGACTTAAGGGCCCTCACCTTTCTCCCCACCAATGGCTCACGTGAGCTCCGGACACTCTCGGGGGACGGCTACTTGCGCCACATCGACCTCGACCGCGGGGTGCTCGAGGCAACTCCCATCCACCCGAGTTCGATTGCGGCCTTCAGCGCAGACGGCGCCACCTGGGCGAGCAGCGGGGGCTCTTGGAGCCAGGGCTACCAGCTCAAGATCGGACGCAACGCTCGCGTGACCGAGATCGCGCGGGAGGACGCAGCCGTTTCGCTCAGCGTTTCTGGAGCCGGTGATCGCATCGCCGTGGCGGACAGGCAAGGAGCGCGCATCGTCGATCCCGAGGGCGGACTGATCGCTGAGCTGTCTTCTCGAGCCGGGGTCATCACGGCTTCGCCCGACGGCAAATTGGTTGCCGTCGCTTGGTCAGGCTACATCGATATCTACAAGAAGGACGGCCAGGCGCTGAGCACCCTAGACGTCTCCGGCCCGGTCACAGCGCTAGCATTTTCGCCCGATGGGCAATGGATCGCCGCTGGAACCCACTCCAGCAAGATCTCGCTATTGCGGGTCGCCGACGGTAGCGAAGCGGTAACCGCAGTGGGACATCGCGGAGACTGCGTCGCGCTTCGCTTCTCCGACGACGGTACCACGCTGTTCTCGAGCTCCAGCGACACCACCGGCTTGGGTCAGTGGCTCGGCTGGTCGCGGCTGGCAGCGAAAACTAAGTCATCGAACGCCTCGTCAGCGTCATCACTCGAGCCCAGCTTGAGGGCAAGCTCGAGGCTTCGGCTTTCACCTGGCTCGAGCGTGACCTCCGCCACGGCGAAGCGGTCATCGGTTTGGACCGACACGACGTGTTTACCCGCCGGAAGGTCACGCAACGCAAAGCGGCCTTGGGTCTGATGGAAAACCTGAAAGGTTCGCCCCTGAACGGAAACCGAGAACGACGCTGGGGCATCTCGAACGGTGCCGCGTAGCGAGGCGGCCGCTCGCAGCATGAGCGAACCAACGTTGCCTGGCCGCACTCCCAGGGCAGTAGCCGTTTCTCCGCTGCTCGCCTCAGCGGTGAGCGTGCAACCACCCTCGCAGGCGACGTGACGGAGCTTGAAGCGACCTGCTTCGTCGGTCTGGGTAGATCCAACGAAGGACTCTTCATTCTCTAGATCCACCAACACCCCCGCGCGCGGACCGAGCGCGTCACGAACCAAACCATTGACCTCGGCCGACGGCGCTCGCGCGACGAGGATGAGCTCCTGCTTCATAGGAAGCCGTATCAGCGCTGGCTCTCGAGTCAAAGGCAGCGGCTTACCCAATAGCGTTGCTTTGATGGTGAAGTCGCCTGGGCTTAGATGGGTGACGTCAAAGCGACCATCTTCATCGGTATCAAAGCTAAGCCCATTGTGACCTTCAACGTCCTCGGCGTGGAGATTGGCTTCCGCGATACCGCTACCGTGCTCATCGACGATGCGACCGTACAAGCGCTGAGCGTCAACGATCACCACCACGTCAATTGGCTCAGCCCCCACGGCCACATCGACGAGCGTGGGCTCCCTGCCGGCGAGGATGCCGACTTCATACCTGCCCTCAACCAAGCCGTGGAGCGTGAACCGACCCTGTTCATTCGACGTACCGGCAAGTACCGGTGTTGAGCCCTCTCCCTCGAATACGAGAATGCCCGCGACCCGCTCGTCCTCCACAGGCTGACCGTCGCCATCGACGACCACGCCGGAAATGGTAAGGCCGCGCCGGAGGACATAGACGAGATCGACGTCGCGCTCGGTTAGCTCGAGCGGCGCCTCCTCCGACTTTAGCTCGGGCGCATCGCAGCTCACGCTGACCACGTACGTCGAGTTCGGGAGGCCCTCGAACAAGGCAAGCCCTTGTGCATCGGTGCTGGCCTCGAACCCGCCGAACACCCTCGACGAGAGGGTCACCGACCCTTCGGCGCAAGGCTCGTGATCGTCGAGCTCGACTCGCAACCGCGCGGTTGGCGCCGGACGAACGCGAATGAGGATCGGCTCGGCGACAGTCCCCTTCGCGAGCGTCACCGGAGCTGCGATCCCGAACAAGCCAGCGGCTCGTGCGTGTGGGGTGTAGGAACCAGGCGGTAGCTCCGAGATACGAAAGCGACCGTCGCTGTCGGCTCGCACGCTTTCGTCTTCATCGCGCGGTCCTTGCGTCAGGTTGGTTTCTACAAGAGCGTTCGCCACAGGGGCACCGTTGTCCTCGCGGACGACCTGACCCAAAAGCTCGAGGCTATGCTCGAGTTCGATCCTGACGCCCTCCTTCGGCAAGCGCACCGTAACGAACTCCGCGATGAACCCAGGCGCCGAGACGGTGAGCTCGACTTCCTCGGAGTCGCTCTCGAGTTCGAACTGGCCGCGCGCATCGCTCACGTACTCGTTGGTTTCGCCATCCTCATCGCTGCAAAGGATCTGCGCGAACGGGATTGGGCCGCCTTCGACCTCCAGGACAAGGCCGCTCAGCCGATGCGAAGCCGCGCCCGACGAGCGCTGTTTCAGCTTCGGTGCTGGCGTCGTTTGCAGGAGCGGCGCTGCAAGCTGCGCGGCCGGGCTGCCCGCGAGAGAAGCAGGCTCGTTCGGCAGCGAGGCCCAACCTGCAACTACGGCGAGTATCCCGAGCAAGAGCCAGGCGGCAAGGCGCTGGTAACGACGCACAGTACTGGAGCGAGCGTTCATCGCGCGAACCTTTCACTCAGGGAAACTTTGGAGGTGCGCGACGCTCGAACACTGCTTGAAGCCGTCGAGGTTGGGTAGCCCCTTGAGACAACGCAGCTTACGCGTGTAAAAGCCGCCCAACGCCTTCCGTTCAGCGGTCAGCTCCGACTCGCAGGTCGGCAGCGGCTTGGACGATAGTTCGCGCAAATGACCGCAGGCCTGTTGCAACAGCTCGTCGGCTTCGGCGTCTGCCTTGTACGACGAGTAGTAGCGGAACGCCCTGCTCAGCCCAAAAAGGAAGAGCAGAAAGACGATTCCTCCGATCAGCTTCAGCGCCGTGCGTTTGAGCATGCAGCGAGTACGTTGCGAACGGCCTGGGGCTCTCTTGCTGGAATCGTACGCTGTACAAGAGGCGAGAGAATTTGCGCAGACCAGCGTGTGCCTAGCGCTTTATCTCGAGACCGTCTTCGCTTTGCTCGGGCAGCCGCAACAGCCTGCGCGCCGCGCGTGGAACGTACGCCGACATCGCCGCGTGCGCAGCCTCCCCCGAGAGGCCCGTCGCCCAAGCGACCTCAGCGTCGCTCATCAGCGCAAAGCGCACGATCGTCGCCGACATCGCGTGCACCGCCAAGCGCGCGTCCAAGAGAGGGACGTTGACATGCGGGGACAGCGCGTCCGCCGCCAACTCCGAGAGCCCGCCCATGAAGTCGCGCTGACGCGGCGGAGCGAGCTCCCCGCGGCTGAAGGTGGCCGCCGCGCGAAAACGCAGCAAGCCGCGCTCCTTGCGCGCAAAGGCGAAGAGCGCAGCCACCGCCGCATCCACGAACTCGGTTGGCGTAGACTGCGAGAAACCGTGTCTGAGGCTGGACGTCAGGCTACCCGCGAGGGCCGCCAAGCGTTCGTGATAGCCGTCGAGACAGGCCTCGAGCAGCGTCTCTTTGCTCTCGAAGTAGTACTGGATTGTGCCCAAGCCGACGCCTGCGCGCTTGGCCACCGCGCGCAACGCTGGAGCCGTAGGCTCGTCTTGTTGCGCAAGCTCCTCCAAGGCCGCCGCGATGATGCGCGCGATGGTCTCGGCGGAGTCGGCGTTGGCTGGGCGGGCCATTCGCACGTGCTGTAACAGCTCCCAGACGCGGGCGAAAAGCGGTTACGCTGCGGAGCGTGTCGATCGCTGAGGGGGCGAGTATCAAGCTCGGCCGCGTGTGCACGAGCTGCAACGCGCGCATAGGCGTCAATCGCTTGGAGGCCGCTTATCGCTGTCATGGCTGCGGCGGTAGCTTTTCGCTGCGGCCAAACGAGGTTGAAGCCTTGTGTGAACGGCTTCGCTACGAACTACCGCGCCTCCTGCGAGGGGCGAGCAAGCGGTGGAAGGTGGCTGGCCTCGAGGTGGAGGTTGCGCGTGTGCAAGCGACCTGCTCCGCGTGCGGACAACCTTTCGCAAACGGCCACGACGCCTGTCCGGCTTGCCGTTGTGACTATCGCGCACGGAGCGTCCCGCAGCCGTTCGCGCTGCCCGCTGTCGACGCCGTCGTCGGGGAAGATCCTGCGTTCGGCGCGCTGCCGCAAGACGTTGCACCGGCGAATTTCCCCTGCACCACCTGCGGGGCCTCGCTCGAGCTCGACGGGCAGGCGCACCAGCGCTGCAGGCATTGCAGCACCGTGGTGCATATCCCGGAGGCCTTCCTGCGCCGCGGACTTCGGCGCTTGCCGGCGCCCTTCCTGCTGATCGGCGAGAGCCTGTTCGCCGACGCAGAGCGGACAAGTGAAGCAGACCGTGAAGTGCTCGATTGGAGCGGCCCATGTTCGGCGTTAGCCTTTGAGCAATGGCTCGTACTGGCGGGCTTTCGGCATCGTTGGGTGGCGACCGAAGGAGGCGACGTGAAGCAGCAGGTCGAGCGCTTCTTGCTCGGCGTAGATGGCTCGCTGGCGGTGCAATTTCACGTCCAGGAAGAACTCCGCTCGACGCCGGAGCACCGCGAACAGGGGCCGGCGCTGGCGCGGGTCGGGCGGCGGGTTCGCGCGTTCGAGCGGGACCCGATTTGGTTCGAACCGAGAGAGCGACGGCTCGCGCTCGAAGAGGAGATCGACGCGGCGCAGTTACAAGCCCCACATGCGTCGACCTCCGCGGATCCGAAGGTGACCGTGCGCAACGAAGGTGGAGCACGGCTCGTGCGGGTGCGCGTCAAAGACGCGCCCGATCTGACGATCAAGCTACGGAGCGGGCCGCGCTCGAACCGCCTATTTTTCGCCACGCCCAACTTGCTGGAGGTGGGGCCAGAGGGCTTTCTGCGCCAGTACGACCAGCGGGGTGAACTGCTGTTCGCCTCCGATCGGGAGAAGCGCAAACGGAAGACGCCCGAACAAGCTGCGAAGGAAGCCGCCGAAATCGTGATGAGCCGCGCGATGAAGCGGGCCGCGCGGGAGCAAGCCAAGGCCGATGCCCAAAATGTGAAGGTCGTTGAGCAACAGCGACGCGACGGACTTCGCAGCTTGGCCTGGGTGTTCGGTGGCTTGGCAATCTTCGCGCTCGTGGTCGCGCTGCTGCTCGCTCGCTTTTCATAGACCGCGGCCGAAGCTGATCGCGGCGGTGGTGGTGTCGAAGGAGACGACCACACCGTCCTGCAGCGTGAAGGGCTCGCTCTGGCCGACGAAGTCATCCGCGTTGCCGAGCAGATCGTCCGCCCACAGGCTGGGCTCGTCACAACCCGAATCATCGTCGTTTTCGCTGAGCACGAGGTAGACGCTGCGGCCCTCGAGAGCGCTGCGTAGGACGGGGATCCCGCCTTGGCGGAAGGCGACCCCATCGTACAATCGAGCGCAGCCGAGCCAGCGGTTGTCGCTCGCGTCGAAGAGCTGCAACTGCGGGTCCGGCGCACCGCCGTAGTCCCCGTCCCAACCGACGTTGCTCGCCTGGATGCGCTGGAGCACAACACCGTCGACCACCTCGACGCTGGTCACGTCGCGGTACTCATCCCCATCGACCCACAACAAGAGCTCCACCTCGTGCACGCCGTTCGCCAACCCCATCGTGTCGACCTGCATGATGACGTAGTCGGAGCCGTCAGCGTTGCGGCCGAAGCTCGGCGAGCTGGGGGTACCGCCGTCGACCGAGAAGGAGATCGTCCAGTCGGCTTCGCTTTCGTCGACCCACAGGTCGGCGTGCAGCTCAATGACGCCGCCTGCGGCGACCATGCCAGTGGTGTCCGTGGTGATCTCGACCGACCCCTCCCCGCCGTCCGCAAGGAACTGGTCGCAGCCGGCCAGCGCAGACGAGCCGAGGAGACAGGCAAAAAGAGCAGGAACCGAGAGCTTCTTGGACAGGTTGTTCATCACAGAAGGGAAAGTCGGCTCGACCTCCCAAAGCGTCACGCAACAATCGCAAGCGGAAGTGAAAAGCAGAACCGCCGTGGTCCGCGTGAAGTAGATTCCGCCTGAAATATGGACCACGGGGTACAGGTCGTAGGCGCAGGCGCCCTCATCGGGGTGTTGTGAGCGTCGCTCGCCGGCTGCTCATGGCGTTGGTCTTGTATTCGGGTCCGGCGGTCGCGCTGGCCCAAGCGGAGGCGCCGCTCCCCGACGCGGTCGCTGGGGATCCGACGCCGAAGGCGAAGGAGCTCTTCCAACGAGGGAACGAGCTGCGCAAGTCGGGAGACTGCCAGGCGGCGCTCGTGCTCTATCTCGCCTCCCGCGAGCTCGTACCGGCTGCCGCCAACACCATGAACGCAGCCTATTGTCTGCATCAGTTGAAACGTGAAGACGAGGCGCTCGAACTCTACGAAGAGTTGATTGGTCGCTTCGCCAATGACCTCACGGAGCAGGATCGCAGCGCGATTGCACCGGCGATGGTGGAGCTGCGGCGCGCGCTCGGTTCGCTCGAGCTGTCAGCGAATGTGACCGGCATCGTGGTGGTCGACGGCCGCATGCGCGGGAAACTACCGTTGCTCGTACCGCTGCGGCTGAACGCAGGCCGACACGTGGTGCGCGTGCTCAAAGACGGCTATCAAACCTTTGAGCACACAGTCGAAAGCGAGCCCGGAAAGACCGTATCGCTCGACGCGAAATTGACCCGCCTCGAACGCTCGGGCGGGCTGCGCATCGAATGTCCGGATTTGCCGGGTGCTGAGGTGTTTGTCGACGGCGCGAATCTAGGGACATGTCCGTTCGAGGGTGCGCTCGCGCCCGGCAGCCATTTGTTCTGGACGCGGCTGGGCTCTCGCGGCTCGAGCCCAGCGCGCATCGAGGTCGTCCTCGGGCAAACGACGCGCGCGGCCAGCACAGCCTCGGAGCTGGGCCCCGAGCTTCGCCTGACCGTCGTTCCCTCGACGGCTGAACTCAGCCTGCCCTGCGCAGCTCCGCCGCCGCTTGCCAGTTCGAGGCCGCATGCCTGACGACAGGAGGTCAGCGCGAGCAGGAGGTAAATAAGTGTAGGGCGCATGAGCGAGAGGGTAGCCGTCCAGCGACGCAGCGCAAAGGAGGCGAGACGCTCGAGACTTGCGGCGGCAAGCCGGCTCGAGCGTTAGGTCGCTCGGTGGGTCCCTTGCTGTTTAAAAAGGCACGCCGGTATCTTGTGGACTGACCCAAAGCGCGGGGCTTAACATCTCCGGCTTGTCGCACTCGTTCCCACCGCGAAAGCAGGCTCCGAGACGGTTGAAGCGTCTCGGGTTCGGTCTCCAACTTGGACTGTTGTTGGCTGCCGGGCCTGTCCTTGCAGTGCTGTGGTCGGGTTGCATCGACTCCACCTGCAGCGCTGATTCGCACTGCGCCGATACGGAGTACTGCCCGCTCGCGGTCGGTGCCTGCCTGCTCGCCAACCCCATACCGGCCACCTGCAAGCCGCGACCAGAGGGTTGCACTGTCGCCGAGCTGGAGGTGTGTGGCTGCGACGGCGAAACCCACGTGAGCGCCTGTGTTGCAGCCCAAGCTGGAACGTCGGTCGCCTTCGAGGGTGCTTGTGAAGAGCCTGCTCCTGGTGAGCCAGAGGGCTGTGGTGACGGCTGTCCAGAGGGTGAGTACTGCGCCTTGCCAACCGGCGCTTGCGTGTTGGGGTCGGCCGAAGGTGACTGCGTACCGATCCCGAAAGACTGCATCGACGAGGTGACGAGCCCCGTCTGCGGTTGTGATGGCAACGAGTATGAAAGCCCGTGTGACGCGGCGAAGGCGCTGGTTCAGGTATTCGCCGACGGCGAGTGCACTTGCACCAACGCACCGAACGAGTGCCCGGACGGAATGTTCTGTCAGTTCGGGGTGGGTGGCTGTCTCGATCCAGAGCCAGTTGGTGTCTGCAGGAAGCTCCCGAACACGTGCTCGGTCGTCTACGTGCCGGTTTGCGGCTGTGATGGCAAGGACTACGATAATGCTTGCCGCGCATCTGCCGCGGGTCAGAACATCGCGGCGCCAGGCGTGTGCGAAGACCCGCCGTAGAAGACCCGCCGTAGGAAGACCGCCTGTCCTTCAGTGCAAGCGCGTACCGGCAAAACGGCGGTTTCACGCTTTTCTTGCGGCTAAATATCTGTGGACTCGCTCAAAGCGCAGTGCTTAGAGTGGTGGGCTTGTCGCACTCATTCCCACCGCGAAAGCAGGCTCCGAGATCGTCCAAGCGCCTCGGGTTCGGTCTCCACTTCGGGATCTTGTTGGCTGTTGGGCCAGTCGTGGCAGTGCTCTGGTCGGGCTGCATCGACGCCACGTGCAGCACCGACGCGGACTGCGCCACGTCAGAGTATTGCCCGCTGGCGGTTGGGGCGTGCTTGCTCGCCGCGCCAATCCCGAGCGCGTGCAAGCCGCGCCCGGAGGGTTGCACGAGTGCCGTGCTCGAGGTGTGTGGCTGCGACGGCGAAACCCACGAGAACGCCTGTGCTGCAGCGCAAGCAGGCACCGCGGTAGCCTTCGAGGGCCCTTGTGAAGAGCCGGAGCCGGAGCCGGAACCCGAGCCGGAACCCGAGCCGGTCGTAGGCTGTGGTGCTAGCTGTGGCGACGGTGAGTATTGCGAGCTACCCACGGGCGCTTGCGTATTGGGGACGGCTGAAGGCAGCTGCCAGCCCATACCTGAAGGCTGCATCGCCGGGGTGAAGAGCCCAGTTTGTGGATGTGACGGTATCGAGTACGACAGTCCGTGTCATGCTGCGATGGCGCAGGTTCAGGTGTTCGCGGAAGGCAGCTGCGCCTGCACGACGAGCCCCGACACCTGTCCCGACGGAACCTTCTGTCAGCTCGAAGTCGGAGGCTGTTTCGACGCTGATGCGACGGGTGTCTGTAGATCCATCAGCACCCCCTGCCCGGTCGCCTACGCTCCGGTTTGCGGTTGCGATGGCGAGGACTACGAGAACTCCTGTGTTGCAGCTCAGGCGGGCACCTCAGTAGCCTATGAGGGCGTTTGTGAAGAGCCCGAACCCGAGCCGGTCGTGGGTTGCGGTGCTGGCTGTGGAGCTGGTAGTTATTGCGAGCTACCCTTGGGAGCGTGCGTGTTGGGCACGGCTGAAGGCAGCTGCCAGCCCGTCCCTCAAGGCTGCATTGACGAGGTGAAAAGCCTGGTTTGTGGCTGTGACGGCATCGAGTACGACAGCCCCTGTCACGCTGCGATGGCGCAGGTTCAGGTGTTCGCGGAAGGCAGCTGCGCCTGCACGACGAGCCCCGACACCTGTCCCAACGGAACCTTCTGTCAGCTGGGAGTCGGCGGCTGTTTCGACGCTGAGCCGACGGGGGTCTGCAGGACCATCCCCACCACCTGCCCGATCGCCTACGAGCCGGTTTGCGGCTGCAATGGGGATGACTACGACAACGCCTGCCGCGCATCTGCCGCGGGTCAGAACATCGCGGCGCCTGGCGTGTGCGAAGACCCGCCGTAGGCGACAAGTTCAAGTCAGGGCTGTTGGGGCTCCCAAGCCTGGCCGCTACACGCGGCCAAGCTGGCTCGCGCGCTCGACCGCGGCGCGATAATGGTGCAAGAGGTCGGCAGCGGCCGGCTGAGCGAAACCCGCATCGCTTAGCTGCATGCGGATAAACTCCACGCCCTGCTCCGGCTGCGCGAAGACCCTCTCCGGGTGCTTGGGCAGCGAGATGCGCTGCATCGCCGCCACCACGGCACGCAAGGCCGACGCGCGAAAGCCGGCTTTGTCGATCACGGTCGCACCACAAATCACGAGCGGGTCCACCTTACGCAGCCCTGCCTCGACTTGGCGACGCACAGCTTCCGAAGGAAGCGGAGAGTCGTACAGCAGCGCGACGAGCAGGGCGACCTTACCTTGGCGTTGAGCCTCGAGCAGCATCGCGTTCAGCAGCTTCGCTACGGCATCTTCATCCGAAGGTATCGGCGACCAAGCCGTGACGATCACGCGGTCGAAGACCGTGAGCAAGCAGCAGGGTTGCTCTTCCAAAATGCGCATCGCGGGCGGACCCTAGCACCGCCGACCAGACAGCGCGACTCGATGACGGCGCCGCTAGTAGCGCGGGGCGGTGCGTGCGCCGGACAGCCGAAGTCGGCGTGGCCTTGGGCTCAGGGGCCCGCTAGGGCGGCCCATGGCGTGATGTCGATCTTCTTGGAGCGCCCGTAGGTAGACACCGCGACGCACTCTCCCTCAATCGCGACCATCGAGTGCACCATCCCCTTGCTGCCAGCAACGAGGCCGCGCACCGAGCTGGTGTCCACATCGAGCAGCGCGACGTAAGCCTCGAGGAGCCGTGCGTCCGGCCACTCGACCCACGCGGCCGACCCAGTTCGACTGGCAGCGGCGTCGGCAGCCAAGAGCAGCGAGCGACCTCCTTCGACGAGCTGAAACGCCTGAGCGAGCAATCCCGACCAGCACCCCTTTGGGCCACGAAAGCCTTCGACCGCCTCGCCCATACGATTGAACACCAACAGGTTCCCGCCCAAGGGACTCATGAGGAAGGCGATTCGATCACCTGCAGCGGTGAGCCGAGCCTGCGCCCCGTTCAAACTCGTTGGGCCGGAGAGCCCTTGCGGAAGGCTGAGCTGAATCGTCTCGGGCGCCGTGAGCTCCGTGGCCTTTGGCCCGAAGACGCGAAGCACGCCGGAATCGAGGGCGAGCAGCGCGCCTGCCGAGTCGTAACGGATGGTCGGACGGAACGGCCTCGTGGCGAGCAGCGTGGGTGGGCGCCCTTCGAGCGCGTCCTCTGCGGTCAACCGGTATACGTGCGCGGTCGTGGGAAGGCCTTTATCTGCCTCGTCGCAGACAAAGGCGAACTCGGGCTCGGTTGCCCGGCGATACTTACAACGTGCTCGAGGAAGGGAGCTGTCACGGTCGCCCGGGCGACGCCGCAGTCATCACTCAGCACGAGCCGATGCTGCTTTGGGTGGAGGAGGAACGTCCCCTCGCTTGTACCTATGAGGCCATCTACGAGACCAAAACCCGGCGACGGCGCCACCAGCTGCACCTCTGCACCCTTGGGCTCCCCCTTTGAAAGGCGCGTTGCGGCAGCGTTCGACAAGTGCAGCGCGAGCAAGCCAGGCCCCGCAGCACCGTTCGCGCGAACGAGGCACTCGGGCCGGTAGTTTCCTTTGGGAAAAGTCTTCGGCCAGTTTGCTTTTGCCATCGTCAACCTTGAGCCTGTTCGAGTCGGAGAGCGCCGTCAGTTAAACAAGCAAGCGCACGCCCGTGCAAGAGTCGCGCGCGCGCCGCAATCGTGCGCCCCCCTGGTCGCACGGGCCACCCCGGCACTAGCTTCCGCCACATGAACAACGCAATGAAAGTGACTCGCCTGGCGATCGCCGCAAGCGCTGTAGCACTCACGCTTGGTACGAGCCCGCTGGCCCACGCTCAAGATTCTTTGCCTGCGAATCGCGCTCCCGTGACGGAGCCTGCGCCGTCGAGCCAAGGATTGCCCGTGCAATACGTCGAAAGGCCCCTCACGCTACCGGAGATGACGCTGGCGCCCGAGTTTGGCGCTTCGATCACGCACCTCGAGTTCAGCGCTTTTGGCGGCTCGTTTGCTGCCAATCTGATCAACCTCAATGCGGGCGCATCCTTCGGCATCATCGACGACCTCACGGCCTACGTTGTCCCGCTCGTGATGACCATCGGCACAGCCAGTGGTGCTGATCCGGACGACCAAAGGTGCGGCGCGTCCCCTCGGGAAGCGCCTTGCGGTACAGCAGTGCGCGCAGCCATGGGGCGTCCAAGCCAAGGGAGTAGCCAGCTCGAAGGCCGAGCCAGGAGCCGAACGTGAAGTAAAGACCAGTCTGCAGCACGATGATCAACGGCAAAGGGATCGGGGACTCTCGATCGACCTGCGCGAGGAGCACCGGCATCAGCTCGCGCAGGTAAGGGATCAGCAAAAGCGCGGAACCCACTCCCGCGAGAGTGAGCGCCACCACGACACGACCATGCTGCGTTGAATGCGGTCGGGCGAACTCAGACATGCGACCCGGTACTACCGCGTCGATGATGCACGGCCTAGTCTCTGACGATCTGCGCGAAGCTTGTAGCTTCGCGCAGGCCCGCGTGCGCTCGCTCGTCAGTTGAAGAAGGCGCCCACCTTGCTGCCGAGCTCGGTCTCGTTGCCGCTGATGACGTCGATCACGCGGGTGGTTCCGAGCGAGTCGTAGGCGAGCGCACAGGTCCCGTCGGCGGAGAGGGAGAGCTGCCAATCCCAGTACGAAACGCCTTCGATGACGTGGGCAATCTCGCCGCGAACGAGCGCGAGCGATCGCCCTTGGACGCTGCCCGGCGAAGGCGCGTCGGCCCAGTCGTTGATCGGGCAGAAGGTCTTCTGCTGGTCGCTCACCGAGATCATCGTGGTGCCTGCCGCCGCGCTGAGGCTGAACTCGAAGGGTGCACCGAAGGTCGGCTCGAGGCGCGTCAGCGACTGGAGGCTCGGGTCGAAGGCCGCTACAAAAGCGTCGCCTCCGCTGCGAAAGGCGCGCAACACCGAGCCATCCGAAAGCAGCGCGAAGGAGGGAACGCCACAGGCGTGCTCGAGTACAGGCTCGCCATTCGGCCCGGAGCTCGGCACCTCCGTAACGACGCCCGACGCTAGATCGACGTGCCAAGCGAGCGGTAGCGACTCACCATAAGCGACCAAGAGCGCCGAGCCGTTCTCCACGCGCTCGACCCAGACCGACTCGGGGAGGACGGTGTTGAGCGGGGTCTCAACGGGGCCGCTCGGCCGCTCATGAACCAACAGCGGCGCATCGTCTCCGGGCAGCAGGTATGCAAAGCCTCCGCTCGAGAGCAACGTCGCTTCACTACCGGCGGCAATCAGTCGGCGATCGCCGGTGGCAAGGTCGAGAAAGCCGAAGCTAAGCGCAACAGGATCGTAGCCCGCGACATAGCGTCCCTCGATCACCGAGGAGTGGACGTCGAAGTCGTGCACTTCGCGTGTGCTCCCGTCCGCTGCGCGTAGCACCAACGCCGAGGAACCGAGCTCTGGGTCGGCGCGGACCAGCAGCGTAACGTTCTCGTCGGAGATACCCAACGCAAGGGAGGACTGCGCGGACGACTCCTCCGCGAGCAGCTCACCCGCACGGGTGAACCACAGTACGCGAAAGCTCTGCGTCAGCTCGTCGTTAAGCCATTGGTTTTCGACGTGCGTCACGGCGATTTGCTCTCCGCCGAGTGCAACGGAGTTAGTAACGGTTAGCTCATCGTTCGGCTCCGCGACCTGCCCGAGATCCAGCGAGCGCGTCGAACCGTCGCGCAACACGAGCTCGACTCCCTCGGGGCCCGCTAGCACGATCACGGCGTCCTCAGCATCTCCTGAGAAGGGGGTGCTCGGGCAGAACACCGCCGGTGACGACGGCTCCACCGGTTCCACAGGCTCCTCGGGAACTGGCTCGGTTTGGCTCTCCTCCGAAGGATCGACCAGCACGTCGGCGGAGCAAGCTGCGAGCACGAGACCGAGCGATAAGTGCAAGATGTGGTTTCTCATAGGCCAACGATGAGCTCCCGCGAGCCTGCCGTCTATCAGAACTATCCGGACTCTATTGTTCGTCCTATACGTACTATTTGGACGACGGGCGCGGGCATCGCCTCGCTTGGGAGTAGAGCAAGGTGGTGCTAGGGCTCGAGCATGCAACAGCGACGAGAGACCTCGGTCGTGATCGTGGGTGGAGGGCTCGCAGGCCTGCAGGCGGCTCGGCTGCTCCACGTGGCGGACATCGACTTCCAGCTGTTCGAGGCGCGCGAACGGCTGGGTGGGCGCATCCTCTCTGCCGATCTCGAGGGCAAGCCGTCGGCGGACGGCTTTGACCTCGGGCCGTCGTGGTTCTGGCCGCTGACGCAGCCGGCCGTGGCCGAGCTCGTCCAGCAACTCGGACTCACCGCCTTTCCACAATTCAGCGACGGGGACGTCGTGTTCCAACGCATGTCGCGCGAAGCTCCGCGACGCTTGCGCAGCCTGCCGCAGGAGCCGGAGTCGATGCGTATTGCCGGCGGGACCGGGGCGCTGGTCAGGGCCCTTGCCGCGGGCCTCCCCGAACACGCTATCCACCTGCAGACCCGCGTCACCCGTGTCGCTCGCAGCGTTGGGACGCTCGAGCTCGAGCTGCGCGACGCGGACGGTACTTCGCAAACTGTGCAAGCAGCCCACGCGATCCTCGCCTTGCCTCCCCGGCTTCTAGCCGCAACCATCAGCTTTTCACCACCGCTCGATCAAGAGACCGCTCGACGCTGGCGTTCGACAGCGACCTGGATGGCGCCGCACGCGAAGTTCTTCGCTTGCTACGAGCGGCCGTTTTGGCGCGAGCACGGTCTGTCCGGCACCGCGCAAAGCATGGTCGGCCCGCTGGTCGAGCTTCACGATGCAACCACCGTGTCGGGCAAGGCGGCGCTGTTCGGCTTCATCGGCGTGCCCGCCGATCAACGTGAGGCCATGGGCCGTGAGGCGCTCATTGGCGCCGCGCTCGAGCAACTAGCAAAGCTATTCGGCCACGAGGCGCGCTCGCCGACAGCGACCTTGTTGAAGGATTGGTCCGCCGACCCGCTTACGGCCACGCTCGATGATCGCGTGGGCGGAGCACACCCGGCACCAACAACGCAGCCGTGGGTCACGGGCGAATGGCGCGAGCACCTCTCGCTAGCCGGCAGCGAGACCAGCCGCAGCGAACCGGGGTACTTGGCCGGCGCGATCGAAGCGGCGGAATACGCGGTAGCTGAAACGCTGCGGGCGTTGCGCACGTTGGGCTAAAGGCTCCTCGGTCGACTCGAGCGAACTGCGAATTCCGCCGAAGGTTGATGCAGCAAACCCAATGACTCGGGCCCTCTTCGAGAGAATCCGCCGAAGGCCCCGTTGTCCTTCGTCTTTGGCACGAGTCATTCAACCGAAGGTTGATGCAGCAAACC
>JBILLK010000071.1:0-6935 GCA_044376115.1 Polyangiaceae bacterium | reverse complement strand
CACGGTTTTTCGGCAGTGTTCGCCGGCGTTGTCACACTGCCACTCCTCATTCTCACCTAACGGCGAAGTGGGCCACCCGCGAAGGAACGCTTCGCAAGCACAACTGCCGGACGGGTCGCGTGGTGGACCAAAAGGAGTACCGTCTAGACGGAGCCCAAACAGGCCGCAGTCGCACGGAGCCGGAAGTCCTGACCCGGGCGCAAGCGAATCAATATAGTTAACGCATTCGCCGGCATATTCGGGAACCTCGGGAAGCAGCTGCTCGAACCTGCTTCGCGCCTCGGCGAGGCGGCCCGCCTCCAGGTACCCCTGAGCCAGCAACAGCAGTTGAGGTTTCGGGTCGTTTCCGAGGAAGAGTTCAAGGTTCGTCAGCATTACGAGCTGACTGGGAGTTGCGCACCTGCCCGTAAGGGCGAGCCATCGGACCAAGTCGACCCCCTGATCACGCGCATGATGCTCAGCGTTTGCAACCATGAGACGCGCAAGATCGAGAGCTCCCCCATAGTCTTTCAGCTGATAAAGAGCGTAGGCGACTCTTCCGTCAAACATCTGTCGCGTGTACTTGTCCTCTCCGTGCTCCCCGCGTGCGACTCGCAGAAGCGCCGGCAGCGCATCAGAAAACTTCCCCTTGTGGAATAGAGCGACCGCTTCATTGCCCTCGACGGAGAGTGGTCTCGAGCCCGTAATCTTCTGAGGCGGTCCAAACTCGCTCGGCAACTTCCAGTGGCTCGAGGCTCGGAGAGTGCAATCGCGCGTCAGCAATCGACTACAAGGTCTCGTGTTCTGCTCAACGCGTGGCTCCGCCGCTGGAGCGCACCCGAGTGTGATGGCCAGGCTTAGGCCAACCAGACCCAGACAGAAAGCGCTAAAGTGCGTTGCCCAGTCGGAGCGGATACGTACGTTCATAAGCCTTCACCATCGTTGCGCGACGCAAACCATGACAGGATAGGTGGATAACTTTACCGCTAGGGCCCGAGTTTCCGATTGCAGGGCTCCTTGGTCCACTGAAGTGTGCCGTCATTCAGATCGAGGTATGGGGTCCTGCGTGAGCACTGGCCTGACGGCGCGCAGAGGCACTCGCCAGGCGGCGGCAATGGCTCCGGTTCTGAAGCTTCAGGCGCAACGAATGGCTGACGCGGCTCGCATCCGCAACCTTCTCTCCATTGGGGCGGCTCGATATCACAGTTGCACGGTCTTCCAACAGGTACTGCCGTGCGCTGATTGGAGCGACCCTCCAGCCACTCGACACATTGCGCGACGAACGCTGGCGGATCCGTAACCTGCGGGCCGAACTCTTTAAACAGTGCCCGCGCTTCGTCGTATTCCCCTATCTCCGCAAGTCCGCGTGCCTTGTACATCAATGCCTTGTAATAGACTGGGTCACGGTCCGCCCATTCTTGGTCTGGCGGGTTCTTGAGTCGCTTGAGAGTGCTCAATGCGTGGAACGTTGGGCAAGCGGGAACCCTCCACATCAGGAGTTGCCCAGCTCGGTCGAAGTTCTGGTGGTCTGGTCTGTTGACCATCAAGATTGCGAGGTCGGTCGCACCGGCCTCATCACCCAGGCTCACCAGGACCCTCGCTAGAGTATATTCGGCCATTTGTCTGTAGAACGCATTGTCGCCGAACTCGCCTCGCGCGGCTCGCTCTAGAACCTGGGCAGCCTGCTCGAATTTGCTTCTTTGACGAGACAGTTGACGCCCGAGTTGCGCTCCAGGCGACGGGTCCCCACCTTCTGGCGCGGAGTCGCACGTCGAGCAGTTGTTCGTGCTCGGAAGCGTCGAATAAGTCCGCACGCGTGGCGCACAATCCGACGGAAGCGGGGTCCCGCATGCGAGCCCAACCACCTTTCGGCGCGGCACCTCTGCAGTTGCGCCTTCGCTAGCGCACCCCACTATCTGGAGCACGCAAGCAACGACCAAGCCCATTGAAGCTGTACGGGTGACTGAGCTCCACCACCGACCTTTGTCGGGCAAGCGCAACCAGTGCGTTAGCGGCTGAATAGGCATAAGTGAGACCTCATCGGCCCTCCGGAGCAGGGGCGCGCTTACCGTCCGGTGTGTGGTCAGCTCCAGCCCAGGAAGTTACGTTGTGGCAGCCAATAACGCCGAGAGCCAACGTCACCCAGACGCTTTGCCCACGCGCATACGGTGAGGGGCTCACCGCTCCTCCCTGCACTGACCATCCAGCCGGATCACGCCATCGGGCACTTCGCGCTGCTGCGGATCGCAGATTGGCAGGTTTGGGTCTGAACTCGACGGGGCCGGTGGCTCGCTCGCCTCGCTCGCTAACGGGCATCCACAACCCTCTCTCCACTTGGGCGGTTCAATATCACAGTTGCACGGCCGTCCCACGGGCACCGGCGTGAGCTCCTCGGCTCGACCTTCAAGCCACTTCATACACTGCGGTATGAAGTCCGGTGGCTGTGGAACCTCCGGAGCGTATTGCTTGAACAGCTCTCGAGCCTCGTCATATTCGCCCAACTCAACCAGGCCGCGTGCGCTGAGGAGGTTGAGCCACGCAAATTTTACCTTAACCTTAGGCGGCGTAAAACCAAACCACGGCCCCAGGTCGGTTCTCGTGAGCAAGTCGAGCATTTTCCCATTCAAGCAGCGCTGCGCGAGATGAACGTTCAGCCCCGCGCTATCGCGACCCTCCTTTCCCATGAGGTATGCGAGGTCGACGGCCCCACCATCATCCCCCCAGAGCCACAGCCACCGAACGAGCACGCGCTCCGCGTCTTGCCTGGTCTCCAAGCTGTCTCCGTAGTACCCCCGGGCTACGCGCTCGAGCCCGAAGATAGGCTCAGGAAACGCTTCGCCTTCACGAAAACTGAGCAACGCCTGCAGCGAATACGGTTCTCTCACCCCGCCCTCGAGCTCGGCCTCAAGCCCTCGCGCTGAAGAGTAGAGTTCTCTGGCGGGAGCGCGACTCGGCAATTCAGTGAAGGAAAGATTTTGAAATTGGCATTTCGTCGCGAGCGGTTGGCCGCAGAGGAGTGGATAGGCCTTCCGCGGAATGTCGCTTGGCGAGTCCCAGCTGAGCCTCCTCGTCTGCGCACAGCCTAGGATGAGCAGGCATTGCGCGGCGAGCGAGAGAGCGCCGCAAAGCCGGCTCATTGGGGTTCCTCTGCGGTTTCTCCATGAGGTTTCCAAAATGAAGCTCCTTCCCACCGCGGAACCCGCTTGCGCTTGCTCTCCTCCAACACCGCGATTGGAAGAGCAGAGATTGTCTTCTGGCACTCGGCTGCGAACGCGGGAAACATCTCTACAATGGATGGATCCTGCAGTGCCACGCTCGCCGCGTGATAGTGGCCCAGCTCGAAGAGCCCTCGAGCCCGTAGGGCCTTCGCCTGGCCGCGCGCGCGTCCATGGTCCCAGAACAGCTCTGTTGGCAAGACCGCGAACGTTTCGAGAGCTACCTTGTTGGGGCACGTGCGCGATGCGTCGAGGAGCCAGCGATACGCTGTAAAGAAGCTCCAATGCCTTCCCTGTTTGACGATCAACGCAATCAGATCGACTCCAGCTCCGCGGTCATCTCCCGTCGCTAAGAGATACTGTGCAAGGTCTATCTCTGCGTATTGCCTCGTCACGATCGAGTCACCAAACATGCCGCTCGCCACTCGCTCGGCAAGCGCGGCGTCCTCGGGCCTCCAGTGCTCGCTGTCCTTCGGTAGCCTGCTGGCTTCTGCCGATCTAGGGCGGCCGTCTCCGTCGACCACCGGCGGCCTGGTGCTGGGCAGAATGGAGTAGCTGGACCGCCTTTCGTCGCAGGTAACGTCTACTGGCTGGCCACAGGGGAGGAGGTTGATTACTTCGTCTGGATGGGGCGTCGCAGCGGCACACCCCTGGAGCGGCAGCAGAAGTAATAGTCGACAGAGACGCTGATGAAGGGGGGTGGGCATGCGCCGGTTGAAGCGGGACGCTGCTAGCTGGCTCAATTGGCCGCTTGCTCCAATTGCGCTATTACGTGGGCCAAGAGACCAGGCTCGCGTCGGCTTTTGCACTGTTCAAACGCAACTCGTTCCCCATGGTCTGTGCACACGAGGAAGCGTGCGGCTTGTTCGGCCTCGCGACCGAGAAGATCGTAGCGACCGTCAGGTGTAAATACATATCCAGCGTCCCGATGGTCGACCGTGCGCAGGCTGATCATGGCAGGCTTCCCTGGGGCAGCGCCAATCTCGATCGTCCCGTTCGGAAGTACTTGGGCAAACCACTTAGGTGCCCACGTGAAGAGGAAGCGAGAGTCAGTGGACTCCACGGCGGTGCCTTCTGCCCACCGGCCCAACTCCGCTCTTGCCATGCGCTCAGGCGAAAAGGGGTCGGGGGCGCTCACATCCTTCATGAGTGAGCCATCCGCCAAGAAGCGATAGACGTCGACCGGGCTGCTTACCTGCTCTCCACCCGGATTGAGAAATGGACTTCGGAGCTTTACCCAAACCGAATCGTCCCTAGCAACGTACAACTCGGAACCTCGGAGGAACTCGATCGAGGTCAACTCGGCGTGCCCCGACCGGAACAAGAACTTGTCGCTCCAGAACACACTGCCGTCTCGGCTCACCCCGCTGAGAACCCCCTTCAGGTCGAGCGGACCCTGAAGCCGTTTGAACGGCGGAGCTGCAGTCCACAGCTCGACCAAACTCGACGAGCTCTGCACGCTTTGCACGACGACACGTGAACCGTCCTCCGAAACGATGAACCCATCCACGTCGGCGGCCGCCGGAATTTGTTGCACCCCCGAGTTCGTCTGGCGCTCGAGTCGACCTGCTCGCACAACGAATCCGTCAGGCCCGGGCAGCGAAAGCTTGCTCTTCGTCGTCGCCCAGGTGTGCGTCTCGAAGGACAAGACCCAAGCCTCGTTGCGAGCTGTGAGCGTTGCCGATGCGCCGTCATCCCGCAGCCGCAACGGGCGATCATCCCGAAGCTTCCAACCGAGCCTCATATCATGAGTGTTCACCATGTGGGCGCTTGAGCTGTATTGGCCGAAGACACGGCTTCCAATGATTGTGTCAAGTGTGCCGGTCTGAAGATCGAACAGACGCAAGTGCTCGTCCACGGTCCTGCTTGCCATCACCCTCCCGGAGCTGCTGCGAACAAGCGAGACGGTACGGGGAAGATAAGTGAAGGCGGGGTGAGCTACCTGATGATTCTCACCCGTTGCCGTGTTCAATACACAGACCGAGCTTCGCGCGCATGTTGTCGCTATCCAGTTGCGCGTCTTGGACATCAGGCTGCGCTGATCGCTGTCTGCGCCTGAGAAAGACCAGCCTTCTTTCGGTTCAGACCCATGAAAGTCCGTTGCCACCACGCGGTTGCCCAGGTTTCGGACGACCCGGTCTTCGTTGACCCAAAACGACTCGATACGGGGGAAGTACAGGACAAACGGTTCCACCGACCTTCCGTCATTGGGCGTTGGCAGCAATCTGTGTGTCTTCAGATCCCAGCGCATGAATGGTCCAATGTCCCACGTTCCCCAACTCGGGTCCTTAATCCCCTGAGGCCACAACCACAGCTCTCGGTTGGGGCGGACCGCCATCGGACCGCAATACGGCACGCGGCCAAGCGTTGCCTTTGACTGGGTATTGGTCTGATTAAGACTTAACCTGCCTTCTCCGCAGATCGCCACGGTGTGCTCATCCACCTCGATTGAGTAGGACTCGTTCGCTGGCTTGACCGATTCCACTACCGGTTTGGGCTCCACTTGCACACTTGCAACCGCATCAAACGGCGGGAGAAACGCCTTTGTGTCGCCATCGCAATTGACAACAAGCGCGTCTCCGTCTTGCCAATAAAAGTCTAATTCCGCGCACCCCGACGTCGGCACGACCTTCAGCGGGTTATCGACTAGCTGCGCCTTCTCCGGCGGCGATGATTGCGTCAACCCTCGTTGGACGGAAGACGCGCCACCTGCACTACAAGCCACTAGAAGCAGGCCGCAGAGTCCGTATATGCATATAGAGGAAGCACGCACGAGACTCATCCTACTCTGGCGCAAGCTTGCGTCGTGGGGCGATCCTCTAACGATGGTTGCCGTTGAGCACGTTCGCGACAAGGCCCACCTCCCGGCGAGCGTTACAGTCCTCTAACGCCAGCTCGCGTCCGGCTTTGACACAACGGAATACGTGCGCCGCGGCCTCCGGCTCAGAGCCCAGGAAGTCGTACCGCCCATCGGGCGCGTATGCGTAGGCCGCGTCCCGTTCACTTATGGCGCGAATGCTTAGTATGATGGGTGAGCCTGAGTGGCGTCGAAAGTCGATCGTCCCGTTCAGACGCACTTCGGCGAACCAGTTTGGAGCGCTGGTAAATAGTAGCCTATGGTCGGGCGTCCCGCGGTTTGAGCCGACAGCCCACATGCCGTTGGCTGCGGACGAGACCTCGCAGCGCGTGCGCTCCAACGAGCCCAGTAGATCGGTCAGACTGCTGGCGCTCTCTTGACCGCGACGCGGCCACACGTGGAGCGCCTGGCTCGGTGCTGCGCCAGGCTCCGGCTGTTCGTTCGAGTAGAAGAGCCCTGCTCCGTCCTTGAGTGCGACGAGCTGTCGAGTGGGCCGTCTACCGTGAAGACCGAAGCGAGGGGCTACCGGCGCAGGTAGTGGAGAGAGCTTGTTGGGCTCGATGTTGGCGATTGCACGGTCGCCCCACACGAGGCGGCCCTCGTGATCGACGCCGTCGAGGACACCTATCTCGAGGTTGTCGGCGAGCAAGGTGAACGGGGGGGAACTGCGCCGCAATTCCGCTTCCGCCCCTTCGCGTTGCAGTGCCGCTCGGCTCCCGTCACCGGACAGCTCAAATCTCTCGACATGCTCCGCAACACGGAGCCATGCCCTCGGCTGGCCCTCGGGAGAAAGTGCTCTAAAGCCCAGTACGCCGTCGCGGAGAACAAACTCGCCAGTTGGGCTGAATCGGCGCTGTGTACGAACGTCGTGTATCCACTCGGGG
>JBILLK010000068.1:0-7953 GCA_044376115.1 Polyangiaceae bacterium | reverse complement strand
AACGGAGTTGGCGCCAACGGGTCGCTGCCTGGATGCGACGGAGGCGACGGAGGCGTTGGCGGAAACGGCGGCGGTGGTGGCGGCGGCCGCGGCGGGCACAGCGCTGCCCTGGTCTTCACCGGCACCGCTCCGACACTGCAAGGCACCACCACCACCGCTGGCGCCGCAGGGACCGGCGGACTGGGCGTGGGCAACGGTGTTGTGGCTGGTAGTGACGGTGCGCTCGGCGCCAGCTGCGCCCAGATGGACTTTGGCGGAGCCGCTGAGGCCTGCGTGAATTGACCATCCCAGAAGGCAGCTGCCAAGAAACGCCCGGCCAAGCACGAAATACCTGAGCAGCCGAACCTCCTGCTGGTGATTTACGAATCGATGAAGAAAACCGAGTTGGTTGCTAGCCCGTCGCTGGGCGGTCATTTCCTAAGTACGATGTCAAAACATCGCCTGTCCGAGGCGGCATGTGCGGCTTTCCCAGCGGAGCATCCGACTTCGGACCCAGCATCGAACGCGATACGAAGGGCTACGTATAACCCCCATTCTGCGTCGCGGAAACGACCGCATTCGACCAAGATTCGGCAGCCATCGGCGGGAGCCGCGCAGCTCCTTCGGCTCTCCGTCCTGGTGACGGCGGCGACTCTCATCGGGTGCGGAGGCGACGAGTGTCCCGAAGGTCTCATTTGCCTCGTGGGTAGTGGCGGCGAGACTACGGCGGGTGCGCCGGGGACGGGCGGGTTCGGTGGAGCTGGCGGAGTAGCTAGCGGGGGAGCGGGCGGCGAAGGAGCCGCAGGTGGAACGGGCGGTGCGGGTGGCTCTGGGGGAGCGGGTGGGGCCGGCCCGGTGACGCTGATTCAGGTGAAAACTGCCGACGGAGAACCTGCGATCGCCGTTGACCTTACGGTCAATGGCGTCGACGGCACCTTAATCGAGCATGTTCTCTCGGACACGAGCGGCTCGGCCAACGTAGTCATCCCTGCGGGTGGATCGGTCACAGCGTTTCACACCATCATGAGCAGCAGCGATGGTGGGCCGTACCCGTACCGAACGATGACCACGATGGTCCCAGATGGGCCCGAGGTTCCCGAGGTACGGTTCACGCTCCAAAGCTTCACCGAGCTGATCGAGGACGAGAGCATGACGATACAGCTCGCGTTCCCGCCCAAGGCCGGCGCGACCTATCAGATTCGAACTCCATGCGCGAACTATGTGACAAGTGTGAACAGTTTCACGGGCCCGCTGCCCCGCTGTTATGACATTGCAACGTACGATGTGTGGGTGACTGCGCTGGTCAATGGGCAGCCCGTCGATTACGCCCTCCTTGAGGACCAACCCTACGTACTAAATTCGCTAGTCGCACACTCCCTCACTTGGAGCAACGCGACGCTGGTCCCTACCACTTTGACGGCGAATAACATCCCCGTGTCCGGGGCGCGTCTGGGGCTCAACACTACCATTGATTTGTTAGTAGACACTGGTCGTTGGACGCCTTGGAGCGACAGCATTGACGTAATGGCTCCCGCAAACACCGAGACAGCGCAGCTGCTACAGTTCGCAGCCCCCAATGCTCGCCACTGCAGAAGAATGTGGCTTGAGCTCAATCAGATGGCTCCAGAGTACGAGGCTTTGGGTTTCGTGGACTGTGCGCCTCAAGTGAGTTCGGCCGACTCGACGTGGGATACGTCTCGGCTTACCCGTTATCAGACGCTCGCCACCACCGACCTTGATGTGTCCGCGGAGCCATTTGTCGTGTGGCCCGGCGAAAGCGGAGACATGTTGTCTATCGACCATCTATGGAACCGCTCTACGGCGGCCGGTCGATGGACGGTCGTTCGCAGTCCGAGCGACGTCGCCATAGCGCCGGTCCCATTCCCGCAGCTTCCCTCCTCGCTTGACGATTACAGGTTTGTTTCCGGTGTGGACACGCTGGGAGAGGTCACGGTCGCACATACCGACGACCTGGACGTCGTTGGCCTTCTCGAGGCGTATCCGCCGAGCTTTGCGCCCGATAGTCTCAGCTTCGAGTTCAGCAATTACACCACGTATCCGTAGACCCAACGGGTATGAGCCGTGACCCCGCAACCTTCGCGGAACTTGATGGCGGATAAAATCACTCTCGGCTCAGCCGGGATGGGCGGGCTCGGTGGCTTCGGCAATCAAGCCACAGCCGGTGTTGTAGGCCTCAGTGTCGAGCGCCAAGATTGGTGAGCCCTCTCGCGCGATCGAACGCGCGGAAATCGTACGCCCAAAAGCGAAATGTCTGAGCAGCTCGACCTCTAGCCGGTGATTCAATCCTTAATGATGCAGCGTCAGTTAGTGGGTCCCTGTGTGTCCCCCCGCGAGCGCAACGCGCGAGTTTGGGGATTCGCTCGTTATGTACGCGCTCGTGCGCGCATCGTGCGAGGGGCCAGCGCGCCACATGTTTCCTTCGCGCTTCGTGTTGCTCGATCGCTTCCACGGCGACCACTTCCGTTGATTGCAGCGCAGTCACCTGCGCAGACCGTAAAAAAAAACGCGCCCCGCGAAAATACCTGAGCGCTGGATGAGTCGAGAAGGGATTAAGCAATGATGAAACAACGTTCCAAACTCTGGGCGTACGTTCCGACGATTTCCCTACTGATCGGCTTGCCGGCGATGGGCTGCGGGGACGAAGGAGGACGCGGGGACGGGGTCGACCTGTCGGAACTCGTTTTCAAGAAGTCGCCTTCAACCGAGGACGAAGCGTCGCCAGCCCCAACAGCGTCGCCCGCCCCAACAACGTCGTTTACGGCGTCGCCCGCCCCTAACGCTACGAGCGAACCGGACGCCAAGGCCCGCCCTCCCCGTCCGCGTGCGGCTTCACGTGAGCCGGTGTTTCAGGAGACGAGCTCGGAGCCCACGTCGACGTTTGGGGTCGATGTCGATACGGCGAGCTACACGCGGGTGCGAGCTTCGCTGAAGGCCGGCGTGATTCCGCAGCCGAAGGACGTGCGTGTGGAGGAGATGGTGAACTATTTCCGTTATTCGTACCCGGCGCCCCAGAGCGCGGCCTTCGGTTTTATGACGGATACGGCGCGCGCGCCGTGGGAGCCGGGCCACCGTTTGGTGCGCATCGGCATCAAAGGCCGGGAGGTCGCGAACAGCCAACGGCCTCCGGCCAACATCGTGCTCTTGATCGACGCCTCCGGCTCGATGGCTGGGCCGGACAAGCTGGACCTGCTGCGCGACGGCTTCTCGCTGTTGGCCGAGCGGCTCGATGAGCGCGATACCGTGGCTATCGTCGCCTATGCGGGCTCCGCAGGCGTCGTGCTGCCGCCCACGCGCGGAGATCGCAAGGCGGTCATCATCAACGCGCTCGATTCGTTCAAGGCGGGCGGCGCAACCAACGGTAGCCAAGGCATCCAGACCGGCTACGAGCTGGCCGCTGAGTCCTTCATCGACGGCGGTATCAACCGCGTAATCCTCGCGACCGATGGCGACTTCAATCTCGGCGCCACCGCCTATTCCGAGCTCGAGTCGTTGATTGAACGCAAGTCACGCACCGGCATCTTTCTCAGCGTGCTCGGCTTCGGCAAGTTCAACCCGAACGATAAGCGGCTAGAGCTATTGGCGGATAAAGGCAACGGGCACTATGCCTTTATCGACTCCAAGGCTGAGAGCCGGCGCGTGCTGGTGGACGATCTTTCGGGGACGCTGCAAACCATCGCCAAAGACGTGAAGGTGCAAGTCCGCTGGAACCCGGCGGCGGTGCAGTCCTATCGTTTACTAGGCTATGAGAACCGTGCCTTGACCAGCACGGATTTTACCGACGACAGCAAGGACGCCGGCGACATTGGCGCGGGCCATACGGTGACGGCGTTCTATGAAGTAAAACCTGTCTCCCAACGCAATAGCGAGCTGAGCTTCGGCACGGTGGCGATTCGCTATAAGGCGCCAGACAGCAGCGCAAGCACGCCCATCGAGGTGAACCTCAGCGGCGCGGACACCTCCGCAGCCGACATGTCCACCGACTTTCGCTTTGCGGCCAGTGTAGCAGCCTTCGGCCTGGCATTGCGCAGCACCACCGACCGCAACAACCTCCCCTTCGACCAAATCGAGCGCCTCGCAAGCGGCGCCTTGGGCGACGACGCCGACGGTCAGCGCGCCGAGTTCGTCACGTTGGTACGCAAAGCCAGCCAGCGCTATCAGGCCGCCACGCGAGCCGTGAGGCCGGCGCCGCGCACTCGCCTTATCCAATAGTTAGCGGCCGTGGGCTTGAGCTTCGACGCGCATCCTTGAGGTACTTAACGGCGAGACGATGATGGGAAAACCTGCTGCAAATGGAGCTCAACGCATTCGTGGGCGAGCGAGGTCCTGGCTGACGCAACCACTCGGCTTGCGATGTACTTGCGTCGCGGGCCTCGTGCTATCGGTTGGCTGTCTAGCCTGCGCTGACACCACTAGCGATGCCGGACGATCCGCCGAGGTGAAGCCGCGCCCTGTGCTTCCCGACAGCTGCCGTTCGGCCGCGCGGCCAAAGGACGCGCTCCGGGAGATCACGGCCCAGCTCGAGCTGGCCGTCTGGGAAGACCCGGTCTGCAATGCGCTGAACGTCGAAGTCGTCAACCTGTCGCCGAGCCCGCTGCGCGTGTGGGACGAAAAGCTTCGGTGGGCCGTGGAGGACGACCAACTCCGAATCGAGCCGGTCCCCGAGCAGGATCCGGGGCCGCGCCCCTATCGCGCTGGCCAACTGGGTTCCTGCCATAGGCTCGTCGTCGATAATGGCAAGTGGGCCGTGCTTCCACCGCTGGGAAGCTTTCGGTGGATCGAGCCTCTGCACGATGTCGAGACCGACGATACGCGCGCTCTTTGCGACGGGGTCGCGCCCAGCTTCTACGACGCGCCGCTGACGTTCAGCTCGGTCGATGTCGTCGTGTCGGCATTTCCGGCCGGTGACAAGTACCCGTTTGTTCGAACGGCGTACAGGATTGACGCGCTTCATGCCTTGCGAGCCCCAATCGAGGTGCGCGCCTTTGAGGGGAAGTTGCGTGTAGAGGATCGGCGCGAATAGCCACGCGTCCAGGATGGAAAACGCATGAAACCAGCAGCGCGCGAGTTAGACCCTTTGTTGTGTGAAAAACACGGTGGGCTAGGGGACGTTGCGGCGCTCGGGCAACCGAACGTTCGCATCAACGGCAGGCCCGCCATCCGCCTCGCGGATCAAGCCAACTGCCCCTTTGGTGGCGCCGATGTCGTGGGAGAGGGAGCCGCGGTCGTTCGCATCGGCGGCCTGCCTGCGGCTGCCGTGGGCCACAAGAGCATGCATGCCGCTCCGATTGGCTCTGGATCGCACAACGTGACCATCGGGGGCCCTTCGTTCGCGCTGCCCCCCAACCTTCGCGTCGGCGGTTCAGCGCAGTTTCGGAATCTGGTTATCCGCGATCTCTACCTGCTCTCCACCACGCCGACGGGTCGCGAAATTCTCGAACGATTGGAGCGGACCGGTAGCGTCGTAACGATTGTGCCGGAGAGCGTGAAATCGAGCGAGACAGCATTTGAGGGTCGAGATTCGACAATCCGCTACAACCCCTCCGACGGGTTCGTCGCGGAGGACCGGAATGGGGGCTATATCACGGCGCCGCCTCAGACCGGGCTTGGCCATGAGTTAGTGCATGCAGTCCACGTAGGCGAAGGCACCGACGGCAAGAGGGAGTTCTTTGCCGAAGAGACGCGGGTACGTGGGGACGGCATGCACTACGAGGACGAGACGATCAATGAGAACCGGCTGAGAGAGGACTTGGGGCAGCCGGAGCGCTGGGGCTACCCGATGCACGAGCGCGAGGACCCCGGGCTGAACGGGGTTCCCGTCGCCGGCGACCGTAACCTCAGACCCGGAGGCTACTGATCATGCGAGGCCAACCCATTGGCGGCCGAGTGAGCATCGACAGGAAGCAAAAAGGCTTTGGCAAGGGCGTTGACCACCACCTCACCGGCGATCCTGCGGTCGACTCCGACGAGCTCGGTGTTGGTGTTGTCTTGAACACGGCAAGGCATGCGTGGGCGAGTGAGCACCTGGCCGGCGCAATCCGTTGCGTCGCGGGCCTCGTGCTATCGGTTGGCTGTCTAGCCTGCGCTGACACCACGAGCGATGCCGGACGATCCGCCGAGGTGAAGCGGCGCCCTATGCTCGCCGACAGTTGCCGTTCGGCAGTTCGGCCAAAGGACGCCCTCAGGGAGATCACGGCCCAGCTTGAGCTGGCCGTCTGGGAAGATCCGATCTGCAATGCGCTGAACGTCGAAATCGTCAACCTGTCGCCCACCCCACTACGAGTCTGGGACGAAAAGCTTCGGTGGGCCATACAAGACGACCAACTCCGAATCGAGCCGGTCCCCGAGCAGGGGGCGGGCGAGCCGCGCCCCTTCCGCGCTGACCAACTGGGTTGCTGCCAGCAGCTCATCCTCGATAACGGTAAGTGGGCCGAGCTTCCACCGCGGGGAAGCTTTCGGTGGATCGAGCCGCTGAAGGATGTCGAAACCGACGATATGCGCGCCCTTTGTGACGGGCTCGCGCCCAGCTTCTACGACGTGCCTCTGACGTTCAGCTCCGTCGATGTCGTCGTGGCCGCGTTCACCGCAACGCCTTCAGGTCTTTTGCCGCCCACGTGCAAAGTTGAGGCGCTTCACGCCTTGCAAACTCCAATCGAGGTGCGCGCCTTCAAGGCTGAGTTGCCTTTAAGCATGTGGGATCGTCGTGAATAGCCACGCGTCCAGGATGGAAAACGCATGAAACCAGCAGCGCGCGAGTTAGACCCTTTGTTGTGTGAAAAACACGGTGGGCTAGGTGACGTTGCGGCGCTCGGGCAACCGAACGTTCGCATCAATGGCAGGCCCGCCATCCGCCTCGGGGATCAAGCCAACTGCCCCTTTGGTGGCGCCGACGTCGTGGGAGAGGGAGCCGCGGTCGTTCGCATCGGCGGCCTGCCTGCGGCTGCCGTGGGCCACAAGAGTATGCATGCCGCTCTGATTGGCGCTGGATCGCACAACGTGACCATCGGGGGCCCGACGTTCGCGCTGCCCCCCAACCTTCGCGTCGGCGGTTCCGCGCAGTTTCGGAATTTGGTCATCCGCGATCTCTACCTGCTCTCCACCACGCCGACCGGCCGCGAAATTCTCGAACGATTGGAGCGGACCGGTAGCGTCGTAACGATTTTGCCGTTCGAATCGAGCCGGGCAATGGGAGTAGGTCGAGATTCTATAATTTTCTATGATCCATCCGACGGGCTCACCACGTGGCATCGGAACGACGATGGCAGTCTCAGCGCCATTACCGCGCCGCCTCAGACCGGGCTTGGCCATGAGCTCGTGCATGCAGTCCACATCGGCGAAGGAACAGATGGGAGGAGGGAGTTTTTTGCCGAGGAGACACGAGTACGTGGGGACGGCATGCACTACGAGGACGAGACGATCAATGAGAACCGGCTGAGAGAGGACTTGGGGCAGCCGGCGCGCTGGGACTACCCGATGAGCACCATCGAGAAGCAGCGGAACCTTGGTGTTCCCATCGCCGGCGACCGTAACCTCAGACCCGGAGGCTACTGATCATGCGAGGCCAACCCATTGGCGGCCGAGTGAGCATCGACAGGAAGCAAAGGGCTCTGGCAAGGGCGTTGACCACCACCTCGCCGGCAATCCTGCGGTCGACTCCGACGAGCTCGGTGTGGGTACTGTCGTGAACACGGCACGGCATTGGTGGGCGGGTGAGCACCTGGCTGACGCAATTAGTTGTGTCGCGGGCCTCGTGCTATCGGTTGGCTGTGTAGCCTGCGGTGACACCACAAGCGGGGCCGGACGCTCCGCCGAGGTGAAACGGCGCCCTGTGCTCGCCGACAGTTGCCGTTCGGCAGTTCGGCCAAAGGACGCCCTCAGGGAGATCACGGCCCAGCTTGAGCTGGCCGTCTGGGAAGATCCGATCTGCAATGCGCTGAACGTCGAAATCGTCAACCT
>JBILLK010000010.1:0-352487 GCA_044376115.1 Polyangiaceae bacterium | reverse complement strand
TCGACCGCAACGGGGCACGCTAGGCACTCCTCGGGAATTCGCCACGACACACTGAGAGCAGGTGTAACCCGTCCTCAGCTAAAAGAAACGGTACAGGGCACGGGCACGGGCACGGGGCAGAAGGGAGACGAGACGAGAGGAGAGAGGAGAACGGGCCGCGAACGGACTCGATTGTTGGTTCTGTCATGTTGCCACTTGCGGCCTCTCGCTTCCTCTGTATGCTCAATTGATGCGTTGGTTTGGTTTGGTTTGGTTTGGTTTGGTTTGGTTTGGTGGTGCAGCTAGCGGGGTGCACCGAAGATACGGCGAATGCGCCCACGTTTGAGGCGCAAGCCAAGATTGCGGCGGAGTTAGATGAACTCCAGTACGTGAAGCGCCGTTTGCGGCGAGCCGTTACGGTCAGCACCGAACCCGCGCCGTTCTTGGCGCAAGGCGAATCAGCCGATCCTGAGCAAGTGGCAGCAGGCGCTTTGGTGATGGAAGAAATCGCCGCGAACCTGGCGGATAGCGATTGGCCAGTAGACCCCGAGCCGGGCAAAGTTCGCATGATCGCCGTCAATGGTGATGAGGGTACAGAGTGGGAATACGAATTTGACGAGGGAGAGCTGGCTCGGCTTTATGAGCAAGCTGTAGAACTTGGTTTCAATCGGGCTGATTCGGATGGAACGGAAGCGGAGGCGCCAGTTCCTTCGCCCGAGCTTGGCAGCGAGCCCGAGCCTTCGCCGCAAGGTTGGTCCAACGGACAAGATAGTCGTGGCCCGCGGAAGATCACCACGACGTGGCCCTTTGATGCCTCGAACTACCGGCGAATTGGTAGCCTGCCGAGTTCGCCCTCGGTGTCGACTACCGGCAGTTGCTCAGCGGTAGCCGTGGGAAGGCGAATTGTGCTTACGGCAGCACATTGTGTAGCTCTGCAGGGGCTTCCAGTAAACAATTGGGCGTACCAACCGCGTCGGGTTAACTCCACTCTGCCTTACGGCCAAGTCCTCACCAACTTCTATTGGTACCCGTCCGAGTTCGTAAACGCAGGCTGCCACAACCCGCCACGCTCGGAGTCATGCAACAAGCATGATTACGCCATCTTGGTTCTGCCGGACGATGCGTTTTCGTTGCGAGGAGTATTCCCCGAACCCTATCCCAACGGTCATCCAGGGTGGATGTCCTATGGCCCACCTTCACCGGGCTTCATTGCCAATAACGCAGTGCTGCAGAACGCCGGTTACCCGGTCCAGCAACAAGGCTTGGGCGCGCCAGCGGCAATGTTCTTCGCCGACGGGACGAACCGGCCGGGCGAGAGCTTTGTCCTGTATCAAGATGCTCACCTAGGGTTCGGAAAGTCCGCCGGGGATAACACGTCTGCAGGTAATCCACGGACCTGGAAGTTCGACCATGACATTAGTTCGGGTCACAGCGGCGGGCCCGTGTTCTCCACGACCTACCCGGGGGGCGGGCCTTATGTGCTGGGCGTGGTTGTTTGGGAGAACTGTCGCGGTCCCTGTTTACCGAGCCAAAGCGAGCACGATGAGTATCCGAATGTGGCTCGCAGCCTGGAGCCCACGGCTTCTGGCAATATCACCTTCCTGAAGGCGGCTTATCCATGAAGACCACACGAACGTTTGCGGCGTTGCTGCTCGCCTTGGCCGCCTGCGGCGACTCGGCCACTGAAAGCAAAGATCAGCCGTTGGTCGTGCTCGAGTGTACGGAGGGCTTTTCGCCGACCACCTTGGTTGGAGTTCGCCAGCTCGCCGAGGGCGATTGCCTTGATACCGAAGAGTCTGTGGTACTTGAGCTGTGCTCCGCAGCGGACGGCTTCGATATACCCTTGTTGGCTTGCGTTCAAAACGAAGGCGGAGAGCGCTATTGGGTACGCAATCACGATCAAAACCTTGGTGAGACGCCAGGCTTTACGCCTTGCTCCGAAGCAGAAGAAGTTCCGCCGCCTCCCTGTTTCGTCGGGGACTGCGGCCCCGACCGAACCGCCTATCCGAACTCCAACTGCTCTCAAGAGGAGACCGAAGCGGTGTTGCGCTGTGGCGAGCCTGACTCCCCGTGGGACGAGAACTGTTGTCTCCGCCCATTCTGCGTCGACGGGGCCTGCGACCCGGGCTTCGTTTGCACTCCAGTAGCAGGTTTGGAGGCCTGGACCTATCCGTACGCGACAACAAACTCGGAGGGAGCCATTGTTTGTGACAACTATGGGCAGTGGGGCGGTGGATTTTTTGGATGTTTTCCGGAATGAGCAGTAGCTCGCTCTTCATCGTGTCGCGCTGCCCGGGGCTTTACATTGCATTGTTGCTTCTCGCCGCGTCCGCCTGCGGCGACTCGGCCACCGAAACAAAAGATCAGCCGTTGGTTTCCTTGGATTGCGAGGACGGTTTTATGCCAACCACTACGGTGGGAGTTCGGCAGCTCGTCGAGGGCGACTGCCTTGATACTGACGAGGCCGTTGTGTTGGAGCTTTGTGCAGTCGGTAAGGGTTACTCTTCTCCGTACTTGGCGTGCGTCCAGAGCGACACGGGAGAGCGTTATTGGGTTCGCAATCATGATCAGCAGCTTGGTGAGACGACGGGTTTTACTCCTTGCTCCGACGCGGAGGAAGTATCGCCGCCTCCTTGTTTCGTTGGGAACTGCGGCCCCAACCGGACCGACGCGCCTTTCTCGAACTGCTCCCAAGAGCAAACCGAAGTGGCGTTGCGATGTGGCGTGCCGGACTCCCCATGGGACGAGAACTGTTGTCGTCGCCCAAACTGCCAAGAAGATGGCACGTGTGAACCAGGGTTCGCTTGTCGCTTAATTGGCGGATACGATTTTACTACCTACCCGTACGCAACGACGGACGCTGAAGGCAACATTGTGTGCGAGCCTTGGCCGTTTGAAAGTTGGGGTTTTCAAGGCTGTTTCCCCGAATGAGCAGTAGCTCGCTCTACATCGCGTAGTGCTGCCAGGGGCTTTACTTTGCATTGTTGCCGCTCAGCCACTGAAAGCAAAGACTAGCCGCGGGCCGTCCTCGTTTGATTCGCTACCCAGCTAAGGGCTACACGCTACTTTGGCTACCGCGACCGAAGCGTCGAGGTCGGCGGACCATGCGAGTAAGAGGCTCTGGCCATCTTTTGAGCCCACCATGCGCAGGTGGCCGCCTAGCCAAGCGGCGTTGGTGGCGAATGAGGTAACGGGGCCGGGGCTGCCGTCGGCCTCGAAGCGCCGCAGGATCACCACGGGGGCGCTTGGATCGGTGGAGTCCACCGTGGCGATCACCAAGGCGTCGCCCATCGTGGCGAGCGCGAGCTCCGAGCTGGATAGGCCAGACTCTGTCAGCGCGAGAGGGTCGGCTGAGCTGGGCAGACGCACGCCAGCGTTATCGAGCCGGTAGGCGAACACGGGCGGCATCGTTTCGGAGGTTGAGCCGTCGGTTTGGTAGACCAGCCAGGAGCCGAAGGTGGTTTGCACGAGGCCCAGGTGCAAGAGCGGTTCAACCTGGGGGAACTGCTCGACCAGCTCGCCGTCTTGGAGTTCGGCGTATCGCCGCGTGACGAGGTTGGTGCCTAGTTCGAAGCCTTGGCCGAAGCAGGATTGGCCTGGATCCGCCGAGTCCACACTGGCGATTAAAAACTGTTTGCCGGCTAGCGGGATGGCGGAGGCGAGGGCCTTACTCGCAATACAGAAAGGCGGGCCATACGAAATCAGGCCGGAGGGTCCGTAGCTTTCCGTCGTCAAGAAGAGGCCGTCGTTGCGCGAAAAGAAGATCACGTCCTCATTGGCGGCAACGAACAGCGGCTCAGTCGGCGTCGTGTAAAGGTCGATGAAGTCGAACGCACCCATTCGCGAGGTGAGCCAAAACTGGTCGAGGCCATCGCGATAGAGCCCAGCCGTTCCATTGCTGCTCGGCCCGACGACCAGCGCCGAGACCGAGGGCTCGAGCACGATGCTCGAGTCGAAAGGGTCGGGCCAAACGTTGCTGGGGGTTAGCGTGGTGTTCGCGATCAGCGCGCCGTCTTCGGCACGCCAAGCGAGAAACAGCTCGCTGTCGTTGGCAAAGCCGAGCTCAGGCGCGGTCGAGTTCTTGGCGAAGGGGACGAGGTAGGGCTCACCGTCGAGGGCCAGCGCGGCGCAATCGCTTTGTTGTCCGCCGGAGCCGCCAGCGCCGGTCGAGCTCGAACTCGATGGGCTACTACCGCCATTCGACGAGGACGCTCCAGTTCCTGCAGAACCGCCTGCCGTCTCGAGCGAGCTGCGGGCGCTGCAGGCGAGGACGAAGCTGGTGCACAACATAGCGAGTCGCTTCATCGTGCAACCACTAACACGATAGGGCCTGGATCGGATGCTCCTGTTCAGCTAGCCCTCCCAGCGCCAACGGTCGCTAACCCGCTATCGAACTGTGCGAGGATGCGGCATGGACGCAACATCCAGTTGGCTGCGTTTGATGCTCGCGCTCTCGGTCGGCGTCGTCTCCTGCGCGGCGGCGCCAACGACGCGGGCGCCCGAGACAACCGCTGCCGCGGAAACCACGCCGGTCGAACAAGCTGAAGCGCGCAAGCAGGGCTGGGGCGCCGATCTAGCCAAGTTGGTGCCCCGAGAAGCAGACTTCGTTCTCGGCGTTGCGGGGGTGGACGAGCTCGAAGCGCGCCTCTCGCCCGAGTTCATGGAGGGGGCGTTGAAGGGCGCGGTGCGGGCGATGGCCGAACGCTTCGATGCTTCACCGGAGGTGCTCGCGCTGCTCGCGCCGCATCTGGACGGCCTCGTGCTGTTCGGAACACGCGCGTTCACTCCCGAATCGAGCGGTGTGATCGTTCGGTTCAAGACGCTCGAGCCGGTGCTGGCTGCGATCAAGCGGAGCTCGCTCAACGATCTCGGGGACGGACGTTATGGCCTCGCGGAGACGAATACTGTGTTTACGGTGGTGGCCGAGCAGCGCGTGGTGGTGGTCTCGTTCGATGACACCACCGAGACCGCGACGCTCGATACGATCGCGAAGAAGCGCCGGTCGTTTGGCGGAAATCCGACGTTCGCTACAACCTCGATGGGGACGCCCTTTTGGGCAGCGGCGAACCTGGAGCGCTCCTTCGACCAACTGGCGCTGTTCGGTGAAGGGTCTCGGCTCACGGCCGCGCTCGATCTGAAGAATCAACATGAAGGCAGCATCGAGGTTGGCTACGCGCAGCTCGGTAGTCGCGTGCCGAGGTTGGGTGCGGTGATGGCTGCGACGGACCAGCACGCACTGCGAGGTCTGCCCGAGGGGCCGCTGCTGGCGATGGGACTTTCTTTGCGTCGGGCTCCCGGCCGCAACGTTGGCAACGTACTCGAGGAGCTCGATCGGATCGGGCTGCAGGAGATCAAGCGCGCCGTCGAGTCCGAGCTCGCGAGCCGTGCCAAGGTGTCCCTCGCCGAACTCGAAAGCGCGCTCGGGGATAGCGCTGCGTTCGCGCTTTACGCCACGCCCGGCGAAGCGGACTTTACGCGCGGCTTCTTCGACGACGCGCTGCTGCTCATCGACGTCGACGTTCGCAACGACGCTATCGCCAAGCGTCTTGTCGATGCGCTCGGTAGTCGCTTTGCCACCGAGCCGAAGTGGAGCGCGTGGTCGGGCGGCTTCAGCCTCACGCTCGACGAGGTCGCCGTCACCGTTCAGACCTCGCCCGGTCATGTCTTTCTCACCGTCGGCAACGCTCGGCTCGCCAAAGATGTGTTCGCCCGCGGCCCCTTGAGCCTCGGTGCGACCGATCGGTTTATGCAGGCCAGCAAGGCGTTGGGCGTCGATAGCCACCTTGCGCTGTTCACCGATCTGGTGGCGCTGAAGGCGTGGTTGCCCCACGAGGGCGCTGGAGCCAAAGCGACGGAAGCGGCTGCGCCAGCGGCCAACGTCGACAAGGCGAGCGATAAGACCGATAGCTCGTTTATCACGTTAGCGCTCGATCCGATCGAGACGGGGGTAAGCGCGAATGCACGCGGCGCAGCAGGCGCGATCGAAGGGATGCTCGGCCTGTATGTGTCCGGTGTCGAGGGAGCGCGCCGAGTTCGTAGTGCGTCACAGGCCCGCGAAGCCCGCCGAACGTTGAGTCAGATCGCGCGGGCGGTCGCGCGTTCCTACGAGACCCCACAAGCGAACGGTAGCCATCGACTTTGCGCCTCGGCGCCGCCCGTACCGAAGCAGCTCCCGCGTGGCGTTAGCTACTCCCCAAGCTCCGCCGCGGGCGAAGACTTCAATCAGCCCGCCTGGAAGTGTGTGGGCTTCACGCACGACCAGCCGATGCTCTACCAGTTTGAGGTGCGCGTCGGTGGCAACTACAAGGGGCCTAGCCGAGGTGGGCCGGACCCCGGTAAAAACGGCTTCGAAGTCTCAGCCGAGGGCGATCTCGATGGAGACGGTATTACGAGCTTGCAGACCTTCACCGGCGTCGTCGACAGCAAGACCAAGAAGGTAACGCTCGCGGAGCGGCTGTTTATCAAGGATACGCTCGAATGAGGTTAACGGGCCTCGCAGCTGTCTTCGGAGAAGCCGCTCGATTCGATATGTAGTTGGTCTCCCTCGCGTCGCTGGCGCACGACCGTAAACGATGTCTCTTCTCGGCTGGGCGTGCCTCGTGGAACCGAGACCCATAACTTGGTACGCATCGAGAACGTTCCAGGAGACTCCCAGCGAAAGTCGGCTTCGACCTCGATCGAGAAGCGCGCGTTGTCTCCCTCTTGTCCGATATAGAGATAACGCTCACTGCGCAAGGTCGCCCCGTCGACGATTTGTTTGCGATAACGCGCGGCGAGCGCAGGTACCTCATCGCCCGGCCGCAGCGTATTGCCGTGGAGTGCGGTCGCGATGTCGTCCCGCACGCCCACTCGCCAATGACCGGTAATCCACTCGGCGAGCGGCTTGGGCAACGGCCCGCCTTGCGCATCGAAGGCCTGCCTTGCGCCCTGCTCGTCGAGCGACATTAGGTACTGCGTTCCTAGGCTGATCGGGATCACGTCTTCCACGCCGCTACGCCGGATCGAATGACGTGACCACGCGAAGCGCTCTTTTACCGATACATCATTAGCAACCGCGAGCACCTCGTAGGTATCGGCTTGCTCGCGCTCGTAGAGCTTCGGTGGGGTGCTGCCCACCGTTGTGGTGGTCTGCACCTTGCTGGCCTCGCGACACACGTCACCCACTCGGTCGGCCGTATAGTTGAAGGTGACGGCGGGGCCCGTGGCGGCCGGCGGGGCTGCTGCGAGTGGGGTCCCAAGATCGACCGCCGGGGGCTGCGGGAGCGAACCAGCGCAGCCAACCAGCATGAGCGACACGACGAGCTTCGAGCGCATGCGGAGAGCGTTAGCACTTTTGCCGACTCCCCGCGATCCAGCCGGAACGACCGTCTGGGGGCAATGCGGAACTTTGTTTCGGGGTCGCTGTCCCTTGCGGGATGCGCGCTGTGCGAAGTCTTGCTTGGGTTGTGGCGGTCGCGATCGGTTGTGCGGCGATTGGTTGTGCGATGGTCGGTTGTGCAACGGCTCCGCAGGTGGAGCCTAACGTTGCGCTTGCGGCCTCAGACGGCGCAGTTTCAGCCGCCGGGGCGCAGGGCAAGGGCCAGGACGCCGAGCTGCAGGCGAGCCTGCTCGTGCGTCATCCGCAGAAGGACGCCGCGTGCCCACTGCAATGGCCAGCGCAAGATGTAACCAGCAGCGTCCACATCCTTGCCGCCGCCATGCAGCCGCCGATGGCTGCAGCGCTGCAAGCCGTATGCGCCTGCTCCGTGCCGGGCGAGGTGACCTCGGTCTACGCCGACATCGACTTTGCGGCGGGCGCAGTCGAGGTCCGCGCGCCCGCTGCGCCCCTCGTCGATGGTTGCCTACGCGAGCTCAAGCCGACCTTCCCGGCCGACGCCTCGGTGGCTGGGTCCGATTGCATCGACTGCGGGCCGAAGCACTATGGGGTATTGCCCGGGAGCCAGCCCGCGAACGCAGCGGCCCCCGCCTCGGTGCGCATCCGCTACCCGCTGCAGGTCGACCGCTCCGCGGAAGCGCGCCGCTAGAGCCACGCGGTATCGCAAGGCGCTACTCGTGGGCCGGGGAGGGAAGGCGCAAGTCCGCCCGGCTGACGAAGCAACTTCTCGACGGGAAGTTCCATAGGCTAGGGCGGTACATCGACGGAACGAGGTCCACCGTATGCTGAAGGCTTTCTTTTGGTTCCAGGTCGCGCTGCTCGCGACCTTGCTCACGGGGTGCGCGACGAGCTACCCGTGGGTCGTCATCGAGCAGGCCGAACCGAATCCTTTTGTCGGTAAGAGCCGCTTTTACATCACGCCCATCGACTACACGGATCTGCGCATCGGGTCGAAGACCGAGGATGAGTATGTTGGGGACAAAGACGATGAGTCGGCGGCCAGCTTCGACGAAGACAAGGAGGCCGTAGGCGAGCGCTTTCACCAGAATCTGGTGCGCTCCGCTCGGCAGCGCGGTCTGAAGGTGAAGACCAAGAAGAAGAAGAGCGCGGCTACGGGCGCCAGGCTGTTCAGCGAGCTAACGCTCGGCGAGAAGCCCGCTCAACTGTTGCGTCATCAAGCCTTCTTGGGCGATGTGGCCGTGGAGCCCGAGCCGAAGAGCGAGCCAGCGACCGATGCGAAAAAGCCTGAACCGGCCCCGCGCAAGTTGTCGGCGGAAGAAGAGTTCGACGAAGGGGTGGATGATGCGGACGTGGCCGAGGGGCCCTTCGTGATCAAGCCTCACATCACCTTCATGGAGCCTGGTTACTACGCGTGGATCACCAAGAGCTCGAGCGTGATAACGATGGCCGTGCAGATCACAGACAGCCGCGGCAAGCTGCTCGACGAGATCGAAATCACCTACGCTTGGGGAGCTTCGATGGTCGATGCGGCCTCGGGCACGCGCTACCGCAAGATCTCCGATCAGCTGGGGCGAATCGTGGCGCAGTACCTCGACCACCGCACCAACCCGCCCCCCGATTGATCGGCGGTTCAGCTGCGGCGGCGCAAACGACGTGCGCCGCTCAGCGTGAGCGCGAGGCCGGCCAAGAGCAGCGCGCCGCCACGTGATGCGGGCGGCGCTGCGAGGGCGCAATCACAGCCCTCCTCCGAACCACCGCCGTCATCGTCGTTGCCGCCAGCGCCTTGCCCGCCGTTGTTATTGCCTCCGGCGCCGCTACCACCGCTACCACTACCGCCTGCACCGGAGCCGCCAACCTCGTAGTTGAGCGGCTCGGAGCAGGCGGCGTTGTTTTGTCGGTCGGTGGCGCACACCGCGTAGCTCACCGTGGTGCCCAGCGCTGCAGCGGGCAGCACCGCGCGATAGAGGTCTCCACCGACGAAGCGGGCCGGTACATCTTGCTCCTCGCCGGAGATGGTGACGCGGACGAAGGCCTCGCTGAGGCGCGGTCCTTCGTCGGTGGTGGCGTTGTCGACCACGGCAAAACGCAGCGCAGGCTCTTGCTCGGCGACCACGCCGCTCAGAGCCTCGATCAAGCGGAAGCTCGGCGCGACGGTGTCCACCGCGGTGTTGGTCGTCCCGGTGTACAGCCGATCGAGCGAGCTCGATTCGCCCTGCGCTGTCGCGCAATCAAGCCGCCCGTCGCCGTCGATATCGCCGAACTCGAACCACAAGGTGCCGTCGCCGATGTTGGGGAAGGAATCGGGCTCGAGCGTGAAGTTGCCGGTGCCGTCGTTGATCAGCACGCGCTCGCTGTCGGAGAGCGAGCCGATGGCTGCGTCGAAGTCGCCGTCCCCGTCGATGTCGATGCAGGCGACGATGTTGTCGTCCGCGCCGTTGACGTTGCCGCTCACGCGCGCTGCGGTCTCGTCGGTGAAGACGCCTGCGCCATCGTTGATCAGCAGGGCCTCGGTGTAGTTGGGCCCGGCGTTGTCGGTCCAGACGTCGAGGTCTCCGTCGCCGTCCACGTCGCAGGCGACCGGCCCATACTTGAGACCGCTCTGCTCGGGGTAGGCGGCCGCGGTGAAGGTCCCGGCCCCGTCATTGAGCCAAAAGAGCGCGCTCGCACCGTGCATATCGACGAGCAGGTCCAGGTCGAAGTCGCCGTCGGCATCGAACAAATCGAGATCGATCGGCTCACCGCTGGCGGCCTCGCTGGGCAGCGTATTGGCCTCGCTGAAGTGGCCGCTGCCGTCGTTCAAGTAGAGGTGCACCGGCTGGCTGGCCGGCATCGCCCAACCCTCGGTGACGAGCAGATCCAGATCGCCGTCGTTGTCTACGTCGCCGAAGCGGGTGGCGCCTGCGAAGGATTGAAGGCCGGGCAAGTGCGTGGCGGCGTTGTCGACGAAGGTGCCGCTTTCGTTGAGCAGGAGCACGTCGGCATCGCCCCAGGCGGCGGGGATGTAGAGATCGACGTCGTTGTCCCCGTCCACATCGCCGACCGCGATTTGTCGCACGTAGCCGGTGTAAAGCCCGACGATCGCGTTGGAGCCGTCACTGAAGTTGCCGGCGCCATCGTTGAGGTAGACGGCAAACGGCTGGGGTTCGCCCTTGTCGAAGTAGCCGTCAGCGTTGGGCAACAACAGGTCGAGATCGCCGTCACCGTCGATGTCGGTCATGCGCAAGTAGTTGGTCCAGCAGCCCTCCTGCGTATCGGCGCACAGCTGCGTGCCGAACGGGTTGCCGACCTCCTTGAAGAAGGGCGCGGCCGAAACCGAGCTGGCCGACGTGAGCAGGACAAGGGTGAAGCCGGTGAGAGAAGCGCGCATGCGCGCCACGGTAGCAAAGCCGTGTCCCCCGCGGGGGGAGCTACGCTCTCTCTTCAGCGCTGGTACACGAGGAGGGACTTGAACCCCCACGCCTTGCGGCGCCGGAACCTAAATCCGGTGCGTCTGCCAATTCCGCCACTCGTGCGAGGCCGCGGACCCTACCACGAGTCAGGACGGGCGAGCCCGCGGAAAATGACCATCTGAATATCGAAGCTCAGTTATCGAGCGCGCCGCCACAAATCCACGCTTCAATCAGCGCGGTCTCGGCCTCGGTCCAGGGCGGTGCAGAGGCTCCCGGGGGCAAGGTGCGCGGCATCTTCTTGCTGTTGACGCCGCCACACATGTCTACGCCGCGCAGCTTGTTGATGAGGTAGCTGTCCTCGGGCGCGCCGGGCACGACCAAGGTGCGCGCGCCGCCACATTGCGCTGTCGCCACGTTGACGAGCTCGTCGTAGACGTTGCCGTCGGTGAGGTCCAGGTTGGCGTCGGGCATGGCGCCGCCGTGGCAAGAGGAGAAGGCGCAACCTTCGACCAACAAGGGCTGGATGTCGCTGGCGAAGGAGACCGCGGGAGCGTTGGCGCAAGGCGAGCTGCCGCCGGTGCTGGAGTTGCCGCCAGTGCTGGAGTTGCCGCCGGTGCTGGAGTTGCCGCCGGTGCTGGAGTTGCCGCCAGCTGAGGAGCCCCCTGTGCCGGGATTGCTCGCGCCCGAACCGGAGCCTCCGGTGGCTTCACTGCCGGCGCTCGCGCCGGTGCCGTCGTTTCCGCCGCCCGAGGAACTCGAGCTGTCGCCACAGCCGGCGAGCGCAAACAAGATCAACGACGCCCCGAGCGGACGGGACGGGCCCAAGCAGGTAAGGAGGTTCTCAATCACGCAGAACAGCCTAATTCAGGCTCACGGTATTGATGTAAGGAAGATCCGAAGTCTGCCATTCGGCGCAGCCGAACAGTGGGACAGGCTTTGTCTCGGCCGCGCGACTACTCGACCGCCAGCTCGAACACCCCGGTGGGCTTCCGCTCGATGGACCGCGCGTTAATCGTAGACCCAAATTCGTCAATCGTTGGCTGCGGTTTAGGTCGATGGCTCCACCCTCTTCAACGCTAGAAATTCGGCCAAATGCGCGTTCCGCGTCGACACTGAGGAGATGAAGCGAAGCGCGATTCTCTGGTCCCTGCTTGTGATGAGTATTTCTCCAGCGGCGTACGCCGACGTGCCCAACGAACCTTGCGACGGCAAGGAGGAGGGCGACGTCTGCGAAAGGAACGATGGTGGTGCTGGCGTGTGCGACGCCAACGGCCAATGTGTAGCGGAAGACGAGGACGATGGTGGCGGTTGCTCCGTGACGGGCTTGGGCACCAAGGTTGCGGCCGGGTCCTTGTCCCTCGCCGCCCTGGCTGGCTTGGCGATGGTCGCACGTCGGCGCCGCGCGTAAGCGAACGGTGGAGGCGCTGCTAACCCCGCTCGACGGTCTCCGGCGCGCAGCCTATGCGACGCTGGGACCGTTCGCGGGCAGATGGGCTCGGCATCGCGAGGTGCGGGTCCTTTTGCTGGGGGCGCTGGGGCTAGCGATCTCGCTCGCCTGCGCCCTGGGCGCGCCTTTTTGGTCCCTGGCGATCGGGCCCATTCTGTTTGGCGTTCCTCATGTTCTTGCGGATCTTCGCTATCTCGTGCTGCGCCCAGGATTGCATCGGCGTTGGCCGCTCGTGGTTTGTGGCTTGCCCCTGCTGATGCTCGGTACGTTGCGGAACGAGGTCGCCTGGGGCGTGTTGGCGGCGCTCGCCTGCACCATCGTCAGCCGCGGCCTCTTTGCGAGGAAGCTCGCGTGTGGGCTGTTGCTCGCACCGCTGGCCCTCTGTTGTTTCGCCTGGCCACGCGTTGCGGCGCTCGTTTTTGCGCACGCACACAATCTGATCGCGATGCTCTTGTTCGTCGCGTGGCGGAAGCACTCGCTATGGGCGCCGCGCGCCGTTGGCCTGCTGGGCGCCGTTGTCGCGCTGGGCTTCCTCGCGGGTGCCTTCGACTGGGCGCTGCTCGCAGCTCCGGCAAGTCCAAGCGGCATTGCTGGTTTGCGCTATCACCTGGCCGTGTTGGCGCCGGGAGTTGCTGCGCCTTGGGGGCTGCGTCTCGTCGGGCTCTTTGCCTTTGCTCAAGCTGCTCACTACGCGCTGTGGTTGCGTGTGATCCCCGAGCAAGCTCGAGAGCGCGGGCCACGATCGTTTGTAAGTAGCTATCGCGCCCTGGTTGCAGATTGCGGCGTCCTCGTCGTGTGGCTCTCGCTGATTTTTGCCGCAGTCGTGATGGTGTGGGCACTTGGCGATCTCGGAGACGCTCGCTCCGGCTATCTCAGAGCGGCCGTCTTTCACGGACATATTGAGCTGATCGCCTGTGCGCTGCTGCTCGTTGAAGGGCGCGCCATGCTCGGGGCGATCGAACAGCCGAGGTTGGGAGGCATAAGGCCATGCGTTGGCTCGTAGCCTTCGGCCTCACGCAGGCGATCGAGGCGCCGCTCTATTGGCTCGCCGTCAAGCGAAGCGCAGCCACGCCGCTATCGCTTGGTGAACGTGCGTTTGCGGCGTTGGGACCGAGCGCGCTCACTCATCCCGTCGTGTGGTTCGTGGTTCCGTGGTTGCTCCCTGACGCCGGCATCGTTGTGCGGCTGGCCGTGGCCGAGAGCTTCGCGATACTCGCGGAAGCCTTGTTTCTGCGCGCCTTCGCCGTGCGCCGGGCGTTGCTCTTGAGTTTGGCCGTGAACGGGCTGAGCGCGAGCGTTGGGATGGCGTTGGCTCGCGCGGGCGTTCTCTGATGGGGAGCGCAAGCTTGGGCGAGCGAGTGCAAGAAAAATCAACGAGGTGTGCGCGCAAGGGACGACCCCAGGAGTAAAGAGCACCCGGAAACAGCGTGATTCCTGCGCGCCGCGCTGATGTGACGTCGGTCCGCAGTCTGCCATTCGGCGAAGCCGAATCCTGGGGCTGCCTCAAGCGGCGATCGCCTGGTATCGTCGCTCTCCCTTATGGCCGCCTGCGACGCCTGTGGAGCCGCCGTCGACTACGGAGCCAGATTTTGCGGCTCTTGTGGCGCAGTCGTTCCTGCCCGCACCGAGGAGTGGGTCTCCGATCGCAACAAGGCCAAGGTTGTCACCGCCAAGCAGCGTGTGCCCAAACGCAAGGCCGCGGCGAAAGACGGCGAGCTCCGCTCGACCATGCGCGGGGTGGCTGGTTCCACCGCGCATTCGGCGGTGGCCGTTCCGCCGGCGGCCGAGAGCAGCGAGAGCAGTAGCCCGCCGCCCGAGTCGAAGGATGCGATCGAAGATCGGGACGTCACCAACGACACCATTCGTCCTCCTCCGCCTCCCGCGGAAGTCACCGAACTCGATGGTCCGCGGTCGGAGTTTCAGCGCTTGCTCGATGAGGTGGAGACAGGCTTTGACGCCATTCTTGTGACCGGCGAACCCACGCCTGCACCGGCCAATCAGACGGCGTCGCAAGACACCAGCAAGAACGTCTTCGACGAGGCGCAGGCCAAAGGGCTGTTCGACGATCTCGTGGTCGCCAATGCGCAGCCGATCCGCGACTTCATGGTCGAGGTGCGGCTCGGTGAACCGCATGGCGCTTGGGTGGACAGCTGTCGTCCGGCGATGCGGGCGATCCTGCGCTCGGCGCAGGGCATGGGCTACAGCGAGTTGGTCGGTAAGCTGCAACGCTTCGCCGATGCGCTCGATGCCGCCAAGCCAGAGGGGGACAAGCAGGAGGCGGTGCGCGGTGAACGGCGCGAACGTTTGATCGATGGCTACAGCGAGCTGATCGCCTTCTTCCCGGAGGCCTTCGCGCTGGAGACCGAGAGCAACCAGCGTGAGGCCTTGTTGGTGCGATCGCTATTGTCGAAGGTCGAGGGGCTCAACCGCCTCGCGCTCGACCGCATTTACGAGACCGGCATGGCCTCGCTCGGGCTCTTCTACGTTTCGCGCGACAAGGACATCGCGGAGTTTGCGGGCATTCCCCTCGCGATCGCAGGGCGCATCGTGGCCCAATTTCGCGAGTACCGGCAGCTCGTCTCGGAGACCTCGCCAGAACGCGGACGCGCCCTCGAACGGCAGCGGCTGCGCAAGCTGACCGAGGAGCTGATGCGAGTGAGCCAAGCCTACGACGCGAGCAGCGCTGGCACAGCCACCCGTCGTGAGCTTCGCCGCGAGCGTGGGCTCGTGGTGGCCGACATCAATTTGGTGCTGGCGCGACTCGGGCAGGTCGAGCGCGCGAACGAGTTCGAGAAGCTTGCATTCCAACAGCGTGTACAGGCCTTGTTCTCCTTCCTCGAAGAGGCGGAGCGCAAGGCGTTGGCAGAGCAAGCAGTCAGGTAGAGAGGAGGACCTTTATCCATGGCCGATTTGACGCGTGACGATGTAGTCCGCTTAGCGAAACAAGGAGGCAAGCTGTCGCAGCGAGACCTGCGTGGTCTCGATCTTTCGCAGCTGACGCTCGAAGGAGTGGACTTCTCGCGCTCGGATCTCACCGGCTGCAACCTGGCGCAAACCAAGCTGCGCGGGTCGGTGTTACGCAACGCGAGCCTACGTGAGGCCTACCTCGTCGACGCTGATTTGCGCGACGCCAACCTCGACAAAGCCGAGCTTGATTCGGCCAAGCTCGATCGCGCCAACCTCACCGGCGCCAACCTCACGCGCGCCAACCTCGAGGGGGCTTCGGCGCAGGACGCCATCTTCGACGGCGCTCGTCTGACCAACGCCGAGCTCGATTCGGTCAACTTCGCCAAGGCCGATCTATCGAACGCCAACCTGGCGCACGCCGATCTCAGTGAGGCCTATCTCGGTGGCGCCAAGCTCTCGCGAGCGGACGCTCGTGGGGCGAACTTCGCTGGGGCCAACCTCGAGCGTGCGTTGCTCGATGAAGGTACCTTCGACGGAGCCGACATGACCGGTGTGCTGGCCGATTCGGTGTCGTTCGCCGGATCGAGCTTGAGTCAGGTCAACTTCACCGGGGCCTTCCTCAAAGGCGCCAACCTCGCGCGAACCGATCTGCGTCGCGCGATCTGCACCGAGTCCAACTTGACCGACGCCGATCTCTCGCGCGCCAAAGTCTGGGGCGCGATTTGGCAGCAGGCGATCCTGCTCAATACGCGGGTGGATTCGCTCGACGTCGGCCAGCAAGGGGAAGGCCAACCGAGCGTTTCTGGCGCAGAGGCGCTCACCTTCCTGAGCGGCGGTAAGGTCGATCCCATCGCTACCACGCGGCGCTACTTCGGCCGCGGCGACACGCTGCGCAACGCCACGCTCGAGTTCAATTCGGGCAGCGTGGTGGTGATTGAGAGTCAGTTCGAGAACTGCTCGATCACCCTGGGGGAAGGCACCGAGCTCACCGTGGGCGCGCCGGGCAGGTTGCATGGCTGCAAGGTGCGCGGCCCCGGAAACATCATCGTCGAGGGCGGCATCTTCGAGCATGAAGCGCCCACCATCGCGGGCGCGGCGCGGCTGATCCTTCGCGACGGCGGCGCCATCTCCGGCACCGTCGAGCAACACCCCAACAAGACAGTCTTCGCCATCGAGCGCGGTAGCAAACTGCGTGTCTCGATCACCCAGCCCAAGTAACTCGGCATCAACCTCAGCGAACGAACGGAAGCACCATGAGCTCAACCAAAGATGGCGGCACGAAGGTTACGGTTGTCGAGGACGGCACGGAGTTTCGCGGGTCGATGTTCTCGAGCTGCCCGGTCCTGGTACGCGGCAGAATCGCTGGGGACGTCTCCAGCCCATCGCTTGCGGTGACGCAAACAGGCTTCGTCTCCGGGCGCATCAAAGTGGCGACCCTCACCTCGGATGGTGAGCTAGCCGGTGAAATCGACGCTGACACAGTCACGCTGGCCGGCCGCGTTAGCGACGGCACGGTGATCCGCGCCAAAACGCTCGAAGCCAAGCTCTCCTCTGAAGGAGGAATGACGGTGACGTTTGGTGACGCCCGACTGGAGGTCGGCGACGACCCAACCACCCGCCCGTAACGGCTCGAAGGAGTGGAATTGGGGAGCCGGGGGTCGCGCGCCGGTGTAGCATCCACCGTGCCACACTTGTTTCATCGCAAACTCAGCCTATGAATCACCTCCTCGTTACTTTTGCCCCGGTCTCGGCCGACTCTCGAAAGGAGCACTTCGATGGGCATTGAGATGAAGCTCCAGTTCAAGATGCAGCAGCAGCTCGTCATGACGCCGCAGCTGCAGCTTGCGATCAAGATGCTCCAGCTTTCGCGGATGGAGCTGGTGGATGAGGTTCGCAAGGAGCTCGACGCGAATCCCGTGCTCGGGGACGAGCACACGGATCCGCAGGCGCGCGCGGATGCTGATCGTTCGATGCCGACGGCCGCACCGAATGAGCCGCCGCCTGAGGAGCGCATTGGCGTGACCGAGCGTCTCGAGCCGCAGACCGACATGGCGGGTCGCGAGCTGGAGAAGCAGGTCAAAGAGGTGGACTGGGAGCAATTCCTGGAGAACCGCCAGATGGCCTCGCCGTCGTCGGCTTCGCGCTCCGGCTTCGATGAGCTGCCGCCGATCGAGCAGTCGCTGACCAAGCCCAACACCCTGCGGGACCACCTGATGTGGCAGCTGCAGATGAGTGATTTCGTGGATAACGAGCGGCAATTCGCGTTGCTCGTGATCGGCAACTTGGATGAGCGCGGCTACCTGGATCTCGAGTGTGGTACCGACGCCGAGGGCAACAAGCGGCCGGACCTGACGATTGAAGACCTGGCCAACGAGGTCGGGCTCGACCCGGAAGACGCCGAGATCGTCCTGTCGATGATTCAGCGCTTCGACCCGATCGGCGTAGGCGCCCGCGACCTGCGTGAGTGCTTGCTGGTGCAAGCGGAAGTGCTCGGCATGGACGAGATGGAGAAGGGCATCATCAAGGAGCACCTCCATAACGTGGAGCGGCGCAACTTCCCGGCCATCGCCAAGGCGCTGAAGATCGAGCTGGAAGAGGTCTACGACGCCGTTCAGGAGATCCAAAAGCTGGAGGCGGTTCCGGCGCGCAACTTCGTCGAGGTGGATGAGCGCTCGCTAGCGATCACGCCCGATGTTTACGTGTTCAAGGACGGGGACAAGTGGGTCGTCTCCGACAACGACAAGGGCATGCAGCGCCTCTACATCAACGAGCAGCTGGCCCAGCAGATGCTGAAAGACCCGAAGGCCAAGGGCTTCATCAGCGAGAAGCTGAAGAGCGCCCAGTGGTTGATTCGGGCGATCGAGCAGCGCCGGCGCACCATCTTGCGGGTGACCGACTGCATCGTCGAGAAACAGCGCGAGTTCTTCGAGAAGGGCGTGCAATACCTCAAGCCGATGATCCTGCGAGATGTCGCAGCGGCCGTCGGCATGCACGAGTCGACCATCTCGCGCGTGACCTCCAACAAGTACGTGCACACGCCCCGCGGCATCTTCGAGCTCAAATACTTCTTCAACTCGTCGATCTCGCGCGTGTCCGAGGAAGACATCGCCTCGGAGAGCGTCAAGCAGGCGATCCGCAAGCTGATCACCGCTGAAGACAAGGAGAACCCGCTCTCCGACCAAGCGATCGTCAAGCTGCTGGAAGATCAAGACGGCATCAAAATCGCTCGCCGCACTGTGGCGAAATATCGCGAGATGCTCGGCATCCTCTCTTCGTCCAAACGCAAAAAGATGTTCTGAGGTCGCTGTCTCGCAGACGCGAGACGGCCGACTTTTATGGCGCGCAAACTTCAAGTCCTCGGCTCCACCAAGCGTGAACTCACGAGCGAGCTGCTCTTCAAAGAGGTGTTCCTCGCGCACTACCCGCCGGGTGTATCGCTGGAGCAGGTTCGGCGCACCGACGCGAACCCGGCGAACAACCCGGAGATTTTGCGCGCGCTCGACGATACGGCGCAGGTCTTTTCGGCCTTGGCCGATCAAGCACTCGATCAGTCGCTCGAACTCGACGGCAGCGATGCCTCGATTCATCGGCTATCTCGCGCGCTGACAGCCGAGCAACGCGACCGTTTGTATGAGCGCATGCACGGCGGTGAGCGGCTGCTGCTGTTGTTCGTGGCGCACGCGGCGGTCTACATCGGCCAAGCGATCGTGAAGAACCACGGCGGGCAGTGGTTGGTACGCAGTCCGTTGTGGGAGACGCGGGTGCTCCTCTCGTCGCGGGCTGGGCGTGCGGAGTTGTGCCCGTTCTCCTGGCTGCTGCGCGCGCTTTCGGATCCACCCAAAGGCGTGACCGCCAGCAGCGCGACCACGCTCGCCGACCGCTACCGCACCTTGGTCGAGGTGCCCTGCCTAACGGCCGCGGAGTGGCCGGTGATTGCGCCAAAAGACCGCAAGCTTCCGCGACTCGGTCGCGTGCGTTACGACCTCTTGTACCAACACCTGAAGACGCACTTGCCCGAGCTGACCGACTTCGGGGACGACTTCCCATCTCCCGAACGCTTCGCCGAAATGGCCTTCCAGAGTTTGACCTTCACGCTCGTGGGCGAGGGGCGGGCGCTGCTCTTGTGCGGCGCTGGCAAGGGCGGCGTGCACTTGATTTGGATGAGCAACCAAGGCTTCTCCAAGTCGGTGTTCGTCGAGGCGGACGCGGTGCCCGAGCCCTTCGTTCGCACCTTCAACAAGGAGACGGAGGCAGGCGCGGTGGAGTGTGTGCGGCTGACCTTCTCCAAAAACGGTGAAGCCAAAGAGTTCGAGTCCTTGTGGTGGGGCCCGTAACTCAGTTTCCTGCGCCGATCCACTTCAGCACCGAGTGTGGAGGCAGCAAAAAGCTCGGTTCGAGCTCGAGGCCGAAGCAGACGTCCAGCGGGTAAATCACGTCGGGGCGGATGCGCGCGGTCAGCATGAAGCGCACCACCGAACCAAACGCAAAGTTGCGAGCGGGCTGCGTCTGATAGCGGTTTTGGAACCAACGAATCCCGCCGCTGGCCGTGATGGCGATGTGGCTCGCCGAGAGACCGTAGATGAGGCCGTGTCCCCCGCCGACGCGTAGATCGAAGGTGCCGAACTGCGCGTGGGTGGTCTCGGTGAAGAGCAGCTTGGCGCCACCCTCGACGGCGACCAGTCCCTCGCCCATGGCGCTGTTGATGAACGGCCCATAACGAAATTCCCACGGTCCGCTGCCGAAGGTGGTCAGCTCGAAGGTCATTTCGCCGCCGAAGTCGAACTCGCCGAAGGCCTCGGTCCCGCCCGGAATGATGCGGCTTCCACCGGCTGCGCCCAGCGTCCAGGTCGCCTCGACGTCGGCGGGTTGGGCCTGCGCGTTGCGCGGCAGCCCAAACAGCGCGGCTGAGAACAAGAGCGGGAGGCGGTACTGCATGGTCAAAAGAGCTTCAGTTGGCGGCCGGCCACTTCGGCGAAGCTACTCCCGAGGATCGAGAGCACCACGTCGCAGGCCGGCGCCAACTGTTTATCGAGGTAGTGGTCGTAATCGATCACCTGGCCGTGCGCTTTCTCTTGCAGCCGCGAGGCGGGCAGCGGCCCGTTCTGCGTCATCACGTACTCCACCTCCTGTGCGCCCCATTCGGTGGTGCCTTCCAACATGCGCGCTGCGCGAACGTGTGGCGGTGCGTGCTCGTAGTCGGCCAAATCGCGTCGCAACTTCTTCTTGTAGACGAGCTCTTCGTCGAGGGCCCCGGTGAGCAGCTCTTGCCGCAGGCCGAGCAACCAATCCCGCCAGGGCTGTTCGGTGAATACGCGCAGCAAGAGCTCGCGTTGTACGCGGCGCGCGAGCGGCGTCCAGTCGGTGCGTACCGCCTCCAGTCCCTTGATCACGAGCTCGACCTTCTCTCCGCGCAGCGTCGCGCCGGCGTAGCGCTTCTTCGAGCCGATCTCGGTGCCGCGCATGGTCGGCATCAAGAAGCTGGTGAAGTGAAGATCGAAGCGTAGCTCGAGCGCGCAATCGAGCTCGAAGCGCTCACGTAGCTCGCGTTCGAGTACGCGGTTGGCCTCGGCAGCCAGGCTGCGACCAAGCGCGGCGTAGTCCTCGCTCGGGGCCGCCAAGACGAACACCGAATCGGTGTCGCCGTACAGCACCCGCATCTCCTTCTGCTCGAAGAACTCGCACAAGCGGCGGATCAGCTCGTGACCGCGCCGGGTGATCGAGCTGGCCAAACGGCCATCGAAGAAGCGGCAGCCGGGCGTACCGAGCACGCCATAGAACGAGTTCATCTGCAGCTTGATGGCCTGCGCGAGCGCTGCATCGCCTTGTTCCAGCGCGCTGCGGCGGGCGGTGGTCAAGCGCTCGATGATCACCGGCAAGATCGAAGGCGAGCGAGTGAACCACGCGCCGTCGAAGCCGCGCACCAAGCTCTCACGACCGCCCGGTGGATCATCGGAAAGACCGAGCGCGAGGCCCAGCGGATCGATCTTGAAGGTGCGAATGATCGACGGATAGAGGCTGCGAAAATCGAACGAGAGCACGTGGTGATGCAGCCCCGGGACCGAGTTGAGCACCTCCCCGCCGGGGCTCTCTTCGCTGTCGTCGAGCGTGCCGACGTCGGGCGCGACGAAGCCCGCGCGATGCAAGAGCGGCAGGTACAAATGGTCGAAGGCCGCCACCGAGCCGCCTTGTCGATCCGGCGCGAGACCGGAGAGCGCCGCGCGGGCGAAGGCAAAGCGAACGAGCTCGGTCTTGTTGAAGATCTCGGCTACGAGCCGGGCGTCCTCCAGGTTGTAGGCGGCGAGCGCCTCCGGGTCCTCGTCGGCTAGGCGGGTGATCTCGCTGACCTTGCTCGCGCCGCTCGAGGCGATCTTCTTGCCGCGCCCCAAGAGCTCGCGTGCGACGTGCTCGAGCGTGAAGCGCTCGAAGCTGCGACTTGCGTTCTTGAGCGTGGCGATGCCGTCGAGCACCACGCGGCCTGGGATGCGCGCCACCGCGACCTGGCCCTTCTCGCCCTCGAGGATGCGGGCCTCTTCGCGCCCGCGTCCGAGCGTGAACGGCAGCTTGAGTCGGCGAAAGGCGCGCTCGAGAAAGAGCAGGTCGAACTCGATCACGTTCCAGCCGATCAAGACGTCGGGATCGAGCGAAGCGAGCCGCGCCGAAAAGGCCGTTAGCAGCTCACGTTCGCTAGCGTAGCTCGAGACGAAGGGCGCCTCGACCCGTTGGTCTGCGCCAATTTTCATCATCACTTCTTCGACGCCGCAGCCGACGAGCGCGATCGAGCGCACCTCTGTACCGACCGTCTCCAGATCGAGCGAGAGCACCTTCAGCCCGCTGACGAGCTGCGTCGAGGGCTCGGCTGCGCGCACTTTGGCGCGTTGAAAGTAGGTAACGCCGGCGCGCTGTTCGGCCGGGCCGACGACCTCGAAGGCGCTGGTGATGAAGCGCTCCATCAAGAAGCGGTCGCTCGGCTTGAGGTCCGACTCGAGGCCCACCATCAGCTCTTCGCGCAGCCGGCCGCGCGTGCGCACGAGCTCGCGTTGGCTTTCGAAATAGAGCGCATCCACGGGCTCGCCTTGCAACGAGCGAAGTTCGACAGGGGCGCGTTTGGCCGAGCTCGTGAGGGTGAGGGGAGTGCGCCGCGGCACGAACATCACCGCGCGGCTCGGCAGCTCGACCTTGACCGCGCCGCTCTCGGCCACGCCCCACAGCGTGATCTGCAGGCCGTCCCGGGTATCCCGCCATTCGCGCGCGAGCAGTAGGCATTCGCGCCGTTGCTCGAGCTGGGGGGCGGGTTGCATGCGCGCAGTGTAGGCCGCTCGGGTCATTTTTCGTTGGTGGGGCTCGACAGTGGGGCGAGAACGGGGGTCTGATGCCGGCGGAGACGTTGAAAAGGGGGGCCGTCGAGAACTTTTGAGGTTCTTGGGCGTCTCTGCTGATCACCGTTCCTCCACCTGGAGAGTCCATGGCCCTGTTTGCCCCCTCGCGGGAACGTAATCGTTCCCGTGGTTGCGACGTTCGTCGATCCCATCGTTCCGCTAAGGCCGCTGGCCGGTCGTTCAGACCGCGGGTGGATGCGCGCCTGGTCGGCCTTCTGCTGTTTGTATTGTCGCTAGCGTTCGGCTGTCACGAGCCGCCGAAGGGACAGAAGTTACCGCCCAGCGCGGAAACGACCGCGGAGCTGCGCGTGGTCCGGCGCGGAGTGACGGTGGAGCATCGCGGGGAGGCTTCGCGCACGCCGTTCGTTGTCGAGCGCATCGGCGAGGGCGCGCTGGTGAAGTTGGAGGCCGGCAGCTTGGCCTGGGTTCGGCGGGATGGCGGCGCGCGCGTGCTGCTCAAAGGGCCGGGCACGCTGACGCTGGATGGCGGGCTGCTTTCGATCGCCGACGGCAAGATGTTCGTCGAGGTGCCCGAAGGCATCAGTGAGACGGTGCGCGTCGGCGGGTTGGATCTGACGCTCGCCAGCGTGAAGGCCAGCATCGAGACGAGCGCTGCAAAGACCGAGGCCTACGTGCTCGCGGGTGAAGTTCGCGTGGGCGCGGCTGTGGCTCGAGCCGGTGAGTCGCTCAAGGTGGACCCGAAGGCTCCCGAGTCGGCCAGCGTGGTGCCAACCGTGAGCTGGGAAGATTGGACGGGCGGGCTTGCGACCACCGATCCGGCGGCGGCGCCTCCGCCGTTTGGGGTAGGCACCGTGGGCGCTCGTACGCCGGGGAGCAGCGGCTCTCCTTGGATGGCGCTGACCATTCAACGTTTGGATGTGCGCGTCCGCGTAGTGGGTGATTTGGCGATCACCGAGGTGGACCAAGTCTTCTTCAATCCGCAGTCCACCACGGTGGAGGGCCTCTACTTCTTCCGCACGCCGGAGAACGCCGTGCTCGAGCGCTTCGGCGTCGATCGCGACGGCGGCATCTTGTACGGCTACGTGAAGGAGAAGAAGAGCGCTGAGGCGCAGTATCAGTCCAACGTTTACCAAGGCTCCAAGGAAGACCCGGCGCTCTTGGCTTACCGCGCTCCCGGCGAATACGAAGCGCGCCTCTACCCGATCGGCCCGGGTGCAACGCGCCGCGTGGTGGTGCAATACACCGAATGGTTGGCTCGCTCGGGAGCCGAGGGCGAACGCAGGCTTTACACCTACCCGATGGCCTTCGAGGGCGCGCTCGAGGCCGCGCCGACGATCGAGGATCTTTCGATCGAGGTGGACCTCTCGCGCGCGGGCGCCAAGTCGGTCAAGAGCGGGGACGGCGCAGTCAAAGCCGGCGAGACGATCGTGGTTCGTAAACACGATCTGATCCCGCGCGCTGACTTCGCGCTGGAGCTCTATGACGAGGGCATGAAGCAGGCGCACGCCGTGCGCGCGACCCACAGCGTGGATAAGGTGGTGCTCGGCCCAGCGGAGGCCGCCGACGCGCGCCGGAACGGTCAAGGCGAAGCGGACTATCTGCTGGTGCCGATTCGCTCCCAAGATTGGGCGCCGGAAGAGTCGGGGCTGGATGTCGTGATCGTGGTGGATACGTCGGCCGCGACCGATGCCTCGATGTTGCGCATGGCGCGAGCGACGACGCGCGCGCTGCTGACGCACCTCGGCGAGAATGACCGCGCGTTGGTGCTCGCAGGCGATGATCGCGTGCGACCTGTTGCAGAGAGCGCCGAGCTGACGAAGGTGGATGCGGCCAGTCGCCGCGCGATGATCGAAGGGCTGGCCAAGGTCGAGGTGGGCGGCGCGACCGATCTCGCGGCGATGTTGGCGCAGGCGGCGAGCAAGGTCGGGGACAAGCGTCGCAGCGCGATCGTCTACCTCGGAGACGGCTCAGCAACGGTGGGTGAGGTGGACCTCACGTCGCTTCGCGACCGTTTGAAGAAGGCTCCGCGCGCGGTGCGTACGTTCGGTCTCGGCATGGGCGATGCGGCCAACTTGGGCACGCTCGCCGGCCTCTCGACCGGTGGTTTTGCCGCTCGCGTGACCGATGAAGAGACGGCAGCGCGCACGGCGTTGCGCGTGCTCGAGCGCGCCGAACGCAGCGTGGCGCTCGGCGCGAGCGTGAACTTGGGCGCCAACGTCGAGCGCGTCTACCCGCGGGATCTCGGCGCTGTGACCGAAGGCGAGAGCGTGTTCGTAGTGGGCCGCATCACCGGGGAATCGCCGAGCGAAGTGACGCTCACCACCGCGCTCAAGACGACCACCTTGCCGATCAAGGTGCAGACGCTGGAAGACCAAGGGGACCTGCGACGTCGTTGGGCGATGGGCCGACTCTCCGAGTTGATCGAGACGGCCGCTGGGCAAGCTGCGCTGGTGGATCTCGGGGTGCGGCAAGGCATCATCACGCCGGTCACCAGCATCTACGTGCCGACCTCGAGCGAGATGACGTCGGAGCAGAAGCGTTCGATCGATCGGCGCGAGCGCCCGCGCAAAGCGCTCAAGCTCGATGAAGCGGAAGGCCGCGACGACCTCCAGGAAGCGAAGAAGGCGAGCGACGCGGACCGCCGGGCCAAAGGCGAGGAAGGCAGCATGGGTCGCGGGCTCAAAGGGGACAGCGCCGCTCCTGCTGCCGCTGCTCCTGCCGCCACCGCTGCAGCCTCGGCGGCACCGGCTGGCGGTCGGATGTTTGGCGTTGAGGGGCCGAGCGACGGTACGGGCGACCTCGACAACGAGCGCAAGGAAGGCGGCAGCGGCAGTGGTCGACGTGCCAATGCGGAAGCCGACGGTATCGAGATCAATGAGCCCAATGCGCCCAAAGGCATGCCCCAATCCGCAGCAACGGCAGCGGCGCCTCCGCCTCCGCCCGGCGCGCCAGTGGCCAAGCCGACGGTCAGCGACAAGTTGGAAGAGAAGCCGATGGAAGCGCCGATGGCTGGCAATGGCATCGGGCAAGGCGGTTCACGCGTTACCGCCGCTCATCAAATGTCGAGCTCTCCGCCGAACAAGGACGGCTACCTCGCCAGGTCCACGGTCACAGAAGCTTCTTTGCGTGACGAGAGCCGTGAATTCGGCATGATCGGTTTACTCGACCAGAACGACCCTTGGGGAGACGGTCGCAGGCATCAGCACGTGGTCCTCATCGACGATCCGGGGCGTTTGGTTCGGCTTTGCGGGGATGGCTCCAAGCTCGCGTTCGAGGAGCGCAAAGCGCTGTGGCGTGAGCGGCTCGCAGGCACCGGCGCGCGTCCCGAGGCGGTGCTTCACGTCTTCAAGCAAGCGCAGGCGCTGTGTGAAGCGCCGACGATGCGTGAGCGACGTGCGCTCTTGCTGATGTCGCTCGATTTTTTGCCCACGGTACAGGGGCGCGTAGCGCTATATCGGCTGCTCGCCAAAGACGTGCCCTCGGCCGACGTGGTGTACCGCGGCATCCTCGCGCGCATCACCACGAGCGAGCAGGTGCGTCAGTTGAATCAAGCGTTGGGTGTGCTCACGGTGGACCCGCTCACGCTCGAAAAGACGATCGCCGAGGCCAAAGACGCCAAAGACCGAGCGAACAAGCTGCGCTTGCTCGCCGCCAAGTTCCCCGACGATACGGCGCTATTGTTGCTCCTCCTGGAGGCCTTCGAGGACGCCGAGGAGTTCTCCTCCGCGCGCGCGCTCGCTCGTGATCTGCGCAAACGCAGCGACGCTGACGCTCGGCTGCGCACCGCGGTGGGTGAGCTGCATCTACGGCTGGCCAAGCGCGCAGCGAAGGACGAGCTTAACGATGATGAAGCGGAGGCTCGGCGCGCCTTCGGGGAGATCGTCGAGTTCGCAGCGGATGATCCGGTGGCCCGACGTCGGCTCGGCGATCTCTACCGCGCGCACGGCTACTACGCTGAAGCTACGCGGCAATACGAGACGCTCGCGCGCCTGGTGCCCGACGAACCGACGGTCGCTGTGTTGATGGCGCTCTCGCAAAATGGGCTGGGCAAGCTGGAGGAGGCTGTGCGCTGGACCGAGAAGGGCCAGAAGGCCGGCGCCCCCGATGTTTCGCAAGGGCCGCACGCGACTGCGCGCGCCTTCGCTGGGCTCTTCCTCGCCTGGGGTCGCTTCGAGGCGAAGAAGGCGGGTCGCAACGACGAACTCAAGACGCTGCTTGCGCGCACCGGCAAGTTGCTCGGCAACACCAAGACCGAAGGCCGCGTGCGCGTGGTGCTCTCCTGGTCCCACCCGGAGCTTCATCCCAGCCTCTTCACCAACGCGCTCGGGACGATGACCCCGGCGATCGAAGGCGATATCAGCCTCGGTCTGACGCAGGCGGTGCTCTCGGGCCAAGGCGCGGTAGAGGTGCGGCTCGAGGCCGCAGAGCTCGCGAAGGCGGCGCGCCTCGGCGCCAAAGCCACGCTGACCACCATCTTCGCCGAAGGCACCGACGCCGAGACGATCACCGTCAACGAAATCAGCTTCAAGAAAGAAGGCCCCGCGACGCAGCGCTTCAAGCTCGCTGGCGGGACCGTGGAGGTGGGCCAATGAGCTTCGAAGACCCGCTCGTGGCTCGCGGCAAACGCCCGTGGGGCCTGCTCTTCATCATCTTGACCATCCTTGGCCTGGGCGCCGTGGTGATCGTGTTCCGTCCCAAACCGAAGCCGCCGCTCGAGACGCGCATGGTGGTAACGGTGGCGGATCTGCAGCCGATTCACTCGCGGGTGACGGCCGCGGGTAACGAGGTGCGCGCTCTCTCTCGGCTCGCGGTGGGCGATCCGATCGAGACCGATGAAGGCGGACGCGCGCGGCTCCGTCTCGACAACGGCACCTCGGTGGTGCTCGATGGCAGCACCAAGATCGAGCTGACGAAAGACGGCTTCAAGGTGTTATCGGGCCGCGTGTTCGTCGAGGCGAAGACGTTGCCGACGTTGGTGGACCTGGAGCTCGGCTCGATCACCGCGGTCGGCAGCACGTTGTTCGTCGAGCGTCGCAAGAAGACCACCGCCTACGTTGGTAGCGGTGAAGTGACGGCGCGCAAGTCGGGCAAAGAGACCGCGGTCACCACCGGGGATTCGGTGGACTTCGATGAGAAGCTCGAGGTCAGGCCGGAGCGCGGCTTCGAGGATTGGACGGCGGGGCTGGCAGCGCCCTGGTCTGCCAACGGCGCTTTGCGTCGCACCGTGGGGGAAATTTGGGGGCGCACAGCGCCCGGAGAGGTCGGCTCGCCGCTGACCATTCGTAGCCAGGAGGTACAAGCCAGCGTCTTCGGCGAGATGGCTACCACCGTGGTTCGAACCACCTTCTTCAACGCCGGCAGCGTCGAGGTGCTCGGCGACTATCGCACCGGTATTCCGGAGGGCGCGCTCGTGTCCGGCTTTCGAACCAAGCGCGGCGACACGTGGAAAGCCGGTCGCTTGGTGCTCGCTCATCGCGCGCAGGCGCTCGATTTCGAGAAGAGCCGCACCGCTTCGGCCGATCTCTTGGAGTGGGCCGGCGAGGGCTGGCTGCGCGGTACCATCAGCCGCATCGCGCCAGGGCAGCTGGTGACGGTGGAGGTCAGCTATGTCGAATGGCTGCGCGTTCGACCGGGCGATCAATCGCACCAGGTTCAATATCGCTATCCGCTGGTTGGTGAAGAGGCCTCACCGCTAATCGGCGACTTCACGATCGTGGTCGACGCAGGGCCATCCGAGGCGACGCGCGTCGCGGCCGGTATGGGAGCGGCGGTGGACGAGAGCAAAGTGGTGCTCAAACGCAGCGACTTCCGCGCCTCCGCCGACTTCGTGGTCGACATCGAGATCCCGCGGCCTTTGGCGAAAGCGCGCGCCTACGTGGTTGACGGTGCGCCCGACGATCAAGAGACCACCGTGTTTCTTCGAACCGAGGCGCCTCGACTCGAAGGCACGACGGAAGAAGGCGTCTCGCTCGCGCTGGTGGTGGATACCTCCGCCAGCGTCGATCCTTCTCTGCTCGCCGCAGGGCGCGCCTTCGTCGAGGCGCTACTCGGCAGTCTCGGTCCCAAAGATCGCGTGATCGTGCTCGCCGCCGACAGCGAGACCCGCGCGATCGGCCCGGCCGAAATCGGCTTCGCCGACGCCGCGCGCAAGAAGGCGATCAGCGATGGGCTGGCCGCGCTCAACCCCGCGGGCGCAACCGATGTAGGGCGCGCGCTCGAGGCCGCCGCCAATCGTCTGCCCAAGGACGCACCGAGCGGCATGGTGGTTTACGTCGGAGACGGTTTCCCGAGCGTGGGTGATCGTACGTCGGAGGCGATCGCAGCTCGGCTTTCGCGTCGCAAGGCGGGCAGTCCGCGGCTCGGCGCCGTGTTGGTTGGACCGAGCGGCAATCGTCGCTTGTTCGCCGACCTTACGCGCGGCTCCGGCTTCCTCACCGAGATCGCCGATTCGGACGAAGGCGCGCGCGCCTCGGTCGATCTGCTCGGCAAAGCGATCGTGCCCACCGTCACCGGCGTGGAGGCCAAGCTTGGTCCGGCGGTGGCTCGCAGCTACCCGCGCAACGAGGCCGCGGTCGCACAAGGCAGCACCATTTCGCTGGTCGGTAAGTTGGTCGGCGAGACGCCCAAGTCGTTCGAACTCAGCTACCGCCAGGGCGAAAAGACCGTGAGCGAGAAGCGCGCGATCGAGCTGTTCGAGATCGACGATCGCGGAGATCTGGATCGACGTTGGGCCGAGGCTCGTGCAAGCTCGATCGCGCTCTCCGGCAAAGGCCGTGAGGCGGTGACCGAGTCGGCGCTCAAGGCCAAGTTGCTCACGCCGTGGACGCTATTCAGCACCGATGGCATCGCCGAGTCGATGGCCACGCCGCTCGAGACCCGTGTGCTCGATCTCGGTGTGTCCGGTTCGCCGTTCGCCGTGTCGCTCTCCGACAAGAACATGGAGTTCCGTTCGTTCAGCAGTGACGAAGACGCGGCTTCGGTTTGGGGCGAGCCGTCGCTGGAGATCGCCGTCAACTTCGCCACCATTCGCACGCTGCAAGAGGCGCGCGGTCAGATGAAGGCGTGTCGCGATTCGCGCGTGGCTCTGCGGCCGGATTTGCCGCCCTCGGTGGCGATCCAACTCAAGATGGATGGCGACGGTCATCCGAGCGACATCGTGATTCAGAACGCTGGGGATGACGCGCTCGCACGTTGTCTGACCACCGTGGTCGAGAACCTCTCCTATCCCAAGGTCTTCGCCAAGCTCTCGGTGACCGTGCAACACACCATCGTTTGGCCGCTCACCGAGAGTTTGCGCGGCAAAAAGTGTTCGCCAACCTCCACGCTCTCGGTGCCTTTGCGGCGCGGCGTGTGGCGTGAACGGCTGGACCGAACCGAAGCGTATGCAGCCTATCTCGAGGCCAAGCGCGGCTGTGAGCTCGAGTCCTGGACAGCCAAACGCGCTCTGCTCGAGCTCACGCTCTCATGGTTCTCGCGCCGTGGTTCGGCCAGCCTCGAGGCGCTCGACCTGGCCCAGAAGCTGAGCGATATCGCCGAAGACGAGGCAGCCTCGTTCTTGCGCAAAGAGGCCATCAAACGCAGCTCGCCTGCTGAGCTGCGCGAGCTGCGCAAGCGGCTCTTGTTCCAAGAGCGGTTGCCGATGGCCGCCTTCCTCGAGCGCTACAACAAAGCCAAAGACGACGCCGAGCGGCTCAGCATCATCAACACCTTCAGCGTGCTTGCGCCCCATGACCGACGCTTGCGAGAGCTGTTCTTGAGCCTGCTCTTGTCGACCGGTCGCAAAGCCGAGCTGGTGGAGGAAATCAACAAGCTGCGCGTGGATCCCTTCGCCGACGCTGGGCTGATCGCGCACGCCGCTCACCTCTTGCGGCTCTCGGGGGATGAGGTCGCAGCCAAACGCGCTTACGGTGAAATCGCCGAGCGCTCCACCGAGGATCCGTGGGCGCTCGCCTTCGTCGGGGACAAACTGCGCGCCGAAGGTTGGTACGACGACGCGACCTTCGCCTACGAGGGCCTGCTGGCGTTGGCTCCCGGCGACGGCTCCGCCGAGATCCGTCTGGCCCTCGCGCATGCTGGTGCAGGTCGCATCGACGTGGCGTTGCGCGGCCTGGCTGCCGTTGGTCGCACCGGCGGTCGGGACGGCCAGGCCGAGGTCGGCTTGTTGGCCGAGCGTTTTGCGGCGGTGCTCGTTCGTAGGACGATCGCCGCCGAGAAGACCTCCAGCGACGAACGCGCTGGGCTCGAGCGCACCCTCGCGGAGATGGTTCAGCTCCCGGCTGGGGTGCCGCTGCTGGTGGAGCCGCCCGCGGGACGCGCTGCACCGCGAACGTGGATGGAACGCGGCGCTGAAAAGGCGCGAGAGTTCGTTGCGCCCGAGGCCTTGCTCGGTCGCGTCGGCTTGATCGCTTTGCGCGTCGAGCCGAACAAGGTGGGCGATGTGTTCGTGGTGCTGAGCAAAGACAAAGAGCTCCCGCCGGTCGAACCTTACGTCGTACGGGTGACCGCGCTCGTGCAGGGGAAGGCCGTTTCCACCGAGGTCACCCTGCCCAACAGCGGTGAGCGTGTGGAAGTTCCTTGGAATGGCACCACCTTTGGCGCACCCAAGCTGATCAAAGGGCAAGAGGCTCTCTAAACTCGGCTGCACGCAGCCGACTGCCGCCGCGCGCGCAGCCTGATACACTGCCGCGCGGTGCACCCCAAGAAGAAGGCTCCCAAGAGCAAAGCCAAGCTGCTCACCGTCAAGGACTACCAGCGAGCTGCAAAGCAGAAGCTGTCGAAGGTCGCCTACGATTACTACCGCTCCGGCGCTGAGTCGGAGCGCGCCTTGTCGCGCAACGAGGAGGCTTTTGAGCGGCTGGTGATTTGGTACCGCGTGCTCGTCGATGTCGAGAACCGCGACCTCTCGACCAAGGTGCTCGGCTTCCCAGTGACCAGTCCGATCCTGATCGCGCCCACCGCCTATCACAAACTGGCTTGCCCCGAGGGCGAGTTGGCTACGGCTCGAGCCGCGCAGAACAGCGGGACGATCTATGTCGCGTCGACGCTCTCGACGACCTCGCTCGAGCACATCGCTGAGGCCTCCCAAGCGCCGAAGTGGTTTCAGTTGTACGTCCACAAAGACCGCATCTTCACGCAGTCGCTCGTCGCCCGCGCAGAGGAGTCTGGCTATGACGCGCTGGTGGTCACGGTGGACACGCCGCTGCTAGGTCGGCGTCTGCGTGACGAACGCAACGGCTTCGCGCTGCCGCCCGGCCTCGAGATGGCCAACCTCACCTCGGCCTTGGTCGAGCAAGAGGAAGACGCCAGCGCCCTCTCGCACTACGTCGCCAATCGCCACGACGCAGCCTTCACCTGGGCGGATCTGGCCTGGTTGCGCTCACTTTCGCATTTGCCGATCATCCTCAAAGGCATCGTCCGCGTAGATGACGCCGTGCGCGCCGCAGACGCTGGCGTTGCGGGCATCATCGTCTCCAACCATGGAGGGCGCCAGCTCGACTCAGCGCCTTCAACCATCGAGGCGTTGCCCGGCATCGCCGACGCAGTCGGCAACCGGCTGGAGGTTTTTGTAGACGGCGGCATTCGAAGCGGCGACGACGTGTTCAAAGCGCTGGCGCTAGGCGCCCGTGCGGTGCTGCTCGGCCGGCCCATCCTTTGGGGGTTGGCGGCGGAGGGGCAAGCTGGAGTCGAGAACGTGCTCAACCTTTTGACGGAAGATCTTTCGCGAGTGATGGCCTTAGCTGGGTGCAAACGTATCGCCGACATTGAACGAGGCATGGTCACTTTCGGAGCAAGCTCGTGACGGATCTTTCGCTGCGATCGATGACGAATGATCACGGCTTCCGCGTGATCGCCGCGTGCACCACGGATAGCGTGCGCGAGGTGTTGGCGCGGCAGAAGGTCACCGGAGAGCTCGCGCGCGGCCTCTCGGATTTGGTTACGGCGGCGGTCTTGCTCCGTGAAACCATGGCGCCCGACATCCGCGTGCAAGGGCTGCTTCGCGGGGCCGGCGGGCACGGTCAGTTGGTGGGAGACTCCTTCCCCGATGGCGGGGTGCGCGGGCTCGCGCAGGTCAAAGGAGATCGCGGCGCCTTCTCGATGGGCCCGGGCGCTCAGCTCAAGATGATGCGCAGCTTGGCCAACGGTAGCTTGCAGCAGGGCATCGTCGACGTCGGCACAGCGGGGGGTGTTGCCGAGGCGCTGACGCAATACCTGGCCGAGTCCGAGCAGCTCGTCAGCGTGGCGCGCGTGGGTTCGATCTTCAACGGGGATGAGCTGCTGCAAGCAGGCGGCTTCATCGTGCAACTGCTGCCCGAGGTGGATCGGCCGCAGCACATGATCATGACGCAACGCTTGGAGGACTTCCCTCCGCTCGAGAAGTACCTCTCGGAGCCCGAATTTTCGGCGCAGATGCTGATCGATGAGCTGCTCTTCGGCATGCCCTCCACGCCGCTTGGGCGTCAGGCGCTGCGCTTTCACTGTCGTTGCGACGAGACGCTGGTGCTGGGGGCCTTGGCCACCCTGAGCCGACAGGACCTGCAGGAGATGGTGGATGACGGTGAAGGGCTAGAGATCGACTGCGACTACTGCACCAAGCACTACGACATCGCCATCGAGCGCTTGCGGGCGCTGCTGACCGAGTCGTAGGCGGCTATGCCGGCGGCTGCTGCATTACGCGTGGCCCAACTTGGCCCGCGTTCATCGGCGATGAGCACAAGTATTGGGAATCTTTGAGGGCCAGACCTGGTCCGAGAATTGCTTTGTGGTCAGCGCCATGACCCGAACCAAAGCTTCCTTCCTTACCTCCTCCTTCGTTTCGAGTTTGGGCCTGCTCGGTGCCCTTGGCTTGGTGTTGGCGCAGCCGCGGGAAGCCAAAGCCTGTGGCGGCTGCTTCGCGCCGCAAGATCCGCCGACGGTGGTGACTGGGCATCGCATGGTGATGTCGGTCTCGCCTACGCAGTCGGTGTTGTGGGATCAGATCCAATACTCCGGTGAGCCTGAAGACTTCGCCTGGGTGTTGCCGGTCAAGGCGGGCGCGCGGGTGGAGGCGTCAACCGCCGCTTTCTTCGAGGTGCTCGAGGCCAATACGGCGCTGCGCGTGATCCCCCCGCAGCTCGATTGTGGTGGTGGTTCCTCGAGCGGCTGTTTGGTCTCGAACGATCTGGCGGCCGGCGGAGATTTTGAGGAGTCCGGCAATCCCACGGTGGAGGTCCTCCACCAGGGCACCGTGGGCCCGTATGAAACAGTGACCCTCGGCACGGACGAGCCGGGCGCGCTCAACACCTGGTTGTCGGAGCACGGCTACAACGTAGACCCGTCCACGCAGCCGATCATCGATAGCTATGTAGCCGAAGGCTTCGACTTTATCGCTTTGCGCCTCCAGCCCGGCAAAGGCATTCAGCAGATGACGCCGGTGCGCGTGGTGATGGAGGGGATGAACCTCAGCTTGCCGCTGCGTATGGTGGGTATCGGCACAGGCGCCTTTACTCCGATTGTGCTGTATGTCCTCTCGGAGGGCCGCTACACCACCGCCAACTTCTCCGAAGTGGCCATTCAACAGAGCCTCCTTTCTTGGAACTTCAAGACCTCCGAGTCGAACTACACCGAGCTGCGAGAAACAGCGTTAGCGCAGAACGAGGGGCGTAGCTTTCTGACCGCCTTCGCCGGCGAAGCGCCATTCTTCTTTAATGACTTTGACGGTTCGGACGGCATGGTGGCGAGCTACCTGAATCAGGCCTTCGTCAACAATGAAACCACCACACAATGCCAACTAGGCCTGATTGACGCTTCGGCCCGGGTGGTCAACCCGTGCCCGCCGGGCGAGCCCTGGGACTCAGCGGCTTGTGGCACGGTGCAAGAAGGTGAGCTCGACGTTCGTGCCCTAGGCTGCACCGGGGCGGATGATATGGCGGTAGCGCTGACCGGCCTGCGCCCCAACCTCACCTGGATCACCCGGCTGGAGGCCAACCTTCCGCGCGCCGCGCTCGATCAGGACCTAACGCTCTCGGCCTCCGAGTCGCAGGACTACGTCACCAACCTTCCGCAAGCGGTCATCGCCCTGGAGCCGGAAGGCGCTTGCCCGAGCGGCCTCATCCCGCGCGTCATCCAGCCGGGGGAGACCCCGCGTAGCTCCTACTTCATCTTCGGCGGCATGCTCGTGGCCAGCGCTGCGCTGATGTCGCGAAGGCGAATGATGCGTAGCGCGTGAGAGTTGGCCTAGCGTGTGCGGTGGCTAGATAGCTCCGCAGGCGCACGCAAACGGGTTTGGAACGCACATAGCCTCGCATTCAGGCTGCAATCCGCACTGGGCCATGCACTGCTGGCAGTTTTGAGGATTGACTGGAATGGGGCAGTTGGAGAGGCCGCCACCTAGACCGGAGCTGGTGCTGCCGCCGTTGCCCGCGCTGCCGCCCATACCGCCCATACCGCCAAATCCACCGTTGCCGGAGCTGGCCGAGCCGCCCATACCGCCCATACCGCCAAATCCGCCATTGCCGGAGCTAATCGAGCCCCCATCGCCACCGTTGCCCCCGCTGGTGGTGCCGCCATCGCCACCGTTGCCCCCGCTGGTGGTGCCGCCGTCGCCACCATTGCCTCCGTTGCTGGTCGTGCCGCCGTCGCCGCCGTTGCCGGAGCCACCGTTGCCAGCCCCACCGTTGCCAGCGCCACCGTTGCCAGAGCCACCGTTGCCAGACCCGCCGCTGCCACCGCCGCCGTTGCTCGGTCCGGCGCCCGACCCGCCGCCGCCTGTTTCAGCGGGCATTTCACAGTTGCCCGCTTCATCGCAGCTCACGGTCGCCTCAACGCAGTTTCCTTGAAAGCAGGTTGAGTTCTCGTCGCACAGCTTCCCAAGACAGTCGCTGTCGAGCTCGATAGGCAGGTAGAGCGGCCGGCTCTTGATGAAGCCTACGCGGCGCCGGGCGACGATGCACGAGCCCAGCTTTTCCGTATCCATGTTTTTGCGCGCGATCTCGCAATCAGCGAGGGTGCCCGCGCCAAACGCGCCTTCAACTGCGGCCACCACCAACACATCAATCAGGTCCCCATCGCGGCCCTCAGCGGGAACCAGCACCAGTGAACCCACCGTGCCTGCCGTTTCGCACGAGCTGGTCTCGGCGTTGAAGATCTGGACCTCATTCTGGTTCAGTTTGGCTGCACCAGCGATGCCCACCGAAACCAAGCGAAGTGTACTTTCGGCCAGCGGGCCAGTCGACGGACACTCGAGATCGGTGGTGATTTGCAACATGACCTGCGTTGGGTCTTTGCAGGACAACAGCAGCGAGCCGAGGGCGAGCAGGTAAGAAAGGCGACGCACCAGCGAAGCCTAGCTTAAGCGCTGGTCACGCGCACAAAAGCTAGGTGTCGCTTCGACTCACCGAGCTCCGCAGACTCGGCCGTCAGTTCGTGCAGGTCATCGGCCCAAAGGGCAACGATTGATCACTGGCGATGCCGAGCGTCATCTCACTATCGTGGTCGGTGCCGAGATAATAATGTACCTCCTCGGTCGTGCCGCCGATGCGCGAGAGATCCCCGGGGCCAGTCTCATAACCAGCCGCAACTACCACAGCGCGCGAAGGATCCGCTGCGCTGCGCAGGATCATCTTGGTGCCTGCCGGCGGCCTTGCTGCGGGCGTCCAATACATATTTACGTACCAACCCTCGTGGGCCACCGGGAAGTCCCCCGGGTCCGAAATGCCAGCACCGTAAAAGTCACCACCTTCGAGCGGCGCCCATACTTGATTGCGCTGCATTACGAGCTTGGTGGTCTGCTGCGATAACGCGTAGTGCTCAGCCAATTCATCGGTAGCGCTGCTAGGGAAGGGGGCGGGCTCTGCAGCGGTGACCAAATGTGCCTCCATCACTACCGGGCCTGTGGCGGGCATCGCTAAGTGATTGCCACCGTCTCCCACGCGAGCCATCTCCCCAGTCTCCATTTCACACGCGCCGGTGGGCACTGGAATGAAGCCAATCTCGATCTTGAAGGGGCCAGATAGCTCGGTGCCTGAGCCGTTTACCCAGGTATCGGCGATCACCCAGGCTGAGCCGGCGGGGACATTGGCCGCGGCCTGTTTGTCGCCGCGTGCGATACAGCCGTCGCCCGACGGCGCTGCCGGGTTGAAGGCGGATAGCAGGTGCACGTCGATGTCGGTGCCAGCGTCGTCGTAGATGGCTGCGCTGAGAAAGCCCGCGCTCGGTAGGTCTACGCGGTAGATCAGCTCAGGGCCGCTCTCATTGGTGGCCGGAGCGCAGGCGTAGGAGTCGACGGAATCAGAAGTAGCGCCGCTTGCGGTGTTGGTCTGCTCAACAAAAACAAACGTCCCCACACAGGTAACGCCGTCCGGACACGGAGCCGAGCCTCCTGGGCCAGCTGAGCCGCCGTTGCCACCGTTGCCGGAGCCGCCATTGCCGCCTCCACCGTTCGCGCTGCTCGCGCCGGAGCCGGTCGTGACAACGCCGCCGGAGCCGCCTGCACCGTCGGCGGTAGTGCCGCCGCCGCCTTCACGTTCGATCGGCTCTTTGGAGACGCAGCCTGCCGCACAAAGTGCAGCCAAAGTCAGCAGGCCAAACCTCATTGCGGCACCGGCGGTGCCGAGGTGGTGGAGCCTGCGCCCCAGAAACTCAGCCCGTCGGGCGTGGTGATCAGCGTGGTGATGGGCGTCCCGTTCTGGATCGTGATCTCGAACAGCTCACCCTGATTGGTGAAGCCGTACACGCTGCCGGCCCAGAAGGCCGTGCCGAACACCTTCTCGAACCCGAGCGGACCAAAGCTCTGGATGATGGCGCCAGTGGCCGGATTGATCTCCACCAAGCAGTCTTTGCAGGTCACGGTTGGCTGCCCGGGAGCGTCTTTGATCGTCAGGTAGGTGGGGCCGTTTTTCACCGAGACCACGTCACCGCTCGAAACAAAGTCGTTGTTCCAGGGGGAGCCGATCGGCGTGATGTTTCCGGTGCCAACGTTGATGCGGACGTATTGATCGTCGAGGAAGCCGACGAGCGCCTCCTGATTCGGATCGAGCGTGCCGGCCGGCACGAAGGAGAGCGAGTTCGGGTAATCGCCAGCCGCGATCAACGTGCACTCGGCGGTGACTTTATCGATCGAGTAAAGGCCTTCGGCGTTGGTGCCATACAAGTTGGAGTCCTTGTCGAGCGCAATGTCCTCAATGTTGGAGGCGCCTGAGAAGGGACCGACGTTACCTACCGCTTTCGTCTCCGGGTCCAACCGGAACAGGGCAGACTTGGAATGACCGAACACCTCCGCCTTGCCGACGAAGCCGCCGCCACTCCCGCCACCGCCGACCTGGAAACCGCCGGCCGAGCCAGTGTTTCCGCCGTCCCCGCCGCTGCCGCCAGCCGGAGCACCCCCCGCCGAGCTACCACCACCACCGTTGCCTCCGTCCGCGTCGCTACCACCCGACCCGGTACCCCCGGCGGCGCACGCCGAAACCAGCGCGGAGAAGGCTACGAACGACAAGCAACGACGGGAAACGAAGGTAAGAGGGTGCATCGGGAGCACTCTGAACCGGGGGTCTTTGCGATTCAAGTGCCGGTTGCATGGTTTGCGTCGAAGGGCGTTCCGCTGTCACCAAGATGGACTTTCGGTGACGCTGGGCTCCTGAGAGTTCGTATCGTGATAGCTTCACGCGCCCTTCCACTAGCCGCGAGAACGCACCCATGAGCGACAATCGAGAGGACCCCAAGCGCCGTCAGCGGCTCGCCTTTCTGTGGATCAGCGCGATTGCGCTGGTCGCCATTCTGATCGTCTCCAACGAGGTGCTGCTGCCCTTCGTGCTCGGCCTGCTGGTGGCCTACATCCTGCTGCCGTTGGTGCTGCGCATCGAGAAGCTGCGCGTCCCGCGATTCGCCGCCATTTTGCTCGTTTATGTGGTGGTGCTGGGCGCCATCGGCGGCTTCATCGCCGTAATCATGCCCAGCATGATCAACGAGGTGCGGGCCTTCAAAAGCGAGGTGCCCCATCTGATCGAGCAAGCGGAGACCAAGTGGGGGCCGGCGATCGATGAGCGTTTGGCCAGTGTCATGGGTCAACAGGCCGAGGAGCCCGAACCGCCTGCCGAAGTCGATCGCCCCAAGTCCGATGCCCCGCTACTGATCACGCCGCGGGAAGACGGCGGCTTCGAGGTCCACGTCAATGAGCGCACGCAGTTTCGTCAGGTCAACGAGGGCACCTGGCGCGTCGAGCAGGTCGAGCGTGAAAAGGCCACCGGCAGCAAAGCGCTGCTGCGCAAAGCTCTCGATCGCGCCTCGCAATACGTCGCTGAGAACTCGGTCGAGATCATCAAGCTCGGGCAGAAGATCGTCAGCGCCGTATCGCGCGGCATCTTCAACCTGTTCATGACCTTGATGCTCGGGGGTTACATGATGCTCACCCACGAGCGAATTCTCAGGTTCTTTCGCGAGCTATTTCTGCGCTCGTCCCAGGATTCATTCGACCGTTTGTTGCGTCGGTTGGACCGTGGGCTTTCGGGCGTCGTACGTGGGCAGCTCTTGATCTGTCTGGTGAACGGCGTGCTCTCGGCGATCGGCTTTTGGCTGTTTGACCTGAAGTATTGGCCGCTGATGGCGCTGATCGCCGCGATCGGCTCGCTGATCCCGATCTTCGGGTCGATCGTGTCGGCTTTCCCGGCGGTGGCCATCGGGCTCACCCAGTCGCCGGGCACCGCTTTCGCCGTGTTGGCTTGGATCATCGGCATCCACCAGGTCGAGGCGAACTTCCTCAACCCCAAGATCATCGGGGATTCGGCCAAGATTCACCCGGTGCTGGTGGTCTTCTCGTTGCTCGTCGGCGAGCACTTCTTTCAGATCAAAGGTGCACTCTTTGCCGTGCCCTGCCTGTCACTTTTGCAGACCATCTTCCTGCATTTCCGTGAAACCACGATGGGTCTCAAGGACCCAACGGCCACGCACAGCGGTAACACCATCCCGCCCGAGACTCGTTCTGAGGTCATTTCCTAGTTCCCACCCCCGGGGCGTGGAACTAAGAGCCTCCCAGTCCCGCACTCGGGACGCGGAGAGTTCCTGTGGCAAAGCCTTCATCCAATAAGCTCGCAGCCAAAGAGCGAGAGAAGCTCGTCACCGATTCGCGCAAGAAGCAGGTCGCACCGGACCCGCTTTCGTCCGAGAACCTTCGCAAGATGGGCCTGCGGATCGGTATTCCGGTGCTGCTCGGGTGGGCCTTCGCCATTTGGGTTGGCGGCTGGATCTTGCCGGCGATCATGGGCGTGATCACGCTTGCGCTGATCGGCATCACGATCTGGGCCGTGCGCTACGCGCAGCGCTCGCGCGCCGTGGTGCAAATCCTCCAGAACGCTGACACGCCGGAGGGCCGCAAAGAGGCGCTGGAGAAGCTCAACAGCAACTTCAAGAAGGACGATACGGCCGCGATCTTCGCCAAGGCCCAGCTGGAGATGCAGGAGGATCCGCGCAAGGCGTTGGCCACGCTCGAGCAGATCAACCTGGTCAAGGTGATGGCCCCGGTGGCAGATGAGGCTCGAGCCCAGCGGGCGATGATTCACCTCATCCTCGGTGAGACCGACGAGGCGAAAGACCTGGTCGATAAGATCGATCTCGGGCGACACAGTGAGGTCAAGTCGCGCGCCACGCTGACGGCGATCGTCGGTGAAGCCTTCGCCCGTTCGGGAGAGGCCAAGCGCGCTGTCGAGCTGCTCGAGAAGTTCGATCTCTCGGATGCCGCCTTCGAGGACCTCAAGCCGCAGCTCTTGCGAGCCAAGGCCTTCGCCTACGCCTGGGCCAACAACACCAAGCAGATGCGCAAGGTGTTGCAGGACCTGAAGGCGATGAACGTGCAGTATCTGATGGGCTTCGTCACGCGCAAGAAGCACCCGGGCGGCGTCTCCCCGCGAGGCGTCCACCCCATGCTCGAGAAGGAGGCCTACGACATGGTGATGAAGAGCGGCATGGTGCAACGGCGCGTGGAGATGCGTCGCTGATGACCGCAGCTCGTGACGTGCCTTCGGTCGAGGTCTCTGGTTGGGGGCTCTATCCGCGTGGGTTCAGCCAACTGGTCGAGCCGGAAACGGTGAGCGAGGTCGGGCGCGCGCTCGATCAGCGCGGGTCAATCCCGCGTGGTCTCGGCCGAAGTTACGGGGACCCGGCGATGAACTCGGGCGGCCAAGTGATGGGCCTGCACCGGCTCGATCGCTTCATGAACTTCGACGAGGCGACCGGCACGCTGCAGTGTGAAGGCGGCGTGAGTTTGGCCCGCATCATCAGCGCCTTCGGCCCGCGCGGCTTTTTCCCGATGATCACGCCCGGCACCAAGTTCGTCACCGTCGGTGGTTGCATCGCCAATGACGTGCACGGCAAAGGGCATCACGCGCAGGGCTCGTTCGCGCGCTCGGTGGTGTCGATGCGGGTGCTCCTGGCCGACGGCAGCGTGGTCACGGCGAGTCGCAGCGAGAACGAGGATCTGTTCTGGGCTAGCTTCGGCGGGATGGGGCTGCTCGGCATCGTGGTGGAGGCCACCATCCTCCTGCGCAAGATCGAGACGACGTACTACCGGCAAAAGGCGATCGTGGTGAACGACCTCGAGCAGATGCTCGACGCCTTCGCCGAGACCGACTCGCTCTATCCGTACTCGGTGGCCTACATCGATCCGATCGCGACGGGGGCTCGCCTTGGTCGCGGTGTGCTGACGGTCGGTGACCACGCGCGTGTGGAGGATCTCCCGGCCAAGCTTCGCTCCGAGCCGTTGCGGCTCTCAGGCGGTGCTTTGGTCGGCGTGCCCTTCGAGTTGCCGTCGGCGACGCTCAACCCGCTTACGGCGCGTCTCGTGAACGGCGTGATCAAGACGGTCTTGGCGAAGGCCGGGGCGATTGCACATTACGAGAAGTTCTTCTACCCGCTCGACGCGGTAGCGCATTGGAACCGCGGTTACGGGCCGAGCGGCTTTACCCAGTACCAGTTCGTGATCCCGATGGAGGGTGGGCGTCAGGTAATGCGCAGCATCCTGGAGGCCATCGTCTCGTCGGGCAGTCTGCCGTTCTTGAACATCCTCAAGCGCATGGGCGCTGCCAGCGGAGGGCATCTCTCCTTTCCCTTCGAGGGCTACACCTTCGCCATCGACTTCCCGATCCGCGAGGGCACCGCTGCGCTCACCAAGCGGCTGGACGCGATGGTTCGCGAAGCCGGTGGTCGCATCTATCTCGGCAAAGACGCCTTCCTCGACGCCGCGACCTTCTCAGCGATGTACCCGCGCTTGCCCGAGTTCCGCTCGATCAAAGCGAAGTACGATCCGAAGACGGTGTTCACCTCGGACCTGGCGCGCAGGGTCGGCTTGGTCTGACGCTGGATATGCCTCCCCCGCGTGCTCGCTTCGCTGTGCGCGCTCCCCCTCCTTAGCCAGGCTTCTCGCTTCGCTCGGCGCGTGGCTGGAGGGGGCAGCCGCTTGGGCGTTATCGCCATGGCTGGAGGTTTGGCCGCTATTGGCTGAACTTAGCCTGGGCTGTGGCTTCTGGTTAGTACGGGAGTGGGCTAGTGCCTCGGGGAAGGCTTGGAGCTGCAACCATGCAGGGGAGGCTGTTGCGTTCGACGCGCGGATTAAAAGGCTCGCCGACAGAAGCAAAACGACCCCAAGCCGTCTGGGTGTTAAGAGCCATGCAACTGCCGATACATACCTAGCGATCAGCTTCCTCACGAGGGCAAAGCCGTAGCACGCTATGGCAGATAGCAGCGGACCAGCCCAAGCCCTGCGGGGACCGGGGCTTCTCCGGTCGCGCACGCGCTGTCGCGATCTCGAGTCATATCTCAGGTGGAGGTCCAAACACTTCGTCGCGGTACGGATTCATTCGCCGCCCTTCACGGAACCAAGCAACGAGTCTCGTTTGGATCAGCTCTGAGCTGCAACCATGCAGGGGAGAGGGGACCAGGGTTTGTCGCGGTCTGTTTTGTCTTGGCTTCGGAAGAGGTTGCCGGCGGGGTCGCTTTGTCGGTCGAGGGTTGTGATCTGACGCAGTGGGATACCGCTGCGTGCGTCATTCTTTGCACGGCTTGAAACTGTACCGTCTGGACGGTATATATTCTCAATGCCCAAACCCTCGAAGCGCGAGTCCCTGTTGGCCGCTGCGGGTCGTGTCATTCAGCGGTTGGGGTCCAGTTCACTTACGCTGGACGCCGTGGCAGCAGAGGCCAAGGTCAGCAAAGGCGGCCTGCTCTATCACTTTGCGTCCAAGGAGGAACTGGTCTCCGCCCTGCTTCAAAGCATGCTCGAGAGCTTCGATCAGCGCCTTTCTCCCGACGCATTTGGCGAAAGCTACATTCGCGCCTCGGTCGCAGAGGATCCGGAGCAGGTTCGTACGGCGGTTGGGCTTCTCGCGGCCGTCGCTATGGCCCCGGCGCTGATCGCGCCGCTTCGGGCTCGTTATCCAGAGTGGGACGCCAAGCTCTTGGCAGAATGCGGAGACAGGACCTCGGCGCTCGTGGTGCGGCTCGCCCTCGACGGCTTGTTCATGGCGGATCTGCTCGAGCTTGCGCCACCTTCCAAAGCCGAGCGTCGGCTCTTGGCCGAGCGTCTTTTGCAGCTCTATCGTAAGCAGGGGGATTCAGGGAGTAGGCGACGGGAACGCCAGAGCTCCGATAAGGCCCCAGCGAAGCGTACGTCGAAGGCAGCTACCTCAGCGAAGCGCACGCTGGCGAAAGCTGCTCGGTCCAAGAGGTCAGCATGACCAAAGTCACCTCGACTGGCGCCCCAAAGGCGAAGCCGCGTTGGCTCATCAAGCTCGCTTGGGCTGCGGTGATCCTGTCGTTCCCAGTTTGGTTTGCGGCCTTTCTGGTCGTGCCGTTCTTGCCTCTCGAGGCCGCTTCGCGCGTGGCGTTGGCAGGAGTTTGTATCGCGGTCGGAGAGGCACTCTTTTGGGGCGCCAGTCTCGTGCTGGGCGCCCAGGCCTTGGCGCGGTTTCGTCGACCGAGGGTGGATCGCGGGGGTAGCTTCGCCAACAAGCGTGTGGTGGTGATTGGCGCGAACGGCGGACTTGGCTCGGCCATCGCGCGGGCGCTGCATCGCGAAGGAGCGAGTCCAGTGCTGGTGACGCGCAGTTCAGCCGACCAGGACGGACTGGCGAAAGAGCTTTCTGCTTCCCATGAGTTCATGGAGCTCAGTGATCACCATTCGATCGAGCAGGCGGCCGAGCGCATTCGTGCGCAAGGCCCGATTGATCACGTGGTCTGTGCTGCAGGTGTCGATGTTCGGAAGGCCTTCAGCGAGCACACGATCGAGGAGATCGACAAGCAGCTGGCGATCGACCTGCGCGCGCCGATGCTCATAAGCAAAGCCTTTCTCCCTCGGCTGGAGCAGGGCGGGACCATCGCACTGCTTGGTGGCTTCGGCGACGGGCGGCTCGCGTTTCCCTACTACAGCGCAGATGTCGCGGCCCGCGCGGGGTTGGCTGCTTTCTGTGAGTCGATCAATCGTGAACTCGATCTGGAGGCAAACCCCTCACGGTTGGTGTTCGTTTCTCCAGCGCCTGCGGATACTGCGGCCGAGCGTCCGTACGCTGAGCTCTGGACCGCGATGGGAACTCGGCCTGTACCGACCGCGGCGGTCGCCGACTTCGTCCTGCAGGCGCTTTTGATGGGCCGCACGGTACAGACCATGGGCTTTTCGACGCGGCTGCTCGCCAGCCTCAACGCGCTGTTCCCAGGGCTCGCGGATGCGCTGATCCTGCGCAAACTCGGGCGGCTGCTCAAGGCGCGGTTCCAGCCGAGTTAGGCCAGCCAGAGCTCTGCGGCCGAGCCTGCCTGAGCTTCATGGTGGGTAAGCTCGAGCTCGCCGCTCGCCGAATGATGGGAGAAGCGCAGGCGAACCCTGCGGCCTTGCTGCCAGGGAATGATGCAAAGGCCCTGAGCTGCTTGCGTCAGCCAGCGTTGAGGCGCTTGGGCCGAGTCCCATTGTGCTTCCACCAGCACCGAGCCCTCGGCGAAACCAGGCTCCTGACTCTTCGTCCGTGTGCGCAGCCGCACCAAGATGGGCGGGATCTTGCTGGCTTCTGCACCGAACATTCGCTTAAGGAACTGAACCACGCCCTGTCAGTAGCTTGACGGCCGTCCCGCGTTCATAGGCGCCAGAGAATCTCGACCGCTCGCGGCGAAGTCCCCCTCGAGACGCCGCGGCGCGACCGCGCGCAGCGCCTCCGGCATGACCTCCTGCATGACATGCGTTTGCGAGAGCGCCTCGGTCCGTGCGCGCAGCTGCTGCTGTACCGAGGCCGCCACGGTGAAGTGACAAGAGAAGATGTTGAGCACGGAGCCGACCAATAAGATGATGGTCGAGCCAACCGGCGGCAGGTCGATCAGCCGAGGCAACACAGTCATCGTCCCATCGCGCCAGGCGTAGGAAGGAGGTACCACTCCAAGCCACTCAAGCCCGAGTGGAATGGCCAGACCAAGCAAGGCGCAGGTCAGCACCAAATGCTTGAAGCGCGGCCGCTCGCCCGAAAGATGGAGCAACGGCATGATGTTGGCCGTCAGCAGTCCCGGTAAAACCAGCAGCGGTCCAAACGCGGCGGCAAATCCGGCGATGCATACGAAGCTCGAGACAATGGCCGCAGCGAGTCGTCCGTTGCTCCAACCTTTGCGATAGGCCCACGCTGAAACCACCATCGCGGCGAGTGCGGGTACCACGATCAGCGCCAGCGCGGCGAACGACTTGACTCCGACGAATAGCGCCAACGGAAGCATGCAGAACCACGCGGCATAGGTGAGTAACCCGAGCAGGGCCCCACGTTTTCCCGCCGCCTCGGCTTCGCGCTCCAGCTCGCGTCTGGCGCCTTCGGGCACTGCTTGCGCCGCCTCGAGCATCATCGTCGAGAGCAGCGCTAACGCGGGCTCGTGGTCCGGCGCGAGCGCCACCGCGCGGCTCAATTGGCGCATGACCACGGGTAAGGGCTCTCCCGCTTCATGCGCTGCACGCGCTTTGGCCAGCGAGCGTTCCGCTTCCTCGCGTCGGCGGCCAAGGTCGCGCTCCCCGTCGAGCCAGCTCTCGAGCGCCGCATGAAACGCGAGCGCGGTCGGCATTCTATCGGCCTTGTCGAAGGCGGTGGCTTTGGCGCATAACACCACGAGCTCGTAGGGCACTCCCGCCGCGCTCAGCCGCGCACCCGCTTGTGGGTCCTTGCGAGCCAAACGCAGCAGTTCGGACATGCCTGACCCGCGCTCAGCAGCTCGAACAGAATCGCACCCAGGGCGAAAACGTCGGAGCGCTCGTCGGGCGGTTCTTGGCGCGCTTGCTCCGGCGACATGTACGGCAAGGTTCCGAGCAGGGCGGCGCCTTCTGCCTCGCTGGGCGCGTCGCTCGTGCGCCGGGCGATGCCCCAATCGAGCACATACACCTCGCCGAAGTGACCCAGCATGATGTTCTCCGGCTTGAGGTCGAGATGCAGCACGCCACGCTGGTGCGCAAACGCGACGGTGAGGCTCACGCGCGCCAGCACCTCGAGCAAGGAACGGCGCGACCAAGGCGAGCGGCTAGGCGAGGTGGGCACGCTTTCAAGCGCGTCGGCCAAGGTCGTTCCCTGGACCTCCTGCATCGTGAAGTAAGCCTGGCCGAGCTCGTCCTCCGCCAAATCGAAGACCGAGACGATGCCTGGGTGGCCGAGCGAAGCCTGGAGTTGGGCCTCCTTCTCGAAGGCCAGCCGCGCCTCGAGCCGACCACCAGCCTCCGTGTGCAGTCGCTTGAGCACGACGTCGCGACCGAGCCGCGCATCGCGAAAGCGCCAAATCTCCCCCATCCCGCCGCTGGCGATGCGCGACGGGGCAACGTAGCGGTCGGGCAGCAGGAGCCCGGTCGCACTGGCTCGCGGCCCACTCGCTGGCCTATCGGAAGCGGGGTGTCGAGGTCGTTGCGACCTTCGCTCATGGGCGAACAATAGGCGGATCTCCTACACCTTGTCTTCAAGCTCGCCTGCGCAGGCCCAAAGCAAAGCCCTGAACGGGCGCTCTCGCCTGGTCCCCGCGTTGACATGGCCCCGAGGGAAGACTATTCCGGCCAGCCTCGCTGCACGGAAAGTGCCGAGAAGAAGGAAGTTAAACCAACAGCATGAACCAAACCCAAACCGCAGCAGCAGACGAAGGTATGGACTCGTTTGCCGCTCTTTTCGAGCAGAGCATCGCCGAGGGCGATTTCGGTAATGAAGGTGAGATAGTTGTAGGCACCATCGTCGCCGTCAATCGCGACACTGTTGTCGTCGATATCGGCGGCAAGAGCGAAGGTGCCATCCCCCTGAAGGAATTCATCGACGCCACGGGCACCGTGACGGTGAAGGCAGGGGACACGGTAGACGTCTACATCGAGAGTCGAGAGAACGACGACGGTCTCGTCACGCTTTCCAAAGAGAAGGCTGACAAGATGAAGGTGTGGGACGAGATCTCGAACGCTTGTGAAGCGGACGAGCTCATCGAGGGGACCATCAGCCAGCGCGTGAAGGGCGGCCTATCCGTTACCATCAAAGGTGGCGTCAAGGCGTTCCTCCCCGGCTCACAGGTCGACCTGCGCCCCATCCGCAACCTCGATAAGTTGATCGGCCAGACCTACCGTTTCAAGGTCATCAAGTTCAACAAGAAGCGCGGCAACATCGTGCTCTCGCGACGCGTCCTTTTGGAGCGTGAACGCGATGAGATGAAGCAGAAGACGCTGCAGACCCTGACCGAGGGCATGACCGTCAAAGGCACCATCAAGAACATCACCGAGTACGGTGCGTTCGTGGACCTCGGCGGCATCGACGGCCTGCTCCACATCACGGATATGTCGTGGGGTCGCGTCAACCACCCGAACGAGGTCTTCCAGGTTGGCGACGAGGTCACCGTCAAGGTCCTCAAGTACAACCCCGAGACCGAGCGCGTCAGCCTCGGCCTCAAGCAGACCCAGGAAGATCCCTGGAATCACGCGGAAGAGGCGTACCCCGCCGGCAAGAAGGTTCGCGGCAAGGTCATGTCCATCACGGACTATGGCGCCTTCGTCGAGCTGGAGCCGGGCGTGGAAGGTCTCATCCACGTCAGCGAGATGAGCTGGACCAAGAAGGTCAAGCACCCCTCCAAGCTCCTCGAGCTGACGCAAGAGGTCGAGTGCCAGGTGCTCGAGGTCGACGCGCGCGCCAAGCGCATCAGCCTCGGTCTCAAGCAGCTCGAGCCCGATCCCTGGATGGTCTTCACCGACAAGTACAACCCCGGCGACAAGATCGCGGGCAAGGTCCGCTCCATCACCGATTACGGCGTATTCGTCGGGATCGAAGAGGGCGTGGACGGCATGGTTCACCGCAGCGACTTGTCGTGGAGCGTCCGGGCCAACAACCCGAGCGATCTGTACAAGAAGGGCGACGACGTCGAGGCCATCATCCTCTCGATCAACCACGACGAGAAGAAGGTCTCCCTCGGCATCAAGCAGCTCTGGGATGATCCGTGGCCCTCGATGCACACCGAGTTCCCGATGGGTCGCGTCTTCGACGACGCCCTCATCATCTCGGTCGTGGATTACGGTCTGTTCGTTCGACTCCGAGAGGGTGTCGAGGGCTTCATCGCCAAAGAGGAGCTCGATGAGGAGGGTCAGAAGGCCAAGGCCGGAGACACCATCCGCGCCGAGATGATGAGCTTGGATACCTCCGAGCGTCGCGTGTTCTTGACCTCCAAGAACATCGGCGCCGAGCGTCCCGCTCCCGCTCCGCGCAAGGTTCAAGAGGAGTCAGCGAAGCCCGCTGGTACCCTCGGCGACCTGATCAAGGAGAAGCTCGGCGGCAAGCTCGAGCTGAAGTGAACCTGGGCTGGAGGTGACTCCAGCGCCAGTAACGAGAGCCACGTCCTCGCGAGAGTACGTGGCTCTTTCTGTTTGTTCTGCGCGACGAGCCGAAGACGCTTTCGAGCCTAGGACTAGCGCTCTGCCGGCGGGTCGTGGCATAGCGCTTTTGACCCATGGCAGCTCCCTCCGAAAGCCTCGTTCTCGCGCCCACCGCTCGCCCCAATGAGTTCGTCGGGCCCGACGGCACCAAGTACGTCGTCCCGGGTGGTTGGGTCTGTCTGCCGCCAGGGGACGCGGGGCTCACGCGGCGGGTCAAGGCGGCCGGGCCTTCCTGGGCGGTGATCGAGAAGCGGGGGCGCAAGGCCTTCTCCAAGGGCCTTTGGGCGCCTCGTGAAAACGTCGAGAGCGCACGCGCGGCGCTCGAGGCCGAGCGCTCGACCGAGGGCTACGCCAAAAAGCGCGTCGCCGACGTAAAGCGGCGGGAGCACAAGCAAGCGGTGTACGTCCTCTCCTTCGAGGATGAGGTGCTCGGCTTTTTGCGCTTCTCTCCGCACTGGGCCGAGCTCGGTCGCAGCGTGGCCAAGCGCGTCACCGTTCACGCCACTCCAGTGGGCAGCGGCACGGTCGCGCGCACCGAGCGCATCCCGATCGCCGAGCGCGCCGAGTCGGCGGTCATCGCTTGGATGCGTCACCAAACGACGGCCTACGATAATATGGTAATTCCGCGGATAGCAGGTAAACGGCGTGAGGTCCGCCGCGAGCTAGCCACCATTTCACGCGCCGTGCTCGACCTTCATCGTCGTGACGCGCCTCACGCTGTCGCTAGCTGCCCGTTGTGCGCGGCGAAGTGATTGCGCCGCTCCGCCGCCCCAAGCGGTGATACCCTGTTCGCCATGCGAGCATTCGTCCTGACGCTGGGAGCCTTGTTGGTTTGGGGTTGTGGGGACTCCTCGAGCAGCACCTCCTCAGGGGCTGGAGGCGAGAACAGCGGTGCCGGCGGCGCTAATGCAGGAGGCGCTGGCGGAGCGTCGTCGAGCTCCGGCCAAGGAGCCGGAAGTAGCTCGAGCGGCGGCCAAAGCAGCGGCGGTAGCGGCCTTGGAGGTAGCGGCCCCAACTTCGACGCCCAAGGACTTAGCCTGTGCGATGTCATCAACGAATATCGAGTTAGCCAAGGGCTCGCCGAAGTACCGGTTTCGGTGGCATTGATGACGGTCGCCGAGGCCCACGTCGCCGATCTGTCAGCCCATCCGGAGATCGCCTCGGGGAACTGCAACCTCCACAGCTGGTCGGAGCTCGGCAGTTGGTCGGGTTGTTGTTACACCTCCGACCACGCCCAAGCCCAATGCATGTGGAGCAAGCCGGCAGAACTCACCGCTACCTGGGGGCCTAATCAATATAGCGGTAATGGCTATGAGATTGCGGCCTCTGGCGCGGGCACGCCCGAGTCCGCCCTCGCGCTTTGGCAGAGCAGCCCCGGGCACCACGAGGTGATCCTCAACGCCGGTACTTGGCAGCCCTTCAACCCCTGGCCAGCCATGGGCTGCGGTATGAAAGACAGCTACGCGGTCGTTTGGTTCGGCGACGCGACCGATCCGCAAACCCTCTAGTTCAAACGCTCACGGTCAGCGTCGCGAGATAGCCCTCACCGGCCTCGCTCACAGCTGCAAGCTGCAGCTCTGCGCCGTCGTCACCAAAGACGTTGTCGCTGGTGAGGCTGGTATTGGCTAGGTTCTCTACGCTGGCCTCGTAGCCGCTCGTCGCGTACACCTCGTTGCACGCGGCCTCTGGCATCGCCAATTGAGAAGTAGCGAGCTTATTGGCTGAGTCGGTCGCTGATGCGAGGCTCGGGTACACCTCAAAGTGCATATGCGGCCAGCGGCCGTCGTAGCAGCCTGGGAATATCGTAGTAAACGTCACCTGGCCGTTTTCGTCCGTCTCCTGCACGCCGCGCAGGTAGTTCTCGTCGGCGATGGCCGCGGAGTACATGGAGTACTCGCCTGCTTGATTGCAATGCCAGAGGTACACGGCGCGTCCAGCGATCGGTGAGCAGTCGGTCTTGTCGAGGATCGTTAGCGTAACTGTCAATTCCACGCCCTCAGCGGTGCCGCTGGCGTCATCGATGCTGGAGCGGATGTCGCTGCGAACGATGCCCGAGAGCGTGAGCGCATTGACGCCGTTGGAGCCGTCGCCAGGGTAAGGTCCGGCGGTCTCCTCGGGGATCTCCGAGCACGAGCCAGCGCCCGCGCCGCCACTGCCACCGCCACCGCTCTCTGCCCCGCCGCTGCCGCCACTACCGCCACTGCCGCCGCTGGTTTCGGTGCTCGCGCCGCAGCCGGCCAAGGCCAGCATGCCCGTGGAGGTGAGCCAACGAAGCACCTGGCGCCGCTCGCGAGCCTTTCGCGTCAGCGTCTCGAGGTCGCGGCTAAGTCCTTGGTGGTGGAGGTCGTCGTCGTGGTGGTGGTCCATGAATGGGCATTAGCAGCCTGTGTGCCACGCAAAAGTAGCCGGATTAGTAGTCATTCTTTTCTCCGAGCTGCAGAATCCGCACTCTGTGGACGCGAATTCCGCATGCGGTTGATTGTGCAGTTGGCCCGCGTACCGTGCGGCTAGCGCTGGCCTGCTGCGGCTAGTAATTTGCAGACCAGCTTTCGTGGCCGCCCCCGCCTCCTCCCCCAATGCCCCCCTTGCGCGCAGCCGGACCTGGGTACTTTGGGGAGGCGTCGCGATTGCAGTGCTTGCAGCGCTCGCTCTCGCCGTGACCGTGCTGCTCGCCCAGCGTGCGCTCTCGGCCGCCTCCGATGTGCTCGTTCGAGGCGAGGCCGAGGCGATGGCGGCCGCCGTAACGCAGCGACTTCGCTCGTCCGAGGCGCCCGAGCTGGAGCTCGAGGCGGTGCTCGCAGAGTACCGGGGCGAAGGGCTGCGCTATCTGGCCTTTGGGGAACGCGGAGGGCGGCTCGTAGAGTCAGGCCCACCGGAGATCGTCGGGGCAACGCGCCCTGGCGAATTCCAGAGAAACGGTGGTCGTGCGAGGTTTGTCACGGCGTTTCCCGGGACGTTCTCTCCAGACGGTGAAAGGCCTCCGCCACCCCCTTCTCATTCCCGACCTCCTCCCGATGAGCCGCAGGGTTCACGGCCTTCTCCACCCCCGGAGCACGCTCGCGAAGCGCAGCCGCCAGGCCCACCCGACGGGGAGAAGCTGCGCCATATCGTGATTGAACTAGAACCGAAGGTTGGGACCAACCTCGAGTCGGATCTTCGGCGCATCCTGCTTGTGGGAGGCGTTACCGCCTTTGCGCTTTTGGTCTTCGCGTTGGGCTGGGTTCGAAGCCTACGCAAGGTCGAGCAGTTCCAGCTCGAGGCAGACCGTAAAAAGCGGCTGGTCGCGCTTGGGCAGATGTCTTCGATCATGGCGCACGAGCTACGCAACCCTTTAGCCTCCCTCAAGGGGCACGCGCAGCTTCTCGCCGAGCAGCTCAGCGAGGATCCGAAGGGCCAGGCCAAAGCCGAACTCGTCGTTCATGAAGCCGAGCGGCTCGAATCGCTAACGCGCAATCTGCTTGAGTTCGTCCGTGACGGTGCCATCGATACCCGGCTCGTTCCCGTGCGCCAGCTCGCCGAGGAAGCGCTGGAAGGGCTCGACCGCGAGCGCGTATCCATTCATTGCGATGGCTCGCCCGAGCAGGTCCGCGTCGACCGCGCGCGCATCGTCCGGGCGCTTCACAATTTACTGGAAAACGCCCTGCTCGCCGACCCAAGCGGTCGCGCTGAACTACACCTGCTCTCGGCTGCCCGTGGGCTAGTCATTGAAGTTCGAGACCACGGCCCCGGTCTCCCCAAGGAGCCCATCTTTGAACCCTTCGTCACCACGCGTGTTCGCGGCACGGGGCTTGGGCTACCGATAGCCCGTCGAGTCGCCGAGCAGCATGGCGGTGCCCTGACTGCCGAGAACCACGCGGAGGGTGGAGCCCTCTTTCGACTAACCCTACCGAACATCGACGCATGAAATTACCGCATAGTGAACGAGGCTCGGTCTTGGTCGTTGATGACGAAGACGGCATTCGCAGTTTTCTCGCTGAATCGCTCGAGCGTGAGGGTCATGAAGTGAGTCGCGCAGAAAATGGTGCGGAGGCGCTCACGCTCGCTCGCGAGCAGAGCTTCGATCTCGTGATTACCGACTTACGTATGCCGGTGCTCGGCGGTATGGAGCTGGTCCGCACCTTGCGCGCTGAACAGCCCGACGTTGAGATCGTGGTACTGACAGCCTTTGGTGACGTGAGCACCGCGGTCGAGGCGCTCAAGTTGGGCGCGTTCGACTACCTCGAAAAGCCGATCTCCGGACCGAAGGCCGTGCGCAGCCTGGTGGCCGAGGCGCTCGCGCGGCGTGCCAAATTGACGGCAAGCCTGCCCTCTCACCCGCAATTGCCAAAGTCAGACTTAGCGTCGAGTGCGCCTTCGATGGTGGCCGTCGTCGACGCTGTACAGAAGGTAGCCAAGACCAGCGCTACGGTCCTGCTCAGTGGTGAGAGCGGTACCGGGAAGGAGGTCACCGCGCGCGCCATTCACGAGCTTTCGAGCCGCAGCGACAATCCGTTCGTGGCCATCAATTGCGCTGTATTGACCGAGAGCCTGCTCGAGAGTGAACTCTTCGGCCATGAACGGGGAGCGTTTACCGGCGCACATACCGAGCGCAAGGGTCGCATCGAGATCGCGGACGGGGGGACCTTCTTTCTGGATGAGGTCGGTGAACTGCAGCCCGCTCTCCAGGCCAAACTGTTACGGGCGATCGAGGAGAAGTCCTTCGAACGGCTCGGCGGCTCCAAGTCGATCAAGGTCGACGTACGGTGGATTGCAGCAACCCATCGCGATCTACGTGCCATGGTGCGCGAGCGCACGTTCCGCGACGACCTCTATCATCGGCTGGCCGTATTCCCAGTAAAACTGCCTGCGCTGCGCGAGCGGCTGGAGGACTTACAGGTCATTGCCAGTGCTTTGCTGCGGGCGCTCTCGGGGCGCGAGGTCCCGCTCTCTAAGCCTGTGCTTGATGAGCTTCGGCGTTACCCGTGGCCGGGGAACATCCGCGAGCTACGCAACGCGCTCGAACGAGCGCTGATCCTCTCGGATGGGCAAGCCCTCGCTGTCGAACACTTCTCGCTCGTATTCGATGAGGCGCCTGACGCGGCTGCTACCTCCGGTGGCGGGCCGTCCTCGCTCGAGGCGCTCGAGCGCTTGGCGATTGAGCGCGCACTCAAACAGGTAGGTGGCAACCGAAAGAACGCCGCCGCTGCGTTGGGGATCGGACTGCGAACGATGTACGAGAAGATCAAACGTTATGATCTTCGTTGAGCGCTGCTTCAACGCTTGGTCGCCAATCACGCTTATCGACGGAGCCTACATCCGGTTGTGCGTCCAGCCACTCGAGGTAACGGAGGACAGCGGCAAGCTCCTTGTCGCTTGGATCCCCGAGGAAGGGCAGCACTGGCAGCAGGTTGCGATAGCTGTGTAGATGCTTCTCTGGCGAATCATCGACGATCACCAGCCGTTTGAGGTCGAAGCCCGCTTTGGCGAGTTTCTCAGGCGCCTTGTAAAGGCCGGACGACCCAGCCGCGCCCGCCGCAGAACACTGCTCGCTACACCAAAGGAAGACCAACTCGGCGCGCCACGGCATGACCTCCGCGAGCACGCTCTCAGCGTAATTGCGATTCGCCGAGGTCCAGACGGCTAGTTGGTAGCGCTCACGAAGCTGAGCGAGAAAGCTAGCTAGCTGCGGCCTTCGATACCCAGCATAGCCGTCCACCGTAAAGTCTGGCCGCGCGGCGAGCGGCTGGGCTGGGATATGGACCAGCGTCTCATCGAGATCGAGAACGACGAGCAGCGGCTTCATCTCCAATGCTTCGGTCGCCGGGGCTATCGTGGGGCTTCGGCCGTGGTCATGCCCACATTGACGCAGAACTGGTCGGGGTCTTTGCCGAAACACCAAGCATCGAATACCACGCTAATGCGGGCGGTCTGCGCCGGCTTGTCCTTGTCCGACCAGCCAAACTTGTCGGTCTCTTTCTCCCCCGGAGCGAGGTCGAAGTTGTGCGTATTGATCAGCCCCGCGTCGTCCTCGCCGTTGATGACGTAGCGCTTGCGCTTGAGCTTGAGCTTCTCCTTGCCGGAAGGCTCGCTCTGCGCGAGCTGATTGCCTTGCGCGTCAAAGTAATAAATTGAACCGTGCATCCAGCTGATGGTCTCTGGGCTGGTGTTGTGTATTTCACACTCAGCACCGAACGAGGAGTAGCTGCCGCTGCAGGTAATGGTTACCGGCGGAAGAACGCCCTTGTCCTTGCAGCTGCAGTTGCTTGAGAACGTGCCATCCCCTTCGCAGCCCAGCGCTTTGCAGCGCGCCGCGCCTGTTAGCGGCGACGCTGTTGCACTGGCTGATTGGCTCGGGGGAGCCTTGGCACTCAGTGCCACGGCGGTATCGGCCGCCGAGCCCGCTGCGTCGCTCTTTGAGCGGGCGCTCGCGCTCGACTTTGCGCGCGGTTTGCTCGAACTCTCAGCAGAGCTCGCGCTGCCATCGGTCTTGCTTCCGCACGCACCGGTCGCAGTGAGCAAGCAAGCAAGGAGTAGGACCTGCGTCTTCATGGTTGTCGTCCAATAGCTGAGAAGGCCGTCATCGGCGAGTGGTTCGTCCTTGCTCGACAGCCCTGCGCCGGCGTGGGAACTTCCGCCGCGTAATGCATGAAGGCTTCACCCTCGACCAGCTGCGTACCTTCGTTACGATTCATGCGGCTGGGAATTTTTCGGCGGCGGCTCGAAAGCTAAAGCGAGCTCAATCTGCAGTAAGTAGCACGATGTCGAATCTCGAGGAGCAGCTCGGTGTCGTGCTCTGGAACCGTACGACCCGCATCCCAACGCTCACCGCACACGGAGAAGCGCTGCTCACTGCGGCTAATAGGGTATTGGAAGAAGCCGAGGCCTTCGGTCGCTTAGCCGGCGACCTTCAGGGAGGAATCGAGGCCAAGGTGTCCTTGTGCGTAGACGCCCTCTTCCCCGTTGAGGCCCTGGTAACGCTTGCGGCGGCCTTCCGTGAGGCGTTTCCCTCGGTCGATCTGCGCATCGACACGCAAACCATGTCGGACGTCTCGGAGCGCGTGTTGAATCGCACGGCAACCCTCGGTGTGGTCAGCCCGCAAGGCGAGCGGCCCGAGTTTGAGCGCCGGCCGCTATCGACGATTGCAATGTTGGCTGTCGCTTGCCCCGACCACCCCTTGGCGCGACTACCGCAGCCGCTCGAGTCAAGGGCGTTCCGCGAGCATATCCAGGTCGTCTTGGCCGAACGTCGGCTCGATGAAGGCGCTCCGGATCAAGCCGTACTTTCCCCGCGGACGTGGCGCGTCACCGACCTCTACACCAAACGCAAGCTGCTGCTCGGTGGTGCTGGTTGGGGAAACCTGCCGGAGCACTACGTGCGTGAAGACCTCGAGCAGGGCAGACTGGTGGTGATTCGCCCGGCCGCCTGGGGCAAGGACGAACACTCGCTCTGCCTCTCGCTCATCTATCGACGCGACATGACCTTGGGGCCAGCGCACCGTTGGATCTTCGATAGCTTGCCGCAACTTTGCGAACGAGTGATCGCCATCCCAGCCGGAGCCACGCCTCGGATCGCGCGTCGGAAGAACAATCGCCCCCGCTGATGCTAACTATCGTTTCACTGGGGCTACCGGTTGTCGAACAACGGCCTACTCTGGTTCGCACAGGAGCCGCTATGAAGTCTGAAGGCACAAGCGCTGGGGGTGTTGAGATGAGTAACTCGGTGGAGCCGTTGGTGCTGGGCTTTCGCAGGTCGGGAGAGCGTGGCGACGCCAATCACGGCTGGCTTCGGTCGAAGCACACCTTCTCCTTCGCCGACTTCTATGACCCCTCGTGGATGGGCTTTCGCGCTCTGCGGGTGATCAATGATGACCGGGTGGCGCCTGGGCAGGGCTTTCCAACGCATAGGCATCGCGACATGGAGATCCTTTCGTACGTGCTCGCGGGCGCGCTCGAACACAAGGACTCGATGGGTACTGGCTCGGTGATTCGGCCAGGAGATGTGCAGCGTATGAGCGCTGGAACCGGTGTCCGTCACAGCGAATACAACGCTTCAAAACAGGAGGACGTCCACTTCTTGCAGATCTGGGTTCAGCCAGACCAAGCGGGCAATCCTCCGGGCTACGAGCAAAAGAACTTTCCGGTTGAAGCGCGCAAAGGGCGCTTGGCCTTGGTGGCCTCCAAAGACGGGCGGGAAGGCAGCATTCGTATCCACGCAGACGCGGCTATGTATGCCGGCGTATTTGAATCGGGGGACAGCGCGAGCTTTGAACTCCCGGCGGGCCGGCATCTGTGGCTGCACGTCGCCAAAGGCGCGGTAATGGTCAATGGTGAGCGACTCGAGGCGGGCGACGCCGCATTCAGCAAGGCGACTGTGGGAGGGGTGATGCGGGTCGAAGGCGAAGGCGCTGGAGAGGTCCTACTCTTCGACCTTCATTGAGCAGTCGCTGGTCCGGGCTCGCGCAATAGCCAAGGCAAAAGCTCTTTGACGTCCTCACCAAGTGGACCATCCAGGCTGTGGCTCGCCGTGCGTAACCGCAGCTCGGCGGCGAGCCCGGCCTGTGCGAGCCAAGGTCGCGAGCGCTCGGCCTTCTCGCGGCAGCTGGGTTGACCACAGACGATACCAACTCGCATATCACGCTCAGCCATACGTTTCGCGAGACTTACGGTCCATTCGCCGGCCCCGCCGTCCACCAACAAGACGCCATTGAAGTGGGCAGCTAAATCGGGCCGCTCGTGCAAGGCCAGGATGCCCATACTCGCACCCTGCGAGAATCCAACGTAGAGCGCCCGTTCGAGCTCGACGCTGGAAGCATAGGGTTCCTCCGTTGCAAGCAGCGTAAAGATCGCTTGCAGCTCCTGCCCGAGTTTGGGGTGCCCATCATAGAAGTAACCGCGCTGCGGCTCCGGCAGGTGTTTGTTACTAGGGTATCCGCGGGTGCACACGAGCAAGTAGTCATCCGGGAGCAACGCTTCATAGTGGGCGCAATGAGGCTCTGGGCGCTCACCGGCGCCATGCGCGATCACAGCGAGCCGCGCTTTCTTCCGCCCTTCGCCACGCGGTAACACGATGTGAGCTGGTTCAAAGCCTGGCAGCGCTAACTGCCTAACGCTCGGCTCATCTTGAAACAGCGCGCGATGCGGCGGCGCCTCCACCGCGGCGCTCGGAGTCGCTGCACTTGGGCTAGAAGCAGCGCTGCCAACTGCGGCTGAGGCCGTCAACGCCATGCGTTCGCTGGCGGATGCAAGGGTAGGGGCGTGTTGATGGTCAGGGGCGCCGCAGCCGATGCTCACCGCGATGAGCCAACGAGCTATCGCCTTGTGGCTCATTGTCTGCCGGGAGCGGCCAGCACTCCACATACCTTATAGAGCTTGATCGCGCCCCAGGTTGGTAGCGCCACGAGCACCGCCGCTGCTTGGCTGTTCTCAGCGAGTAGCGCAGCCCCCAGGATGCCTAACGCCCCCAGGCTGAACAGCGCAAAGCCAACTCGCGCCACCAGCAGCGAGCAGCGGTAAACTCCAACCCCAACGCCTGCGATGACGGCCGCCACGACGAAACCCGAGTAACGAGCCCATGAATCGGTGCCGGAGGTTCCGGGCGGCATCGCGAGCTCCATCGCCTGGCCGATTAACGGTAACAGCGAGAAGAGCCAAAGAAACTTAGCCGTGTGTTCAATCGGCGCTTCCTCGAAGGTGTTGCCAAGCGTCATACGGCTGAGCACGTTGCGCTTGGCTACAGGGGCTGGCAGGAGAGGTACGCGTTGTCGTAGTTGTAATAGCCAGTTAAAAATGGCAGGCACTCCTGGCCCGCCCCGCAGTCTGCGGTGCTGTTGCACATCGTCTCGTCCGCGCAAGACTCTCGGCACTCTGTCTCGTAGATGTCATTCGCGGTGTCGTAGTCACCGCAACAGAGTTGGCTGCCCGTGCAATCATCATGGAAGTTGCACCGCAGCGTCTTTGCCGTGCCGCAACCATCTTGCGCCAGCGCGCATGCGTCGGAGTCCGTAAAGAAGCTGTGGAAGCAGCAAACATTGCCCGGTGGACAAGGCGTCGCTGGGTCATCCGGCCCACAAGCTACTTGGGCCACGACAGCCATTCCGCCCTCTCCGCTGCCGCCCATCCCACCCGCATGGCCAGCGCCGTTGCTGGTGCTGCCGCCATTGCCAGGCCCAGCGCCATTGCCCGGGCCGCCGCCGTTGCCCGGCCCGCCGCCGTTGCCCGGCCCGCCGCCATTGCCCGGCCCACCGCCATTGCCCGGCCCAACGGGATCACCACCACGTCCGTCGCCACCACGCCCATCTCCGCCAGCCCCGGTGCCGCCAGCCCCACCAAAACCGAAGTCCGGGAAGCAGGCGCCGAGGCACACGAAGCAGGTCATCACGCTGGGTAGTGACCACCGCGGGCGAAGCGAAGATTTCACGCTCCGATGGTAGTCGATCTTGCCCACGTCAGGCACCCTCAGAACTGCGCCCATCCCGGAACGCGCGGGTAGGGAATGGCGTCGCGAATGTTGGCGAGCCCGCAGATGTAGACAATCAGGCGCTCGAAGCCGAGGCCAAAGCCTGCGTGCGGAACAGAGCCGTAGCGGCGCAAATCGCGGTACCAACCGTAGTGCTCAGGCACCAGGTTCATCGCGCGCATGCGAGCGTCCAAGCGGTCGAGCCGCTCTTCACGTTGGCTGCCACCGATAATCTCGCCAATCCCTGGCGCCAATACATCCATCGCCGCGACGGTTTTACCGTCCTCGTTCATACGCATGTAAAACGCTTTGATCTGCTCGGGATAGTTCATTACCACCACCGGCCGGCCGATGTGCTCTTCAGTCAAATAGCGCTCGTGCTCCGTTTGCAGGTCTTTGCCCCACTCTGGCGCGTACTCGAACTTCTTCTTCTTGGCCGCCTTCAGGATCTCGATCGCCGCTGTGTATTCAATCCGCTCGAAGGAAGACTCGACGAAGGCTTCGAGTCTGCTCAAGAGGCCGCTCTGTGTGACGATGCCTTTGCCAACCGTCGTCTCCAGGAACTTGAGGTCGTCACTGCGTTCGGCTAGCACCGAGCGGAATACGGCCTTTAGGAAACGCTCGGCCAGGTCAGCGTCGGCGTTCAGATCGGCGAAGGCGATCTCCGGCTCGATCATCCAGAACTCGGCCAAGTGCCGGCTGGTGTTTGAGTTCTCCGCGCGGAACGTCGGTCCAAAGGTGTAGACCTTGGAGAGCGCGAGACAATAGGCCTCTACGTTGAGCTGGCCTGAGACTGTGAGGTAGGCCTCTTTGCCGAAGAAGTCCTTCTGAAAGTCGACCTTGCCGTCACTGCGCGGCAGGTTGTTGATGTCCAACGTCGAGACGCGAAACATCTGCCCCGCGCCCTCCGCATCGGAGGCGGTGACGATGGGCGTGTTGACCCAAGCGAAGCCTTCATCGTTGAAGAAGCGATGAATCGCCATGGCCGCCGCGTGGCGGATGCGCGCGACCGCTCCGAAGGTGTTGGTCCGAGGCCGCAAATGCGCCTGCTCACGGAGGAACTCCGCGGTGTGTTGCTTCGGCTGCATCGGGTAGGTCTCGGGGTCATCCACGAAGCCGACGGCGATCACCTCGTCCGCCTGAATCTCGAAGGACTGGCCCTTCCCTTGGCTTTGAACCAACGTGCCGCGGCAAATCAGCGAGCTGCCGGTGGAGAGACGCAGCACCTCCGTCTGGTAGTTCTCGAGCGTGTTTGGCCCAACCACCTGAATCGGGTCCTGGCAGCTGCCATCGGTCACATGAATGAACGAGATGCCGGCCTTCGAGTCGCGACGAGTGCGCACCCAGCCGCGAACCTCGACTTTGTTGCCGACCGCTACCTGTCCCGCGAGAGCTTGTTTGACGCTGACGACATCCATTGTGGCGTTGCTAGCGCCGCCGCTCCGCCGTCACAAGTGGGGACTAAGGCTAGGCGGGGGATGGTGCGAGTCTGCCCTTCAATACCGCTCGCGCGATTGGGTGGTAACTGGGTGCGGCGCGCTCAAAGATGCTGCGGGCAAGCGCGGCTGTCTCGGGGCGCTCGAGCAAGGCCGTGTACAGCGGCACGAGGTACTTCATCCTGCCTACCGTCTCGAGCACGCGCGAAACCTCGGGCAAAACGTTGTCGTACCCGGAGCTGAGTGCGACCCGCAGCCACGACACCTTGACCTCCATGTTGCCGGTGCTCGTGAAGGGATAACGCTGGTCGAGGGCCTCACAGAAGTCTCTCGGCATCGGACGTGGCAGCCGATCGAGCCAGAGGTTCCATTCGGTCGAAGAAAGCTCGAGCCCCGAGGGCGGCAGCGCGCTGCCCATCGCCTCAACCGCAGCAAGCTTTGCCGAACGCACGCTGGGGGCGCCCTCCGGTACACCTTCGCCGTCAATCCAGCGTGTCGCGTCCATTGCCGTTAGCACCCCTGGCAGCTCCGCTTCGGTGAAGGCGAGAAACTCTTCGGTGGTGACCGCGCCAAAGCGGAACTTATCGAGGTAGCGTTTGGCGAATACGTCGAACCGCTCACGCCCGACCTTCCCCTCGATCGTTCGCAAGAACAATTCGCCCTTGTCGTAAGGCACGACAGAGAAGGCCTCGTCGGGGTCGACCCCGGTCAGATGCGTGCGCAATCGGGTGAGCGCGCCCTGGCCGGCCCGCGCGAAGCGTTCCACCGTTTCATCGAGGTCGTGTCGGCAGATCGCCGCGAGCAACGCTGCGGCGTCCGGCCCCTCGACTACCTCAGTGATGCGCAATTCGGCATAGCGAGTCCAGCCCTCATTGAGCCAGAAGTGCTCGGCGTTGCTATTGGTTACGAGATTGCCCGTCCAAGCGTGAGCCAGCTCATGCGCAATCACGCGTACCTGCGAGCGATCCTTCGCCAACAGCGTCGGGGTAACGAAGGTAAGCCGCGGGTTCTCCATACCGCCATAGGGGAAGGACGGAGGCATCACCAGAATGTCGAACCGCTCCCAGGCGTAAGCGCCGAAGAGCGCCTCTCCCGCGTCGAGCATCTTGTCGATTTCTTCGAACTCCCAAGCAGCGGCGTCCACCACCGAGGGTTCGGCCCAGACCATCGAGCGCTCGCCGAGCTTCCTTGATTCGAGCTCACCTACCGCAAAGGCGAAGAGATAAGGGGCTAGCGGCTGCGGCATAGCCCAATGCTCGACGGCTTGCTCCCCGACGACCTCGCGGCTGACGAAGCCCGCCGCCATCAGCGCTCGCAGCGGCGCTGGCACCGTCAGCTTGGCGACATAGGTTATGCGGCGGCTTGGCGTGTCTTGCAGCGGCAAGATCGAGCGAGTGTGGATCGCCTGACATTGCGAGAAAAGATATGGGTGTTTGCCGCCGGCCGTCTGCGGGGGCTCGAGCCATTGCAAAGCGCTCGCGTCGGGGGCTGTGCAATAGCGAATTTTAACCGTCTTGATGCCGGCCGGGAGCATGAGCGAGAGCTTCGACCCGAGCACCGGATCGGCTGCACCCAAGCTGAACTCGATCGGGTTGTCCTGCGCGTCGCTGATGGCAATCACGGTTAGCTGCCGGCTGTCGAGGTCGAGCGGACCTGCAAGAGAGGGCGCGTCCAGCTCGAGCAGCGCTGTCGCTTCGAGTGTTCGGCTCGCAAAATCGACGCGTGCCTCCCAGTCGACGGCGATCACCTTGGAGTGCGAGTCATCAGCGTAGGAATGAGGGTCGAGTCTAGCCATCGCGGGCGATGCTACTCGGTTCTTCGCGCTTGGGCAGCGCTCGACGATCGCCCCTGCGGCTCTACTCGGTGAGCGCCGCAAACACCGCCTGCCCAGCGCGGCCGAGCTTGCGTCCACGACGTCGGTAGAGCCGCGGAGCGAACTCATGGGTAGCGCCGGCGGCGAGCGAGAGCTTCTTGCAATCTCCGCGCGCGAGTTCCGCCTGGATCAGGTGCTCCGGCATCCAACCGAAGCCAACCCCGGCCAATAACGCTGTCTTCTTCGCCGCAAAGTCATTGAGCACGACCTGCGATTGCGGCTCGATCCCTGAGGTGGAGAGGGACAGCCGCGGATCCGAACCGCGCACAGTGAGCAATACGTTGCTAGCGAGCTCCTCGAGCGTGAGCCGCTTCTGCGAGGAGAGTGGGTGGCGCTTGTGCGCAACCAGGTAGGCTCGAAACGTTGGCAACACGGTAGCCGTGACCAACCTCGACGAAGCGGGCAGCACCGAGATCATCAGGTCGGCTTCGCGCGCCTCGAAGGCTGCTTCGACGCCCGACAGAAACTCGGTGATTACCTCGATACGCGTAGCGGCGCCGCTCTGTGCCAAGCCGGCGACGACCTCGAACAGCCGGGAGGTTGGGCAAACCCCGTCCACCACGATCGAGAGCCGCGGCTCCCAACCGCTCTTCACCTCGTGAACAGCGACCTGCAATCGACGTTCGGCGTCGAGCAGCTGGCGCATCCCTTCGAGCACGCGTTCTCCGGCCGGCGTGAACTTTAGCCTGTAGCCAGAGCGGTCGAGCAAGCGCAGATCGAGGGCTTCCTCCAACGTTCTCAGCGTGTAAAGCACCGCTGAGTGTCCCTTGGCCAAGGCTTTGGCAGCTGCCTTGAGCGAGCCGGCTTTGGCCAAGGCATCAAGCACACGCGCCTGCTCCAAGGTGACGAGCGGGGCCGATACAATGTCCATAGAATGGACATTGTATGGTCAAACATTGTGTCTTTCTTGAGAAAGCATTTGGCGTCACGCTTGGCTGATGGATATCCCCTACATTCGTGGCAGGGTGGCTCAGCAGGCACACGTTGGTCTGCCCGAGGGCACCGTTGAGGAGGAGTACGCGCGCGGCGGTTTCTTTGGCCGGTACGCGCACCTGTATCGGCGTGAAGCTCCGGTAGGCTGGACGCGAATCGAGGGGCCGCTGCGTCCGCGCGCGTATGATTTGGAGCAGCCTATTGCCGGGCCCGCTGATCAGCTCGGTCGCACGCCGCTCTTCTTCAACGCGGATGTCCGTCTGTCTTGGGCCAGCGCGCTCGAGCCCTGGCCGTTCTTCTACCGCAACGCCGACGCCGACGAGGTGCTGTTCGTTCACCGCGGTGCAGGCCGCCTGGAGACCGACTTCGGCCCGCTGAGCTACGAGCCCGGAGACTACCTCTTGATCCCGCGCGGTACCGTGCAGCGCCTCTCGCCCACCAGCGCGACGCGCCTCTTCGTCGTCGAGAGCGCCGGGGAGGTCAGCTTCCCCGACCGCGGAATGTTGGGGCAACACGCGCTCTTCGACCCGGCGGTATTGGTGGTTCCGTCGCCCGAGGAAGGTTCGCTTGCTACGCCGGTCACGCCCGAGGGCGAGTTCGAGTTGAGAGTGGTCCGTAGCGGTCAGACCACCAAAATCTTCTATCCCTTCTGCCCGATCAACACCGTGGGCTGGAAGGGCACGCTCAGCGCGTTGAAGTTGCGCGTACGCGATATTCGGCCCGTGAGTTCAGATCGCTACCACCTCCCGCCCTCGGCGCACTCGACGTTCGTCATGCCCAACGCCGTCATCTGTACCTTTGCGCCACGTCCGCTAGAGAACGGCGATCCAACCGCGTTGAAGGTACCGTTCTATCACTCGAACATCGACTTCGACGAAATCCTCTTTTACCACAGCGGTAACTTCTTCAGCCGCGAGGGCATCTCCCCGGGCATGGTGACGCTTCACCCGCAGGGAATTCACCATGGCCCTCAAGCCGGCGCTGAGGCCCGCTCAAAGGATGCACGAGCTACCGAAGAGGTCGCCATCATGGTGGACACCAAGAACCCGCTGGAGGTGGCCGACGCTGCTCAGCAGTTTGAGAAGCCTGATTACTGGATGAGCTGGAGGAAGGGTCGATGAATCTGAACAACCCCACTGGGCTATTGGGCATTGAGTTCGTCGAGTTCGCGAGCCCCGAGCCCGACAAACTGCATGCCTTGTTTCTGGCGTTTGGCTTCTCGCGCACCATGCGACACGAGAAGAAGAACGTGGATTTGTACGAGCAGAACGAGATGCGTTTTCTGCTCAATCGGGATGCGCAGGGCGCCGCGTCTGCCTTTGCTCGCGCGCATGGCCCATCGATCTCGGCCATGGGGTGGCGCTTCGAGAGCGTGAAGGCTGCCGTGCGAGAGGCTCAAGCACGAGGGGCTCGCGTCACCGACGGTGGTGACTATTCGCGAGCGAGCGTAGCGATCCCCGCGGTGGTTGGGCTGGGGGACAGCTTGCTCTACATGGTAGAGCCCGGGGACGGAAAGCGGCTCTATCACGATATGGGCTTCGTAGCGCTCGACCGCCCCGACCGCGTCCCGGCGAAAGGCTTTGTTCGCATCGACCACCTGACCAACAACGTGGCCAAAGGGACGATGCAAGCGTGGGCGAACTTCTACAAGGATGTCTTCGGCTTTACCGAGGTTCGCTACTTTGACATCCGCGGCGTGAAGACCGGCCTGACCTCGTACGCCTTGCGCTCAGCCTGTGGAACTTTCTGCATACCCATCAACGAGGCCACCGAGGCCAAGAGCCAGATAGCCGAGTACCTCGAGGAGTATCGCGGGCCCGGCGTCCAGCATCTCGCGTTCCTGACCGAGGACATCCTGAGCTCGCTCAAAGCGCTCGAGGGCAGCCCCATTCAGTTCTTGGACATCGACGCCGACTACTACGCCTCGGTGTTCGAGCGGGTGCCCAACGTGACCGAGGATCGAGCAGAGCTCGCGGCTCGCAACGTGTTGATTGATGGAGATGAAGAGGGCTACCTGCTGCAGATCTTCACCAAGAATCTGATCGGGCCGATCTTCGTCGAGCTGATTCAGCGTAAGAACCACCTCTCGTTTGGCGAGGGCAACTTTGGCGCGCTATTCCGCTCAATTGAACGAGATCAAGCCAAGCGCGGTTTCTTGGACTGAGCTCCTCCGTCCCATCTACAAAACGAAGCAAGGAGCCGATCATCGTCGACTCCTTGCTGCATTTTACCGTTCTCGTTCAGATGGAAGCGAAGGCCTGCGCCGGCATGTCGAGCGCGGAGGTGTCTTCACGGCCGAGAATCTCCGCCGTCAGCTTGGCGTGAGGCAGGATGTTGTGAACCGCGTAGGTGGCGACGTGCAACTTGCCTTCGTAGAAGGCGCGCTCGGCCTGAGCGTCTTCCCCTTTGGGCAGCTTCTGCAGCGCATCAAACGCGATCCGCGCGCCAACGCAGAGCAGCCAGGTGCAGCAGAGCTCGCTCATCATCTCGAGGACCCGGTTGGCCGCGAGCGGAACAAGCTGCATGCGGCCTGACTGGAACCAGCCCAGGAGCCGCATAGCGACGCCAGCGACCGCTTCATGAGCGACCGCCAACTCCTTCACCAGACCACCGAGCTTCTCATGCGACTCGTTCTCGGCGATGAAGCGGGCAATGTCTCCAAGGAAGGCCTGCAGGTTGGCCCCGCCGTTTTGCGGCAACTTGCGACCCACGAGGTCCATCGCCTGAATGTGATTGGTGCCTTCGTAGATGCTGAAGATCTTCGAGTCACGGCAGTACTGCTCTACCGGGTAATCCTTCACGAAGCCGGCTCCACCAAAGGTTTGGATGGCGAGCTCGCAGACCTTGAAGGCTTGGTCCGTAGAGTAGGCCTTTACGAGCGGCACCAGCAAATCCACTTGGCCCTGGTGATAGGCGGCGGCTTGATCGTCTTTGCCTTTGAGCGCCCGGACATGGTCAGAGTGGTAGGCGAGCTTCATCACCAGCGCGCGCGGACCCTCGCTGCGAGCCTTCATCTCCATCAGCATGCGGCGAATGTCGGCGTGCTCGATGATGGGTACGCGCGGAGCCGTAGCGTCTTTCCAGTTGAGCATGCTCGCGCCTTGCTTGCGATCCTTGGCGTAGTCGAGCGCCGCGAGGAAGGCCGCGCCAGCGACCGCGACGCCCTGAATGCCCACGCCGATGCGGGCCGTGTTCATCATCATGAACATCTGTTGAATGCCGACGTTCTCAGCCTCGCCAACGAGTTCACCGATGCAGTTGCCGTCCTCACCGAAGTTGAGCACGCAGGTGGCGTTACCGTTGATGCCCATCTTGTGTTCGAGCGAGGCAACGGCGACGTCATTCAGCTCCCCAAGGCTTGCATCCTCATTCACACGTACGCGCGGCACGATGAAGAGCGAGAGGCCTTTGGTTCCGGGAGGGGCGCCTTCCACGCGGGCGAGCACCAAGTGGACGACGTTCTCGGTAAAGTCGTTATCGCCGCCCGAGATATATATCTTGGTGCCGGAGATAGCGTATTTGCCATCACCGAGGCGCTTGGCCGAGGTGCGCGCCGAGCCGACGTCGCTCCCGGCATGGGGCTCGGTTAGGCACATCGTGCCGCCCCAGGTGCCGTGGATCATGCGGCGGACAAACAAGTCTTTCTGCTTCTTGGTGCCGAAGTGCGCAATGACCTCGGCGGCCCCTTGGGCAAGCCCGGGGTACATGTTGAAGGCGGGGTTGGAGCCGCACATAAACTCCTCGACCGCACAGGTGAGGGCGTACGGAGCGCCTTGGCCGTCATACTCGGGGGAGGCAGCCAAGCCCTTCCAGCCCGCTTGGAAAAGGGAGGCCCAAGCATCCTTGAAGCCGGTTGGCGTCTTCACGCGTCCGTCAACGATGGCGCAGCCCTCGCGGTCCCCGACAGCGTTCAGGGGGCCGACGACGTCACAACACCACTTGTAGGACTCGTCGAGCACCATGCTGCACTCGTCCCGGCCCCAGGCTTCAAAAGGCGCTTTGCCCAAAAGGGGCTCAATGGGGAACTGTTCAAAGAGCAGGAACTTGGTCTCTCGAACGTCGGCTTTGTATCGGTTTTGCGGGGTGGTGGACACAGCTGCCTCCTTTGGTCATTCCGCCGGGGCGGATGCAGACAACAAAGCCCCTATGTGGACGCGGCGCGTCAACCTGTCAAGCGACCGAATCTGAAGCTCAAAGCTTCTTTTGGCAACGATCGAGGAGGCGGTCACAGTTCCTGCTCCTCTCGCGATGCTTGCTCATGGGACACGACCTTCGACGCGGCGGGCGACAGGCCAATTGCGCACACTCGGCTACATGGTCGGTCCCAATGCTAGCCGCCTTTGCGACGCTGTTTGGCTGTGCACCGAGTGCTGACACGAGGGAGCCTTCTCGGCTCACGATGATAGCGGCCGAGCCGTACGACCCGGTGCTCTTCGCAGAACCTGTGTCGGCCTTGCCGCCTGCAGCTTCGAGGGCGGAGTTCGTCCGCGCCGAAGTCTCAGCGCCTGAGCAGCCGAACCCCGAGCTCCTGGTGTCATGCGCTGAGCAACGAATGATTCTCGTGCGTAAGGCTGCTCGAAGGTTGGAACTTCGCTGCGGAGCACAACTCGCTGCGAGCTTTGAAGCCTCGCTTGGTTTTGCGCCGCTGGGTCACAAGCAACGTGAGGGGGATGGCCGAACGCCCGAGGGCGATTACTTCATTAGTAAGAAATTTCCGAGCGGCTTTCATCGCTCATTGCAGCTTGCTTACCCCAATATCGCAGACGCCGACGCCGGTTTGTCGGCTGGGACGATTGGCAGCCCGGAGCATCGAGCGATCGTCGCCGCGCAGCGGCAGTGCAAAGAGCCGCCGCAGACCACCGGACTTGGCAGCTTGTTGCAGCTTCACGGGGGTGGCGGTGGCGCCGAAGCAGGCGATTGGACCTTAGGCTGCGTCGCCGTGGACGACGAACAGATCGAGCAGGTCTACGCCTTCCAGAAATCAGGCTGCGACGAACACAACGTGCCTCGTACGCTGGTTCGCATCGTGCCTTGAGGCGCGTCGAGCTGGCGGTGTGGACCAAAGCTGTTTAGTGACGCTTGCGTCGACGGGCGAGCGGTAGGAGCCCCAAGAGAGCCAAGAGCGGATTGGGCGACGCGCTGGCGGGGGTTGTGCAAGAGCAACCGCCGCTGGAGTCCCCACCGCCGCCGCTGGAGTCCCCACCGCCGCCGCTCGATGAGGCGTCCCCGCCGCCATTGCCGGACGTCGGTGGAGTTTCGGGTTTGGCGTCGACGAGGAAGCGTTCGCCTTGGGCGTTGACGAGGATCATCGGCCTGTGAGGCCAGGCCGGGCCTTCCGCCATCGCTTCGAGTTCGCTCGCCGGCAGTAGCTCGGGCGGGAATTCGAAGCCCCAAGCCTTGCTCGATACGGCTCCGCTGACGCGTCGTTTGCGTGCGCCATCGACCACGAACAACGCATCGGGAGCGTCGCTGCTGGCGACGAGTTTGGGCTCGCTGGGGAGCTCTTCACTCTCCGCTAGCTTGGCGATGATCCCGTCGGAGACCTCGAGTTCGTCCCAGAAGCTGGAGAAGCGCCAAGCGATCTGCACCTCGTCCGAGCTGATCTTGCGGCGAACTCCGCTCGGAACCTCGAAGGCGCAGTTGAATTCGAGCGGGTTCCCAGTGAGCTCGGTCAGCTCGGGCGAGCCATCCGAACCGTAGGCTCGGACGCTGTGTGCCGACCCGTCGAACAAGGAGAAGGGCGGCGGAATGTCGAAACCGAAAGCGCAGGTGCTGCCGTCGCAGGCGCAACCCTCGTTGCAGCCCGTCTCTACCGGTAAGTCGGCGAGGAAGGTATGCCCAACGGTGTTGCCGTCCGTGGGCGCGCCATCGAAGTAGAGGCGCACGTCGATCGGAGCGGTGCCTTCGCTGGGGGAGACGAAGCCAAGCAGCGATTCACAGCTAGCTCCGCTCAGCGCGCCTGTTGGCGGCGGAGCAACCGGCCCAACCAAGGCTTGGTAGGAGTTGACCAATGACATATACGTTGGCACATACACGCTGCCGAGGCCGTCGACGTTCTGGCGTAGATTGAAATGCAGGTGCACCGAGGTCGGGGTTCCGCCAAACTCATTGGAGACTCGCCCAATGACGGTTCCCTTCTGGACGTCTTGTCCAGGAGAAACCGCGACCGAACCCATATGCAAGTAGTCGTAGCGTGTGCCGTCTGCTGCGGTGATGTAGACGCTATAGCTGCCAACGTTGGTTACCGTGCCGGTCTCCGAGGCCACCACCGGGTGCACGTTCTTGTCGCAGGTAGCTGCTCGAATGTCCTGACCCTGATGGCCGGTGCCCGAAGGGCATAGCGGCATATCCCACGAGCGCGTTTCGCAATAGTTGTCCGACCACGGATAGCTGAAGTTCGCTTCTGCGCATTGGGAGCCAGAGGGCCCTTCCGAGCCGCCGGTTCCCCAAACTTGGGAGTTCGCGTAGGCGGGGGCGCTCTCGATCGGAAAGCGCATCCCGGGCGCATAGGCCTTTTCGTCGAAGCGGCCTTCCCCCGAGTTCGGCACGAGCTGGCCGGGCGGATTATAGCTAAACGGTTGCGCGATAGCGCTGGCCTGCCAGAGCAAGGACGTGAGCGTGGCTGCAGAAGCGATCGCGAGCGGCCGAACTCGGCGGAAGGCGTGAACAGAGGCTGCGCTCATCGGCTGGGCTCCTTGTTGACTGCTTGGGCGCTACCACCGACGAACACGAGCTCCTCAGCGAATTGACGAACGGCAGTGTCATCCGCGCAGCGCGCGTCCGTACCAGGGGCCGCGCATTCGAGCTCGAGCACGTAGTCGATCCCGTGTTCATTCCAGGCGACGCTCCAAATCCCCTCGTTCTGCAGAACCCAGGCAGGCTTGCCGCCGCGGACCTTGCTCGTTGGTGTGGCCCTCTCCATTCCTTGGTAGCGGTGAACGACGTTGGAGGCGGACACCGACACGGTGAGGGACTTGTCTTCCGTGCGCGTTGAAACCGCGATGAACGTAGGCCGAGCGATCACGGTAGCGTTGTGCGCCAGCGCCGCATCGGACGGGAGCAACACGGGCAATACCGCGTTATCCACCTGTTCGCGGGCGCTGCTGGTTAACGCGGCGCGAGCTGCTTGATTCACGCTCGCGGCGTCCGGCCACTGTACTCGCTTGAGATCGATGGTGCCGCCGTGGCGAGTCGCCGGGCCAACTCCATCTCCAGCCGGTCCGCCGTTCTCCTTGGGCTGAGTCTGCAGCGTGCTCGTGGTGGTTTCCATGGGCTCGTTGCGCTCCTTGGGCGACGGGGCGAGACAACCCCAGGAGACCCCCAGCGCTAGGAGAAGGGCGTACTTCATCATCGTGCTCGCAAGCTTGCCCAGGCTTTTGTCCGGCCGGAACCCGAAAAGAGGACTAAGGTCCACGAAGATGAAAAACGGCCTTCCTGCTTCGCGGCGGACCCAGCTGCTTTTCGGTGGTGTCGGAATGGGGGCGGCGGTCCTTGTCGGCGTCATTGGGCTCAAGACATCCTTGCTGGGGAGTGCTGGCTTTGGCGGTGCCTTGGCGCTGTTTCTGGTCTTGGGGGCGAGTCTGCTGCTCGGCGCTCATTTCGTTTGGCGCCGCCAGCACAAGGGCACGGCTCGCTTGGCCTTGGTCGCTGGCGCCGCAGCGCTTTCCGCGCTTTTGGTGTCGGACCTATCTGCGCACTTCAATCACGCGGAGGCTCGGGATGTCCGCACCAGCGACTCGGTGTTCGCGCCGGGTGAGCGTGAATCGCGGGTCGAGAAGGCGACGGACCGAGCAGAGAACGCGGCGTTGGTTGGGCTGCTCGGTCTGCTACCAGCTTTAGGCGCGCTGTTTGCGCTAGCCCTGGCCGTGGGGGATCGTCGTCAGCAGATTCCGCTCGTGCCAGGCGCCGCGCCGAAGAACGTCCAAGGGGACGCCTTGGCCCAAGCAAGTGGGGTTGCTGCACCGCTACCCCTCACCCTGCTGTGGGTTAGCCTTTTTGGTGGCGCGTTTGCGCTGTTTCTTGCGACCGGCCTGAGCCTTTGGCAGATCTTCCGGAGCTGAGGGCGGTCAGCGCTCCACCCAATTGATGTCCACTGTGCCGGTCTCGGTGCACGGAGACCAACAGCCGTTGCCGGGCGGGGTCAACAGCGTCTCCTCGTAAAAATAGGCGACGGTGCCGGCCGGGATCGACCCGTTGATGAAGTGGTCAGCGCGCCAGAGGCAGTCGTCTGGCCCAACAAAGTCGATGGTACCAAAGAGAGAGACCTCGCCGTTGTTCACGGACCCCGAAAAGGTGATGGCCCCCAGCGTGGCCGTTACATCTCCACCGCCGCACGGGTAGTTGATGACGCCGGTGGACCCGGCCTCGACGGGGAAGTCGATGCAGCCAGGGCTGGACGGGACCGAGCCGGTGACAAGGAGGGTGGGGGAGCAATCTCCAACCTCGCAATCCGAATCGATGATGCCGTTGCAGTTGTCATCTGTCCCATTGCAGGTCTCAACGAGATCCGGGCCGAGCGTGCAGCCCTGGCAGGTCATCACATCGTCCAAGCAACTGTCGCTGTCTGCGCCGTCACAAGCGCCGCCAATCCCAAAGCCGTTGTCGATGACTGAATCACAGTCGTCGTCGAGGTCGTTGCAAAGCTCCTCGAACGGGCCGACCGCTCCTTCACAAGGTCCGAAGAAGCCGTCGGGTTGGCACCGCTGAAGGCCAGGTGAGCATTCGCCCAAGTCACTGCCGCAGCTTTGTTCCTCCACACCTTCGCACGGCACGGGAGGGCTGCCACCACCACCGCCACCGGCGCCGCCATCGTTGTCAAACTCCGGAAGTCCCGTCCGAGCTCCACACCCGAGGAGCACCAGAATTACACCCGCCACAGCGATTCGCCGCATGAGTGAACGGTCATCGCGGCGCGCCCCCGCCGCAAGCCCAACCTGATCAAAGCGGCGCTCGGGCGCAGTCAGCGCGTTAACAATTCCACACGAGCGGGAACGCAAGAAATCCAAACTCCGCGGCCAAGCTTGTTGGAATGCAGCTCCTAATCCTCCTGGCAGCAGGTTTGACGGTTGTGGTGATTGGGGTTCTGGCCTGGACAAAGGCCAAGCAGCCCGCCGCCCTTGCAAACGGTTCCTTCCGCGTGGGGCCGTATTGGGTTGAACGCAAGTTGGGCGAAGGTGGAATGGGGACGGTGTTCGAGGGGCGCCATGACACGCTCGGCCGCAGGACCGCCATCAAAGTCATCCGACCCAACGTACGCGACCGGGACCACGAAGCACGCTTCGATCGCGAAGCACGCCTAACCAGCGAGCTGGCGCACCCCAATACGGTTGCATTCTATGAATACGGTCGCACCGACGAGGGCTTGCGTTACTACGCTATGGAGCTGGTCGAGGGCATGACGCTCAGTCAGCTGCTGAAGCTTGAAGGTCCGCTGCCTGCTTCCCGCGCGCTCAACATCCTCCGCCAGGTGGCTTCCTTGGCGCACGCGCACGCAAAAGGCCTGGTCCATCGGGATATCAAGCCCGAGAACATCATGCTCAGTCACCGAGAGGGCCACCCGGATTGGGTCAAGGTGCTCGACTTCGGCCTAGCCAAACGACTCGAGGGCGAGCTGATGCTTTCTTCGGCTGGTATGCAGATTGGAACGCCCGAGTTCATGGCTCCGGAAATGATTGAGGGGCCTCTCGCAGTCGGCCCTGCCACCGACGTCTACGCGGTCGGCGTACTCGCCTATTGCCTATTGACCGGCGAGACCCCGTTTCAAGGGCGCAACCTAGGAGAGGTGCTCAACGCTCATCGCTTCGAGTCGCCGGTGCCACCATCGCTCAAGCGTACAGCCCCGCTTCCGCTCGACTTGGAGCGGGTGGTGATGACCTGCCTCAACAAGACGCCTCGTGACCGTTACTGCGATGGCTTTGCGTTGCTCAAGGCGCTCGATGCGTGCCATGGCGCTGCAGGGACCGAGCCGTGGTCCGAGGAGGACGCCGAGCGCTGGTGGCTGCGCTCGTTTCGCGCGGCGCTGCCAAGCGAGGCCGATGGCATAGCCAGCTGTGACGCCCGTCAACGGAGCACCACGCCGCTCCGCGAGGAACGCCGACGACAGGCTGTCGTTAGCTCGAGCTGCCTCAGCTAGCCCACGCCCTTGCGCTTCCGCTCGCAATCCACTCTCATCGCGCCGCAAGGGAGCGCATGGATCTGGAGGAGCTTCGAGCGTTTGTCGCGGTAGCCGAGACAGGGTCGTACCTGGCGGCAGCCGACTCGCTCGCCATGTCGCGTACGACCTTGCGTCGCAAGGTGGATTCCCTCGAGGCGCGGGCTGGGGTCGCGCTCTTGGAAGGGACTCCGCGCGGCATCGTCCTCACCGATGCGGGAAAGGCGCTCGCCTCGCAGGGGCACCGAATGATGCAAGAGATGAGGGCGGTGTTGTCCTCCGTGCGCGATATGGGGTCGACCCCGCGCGGCACGTTGCGAGCGGTGATGCCAGTCGGTATGCCCCCAGAATTGATGCCCCAGCTGATCGCGATGATGCGCGCCAAGTTCCCCGGGCTGCACTTGCATTGTCGCTTTAGCAGCGACCCGCTGGGAGAGCCTCTCGAGGAGATCGATCTCGCGGTGCACTTCACCGAGAACTCGCCCGGTGCGGCGTGGGTTTCCTTTCCCATGGTGCGCCTTGAACGGTCCTTGCTCGCGTCCTCGAGCTATCTAGCCTCTCACGGAACTCCACGGTCGCTTGCAGAGTTGGCCGCGCATGAGATCTACGCGTGGCAGGCCCCTGGCGAGGACGCCTGTGAACTTCCCACTCGCGACGGTGCACGCTATCGCATTGCGCCCGTAGTCATCGGGACCGACATGCATATCATTCGCCGCAGCTGCGCCGCCGGCTTGGCGATGGCGTTCATTCCAGACGCCGGTCTTCCAGAGCCATTTGGCGGGGAGCCGCTCGTGCGTGTCTTGCCAGAGCAAGTCGGGGCTGAACTCCGCCTGTGGATCTCGGCGCCGCGGGTGCTCGCCGAAATACCCAAGATCCGCTTGGTGCTGGAGCTGCTACGTAGCTTCGTCGGTGGACTCTGAGGATCTCTAAGGCTTGAGAAAAAGCCCGATGGTCGACGGACCACCGGGCTCCTTGCGTTAGATGCTCAACGCGCCTGTGCGCAGTAGATACGCAAGCCGCTTACGCTGCTCCGGCGTAAGTAACTCGTGCATCGCCTGCAGCGCTTTGAGCACCGCCTGCTTCAAGCGCTCGGCTGTGCGCACGCGTTGCTCTGCTGCTTCAGTGGCTCGAGCAAGGTCGAACACCTCACTCTCGACCCCGTCGGCAAACGCAGCGATCGAGCGCCGTTGGTCCACTGCTGCTTGGGCTCGCTCTGTCTTCAGTTCGTCCAGCAAGACAGCGAGCTTCGCCACCTGGTGCTCCTCGAGCTCGAGCTTCCACGCGAGAAAGCGCAGCGGTCGCCGTACGCCAAAGCCGCCTCCGTCGTTGTCCCAATCGGCGGGGCCACCCGGCCCTCCTGGGCCAAACGGCCTATGCCCGGGACCAAACCCACCGCGAGGTCCACACGCTCGCTCCTCGCCGCAATGCGCTTCTTCGCCGTGGTGGTGTCGTTGTTTCCAGAATCCAAAAAAACCAGGATACATGCTGTTCTCTCCTCGCCGGGGTATTCCCCGACGGGCTCAATGCGCGAGGACGTGAACATCTTGAGGGATTTCCGCGTCCTCGACCTCTGGGCGGGCACCGTGCCTCGCCCGTGTCCCAGGGTTGGTTGCGAGGGCACTTCCGTCAACGGAGGGAAGCGCGCATTCATCTTTCTTCAGGGACCGGCCGCGCGACCGTGGAACCATCTTGCGAATCCGCAAGCCCTCGGTGATCGTGGTGGCAATGACCACCAACAACGCAACACTCGCGCATGACCGCGAGCCAGAGTCGACCCTCTTTGGTGAATCGCTTCAGGTGTTTCACCGAGCCGCAGACCTAATTGGGCTGCACCCCCGCATCCGCCTCGAGCTGGAGCAGCCTGACTACGAGCACATCTTCTATGTGACAACGCAGGTGGGAGACCGGCTAGTTCCGCTCGAAGCGGCCGAAGTCACGAACTTTGCCGATCTGCCGAACTCCAGTTTACCCGCCAACGCTTTCACGCCGCTGTTCGACGGCAAGCTGGGCGTCAAACAAGACGCCCTTCGTGGAGCGACCCTTCATGCTCGTGACGGCGTGCTGCGGCTAACGTCCGGCCTCTATCGGGTAACGCCCGGCGGCCACATTCGCTTGAAGGCCTATCGCGTACAGCACAATCAGGCTCGCGGCCCTTACAAGGGAGGTCTGCGCTTCCACAAGGACGTCTCGCTCGATTTGTTTAACGTGCTAGCGGCTGAAATGACCTGGAAGACGGCCATCGCCGACGTCCCGTTCGGTGGAGGAAAAGGTGGTATTCGCATGGAGCCGCGAGCCTTCACCAAAGACGAACTCGAGGCGATTTCCCTTCGCTATATGTACAAGCTCAAGCAGCTCGTGGGCCCGAACTTGGACATCCCGGCGCCCGATGTCGGTACCAACGCTGAGGTCATGGCCTGGCTGCTCCGACAGTACTCGGACGGCGAGCGGGAGCGGCACGCCATGCGCGGCGTCGTCACCGGAAAAGACGTGCGCATCGGTGGGTCGAAGGGTCGCGTACGCGCGACGGGGCAGGGCGTCGCGTATTGCATCGAGGAGTGGTACACGCGTCGCAACAAGCCGCTAAAGGGCGCTCGGTTTATCGTACAGGGCTACGGCAACGTCGGCAGCTGCGCCGCTGAGATTCTGACCGAGATGGGGGCAGTGTGTGTCGCCGTACAAGACGCCGACGGTTCGATCGCCGACCCGAACGGGATCAACGCGGCGAAGCTCAGCGAATACGTGCACCAGAACCCCAATAACCTAAAGCGGTCGGTGCACGGCTATGGTGACGCGCAGGCCATTGGCTCGTCGGACTTCTGGGAGGTTGATTGCGATATCTGCATCCCGGCCGCGCTCGGCGGGTCGATCACAGGCTCGGTCGCTGAACGCATCAAAGCAAAGCTCGTCGCAGAAGGGGCGAATGGTCCAACCACCGTCGAGGCGGACCAAGTGCTCGAGCAGCGGGGCATCGAGCTGATCCCGGACATCATCGCCAACGCCGGCGGCGTCACGGTTTCTTACTACGAATGGATCCAGAACAAGCGCATGGAGCAGTGGACCGAGGCGGAGGTAAACTCCCGCTTGGAGCGCGCTATCAAGAATAACTATCGCGTTATTCTCGACATCGCCGACGACACCGCTCGCAAAGGTGAAGAGCATGACTCCCGCGGATTTACCGTAGGCAAGAAGCTCAACACGCGCGCCGCAGCCATGGTCCTCGCGCTGCGCCGCATCGAGGCCCACTATCTCCTCGAGGGCTTCTCCCAGTAACGCGGAAGGTTTGGCTGAAGCTGGGCCCGCAGTGGCCCAGCTCGGTTGCCTTAGCTCAACGGTGAAGCTTGCTCCGGTAGATCGTCAGGTCTCCGGCTTTGACCTCAGCACGTTCGAGCCAGCTGCGTGAAATAGGCGGCACGTCGACGCAACAGAGCCGCAGCTCGCTGCTTCGAGCGCGCTCCTCGAGCCGGTCGAGAAAGCGATTGAGCTTGTCGAACGCAAAGGGGCAATAGAGCAGTAGGACGGCTGCTTGGGGAATCAGCCCAATGAGCTCGAGACAGTCGCCCTGTGCGATCTCGTAATTGGTAATGCCTAGCCGCGCCATGAGTTCACGCGAGCTCTGTACGAGTTCCGGCTGAATCTCCAGCCCGACCACCCGCGCGCCGGTGAGCAGGTGGATCGCCGCTAGCGCCCGGCCAGCACCCGAGCCGACGTCCACGAACACGTCTTCCGGCCCGAGTCCGACGAGATCGCTGGCACGTAGCAATACCTCGACGGAACTCGGCAAATACGGGACGCAGCCGCGTGGTAGGGAGGGGCCGTCGGGGGGCGGCGGTTCAAGCCCTAACACCAGGTCGAGCCAAGCGTCGCGCGTGTGCGCTTCAACGCGCGTGAGCGAGCGGCGAAAACTCGATGGCGTTAGCCGCCCAGCCTGCAGGGCGGCGCACGCCTGGTCTGCGAGGTCTCGCTCGGAGGCCTTCACCGTTCAAGCGCTCTCGGGGTTTGCTTGAAGCATCGCCTCAAGAGGAGAGGGGAAACCTGCGTTCGGTGCAGCCATAAGCGCTCGGCATGAGCTCGAGCACGGTGTGAAGCGGCATCGGGATATGGGGGCAGTCGGCGGGCGGGGTGTCCATCAGGTAGGCGTAGAGTGCGCGCAACACGCCTTGATGACTTACCACCAAGATCGGATGCTCGTGCCGCTCGATCTCGATGATGATGGGATCCAGCCGTTGAATGACGTCGTTGTAGGACTCTCCACGCGGGTAGCGGTAGTTGAGCTTGTCCTTCGCGCGGGCCTCGAACTGCTCGGGGTAACGTTTGCGTACCTCGGTATAGGTCATGCCGTCACACTCGCCGGCGTCGATCTCGTCCAGCGAACGGAAGGCGGTAGTTCTCTCAGCTAAGTAGCTGGCCGTTTGGATCGTACGTTGGAGGCGGCTCGTCCACACGGTGATCGGCTCTTTGCCGCGCCGCGGTTGCATGAAGCCGGCGAGCGCGCGAGCGAACTCGTGCCCTCGCGGACTCAGCCCGCTGTCCCCACCGATGCGGTCTTCAACGTTGAACTGGCTCTCCCCGTGCCGCGTCAGCCAGATCGGCCGCCGCTTGGTGCGCAGGTTCATCAGGAAGTAGACGACGCGTGAAAGAATGGCGCCGTCGACATTGTGGACCACCACCTTGGTGCCTTCGTCGATCAGCTTGACGAACCTCCCCTCGTCATCCGCTAGCGGTTCATAAGCGCGCTGGTAGTGCGCTATCCGCTGCTTGAAGTCGACGAGCGCGTCCTCGGGCGCGACCCCCGCGTAGTCGGGGGAGTGGAGCTTGGTGTCGCGCAAGTTGCGATCGATGACGTGCGGATCATCACAGACTGTCTCGATGAAGACCACGGTCACCCCGGCTGCGGTGCAGGTCTCACGAATCCAGCGACGTCGCTCTTTGGTCGAGTTGGTCGCATCATAAATGCCGACTTGGCCCGTGCTCATAAGCCAGCGCAGCATGTCTTTGAGCACCAGCTCGGCCAGCCGCATCCGCTCTTTGCGGCCCTCCGGGTTGTCAGGGTCGAAGAAGTCATGGCTGACCTGGCTGCCGACGATCTCTCGGCGATAGGTCCCCACGTTGAAAACCCGGGTCTCCTGGCCGCGCCAGCGTAGGTAGCGCGCGAGCTTCCGCGCAATGTAGGACTTTCCTCGGGCTGGGAGACCAACCATCACGAAAGCCATCTTTTGTTCAGCGGCCGCAAAGGTCGGCATGGAAGCCAGCTATTGAACCACACTTCCGGCAAGATCGTACTAAGGTCCCGCTTCGTGCAAGACGATGAGATTGGCCTTGGAACACGCCTGTGGATGGCCTGGGTGGTCTTCTTCAAGCTGCTCTTTGACGGTCGCTTTGCGGCGCGGGTGCAGTCGCTCAATCACGCCGCCCCCAAGCTCGCTGAGCCCACGCCCGATGCTTCGCCGAGTGAGACCGAGCAAGTCGAGGACAAGGCCGCAAAAGAGGCAGAGCTTGCTGCCGCGCTTGCCAAGGCTCGCGCCGAAGGGGTGGACGCCGGGCAAGCCGCCGGGGCAGAACTCGGCCGTGAGCAAGGGGCGCTGCTGCTCCTGTCGATGCTGCAAGCCGACGGCCGCTTGGTGGATTTCCTGAAGCAAGACGTGGCTAACTTTGACGACCAAGACATTGGCGCAGCGGCTCGAGTCGTTCACGAGGGGTGTAACAAGGCGTTGAAGCATCGGCTCGAGATCGAGCCCGTGTTCACCGAGAAGGAGGGCTCCAAAGTGTCCCTCGAGGGAACGGCCAAGCCGCTGTTCAAATTGACCGGAGCCGTTGGCGACGGGACCGCCCAGCGCGGCGTGCTCAAGCACAAGGGCTGGCTAGCGAAGACCGTGAAGCTTCCAATTCCCACCAAAGACTTTGACGCAAAGATCCTGGCGAAGGCGGAGATCGAAGTATGAATGATACGTCGGAGACGTTGCCCTCGGTCGTCGTTGGTATTGACCTTGGCACCACGCATTGTGCCGTTGCTCGAGCGGACTTCTCGGCGGGGGAATCGCCGAACGTCGAGTCAATCAACATCCCCCAGCTGACGAGCGCCGATACGGTAGAGGAGCGCGACCTTTTGCCGTCCTTCCTCTACTTGGCGGCACCCACTGAAGGGGCGCTGGCTTTGCCTTGGGACGCCGAGCGCAACTTTGCGGTGGGCGAATATGCACGTAAACGCGGAGTCGAAGCGCCTGGCAGGCTGGTTTCTTCGGCGAAGAGCTGGCTCTGTCACTCCGGTATCGATCGGCGTTCCGGCGTGCTGCCCGCTACCGCTGATAGCGGTGTCGAGAAGATCTCGCCGGTCGAGGCCTCCTATCGCTACCTCGATCATTTGAATGAAGCGTTCGCTCACCTGAGGAACGGGGAGTCGCTCGCCGACGCTGATATCGTGCTGACGGTACCGGCTTCGTTCGATGCCTCCGCACGCGACCTGACCGTGGAAGCCGCGATGGCCGCGGGCTTTACCAACCTAACGCTGCTGGAGGAGCCCCAGGCAGCGCTCTACGCTTGGATTGCCTCGCGCGGGGAGTCCTTCCGCAAGGAGGTCAAAGTGGGCGACGTCATCCTGGTCGTCGACGTTGGCGGCGGCACGACCGACTTCTCGCTCATCAGCGTCAGCGAGTCAGAGGGCACGTTCGAGCTTCAGCGGTTGGCCGTCGGAGACCACATCCTGTTGGGGGGCGACAATATGGACTTAGCGCTCGCTCACTTGGCGAAGCAAAAGTTGACCGCGGCAGGCAAGGAGGTCGACCGTATGCAAATGGTCGCTCTCACCTTCGCCGCGCGCGGCGCCAAGGAGAGGCTGCTCTCGGACGCACAGCTCGGCAGCGCCCCGGTCGCCGTCGCCGCAACCGGCTCAGCGCTCGTCGGTGGGACGCTGCGCACCACGATTGAGCAGGCCGAAGTGGAGAGGACGCTGATCGAAGGCTTCTTCCCGTTGGTACCGAGCTCGGCCAGGCCGGTGAAGCGCCCGAGGGTCGGCCTCGTATCACTAGGTTTGCCCTATGCGGATGACGCGGCCGTGACGAGACACTTGGCGGCCTTCCTATCGAAGCAGGCGAGCGTGCAGTCAGCCCCGGGTCGAACGATGGTGCACCCGACATTGGTGCTGTTCAACGGCGGGGTGATGAAGAGCCCGCGTTTGCAACAGCGAGTGATGGCAGTCCTTACGGATTGGGCGGAGTCCGAGGGCGCGCCGGCACCTCGGGCGCTCTCCGGTAGCGACCTCGATCATGCTGTAGCGGTTGGGGCAGCTCACTATGGGCTAGTTCGCCGCGGGAGCGGCTTGCGTATTCGCGGCGGTACCGCTCGCTCATACTACGTGGGTATCGAGAGTTCAGCGCCGGCCGTTCCGGGAATCGAGCCGCCGCTTACCGCTCTATGCGTCGCGCCCTTCGGTATGGAGGAGGGGTCTCGCTCCGGCTTGCCCGAGGTCGAACTAGGGGTCGTGGTTGGCGAGAGTGTCCGCTTCAAGTTTTACGGCTCCACCACGCGTCGCGCCGATGTAGCCGGTACGATGATCGAGCAGATTGGCGAGGATCTCGAGGAGCTACCGCCGATCGAAGTAACGTTGCCGAGCGAGGGGCGGCCTTTGGGAGAAGTGGTGCCGGTGCATCTGGCCGCCTCGGTGACCGAGGTGGGTACGTTGCTGTTCGAGGCGCTGCCGGTTACCCCACGCAAGCCCGATGAGCGCTGGAAGATCGAACTCTCGGTGCGCGACGAACGCTAACGCGATATGGAGGGCTAGTCGTCATGGGGGCCAGCGCGATCCTTGGTATTGACTTAGGAACGTCGAATACGGTGCTCGCCGTGCGGCGTGCCGAGTCGGCGGCAAAGGCAAGCGTCTTGCCGCTTCGGCAACGCACCAGCGCCACCACGATCGAGGACCGGGCGCTTTTACCCTCCTGTCTCTACTCAGCGCTGCCCGAGGAACTTACGGCCGCTCCGGAGCTCGAGGGCGCTGATTGGTCCATCGGCGTCTTCGCCAGGCAACGTGGCGTGGAGGTCCCGTCGCGGATGGTAGCCTCCTCCAAGAGCTGGCTTTGCCATCCGCGGGTTGATCGCCATGCGCCAATTCTGCCATGGGGACTCGCAGCCGAAGAGGCTTCACCGCGGCTCTCTCCGGTAGCTGCTGCAACCCTGATCCTCAATCACGTAAAGCTGCGAGCCTCCGAGGCTGGGCTCCAGGCTGAGGACTGCGAGGTGGTGCTCACCGTGCCGGCCTCCTTCGATGAGGTCGCGAGAACTCTCACGCTCGAGGCGGCTGACGCAGCGGGTCTCTCGGTGCGGCTCCTGGAGGAGCCGCAGGCTGCGCTCTATGTCGCTTTGGAGAGTGGCGCGCTCGCACCGCTGCGTCAGCGTATGCTGGAGGAAGGGCGCAAGGCGACCTACCTGCTCGTCTGCGATGTCGGCGGCGGTACCACGGACCTGTCGCTGTTTCGGGTCGAGCTCGGGGGGCACGGGCTAGCCGTGACGCGCACCGCTGTTGGTGCGCATTTGTTGCTCGGTGGCGACAATATGGATCTAGCGCTCGCGCATCATCTGGAGCCGGCTTTGTCGGCGGAGGCGCCGCTCGAATCGGTGCAGTTCGCCTCGCTGGTTGCATCGTGTCAACGCGCGAAGGAGAGCTTGCTAAGCGGCGCAAAGGAGACAATACGCATTAGCGTTGCCGGCCGTGGCTCCTCGCTCATCGGCTCCACCAAGAGTACGACGCTCACGCGGGAAGCCGCCGAGCGCTTGGTACTCGACGGCTTCTTTCCAGTCGTGCCGCTCGCAAACGAGCCCGCTCGCACCCGCGCGGGACTCGTGGCGATGGGTCTGCCGTTCGAGCGGGACCCAGCGATAACTCGCCATATCGCGACCTTCTTGAAGCGACACTTGCCGGCCGATGACGGCCTGGGAGCGCTGCTGCTCAATGGCGGCGTATTCCGCGCCAAAGCGATCGTCGCTCGGTTGCTCGAGACCTTCGCGGCCTGGCATACGCAAGCGCCGCTCCTGATTGAGGGCCATGACCCCGATACAGCAGTAGCGCTCGGAGCAGTGCATTATGCTCGGGCTCTGCGCGGGGAACTCCCGAGGATCGAAGGAGGCGCCGCGAGGAGCTATTTCGTGAAGGTAGGTAAAGGCTCAGGAGCGACGCCTCTGCTGTTGTGCGTGGTGCCCAAGGGCACCGCCGAGGGGGTCGCGCTGCGTGTGACCGATCAAGAGCTCAAGCTATTGGTCGGGCGCCCAGCGCGTTTTGAATTGTATTCTTCCGACGTCTTTGGGCCCGTAGCGCTGGGGCAGCTCGTTCCCTTGAATGGTGAGTTCGACAAGCTACCACCGCTGTCGGTCACCGTTTCGCGGGCGGGGGCCATAAGCGAGTTGCCGGTGCAGCTCGAGGCAGAGCTCTCCCCGATTGGGACGCTGGAACTGACGGCGATCTCCCTCACGGGATCTGGGGAACGCCACCGGCTCGCTTTCGATCTTCGCGCGGACGAGGGCCAGGCGGAGCCTGATGCGGCTCACTCGCGTCACCTGGGCAAGGACCTGGACCGCGCGCTCGAGCTGGTCTCGAGCGTGTACGGCAAAGGGACTAGCAGCGAGCCAAAAGACGCCAAGAACCTCTTGCGTGAGCTCAGTCGCTTGCTCGGTGAGAAGGAGACCTGGAACCTCGACGTCGCGCGAACCTTGTGTGACCGAGTGCTCTCACACAGGAAGGGGCGGCGGCGCTCGCTCGACCATGAACGCGTCTTCTTTCAACTGGCGGGCTTTACGGCTCGGCCGGGCTACGGAGCACCGGGTGATGAGGAGCGAGCCGCGCAAATAGCCCCGCTGTTCAATGAGGGGTTGGCCTTCCCCAAAGAGGCCCGTACCTGGCAGCAGCTCTTTATCTGCTTTCGTCGCGTCGCAGGCGGTTTGCCCGAGAAGTTACAGCTGCAACTGCGCGATACGTTGGCGCCATTGATCGCTCCTTCCGAGCTGAAGCTCAAGCGGTCGAAGACGTTCAAACCGGAGTCGAGCGACTACGAGATGCTTGAGCTGTTGAGTCACCTCGAGCGCACGCCAGCTCGTGCACGCGCTGAGCTTGGCGATTGGATCCTCGAGCGCACCTGGACCAAGCGTGATCCGCGGCTATGGGCTGCGCTCGGTCGCATTGGCGCGCGGGTCCCGACCTACGCAGAGTTTCATCACGTGGTCTCACCGAAGGTCGCAGAGAAATGGCTCGATCATCTGCTGCGCGAGAAGTGGCAGGATCTGCCCACTGCGCCGCGTGCGGCCGCTGAGATCGCTCGGCTCACTGGGGATCGCTCGCGCGATTTGGCGCCTGGCCCGCGCAACGAGCTCGCTGCTCGTCTCACGCGCGAAGCCGCCGATCCGCAGCTGATCGCGATGGTGCTCGAGGTCGTGCCGGTCGCAGCCGAGGAGCGCGGGGTGTTTCAGGGCGAACGGCTGCCACCGGGCTTGCGCTTGTGAGCCAAACGGCTCAGCGGCCGAGCAGGCGTACCTTCTGTGAGGGCCCCGACGTAATCGGCTTGTTGATGACGAGCGAGCGCCCGGCTTTTTGGCCCTCGGAGTGAGCCTCATTGCGGCTCGATCCGCCGTAACGGACACTGACGACGTGCGGGTGGCGCTTGCGGTAGAAGGTCTTCAAGTCCGCGTCTCCTAGCCAAACCAGCCCCTCCTTGGCCTGGGCCTTCTTTTGCTCTTCGAGCTTGGCGTGGAAGCCGGACATCACCCCCGCCAAGAAGGTGCGGCGGTCTTTGTTCGCGCGAATACCGCGCTCACGTTTGTGGGCCTGCCAAAGCCTCTCGGCGGCGTGGCTGAGGAAGGTATGGACGTACTCGGCCATCTCCAGGTTCTGTTCCGTACCCGAGAGCTCGAGGACGCTGCCGCGTTTGCCCAAGAGCGGCCGATAGACCGATACCCAGATCCCTTCGACGAAGAAGTGACCGGTTAGAATGGCCGCTAGCCAGCGCTCGGCCTCAGTGACTCGCCCGGTGGGAACGCCTACGGCGCGATGACGGTAAAGGTTGCGATTCCCGGGCTTGGTACAAAGCTCGAGGTTGTACTTCAGCATCAGTCGTTGAGCGGCGTTCATTGCCGCTTCCGACTCGTGTTTGCTGGGGCTCTCGGCCAGCGCGAGCAACTTGGCGACGCGCTCGAGGATGCGGTCTTCGGCGACAGGCTCCTCCGGTGCCTCCGGCATGCCGCGCGCGCGCCCATCGAATCCGAGCTTCTCGCACACCTCGCGGAAGGCGGGCCCGTGCGCGGTCTCATCGAGCACGCCAAGGATTTCGAAGACATACTGATGCGCCATCTCGTGTTTGAGCACCTCGAGCACCGTGGACCACGGCTTTTCGAGCGCCAGCGCCTGCGAGACGGACAATACCCGTTGGCCGTAGTCGTAACGGCCTAGGGTGTGCGTCGACGCAGTCAGCAGGAATTGCGGTAAGCGCAGCTTGGATTTGAAGTACGAATCGTTCAAGCGGCGCCACTCGAGCGCCAGCTCTCGAACCAACGCGGTGGTGAGCTCAGCCGTCAGGGAGGCGCGACGATCATCCTCGGCGGGGGACATCGGCCGGCACCTTAGCACCGGTTATGTCACCAAAACGTTGCGCGCACTCTAAAAACGTTGGAAACGTGGGAGGCGAGGATGGCCGTCTCACAACCAGCAATGACCGAAAGTGTAGCCCGCAAGGACGGCCGGCTGCGGAGCGTTGCACGTTTGCGCAGACGCTTTGCTTGGGCCCTCGTCGCGTCGCCCGTGCTGATGGTGCTGATCGCCGACTTCGCCACGCGCGGAACGCGCCTGATGACGCTGCCTCCCAAGTACATCGGCAGCTATTCGTTGGCCGTGCTCGAGAGCGCGCTGCTGTGGATGAGCCTGTTGTGGGTCGCGGCAGCGCAGCGCGGTATCAGTCGTTGGGCCGCTGCCACCGTCTTCTTGCTGTTCTTCACCTTGGCGCTCGGCGGACAGCTCTACTTTCATAGTCAGTACTCGACGTACCTCAACCTGGACGCCACGTTGTTCGGTACCTCCCTTGCGGGCAGTGTGTTTGGACAGCTCGGCGCGGATGGCGAAAACTTTTTGGGTAGTGTGCTGCCCCCTCTGCTCTTCTCCCTGCTGTTCCTGGTACTCGGCCGGAAGTTGATCCGGCCGCGTCGGCGCAGCGTGCGCGTGGCGCGAGTTTTGGCGCCGGTGGCGCTGATCGCGGTGTTCCTCATCCCGTGCTCGTACAGGCGCGTTCAGGCCTCTACGCCGGACGTCATCTACTTTCACGCCATCGGCGGGTTGATCAAAGAGCTCACCGGGGTTCGCACGACTGCGCAGATTCGTCCGGGGCGACGCACTCCCCCGCCTATGCCACAGCTGCGCCCGAATCAACCAATCCCACGCAACGTATTGCTGCTCCTCACCGAGAGCGTCCGAGCCGATTGTCACTGCTCCGTGCCGACGGAGAAGTGTGACATCTCCCCGGAAGTGAACCTCGCGGTTCCCAACCGAATCCCGCTGGAGCAACTCCACTCCAATGCCACGACCACGGCGATTCAGCTCGCTGTGCTTTGGTCGGGGCTTGAACCAACGGAGCCACGCGAGCGCCTTCACGGCGTCCCGCTGCTGTTCGACTACGCGCGCGCCGCCGGGTTCGGTAATGCGTATTGGACGAGTCACCATATGCTGTTTGCGAACTCGCGGCTGTGGGTGCAGGACCTGCCCACCGACTTTCAATGTGGTGGCTCGGATGTGGAGCCCGAGGCGGACTTGGATCTCGGCGGGGATGATGGGCTGCTCGTCGAGCGGGCGCTGGCTGAGTTGCCAAATCTGAAGGAGCCCTTCTTTGCCACTGTGCACGTCGGGAACACCCATGTGCCCTACAAAGTGGACCCAGAGCAGTCACCGTTTCAACCTTCGAGCAGCTCGAAGGATCCGGATAACAATGAGGAGTACCGCAATTTTTACAAGAACGCGGTCTTCCTTCAGGACAAGCACGTTGGGCGTTTCCTACGTGAGTTCAATTCGCGTCCGATGGGCAGCCGCACCGTCATCATCTTCACCAGTGATCACGGGGAGGCCTTCCGGGAGCACGGCCCTGTAGGACACACCGGCTCCTTGTTCGAGGAGGAGCTGCACGTCCCGGGTTGGGTCTCTGCGCCGCCAGGCACGTTGAGTGCGGAGGAGCGCAAGAATCTCGAGGCCCATCGAAACGAGCCCACCTTTTCGACCGATATGACGCCCACCGTGCTGGACCTCATGGGCCTTTGGGACGAGCCCCAGCTGCAACCTTTCAAGAAGGGGATGCTGGGTCACAGTTGGCTTCGTCCGGTGGCTCCGCCGGCCATGTTGTCGCTCACCAATTGCAGCGGTGTTTGGGGCTGCGCCTTCCGCAACTGGGGAGTGATGCAGGGGTTTCGTAAGGTGCACGCCCGTGAATGGGACGACGCCTGGGGTTGTTATGACCTCGCCGTGGACCCGCTCGAGAAAAACAACTTAGGGGACGCCGGTTGCGCGGACCTGATTGAGCATGCGGAGCGAACGCTCGGTGGATTCCCCGGAGCAAAATAGTTCGGCTGCCGCGGAGGCAGCGCGACGGCCCAGCTTGGTGCGTTATCCGCGGCGGAAGTTGCGCAGTCGTCGCCGTTGGTTAGCCGCGCTCTCGCTCGCCATTCCCACGGCTTGGGTGCTGTTCGGCGAGCTGATCCGGCGCGGCGGCAAGATCGCTGCCTTCCCGAGCAACTATCAGGCGGCCTACTGGGGTGGAATTGCCCAAAGCTTGGTCTTCTGGGGATTACTTCTGTTTGCCGCCTCCAGACGCCGCGGAAACCTGAGCGCCTTCCTAGCAGGGCTCTTCCTGCTTTGCTTCTTTGTGGTGATGGGGTCAGAGGGGGCCTTCCACGCGTTTTGGAACGTTTATCTGTGTATCGACGGCCAGCTGCATTCCAAGAACTTCGTTCAGGCGCTCTTCGGTACGCTGCCGCTCGGCAGGCCGATCGTGCTCTTTCATTTGGTTGCTGCGCTGATCGTCGGGGCCTTTGCCTTGATCGCGGCTCGCAAGTACGTACGCCCGGGCCCTATCGCTCATACGGTGGTCTGTCTGCTTTTGCCGCCCGTTTTCTATGCGGTAACGCTGATACCGACCAGCTATCGCGGTATTCAGGCCTCGCCGCCCGACGCGCTTTACATCCACGGCTTGGTGGCGCTGGCCAAAGAGTCGCTCGACCTTACGAATGAATCGCCCGATCTGAGAGTCCAGCGTCGCAAACCCGAGCCCGTCCCTCCGCTCTCAGCCAAACCTGCCCGGCCCCGCAATGTGGTGCTCATTCTGCAAGAGAGTCAGCGCGGAGACGTCGTCTGTATCGAGCCTGACCGTCGTTGTGACTTGGCGACGCCTTTCTCGAACGCGGTGGTGCCGAACCGCTTTCCGCTGATGCAGCTGAGGTCCAACGCCTCCACCACCGCCATTTCGATCTCCAACATTTGGTCGGGTGTGCGGCCAACCGAATCGCGTGAACTGCTGCACTCCGTGCCATTGTTGTGGGACTACGCGCAGGCCGCCGGGTACGACACGGCCTACTGGACGAGCCAGAACCTCATGTTCGGTAATGCTCGTCAGTACATCCAAGACCTCCCCGTTTCACACGGCTGCGTCGCGACCCACTTGGACAGTGAGGCGGATCTCGACGCGGGCGCCAATGACGAGCTCTTGGCCGAGCGGGTGAAGGAGGAATGGCCTGAGATGAAAGAGCCGTTCTTCGCAGTGATTCACCTATCGAATATTCACTATCCGTACGTCTTCGATGAGGAACTTGCTCCTTTCCAGCCCACGTCGTTCGCCAAGGACGCCGAGCACAACTCCCAGTACTTCAATTACTATCAATCCGTGGTGCACCGCTCCGACTTAGCGGTGGCAGAGATCCTGCGGACCATTCGCCAGAGTGAAGCCGGCCCCAAGACCGTCATCGTCTATACGGCTGATCACGGTGAGTCTTTCCGTGAGCACTGGCAGATGGGTCATACGAGCTCGCTTTATGATGAAGAGGTGCTGGTACGCGGTTGGGTCGATGCACCTCCCGGAACGCTCTCGCCCGAGGAGGAGGCGACGCTCAAGGCAGCCAAAGAAGAGTTCGTCTGGCATCTGGATCTAGGACCGACGTTTCTTGATTTGATGGGCCTTTGGGACGCGCCCGAGATGGCCCCCTTTCGCGCCCGCATGATGGGCCATCCCATCACACGCCCAGAGCGGACGCTCGAGCCGGTGCCAATGACGAATTGCTCTTGGGTTTGGGAATGTGCGTTTCGCAACTGGGGCATGATGCAGGGCTCCCGCAAGATTGAAGCGCGTGAGTGGGATAACCAGTTTCACTGCTTCGATTTGGCTGCGGATCCAGAGGAGCGTGAAGATTTGGGAGAGCGTCTCTGTGCTCCGCTGCCCGATCAAGGCCGCCAGCTCTTTCACGCAATGCCCGACGTGGTTCCGCCCGGGAGGACGCCGGTTGCGTGGTAGCTGAAGCTGGATGAGTGAGACAGCGACCTGATAGGCTTGCTAGCGTGGGTTTTGCGCTCTCCCATCGTGTTCTTGCTGATCACCAGCTGTACCGCGATCAACTACACGACCGACGGTGCAGGGGGTGGCGGTGCTGCTCAAGGTGGCGCGCCTGAAGGCGGTGCGGGTGGTGCAGGTGGCGGTGGGAACGCAGCTGGCGGCGCTGCCACAGGCGGGCTCGGCGGGATGGGCGGAACCGGCGGCGCCGGCGGATGCCAGCAGGACGCCTGTGACGGGCTCGACGGGGACTGCGACGGATTTGCCGACGACCCTCCTGGTACCACGGGCGTTGCCTGCGGTTGTGAGTGGCTCGTATTCGAAGGAAGGCGTTACGCGAGCTGTGAGGCTCAGGCTTCCGGTGAGCTCAGCTGTCCGTTGGGAACGCGGATCTTCGTGCCGCAAACTGCGGCGGAGCAAGCCTTCCTCGCTTCCTTTACTGCGACGCAGTTCGTCGTTGGCCTGAAGCAAGACGCCGGCGCCTTCTCGGCGATTGCCGGTTGGCATTGGGATAGGCCAGGGGTGCCCATGGTGTGGAACTCCGCAGAGCCCAACGACACCGGCGGTCCTTCACCCGACTACGTTGAAAATGGTGACGAGAACTGCGGCACCCTACGGGACCAAGGAACTGTTGCTCTCAACGACGAATACTGCACGAATACCAACATCTCCATCGCCTGCGAGGAGATCGCGGATGAGTGCGTCGAGGGCGCGCCCTGCGTTTTGGGCCAAGGCTGCCCCGGAACCTTCGACTGCTCGTTACCGGCGGACCAAAACTGCGTGGCCCTGGCGTCGCCTCCCGCAGAGCTATGCAACGGCCTCGACGACGATTGTGATGGCACCGTGGACGGGGACCAGGCCTGTGATTGCGTGGTGCGCGTCGACCTTTCCAACCGTGTGTACAAAGATTGCGGTCAGGCCACGAGCTTGAAGCAAGTTCAATGTGGAGAGGGCTTTGAACTGGCCCGCATCGAGAGCAGCGAGGAGTTGAGCTTTCTCACGGGCTTCCTGAGTATGGGGGAGCGGCGGTTGATTGGCGCCTATCAATCCCCCTCTGCTACGGAGCTGAACGAGGGGTGGCTCTATTCCAATCTCACGGCGGTCGCCAACGGGTCTGCCTTTTTCTGGCTGATGGACGAGCCGAACGACGGAGATGGGACTGAAAATCACGAGGAGGAATGCGCGGCGATCCTCAACGGCGCAATTGTTGACGTGCCTTGCGCCACCGACTTCAGCCGCTACTACTGCGAACAACTGTAGCTGCTAAGGCGTGCCGAGCAACGCCGGTAGCTTGGGCAGTTGCGCCGTGTAGCTCTCGAGCGCCACCGTCTTTGCGCTTTGGCCGCAACCCTCACCGGCGTGACGGCCCAAGATGAAGGTCTTCTCTACAGGAATACCGGCGTGGCTATAGGCACAAATGTCGGTCGGCGCGTTGCCGTACGCCTGCACGAACTCAAGCCCTTGCGACTTCATCTTGTCGAGCGCGCGTTGCTTGAACTTCTGCACGCCGTCCTCAGTAGGCATCGCTTCACGCACGTGATCGGTGACTCGCAGGAAGCTGTCAGGGAACCCCTTGGCTGCTAGCCAATCCTTGGACTTTTGACGAAGCGCTGTGGGGCGACCCGTTAGATAGACAATGAAGTAGCCGGCCTTTGCATAGGCGTTTACGACCTTGTCTGCGTCTGGGCGCATATCGGGGATTTTTCCGGCAAGCACCTCTTCAAAGACTTCAGCGTCGCTGGTCGTCAAGGTTGCGTCCACGTCGAACACCACGGCCTTTGTCTTGGGCGCGATGGTGTAAAGCTTCGCAAGAGCTCGAGAGCCGTCCGCTGCGACGACGGCCAGGATCTCGTGGGTTCCAAGCGGTGCGCTCTTGAGCTCGACCTCGGCCCAGCCTTCATCGTTGGTCTCGCTACGGCCGACTTCGGTGTAGCTGCAAGCCGGCTCGGTGCGCGTGAAGAAGACCACCGTCTCATCTTCGAGATCCTTACGCACGGCACCGTAGCTAAACTTCGCCCGCAGCTTCGTGCTCTCACCCGGCGCGGAGAGCTGGTCCACGCCTACGTGGCGCGGCTCCCCAGATTTCGCCGCGAGCTTCGAACGACTGTGGTTGAAGTCTCGAGTTGGCGTGAAGTCCAGCGACGGGGCCGCGCACTTGCTGCCGGCCGCACTTGGTGACGAGGTGGGAACGGTTGCCACGCTGCTTACAGTTTTCGCTGCCGAAGGATTGCTCGACGTGGAGGGGGAAGGCGCGGTCTTGGCGCTAGCGGTCTTGGCGCTAGCGGTCTGGGCGCTGCCCTCGTGGCGGTCCACGCTCTCGGCGGTACTGGCGCAGCCAACGAGGCTGAGCATTGCGACGATCCATCGTGCTTGCGTTGACATCAGCGTGGCTCCTCGGAGGTTGTGGCGGTCGCTGAGCCGGAGGTCGCCTCTTGAGCACTGACCGATTCTGTTGTGGTGGCGCTGTCAGTGGCTTCGGCCGTCTCGGTGGCAGTCTCAGCGGCTTCTTGCCCTGCGGGCTTGTCGCGCATCACGCCGCCCTGCTTATCCCCGTTACGCAAGGTGTCGTCCGCGAGGTAGGCAATCCAGGAGCCGGGATGCGCCTCCGAAAGAGCGCGCAGCTCCTCTTCATGGAGCTTGAGGTGCTTTGTGTCCCAAAGGCATTGTAGGCCCAAGACGATGAGACCTTTGTCATTGGGGCCCTTGTCGAAGCCCGTCTTGTAATAAGCCCAGGACTCCTCGGGGCGACCCATGCGACAGAGCGTATCCCCCGTATACACGTGAGCCATCGCCCAGTCGGGGGCGAGCTCGAGCGCAATCAGGCTCTCTTCTAGTCTCTCTTGCCAACGACTGCGTGCGCCGAGCATTACCGAGTAGTTGAGGTGGGCCTTTGCGCTATTGGGAACCGCGTTCTTGGTGTCGCGCCAGAATATGAGGTCATCCCGATAGGCCGTGGATTGTAAGTAGGCGCGTCCACCCTGGAAGGTGAGAAAAACCGTTGGGACGATCCACGCATAGGAGCCCCAGCGGCGCAGCTCTTTGGCGCGGTCGAAGCCGGCGGAGAGCAGCAACGCGATCACCATGGTGGTGCCCAGCACCGGGAAATACCAAAGCCGCTCCGCTCGAACCGTGGGCAGCAAGACTGCAATGTTGGAGTGAGGGAAGTAGCTCACGACCAACCAGACGAGCCCGAGTGCCGCAACGGGTAAGCGATAGTCGGTTGCCGCTGTCGTGCGGGGCTTCCAAAGGCCCTCGACCAGGCCGCCGACGAACAAGCAGGCACAGGCGCCGTAGGCCATGAGGTCATTAACCGCATGGGACGGGAATAGGATGTTGCGGTCGAGCTCCTTGTCCCCAAAGTCCTTGTTCATCTCACTCGGCCCGACGGTGTTCAGCTTGTACGCAAGCCATGCGGTGCCGAAAATGACCGCGACCTCAAACAACCGTCGCTCCCACAGCGCGATCACGGGGGTTTGCTTTTCGATCTGCGAATGGCGGGACTTCTTGGTGAACCACTGCGCGAGTCCAACTCCAAACGGGTGGACGACGTGCGGGCGGAGAGGCTCTCGGTGTTTCCACTCTCGCTTCAACGCCAGTACGAAAAGCCCGAGGGCTAGCCCGAGCGGACCCACCATCATGAACCAGCCCAGTACGCTCTCCGGAAAGATGAGCTCGGTTGGCGCTGGCTCCTGTGGGTAGGAATAGTCCCCAGACAAGGTCCACGGGAAGACCACCTGCGAGAGGCCGCGTGCGTACACCCGACAAGCTCCTGCAACGCGCAGGTCCGGAGGGGCGTCGACCAAGGGGTTGTTGAGTCGATCTTTGGGTAAAGGCGCCTGGTGAAACCAGACCATGAACTCCCGCATGTAGTGGGATGCGGCGGACGAGCCTGGCTCCAAGCCCTCGGCTAGCTCACTTGGAAGTGAGGATGGAAACCAGCGTTTTCGAAGCTCGACGTAAACGATGAACGCCAACGCTGCGCCGACGAGCGACAGACCAGCGCGCACGAGCCGTGCGGGTTTGTCGGGGTGGAGCAGGTGAGAGAGCAGCAGCGCTGCGACCGGCGTCAGTGGAACACAAACAATTGCGCTCTCCTTCGAGAACAACCCCAGCAATACAGCACTAAAGACCGCGAACGGCATCACGTAGGCGCGCGTGGAGAGCGCGGCCAACGCCAAGAGCGCGCCGAGGCCGCCGAGTACGTCCGCGATTCCGACGACGCCTGAGACCGCCTCCGTGAGGATCGCAGCGGTGACGAAGGTGGTGCCAGCTAGCCACGCGACGAGGTTGCGCCGTGAAAGCCGGTAGGCCATCGCTACGAACAACGCTCCGTTGATACCGTGAAAGAAGAGATTGAAGAGATGTTGCGGCCAGCTCTTCTTCATCAGATCCGGCAAGGTCTCAACCGGACGCCCCGGATTCATCGACTCGTGCAGGTTTGCGTAGGAGACCTTCCATGCAGCCGGAATGTTGTTGTCGATGAGCGCCTGCCCACGTTCCCCAAACTCGATTAGGCCGCGCCAAAGTAGATTGGGAACGGGCCGGTAAGAGCCGATCGATGCGTTGGCTGGAAGCCCCCAAAAATCGCGGTAGATCGCGTCCCCATACTTGAACGTTGGCTGATTCAAGTAGGGGTTACCGAGCAGCGCCTCCTGCTCATCAAAGATGTAGTTCGTCGTTGGTAAGTAGCGAATGTAGAGCAGCACCGAGAGCGTGATCATCGGCCAGAAGGCCGCGGCAAACGTCGCGGGGCGCACGCTGAAGTAATGCTTCACCTGCTCCCACCCAGTCTTCAGGGTGTTGCGAAGCCATGGGAAGCGCATGGGAACGGCGAGCTTTGCCGGGAGGTTCGAGAGGGTCACGGCTACCCTTACGTCGAGGTCTCGGTCGGATCGGGGATCATCCAGATGTCGCCCCAGAGTGGTTGCCCGCCGTCGACTCCCCAAACCTGCCCCGTGACGAAGTCATTCTCGGGCGAAGCGAGGAAGATGATGACCCTCGCTATTTCTTCGGGGGTGCCTAGCCTCTTGAGCGGGGTCGCGCGACGAGCGAGCTCCAACGCGTGGTCACCGTATTGGGCCGTACCGCTCGAACGAATGTTGTTACCGGGAGCGACTGCATTGACCCGAATGTTGTGTTGCGCCCATTCGACGGCGAGCGTTTTGGTGAGGTTCTCGACTCCGGCTCGAGCGGCGCCTGTGTGGCTCATGCCTGGGAACCCACGCGCGACCATGGCCGTGATGTTGACGATGCGTCCGAACTTGCGCGGGATCATTGAACGCGTCGCGACTTCACGGGTCATCGTGAAGGTGCCAGTGAGGTTATTGCGAATCACCGCCTCCCAGCCTTTGACCGAGAGCCCCTCGGCTGGCGTGGGAAACTGGCCGCCCGCGTTGTTGATCAGCACGTCGATGCGACCGAACTTCTCCACCACCGCCGACACGAGTTGGCTTACGGCCTCGCCATCACGGATGTCACATACCTGCGCGAGCAGCGCATCGGGTTTTGCCGAAGGGACCTGCTGCGCCAAGTCCGCTTTGGCGGCGGCCAGCTTGTCCGCGTTGCGGCCACAGATGGCCACGCTGGCTCCAAGCGCGAGCAGCTCCGCGGCGGTGGCGAGGCCAATGCCGCTGCCACCTCCAGTTACGAGGACGACGAGGTTATCGAACAGCCCAGGGCGAAACATCGACGAGGAGGCCACGTGCGCGGGTCGTACAATGCCTCTTGTGCGGCAGAAAGATCCAAGGGCGAAGCCGTGAAAAAAACTGTCGTGCGACGAGCTACCGCGCAGCTGTCAACGGCCTCGTCGGTCTGGTAAGAAGCCGTCATGCCGTGGGTGCGAGCATCCCTTCGAGGTCAAGTGGTCTACGCCGAAACCACGGAGGCTGGACAGCTGGCGCTGCAGGGCGGCCGAGTCGAGATTCGCTTCAAGGCGGGCGGCCCGGGTGAAGAGCCGCCGTTCGCTGGGAAGAAGTATCTCGCTGCAGCACAGAATTTGACGCTGCTCGCGCCCGGTTCCGCAGAGGACGTCGCAGCCGAGAAGGCCGAGCAACAGGCGAAGGCCAAGCCCGCTCGCAAGCCGAGCGTCGCCAAACCCAGCACGAGCGCGAGCGACTCAACTGACCTCGGCGAGGTTGCGAGTGAGGCTCCGAGCAGCGCCTCGGCTGGTCCCAACGTCCTCATCTATACCGACGGCGCATGCACCGGGAATCCTGGTCCAGCGGGCTTGGGCGTGGTGGTCGTTGGCGAAGAGGAGAACGAGGAGCTGAGCGAATATCTTGGTCACGGCACCAACAACATCGCCGAACTCACGGCGATCTTGCGGGGCGTGGAGCTGGCAGGTGAGAGGACCGGCCGCTTGTTGATTCACACCGATAGTCAGTATTCGATCGGCGTGTTGCAGAAGGGTTGGAAAGCAAAGGCCAACACCGAGCTGATCGAGAAGATCCGCGCGGTCCTGCGCAAGCGAGGCGGTGTGGAGCTTCGCTATGTAAAAGGTCATGCGGGTATTCCACTCAACGAACGCTGTGATGAGCTCGCGCGCGCAGCGGTGGTTGGCCGTCGCACCGAGCGCAGAACCGTGAAGAACCCCGCTGCACGGAGAACCGCCTGATGTCGGCGCAAGACTTGAAGTCGCCACTCGTGGTCCTGCTGCACGGTGGTGATGAGGCGTGCGAGGCGGCGCTGCGTGATCACGGCTCCACCTTTCGTCCTTTGGACGCAGCGCAAGAAGGGGAGAACGTGTACGGCCTAGGCGCCGGTGCGGTGCGCCCCAACCCCAGCGCCGTGCTCGACGGGGATGACCTCCGCGGCTTGCTTTCCTTGGCCAGCCTTTCCACCCAGGTGGATTTTGCGAGCTATCAGCGCGGCACGTTCAACGACTTTCTCTCTGGAGAGGAGACTCCCAACTGCACCGTTCACGTGGTGGCGCTGTTCTCGTCCGAAAGCCCCCTCGGTCGCACCGACCACGCCATCCAGCTCTGTCGCGCGCTGACCTACGCCGAGCTGCCGGTGCGGGTCCACGCGATCCTTGACGGTCGAGACATGGCGGCACGTAGCGCACAAGCCGAGCTCGAGCGCTTTGAGCGCGCGGTCCCCGAGGCCAAGCTCGTAACGCTACTCGGGCGTGACTTCTGCTTGGGGGAGGCGCTGCCCTGGGAGAAGGCGGTGCGCGTTCAACAGTTGTTCTCGGAGAACTACGAAGGCGCTGTGCGCAAGGATTTCAATGAGGCGCTCGAGGCTGGCTATGCCGAAGGGCAGCAGGATTACGACTTTGCGCCGGTGCGTTTGCTGCCGTTCCGCGGAGTGACTGGGGACTTGCAGTGTGACTTCGCTTCCACGAGTCCAGTGTGGGAGTGGACTGGAAAAGACGTTGCGGTGTTGCTCCCAACCGAAGGGGCTGCGCTGCTTCGCCTGGCCTCCGTGCTCACGCGCGCGCAGGTCCCTGCGGCTGTGGCTGAGCAGCTAACGGTTCGCGGTCGCGCCGTCGTCACCTTCGAGCAAGAACGAATCGCGAGCATGGTGGCCATCCCCGGCTTTTCGCATCCACCGGTGATTGTCACCGCCGCAACGGCTCCCGCTCTACCCGAGCTCGCCCAAAGGCATGGTTGGTCGGTTAGCTTGCATGCGACGCAAGCCACCAGGTCCGCCGTCGGGTTTCGCTTTCAGGGAGACCGCTCAGCCGTCGCAGTGAACGAGCATGTCGATAGCGGCTCCGCACTCGCGGCCGCCGTCGACTCGGTGCGCAGTTCCGGCGATGCGTTGGTCGTGGTTGGTGCCGATGGAGAGGGCGCCGAGGGCACCCTGAAGGAGCTAGCAGAGGCTGTCACTGCGCGCGGCGGCACGCTGGTTACGCTGATGGAAGCTCGCGGGCGGATCGGGACAAGCGTCGCCGGTCTCGAGGCCCAATCGGTGTTGGCCATCCACGCTGCTTTGGCCGGTACGATCTGTGCCCGCGGAGGCTGAGCGTGGAGGAGTCCGCTTCGTTTGGCGAATATCGACTTCGCAAGAAACGACGGTCATTCGGGCTGTTTGCGATCTACGAAGCGCAAGATGCGAGGGGGCGCCCTCTGTGGCTGGCCGTCGCCGCTCCGGGCATCCTTCCCGATAGTAAGGTAAGGGCTCGTCTATCGAAGGCGGCCGACACGCTAGCGAGGCTGCGTTCCGATACCGCGTTACAGTTCCTTCACCTGGTGGAGGTGGGCGACGCCGTTGGCCTCCTCACCGAGGCGCCACCTGGGCCAGAGTTGAACCGGCTGATGGCTGACAAGCAGCCTTCATACGCGGAGCTTGGCGCGGTGATTGTCGCGCTCGCCTTCAGCGTTCACGCTCTCCACCGCGACGACATGGTTGGCCTGATGCTCTCGCGCGAGTCGGTGTTCGTTGCGAACGGTCGAATTCGCGTGTCGTTGCTCGAGGCAGTGCTGCGCAGTGACGAGGACGACCGTGGCGCTGAACTGCCAACGCGTGGGCCTGACGACGTGTTTGCGGCGCCGGAGCGTCGGCGCGGTGAGAAGGCCACCGTGGCCTCCGACGTCTACTCCGTCGCGCGGCTCGGCTGGGATTTGTTGGGCGGGCCAGCGCTTGATGATCGCGCCAAGGTTCGGCTGGGCGAAGGGCCTCCTGACGTGGAGCTCCCGTTGCCGCCCAACGTTGGCTTCGATCGACGGCTCTTGGAACGCTGCCTGTTGCGAGCCTTGGATCGGACGCCCTCTCTGCGGCATTCCAACGCGAAGGAGCTCGCACTGGAGCTGGCGGCTGCGCTGAACCTTCCGGAGTCGGGGCACGCTCCCGCCTTGTTCGTACAGAGCGCGGGTGTCGTGCAAGAAGTGCAAGCGCCTGTCGACCGGCTGACTCGTACGTTGATATTGTTATCAGGCGTGGTAGCGCTCGTCGCACTCGCCATTACCTGGGTACGACCCCGCGACCCCGCGCAACAAGTTTATAAGGGTAAGAGCTCGGGTCAGGTGAAATTGCTCGCAGAACCCTGGGCCGAGGTGTTCCTTGGCGGTGAGCGCGTGGACGTTACTCCTTTTGCTACTCCGCTCGAGCTGCCACCCGGTAAATATGAATTTATCTTCCGCCATCCAGCGGCACCGGAGGAGCGTCGCAGTATCGAGCTAGCCCCGGGCGCTCGCGTCACGATCGATGTGGAAATGCGGATTCCGAGCGCCGCTCCTCGAGTCGTTGAGGACACGCCGTAGCGCGCTCGAGTCGCGTCGTCAGCCGTTGGCTCCAAGCATTGCCGGCCACGCCAAGATGCGTTCTGCCAGATGCTCCCCGCGATCCTCTTGGACGAAGTGCCCGCCCCAAAACCGTTCGTGCGGTTGACCGCTCGCTCCGGGGATGTGCTGTTGAAGCAGCTTGTCGGCTTGCCCAAGGATTGGATCGTTCTTGCCGAAGAGGGTCAACACCGGCTTGTTCCAACGCCCCAACACTTCCCAGGCTCGCCGGTTCGCCGGGATTGCAGGGTCTGCCTCGGAGGTGGGTACGAGGGCAGGGAAGATGCGTGCTCCCGCGCAATAGCGCCGATCTGGAAAGGGCGCGTCGTAGGCCTGCCGCACCGCCTCTGAAGGCTTGCTGACGCAGCCGGAGGCGACGATGCGGCCGATTGGGAAGATGGGTGAGTAACGAGCGAAGGCACGCCAGATTCGAAAGGCCGCGGGCACCGCGTTACGAGCGGTGGGAAGAAAACCGTTGGCGACGACGATGCGTGCGAAGCGCTCCTCATTCTCAGCCGCCACTCGCAACCCGATAAGTGAACCCCAGTCTTGGCAGATCAAGGTTATCCCCCGAAGGTCCTGCGCGATGAGCCAGCGAGTGATCCAGCGCACGTGCTTTTCGTAGGAGTAGTCCGCTGTGCTGGTGGGCTTGTCCGACTTGCCGAAGCCGATCAAATCAGGAGCCAACGCTCGAAAACCCGCTTCTGCGAAGCGCGGGATCATCTTGCGATAAAGGAAGCTCCAGCTTGGTTCGCCGTGGAGCATCAACACCGGGCTTGCGGACGACGGCCCTTCGTCGACGAAATGCATTCGAAGCCCCGGCTCCACCTCGGTGTAGTGCGGGGCGAAGGGATAGTCCGGTAAACCGACGAAGCGCGACTCGGGAGTACGAAGGACCTTCACCCTTTGACCTGTAGCCCAACCAGCTTGCTAACCGCAGCTAGTTACGAGTTGCTTGTCGGCGCCCAAGCTCGCATGGAACCAAGCCCCAGCTCTACTCTTCACTTGCTGTGGGTTCAGCGGGCTCTTTTGGGCCGCGCTTGCGCCTTGCGGGGGTGGCAACTTCAACAGCGGCAGCGGGCTCTGCAAGCTCCCCATCCGGCTTTTCTTCGGGGGCCTTTTCAGCGCTGCTGCGCGGAGTAGCGGTGTTGCGCTTGGGCAGCGAAATGCGCTCGAGCTCGCTCATTAGCTCAGGGTTCGTCTCGGCGAAGACGCGAGCGTAAGCCATGGCCTGGTGCACCTTCACGAACAGCGCGTTCTGCTGTTCAACGAGGGCGTTTTGCGCGGCCTCGAGCTCCGCCTGGGCCGTCGCGATCGCTGCGGTGGAACGCTCGATGTTTTCAACGGCGGTTTGGAGTACCGTGGCATCCACGCCCGGGAAGACCACACCCTTGAGCGGGCCGCGAAAAAGCTCGACGACGGCGAGCATGGACTCGACAGACGCAACGGGGGTCTTGAGGCGGGCTTTCATGCTGTGCATATGACCAGTGGCCCGCGGTGCGTCAAGCCTTTGCTGCGCCTTGTCTCAGGGCGCGATCACGACAGTCTGTTGAGCCTGCGCGCTGCCGCCGGCGCTGTCGCTGAGCTCTACCTCGAGCTCCAGCTTCTTTCCGCGCACTTGCTCCACCTCGATGCCGCGGTCCACCTGCAAGCGGACCCCATAGATCTCGCAGACGTCGCCCGCGGTTACGCGCAGGTTGATCGATGACTCGTACAGCGGAAGCTCGAACCCAAGCTCGGGGTAGCGCGCGCGAATGGTCAAGGTAGAAGCTGCCTGGCGCAGTCCGAAGCTCTGCAATGCCAGCCATAGGTGGTGACCGCCCTGGGCGCCCGGTTCAATCGGTAGCTCGCTCAGCTGCTCGAGGTTTTCGAACGAGCTTTGCCCTTGTCCGAGCGAGAGCCAAGGGCTCACGCTCTGGCCCTCGGGTCGGCAGGCGTCGGGCGCTGCTTCAAGCCAGGCCGGGTCGGGCGTTTCGAGCTGCGAGTCGTCGATGAGCGGCGCTACGCAGCGACCTTCCACGCACGTCGACGCGGGCTCGCATTCGATGTCGAGGCAGGCTCGCGAAAGGGCCAGCGAAAGAAAGCTGTTGGACGCTGGGCCGATGACGGTGGCGGTTCGTTCAAGGAAGGCGCTGGTTTCTCCTTTGCGGAATGCACGGATGGCGATCGTAACTTCGCTCTCCTCTGCGTGCGGTGGGAGCTCGAGCGTCGCGGGCAGTGGCGGCTCTCCACCGCCGAAGCTCGCGCTCGCGACCGGGGCGCCATCCACGCTCGCGCTGACCTCCACGCGGTGAAGGTCAAAGCCAAAGGCGAGGTCGGTGCTGAGGCCGAGCGCGAGGCTGGACTCGGGCTCGGCGGCGCAGGCCTGCAGCGTGAGCAGGCTGATGAACGTGGAGCCGCGCCGGACTGGGCTCATCGTTGGCGACGTCGACGGGCCAGCCAAGCTGAGGCCGCAGCCAACGCTACGAACGGCAACGGCCAAGCTCCGGTGTTGCGCCCGCTGTTGCTAGTCGTGCAGAAGGAGCCACTACCGTCGATTCCGTCCGGACCGATCGTGACTTCGCCCTCGAGCTCCAGCCCGCCGATCCCTTGCGCTACGAGCTCCTCGAGGCAGGCCGGGAGTTGCGAGCCGGAGATCATGAACTCCCCGTCACAGAAAAGCGCGCCATCCCCGCTGCAGGATGCATCACAATCCACCCGGAACTCATATTCACAGTCCTCGAACAGCTCGTCCTGACAGGTAGTTTGGCAGCTCATGTTGGCATCGGCCGAGCACGATCCGCCACAACACTCGACGCAGTGTTGGTAGCAGTCGCCGTCGACGGTGACACATTGCAGATCGCACTCGCTGTCGCAGTTTGCGTCCCAGGTCGCTTGGCACTGAGCGACGTTTGCGGCTCCCGCGCACTCTGCATCGCGATCGGTCGTGCACTCGGTGAAGCAGTTGTGCGTGCAGATGACGTTGACCCCGTTGTCGCAGTCCTCCGAGCACTGCGTGGTGCAGCTGTCGGTGCAGGTCGGGGTGGCGTCGAGGGTGCAGTCTTGTTTGCAGACCGGGACGAGCTTGGTTGCACAGGCGGTCTTGTAGACGCCGAGCTCGCTGCATCCGGCGCTGCACTCGGCGCTCAGCCGCAGTTCGCAACTTTGCACTTCGTCGAAGCGAATGTTCCCGCAGGCTTCAATCCCAGCTTCGGCGTCGAGGGCCGTACCCAGAGACAACGCAGTAGCAACCAATGTGAGGACGTAGTTCTTCATAAGCGTCTCCTAAGTTACGCGTGAGCCGGGGCCGCCTTCGCAAGATGCCCGCCAACATGAAACGTAGCCGAGACCCGCGCCGCAAGGCTGCAGCGCTCGCAAGGGCCAACCGATCGTGAACGGTTGGTAACACCCCGCGCGACGTTGCCGTCAGGTTCAGCCAAGGTGGATGCAGTGGTCATTCAGTCGCGCATCGGCCGGCCTTGGGCGTCCGGCACTTTGCCCGTCAGCATCATCACCCCATCGATGACGCACCAGATGGCCCCAACTCCGCACAAGAAGGCGGTCAGCAATTGGGCGACCGCGATTCCAGTGTGGCCCGTGTAGAAGCGGCCAGCACCGAACGGCACCACGATTTGCAAGATACCGGCGACGGTCTTCTGCTTGTCGGAGAAGGGCATTCCGGTGATCGGATCGATGCCGTAGGGGGCTCCCGGTTGCATGGCGAATTGGGGAGGAATGGGCGGCGCCGCGAAGGTGCCGGCTGCGCCGGGCGGCGGACCCCAGCCGCCTCCGGGAGGGAGAGGAGGCGCACCGTAGCCACCGGGCGGACCACCAAATCCACCACCGCCGGGGGGCGCAGGTGGAGCTCCCCAACCTCCGCCGGGTGGAGGGGGCGGCGCACCGGGCGGTGGTCCCCAGCCTCCGCCGGGAGGCGCACCTGGAGGCGGTCCCCAGCCTCCGCCGGCAGCTTGTTGAGGTTGGCTCGACTGGGAAGCATCGTGATTCATCGGCTGCCAGCGTCGCCTACGTCGCCGACGGGTTCAACGGGAACCGAAGGCAACGAGGGCACAGAGTCGTTGGCGTGCCCGCCCTCGACGCGTTCACGTCGAATCTGGGACGGTTTTTCGGCAGGGGGCGTATCCTCCGGCGCCCAAAGGGGACTCACCATGGCCGACGAGACAATCAAAAGCTTCCAAAAGGAAGTTCGCCGTTTTCCGCCCTCCGCCGAGTTTTCTTCGCACGCGCGCGTTCCCACTCGGGAAGCGTATGACGCGCTGTACAGGGAAAGCCTCGACTCTCCTGAGACATTTTGGCGGCGCGAAACCAGTGAATTGGTCTTTCGAGAGCCGTGGACCATCACACAACGAACCAAGGGGGATGCGGGCGGTGCAACCTCCAAAGCCAAGTTCCCCTTCGTCGAGTGGTTTGTCGGCGCCAAACTCAACATCACCGAGAGCTGCCTCGACCGCCACGTCCACGGCGCCCGCCGCAACAAGGCCGCCATCATCTGGGAAGGCGAGATGGGCGCCACCCGCTCAGTCACCTACGGTGAGCTCCATCGCGAGACCATTCGTTTGGCGAACGCGCTAGCGCGCATGGGCATCGGCAAGGGCGATCGCGTGGCCATCTACATGGGCATGATCCCCGAAGTCGCGGTGGCCATGCTCGCCTGCGCTCGTATCGGCGCCGTTCATACGGTGGTCTTCGGCGGGTTCGCCGCGGACGCTCTGCGCGACCGCATCGCCGACTGCCAGGCCAAAGTGGTTATTACGCAGGACGGCGGCTACCGCCGTGGCAACGTGCTCGCGCTCAAAGAAGTCGTCGATCGAGCGGTGGCGCAGCCGGAGGCCAAGAGCGTCGAGAAGGTGGTTGTGTTCCAACACCTCGGGACCACCCTTTGCCCCGTTACGATGAAGGATGGTCGCGACGTCTACTGGCACGACGTCGTGAAGCAATCGCTCGAAGGGCCGGCAAAAGAGGCGATCGTAGTCGACTCAGAGCACCCGCTCTTCATCCTGTACACCTCCGGCTCGACTGGCAAACCGAAGGGCGTTCTGCACTCGACCGCGGGCTACTTGGCGAGCACGCACACGACCTTCAAGTACGTCTTCGACATCCGCGAGGACGATATTTATTGGTGCACCGCAGACGTCGGCTGGGTCACCGGGCACAGCTACTTGGTGTACGGCCCTCTGTCGAACGGCGCGACCTGCCTAATGTATGAAGGTGCGCCCAACTTCCCGGATTGGGGCCGCTTTTGGAAGGTGATTGAGCGGCACGGCGTCAGCATCCTGTACACCGCTCCGACCGCCATCCGCGCCTTCATCCGCCAAGGGAATGAGTGGCCGAACAAGTACGACCTCTCGAGTTTGCGGCTGCTCGGTTCGGTCGGCGAGCCGATCAATCCGGAGGCCTGGGTTTGGTACCACGAGGTGATCGGGCGTGGGCTCTGCCCCATCGTCGACACCTGGTGGCAAACCGAGACCGGCGCGATCATGATGACCACGCTGCCTGGCGCCTCTTTCTCCAAACCGGGCTCAACAGGCTTGCCGATGTTCGGGGTGGAGCCTGCGGTCGTGAAGAAGGACGCAGCCGCGCCTGGTGGCTACCGGAAGGTCGCTGCGGATGAAGGCGGTCTGCTCATTTTGGAGCGGCCTTGGCCTAGCATGTTGCGCACCGTTTGGGGCGATGACGCTCGCTTCCAGCAGCAGTACTTTTCCGAGATTGAGGGCGTCTACTTCACCGGCGACGGGGCCAGGGCGGATGAAGACGGTTATCACTGGGTCGTCGGGCGCATCGATGACGTGCTCAATGTCGCGGGCCATCGCATTGGCACCGCGGAGATCGAGAGCGCGCTGGTCTCTCACCCCAGCGTCGCCGAAGCCGCTGCGGTTGGCCGCCCGGACGAGTTGAAGGGCCAGGCCTTGGTGGTGTTTGTTTCGATTAAACCAGGACATACTGCCAACGCCGAGCTGGCCGCGACGCTCGCTGACCACGTCGGCAAGGAGATCGGCAAGTTCGCCAAACCGGACCAAATTCGCTTCGCAGATGCTCTGCCAAAGACGCGCAGCGGCAAGATCATGCGGCGTCTGTTGAAAGACGTCGCTGCTGGCAAGGAGTCCACCGGCGACACCTCCACACTGGAGGACCTGTCAGTGATGGCCAAGCTGCGAGCCGATGATGAGTGACGGTCGCATGCGGAGGTTCCCCTTTGACCGTGGGCCAGTTAGCATTGCCGGGATGCTGCGTCGTTCTGGTCGCTGGTGGGCAGGGTCGGTGTTTGGGGTGGGCATGTTTTTGTGCACCAACCAGCTTCACGCGCAGCCGAAGCCCGTCGACCCCAAGCTCGAGCAGGCCAAGGTGCATATGGCGGCTGGTACCTCGTTCTATAACGAGCCTCCGCAAGGCCACCTTTGTGAGGAAGCCTCGGTTGAGTTCGGCAAGGCGTACGAGCTGTCGGGCTCTTGGAAGGCGCTGCGCGCCTTGGCCATCTGTGAGCAGTACCTCGAGCGTGATGGCGCTGCGATTCCTCACTACGAGGAGGTGCTCAAGCGCGCGACCGAGATGGCGCCCGAGGACCGAAAGCAAATCGGGGACGATCTGACGCGGCTGAAGTCGGCGCTCGCCACGCTGACGGTAACGAGCAACGTCCCAGCCGCCCGGTTGATCGCGACTCGGCAGGCCAGCGACGGCACCACCAAGACGAACCGCTACCCGATCACCGCTTCCACTTCGCTTGGCCTCCACCCGGGCGCTTACAGTTTCACCGCCCAAGCGGACGGCTTTCCAGACGTCGTTTGGACGGCTGAGGTAGGTAACGGAAGCAAGGTTGAGCGGGCGATCGAATTCAAGACCGCCGCTGCGAGCGAGACGCCCACCGAGCCGCAAGGTCCGAAGCCGCCGGTCGAGCCGAAGCCCGTTGAGTTGGAACGCCCGGTGCCGATCACCGTATGGATCTTCACCGGCGTAACCGGCGCTGCGGCCATCGGAACAGGCGTTTTCATGGGGTTGGCCGCGTCGGCCAAAAGTGACTTCGACGCGCAAAATGGCGTTGGAACCGAGAGTGAACTGACCTCGCTTCGCGACGACGTCATCACCAAGAACATCGTCGCCGACGTACTCCTCGGCACCACGATTGCTGCGGCGGGCGCCACGCTCGTCTTCTACTTCACCAGGCCTGAAGTAGCGGTGTCAGGTGAGCAAGCCGCTGCTCATTGGACGGTCGCACCAAGCCCAGTCTTCGGCCCGGTGGATGGTCAACTCGTGGGTGCAACCGCTTCGGTGATCGGAAGCTTCCAGTGAGCGGGGTTCGTTGGAGCTAGAGGCGGGCGCGGTTGTCGCTCAGCGATACAAGATCCTGCGACCCCTCGGGCGTGGCGGGATGGGTGAGGTATTCGCTGCAGAGCACCTTCGCACCGGGCGCACCGTTGCGGTCAAGGTGTTGCGCGCTGACTCGAAGCAAAAGTCCTCCGCGGTGGCGCGCTTTCGCCGAGAGGCTCGCGCCGCCGGTGCGATCAACAACGATCACGTGACCCAGGTGCTCGACGTCGAGGAGGATGCCGAGCAAGGCATCGTCCTGGTGTTTGAGTTGCTCGAGGGGGAGTCGCTGATCGACCGCTTGAAGCGCACAGGACCGATGGCTTTCGAGGAGCTATTCGGCATTGTTGAGCAAGTGTGGATGGGGCTCTCAGCGGCCCATGCGGCGGGCGTGGTTCACCGCGACCTCAAGCCTTCCAACGTGTTCTTGGAACGCAGGCCCGACGGTCAGCAGCGCGTAAAGATCCTTGATTTCGGCATCTCAAAACTACCGCGCGAGGTGGGTGGGGACACCTTGACCGAGATGGGGCAGAGCCTCGGGACCTTTTCGTTCATGCCGCCCGAGCAGATCGGCAAGGCCAAGACAGTCGACCACCGAGCCGACATCTACGCCTGTGCGACGCTCATCTATCAGGCGATGAGCGGGCAGTTGCCCTACGCGGCGAAGAACATCCTGCAGATGGTCGACCTGAAGACGAAGTCGGAGCCGCGCGCCCTGGCCAAAGTGCTCGAGGGCCCCGTGGACCCGCGACTCGAGGCGTTCCTCGCGAAGGGCTTGGCGCGCGATCCAGCCGACCGTTTCCAGTCCGCGCAAGAGGCTCTTGAGGTTTGGCGTGAGCTCAAGCAGCCCGTTCGCTCCGCTGAGCCTCCACAACCATCGAACCGTCAGCCAGCTACAGTGATGATGGTCGACCCACGAAGTTACGCGTCGAACGCTTCAGCCGTTGCGCCGCCCGCCGCCATGCAACCGCGGCCCGGTTTTTCTGTGCCGCAGATGGGTGGGGAGGCTGCTCTGCAACAAGCGCAGGGCCAGCGCCGTCCTGCTCTTGGCGGCACCCTCGCTATCAATGCGTCCTCCATCAACGTGCCGGTCGTCAACGACACCACGAGTGAGGGGGGCGCGGATCATGTTGCGACGCTTGCCATTCCGGTACGCAACGTTGCTCACGCCGTGGCGCAACTTCAGCAGGCGAGGGCGAACTCCCAAGCACCGCAGGCGATCCATCAGGTCCCTCGGCTTCACGATGACCCGTCGTCCCATTCATCCGTGGCTGGAACGCAGCTGATGAGTCACGCCGCGTTGCGCAACGCGGGAGTGCCGATGCCGGTCCAGCCCAGTCGCTCGGGCTACCCTCAATCTTCTCCCACGTATGCTGGCGCGGCGGAGTCTCGGCCGATGAGCTTCGGCGCTAGTCCACAACAGGCGGTTCAGCAACAGGCTGTTCAGCAACAGGTGAGTCAACCTCCGGCCACTGGCCAACCAGGTCCACAACCCGGAGAGGGGGGAGACTTGACCACGGTGTACCGAAGGGACCGGCCGACGGGGCACACCGTTTCTCCGTCTTCTCTGGCAGCCTTTCAGTCGGGGGCTGTCACCAGCGACAAGCCACCGAGTCGGTTGGTCATCATCCTCGGCGTTATCGCCTTTGCGATTGTGGGATTTGTCGTAGCGGCAATTGTGATCGGCCGCGTCCAGACCGGTCACTTCCCCTGGGAGTGACAGCTCGCATTAGCGGAACTTGGGAAGACTAAAGCTGCTGAACGCCGGCTTGGGAAGGCTTCCGCTCGGCGCCGGCTTGGGCGAAGGATCCGCGGGGTTCACCGGAGTGGGGATCGGTTGCTGCGTGGGGGCTGGCGCGGGCGCTGCGGGCACGGCGGCAGTAGACGGTGCAGCGGCGGGTGCGACCACCGACGGCGCAGCGCTGGTTTTCGGCTTCGCTTTCTTGCCCTTCTTATCCTGCGGCTCGTCTCCGGACTCAGCTTCTTCGCTCGATTCGGCATTCGCCCCTTGGATGAGCAGCACGCCGACGGCTCCGGCCGCGAGTCCGAGCAGCCCAAGGATCGCCACCACGATCCAAGGTGAGATCCTCTTCCGCGGCGCCTCTTGAAGAACGGCAACACCCGGCGCCGCAGGCACCCATTCAGGACCGCTCGGTTTTGCCGGCGACGGTGTCACGGGGGGATTGGTCTCACGAAGCGCAGCTCGGACTTGGTTGGGAGCTGGCGTATACGTCGCACGCCCTGACTGGTCCGAAGGAGCGGGCAACGACGGAGACTGCGGAGGCTGCGAAAGCTGTTGGGTGCGCAACGACGCGGGGGGATGGGAAACCCCGGCCGAAATCAGCGAACCGAGGTTGGGCATCGCTTGGGTCCCGAGGTTCATGTCGGAGGACTTCAGAGCCTTGAAGCTAGCGCTCGAGTCTCCACTGCCTCCACGGAGGCTTTGTGGCGCCTGGCTCGCGCTTGCGAGGCTCGCGCTGGAAGGACGGCCCGGACTCACCCCCATGGGCGAAGGGCCTGCGACGGTCGAAGGCATCGACCTTTGCACTGGCAGGGCGTTGGTCTTGGCGTTGCCGATCGAGGCGGGGCCGTCGTCGCCGCTGGGCCCGACCGCCGTTGGTTCCGCCGCACGGAGACTTTGCGGAGTGTGCGCTTGCGTCGCTTTTGCAGCCGACGCTTGCGGTTGCACCGATTGCGCGGATGCGTGTGCTTGCGCCGCAGATTGCAGGACGGCCATGCTCAGCGGGACGGTGCGCGAAAGCTGAACGTCGCGCTTCTGTTGGCTGCTGCCTAGGTTGGCGCGCACGCGCTGTACATCCGCCGCCATCGCTGCAGCGTTGGGGTAGCGCTGGTCTGCCTTGAACTTCAGCGAGCGGTCGACGATGGCAGCGATGTCGGGGGGGACTTCGGGCGCAACGCTGAGAATCGCCGGTGCCTGCTCAGTCCCCATGCGGATGAAAAGATCGGCCTCTGAGTTTGCCTCGTGGATGCGCTGCTTCGTCAATAGGCGGAACAGCGTCGCTCCGACCGAGAAGAGGTCGGCTCGACCGTCCACCTGCTCACCGCGAACTTGTTCCGGCGCCATGTACGCCGCCGTCCCGAGGCGCGCGCCGGCCACGGTGATCGCCCGGCCGTGCGTGAGTCGCGCGATACCGAAGTCGAGCACTTTGACCGTTCCGGCCTCGGTGATGAAGACGTTGTCGAGCTTGATGTCGCGATGCACGATGCCCTGCGCGTGAGCCGCACCGAGCGCCGAGAGCAACTCCGACGTGAAGCGCATCAGATCCTCGAGCGGGAACTCCTGGCCCTTCTCGAACAGGCGGCGCGCCCACTCACCGAGCGTCTCGCCCTGGAGGAACTCCATCACCAAGAAGGGGCAGCCATCCTCGGTCACGTCGATATCGCGAATCTCAACCGCGCCCGGATGCGAGAAGCTGTTCGCAACGGCGGCCTCTTGCTCGAAGCGCGTGCGGATCTCGGTGCTCTTGGCGACCTCGGCGTGGAGGATCTTGATCGCGTCGCGACGGCCAATCTTGTGCGCGCCCGCATACACCGCGGCCATCCCGCCGATTCCGACGAGCTTCTCGAGCACCCACTTCCCTCGAAGGGTGGTGCCCAAGCGGGCTTCACATTGAGCGCGGAGTCGCGCGTCCGACATGGCTGCACTCTACCAAAGACCTTGCTCGATGGTCGTCTCGGATTTGGACCCTTTCGACACCGCATCGAGCGCGTGAATCGCGGGATCTGACTCGGATTCGCAGCCGTTCTCGACCCGGCGCGTGTAGGGGACCTGCTCCGGCTGGTCAAGAAAGCGTATTCACCCTACGTTTTCGCCATGAACGGGTTGCCTGAAGACCTCGAACAAGCGATCACCGACCTCAAACGGGAGAAAAACGCCATCCTCCTCGCGCACTACTACCAAGCCGGGGAGATCCAGGATCTGGCGGATTTTCTCGGTGACTCGTTGCAGTTGGCTCAGGCCGCCAAGAAGACGAACGCCGACATCATCGTCTTCGCCGGTGTTCACTTCATGGCCGAGACCGCGAAGATCCTGAATCCGGAGAAGATCGTCGTGGTCCCGGACATGGCGGCCGGCTGCTCGCTCGCCGACGGCTGCCCCGGCGATCGCTTTCGAGCGTGGCGAGCAAAGTACCCCGACGCGGTCTCGATCTCGTACATCAACTGCTCCGCCGAGGTGAAGGCGGCCAGCGACTACATCTGCACGTCCTCGAACGCGGAGAAGATCGTTCGCGCGATCCCTGAGGATAAGGAAATTCTGTTTGCTCCGGACAAGAACCTTGGCCGCTGGCTAAGCGAGCGCACAGGGCGAAAGATGCGCCTTTGGCAAGGCAGCTGCGTGGTCCATGAGACCTTCAGCGAACGCAAACTCACGCAGCTGCGCGAGCGTTACCCCGACGCCAAGATCATCGCCCACCCCGAGTGCGAGGAGCCTGTGTTGAAGCTAGCCGACTACGTTGGCTCAACCACCGCGCTGCTCAAGTACACCATCAGCGACAGCAGCCAGCGCTACATCGTTATGACCGAGGACGGCATTCTTCATCAAATGAAGAAGGCCAACCCGAGCAAAGAGTTTATCTCGGGGCCACCTCAGGCGAACTGCGCCTGCAACGAATGCCCGTTCATGCGCCTGAACACGCTCGAGAAGCTGTACGTGGCATTGCGCGACCTAACGCCGCGCATCGAGATGGACGAGACGTTGCGCACCCAGGCCCGGATTCCGATGGAACGCATGCTCGACCTCAGCTGATACGACGAAGCCCTCCAGCTGAGCTTGGAGGGCTTCGTGTTGCTTGGAAGGCCGTTGGGCCTCATTCCGGATCGTCGAACTGATCTTCGCTGCCCTCGGGCTTTGCTGGAGGTGCAGCGTTCTTCGGCTTGGCGGGTTTGGCTGCTTTGGCCGGCTTCTCCGGTTTGGCCGGCTTTTCCGCCGCAGCGGACTTGCTCGACTTCTTGGGGTGGGTGCTGATGGTGATGGTCTTCTTGCCGGACAGCCCCTTCTTGGCCAGGCCGAGCGCATCGCGTGGGGTTAGCTGCGAGTTATCGTCTTCTTCCGCGGCGGGTGCTTCAGGTTCAGCCTCCGCGAGTCGTGCTTTGGGCTTCGCCGTGACCTTGCTGGTCACTGCCTTCGCCATCTCCGGCGGTGCCTTGAGCAGTACATCAACCGTTCGGTACTTCCCTTTGCTCAACAGAGTGAGGGGGATCTTCTCGCCTACTGCGTGGGCGCGGACGGCCTCAGCCAATTCTTCCGGCGTGGTAACCGGCTTCCCATTCACACCGACGATCAGGTCTCCTTCGCCCTTCTCGCCCGACTTTAGCTTGGCCTCCGAAGCCGGGCTGCCCTTGGCGACGGAGAGCACGCGCACGCCCTTCACTACCGACGTTGATTCAGATGCGCCTTGGATGCCGAGCCACGCAGCAGGAGGAACTGCATCCTCAGGCACCGACTTGAGGAAGGATTTGATCGCTGAAACCGGCACACCGTAAGCAACTGGCGCGCAAGGCTTCCCTTCAATCGGAAGGCACGCTCTTCCTAGCACGCCGACGACGCGACCTTTCTCGTCGATCAACGGAGCGCCGACGTCTTTCCCGTTCACGCGTGAGCCCAGCTCCAACGCCTGCTCGAGCAGCCGATCATCCCCTCCGATCAGCGAGCGGCGGGTTCGCAGCTCGATCGGCACTGCGGCGGGTTTGCCCTTTGCGCCGCTGAAAGCGTGAATCTCGGCGTCATCACGGAGCGGGTCGAGGCTCGACGCGACCAAGCCTTCTCCCCACTTGCCGCTCTGGGGTACGAGCAACGCGAGATCCCAAACGCGATCGCTGTGACCGACCTTCAGTTTCTTGACGCTATCGTCGGCAAACTTGGCTTCAAGGTCGTTGCCAGCGCCAAGGTTGGAAAGCGCCGTCAGAATGCGGCCGTCTTTGGCGAGCACCGTCCCGAGCCCAATGGGTTGGCCGGCCCGCTGGATGACCACGATCCCTCGCGCTGCTTTCACCTCGGGTGACTCTTCGGCTACCGGAACGAGCTCTTCCGCGAGCTTCTGGGCTTCACGCGCGGTGGCTTTCGCCTGGGCCACGGGCTCGGCGACGGCCACGCTGCTGGTAAACAAAGCCCCAAGGGCCAACAGACATCCGTTCAGCCAGCGGCGACTGTGAATGGTTGGCGACGCGAGCTGTTGCCGCTGGTTCACACCCGGGCTGCTCACGAGCTTGCGAGCTGCGCCTTCGGGACGGGCTGTCATGTGGCTTTCCGGCTGAATCGTGGGGTGCTGCGAGGTGATCGGCATTGGAAGCTCCTGGGACGGACCAGCATAGAGATTGTCCGCTAACCTCCCTCTTTGCAAGGGGCGGGCCGCTCTTTGTCCGTTTCCTTTACCTGTCTTTGCCGGTGAACGCGGCGTGCGCGCATTCGGTCACGAAAGACCACCACGAGGTCACATGCACGATCGAGAGGTTAAGATGGTCAAAGCGCTAGCGCGCTCCGAAACGAAAGCGGACGAGGGAGAGGTCATCGGGCAACTGATCTCCCAGGGCGACTACAAGGCGGCACTAGCGAAATGTGCGCGCTCGTATTCAGCCCCTCTCGGACGGCTGTGCATGGCGCTCACCGGCTCGCAAGCCGAAGCGGAAGAGTTGGTGCAAGAGACGCTGATCGCGGCCTATGACGCGTTTCCGTCGTTCCGCTTCGAGGGCACTGTGCGCTCGTGGCTCTACGGCATCGCGCGCAGGATCTGCGGGCGCCACAACGAGATGAAGCATCGACGCGCAGCCAAGCTTCGGTTGGTGCATGACACCGGCAAAGGGTTGGACACCACCGAGCTAGCGATCGAGCGCGAGCGAGCGGTGCGCGCGAGGTCGGCGCTCTCGGCGTTGAAGCCCAGTGAACGTGAGGCGGTCGTGCTTCGGTACGACGCTGGCTTGAGCTTCCGTGAAGTCGCGGAGGCCTGTGGGGTCGATGAGGCCGCTGCGCGCAAGCGCGTGAGCAGAGCCTTGGTGCGGCTTCGAGAATCTTTGGCGGATGTTTAAGGGAGTTGAAGGAGCGAAGTCATGAGCACGATCAAAAGTGAACAATGTCTGGAGGTCGAAGACGCCGTCGCGGGTGTCCTCGACGGTCTCGCGCCCTCTCGTCTCACCGATCACATCGCAGACTGCGATCACTGCCGAGACGTAAAGTATGAAGCGGAGCGCGTGATCGACGCGATTCAGCACGCCGGCGCGGACTTTCAGCCGTCCGCGGGCTTTGCCGAGCGCATGTTGAGTTTGGTGCTCGAGGCGAGGCCTGATGGTCCTGCTTCGTCGCAAGCGCTTAGCTCCGTCGCGCGTAACTCGGGTGTGGTGCCGGCTCCAAGTGCTGTTGCTGAGGACCCGCGCCAAGTTTCTGCATCAGCGCCGACTGAGTTCGCGCCGCTCGCGGAGACGCGAGCCGCCAGCGTCGTCAACCCCGAGCCCACGGCTAGCGCCGCGGACACGAACGCAACGATCCTGAAGGCTCCCACCTTCTTTGGGGAGCCTGCGCCGGGCGCTGAGATCGCCGACCCGTATGTTCCCACCAACAAGACGATTCCGCTTTCGGCCGTGCTGCGAGCTGGAGATTCGGCCCCGAGTCCGGTTGGGCCAACGCTCGATTCGTCGGCCTCGGGAGTGATCGTGGAAGCGACCACTGGTCGCAACAACACCGGACCGCAACAGGCTGGGCTCGTGACCAACTCCGGGCCGTCTTCGCGCACCTTGGCGAGTTCGGCAGAAGGCCCCAGCGCCGCCGCCGAACCCGCTTCACCCGCACCCAAGACGCAGCGACAGGTCGCCACGGTTTCACCGTTCCGTCGTCGGGGCTTCGCCTTCGCGCTGGTGGGGGGTATGGCGGCCGCCGCAGCGGTTGGCGCGTTCTTGGTGAACAAGCAGGAAGAGAACCGCAACTCGGTCGCGACCGAGGACGGCGGTTGGAAGGGCACGCTCGCAAGCGTTACGCGCGCCTCCTCGGACAAGAGCGGAGGGCTCGAGGTTTGCCAAGGGAGCAAGTGCACTGAGTTGGCCCAAGGTAGCGAGATCCCTGCGGGCTCCACGCTCAAGACCGACTCCAAGACGCGCGCTCGTGTGAAGCTCGCGGACGGCGAGTGGGTGGCGATCGATCGCGACTCGGAGGTGACGTTGCCCGGCGGCGCGTCGCGCCGGCTCGAGGTCGCTCGTGGCATGGTGGTCGCGGAGGTGAAGGAGAAGTCCGAGCAAGAGCCGGCGGTGATCAAGCTACCGCAGGGTGAAGTGAAGCTCGTTGGCACCAAGGTGGCAGCCACCGTGACCGAACGACGGTCGTCGGTTGAAGTGGTGCGCGGCAAGGTCGAGGTGACCAGCAACTCCGGTGTCACCGCCAAGGTGCGCGCCGGTGAAGAGGCCACCATCGCCGACCGCGGTGAGCCGGTGGTTGCCTCCAAGTCGACCTTGAGCGACGTACTCGAGTGGAGCTCGGAGAGTGCGGATGACGTCGATGCGCCGGCCCTCAAAGGGCTTGGCGAGCTCCGAGCGAAGAAGCCGGGCACGCAGGAAGAGCGCGCCGGTGCAGTCAAGTTGACGAAGCACAACGTGAAGGTGCGCGTGGTCGATCTCGTCGCCCGTACCGAGGTGGAAGAGGTCTTCACCAACCAGACCGACGAGGAGCTCGAGGGCATCTTTCGCTTCCCGTTGCCGCCCGGTGCGCAGATTGAAAAGCTAGCGCTCGAAGTGGACGGCCAGTTGATGGAGGGCGCCTTCGTCGATCGCGATCGCGGTGCAGCCATCTGGCGCGGTGTTATTCAGAATGCTGCCCCGAAGGCACCGAAGCCGCGTGAAGAGATCGTCTGGGTGCCTGGCCCGTGGCGAGATCCTGCGCTGCTCGAGTGGCAGCGTGGTGGTCGCTTCGAGCTGCGCATCTTCCCCATTCCGAAGAAAGGCTCACGGCGCGTGGTGCTCACGTACACGCAGACGGTGCCGCAATCGAACGGCGTGCGGCGCTTCACGTACCCGCTCGCCCACGATGGCACGGGTAACATCAAGGTGGACGAGTTCAACGTAGACGTTCAGCTGCTCGGCCACGACAAAACCTACGGTGTCGAGACGCGCGGCTATCAGCTCGCGAAAGGCGACGTGAGCGGGGGAGCAGACAAGCTGACGCTGGCGGAGAAGAACTTCGTCCCTGCAGGTGACCTCACGGTCGAGTACGCGCTCCCCAACCGCGACACCGAGCTCACCAGCTGGGCCTACGACATGCCGGCCTCACGGGTCAGCGCCCAGCCCAAGGAGAAGCTCGCGTTGCAGGCTCCTACGACGCCTTCCGTCGGTGGTGTCAACGCGAAGGACGCCGCTATCGAAGCGAAGTCCATCGTCGATGACGCCTCGCCTTACGTCGCGATGGCGTTGCGACCGAAGCTCCCGCGCTTCGCCGAGGGCAAAGACCGGCTGCACGTGATCGTGGTCGACTCGAGCCGTTCGATGGTTGGTGAGCGGTTTGCGCGGGCGACTCGCTTGGCGGCCTCGATGGTCCGCGAGATGGACCGACGGGATCAGTTCCTGGTGCTCGCCTGCGATACGACCTGCCAGCCGATGGGAGCGACGCAATCGCGCACGCTTCCTCTGCCGAGCGAGCCCAGCGCTGAAGCCGCACAACAGGTCGAAAGCTTCCTCGGGACGATCGAGCCCGACGGCGGTTCAAACCTCTTGGCAGCTGTTCAAGCTGCACGCACGGCCGCCGGCGCGAAGAGCGGTCGAGAGCTGCGCATCATCTACCTGGGCGACGGCACGCCTACCGTGGGCCCGGGCAAAGCTGCGACGATCGAGAGCGCGGTACGCCATGCGCTGCCTTCGGGCGACGGCTCGGTGGTCGCGGTCGCGCTCGGTTCCGATGCGGACGCAACCTCGCTCGCTGCGATGGCTCGCGGCGGTAACGGCGTGATGGTGCCCTACGTCCCCGGCCAGCGTGTCAATGCGGCGGCGGTCGATGTTTTGGCCGCTGCCTACGGCTCGGTGCTGAGCGACGTGGAGGTCGAGCTCCCGCCCGGCCTCTCCGAGGTCACCCCGCAACGACTCGACCCGATCCCCGCGGGCGGTGAGGCCTTCGTGTTTGCCCGCATGCACGGCGGCAAGCAGGTCGAGGGCAACGTGGTGGTGCGCGGTCGCATCGGCACGGAGAAGTTCGAGCAGACGTTCCCCGCGAAGGTGCTGGCCTCCTCCAGTGCTGGAAATGCCTTCGTACCGCGTATGTTCGCCGCCGCGAAGATCGCCGACCTCGAAGCGGTCGGACGGGCTGACGACAAGACGCGCATCGTGGCGTTGTCCAAGCAGTTCAACGTCGCGAGCAAGCACACCTCGATGATCGTGCTCGAGAGCGCGGCGATGTTCAAAGCCTTCGGTCTGGAGCGCAACGGCATCGATGAGGTGTTCACCGGCGAGCAACAGGCTTCGAGCGAGAGCGCGAACGCCGAGGGCGAAGCCGAAGAAGCGAAGGATGAGGTGGCCGCAGGGCTCCTCGATCGCGACCGCGAGTCGAAAGGCTCCAAGTCGATGGAATTCGGCGATGCGCCGGCCGCCGAGCCCAGCCCTGGGTTTGGTGTAGGTCGTGGGATGGGTGGTTCAGGTAATGCTTCGGCTCCTGCTCCCGCTCCTACCGCAGCTCCCGCCTTCGGTCCCCCGCCGCGCGCGAAGCCGACGTCGAAGAAGGCCCAGCTCGAGATCGCGCAGGGAGATCCGTTCGACCAATCCTGGAACCGGCAACCTCGTCGTCCCAACTCGATTCCGATGCGGAAGGTGTTCGATCGCAAGGCGTCCTTCTCAACGGACAACGCGCTCGCCAACGAGGTGGCTGCCTCCCTACGCACAGCCGAAGATGCGTCCAAGTCGCAACCTGATAGTCGCGACCGAACCATCGCTCTTTACCGCTCGCTGATCGCTTCCGGGCGAGTCGGTGAGGCACTCGAGGTGGTTGCAAAGTGGAGTCAGCGAGACGCGCTCGACGCCGACGCCGTGATTGCTCGCTCCGACCTCGCGGCGATGAACGGAGATCGCGAACGAGCCATCCGCATCCTTTCCGGTCTCGCTGATGTGCGGCCTTCCGACAAGGGTATCCAGAAGCGGTTGATCGGCGCCTTCAGCCAGATGGGCGCGAGCGATCTCGCCTGTCAGCACCGTATGGCGCTGGCCGACATCGACTCGGAGAACGTCAACAGCGTGGCCGAGGCCGTTCGTTGCTCGCAGGACCAGGGCCTGTCGAACCTCTCATCGGCCTTCCGTGACAACGCCCCTTCGACCCTGCGCGACAAGATCGATATCGCGGCCCGCAGCGCGAAGCTCAACACCGTGCCCACGGTCGCGGGCGACCTGCGCATCTCCGCGACCTGGAATCAGGGCACGGATCTGGACTTCGCCTTGATCGACAAGAACGGTAAGCGTCTTTCGTGGCTCGGGTCGACGGTTCAGAACGTCTCGGTCAGCTCCAAGGACGCCTCGAGCTTCTCGGGTGAGTCGCTAGGATTCACCAACCTCTCTTCGGGCAACTACACGCTCGAGGTGGTCCGCGCGAAGAGCAGCTCAGGGACGCTGCCGCCCGTCAGCGGGGAGATCACCCTGACCTTGCCCGGCGGGGAACCTCGAAAGATCCCGTTCACGCTGAACGCGGCACGCGGTCAGGTAGGTACGGTGCGGGTCTTCTTCACTTCCCGACTCGTGCCGGTCAACGGCGGCGGCTGGGGTGGGTTCTAAGCTGAGCTGAACCTGCCACGGTATGGCAAAGGAGCGGTTGTTCCGCTCCTTTGCCATTTCGAACGGCCGTCTTCGCTCCTTCCAGGCAAGCTTTGTTGCGCTGGTTCCCTTCCGCGGGCGTTCGTGGTTTAACGTCTCCCACCTATGAGTGCCGACCACGCGCACGATGCTCACAAAGCCGACGCCCACGGGGCGGATGGCCACGACCACGCTCATCACGACGACTTCGATCCTTCGCCGGCGAAAGAACTCGCAGCCGGTGAGCCGATGACACCCTCGTGGGTGCCGATCGTCGGAGGCTGTCTGTTCCTGGTCTTCGCCGTCTACTTCTTGGTAGGGCAAACCTCTGACGCCAAAGCGGGCGCAACGTCGGCCTCTGCAAAGCCGTCCGCTGCAGCCCCTGCGGCCAAGGCGCCCGCCGCTGCGTCGGCGGACCTCGACAAGGCTCGCAGGCCTCGGCCGACAGCGCTTCCGCCGCGCGCAGGCGCCCCCAGCGCTGGCGCGGTTCCTTCGGCTCGAGCGCCGGGCTCTGCTCGTCCGGCCGGGGCGCCCTCCGCTCCCTTCCGAATGGTTCCGCCGTGAGTGCGTCACCGTTCTCGAAGGTGTTGGTGCTCGGCACCGGGACGATGGGGCAGGGCATCGCGCAGGTGGTGGCCGGCGCGGGTATGGAAGCCCGGCTCTTTGACGTTGATAACGCCAAGGTAGAGTCGGCGATCAAAGCGATCGGGTCGGTGACCCAGCGTGTCGTCGAAAAGGGCAAGCTGAGCGAGGCGGCGCGTTCGGCGCTGCTCTCGAACTTGGTGAAGACGAGCAGCTTGGAGCAAGCCTGCGACGGGATCGACCTCTGCATCGAGGCGATCCCCGAGCGTATGGAGCTCAAGATCTCGGTGCTCAGCGAGGTGCTCGCGAAGTCGCCGTCCAGTGTGATCGTTGGGTCGAATACGTCGAGCCTATCCATCACCGAGATCGGTACACGCCTAGGCATCCCGGGCCGCACCGTTGGTCTGCACTTTTTCAATCCTCCACCGGTGATGGAGCTGCTCGAGATCGTTCGTGGCGTAGGGACCGAAGAAGCGACGCTCACGCGGGCTCTCGAGCTCGCGAGCGCGCTCAAGAAGACGCCGATCGTCGTCAATGACAGCCCCGGATTTGCAACCAGCCGGCTCGGTGTCGCGCTCGGTTGCGAAGCCATTCGAATGCTCGAGTCGGGGGTGGCTTCGGTTGAAGACATCGATCGGGCGATGGAACTCGGTTATCGCCACCCGATGGGGCCGCTCAAGCTCGGGGACCTGGTCGGGCTGGACGTTCGGCTGGGGATCTTGGAGCACCTCCATCGAGAGCTCGGCGAACAGTTTCGGCCGCCGTCGCTCCTCCGCCAGATGGTGCGGGCAGGTCGGCTTGGCAAAAAGACCGGTGAAGGCTTCTATAAGTGGACGGCCGACGGCGTCGCGATTGCGCCGCCACGACTCAAGCTCCCGGGTTTGAGTTGACAGTCGGCTCGCCGCAGCTGACCATCCGGTGTCTTTCGTTTTCTGCTCCGCGAGCCACTCGGCTCCGTTTTGTTAACCCGCGTGGGCCTACGCACCGCCTTGGATGACCGTGCACGGAAGCATTCACTCCAAATACCGAATTGAGGTTGCGGGCGAGACCAACGTCGGCCGCAAGCGCAACCACAACGAAGACAATTTCTCCATCATGCCGGACTACGGCCTGTTCGTCGTTGCTGACGGAATGGGCGGTCACGCATCGGGCGAGGTTGCATCGCAGATGGCGCTGGATGCTCTGCGGGAGTTCTTCGCCGCGACCCAGCACGACCCCGAGCGGACGTGGCCCTACAAAATGGATCGCTCCAAGGGCTACGAGGAAAACCGTCTCATCACTGGCATCAAGCTCGCCAATCTGCGCATCTACGAGACGGGCCAACGTGAGCTGAAGAAGCGCAACATGGGTACCACCATCGTCGGCTTGTTCGCTGCCAATGATGGTGTCTACGCAGCCCACGTCGGGGACAGTCGGGTCTACCGCTTCCGCCAGGGCAAGCTCGACTTGCTGACGGACGATCACTCGTTGCTCAATGACTACATCAAGATGAAGCGGCTCACCGAGGAAGAGATCGCCAACTTCCCGCACAAGAACGTGATCGTGCGCGCCCTCGGTATGAAAGACACCGTCAAGGTGGATACGCGCTTCGAGGTGCCGCAGTCGAACGACACGTTCCTTCTTTGCTCGGACGGTCTCTCCGGTCCGGTGACCGACGAAGAGATCGCGCAGGTACTCGGTGCCCACGCAGATCTGAAGACAGCTGCTGCCAAGTTGATCGAGCGAGCCAACGAGAACGGTGGCCCCGACAACGTTACCTGCGTGCTCGTTCGTTGGACCCAGTGAGCTGCCGGCTCCACGGCTGAGCGCTCAACTGGCTCAGCAGTAACACTGGATTGTTCGTTCCGTACGGGACGGCGCGTGGAATCTTCACCCCACGAGAGCTTCGCAATGAGCAGCATGTCGCTCGTCGATTGCCCGCTTTCGAAAGACAACCTGTAGGATTGCACCGTGGCCGACGAAACAGACGGGCCGAAGTCCGAAGACGGCGAAAACTCCGCGGGAGTCGAGGGCGGAAACAACAAGCCCCGCCCCCCACGCGTTGCACCTACGTGGGGAGCCCGACAAGGCGCCGATGCAGCAGCGTCAAAGCTACGTCCACCCACCGCGCCGGGTCTCGGTGGCCCGCCGAGGCCAGCAGCTGCTCTGCGTCCGCCTGGCTTGATCCCACCCAAGAGTCCCTCCACCGCGAATCTCCCGCGAACGCAGCTGGGCGTGGGTGCGGACGAGTCATCCGTCCCCGCCAAAGGCAAGACCTTGATGTACGGCAGTGCGCCCTCGGCTGCCGCGACCCCGGCGGAGGTTGAGCCTCCGGCTGTCAGCAGCGCGCAACCCGCGGAAGACGCGTACACCGAGATCGAGGACGCGGACGCTATCGCCTGGGACGTCGAGCCGGGCGTGCTCGCGACGTCGGATGCAGAACGCACCGACGTCAACCAGGCTCGCGCCGAGGCTCCGCGCGTGAGCGCCTCGAGGCCTCCGGGTAGCTACAGTCTTCGTTCCACCGTTGAGCGCGTGCGCACGCGTGACGCGGGGCCGTCGGTTCCGCCCGCGGGTCCCGTCGTTGCCAGCCCCGCCGCCGGCAATTCCGCCGCGCTTGAAGCAGCTGTGGTCGAAGCCGTCGCTGAAGAGCCGGCGCAGCCTGTTGTGCTGGCTCCCGAGCTTGGAAGTCCCGCATCGCGTCGGCCAGAGGCCGAGCGCCACGTCGTGGCCGCGACTCAAACGCGCGCCGATTCGATGCCGCCGCCGAGCGGTACGCAGAATCCGCTCGACCAAGAGCTCAAGGCGCGTGCAGACCGTCTGGTCCGTGAGGACCCTCAGGGCGCCGCACATGCGCACGTGGAACTTGGGCTGCTTTGCGAATGGGTGCTCGGAGATCGCGCGCGGGCCGAGAAGCACTACGAGAGCGCTCGGCAGATTGAGCGCGCGCTTCCGTCGGCTGCCAGCCGTTTGCGGCGTCTGCTCGCGCTCACGCCTGAATCGCTGACGGTGCTCGCCGATGAGATCGCGCTGGCTGAAACCGACGCTGCCAAAGGCGCGCTGTATGCAACGGCGGCTCGTCTGCACGAGGCGCGCAATGACTTTGCTGCTGCCCGCGAAGCCTACGAAGACTCGCTTCGATTTGCGCCGCGCAACGCAGCTGCGTTGCAGGGCTTGGAGGTGGTGCTGCGCCGCGAGTATGCGCTCGAGCCAAAGAAGTTTGGCGCCGCGTTGGCTGAGCATCTTCAGACTTGGGCGGATGCCTGCGCGCCGGACGGTGCGGGCGGAGACGCCATCCTCGCTGCGTGGTTATTGGTTGAACGCGCTCACATTTTGGAGCGCACCCTCGCCGATGTTCCGGCCGCGCGCGTTGCCCTCACACGAGCAGTTGCGCTCGCGCCCAACCCTGGTCCTGTGCGCGGCGCGATGCTGCGACATCTCGCCCGCAACGATCGCGACGGTGGCTTGGCAGAAGCGCTGCGCGTCGAAGGAGAACGCGAAGGGGATGCCGAGCGTACAGCCCGCCTCAACTACGCGGCGGCGCGCATCCTCCTGGATCGTAACGTCGCGCGCGGGGACGGCGTCGCGGCCTTGTTTCGTGCGGAGTCATGCGTCTCCAGTGGCTCGCTTACGCAGGAGCGCGTCTTCGCCGAGCTGCTGCGCCAACTCGAGCAGGACAACGACTTCGCGCGCATCGTCGACATCCGCGTCAAGCGGCTCGGCCTGCTTAGCAAACGCGAAGCGATCGGCTTCGAGTACGTGCGGCTGGCCGACGCCTACGGACGGCTCGGCCGGGCGGACCTGGCCGCAGACGCTTCGGCGCGCGCGCTCGCCAGCGACCCAACCAATCGTTCGGTACGCGAGAGTCTCGACCAATCGCTGCAGCGCATGGGGCGACATGCCGAGCGCGTTCGCATGTGGCTGCTCGCCGCAAACTCAGAGCGGCCAACGCGCGAGCGACTGCAATCCTACTTGCGCGCCAGTGACATCGCCTCGCGTCACCTCAACCAGGATGACCAAGCGGTTGACGCCTTGCGCGGTGCTTGGATGCTCTCGCCCGGTCACGGCACCACCTTCGATGGCCTGGTCGGGCTGCTCCGACCGCACCGCGCGACCGCTGAAATCGCGAAGATCAGCGAGCAGAGAGTGGACCTCTACGAGCAGGCTGCAGCGGTGGAGTCGGACCGCGAGCACAAGCTCGCCCTGCTCGAGAAGGTGCTCGTACTTTGGGAAGACGAACTCGATCGCCCTGATCGGGCGATTTCGGTCGCCGAGCGCATGCTCGCGATCGAGCCCGGTCGCCGTTCGGCATTGATCGCCCTCGCCCGCAACGCCCGCCGCGCGAAGGATACCGACAAGTTGCTGTTCGCCCTGGGTGAAGAGGCCAGCCGCACGAGCGATGTCGAGCTGCGCGTGAGGCTCTTGCTCGAGGCGGCCGAGGTCGCTGACTACAAGAACGAAATCGACAAGTCGCTGCTCTTGATCGACAAGGCGTTGGTAGCGCGGCCCAACGATATTGACGGTTGTCGGGCTCGTGTTCGAGCGCTGCGCAAGCTCAACCGCCACGACGACGCACGCAAGACGTTGATGTCGCTCGTCGCGAATGACGCCGATGCAGCCTTCGAGACGTTGCTCGAGGTAGCGGATCTCGACGAGAGCTTCCGTAAAGCACCGGGCGACGCCGTGGAGGCCTACCGTGCAGCCCAGCGACTGCGACCGGCGCATCCTTTGCCGACGCTTTCGCTCGTTCGGCTACTTCGCCAAACACGCAATCACAAGCGGCTCGTCACGGAGCTCAAGTCGATGGCGCGGGAAGAGGCCGAGCCTCGCGCGCTGGCTCAACTCCACATGATGGCGGCCGAAGTCGAGGAGCATTGCCTCGGGGACGACGAAGCAGCGCTCCGCAGTCTCGCCGCATGCGATGAGGCGCTACAGGCCGCGCCCGAGCCCGCTTGGGACTCGACCGTGTTCGAGTCGACCGAGCGAATTCTCTTTCGCCTCGGCGACGACGCCGGCTTGATGCGGCTCTACGCGAAATGGTTGGAACGCAAGCCGCCGGCCGCGATCGATCACACGTTGCGCGTCGGTTTGGCCTTCGCGCTCGAGGAGACAAGCCCAGCGCAGGCGAGCGAGGTGCTGGATGCGCTGGTGACGGTCGTGCCGAAGCACGTGCCGGCGTTGCGGCGACTCGTTCATTTGCGCCGCACGCTCGGCGAGGCAGGCCCGCTCAGCAACTTGTTGTTCGCGCAAGGGTCGGTGCTTGGAGCGAGAGTGGCTCGCGCCGGCGCGCTGTGGGAGGTCGTCAATCTCGAAGAGCGCGTTGGGCCAGCCCATACCTTGGAGGCCCTCAGTCGCATCATTCGTGAAGACCCTGCGGACGTCGGCGCCTTGGATGCGTTGATTCGGGTTGCGAGTCGGCTCGTCAACAACGTGAGCGTCCCGCACCCTGCGTTGCTTGCTGCGCGTGGCCAGCTTTTGGCAGCGCTACGCGCGCGCCGCGAGCTGACGATCGACCCAATCAGTCGAGCGGCCTACCACATCGAGGAAGCGACCTTGCTCGAGTTCGCCGAAGTCGATCGCGATCCGGCTCGCGCCCTCGAGGGCTATCGTGAGGCCTTGCTGCTGTGGCCGACCTCGACCTTGGCAGCGCGCGGCTTGGAGCGGCTCGGCAGCGAGCTCGCCGATCACCGCGCCGTGGTGCAAAGCCAACTCGCGCTGGCCAAACTCACGCCGAAGGCCGAAGAAAAGGCCGCTCTCTACGTGCGCGCCGCCGATCTGACCTCGGCGCAGCTGCGTGACGACCTTGCGGCCCTCGAGCTGTTTGAACTCGCGCTCGATACCGACCCTGAGAATCGCGACGCGGCGCACGCCCTCAACGCGATGTTGGTGAACGAACCCAGGCGCTTGATCGAGCGCTTCCGTGACTCCTTCGATCGTATGTCGGTGCCAGCTCAGGTTGCGTTCGTCGGGGCTGAGCTTGCGCAGGCCTACTTGCGCATCCACCGCAGCGAGGGCGATGCCGCTCGGCTCGACTACGGTCCCGCCATCTCGGCCATCCGCCGAGCGATGGACGCCAAAGGAGAAGAGCTCGGCTCGCTGTTCGTGCTCTCCGGCTTGTACAACGCTCAGAAAGCTTGGGGCGAGTCGCGTGAAACGCTGCAGCGCATCGTTGAGCTTTCACAAAACAGCGAGAAGAAAGAGCGCCTAACCGCGCTGTTTGCGCTGGTGGATCTGTTCGAGGGGCCGCTTGCTGACACAGCTCTTGCTGAGGCCACGCTGGTCAACATCTTGAAACAGGATGCGACCCACAAGCTGGCGCTCGAGCGACTTCACGCGTTGGCCGTACGCACAGGTGACAAGGCTCTAGCGCGCTCGAGCTTGGAGCGGCTTGCCGAATGCGAGACTGATTTGGCGCAGCGCACCGAGTACCAGCTGCGGGTGGCGGAGGTATGTCGCGAGGCGAACGACGGCGCCGGCATGTTGCGGGCCCTCTCGGATGCCGTGGTCTCCACTCCAAACGACGTTCGACCCTTCACCGTGCTCACGCGGCTTTACCGCGCAGAGACGCACGACGGCGCACTGGGTCTCGCGCACGCACTCGAACAGATCCTGGAGATGGCCAAGGCCCGTCGGCGTCCGCTGGAGGCCCGCTGGCTTTACACCTTGGGCTTGCTCGAGCTGAACCTGCTCAAGCGGATCAACGAGGGTCTCGCGCACTTGCAGACGGCCATCGGAGCTGCTTCGGTGGTCCAACCGACGCTGGGGCAGAGTTCGCCCCTCGTGGAGTTGCGCGCCGCGCTCGGACTCGGCTTGTTGTCGGCCGGGCGCACCAAGGACGCCGTGCTCGTGTTGCGCGAGCTCTTGACCACCGACTCTGACACGTTGGTTCGGTTGTTGGAGCCCAGCGCCTTCAACACCGTGCGCAGTGCGTGCGTGGCCGCGACTGGATCGATCCTCTCCGCGGTGCTCGCGTGTCTTGATGCAGCGCTTGCGACCGATGGGCGTGCCGATGAAAAGCTACCCGTCGAAGAGCTCCGCGCGCTGCTGGGTGAAGTATCGGGGGAGCGGCTCGCTAAGTTGCGCACCCGCCGGCTCGAGCCCGATGCGCCCTTTGCAAACGCCCTTGGCCCCAAGGAGCTCTCAGGCTTTCTGTTCTCCGAGGCGCGCACGCCGTTCATCGAGGTCGCTGTGGCGATTCAGGCGATCGTCCCGAAGGTGCTCGGCTTTACGCTGAGTTCGTTCGGCATTGCCTCGCGAGACCGTGTCAACGCGCGGGATGGGCATCCATCTCGGGTGCTGCTCGACCGCGTGGCGAGGGCCTTCGGTGTCAGCGAATACGAGTTCTACCTTTCGGCCAACTGGACAGGGCCGGCCCGCGTCATCGCTGGTGACCCCCCAGCAATCGTAGCGTCAGCGAGCATCGCGGAGCTCCCCGAGGGCGAGCAGGTGTTCACCTTTGCTCGGCTGGTTGCGCGCATCGCTCTCGGCCTCACCTTCATCGATGACGTACCTCCCGAGGGTGTGGACGGCCTGCTGACCTCGGCCATGCGATCCATCTTCCCGCAGTGGGGCTTGGGTGAACTGAGCCCCCAGCGAGAGCACTCCCTCGCGGCGAGCCTCGCTCCGATGCAGCGGGCGATCGGCCGAGTGCAACGCAAGCTGCTTCAAGAACGGGCACAAGGCATCTCTGCCGCCCTCAATCCGCAGGGGTTTGTTTCGGCGGTGCGTCGCAGTGAGCTGCGCGTCGCCTATGCGCTCTCGGGAGACTTGCTCGGCGGTATCGAGGTGCTTCGTTGGGTCGAACCGGAGCTCGCACGCACGGGGGACACGGCGCGCTTCCTCCTCGGGCACCCCGTCGCCAACGAGCTGATTCGATTTGCTCTGACGCAAGACGCCTACGTTGAACGGCGCAAGTTGGGAGTCGTTTGGGGCTCGGCGCAGGGCTGAAGTTTGCATGAGGCACTTGTCGCTGGACGAGGCGGTCGCGCAACTCCGCGCTGACTTTGTGCGCATCGGCGTCGGTGATCCGCTAGTCGGTTGCACGCAGGAGCAGGCCCGCTCGCTGCTCGAGCGAGCGTTCGCCGTTTGGGTCGGTTCGGATCCGGTCAGCGTGGTCGCTGCGGAGTTCCCACGGCTCTTGATTGAATTAGAAGACCAACGCCGGGTGACGGCGCTCGTACTTGGCTCCGAGGTCGAGGCGCAGCTTTCGGCGACAGCCACGCTCGCCAGCGCGATGCAGGACTCGGGTTACCCAGCGCCAGAATTCGTGGTCGGCCCGGTTCGATTGCCGCAGGGCTGGCTCATGATCGAAAGTGAGCCCACGCAAGCGCTGTCGCAACCAACGGTGGCGCAGCTCGCTCAGGAACTTCATCGCTTCGTACAGCTGGCGACCACGCTGAGCGAGCAGGCGTCACCCGGCTCCGCCGGTCTCTTGCGCTGGTCGCTCGAGCGATGGCCGCCGTTTACGCCCTTGATGCCCGCTCCACCCGCGCGCCCCAACGAGGAGTTCGAAGAGTTGGCAGAATCAGCGCGTACGCGCGTTGCGGCGCCTTCCGAGCCGTGGGTGGTCACGCACCTGGGCTGGTCCGAGCGCAACGTCCGCTTTGGCGCTGACTCGTTGTGCGCTGTCCGCGGCTGGGAGCAGCTCCTCCATGTGCCGGCGGCTGGTGCCATCGGTCTTGCGGCGGCTAGCTTCCGCAACAGCTCGGTTCATGCGGAGCAAGCTCCTACGCCTGAGGAGTCCGATCGCTTCGTTGCGGCCTACGCGCAGACGCGCGGCCAGCCCTTGAGCGAGAGCGAGCGCAAGACCGTGGGCGCCTTCCGAACGATGGCGCTCGTACTCCAAGCCAGCGCCACGAGCGCCCAGGACGTGGAGCCAGGTTCAGCAGCGGAGATGTTGTTGCGATTCGGAGAGCGCTATCTGGTTGTCCGAGCTTGATAGGCTATTAGCGATATGGCGATAAAACGGCGCGCCTTGCGTAGCTAAACTCGGCTGCTCGCTCTCATTGCGAGCGTTCCCAGAGCAGGCGTGTTAGGCTGCTTCCGTCGCCTCAAAGTTAGCGGATTTCCTGTGTCATCCACGTGAGCAGGCCATTGATGAGTCTCGTTGGCTAGGCAACGGAGCCGGCGAAGAGTCAATCTCGGAGGATGCAATGAAGAAGGAAAGCCCGCGCACCAAGTTGCGTATTGTCGACCAGAACCGCACGATGCACATGCGCGGTTATGACCTTGCTTGCGAGGGAGCCCGGATGCGTGTGGTCGTTGCGCCGGTGAACGATGAGAGTGGTGGCAGGTGGCGCGTCGAGGCAACCATCCGCTCGGAGGACCGCGTTGAAGTGGCCGTCGCAAACGAGACCGGTTCCACGAGGACAGAGGCCCTGCGCTCCGTGGCGACCACCATGCGTGGCCTTTCACCGCAAGCCGACGTTGCTCTGTTCGATTGGGAGGCCGTTGAAGCTCTCCTGGTCAGCGTTCAGGCGCTCGAGCCAAGCAGCACGGCTTAGAGCCATTAGCTGCGAGCCCGCGTCGCCCTGGCCAGCCGGCGAATGTGATGGCTCCACCGACGCCCGCCTGCATAAACTGGCGGCATGTCGGAGCGGCCTCGTTTCTCGAATCGTCAGAATCAGCGCCACCAAGTCGAACCGGGCAAGGTGCTATTCGAGTCTCGCTCGGTGGCGGTTACGGCCATCGTACTTTGCTACGACTCGAGTGAACGCAAGGTCTATGCGCTCGTCGGCGAGCGTGGTCCCGCCGTAGACTTCAGCGGCACGTGGTGCCTGGTATGTGGCTATCTCGATTGGGATGAGTCGCTGGATGATGCGGTGCGACGCGAGGTGTTCGAGGAATCAGGTCTCGACCTCCGCACACTGGAGGCCAGCGGAGAGGCGATCGTGCCAGCGCTGCCCATCTTTGTGCAAAGCGACCCGCAAGCGAACCGGCAGAACGTCACGGCGCGGTTCGTGGTCGAGCTCAAGCGAAGAGTCGAGCCCACGAACGCTCATGCGGAGCCAGGGGAGGTCAATCAGGTCCGATGGATTGAGGTTGAACCCGAAGCGCTCGCGGCGCTGCCATGGGCCTTCAACCACGACCGTATCCTCGGTGAATTAGCGATCTTCTATCAGCAGGAGCAGCGCGCTGGCAGTTTGGATGAAGGCAGTACTCGTCGCTACGTTCGCGCGCAGATAGAAGGCCAGTACCCCTATCGCTGAGTCACTTCGGAGCAAGCATCCTTGGCTCGCTCCCACGCGCTCTCCGGACCTGCACAGCTCTGCCACAATGAGAGGAAGGGCTCTGGGATTGGAGCGAAGATCAATCGTGGTAAGCGATTACCGACCAGCTCGGTCGCAAAACCTAACGCATAGGAGTGAAGGAAGAGCCTCGGGAGGGCGCACACTGCGCCGCTCGCCAACGTCAGGTTGCGTGGCCCGCCATACTTCGGATCTCCGAGGATGGGTGCACCTGCGCGTGAGCAGTGAATCCGCAGTTGGTGCGTTCGCCCTGTCTCAGGCGCGAGCACAAGCATGGTAACCGCCCGGTCGGCCGTCTCAGCGAACAGCAAGCGCGTGGAGGCCGCGCGCTGGTCGATGGCGCTGTTCCACGCTGGATTCGCGGCAGACAGCGGAGCCCCGACCAGGGCAACGTAGCGCCGGTGGTGCGCTCCAGCCTGTTGCAGGTTGGCAGCTTCGCGCTTGCCGCGGTCACTGATTGCGAACAGCACCGCGCCGCTCACGCCTAGGTCGAGCCGCGAAACGGCGTGGGGCGCTACCTTCCTATGGGCCGCGACCAGGTCTCGCAGGCTGACCGCCTTACTCTTGTCCGGCTCGGTGGCGATACCGCACGGCTTATTGACAATAGCGTAGTCCGCCGATTCGAATAGGAGGTCGAGGGTCACGCTAATAACGATTCCTGCTCAGCGGCTAGTCGACAGTCGCTCAACGGTACCTCGGTCGCCGTCCACCCGAACTCGGTCCCCCGTGCGAATGCTCAAGGTGCAGCCGTCGACGTTGACGACGGCCGGAACGCCGTATTCGCGCGCGACGATCGCCGTGTGCGAGAGCGGCCCGCCAAGTTCAGTGACGACGGCTGCGGCGAGCAAGAACAGCGGTGACATCCCGATGTCGGTCGTCCTCGCGACCAGGATTTCGCCGGGGCAGAGGTTTGTCGCCGGGTCTGCGCCGGGGCCCACCACGCGCGCGACCCCTTCCGCGACCCCCGGACTTGCTGAGAATCCCGTCAGTTTTGGAGCGGCCGAAGGCGGCAGCGAAACCGCGGGTGGTCTTCCGATGAAGGTCGTCGGCGGATCGGGTCGCGCCCGATCTCGCAGGTGCTCGGCCTTACGCAGTCGAATGATGTGGGCTACGTCCGCGCGGCCCGTTCGCAGCGAAACGGCCAGCTCCTCGTAGGTACAGAAGAAGACGCTCTCCGGCGCGAGCGAAGGGTCGAGGTGACGCAGTCGGCGATCGATATCGAGTGCAACCACGCGAATCAGGCCCAACGTGCGGGTCACCCAGGCGCGCATGCGCTCGCGCAGCCGGGTATAGCTTTGCGCGCGCAACACCAGCTCTCGCAGGATGGCTACGTCGGTGAGGCCACAATTCGCCTCCAGGCTCGCGAGCTCACGGTCGGCTAGCAGTCGTGCGCGCGTGGGGCCGGCCTCCGGGTCGATCGCCGGCCCGCGCAGCGCTGCCGCCAACATCGCCAAGAGCGCCGACGAGTCCTCCCGCCATCGGGGCGTCGAGAGCTCTGCTTCCTTCACGGCGTGGTCACCGAACTTACCGAGAAATTCTAGGAACGCGGCTCGCGTCGGCCCAGCTGGAAGGTCTGCGATGGTCCTGGCCTGGCCGCTCTCTACGGCCTGTCGAGCCAACGGTTCCTCCCGAGCGATGTTGGCTATTCGAAGCAGCGACAACCCAGGATTCGCGCTCTCGACTTCAGCGATACCGCCGGTTAGCGCCTGCGCGACTCGACTGGTCTCGCGGTCGAGGTCCGTGCCGACCTGGTGATCCTCTCTTTTGCCGAGCACCCGCTTGAGCCAGGCTTTGAGCGTTAGCTGGGTTGCGAGCGAGGCCGAGGCGCAGGTAAGCATCAGCTCTCCGGCACTGACCAATAGGTCTGACACGTGGCCCATCGTCTGCGCGAGCGCGTCATCGGGCAACACCGCTAAGTCAATATCGACCAGCTGCCGTCTACGTCTCTCGGCGCCTTGTTCCCAGTTATGAACCTCCGCCTCTAGCCGTAGTCCCCGCACGAGCAGGCTAGGAAGCGTGAACGGCGCTTGCAAAAGGAACCGCCGCTTACTGGTCGGCTCACTCGTTTGCTCGAGGAAGCGAATGAGCGTTTCGGGCGCACCTCCGCTTTCACCCAAGAGCGCACGTGGCGAAAGCCCAGGGACCTGCGCCGCCGCCCGCATGAACACCGTTAGGTTTAGGTAGAAGCGACCATAGACATTGGCGACCAACACCTCTCCCTTGGGCACCCGACAACCCAACGCCGACAGCGCTGCGCGAAAGCCAGAATCGGAGAAGCGGCGAGCGACGGACCACGTGAGTGGCGTAGCTGCGCCGGGCAAGGCTTCACCGACATTGGCACGCGACCAGACCGTCTTCTCATCACCACCTTCAGGGTGAAGCCCGCCCGCGACAGGCCGCGCCTGCAGCAAAACCACGCGTTCGGGCCCGGTCCCCGATTGTGCAGTAACGGCGAACTCAACCTCGAGTGCAGCCTGGTGACGCTCGACGAGAAAATTCGCAATGCGAGATAGCTCACCTAGCACCGCCGCCGAAAGGCAGGCGCTCGTCCGACGTGGAGTTGGCAGCGGCCGTATCTCGAGGCCAGCGGCTCCTACGACGAGCTCACTCAGCTTGTCGGCGATGACCTGTTCAACCACGACGCCGGACTTGGTCATGCGAACGCTATCAACGACCGTGGCTCCGTCGACCACAGGTGCACCGAGCCCAAAGGTTGCGTGCACGAGCCGCTCGGACTCTTCCCACCGTGGGCCAGCCAGACCGGTTGGAGGTGCGGTGAAGATCACCCCCGTCGCCGTCGCTTCGACCATGGGCATGATCAAGACAGGCATGGCGATCTTCTTGATGCCCCACTTCTGTAGGTAAAGGAGCGTTCGAGGCAGATAAAGGCTGGCCCAAACCTGCCTGACCGCATTGGCCAACTCGACCTCGCCACGCACGCCCAATAGCGATGTAGCGAACCCTGCGAGCGCTGATGTCCGCGCGTCTTCGCTGGTGGCGCTGGAGCGAACCGAGAACCCCCACGGAGCGTGTGGCCCTACCACCTCCGCGAGCGCACGCAGCGCGTTCGCCAGCGCTGTCGTTAGCTCGCCCTCCAAGATCCGGTCGCGGGCACGAGCGGCACGGTCTGTCCCCTCTGGCGTACCGGCAAGTTTGACCAGGCTGGCGATGTCGTGTCCGCGGGGCAACTGCTCGTCGACGATGCGGGTGAATGCGCCCGCATCGAGCACCCAGCCGGCGGGGACCGGAAAGCCCAGGCTCTTTAGGTCTGCGAGCATTGCCGCTTTCCCACCAAAGCGCTGGATCGTCGCTTTGGACAGCTTCCCGTCGCGTCGGGGGCCAGTACTGAGCCCTTCGAGTGTGTGAAGCTCGTGCCGCGCGGTTTCCGGCAATTCTGGAAGATCCAATGCGTCAATCACGTCACTCCGCGAGTACCATACGCGCGAGATGGGCTCCATGGGCTTTCTGTTGGCGGTGCTCTTGGTTTGTGCGGCTTGCGACACGGAGCGAGCGATGCCACCGGCCTCGAGTGTCGCTGTGACGACAGCGCAGTTGCCGCAGAGTACCTCGACCGCAGTGGCGACCTCGTCGAGTGAGCGCCCACCGTTAGCGGCGAAGGGCCGCCGCTTCGTCTTGCTGCTGCACGGGCTCGGGGGAAACGGTGAGAGCATTGACCGCCATTTCGGCTTTGCCAAGCTGTCCCGCGAGCTCGGATTCGAGTTCAACGCCCCGGATGGCTCGGTGGACTCAGCTGGGCGTCGCTTTTGGAACGCTGGCCCAGCCTGTTGCGACTTTGACGCGACGGGGGTGGACCACGTCCAAGCGCTGGGCGAAGGCCTTGACCAGGCTGTGGCTCGGTATGGTTCGGATACCCGCCTCTACGTCGTTGGCTTCTCCAACGGAGGCTTCATGGCGCACCGGCTTGCTTGCGACAGGCCAGGTATTACCGGCATCCTAAGCGTTGCGGGGACTGCTCCAAGTGACGTGGCGAGCTGCAAGTATGCGCCAGAACGCGTGCTGCACGTCCATGGAGATAACGATGAGATTGTCCGTTACGCTGGCGGACACGTGTTTACGACCAAGGCCGCCCACACGAGCGCTGAGGACTCGGTACGTGCGTGGGGCTTGAAGCGTGGCTGTGCCCAGCCGTTGGAGGAGGGGCTAACGCTCAATCTAGAGCCGGACCTTGCCGGCGCTGAAACCACGCTGCTTCGTTCGTCTTGCGCGCCGTCGTTACAGCTCTTCAGGGTGCGCGGGGGCAGTCATAACGTGGCCGCGAGTTCTAACGCGATGCGAGAGTTGCTTGTGCGTATGTTCGCGGACTAGCTACTAGCAATGGCTAGCCAGTCGCTGGATCTCGTCGCAAACGGCGGCGCTGCTCGAACAGCAAAGCTTCAATGACGCTGCGGCCCTCCCCGTCCTCGACCAAGGTCCATTGGTCGCATTCTGCTGAATGTCCCACTTCGCGAATGAGCACTTCGGCTGCGAGTTGAGGTGTGACCGCACCATACGCCCTCCCAGGTAGCTCAACCGCCGCTACCCGCACCTTGAGTTTACCCAGACACTTCGCCATGTCGTGCAGCAAGGAGGCGTAGATTGGCTCGCTAAGGCCCGCCACGGGCCCGCAGCCAAACAACACGACCTTGTCGAAAGACAAGAACGGTTTGCCCGGCACCATCACGACCTCGCCGAGCTTCCCCGAAACATCCCCGTTCATTGCGAGTTTGGAGAGCCGCGCCCCCATGCGAAAGTCACAAAGGCCTACGACTCCGCGCCACGGCCTAATGTCCGAGGGGATGGCGGCTGCGATAACCTCCAAGTCAAGGTCATCAAGTCGCGGGAGTGTTGGAGAAGCAAAGCGAAACAGCATGATTCAGACGCTGATCGCTCCCTTGCGGAACTCACTCGAGGCGATCTTCACGTTGACGAGCGCTGGTTTGCCGCAAGCAAACGCAGTATCTAGCGCGGGCCCTAACTCGTCCACCGTCTCCACATAGGCACCAAAGCCGCCCAAGGCCTCAACCACTCTGTCATAACGGGTATACGATAGGCCAGTAGCCACGGCTCTGTCCTTACCGTAGAGTTCGACTTGCCCGCGGCGAATCTGCGTCCACCCAGCGTCGTTACCAATGACTCCAATCACTGGGATGTTCTGTCGCACCATCGCCTCGAACTCGAGCCCATTGAAGCCAAACGAGCCGTCGCCGTAGACCAGCACTACGTTGGCCTCTGGTCGAGCCAACTTCGCTGCCATGGCGTAGCCTGGGCCAACCCCGAGCGTGCCGAGCGGCCCAGGGTCCATCCAAAGTTGTGGCGACTCGAGCTTCAATACGTAAGCGGCGGTCGCGACGAAATCGCCTCCGTCTCCAATGATGATGTCTTGCGGCTTCAATCGCTTACCGAGCTCAGCGCAGACGCGAAGTGGGTTGGGCGGATTGTCATCCGAGTCGATCTCCGCAGCCATCTTGGCGCGTGATTTGTCCTCGGCCGCACGAATCGCCGAGAGCCAACTCGCGGTATCTCGGGGCTTGGCGATGCTCGTGAGCTGCTTCAGCACAACGCCGGTGTCGCCATGAATCGCCAAGTCGACGTGTCGGTTGCGGCCGATCTCGGCACCATCGAGGTCAACCTGGACGATCTTGGCCGAGGCGTTGATGGCTCGACCGTACTCGAGGCGAAAGTCCAGCGGCGTCCCGAATACGAAGCAAACGTCGGTCTGTGCCAGCGCGACCTTGCGCGAACGGGTCATTAGGTTCTTGTGCGCATACGGCAGCGCGCCTCGCGCCATACCATTGAGATAGAAGGGCGCGTCGATGGCGTCGGCGAACGCTCGGAGCGCCTCCGCAGCCGGCGACCAGCGTAATTGGCTACCGACGATAAACATCGGGCGCTCGGCGTTGTTCAATAGGTTCGCCGCCTCTGCGATCAGACTCGGATCCCCACCAGGCCGCGCGGGCGGTTGTGGGCCTGTCGCTGGCGGGCTCTCCTCGGCCCAATTCATTAGCAGGTCGAGCGGCATCTCCAGGAACACAGGACCAGGCACACCAGCCTGCGCGATACGGAAAGCGGAATCGATGTATTCCTGGAGCCTATCGGTTGAGGGCACACTCACGCTCCACTTGGTGATCGGCCGCATCAGCTCCACGTGATTCATGTCTTGCAACGAGCCCATGTCCGAGAGCGCACGCGGCCCGGCCCCGCCGATGATGAGCAGCGGGACTCCTGCCCGGAAGGCGTTGGCTGCAGCGGTTACGACGTCGGTTACTCCGGGCCCTGCCGTAACGGCACAAACCCCAGGCCGACCCGTTACGCGAGCGTAGCCGTCTGCCGCATGGCCTGCCGTCTGTTCATGGCGCACGTCCACGACCCGAATGTCTTCGTCGAGACAACCGTCGTAAATCGCCTGGATATGACCACCGCAGAGCGTGAAGAGGTGCGTGGTGCCGTGCCGCTTCAGCGCTTTGGCAACCAAGCGCCCGCCGTGAACGTTTGCCATCGTTGTCGAATGGCCGCCCTCGTCCAGGGCGTCAAGCCCTGGCGCGGCAAGGATGTCGGCTTACGAGCCGCCTCGACGACGCTGTGCCCCGGCTCAAAGCGACGAGCACCGCTACGCCCTGCACCATCCAATCGGCCAAAACCGAGAGGAGGCCGCCCAACAGGCCAAGCTCATGAACGTGAACGAGTACCAAGCACGCTGGCAGACGCACCGCAAAAGTTCCAAAGGTCGCAACTGAAAGAGCTTGTTGGGCTTTGGAGCTTGCTCGCAGCACGGCTCGCCCCACTACTGCGATACCCATAAAAGGCTGCGTGAGCGCGAATACGCCAAACCCGTCTAGCGCAAGTTGCTGCGCCGACGCCTCAGCCAAGAAGGCTGGAACTAGCGCGCTTCGAAGCGCTAGCGCGACTGCCCCGTAAAGGCCCATGAGCAACACGCTTACGCCAAGCGCGAGGCGCATCGTTTTGAGGCTCAAGTCCTCATCGCCGGCCCCGCGCTGTCGCGACAGCAAGCTACATGCAGCGATCCCGATAGCCTCTGGTAACAAGCAGCCGAGGGCGCCAATCGAAAGTAGCGCCTGATTGGCGGCCAACGCGTCCGAGCCCAGCCGACCAAGCAGGGCCGCAAAAACGAAGTAGCCCAGAGACGCTACAGCCTTCTCTGAAACGGTGGGTGCCGACTCCCTCGCGAGTTGAGCAAGCTGTAATGCAGCTGTGTTGGTCCGCGCGAACTCATTGCGCTTGAAGATGCTGCCGAGCAAGCAGACGGCGCCCGCCGCAGTTCCAGCGCTCGCGCCCAAGGCGAAGGCGGTAATGGATGGTCCAACGAGCAGGGCCAGGAGCAGGGTTGAAAGCGTGACTGCGCCCGATACTGCCGCTGCTCGCACGGGGCTTCGCGCGTCTCCAAGGCCAAAAAGAATCTGTGCCAATACCGAGTCAACGAAGGCGAAGCCCAAGCCCAGCGTCGCAACGTTCAAGTACGCAGCTGCTTCGCGTGTGGCCTGTGTTCGGCCGAACATCAGGCTAAGCAGCTCCGGACCGCAAACCAACATGACTCCGGCTATAGCTCCCCAAGCGATCAGCACGAGCGCCAAAGCCGATAGCAGCGTCTGTCGAGCCCCCTCGCGATCCCCGCGGCCTGACGCCTCGCCGATCTTTACGGCTGCGGTCGTCCCGACCCCACTGACGGTGGTGGTCAACACCCAGATCACCACCGTCCCGATCGAAAGAGCCGCCAGGGCGTCGGAGCCGAGTGGTCGCGCCAGCAGCCTCTCGGTCGCAAATGCGAGCGCGACCACCGACCCATGGAGCAAGGCGGGCCCAGCAAGGGCAAGGAGCTGGTGGACGAGGTTCCCGCGAGCGGTCACTCCTGGCCTACGCTTGGCGGCAGGAGTCGCATTCCGCCAAAGGCGGATGCAGTGAACAGAATGACTCGGGCCTTCTTCCGAAAACCGGCCGATGGCCCCTTAGGAACTTCGACTTGGCACGAGTCATTCAACCGAAGGCGGATGATGTAGCAAGAAGGCTACGGCGCCTTAGAAGCTTGCAAGATCGTCGTCATCCGAGTAGTCGAATTCCTCCGCGCCGGCGGCTCTCTTAAGCTTCCCTGCGGGAGCTTGCCTCGCTTGCTCCTGAGGCTGAACACGGTAAGGCTCTGCCACCGGTCCAGTGAGCTTGAAGACCGAAACCAGGTCGCGCAGGGATTCGGCCTGGCTGCTGAGCTCGAGCGCCGCGCTTGCCGATTGCTCGGTGGTGGCAGCACTGCTCTGGGTGTTCCGCGAAAGGTCCTCCACCATGCGGTTGATACCAACGACGCCCTCGGCTTGCGTGGTGACGGCAGCAGAGATCTCTTCCATCACTTCCACGACGTTGCCTACTTGGGTTTGAATTTGGCTGAAGCTCTTGGCGACGTTGGCGTTGAGTTCAACGCCACGATCGGCGCTCTTTACCGAGTCTGCGATCATCAGTGACGTGGACCGAGCAGCATCCGCCGAACGCATCGCAAGATTGCGAACCTCCTCGGCTACGACTGCAAAGCCCTTACCGGCGTCGCCTGCTCGAGCGGCTTCCACGGCGGCGTTGAGCGCGAGCAGATTCGTCTGAAACGCAATCTCATCGATCGTACGTACGATTTGCGCGGTGCGATCGCTGGTGCTCTTGATTTGGTCCATGGCCTGACACAGCTCGCTCATACTGCGGTCGCCCGTCCGAGCGGCCTCGCTAGCGGCCTGCGCCATACTTCGAGCTTGCTCTGCGTTGTGGGCGGTTCTCTTGCCATCGCCCGCGAACTTTTGAACGCGACTGGTGACCTCGTCCAGGGCGGAGGCTTGTTGTGTTGCCGCCTCTGCCTGATGTTGGTTTCCGGAGGTGATCTCCTGCGCCGCCGTGCCGACTTGATCCGCCGCCACGGTAACCTGAGCAAGGGCCTCTTCGAGGTTGCCGATGGCCGCGTTCAGGCTCTCTTTGACCTCATTCCAATCACCCTGGTACTCGCCTTCCATCCGAGCCGAGAGGTCGCGAGCGGCAACGCGGCCGAGCACCATTCGGGTCTCCTTGATCGGCGTGGCACTTGCGAGCATTAGTGCGTTGAGCTGCTCAAACAGCTCGCCAAAAACGCCCTGATAGCGGCTCGTGACCTCCGATTGGTGCCGCCCAAGCGCGGCTTGCTCCACCAGTGTTCGAGCCTCTCCCACGACGCCCCGAACTGCGTCCTGGGCTTTGGTAAAGCTACGCGCGATCTGGTCTTGATCGGAGCGTGCATCCAACCAAATGGTCAGGTCGCCTTTGCTCAGCGCCTCCGTGCCAGCGTGGATCCCCGACAACCAATCGCGCAATTCTCGTAATGAGACAAGCAACTCTCCAACTTCATCCTCAGGAGTAGCTTGCTGGACCAGCTTTGATTCCTCGAGCTTGCCGCGGAGAAGCTGCTTGAGGTGACCGATGGCCATGTGAAGCGCAAACTGTCTCGTATGAGCGCAATACGCAATCCACGCTGTTCCGACCATTAGTGAGCCCAAGACCAGCACTAAGCTATTGAGCCCAATGGCGCTCGTTGCTCCTAAGGCCAGGCTCAGCATGCCCAAGCCAGCAATGAATGCCAGGAGTAGGGGTTGGTTCTTGAAGGTCCAGGCCATGTGGCTTCTCTCGCAACTTGCGTACCGGTCTAAATTCGCCACGTCTCTGTCGTGGAGCCAGCGTTTCGCGTCAGTTCGTTGTCGCTACGTCAAACTCGCAACACTAAGCGGCCTGGTCTCTCAGCTTGAACCGCGCGAGTTCTTCTCGCAGCGTCTCAGGGTCGAGCTCCCCCATGTCGACGAGGATCAGTCCGATGGGGAGGTGTCGGCGCCGCTGTTCGAGCAGCAGCTCCGCGAGCTCCCCTGGCGTCAGGTAACCGAGTTCAATCGCCAACTCACCAAACAGTCGGTTCGAGCCCGCCTGACGATTGAGGATCTCAAAGACCTGAGCGACTTTGAGTTTGCCCTGCGTCATCGCCAACCGGCCCAAGGGGATGCGTGCGGCGTTCTGACGATCCAGCGCCTTGACCACCGACTCCGCACTCACGAGGCCGCGTTCCACTAACCAGGCACCGAACATGTGAGCAGCCATTGTAAGTCCTCTCGCTCGCGTGAACACGGCGCGCATGCGCCACTCTCCCGTTGTCAACGCTCCGCTTGCTAGTGACTTAAGGGCACGCAAGCCGGTCCCGTTCTCAAGCTCTGATGGCCGCCTCGGTGCTTGATGACATCCTTCTTCAGCTGGGCTCAATCGACGCCAAAGACGTCTTGGCGCTGCGAGCCATACACGAGCGCGTCAGCGCGCTCGCCGAACAAGCCAATGCAGTGCAAAAGCGAATGTTTAGCGAGGCGGCCAACTCGCTATCGGCGCTGATCACCGGTAGCGCTGCTGACCCGACTGCAACGCTCGGTGCGGTGCAGCGCTTTCTCCAGGCTGGGGCGGCCGTTGGGGCGACGCGGGCTTTGGCAAAGCCCGCCGACGGGCCGAAGCCCGCCGACGAGCCGAAGGCCGAAGCTCCGGTGGAGGTTCCAGCGGGCCCGGTCTTCGTCTTCGATGAGGCCGACCGCGAGCTGGTAGCCGAGTTCGTGACGGAGGCCCTCGACTACGTGACGCAGGCCGAGGGCGCGATGCTGCTGCTCGAGAGCAATCCGAGCGACATGCCGGCTGTCGATACAGTGTTTCGGGCCTTTCATACCGTGAAGGGCGTGTCTGCGATGTTGGGCCTAGAGGCGATCTCTACGCTCGCGCACAAGGCAGAGTCGCTGCTGAGCAAAGTGCGCAGCAAGGACCTGGTCTTCTCGGGCGCAGTGGCCAACCTCGCGTTGGCCTCCGTAGACGCGATCAAGGCGCTCGTGGAAGGCGTCAACGCGACCCTTTCGGGTGAGCCCTGGTCCGCACCTCACAATCTAGGTGACCTTGCCGCGACCTTGGCTCAGGCCACTGAGGGCCGCTTGCCGCCTATCGACGCAGTCGCTGCCCCGGCGCCGGTCGCAACGCCTCAGGTGCAAAGCGAAGTGGCAACGAGCCCGGAGCCCGCGCCGCCTTCGCCCAGCCAGCAAGCGCCCACCGCGGAGCCCACGCCGCCCAGCCCCGCGGCGCTACAAATGCAGACAGCGCCGGCTGCTGCTCCAGCTGCGCTCAACGCTGTAGCAACCGTCGCTGCACCAACTCCTGCGGTGCAGGTACCGGCTGCGCCGGCTCAAACTCCAGCGGCTCAACCTCAAGCTCCAGCGACTCAACCTCAAGCTCCTGCTCAAGCGCAAGCTCCTGCCCGCGCTGATAACGAGAGCACCAGCGTACGTATCCGTACCGAACGACTCGACCGCTTGGTTGATATGGTCGGTGAGCTCGTCATTGCGCATTCGATGGTCCGTCAGGATCCAACGCTCGCGCGCAGCGACCATATGGACCTCACGCGTAAGGTCGCGCACGCAGGAAAAATCGTGCGTGAGCTCCAGGAGCTCGCCATGTCACTGCGCATGGTGCCGCTCAAGCCAACCTTCCAGAAGCTCGCCCGCGTAGTGCGAGATACGGCGCAGAAGAGCGGAAAGGCCGTAGAGCTAATCGTCGCGGGCGAAGAGACCGAGATCGACCGCAACATGGTGGACATCATTGCCGACCCGCTCGTGCACATGCTCCGCAACGGCGTCGATCACGGCATCGAGTCGCCCAATGACCGCATTGCTCGCGGTAAGCCCCGCGCCGGAACCATTCGGCTAACGGCCTTGCACTCGGGCGGAAACGTGGTCGTCGAGCTGTGTGATGACGGCGCGGGCCTCGACCGCCAGCGCATCGTGAAGAAGGCGATCGAGCGCGGGCTGATTGAGTCGGACGCGCAAATGACGGACTCGGATGTATATAACCTAATCTTCGAGCCCGGTTTCTCGACCCGCGACCAGGTCAATGACCTGTCTGGCCGCGGAGTGGGTATGGATGTCGTGCGTAGGAATGTGCAAGCCCTCAATGGGCGGGTCGATATTGCGTCTACGCTGGGCTCCGGGACTACCTTCACTTTGCGTCTGCCGTTGACGCTAGCGGTTACCGACGGAATGTTGGTCCGCGTCGGCGATGAGCGCTTCATCGTGCCTACGGTCAATATTCAGACCAGCCTGCGGCCATTGCCTGAGCATCTATCGACAGTGTCGACCAAGGGTGAACTACTGTTCATTCGCGGCGAACTGATTCCGATGTTTCGCTTGCACCGTCTATTTGACTTGAATGGCGCGACCGAAGATCCGACCAAAGCCTTGGCCGTGGTCGTCAACGGAGTCGAGGGACGCTGTGCGCTCCTCGTGGATGAGCTGCTCGGTCAACAACAAGTCGTTGCTAAGTCTTTGGGCGAAGGCATCGGCAATGTGCGTGGGATAGCTGGCGGCGCCATCCTGGGAGACGGTCGAGTCGGCCTTATCCTCGATACGCCTGAGATTATCGCTTTGGCCCGTGAAACGGCCAGTCACCAATTCGTACTCAACTAGGGGAAGGAGGACTCGATGGCGCGTGAGGCCGGTTTAGGCAGAGAGAATGGTCGCGGTTTCGGCGGTAAGTACCTCACCTTCTACCTAGGTAAAGAGGAGTATGGCCTGCCGATTCTCGTGGTCCGAGAAATCATTGGCATGTTGGCCATTACAATGGTCCCCGGCACGGAGAGTTGGCTGCGCGGTGTCATCAACCTGCGCGGGAAGATCATTCCTGTCTGTGATCTGCGGGTGAAGTTTGGCATGTCACCCGTCGAGACGGGTGAACGCAGCTGCATCGTCGTGGTTCAGACACACGACTTCGAGATGGGCATCGTGGTGGACCAAGTCTCCGAGGTGGTCGACCTGCAGGAGCAGTCCGTTGATGCGGCCCCCAACCTCGGCAGCCAGGTGCGGACAGACTACTTACTAGGAATCGGCACTACGGGGGGCAAAGTCCGATTGTTGCTCGATATCGATAAGGCCTTATCCACCTCCGATGTCCTGCGTGCGCGCAGCGCAGGCTCAACCGGAAGTGACGACCCATTTTTCAAGTGACCCGAGGAGTATCATGCTCGATTCGTTAAAGCTGAAGTCGAAAATCGCGGTGGCCATGGGTCTCTCCTTGCTGCCCGTGCTGGGGCTTGGCCTCATTTCCATACGGTGGAGTAGCGATCTCTCGCAGTCAGTGGCAGAGGGATACTCGCTCAAGGCGGAGAATGCTGCCGACACGATCGACCGCTTTCTGTTCGAACGCTACGGAGATGTCCAGGCCTTCACGGTGAACGATGCCGTGCACAATAAGGCTGCTTGGTATCAACGTTCGGACGAGAAGAACGACGTCGTTCGCGCGATGAACGACTATATGCGGCTATACGGTGTCTACTCGCTCATGATCGCCGTCGACTTGGAGGGCAAGGTCATCGCCGTCAACTCCAAAGACGCCAAGGAGCGCGCTGTCAATACGGCACCCATTTGGGAGAAGAACTACAAGGGCGCGAGCTGGCTGACTGATTCCATCAATGGCCGCTTCACCACCAATATGCCCTATTCCGCTCCGGGCAATGACGTGGCCTCCGGCACTGTGATCGTAGACGTTCACTTCAACGAAGACGTTGCTCCGTTCGTTACCCAAGGCGAGCCCACGATGGGCTTCGCGTCGCCCATCAAGGGTAGGAACGGCGAGGTCGTTGGCGCTTGGATCAACTATCTAGATTTAGAATCGCTGGATGACGTCGCTGGTTCGGGCTTCAGTCAGCTGGCAGAGAGTGGAACGCCCAGCGCTAGATTGTTGCTCGTGGATGCGGCGGGCAAAGGCATCTTTGCCTTGTCTGGCGGCGGAGAGGTTCCCAACTTCCCACATCTCCAGCCTGTTGACTTTGACCCCGCTAGCAACGTGTTGCGAGAGGCCATCGCAGGTAAAAACGGAATCGGCGAGTACAGCAAAAAAGGTGAGGCAACCAGGGTGGCGGGCTTCGCACATCTGCGCGGGGCCATGGGCTACCCAGGGATGAACTGGGCAATCATCGTCTCGGCTGACGAGTCAGAGGCCTTGGCGAGCGTTCGCAACGTTCAACGCACGATTATAGGCTCGCTCGGCCTCTGCCTGATTGCGATGGCTGCCTCTGCGTTCGTGCTCGTCCGCAAGATTTCCACACCGATCAAAGCGATGACCGATGCAGCCAAGAATGTCGCGGGGGGCGACATTGACCAGAAGATCGAGTTCCAGAGCGGCGATGAGATCGGTGAACTTGCTGAGTCGCTACGGGGCGTGACCAGTTTCATTCGCGAGAACGCCGACGCTGCAAACGCCCTATCGCGCGGCGATTTGTCCAAGTCGCCAGTGCGACGCTCGGAGCGGGATGTCCTCGCCTCGAGCTTCATCAAAGCCCAAGACTCGCTCAAACGCATGATGGACCAGGCCAAGGTGCTCATTGGCTCGGCCCGCGCTGGCCGGCTCTCGGACCGAGCGGACACCGCAGGATATGACGGCGTATACCGCGAGATGATGCTCAACCTCAACGAGCTGCTCGCTGGCTGTCAGGCGCCAATCGACGAGGCCAAGACCGTGCTGTCACGGGTCGCCGACCGGGACCTCATGGTGCGCATGAAGGGGCAATACGATGGCGATTGGGAGGTAATTAAGACCTCTATGAACTCCGCGCTCGACAACCTCGAGGGCGCTCTCTCCCAAGTGCTCGTCGCCGCTGACCAGGTAAGCACAGCCGCTGGCGAAATCACGATTGGCAATCAGTCTCTGGCTCAGACCGCTACGGAGCAGGCGAGTTCGCTTGACCAAGTTACCACGCGGTTGCAAGAGATTAGCTCCACCGGTCGTCAAACGGCTGGCAATGCGCAGCAGGCGAGGAGCATGGCTCAAGCCGCCAGCGAGTCCGCCAACAAGGGCGGGCGCAGCATGCAGGAGCTTTCTAAAGCAATCGAACAGATCAAGGTCGCCAGTGACCGCACCGCGCAGATCGTAAAGACCATTGATGAGATCGCATTCCAAACCAACCTGCTTGCCCTAAACGCGGCCGTCGAGGCGGCTCGCGCAGGGGACGCAGGGAAGGGCTTCGCGGTCGTCGCGGAAGAAGTGCGCAGTCTAGCGATGAGAAGCGCAGAAGCTGCCCGCACGACCTCCCAAATGATTGAGGACGCAGTCAAGAGCGCGGAGCGTGGTGTGGTGCTCAACTCGGGCGTGGCTCGAAGTCTCGAAGAGATAAGTGGACACGTCGGCCGCGTGGTCGAGGTTATGGCGGAGATCGCCGTGGCCGCGGATCAGCAGGCGATTGGCATCGGCGGCGCAAACTCGACCGTGGAGGAGATCTCCCGCGCCACCCAACAGAACGCGGCTACTACCGAGGAGTCCGCCAGCGCCGCGGAGGAGCTCAGTGGTCAAGCCGAGTCGATGCGCGACCTCGTCGCGGCGTTCAAGGTCCAGTCGCAGGGCTCAGGCCGGGTACCCATGGCTTCCCAACGCAGAAATCCCCCGCGCGCCACCGCTCCTTCGATGCCTCGCAAGTCAGCCAAGGTGATCTCGATTCGGCCGCCCCCGATGAAGGTCTCAAGCGCCAAGTCTGCCTCGCACCTGATTCCCTTCGATGACGCAGAGGGGACCGCTGCCCTCGCTGAGTTCTGAGTCGGACTGAAACAAGGAAGCTGCCATGTCGAGCGACCAGCGAATGACAACTCACTTCGATCCGATGGCTCCGGCGGCCAAACTCAGTCCAGCCGTGTTCGTCAAGGTGTGCGACCTCTTGTACAAGCTGTCTGGGATTGTCCTGAAGGAGGGCAAGGAAGAGCTGGTGCAGTCGCGGCTCTCCAAGCGACTAAAGGCTCGTGGCCTCGGCTCATTCGAGGCCTACATGGAGCTCGTCGCCTCCAACAAGGTCGAGCTCGCGCAAATGGTGGACGTGCTCACCACCAATAAGACGAACTTCTTTCGCGAGCCAGCTCACTTCGACTTGATGCGCGAGACGCTGATTCCTCAGTGGCTGAGTCAGAACAGTGAGGTGCGCATATGGAGTGCCGCCTGCTCTTCAGGGGAAGAGCCCTACACGATTGGTATGACGATGCTCGAGGCCGCTCCGGCCCTGGCCCGGAAGACCAAGATTTTAGCAACGGATCTCTCAGCGGTGGTGCTGGAGAAGGCGCGCAAGGCTACCTACGCCAATGAGACAGTTGCCGACGTACCCGCCGCGATTCGCTCTCGCTACTTTGAGCAAGTCAGCGCCCGCGAGCAGTGTGTTGTCCCGAAGGTAAGGGACCTCGTTTCCTTTGCTCGGCTCAATCTGTTGGACCCGTTTCCGATGCGAGGCCGCTTTAACCTGATCTTCTGTCGGAACGTGATGATTTACTTTGATAAACCGACTCAGCTTGGGCTGGCGCGCAGGTTCCGCGAAATGCTTGAGCCAGGGGGCTTTCTGTTCATTGGGCACTCAGAGTCCCTAGGCCAGAGCGACAACGGCCTTCAATACGAAAGGCCAGCGGTGTACACCCGATGCTAGCCGTAGAGCAAACAGCCACTAACCCACTGGCCGGTCACCAAGTAATTGTGCCGATGGCTGGGTCCAAAGTCTCACGCGGTAAAGGTGAGCTGCTAATGACCTATGCGCTGGGTAGTTGTTTGGGGGTGACCGTTTGGGACCCGGTAGAGCATGTGGGCGGATTGCTGCACGTGATGCTCCCTGATTCCAATACTTCGCCTGAGAAGGCAGCGTCTAACCCGGACATGTTCATCGACACCGGAGTGCCGCGCCTATTTCGAGAGGCGTATGCACTTGGGGCGGTCAAACAGCGGTTGGTCGTCTGCGTTGCTGGTGGGGCTGCGCTCGGAGCGATGCAGGACTCAAGCTTCAATATCGGCCAGCGCAACATTACAATGCTGCGCAAGATCCTCTGGAAGAATGGGATCTTGATCAAGGCCCAGCAGGTGGGCGGCAACATCCCAAGGACCATGGCGTTACGAATCGATACCGGGGAAGTCTTGCTCAAGACAGATCAAGCAGTGACTCGGCTTACTCAGGAGGCGTGAGAATGGCTCTCAATGTATTAGTTGTTGATGATAGCGCGACCATGCGCCGCATTGTGAAGCGTGCTCTCGGACTGAGCGGCCTGCCGATAACTGCAATACACGAGGCAGAGAATGGGCAAGAGGCGCTGGATGTCGTCGGCAGATCCCCTATCGACCTTGCGCTGCTCGATCTCAATATGCCAATCATGGGCGGGATCGAGGCCCTCGAGTCTCTGCGATCGAGCGCCAAGACGGCGGACTTGCCTGTGGTCGTAGTGAGCACAGAAGGGAGCGAGCCACGTATTGACCGGGTCAAGGAATTGAGCGCCGGCTTTGTACGCAAGCCCTTCACTCCTGAAGGGTTGCTCGACGCCATTGTAGTTGCGCTTGCTGGGAGAGGTCATGCCTAACGCAAACTCTGTGCTGTCTTCGGTCGTGGTTAGAACCCTCGATGAACTATGCTTTCATTGCGCGGAGCCAGACCCTGATTGGCCTGCAGATACTGCTGAGGCGGCATACGCACGCGTTGGCATCAAGGGTCATTGGAGAGGGGAGATGGTGATTGGCTTGGCTCCTGGCCTGCTGGGAGAGCTAACAGAGAGCCTGCTGGGCGAAGACGCATTGACCAAGGAAGATAGCAATCAGGCGTTGCTTGAGATTGCTAACGTGGTCTGCGGTAACGCACTGCCCGAGATTGAATCAAAGGACGTCGTCTTCGCGTTGTCGTCGCCCGCTCCGTGTGATGAAGGTAAGTTCAAGCGCGCGTCTCTCGCTCCTATAGCGGAAGCGAGCTTCGACGGCGGAAGCATTGTTGTGCGGCTCTTTCGCGAGCAGCCCACCTCATGATTCGCGTCCTGGTGGTGGATGACTCGGTTGTCGTGCGTAAGTCGATTGCGCAGGGATTATCCACTGCGGGGGGGATCTCGGTCGTTGGCATGGCCGCTGACCCCTACGAGGCGAGGGAGAAAATCGCCGAACTGAATCCCGATGTCATCACCTTGGACATTGATATGCCAAGGATGGACGGGCTGACCTTCCTTGAGAAGTTGATGAAGCATCACCCCATGCGAGTGGTGATCGTAAGCTCCCTATCCAAGGAGGGTAGCGAGATTGCGCTACGGGCGCTGTCTCTCGGGGCCATTGATGTCGTGGCCAAGCCATCGAGCCAGTTCAGTGTGCCAGACGTAGTGGGCCGCCTTGCCAACGCTGTACGTGCTGCATCACTAGCAAACGTGCGGACTGCCGCCCCCGCTTCGCAAGCCCCGCCAGAAGCCAAAACGATGAGCACGATGGGAAAGCTCGTGTGCATCGGGTCATCCACCGGAGGCACTCGGGCCTTGGAGGCGATTCTGCCGAGTATGCTCGCCGACGGGCCAGCCATCGTCGTGGTGCAACATATGCCGCCGCAGTTTACGGCATCGTTTGCAGAACGGCTCAATGGCTATTGCGCAATGCAGGTGGCTGAAGCAATAGACGGCATGCCACTCGCTGTCGGCCGGGTGGTGATTGCACCTGGAGGGCGTCACCTCATGCTCGAGCGCAGGGGCGGTCGATACTACGTTCGGCTCAGTGACGATGAGGCGGTCAACCACTTCCGCCCCAGCGTGGACGTGTTCTTCAATTCGGTTGCGCGTTGTGCCAAGTCCAATGCTTTGGGCATCATTCTGACGGGAATGGGCTGCGACGGCGCAGCGGGCATGATGGCCATGCGCGCTGCGGGGAGCCGCACGATTGCGCAAGACGAGCATACCTCCGTCGTGTTTGGTATGCCGAAAGCAGCAATTGATAGAGGGGCAGCGGAAGCCGTTGTTCCCTTGGACCGGATGGCGAATGCCATATTGGACTTCGCCGCGGCCCAAACACGCATAGCCGCGCAAGAACAGTCATTGTGACTGAATGCTAGACGAAATGTGTCGCTGAAGGATCGTGGGTACAAGGCGTCACGGTCTCTGGGGAGAGAGGTAAGGCTCATGATCAAGGTTTTGATCGTCGACGACTCAATAGTTGTTCAACGCTTGCTTACGCGTGAGCTCGGGAAGTTTCCTGACATCCAGGTAGTGGGTGCTGCGGTCGACCCGTATGTGGCTCGTGAGCGAATCGTCGAGCTGACACCCGACGTCATAACGCTCGACATCGAAATGCCTAGGATGGATGGGCTCACTTTTCTCGAGAAGCTCATGAAACATATGCCCATGCGAGTGATCGTCGTTAGCTCGCTGAGTCAAGAGGGCAGCGAGACAGCCTTGCGAGCTCTAGCCCTGGGGGCCATTGATGTCGTTGGCAAACCCTCCAGTCAGTTCAGCGTTCCGGACGTTGCGGGCAAGCTGGTGACCGCCATTCGCGCCGCCGCCGCCGCTAAACTGCGTCCCATTGCGGCGGCCGCCGCTCGCTCACCGATCAAGGGCGCAGCAAGCAGCGGCTTGCGTACGACCGGTCGAGTACTGTGCATTGGGTCCTCGACGGGCGGTACCCGGGCGCTCGAAGATATCCTACCAGCCTTCCCCGCGGACGGACCTGCCACAGTGATAGTGCAGCACATGCCCTCCGACTTCACCGGGCCCTTTGCGCGGCGACTGGACGGATTATGCTCCATGACGGTACGCGAGGCGAGGGACGGCGACCCTGTGGTCCAAGGATCTATCTTGGTCGCCCCTGGGGGCCGGCACACAACCGTCGTGCGTAACGGTGCCCACTATCAAATCAAGATAGAAGACTCAGGTCCGGTGCAGCACCACCGGCCCAGTGTGGACGTGCTCTTCCAATCGGCCGCTAAGTGTGCTGGCGCCAACGCGATGGGGATGCTGCTAACGGGGATGGGGTCGGATGGGGCTCGCGGGTTGGGCGCGCTACGTATGGCTGGGGCACGGACCGTTGCGCAGGATGAAGCGAGTTCAGTAGTTTGGGGAATGCCTCGGGTCGCTATTGAGATGGGAGCCGCGGAGGCCGTACTAGGGTTAGACAGGATGTCTGAGGCGGCGCTGAAGTGGTGGCGCTCAGGCCGCATTGATGAGTCGCGCGCATCCGCTTGAAAGCATTTTTGCTGCCAAGCTCAACTTTTAGTTCGTTGTGCCGCTATTGAATGTATCGACGCTGGAGAGCATATGAAGAAGATATTGATCGTAGATGACAGCAAAGCCATGCGACTTATCGTTACTCGCTGCCTCCGACAGGCAGGGTACGGGCATTGTACCTTCGTCGAGGCATGCGACGGTGATGAGGCGCTCGTTTCGATCAAGGCAGAGGCTCCGGATCTCGTTCTGTCGGACTGGAATATGCCCCGTATGCTGGGCATCGATCTGCTCAAGGCGGCTCGCGCGTCCGGTGAGAAGGTCCGATTTGGGTTCGTCACCTCCGAGGTCAGCGAGCACATCAAGACGGAGGCCCGTGCGGCCGGTGCGGAGTTCGTTATCTCCAAACCATTCACGCCTGAAGCCTTCATCATGGCGATTGGAACCTGAGGGTTAGAGCTTCGTTTTACTGCATCCGCCTTCGGCGAAATCGGCTTTGGGTACTGCGCGTGCCCAATGGCCAAGAGAGGCCCGCTGCGCTGGGCCAAAGGAGATTGAGATGAGTGCGCCTGCCAAGATTGCTGTACATCGTTCTGCGGAGGTTATGCCGATCCTGAGGGATCTGCTCGGTCGAGCAATTCAAATCAAGGACTTGCCGCCGATCAAGACGCCTGAGGGGTTTTACAGCGTAGCCACCTATGACCGTGAGGACGGCAGCTTGTCGGCAGCGTGCGCGATGGACCTGCAGCTCTCTGCAAGCCTTGCTGCGGCGCTAACCCTTGTACCGAAGGGGATAGCTGATGAGAGTGTCAAAGCGAAGAAGCTCGAGGAGATGCTAGAGGAGAGTCTTCAAGAGGTCTTCAACGTTTCGGGGCGCTTTTTCAACGGAGCAAACTCTCCGCGCGTGATCATGAAGTGGCGCGGTCACCTGCCCCTAACGCCAGAGCGACAGAAGTTCTTTATGACGGCGCCTACGCGCTACGCAATGGAGGTCTCTGTTACGGGGTACGCTGCAGGTAAGATGATTCTAATGGCCAATTAGGCCCAGTGTGTATGCGTTGTTTGCGCCTGCGCAGGCGCAAATTGTCACCAAGGAAGGTCAGCTCGAACCGAGCTGGCCTTTTTCCGTTCATATCAGGGTCGAACAGTGAACTGTAATTCCAACTAATGTTTAGCGAGATGCGATCGAGCACCGTCTAAAGTTTGACGCTCGGGGGGCCGTACCAGAGTCAGGCGCCGGTTTTCGGCGAAGGAACACGGAGGTTCCCATGGGAAGATTCATTTCTGGGGCGCGGGTTGGGCAACACTGTGCGCTAGTTTTTGTTGCGGGGGCTGTCACGCTTGGGTGGACAGGAAACGCGTGGGGCGAGCCAGAGAAGCAGGGTGACACTTCGACCCAATGCAAGGTAGCTGAGGGTAGTGTACTCGATTCGTTGGTAAAGCTTTCAAAGGCGTCGCCCAAAGCCAAGGTCGCTAAGGCAAAAGCAAAGCCGAAGGCTCCTCCGATGGTGTCGCAGCCGGCTTCGGCTCCGGCGTCTGGGCCAGTGGTAGAGGCTCGCGGCCCCGACGGAGCTCCAATTCGCTATAGGCTTGTACCGATCGAGCCGGAGCTGGCGGTGTCGGAGGCTGCGTCGGAACCGGAGTTCAAGACAGCGTCTTTCGCCGAGCCAGTGCCTGGGGAGGAGCCTATCGCGGTGGCGTCGGATGATGGTGCCGAGCCTGTGGCGAGCACCGAGCCCGGCGCTGAAGAGGCAGTTGAGCCGTTGGAAAGCGCCGTTGAGCCCGAGGCTATTGCAGCGCCCACGGATGCGGAGGAACCAGCGGCGGCAGATGAAGCCGCGCCTGTTGGCGCCGCAGTTTCGCCTGTTGCTCCCGCTGCAGCTCCTCCGGCCGAGGAACCTGCTGCCGCGAGTACGACGGTGATGGGCGCTGTGGTGTTGGGATTGTTGCCGTACACCGTTGCTGAAGGTGCCTTTGGCATCGGGAGCTCGGTAGGTATGGACAAGCTCGCCGAAGATGCAGGGGTTTCGTTCGGTCCGTCTGCGACTCTGGGAGTCACCGATTGGTTGACTCTCGGCGCGGCAGTGCCGTTCGCCTCGAGCCCCATGGAGTCGGAGCGCGTAACCGGACTTGGTAACGTAGGTTTGAGTGCCCAGTTCGCGTTTTATAGCGATACCGATAGTGGCATAACGCTCGCCGCGACGCCTGGCGTTGCGTTACCGGCACCTTCGGAGGCTGCTTCGAGTACCCTCACTCCGGATGTGAAGGCCTCCGGTGCCGTCAACTTCGGGGCCGTGGCAATGAATCTAACGGCACGTGGACGCGTGGACGTACCCACGGAGGAGGGGGACGCTGTGCCAGGCGTTACCAGCGCGCTATCTCTCATCCTGGTGAACGAGACCATTGCTCCGTTCGTTGAAGGAGCAGTCGACGTGAGCGGCGAGAGTGTACTGCCCATGGGCTCCGCTGGCGTAAACTGGGCGCCTGGGGGCGGCGCGCTACTGACGCTCGGCGTACCCGTGGTGTTCGATGGCGAGAGCGTCAACCCGGGGATGGCGTTTACCGCCTACTTCCAGACGTCGTTATGGGGTGGTGGAGCTGACGTCGCGCGCTCCGTTGCCACTCCCTTTGCGGTGAAGTAGCGCTTCACTCAGGCAGGTCGATGCGCAGGACTTCTGGGCCGCGACCCGTCGGGCTGGGAGCTCGAATCACCGCCAGCTTCTCCTCGGCCGTGCGGCCTACGGTGTGCCCTGGGAGCACCTCCACGTCGGTGGAGAGCTGCCAGCGAATCATGTCGAACACGAAGCCGAGGGCCCCGCGGCCCTCGGTCGATGCTGTGATATGAAGCTCGCTGCGGTCATAGCGGGCTAGGCCGTGGGTGAGGAAGCCGATGCGCCCACGGGGTTCGGAGGTGGTGGTAATGTCGATTGCGGTTTCCGGCGCGAGGTCGGCAAGGTCGAGCGCTGCTGCTGTCAACTCTGCGTAGAGGCCGGCCTTATGGAACACCACCCCATGCGCGAGCTTTATGCCAATAGCGTTGCAAGCTGTAGCGACGGCCGCGGCGACTCCTGCCATCTTCGCGTCGCGCTGGCGGGGCGGCCCGCTAAACCCGAGCACCGTCAAGATGAAGTGAGCGCTTGCTGCGGCCAGTTCCTCGCTCGTGGGTGAGGTCGGGCTCTTGGGGGCACGCGCAAGATCTGGAAACGGTGCCGGAATAGGCATTAGCGTAAGTTGCCCCACGCCTGCGATTTCATACGACGAAGGCGGTCCGCTCGGAGTTGGCTCCGCGTTCAATTGGAGCCCATAACGCAGGGCGGCGGCCTTGACGGCCTCTGTACTGGGTAGCTCGGCGGTTTTGGTCAGAATGAAGGCAACGTCCATCTCGAGCGCGAGGCTACCAGCCCCACTCTCGCGACGACACAGCATTAGGAGTTGGGCTGGCTTGGCTCTGAGCCTACTTGCTTGACCAATTCTTGGTGAATGTGTCCGTTGGTCGCGATTAGGTGCCCGCGCTCATAGCGTGGTGGCCCGCCGTCCAAGGAGCTAATGCGACCTCCGCCTGCGAACACGAACGCAGCTCCTGCTGCGATGTCCCAGATATGGAGTCTACGTTCCCAGTAGCCGTCGTAGGTTCCGTCGGCGACGAAGCAAATGTCGATAGCGGCAGATCCGCAGCGCCGTACTGCGCGTGCTGTGCGCTTTACCCGTTGGAATGAGTCGAAGTTGTTCTCCGGCGCGTGCTCACGATTTGGGGGGAAGCCGGTGGCGATCAGTGCCTCGTCGAAGCGTGTGGTAGCACTGACGGCCGCCGGTTCCCCATTGCGCATTAGTGAACCACGGCAGCCGTCGTAATGGCCTGCCCACTCGATCCCGATGGCTGGGGCGACCACCGCGCCTGCGCTCGGCAAACCGTCCCGAAATAGTCCGATTGATACGGCAAAGAAGGGGTGACCGTGCGCGAAATTGGTGGTGCCGTCGATGGGATCGACAATCAATGCCGTACCCGTCACGGGCTCGCCGGGAGCTGTGCCCTCCTCGGCGACAATGGCCACGCCCGGAAGCCGCCGGCCAAGTTCGCTAACGATCAATTCTTGGCTGCGCAGGTCGAACTCGGTCACGAGGTCACGCGGCTCTTTTTTTGCGGCCTCGGGGCGCTTGCGATAGCCCTGCATGATGAGCGCCGAGGCGAGCCGCGCCACGGCTAGCAGCTCCTGGGAGAGCGCGGGCAGCTCGCTCATGAGCGGCCTGGTAACGACCGCTCCGGGCTGGTCAGCAGCTTGTCGATCTGCCGTCCAACCACCGTGCCTACCGCGACCATCGTCACGAGCGGCACTACGACTGGCGCGCCCATGACTGCGAGTCCACTGGCTGCCACCGCCGCTGAGGCCGCGCCCGCCGCAAGCACGCCGGCTCCGCCAACGGCGGCCCCTCGACCAACTCGCTGTGCCGTAAAGATTGCGCCCTCGCGAGTGCTCATTTCCCCAGCCTTCACGGCCTTACTCGCATGGAAGGCAGCGAGTGCGCCGTCAACCAGGGCTCCCGCCAGCGCACCTTGCGCCGTAGCCTTGCCAACACCCATCAAGGCTTGACGGACTGGGACGCGACTCATGGCCGCGACGGCGCTCTCCGTAACGCCTGCAGAAACGCCCCCCAACGCGGTAACCCTCAAAGCGAGGCCGTCTTTTGACTTAACCGCTACAGCGAGCGGCCCCGGCACAATCGCTTGTAGTTTTTGCGATGCATCCGAGGCGATCACCGCAATGCCTAAGCTCTCGACCGTGGCGGCATTGAAGGCCTTCCCAGCTCCGACCCGAGCGCCGTTGATCGCAGCTCTCAGCGCTGGGAGCCCGCGAGCGACCACCGATGCAAAGGAGCCGACCAATCCCACCAGGGCCTCACGGTTGTTCACCATGGCGGGAGTCTGCCCGAGATGGAAGGCGCTGTCATGTCACGATCGCTCGACTGGAAGCCTCAAAAACAGCGTGGTGAGCATCCTGTAGGTGAGCCCCCAGACCACCCGGCCCTCGACGTGCCAACCAGGCAGTTCCCAGTCTTGTCCGGCGTGCTTGACCTTGACCGACGTTCTGCGTTCCCCGCGCAGTAGCGGCTCGATCGGTGTCCAGATCACCTCTTTGACCTCGTGGTTGAGGCGCAGCTCGGTGTCCCCCAGAAGCTCGAAGGCGAAGGGCAAGATACTCAGCGGTTGCGCGCTTCCCCGGCCCGTCGCGTCCTCCGCGGGAAGGATGCCAATCAACTCTGCGGCGGCTCGCAGATCGAGCCCAATTTCCTCCAGAGTCTCGCGAATCGCCGTTTCGCGCAGGGCCGTGTCGTTTGGGGCGCGACGGCCGCCCGGTAGCGCCATGTGGCCCGACCAGGGGTCTCCCTCACGTTCGGCACGTTCGATCAGAAGGACCTCCGTAACGTCCGCGCGTTTGCGAAAAATTGCCGCCACTGCAGCCGCTCGCTCGTGCTCGGGTTGCTCCGGCAAGCTCAGCGTCGGGCGCAGGGCTGTTCGCAGAAGCTCCAACATCGTTCTCACCTAGGCCTGCCAACCGGCGGTGGCAACGGGGCTGCGCAGCTTTGGTCCTTCGCGCTTGGCAGTGGTCGATCCTGGAGTACCATGCCCGGCAATGACTCTCTTTCGTCTCGCGGTAGACCGTGCGCTCACGTCCTTGCCCAAGTTCACCAACGAGGTGGGCCGCGCCATCATTGAGATCGCCTACCTGACGATGGCGGTCGATGGTGAGCTGCGAGACGAAGAACTCGATGCCTTCAGCGTGATCGCGGCAGTGATGGTGAGCGAGGCGGGGCGCGCCGCGCCTGGAGAGCGAAAGGACCTCGAGGATGATGACCTGCGAGATTGGCTTGACAAGCTGCACGTGAATGGCGGCCAGGATGAGGTCATGGCCCGATTGCACGCCGCCGTTCACAAGTTGGGAGGAGACTTGGAGGCCCGAAAGGCGGCTTACCGCGTTGCCTGTTTGATGGCGATGTCGGACCTCGACGCTGCCGACCGCGAATTCGAGTTCGATCTCGATTTGATCTCCTCGCTCGACTTGGACCAAGACGAGGCCGAGCAGATCCTGTCCGAGGTCAACGCCGCTGTCACGCCGCCAGAGAACTAGTCGGTCAATACCAGGTGAAGAGTTCCTCTGTTCACTCGATAGATAACTAAAACGCCTCACGATAGAAGCTCGCAAGCACGTAGCTCGCTGCGAGAGCATGCCAAGGCGTTCTTCCGCGAAGGCGGCCCCGGCAAATTGGGTCGCAGCGGCCGAGATCGCACGAGCAGCGAGTGAGATTCGCTAAAAGCGGAGCTGAACCTGCAGCTGCCATCGTGCGTCACCGGCCGGAACCTGGCAGCGCCCAGCGCAGTTTCACTCTTCGTGTCCTTGGTTTTTCGCGATAGCCTTTCCGAGATGCACACGAGCAAACTTAGTCATTCGCTGTTAACGCTTATTCTTGTTGGCGCCGCGGGAGCCTGTTCGGCGGGTGGAAGCACCAGCACCGGAGCAACGTCGAATGAAGACGGTGGCGGTGGAGCGGGCCAAGGACCAACCAGCACCACGAGCGCTGGGGCGCAAGGCCCGGGCACTGGCGGCGGCGGTTCCGCGGGCGTGTTCATGGGCACGGGTGGCAGCCCCACGCCGAACGGCTGTGACTCGGGTCCAGATGAAGACAAGGACGCGGACGGCTTTTCTGTCAACGCGGGTGATTGTAACGATTGCGATAAGAACGTGAACCCGGGGGCGATTGAAGTCATCGGGATGGATGACGGCTCCGGCGGCGCAGGCGGTTACGTCCCCGCCGATGAAGACTGCGACGGCGAGGCAGACAACGTGGCCGGCGCCTGCGACGACGGGTTGGACATCGCCGGAACGAACGCGCTCGATGGTGCACGCGCGATCGAGCTATGCAAGCAGGCGAGCGGCCCTCAGGACTGGGGTGTGGTTAGCGCGCAGTGGGTTCGGGCGAACGGCAACCCAGCCACGGTCAACGGTCATATGGGCCTGCTCGATGGCTTCGGCACCAACGTCTTCAATCAGGCCGGCTCACGCCTGTTGGCCATTTCGTCGGGCGCTGCGCGAGACGCATCGGATCCGGGCGCTTGCATTGGTTCCTCATGCACCTACAACGGCCCGGGGACTCCACCGCCCGGCTTCCCGCAAAACGTAAACGGTTGTCAGGGGGGGGCGAACATCAATGATGACGTCGCTCTGGACCTCGTCTTGCGAGCACCAACCAACGCGACGGGCTACAAGTTCGGCTTCAAGTTCTACTCCTTCGAGTACCCCGAGTGGGTTTGCACCACCTTCAATGACCAGTTCATTGCGCTGGTCAATCCGCCGCCTCAGGGCTCGGTGAACGGCAATATCTCGTTTGACTCGCAGAACAACCCGGTCAGCGTCAACGTCGCTTTCTTCGACGTCTGTCAAGGCTGCCCAGCGGGCGTCACCGAACTACAAGGCACCGGCTTCGGCGACGGCGAAGGCGCGACCAGCTGGCTTCAGACGCAAGCGCCAATCACTGGCGGGGAGACCTTCTCCATCCGCTTTGCAACCTGGGATACCGGGGACACCGCCCTCGACTCAACCACGCTGATTGATAACTTCGAGTGGATCGCCAACGGCGGTACGGTGAGCGTCGGGACCACGCCTATCCCGCAATAAAGGCGCGACTTCGAGGTCGAAGCTCAGGGCTGACGAGAGATCGTCGGCCCTGTGCCATTTAGCGCAAGTTCGCGCAGTTTTGCGAGCTTGGCCTGCTTGAAGCTGCTGTCGAATGCAGCATCGGAAAGCTCGTCGAGCTCGTAGCTCTTCGTCGTGAAGGGTGCCTCTGCAGGGGCCAACCGCAATAGCTCTGGATCACTCTCCGGAGCAAGCAACGCACCTCGCAGCTGGCCTAACTCGTAGGGCCCGAGGGTGCGCGACGATGGATCAGCGGCCGCGTGGTCGCGTAGCACCTTGCCAAAGAAGGCCAAGCGCACCTCTGTCAGACCGCTCGGTAAAGTGCCTTTGAAGCGCGTCCACGCGACGGGGCTGGCGTTGGAATAGAGGTTAGCGTCAACGAGGTAGTAGCCTTCGCGAGCAACGTTGACCTCGGCGTAGATCGCGAGCGACCCAGCTTCGACCTGCTCGCGAAAGCGGCCAGTGAAGGCTGCCGGCAGGGTGGCCGACGGGTGGACCTCGGCGTGGATGAGGACGTCATCGGTGACGCCGGTGCTGGTTTTGTAGCGCGCCGTGAATCGGACGTGGTTGGGCGACGTCAGCGCGAGCGCGGCCGGGGCGAACTGGCCGACAAACTCGCCGTGCTTCGGCTGCATCGCGACGGAGATGGGCGCGACGCTGTTGTTGATGGGGGCAGCGCTCACTTCGAGGCCGCTAAGTTCTGCACCGTAGGCGACGAACCTGAGGTTGAGCGGCTCTTCCCCAATGACCAGCGCGCGGTCGGCCGTAAAGAGCACACGGAGCTGGGGATCCCCGAGAACCGGGCGAGGCATTTCGTAGCGAGCGTTCCAATCAATGAGCGAGCGGTCGGTTTCGCGCAGCGGCCTCGAGCTTGGCGGGTAGACCGAGCTTCGTTCGTAGTCGATGGTTGCTGCATCGGCTTGTGGCGCAGACGAGCCATTGTCAGTGCGTTCGTCGAGCGCGACGTTGGCCCCATTGGCGAGTCCCTCGCGTTGTGTTGCGCGGTGCAGCGGCGGCTTTACCGTCGGCGCGACGGTCGCTGCACGCGCGGCTCTTGAGCTTAGCGAAGCTTGCCGCCCTCGCGCTTGCACCACCAGCAATAGAATCAGCGCAAGCGCGCAACCGACAGCGAGGCGGGCCTTTGAGCTGGGCCCCGCTTTCATCCGCCCAACACCTCGATCCCTTGTGAAGCCATCTGGAAATGATCGGCGTCATAGCCAGCGCATTCAAAAGCCCCTTGGTGATTGGCGAAGTGTTGCTTCGGATCGAAGCACATCCAAGGGTCTGCATCCGGCACGCTGTACGTATCGTTTAGGCCCGCGCTCGAATGGGCCGCTACAGCGCCATCGTTGGCGTCGTTGTTGAAGAAGTCGGGGACGCTACCCGTGTACCACCACTCGTTATAGCCACCGATGCTGTAGAAGATCGCGCCGTTGGTATCGTCGTGATTCCAAGCGGAGCGGTGATCGGTCGGGCTGATCTTCGCTGCTAGTCCGCAGCTTAGGCCCAAGGTGTCGCCGAGTTGCGAGAGCGAGCCGCCGGATAGTTCACTGCCGCCTTCGTTGCTCGCGGTGGTCAGCACCCACAAGATATTCCAGCGCTCTTCCTCATAGGTTGAGAGCGTCTTGGAGATCACGGCAGCGCCGTTGGAGTAGCCGTGCAGGTAGCACCAGTTCTCATCGGTGCAGGAGCGATCGAGCTCGCTCTTCAGATCGAAGACCGCCTGCGCCATGCTCGAGCGCTGATCGATCTTGGCGTCGATGCTGTCGACATCGGACCACTGCCCTAGCGGGACGCCGGTCTTCTTGCCGGTGGTCCAATCCGTCGAACAGATTCCGCCAACGTGGATGAACCGCGGGCGAGCGCCTTGGAGTTCTTCGCTATCGGACTCGCCCTCGGAAGACTCGAGCGGCTCCTGTGGAATGCATCCAGCAAACACCAGCGCAAGCATCAGTCTCGTTAACTTCATCGGCCGACCTCCAGTCGTTAGACTAACTAGCGGTCAGTAGATCGGTATACTTAATAAAATCAATTATTTGTGTGTGTGGCTGCGCGCCACACTGTGGCTGCTTGACGAGGGCCAACGATGATCCAGCCCGTGCCCAACGAGCCGCCTGCCTCGAGCCCCTTCGCGCGAAGTTCCCGCAATGATCTCAGTCACACAGCGCTGTTTGGATAGCGCATTAACGGCGGCGGAATGCAGCTAGGAAAAATCCGTCGGTACCATGTTTATTCGGTAACAGCCGAAGTGTGTGGTTCTCGGCAACGAGCTCTTCCGGCAGGGTGCCTTTGAGCGGGAGCGGCTCGAGCGGCTCCGTTTCAAGCAGTCGTGCGAGTACGTCTTCACACTCGGCTTTGAGCACGCTGCAAACGGCGTAGACCAGCGTTCCTCCCGGGCGCAACAGTCCACTGGCTCGCTGGGTGATCGCGAGTTGCAACGCCGCGAGCTCCGCCAAGTCGGCCTCTTCGCGATGCAGCCCGATCTCGGGACGCCTGCGCAACGTGCCGATCCCGCTGCATGGTGCATCAACGAGGACACGGTCAAAGCTCTCGCGGGTGAGCTCTCCGATGCCGACGGTGAGGTCCAATGCATGCGTTGCGAGTTGTGACTTCGCTTCTCCTCGCGCGATGAAGGCGGCGAGCTTCGCGGGGTACTTGTCGACCAACGTGACTTTGCCGCTCGGACCAACTTGCTGTGATAGCAACCAGGATTTGTTGCCTCGACCAGCGCATGCGTCGAGCACCGCGTCCCCAGGCTGGGCACCGAGCGCAAGGGCAACCAGTTGGGCGCCCTCCTCTTGCACGATCCACTCTCGCTCGAAGCCGGGCAGACTGCGCGGGTGCGCCACAGCGCGCGCAATGATGCCGTGGGGTGAAAAGCGAGTGGGCTCAAAGTGCTGCTGCTCGGGCGGCTCTCCGCTCTCGTCGGAGTACGCACGCAGCCGCGCGAGGATCGCCTCCCGTTCTTTGGCGTCGGCGACCGCCAAGTGGAGCGGCGGACTCTCGGCACCGGCGGTCAAAAAATCGAGCGCTTCACGGCGGCCAAGCGAGCCTCGCAGTGCGCCCTTTAGCCAGCTCGGCGTGCTCTCGAGAATGGTCTTCTTCGGATCGGGCCGGCCCTTCTTCTCGATGGTGAGGGCATGGGCTCGCAGGATCGCGTTCGCGAAGTTGGCGGGCTTCTCGCCGATCAATCGCTTGATGCCCGCTACACCCTCGGACACCGCCGCAAACACCGGAATCCGATCCAAGAAGGAGATGGAGTAGAGGGCGATCAGCAGGTGCGCGCGGGCCTCGTAGTGGTCGATCAGGGTGCCGCGCGACGAAAGACTTCGGCCGGTTTCCTCGAGGTAGCCCTGCATACGCAGCACGCCGTAGGTGAGCTCGGTGGCGAGCCCAGCTTCGCGCACGTCACGCTCGCCGGCGCGTTGAATCTCGGCATCGAGCACGGCCGCGGCGTGCGCTCGATCTTCCCAGACGCGGGTGAGTACGCGGGCTGCGATTGCACGCCCACCGTTGCTTGCATTGGCTTCACTCACCGCGTCAGCTCCTCGACCTGCCCTTGGATCACGTCACGTCTTCGCTCGAGGTCATTTCGGAAGGCCACACCCATGAGCGCGATCAACATCAGCATGCCCACCAGACTGGCGATCTCTCGCACGCGCAGCGGGAGCGGCCTGCGTAGCAGCGCCTCGAATAGGAAGAACAATAAGTGCCCGCCGTCCAACACCGGCACCGGTAGCAGGTTGATCAAGCCCAGGTTGATCGAGATCACCGCCATCGCCCAAACGAAGTAGCTGACGCCCTTCTTTCGCTCTTGGCCAACCACGTCGTACACCGTGATCGGACCACCTAGCGTAGAGAGGCTGACCTTCCCCTCCGAGATGCGAACGATGCCGACCACGATGAAGCGCGCGACGTCGTAGCTCTCTTCACAAGCCCTTACGAACGCCGATTGGATCGCGCGCGGGCTCTCGACCTCGGGCTCCGAAACGATCGGCGACCAATTGCGCGCACGCAGCGAATAGCGCGGCCGCTCTTGGCCGTAGTCGTCGATGTAGAGCTCCTCACGCAGCTTGATCACGCCGGTCTTGCGTGTGCCTTGTCGTTCGAAGGTCACGGTGTGTTGGCGATCCGGATTGCGAAACAGGAGCTCCTCGAAGGTGACCCAGCCGGGCACCTCGGTGTTGTCGACGGCGACGATGCGATCCCCCGGACGGATGTCGGCCTTGTACTCGGCCGAGCCCTCGGGGACGGCATAGACGTAGAGATCGGCGCTCTCGATGCCGGTCTTTTGCAAGGTGGTGCCAGTCGCAACATCAGGCGTGAGGGCTGCTACGCCGGACTCGAACACCGACAGCTCCGCCATTTTGCCGAGCGCGTCGGGAACGCGCGTGGGACGCAGATAGCCGACGGGGATGGTCTCACCGTGATTGTCGGAGAGCGCTGCGTCCAGGTCCGCGTAGGAGCGAACCGGTTTGCCGCGCACTTCGATTACGACGTCGAACGTACGAAGACCGGCGCGGTAAGCGGGGGAGTCGGTGCGTGGGACGCCGACGACAGCGGCGGGTTGATTGGGGGCGACGCCGATCTCACCCACGATGTCGACCAGCTCGAGCGGGCGCTGGATGATGCGCTCTTCGGGCGTGACCACGACCTCCACTCGTTCACGTCCGCGAAACACGCCGAGCTTCAGATCTCGGCCGGGGCTCTTTTGGATCGCGCGCCGCAGCTCCTCGAAGGTGTAGATCGGCTCGGCGTCCACCTCGAGGATGCGATCCCCGGGAAAGAGCTTGCCGTCGGCGGGGTGGCCTGGCGCTACGAAGCCGATGGTTGGTGCGGTACCTTCCTTCTCTCCGACCAACACGCCGAAGTAGAGTAGGATGGGGAACAGCATGTTCATCGCCGGCCCAGCCAGCACGATGATGGCTCGCTTGTAGATCGGTTGCGCTTCAAAGGTGCGCCCGCGATCCTCAGGCAGAACACGCTCCTGGCGTGTCTCCTCGAGCATTTTGACGAAGCCGCCGAGCGGCAGAATGCCGATGCAGTATTCGGTCTCCCGTCCGCGAATCCGAATGATCTTTGGGCCGAAGCCGATGGAGAAGGTGAGCACCTTCACGCCGAAGATTTTGGCCCACACAAAATGGCCGAGCTCGTGCACGAAGATGAGCACGGAGCAGAGCAGGGCAAAGTAGATTAGGTCCACGGTTCGTCGGCCTAGCGAGCAGAGAGCAGAGCGGCTCTCATTCCCATGGTCGCCCGCGCGAAGCTACCCTCGAGATGCTGGTGGGGATGCTGAAAGCCGGACCAGCGCCGTGATGATGACGCCTGCTCCAACGCCCACGGCAGCCCAAACCAACTCCCCGCGGTTGGAGCCCAAGAGGAACGTCAACGACCCCACCGTGCCGAGCACCGGGATCAGCAGCCCGAAGGGCACTCGAAAGCGCGATTGCGCACCCGCTTTGCGCAGGATGGGGACCGCGAGGCAAGTGAGGGCGTACTGCACGACCACCGTCACGTTGGAGAAGCCCACCAGCTCGCGGTAGGTAAAGAACGCGCCGAGCACGGCTGTGAGCAGGGTGGTGCCCAGAATGGCGAGGTGCGGCGTACCAAAACGAGGATGCACCGCTCGCAGCGCATGGGGCAGATCTCCGCCCTCGGCCAGCGCTTGCGCGTAGCGTGGGCTACCGAGTGCGCTCCCCGCCGAAAAACCACCGACGCTGACGATGCTCCCGAGCAGAACGAGGCCGCCGATGAGTGGGCCGAACGAGCGAGCCGCGTCCACCAAAGGCGTATCCGACTCGGTGCTGATCTTCGCGTAGGCACCAACCATCACCCCTTGAACGACCACGAACAAGAGCGACGCAAAAAGCAGCGAGCCGACGGTAGCGAGTGGAATGGCGCGCTCGGGATTCTTGGTTTCCCCCGCGGGGACGGGCACAACCTCGAACCCTTGGAGCGGAAACAACGCGAGGTAGATGCCGTTGGCTGTGCCAGCGACGCCGAGCTCGACGTGGCCCTGAAGGTTGCTCGCGTCGAAGTGACTCACCGCTGCGACCACGAACAAGACGATCGCGCTCAGCTTGCCGATGGTCATCAGGTTGACGACGGCTGCTCCCGGCTTCACGCCGATGTAGTTGATTCCCCCGAGCAGCAGGATGACCGCCACGACCACCACGCGATAGAGCGCATGGTTGGCCAAGCCAGCCAGCGCGACGAACTGCGTAACGTTGGCTGCGAAGCTCAGGAAGGCGTTGAGAAAGCAGGCCCAGCCAACTACGAAGCCGATGTTCCTGCCGAAGGCCGCTCGCGCGTAGAGGTAAGGACCGCCTGTTTGATTGTGGGAGCTCGCCAACTCGGCGAAGCAGAGCGACACCGGGATGAGTACGAGGGCGCAGCCGACGTAGGCCAGCGGCGACCAAGCGCCCATCGCTCGGGCCATATCGTCGGGCATGCTGAAGACGCCAGAGCCAACGATGGCGTTGACGCCAATGGCCAAGACGTCGAGCAACGTGAGCCGGCGGGCGAGCACAGCGAATCGCGTCCCTTAGCTGGGATTGCGCCGCGGTAGCAGCGTCTCGTGGAAGCGGGCCAGTGTCGCTTCGACGTGGGCAAAGACTGTGTTGGGCGCAGGGTTGATCGGCTCGCCGGCGGGCACCCCGGTCAAAAGCTCGATGCCCTGTTCGACCGACTGGATCGCGTAGATGTGGAACATCTCCTCGGAGATCGCTTGCACGACGTCCGAGCGCAGCATCAACGCGTCCACGTTGTTGGCTGGGATGAGTACGCCCTGCGTCCCGGTGAGACCACCCTTGGCTTGACACACATCGAAGAAGGCCTCGATCTTCTCGTTGAGGCCGCCGACAGGCTGGATACTGCCGCCTTGATCGACGCTGCCGGTGACGGCGAGGTCTTGTCGCAGCGGCAGCCCCGAGAGCGCGGACAAAAGGGCGTAAAGCTCACTCGAGGAGGCGCTGTCCCCATCGATCGCCTCGTAGGTCTGTTCGAACACGAGCGAGGCGCTGAAGGACAGTGGCCTGCGTTGGGCGAAGCGTGCGGCCAAGAAGCCGTTGAGCACGAGTACGCCTTTGGCGTGAATCGGACCGCTCATCTCCACCTCGCGCGCGATGTTCATCGGCCCTTCGTGACCGGGGTAAACCACCGCGGTTACGCGGCAGGGGCGGCCGAAGGCGATGGGACCGTCGGAGAGCACGCTGATGGCGTTCACCTGACCGACGATCGAGCCGCGCGTCTCGATGCGAATGGTGCCGTTGGTGAGCAGCTCGTGAAGGGCGTCGCGGAACTGACTGCCGCGACGCTTGGCGCCGTCGATCGCCGACACGACGTCTTCCGCGCTCACCGTCGTCGCCTTGCGCCGCACCGCGAGGTAGGAGGCCTCCGTGGCCACCTCGGCGATCAAGCCCAAGCAGCTGGTGACTTTGGACTGGCTCTCCGCGAGCCGTCCGCCGTGAAAGATCAACTCGCGCACGGCTCCGCGAGACAGCGGTAGCAGCCTGCGTTGTTGAATCAGCCCAGCGAGGAACGGTGGGTACGCGCGAGGCGCTTCATCGAAGGCCAAGGTGGGTTCGAAGCGCGCTTGCACCTTGAACAACTGCGAAAACTCAGGGTCAGCGGCGTGCAGTTCTTGGAACAAGCTTGGCCCGGCCACCAAGATGACTTTGACGTCGATCGGGAAGGTCGGGAACAAGAGCTCCTCCGCTGCCCCGCGGTAGTACGAGGGGTTCTGATCCGGCACGATGAACTTCCCGGAGAGCAAGCAGGCCTTCAGATGCTCGTACAGCGTCTCGTTCTTGAGCAGGGCGTTGGCCGGCAGAATCAGAAAGCCGCCGTTGGCTTCATGCAACGCGCCACCAACTGCGAAGCCTGGCTCGGGCGGAAATGCTGCATCGGGCGGGGAGTGACTGCGCCCGAACAACGCGGCCAAGGTCGGGTGCGTCACCTCGACGACGGGGGCTCCGCTACCGGGGGTGTGTTCGGTGAGCAACGTGGGCACGACCACGCCACGTGACAGGCCGACAGGCTCCTCACCGCCGGGTTCGTCGAGCGATTGGTGGAGCCGCGCGATCACCGCTGCTTCCAAACGCGTGATGAAGCTTGCGAGCTCTCCCGTGGTCTCGTATTTGGCGGCGACCGGCGCGAAATGGCCTTTTACCGCGTCCGAAAGAAAGGCTTTGATCCCGCCGCGTAGCTCGGACTCAGCCTCCTCGTGCAGGTCGGTGAGCTTCGACTCGAAGTCCTCCACCGCGCTCTTCACCGCCTCCAGGGTTTCATCGCTGGGCGTCTCTTCGGCTTCCGCACGCCGCAGCTCGATGTCATCTCCGGTGCGTTCGACGCTGAAGCCGTGAGAGCCGACGAGCTCGGCGAGCTCCGCCTCGAGCCGCGTCTCTTCACGGCGGGTACGCCGGGCGACGCGTGTTTGCGCCTGCTTGAAGCGCTCGCCCTCGGTAGCTGAGTGCACCGACTCCACCAGCTTCAGGTACAGCGCGTTCAAGGTTTCAACGCACTCTTTGCCCTGCGACGCAGGTAGAAACAGCGCCTTCGGCTCGCTCGGCCGATCCGGGTTGGGTAGCAGCAGCAGGTCATCGGGAGTCTCTCGCGTCTGCGCGATTCGCTCGGCCGTGGCGCGTACGCTGAAGGTGCGGCCAGCGCCCGAGTTACCGACGACGACGACGTGAAAGCGCGGTTGGCGTATCTCCAAGCCGAACTCGAGCGCCTCGAGCGCGCGATCTTGAGCGACCACGCCAGTCGAGGGCGTGACGTCCATCGTCGTTTCGAAGTTGAGCAGGCTCTCGTCGAGCTGCTTACGGCATTCTTCGGTCTTGAGCTTGCGGCCAGCCATTGGCCGGAAACCTACGCAAGAATGGCCCCGCTTGCTACCGCCCAGTGCGTCGCCGCACCGCTTTGGGCGCAGCGGCAGCGAGCGCGATCAGATCCGCTACTGCGTGACCGTTCACGGTCAGCCCATCGATGGCAGCGTCGGTGATGACGACGCCGCGTAAGTCGACGTTGTTGAGGCGCGAATCACGCAGCGAAACGTCCTCGAACGTGCTCTTGGCAAGCTTGACGTTCTCGAAACTTGCGTCCGAGAGATCTGCGTCATTGAGCTTGAGTTTTCTGCCATCAACGTTGTTGAGCTCCGCTCCCCTCAAAGAAACATCGGTCATGCGTGCTCGCTCGAGGGAGACGTCCTCGAAGGAGGCTGCTGCGAGCGACACGTCGCGAAAGGACGCCCGTTCAAGCAGGGTTCCTTCGAAGCGAACAGGCTTGGCAGGGCCTGCAGCTTTCTTGGGCTTGGTCGGGCGAACTTTGGCGCGGGGAGTAGCCATGGCTCTAGGTTACGAGGTTGACCTGGCCGCCACGAGTGATTCTTGGCCTTGGGTCGTGGTATGCGCAGTCCGGTGAACGCCCCTCTGCTCGCCCATCAATGGGTTCGTCCGAGCGCTGGCTCTCCCGAGCGCGTGCTGTTGATGCTCCACGGCGTGTTCGGGATGGGCACCAATTTCCGCACCATCGCAGGCCGACTCTGTGAGCAGAACCCCGGGTGGGCTGTAGTGCTGGCCGATCTGCGCGGGCATGGTCAATCCCAAGGTTTCGCGCCTCCGCACACGCTACCTGCAGCTGCCGACGATGTGCTGCGTCTTGCTGCGAGCTTGGAGCTACCCGTGCGCGCGATCGCCGGCCATTCGTTCGGCGGAAAGGTGGTGCTCGCGGCCCTCGAGCAGCAGCCAGGTTGGGTCCGTACGGCGGTCGTGCTCGACTCGGATCCGGGCGTGGCACAGATGGATGTGGCCAGCTCGCTCGTGCTGCGCGTGCTTGAAGCGCTGGAGGCGCTGCCACGCGTGCTACCGAGCCGGGAGTTTTTTCAAGCGGAGCTCGCCGCGCGCGAATTCCCCCAGGCGATCGTTGCGTGGTTGGCGATGAACGTCCGTCGAGATGGCGACGCGTACTCGCTGCGACTCGACCTGCCAGCGATTCGCAGCATGCTCGAGGACTACCGCACGCGCGACTACTTCCCGATGCTCGAAGCCTCGCACAAGGTCGCCCTGCACTACTTGATCGCTGGGAACGGCTCGGCGCTTGGCCCCGCGTCCCAGCAGCGTGTGAACGTGTTGGGGCAGCAAGGGCTGCTGACGGTCCACCACCTAGCGAACGCAGGTCATTGGCTGCATGTTGACGCTCCGGAGCGCGTGCTCGAGATCCTCACGGCAGCGCTCCGGGCGACGCTCTGAGGGGGTAGCGCGTGGTGCGGAGTTGTGTGCGCAATCGTGAGCGAGCCTGCTCCTGACGCATACGTTGCACTGGCAACCTGCTTCCGAGGGCCTTTCAATGCTCGACGGAACTATCTAGCTTGGTTGTCGCATGACGACGCCCGCGGAAAAATTCGATCCACTCGGCGGAGGATTGTCCTTCGACCTTGGCGGCATGGAGCTGGATCTACCTCCGGCCTCATCCGTCGCGCGGCACGACTCCAGCGCGCCCGGCAGCCTTGGGGATCCCTTCCGCATCGTTGGAACCGCGGTGCAGGGAACCTTCCTCGTGGAGAAGGTCGTAGCGCACGGCGGATTTGGCGTTGTGTATCGGGCCAAGCACCTCAAGTTCGCAGCTCCGGTCGCGCTCAAGTGCCTGAAGATTCCGGCCACCTTGACCGAGGAGGAACGCCAGCTTTTTCTCTCGCGATTCATGAAGGAAGGCGAGGTGATGTTTCGACTTTCGGGCAGCATTCCCGAGGTCGTACGCCCGCTGCAAGTTGACTCCTTCGGCCTACCGGATGGGCGGCTGGTTCCCTTCATCGCCTTCGAGTGGCTCGACGGTGAAACGCTCAAGGACCTGATCGTCAGGAGGCTCACCGACAGGCAACCGGCGCTGGGTGTGCAGCGTGCGGTGGAGGTCCTTTCTTCGGTTGCGCGAGCTCTGCATCGCGCGCATCGCGTGCAGAGCCCCGAAGGGGAGCTGTGCATCCTTCATTGCGATCTAAAGCCGGACAACATTTTCGTAGTGAACGGAGATGCTGGGCAGACGATCAAGATTTTCGATTTTGGTATCGCAAAGGTTCGTTCGGCCGCTACGCGAGAAGCGGGTCGCGCGACAGCAGAGACGCAAGGCAACATGTTCACGCCCGCTTATGCGGCGCCCGAGCAATGGGCGCCCGACAAGTACGGGCAGACGGGGCCATGGACCGATGTCTTTGGGATGGCGCTGACCGTTTCCGAGTTTGCCGCTCAACGTCCCGCGATCGATGGGCCTCCCGCAACGATGCTCTCGCTCTGCCTGGACGAAACGAAGCGTCCAACTCCACGTCGGCTCGGCGTGGACACCAGCGACGAAGTCGATGCGGTGTTCCGCAAAGCGCTGGCCGTGGCTCCCACGCAGCGTCATCGCAGCATGGAGGCCTTCTGGTCTGACTTGGAGCGGGCGCTTGGGCTTGCCCCGTCAATGGCTCACCAGCGCAGCTCGATGGCCGGGCCTGTGATCATCCCCGACGTCTTTACGCAACCCGCTCAGGCGGCCCCGCTCGCGGGCTCTGCGCGGCCGGAAGCTAGCGCTCCCGAGTTTGCCGGAGATCTCGACTTTGGGCTCGACCCGCGGCCCAGCGTGCTGCCGAACCAGCCCAAAGTCGCACCCGTCCCGATTCCGATTCAGCCCAAAGCTCCGGAAGAGGGTGGCGGCCAAGCTCCAGCTGGCCTCGATGCCTCCGAGGGCTTTGGCAACGCGTTGGATCTCGCTGCCGGGCCCACTTCGGTTCCGTCCTTCGCGCAGTCTCCAGCCGCTGCGCCGGTTGCGCCCATGCAAGCGCCTTTTTCGCAGGGCCAAAGCTTCGAGCAGAGCGCCGGCTGGCCGCAGGCCCCAGCTTCGTTTGGTGGTCACGCAGCGGCCCCGGAAGCGCCGGGGGTGCCGGCTTCAGTGCGAGCCGCCGAGCGTGCTGCTGCTGCTGCCGCTGCGGCTCGTGCAGCCGCTTCGGCGGCCAAGTCGATCGCCGGCAAAGCGTTGGGCGTCGACGAGCAGCACGAGATTCGGTTTGATGAGCCGTCCACGTGGCTAAAGCCGATGATGCCGGCCATCGTGGTGATGGCCTTGGCGCTGCTCTCGACCGTGGTCGTGGTGATCGTCAACAAGGCGACGGGTAGCAACATGAGCGTGAGCTGGTTCAGCCTGCCGCTGATGCTGCTCGCGGTAGGGTTTGGTGCCTACCGCTGGATGAAGCTCACCCGCGGGTGAGCTTCAGACGGCGCGGGTGAGCGTGAAGAAGGCGCCTTGCGCTACGCCCAACTTGTACGCCTTGCCAACGAGCACACCGCGCGCGACGGGCCTGCAGAAGTCCTTCATGTTCATGTAGACCGCCTTCGACAGCCCAACGTCGTTGCGCTGGAATCGCGGCCAGCCCACTGGGATGCCGGGCGGGTCGGTGGTGTAGTCGAAGAACAGCTCATCCGGGTGTGCCTCGCCAGCCGTTGCTTCACGCAGCACGAAGAAGCCAGGCCCGGTGGCGAAGGCCATCGTTTGGTGGTTGTAACCAACGACCGTGGTTCCCACGCGTGCAAAGCGTTTCTGAAAGCGCGAGAAGGCGGGCAGCGAATTGCGCCCCTCGAAGATCACGGTGCCTTGTTCTCCTTGCGGCACGAAGTCATTGAGCGTGAGCGCTGGCCCGCCGCCAACGGCCTCGTAGAGCCGGCCAACCTTGCTGCCCTTCACCGAAATCACTTGGGCGAGCCGGTCTCCCGCAGGCAACGCATCCAGGAATTGGGCGATGGTCTCCCGACTTGCACCCCCTGCGAGCAACGCCAAGAGCGAGGTGCCCTCAATTTTGTTACTGTCGTGTCCCCCAGATTTGCCGGTCGAAATCGTGTCAGTTGAGATTGTCATAACGCGTCTCATCATAGTCGCTTGACAGCTCATGTCCCGATCGATAGAAACGCCCGGCTTGACCGCGAGGCCAGGCGATGCGCCCGTAGCTCAGCTGGATAGAGCATCGGACTTCGAATCCGAGGGTCGTAGGTTCGAATCCTTCCGGGCGCGCGGCGTCACTGAATAAAGTAAAAATTTCGGGTCATTAGCTCAATTGGTAGAGCAGCGGACTCTTAATCCGTTGGCTGAAGGTTCAAGTCCTTCATGACCCACCAAAATCGTTGAAAGGCGCTGAGGGCAACCCCAGCGCCTTTTTCAATTCCATGGCCCGGTCGGCCGCTGCGTCACGGCAGTTCTTCCCGGGCTTGCTTTGGGCGGAGGGGCGCTTCGCGCACCCAAAGGAACGGTCCTCCTCGGCGCTGGATCGTTGGCGAGAGCTCCACCACGTGCGCGCGGATCTTCATTCTTTGGGCGAGTTCGGGCTTCTCCGCCAGCTCCGAAAATCCCTCGAAGACTTCGAAGCTCGCTCCGTTCTTCTGGTTGAACGCCCAGTAGCTCGCGCCGCTGGCCTTTTCGCCCTCGCCTACGGTGACGCGTTGAAACTGGCCCTCGAGCTCCTGCTCGCGTCCAAACCCGATCACCGAGCTTGCTTCGCTCGGGTCGACGAGGCGGGCCTCCAACACGTGTACGTGTTGCCCACCGAGCGCGCGCCCGATCGGCTGGTAAGGGACGCCCAAGACACGGACCTTCTTTCCATCGAGATCCTGCCAAACCGTGGAGCTGGCGTAGCTCGCGATGGTGTCTCGCGGGTCGCCTTCGCGCACCAGCCACACTCCGGTGAAGACCAACTTGTGCTCCGCGTCTCGCTTGGCCTTCGATACGCGCACCACCGCCTCGAAGCGTTGGGAGCCCTCGGGGTCCGGGAGATCCGGAGCCGCCGCTGAAGACGGGCTTTGCACGAGGCTGCCTGCCGAGCTCGATACAGCTGCGCTCGGTAGCGTCACCTCGTCTGGCCCCACTTCATCGATTTGCAAAGGGTCCGCGCCGCACGCCAGCGCGAACACGAGGGCAGGACCAATGCGCTTGATCATGGTGCATCATCGCATGGGTTCGGATCTTCGGCGCCGGTGCAGCCGGAGAGGTCACTGTGATCACAATTGCCGCCAGCGCAGGTGTTGGCGATCACGCCGGTGTCGAAGAACTGGTGCAGTTGGGCGCGCGCGTCCTCCAGCTTGCGCAGCTTGCCGTGGGGATCTTCGCAAACACTGAGTGGTAGGTTGCATTGCGGCTCGTCCGGCAAGCCGAAGTCCCATTCAGCGTAAACCGCGCCGTTCTCATCGACTGGACCGAGCACTTGGGTCAGCCCGTAGACGTTGCGTACCCCGGTATCCAAGTGTTTGGCGCCCATTGCGCGTGCCATGGTTTGTCCGCCGTAGGTGCTGACTTGATGGTCTCCCACCGCGACGCGTAACAAGGTGCGGCGGTTCGCGGGTGAGCCGGCAAACGGTTCCGAGAACGCATACTTGCTGTAGGCCGCTGGCTCGACGCGGTCCCACAACATCTGCAAGACCCCAAGCACATGCTGCTGGCGGCGGGCGTCGGGGTATTGAAATCGCATCAAAGCGAAGAAGGGATCGAAGTCAACGCTGCGGTTGAGCAGCTGTGAATAGGGCTGCCCCATCACTTCGAGCGCGCCACGCTCGACGTCCGGGCTGATTGAGAGCAGCACGCCTCCCGAGATCCCGCCCTGGCTGATCCCCCAATAGAAGCGCTTGCTGCCGTCGAGGTAGGAGCCATACGTCGGATCTTGCGTCAGCCCCCGTGAGACCATCCGCATCACCAGCAGGTTGTTGAGGAAGCCTTGGTGCAGCCGGTCGAACATGGACGTCAGTTGGTCCAAGTCACCCGTCGCTATCTTGAGGCTGATGAATTCCTCATCTTCCGAGGCCATGCCCGAGAGCTTGGTCGAGAAGATGGCGTAGTTGTTGAGGTTGCAAAAGGTACGGAAATGTTCGCTCTCGACCTGCGTCTCCTCGCCCAGCAAGCCGTGGCCGTATTGCAGCAGTTTGGCAGGCTCAGTGAGGGCGCTCTGCGGAATCAGCAGCTCCCATTCGAAGTCCGCCGTCGGTTGGTCCGCATTGGGCTCGGGCAGGCCGTCTTCACCGAACACCAAGAAGCCGCCCGGGTCGGGGGAGGTCAGGTAGAGAGGCACGGTCATCGTGCCGCGCAGGCGGTAGGCGATGTTGGCCGGATCGAGGTCCTGATCCACCGACGTGATGGTGTAGTTCGGACCGTCCGAGTCCTCGGGCATCGCTTCATCGCGCATGTGCAGCAGCCAGTCGGTGTTGCTAGCCCGGCTCGCCGTGGTGAAGTCCCAAGCGAGCTGAAGGTCCTCCTGCCCAACCGAAGCACGCTCGAGAATACCGAATAGATCGGCGTACAGATCTCGGCGAGCCTCCACCGAGGCGTCGTCGAAGGTCGTCCCGTCGCGCAAAGCGGCGAAGGCTGGAGACGCTTCGAGCGTGGCGCCCTCGGCGTCCACAAGGCCGCGCACCGCCACGATGTAGCGTGCTCCGTCGCGCAGCGGTTCGGCGGGGAAGATAAGCAACGAGGCCTGGTCGGGGCTCTCCGCTGTCTTGTCGATCTCGGCCCAATGCAGCACCCGCTCGCCGGTCTCTGCGTCCAAGAGCACGGTCGGCGATGCTTCCGCGAGCGAGTCTTCAGGTGAGTTTACCTGCGCCAGCCCGCTGTTCGTCGCGCCGACGATCTGCGCGAGGATCGTCCCGCCCGAAGAAAAGCCATCCGACTTTTTCCAGGCATCCCCAGCGATCAGCGAGCCGTCCTTTCTCGGAGGTAGCCCTTCCGGCTTGAAGGAGACGCGTCGTCCGGTGGGCGTCGTTGCGTCCGCGACCGTGTAGACGTTGGAAGGAAAGGGAAACCCGCAGTGGCTCGGTACGATTGGATCGCAGGCGAGCAGCGGGTACGTGTCTGGAACGCCGCCCCCACCTCCGCCGCCGCCACCGCTACCGCCGCCCCCACCTCCAGCACCGCCGCTGGCATCCGAACCCCCTGGCGCCGGGTCGACGAGTTCACCCCCGCAGGCGCTGGCGAGTCCGAGCGTGAGCCCAATAAACAGCGAAAACCCGGAGCGAAACGAGGAGTCCATCCCGGCAGTGTACAACTGCTTGCGCGCTTTGAGTTCGGGGACTATATCCACCGCCCCTAACGAGGAGTCCGCTTCGATGAAACTCGGCATTCACCCCAACTACGCCAAAGCAACCGTCACCTGTGCTTGCGGCTCGGTCCTTGAGACGTACTCCACCCGGGGCAGCTTCTCCACTGACGTCTGCTCAGCTTGCCACCCCTTCTACACCGGCAAGCAGAAGCTGATGGATACCGCTGGTCGCGTGGACAAGTTCCGCAAGAAGTACGCGGCGCAGGCCAAGTAGAACGCAGGCCAAGAAGCCGGCCAACGTCCGTTCGAGTCGAGCCCGCATCGGTGGGCGCTACGCTCGGATGGCTCAAGAACGCTTCTCGGGAAGGCTGTCCGCAAGGGCGGCCTTCGTCGTTCACGGTTTCCGCTTGGTCTTCGAGGCAGCGGCTGACTGGCCTTTGACCTGCTAGAGTGCGGAACTCGCGTCCTCCTGAAAACTTGGATGAGTGGAGCGCCTTCGGCCACAGGCCGTTGGTTGCTCTTTCTGGGAGGGCCAAGGTGAACCTGCTAATTGCCTCAACCTCAGGTTGAAAACACGCCATGAGCCAAACCGTCACCACCTCTGAGTCCGCCGAAGTTGAGAAGCCCACTCCCACGAATGTTGGCGGGCAGGCCGTGATCGAGGGCGTGATGATGCGGGCGCCGGGCTCGCTTTCGGTGGTTTGTCGTCGGGCCAATGGCAGCCTGGTGCTGCGTGAGCGCACCGTTCCCGTGTCCAAGTCGCCGCTCGTGAAGATCCCCATTGTTCGCGGGGCCTACACGTTCTTCTCCGCCATCAAGATTGGGCATCAGGCCCTTCAGTGGAGTGGGCGCATCATGGAAGCCGATTTCCGTGAGCAGGAAGCCGCCGACAAAGCCGGTGCAACCACCCCCCAGCCGAAGTCGAAGCCCAAGTCGGTTCCAGGCGCGAGCAAGCTCTCACTGATGGCTTTGATGCAGGCGTCGATGACCGCCGCGTCGTCGGATGAGGACGAGCTCGAGGCCGAGGCTTCGAAGGAGAAGGCGCAGGCAAATGCGAGCGAGGCCACCAAGCCCTCCAAGCCGAAGACCAAAGAGGTCGTTGAGTACGTGGTAGAGGAGGCGCCGCCGACGTCCATCGTGATGACGGTGCTACCCGTGTTGTTCGCCCTCGGGTTGTACGTGGCAGCCCCGCAGTTGGCCGCCGAGGGGATCGCCCGCTTGCTCGGCCTCGACAAGGACCTCTACCCGGTCACCCATCCGCTGCTTCAGGCTCTCACCGGCGCGGCCAAGCTGACGATCATCATCACGCTGTTCTTGGCGCTCCGGCAGGTGCGCGATTTCCGACGCATGTTCGAGTATCACGGTGCCGAGCACATGTCGATTTCGACCTATGAAGCGCAAAAGCCGCTTCTTTTGTCGAACGCTCGCAACGTGAGCGCGCTGCATGCCCGCTGCGGAACCACCTTCATCATCATGGTGGCCTTCGTCAGCGTCGTGCTCTTCTCCGCGTTGGGCAGCGTGATGCCCACCATCCAAGCGCCGCGCGCCTTGCAAGCCGTAATCTTCTTCTTCATGAAGCTGCCGCTCTTGCCGGTGATCGCTGGTATCACCTTGGAGATTCAGAAGGTCCTCGCCAAGTACTGCACCACCGGCCCGCTGCAAGTCCTGCTATGGCCGGGCTTTTTGGTGCAAAAGATCACCACCGCCAAGCCCGATGACGATCAGCTCGAGGTCGCGTTGGCTTCACTGCGCAGCGCGCTGGCGAACGCGACGGCCGTCCTTCCGGAGGAGCACCCTGATCGCACCTTCGAATCGTATGACAACCTTGTGAGCCATCCCGCCTACGCTGAAATGGCTGGCGGAGAGGCGAGTGCGTAATGCTCCCCCGAAATAAATTGGAAGCGGTGCAACGCCGCTACTCCGAGTTGGAGCATCTGCTCTGCAGCCCGGCCGTCCTCTCCGACTCGAACCAGATCACCAAGTTGAACCGTGAACGCACCGAGCTCGAGCCGGTGGTGAACGCGTTTGCCAAGCTGCTGGAGCTTGAGAAACGCATCGCGGAAGACAAGGAGGCGCTCGCGGATCCGGACCTCGCGGAGTTGGCCCAAGCCGAACTGCCCGAGCTCGAAGAACAGCAGACGGCGCTCGAGCAAGAAGTTCGTGTGTTGCTTTTGCCGCGCGATCCGAACGATTCGAAGAACACCGTGCTCGAGATCCGGCAAGGCGAGGGTGGCGAGGAAGCCGCCTTGTTCGCCGCCGACCTATTCCGAATGATCACGCGCTTCGCGGAGCGCCACCGCTGGACGGTGGAGGTGCTCAGCGTGAGTGAGGCGGCCGCCGGCGGTTACAAGGAGATCATCGCTTTGGTGACCGGGCCCGACGTCTATTCGAAGCTCCGCTTCGAAGGCGGGGTTCATCGCGTCCAGCGCGTTCCAGCGACGGAGGCGCAAGGTAGAATCCACACCTCGACGGCGACGGTTGCCATCCTGCCGGAGGCGGATGAAGTGGACGTCAACGTCGATGACAAGGACCTCGAGATCAGCATCGCGGCCAGCGGTGGCCCCGGCGGTCAAGGCGTGAACACGACCAACAGCGCCGTTCAGATCCGCCACATCCCTACCGGCATCATCGTCAAGTGCCAGGACGAGCGTTCCCAGCTGAAAAACAAGGCGAGAGCGCTCAAAGTGCTTCGCTCGCGTTTGCTCGAGATCGAGCAGCGCAAGGCGGATGACGCACTTTCAGCCGAGCGCAAGAACATGGTGGGTTCGGCCGAGCGTTCGCAAAAGGTGCGGACCTACAACTACCCCCAGAACCGCGTGACCGATCATCGGATCCAGCTGACCTTGCACAAACTCGAGGCGGTCATGGCAGGAGACCTCGACGAGCTGATCGGGGCCTTGCGTTCGCATCGGCAAGCCGAGCTGCTCAAGGGCACGGAGAGCTCCTGAAGGTGGCTGGGCGTTTGGGGACGGTCCCTCCTGGGGCAAAAGCCAACGTCGCACTCGATGGCGATGGTCTGCTCGCTGCGCTTGTTCTCTCGCCAACGACGTACTCCCGCAACCAACACTTCGAGCTCTACCGCTCGCCCAATATGCGCTCGGTGCAACGTCGAGCCCGGGTCGTGCGTGGTCTCGTGCGGCTGTTGTTGCGCGATGAGGAGAAGACGGTCGAGTTCTCGCCCAGCGAGGATGAAGTCGTGGTGCGAGTGAACGTCCCCGCGCTGGGGCTGCGCCGCACTGCGCACCTGACGCTGCTCGAGTTCGAGCTGGTGGAGTTCATGCGGGCGCGCGCTTCGGGGGAGCGGCCGCCCTCGCCGCAGCGCGTTGACCAAGCTTTGCTGCGTCTTTCTGGCTTCGAGCCGTGACAAGCCGGATTGGGCGGGCTTGCGCGTGCACAGTGGCTTCTCTGCTATTCGGCAGCGCGCGAGCTTGATAGTTTCGTGCCGTGCTGCTGCCTGACCCGTTCGACCTCGCGAAGCGTCAAGTTGCGATCGACGGTGAGGTCATTGCGGAAGACGGCTATCGAACCCGCAAACAGCGCAAGCTCGCGCTCAGCCCGTTTGGGTTCTTTCGTGGGAGCGCTCGGTTGTTCTACGAGCTCTTGCGGGATCTGCCGGAACTCTCGCTGGCGAGTGGGTCGGTCGGGCCCATCGTCGGCGACATGCACCTCGAGAACGTTGGTGCCTATCGCACCGACGCGGATGAGATCGCCTTCGACCTCAACGACTTTGACGACGCGACGACGGGTCCTCACTGGTTCGACACGCTAAGGCTTACGACCAGCGTGCTCTTGGCCGGGCGCTCGTTCCAGGCTTCAGCACCCGAGTCCCTCGCGCTCGCACGCGAGCTGCTCGACGCCTACGAAGCGGAGCTCTTCACCGAGGCACCGCTCGGCTCGCTTGCTCGGGCGATGGCCGTCAAGCCGATCGCAGAGCTCTGCGAGCGCGCGCGTAAGCGCACGAGAAAGGAGCTCCTGGAGATGCGTGCGCCACTGATCGGTGGCAGACGCAGCTTCGTGCGTGGCGACCGCTACCACGACCTCACCGGCCCTGAACGTGAGCAGCTATCGACGATTGTGGATGCTTACAAGACCGCGTTGGGCCCGCGTGCTCCTTCCCACGCCAAGTCCTGGAGCATCGTAGATGCCGCGCATCGCGTTGCCGGCACAGGCAGTCTAGGCCGCTTGCGCATCGCGTTCCTGGTGGTGGACTCGACCGGTACCGAGCGGCTGTTCGAGTTCAAAGAGGCCGCCGCGTCCGCTGCTGAGGTGGTGCTCGGCAGCGGTTCTATGGACGCTTCACAGCGCGTGCTCTCGTGCGCGCAGGCGCTCGCGGAGCACCCGCCTCGCCAGCTAGCCGCGCTCGGAGAAACGGCGCTCGGAACTTTGTGTGCGCGCAAGTTGTGTCCCGAGGAGGACAAGCTTGATTTGGCGAAGCTCCACGTCGGGCCAAAGCTCTCGGCGGTGGTGCGGGTGGTGGGGGAGACTTTGGCGCGGGCGCATCGACGGTCGAGTTCGCCTACTGCGTCGAACGCGGGGGCGCTCTTGGATCGGGCTGTCTACCTCGCAGGAATCTTCGAGTCGGTGTACCTCGCGTACGCCCGAATGATCTGAGATGCGTGATCAACCTTCGTTTCTTACTGGGGCAACGATCTTCCTGGGCCTGTTACTGACCTCGGAGGTTGTGCAAGCGCAGCCGTCAGCAGCCCCAGCGGAGCCGCCCGCGGCGCCGTCAAGTGCGCCGTTGCCGAGCGAACCTGCACCACCAGCCAAGAACTCGTCGCAACCCGCCAACTCCGGCGAGCCCGTAGGTAGCGATATCGTTACGGGTGCCGGCAAGGACCGCAGCGAGGGAGACGACTCAGCGCCGTTGATTCGCGTGGAGGATGCGTTGGCTCGACCTCCCGAGCCGCGACGAACGCAGCCCAAGTCCTCGAGCCTGAGCTCCCAGCTCGAATGGCGCTGGCCCAAGTTTAGCATCGCTCAATACGGTCTTTCGATCGGGCAAGCGCTGCTCGCCGTGGGCTCTCAGGCGATACCGGGAGCTCCGCGTTGGAGTAGCCCCAACGCCTTTGACGACGCAGCGCGCGACGTGCTTCGCGCAAAGAACTACGACGGCTATTTGTACGCCCGTGATGCGAGCGACGTGGGCCTGGTGCTGCTCGTGAACCAGCAGCTCGTCGACACGCTGTTCGCCACCTGGTGGTTCCACGACAAGGGCTCTACGGCCTTTCAGATGGCGTTGATCGACGTGCAGGCGGTCTCCTTCTCCGCCGGTATCAACAGCTTCGTTTCAGCGGTGGTGGGACGCGAGCGGCCCTACGCACGAGCCGTGTGTGGTGAAGGCGGTCGTGAAGAGTCGACCACCGATTGCCAGGGCAATAACCGCTACCGCAGCTTCTTCAGCGGTCACACCACGGCGGCCTTCACACTCGCTGCGCTCACATGCGTGCATCACGCCAACCTGCCTATTTACGGCGGTGGCGCGATTGAAGCGGTTCCGTGCGTTACGTCGATGACGCTGGCGACCGGCGTTGCCTTGCTGCGGGTGATCGCCGATCAGCACTACATGAGCGACATCATGGTGGGCACCGCCTTCGGTATCGCTTCAGGCGTGGGGATTCCCTACCTCTTCCACTACGGCCAGGCGCCGATCAAGGAGGCCATGACGAGCCTGGGCCTGCCCGAGAATGTCTACGTGATGCCGACTCCGGGCGGGGTTTCTGCCGGGGGGACGTTCTGATGCGCCGTTTCGCTTGGGCCTCGTTGGCGAGCTTGTGGGCGCTGCTCATCCCTGATTCGGCCGCTTCTCAAGAGTTGCGAGCTTCTTCCGGCGTCTCCCCGCCGTCCGCTGCAAGCCGCGTCGATATCGGCACCTTTCGCCCTTACTGGGGGGCCGGGCCCACCCGACCCTTTGCGGCTGTCACCTTCGATACGGCCGGCATTGCCGTGCGTACTGAGCTCGATCTCGGCATCGGAAAACCGCACCACGAGTGGGCGGGTTTGGAGCTGACCTCCAACCTCTCTTTGCGTGGTCTATCGGAGTTTCTCGGGATTCGCGCAGTCCTGCCGTGGGCCAATCTGCGCTTTGGTAGTCGCTTCGTTTCGCTCTTTAGCCAGCGATTGATTCCCGAGAAAGAGGTGGTCACGCGTACCGACCTGGACGCTGATGAGGGCTTGAAAAGCCACTACTTGACGGTGGATGGCGAGGTGAACTTCAACATCCCACTGCCCGTCGGTACGCTCGGCATAGGCGGCGGCGCATACGGTATTTTCTTTCTGCCGAGGGGCTATTTCGTGTTGGAGGACAACCTGCGCACGGTGGTCGCGGCGCCATTCGTCGCACGCGGCCGCGCGAGCTATCTGTTTGGCGTCGGCAACCCTGACACGCTGCAGATCGGCGCAGTCGCCGAGGTGATCGTGAATCCAGCGCGCGAGCTGGTCAATGTTCGGGTAGGGCCGGCCGTCGCGGTGTCTTTGACCCATCACTTCGAGGCGGTGGGGGTCGCCGTGTTCAGCGTGTTCAACCCAGACGAAATTGGATTGGCCGGCGCAGACCTCGGGCAGATCGGTCTTCGCTATCGGTGGGCAACAGGAGACCTCTGGCCCGAATTCCCGTGATACCTTCCCGCGTATGAAGGGCACTGACGCGCGCCGAACGAGAGCCTCGATGCTGGGTCGAACAGGTTTGGCGCTCACCATGTTGACGGCGTGTGCGTCGAGCGATCCACGCAGGTTTCCGCTACGCGATCCTGTGTGGCTCGATCAGGACCTGAGTCCGGTTGCTGTCCCCTGCTACGAGGAGAAGGGCGAGGACGGTAAGGTCAAGACGCTTTGCCGGCCCAAGGACTACGTCTCGCCGTTCGCTTGGGACGTTGCAGACAAGACGGTGTTCCGCCCCATCGTGAAGTTCCTCGCCGTAGACGTGGGCTTTGAGGCGAAGAACGTCAACGCTGTGGACGAGGTCCCCAACTCCTCCTGGTTCACCAACCGCATCGGCGTTCAGGAGATGTCGATCGAGGAGCTGCAGCGAGGCAGTTGCCCCAAGCGCACGCTCGATCCGCTGAATGACGCAGATGGCAGCTGGGTGGTGGACCAAGGCAAGCCAAACGGGGCGAACCCGGGCTTTCGAGTGAACATCAAAGGCGTTGGCAAATACCTCCTGAAGGCGGATCCGGACGGTGAGGGAGACAAGGCCACCGGCGCCGCAACCATCGCAGCGCGCCTCTATCATGCCGCCGGCTATTGGTCGGTTTGCGACACGGTGATCTATGTGCCGAGGCGGCTGCTCAAGCTGACCCCAGGTCTGAAGTTCGCCGACAACAGCGGTATCGAGAAGGACTTCGATCAGGCCGCGCTCGACAACGTGCTCAACAAAGCGCAAAAGCGTGGGGACCTCGTGCGCATGCTCGCTTCGCGCTGGCTGCCGGGGCGCACCGTGGGGCCGTTCAAGTACGAGGAGACGCGCAGTGACGATCCGAACGACGTGATCCCCCATGAAGACCGCCGCGATCTGCGCGGTGCACGTTTGATGGCCGCTTGGCTCGCGCACTTCGATTCACGCGAGCAAAACTCGATGACCACCTGGATGAGCGTCGACGACGAGAACAAGGACTCGTCGCCCGGCCATACGTTGCATTGGTACATCGACATGGGCGACTCGTTCGGAACGCATTGGGCTTGGGACGCGCTGAATCGCCGTATCAACAAGAGCTACTACTTCGATCCGGGGGACGTCGCCTTCGACTTCGTGACGCTCGGTATTCCCCAGCGTCCGTGGGACGTCTCCAAAAAGACGCCGGGGGCTGAGCAGTTCTCCTACTTCGCCAATGACGTCTTCGAGCCGGAGGAATGGAAAGGCGGTTACCCGAATCCAGCCTTCGCACGCATGACCGAGCTCGATGCAGCTTGGATGACCCGCATCATCACGCGCTTCGATGACGCTTCGATCGCTGCCATCGTCAAGCTCGGAGAGTTCGCGCAAAAGGGCCACCCTGAGCTGCTCACCCAGCTCTTGATCGCGCGTCGCAATGCCATCCGCCTGCGTTACTTCTCGAAGCTCTCGCCGCTCGCCGAGGTGACTGCGGAGGGCTCCACGATCTGCGCGACGGACCTCGCACGGCAGGCGGGGACCTGGCCGGAGAAGGACTTCCAGTACAGCGGCTCGCTGTGGTCGGGCACGTCCCTCGAGCAGAACCAAGCGCTCAAAGTGGAGGTGCTCGCGGCCGGGAAGGTCTGCGTCAAGCTACCCAAGGTCGCTTCCGACGCGAAGCTGCCGGCGGATTCTCCTTCCCGCTACGCCGTGGTCGATCTGCAGAACGGCATCGCACCGGGCCCACTGCGCGCACACTTCTACGACTTGGGTGACAAAGGCTTCAAGCTGGTCGGCATCGAACGCCCGTCCGACTCCGACCAGCCTGAATGAGTACCCTGCGTGACTGAGTTCTCGCCTTGTGGCGAGAACTCAGAAGCGACTAGAGCTTGCCCTTCTCCGCCTCGAGCTGTGCGCCGAGGAACTTCACTGCATCGGTGATCGACGCGGCGGGGAAGGCGAGTTCCACCACGACGTTGGAGCCGTCCACCTTGGTGGTCATCGACTTGACCGCATCGACGGCGCCAAATTGCGCGGGGACCTTCCCGTCTTTGAGGAAGGCGTCTTTGCCGACGATGAAGTACGAATCTACCTTCTTGGCCGACTCAGCCGAGGGCGTCTTGAGCGTGAGCATGATCTTCCCGGTGGTCAGGTCCACCGAGCCGTAGGCCTCGTCGAGCTCCTCGAAGAGCGCGTTGCCTTTCTTGATGAACTGGGTCTTGATCAGGTTCTTGCTCAGGTACAGCGAGACCTCCTTGGAACGGTCGATCATGAACTTGGAGGCATTGTCACCAGGCTTGATCGCCGTCTTGAACGTATCCACCGACTCAGCCCCGGCGAGCACGCCGTCGCTGAATTGACCGAGAAACATCTTGCCGTCGGAGGTGACCTTGATGCCGTCGATCTCGCTGAGCGTGGTCTCCTTGCCGGGCTTCTTGTGCTTCTCGAGCGCCGTCACGAAGGTGTCGGGCTTGAAGTCACCGCCGAGCAGCGCGAGGACCTTGGGCTCGCCTCCGCCTTCCATTCGTGCGCACACGCCAACCGACTTCAGGCTGCTGAGCGTGAGACCGGTGTCGGTCATGAAGCCCTGCATGCGCTTGAACGAATCATCCTTCGGGTTCTCGGTCTTCAGCATCGCCTCGAGCCGCGGCACGATCTCAGCGGCAACTGCGGGGTGCTTGGCAACCTTCGCCAGATCGAGCGCGACTGCGACATCACAGCTGGCGGGGAGATGCGCGAGTGCGTCGCTGCCCGCGCCCGTTGCCGGTGCATCTGCGGGCTTGGCTGGCGCCGAAGCGGTGGCGCTCACCGGTGCGGAGGCTGCGGCTGACCCCTTGGGGGCGGCGGATTTGTTGTCTTTACCGTCTTTCTTATTGTCCCCCGACTCGCCCTTGGCGTCGCCGGTGGAAGTTGCTTTGTCGCCGCAAGCGGAGCTGGCAAGGGACAAGGCTAGGAGTAGCGCGAGAGTGCTTCGAACACGGATCATGCGCGAATCTTCAACACATCGTTCCCGCCGCCGCCAGTCCGATCACACGGCCGCGCGCTGCTGACGATGCGTCAACGAATCGGTGTCTGCGAAGTGACTGGAGCTGTCTGCGGCGCCGTGCTCGAGCCTGCTTCGTCCGGTGGTCTCGCTCCACCGTTCAGCTCGAGGCCGTCCTCCGGGTGCAGTGAGACCGCCAGCCCGAACTCGCGATCAAGCGCTACGCGACGCTCTCCTTCACGTAACCAGCTGCGGCTCGTGAAGTCCTCTGGCTCAGCGCCGACCTCTAGCGCCGAACACGAGGAGGCGCGCGCGAGGGCCTTGCGAGCTTGCGCGCGATTGAGCGGAGAAAGCGAAAAGCGCGGCGTGCGAGTGCCAAATCGCACCAGCACTTCCACCAGGTAGGTACGCCCAGCCGCCACTTCGGCGCTGAGCGCAGCCATCGGCTGTGTCAGCGTGATGAAGCGATGTTGGCCTTGAGGAAGATCGACGCCAACGCAGCTCGCGATCGGCAACTCACCGACGAACTGCCCCGCGCCATCCATGATCGGAACCAACGTCCCGCTCACATCAACGCTCTCTCGAATGAACAAAAGACGCGCAAACCCCGGCTTGGCTCGTAGATCGGCAGGTCCATTGACTGGCGCCATCCACTTCGACTCGGCACACCCGAGCGAGACGATGAGGCTGAGCAGCCAGCGCCAGTTCTTCATGGCAACGCCGGCTAAGACTCGCCGGCCTTCTCGCGGACACCGCGCTGCTTCAGCGCCGCCTGCGCGGAGGCGAGCCGAGCGATCGGCACGCGGAAAGGCGAGCAGCTTACGTAGTCGAGCCCGAGCCCGACGCAGAACGCCACCGACTTCGGATCACCGCCGTGTTCACCGCAGATCCCGAGCTTGAGGTTCTCGCGCACGCTGCGGCCGCGCTCAGAAGCGAGCTTCACCAATTGGCCCACGCCGTGTTGATCGAGCGTCTTGAACGGATCCTCGGCGTAGATCCCGAGCGCCAGATAGCGCGGTAGAAAGGTGGCCACGTCATCGCGACTGAAGCCGAGCGTCAGCTGCGTTAGATCATTCGTCCCGAAGCTGAAGAACTGCGCCTCTTTGGCGATGTCGTCGGCGGTGAGCGCCGCGCGCGGAACCTCGATCATGGTGCCCACGAGATACTCGACCCGCAGGCCCTGCTCTTGAAACACCGCCTCCGCCGTTTGCTCGACGAGCGCCTTTTGGTGGCTGAATTCACGCACGGTTCCAACCAGCGGCACCATGATCTCCGGCAATACGCGCTTGCCTTCTTTGCTGACGATGCAAGCTGCCTCGAGGATCGCTCGAGCCTGCATGACGGTGATCTCGGGGTGCGTGACGCCAAGCCTGCAGCCGCGGTGGCCGAGCATCGGGTTCTGCTCATGCAGCGCCGCGATGCGCATGCGCACGCGCTCCACCGACATTCCCATCGCCTTGGCGACCTCCTCTTGTTGCTTCGGCTCGGCGGGGAGGAACTCGTGCAGCGGAGGATCAAGCAGGCGAATGGTCACCGGATAGCCGTCCATCGCGCGGAAGATCCCGGCGAAGTCTTCACGTTGGAAGGGCAGGAGTTCACTCAGCGTCGCTGTGCGCGTACGCACGTCGTCGGAGAGGATCATGCGGCGCATGGTCAGGATGCGGCCCTCTTCGAAGAACATGTGCTCGGTTCGGCAAAGCCCGATTCCCTCGGCACCAAAGGAGCGTGCCACAGCCGCATCTTTGGGCGTGTCGGCGTTGGTCCGCACGCCGATGGTGCGAGCTGCATCCACCCACAACATGAAGGCGAGCATGTGCTCGGAGACGCGCGCGTCCGTGAGTAGGCACTCGCCTTCGATCACCTCGCCGGTCGTGCCGTTGAGGCTCATCCAATCCCCCTCGACGAGGGTCTTGCCGTTGGCGCGCAACACCTTGGTCACGTGGTCGATCTCGACGTCGTGACAGCCAGCGACACATGGCTTGCCCCAGCCGCGTGCGACCACGGCAGCGTGGCTGGTCATACCGCCTCGACTGGTGAGCACGCCTTCCGCTGCGTGCATGCCCGCGACGTCCTCCGGGCTGGTCTCGACGCGCGCGAGCACGACCTTCTCGCCGCGTGCGCGCCACGCCTCTGCGTCCTCTGCGGTGAACACCAGCTTGCCCATCGCCGCACCCGGCGACGCGGCGAGCCCTTTGGCCAGCACTCGTCCGGCTTTGCGGTATCCCGACTCATCGGCGAAGTAGGGGTGCAACAGCTGGTCGAGGTGCGCTGGCTCGACCAAGTTGACGACAGCCTCCTCTTGCGTGACGAGGCCCTCTGCCACGAGGTCCACAGCGATCTTTACGGCTGCTCGTCCGGTGCGTTTGCCGTGCCGGGTCTGCAAGATGAACAAGCGCCCTTCCTGCACGGTGAACTCGATGTCCTGCATATTGCGGAAGTGGGACTCGAGTTTTTGCGTCAGCGCGGCGAGCTCTTCATAGATGGCCGGCATCTTTTCGCGCAACGTGGCGATCGGCTCGGGCGTCCGCGTCCCCGCAACCACGTCCTCCCCTTGCGCATCCACGAGGTATTCACCGTAGAGCTCGCGCGTTCCATCGGAGGGGTTGCGTGTGAAACAGACGCCAGTCCCCGAGCTCTCGCCCATGTTGCCGAACACCATCGACTGCACCGTGACGGCGGTGCCAACGAGGCCGGTGATGCGTTGAACCTCGCGGTACTTGATCGCCCGGTCGCTGTTCCACGAACGAAACACCGCGATGATCGCGCGCTCCAGCTGCTCCCTCGGGTTGGTCGGGAAGTCGTGACCAGCGTGCGTCTTGTACGTCTCTTTGAAGCGCCCGACGAGCTCGCGTAGATCTTCTGCGGTGAGATCCGCGTCGCGTTGGGCACCGCGCTCGCGCTTCAATTTTTCCATCGCGTGCTCGAACGGCGCGCGCGAGACGTTCATCACGACGTTGGCGAACATCTCGAGGAAGCGCCGATAAGCGTCCCAAGCGAAGCGGTCCCGCTTGGTGCGAGCTGCGAGGCCAGCCGCGACCTCGTCATTCATGCCGAGGTTGAGCACGGTATCCATCATGCCGGGCATGCTCACCGCCGCACCTGAGCGCACGCTGACGAGCAACGGCTTTTCGGGGTCGCCGAACTTGGCTCCAAGCTCGACCTCAACGGCGGCAAGCGCTGCGTTGATCTCCTCGAGGAGCTCGCGAGAGAGGGTACCGCCCTGGGCCAAGACCGATCGGCAGACCTCGGTCGAGATCGTAAAACCAGGCGGAACAGGTAGTCCGGCCACGCTCATCTCAGCGAGGTTGGCTCCTTTACCGCCGAGCAGCTCTTTCATCGCGGCGTTGCCTTCGGCGACACCGTTGCCAAATCGATAAACGCTCCTGGTCATGGCGCGAGGATACTCGAAGAAGGCTCCTTCGCTGCAGTGCGTTATGCTCTCGTTGTCGACGAAGGAAGCGAGAGGCGACTTGTGTTTGTCGGCTTCCGCTCTATGTCTCGCCGATGGAACCTGGTGACACCCGTTGGACCGCCACCCGTAAGGCAGGGCTTGCCCGTCTCAACGCCTTTCTGCCGGCGGCGGGGCAGCGATACGCGGAGCTGCGCAACCTCGACCACGGGCCGCAGCGCGAGAATGTGTCTGGGCTGTCGCCCTGGCTGCGACGCAGGTCGTTGACTGAGCCTGAAGTGGTGCAGGCCGTGGTTGCCGTCCACGGTCTCCAGAGCTCAGCGAAGTTCGTCGAAGAAGTATGCTGGCGCAGCTATTGGAAAGGTTGGCTCGAAACGCGTCCCTCGGTGTGGAAGAGCCATCGTGAAGATGTGCGTCGGGACCTCGCTGCGCTCGAGCGTGATCGATCGCTCGAGCGGCGCTATCGCGAGGCGGTGAGCGGAACCACAGGTCACGCGTGCTTCGATGCCTGGGCGCGTGAGCTCTGCGAGACCGGCTATCTCCACAATCACGCGCGCATGTGGTTCGCGTCGATCTGGTGCTTCACCCTCGAGCTGCCTTGGAGCTTGGGCGCCGACTTCTTCTATCGTCACCTGCTCGATGGGGACCCTGCTTCAAATACCCTCTCATGGCGCTGGGTGGTTGGGCTTCATACGCCTGGGAAGGCGTACCTCGCGACCGAGTCCAACATCGCGCGTTTCACCGGCGACCGTTTCGTGTCGCGTGTCGATGGTCCGCGGCTCGCGCTCCAGGTCCGACCGGTCGCCGGTGAGCCGAACCCGCCTGCGGGTCGCCTGCCGAAAAGCGATCCGATGCCGAGCGGGCGCTTCGTGTTGCTGCTCACCGAGGAGGATCTATCGCCCTTGCGCTCCGATCCTCGGATGGGCGAGGCGGTGGCGATCGCCGGTGTGGCCTCCGATCATCGAGCGCCGCTGGGAGCGAGCACTGCCGTGGCGGCCTTCGAGGTTGGTGCGATGGAAGACGCTCTGCAACGCACAGCGGTGGAAACAGGCGTGCCGTCTGCGGGGATTGTGCCGTTCACGCGCGATGCGCTGAGCGGCCTGCTGCGAGAATACGGCGCAGAGGTCATCGTCACGGCCTATCCACCCGTCGGTCCGGTGGCTGATCGCCTCGCTGAGCTGGCGCTGCCGGTGGTGCGCCGTATGGCGCCGTGGGACCGTTCGTTTTGGCCCTACGCGCAGAAAGGCTTCTTCGCTTTGAGAGCCGAGATCCCGCGCCTGCTCAGCGAACTCGGAGTGGGCTGCTGAAGACGATTACGCCGACAGCGTTAGCCGAGGGAGCTTGCGGTTCTTGGCCGCCGCTTCCAACACGCGCGCGTATGCATCCATCTCGCGCTCTTCGTCGTCGTTGCGATGATCGAAGCCGAGCAAGTGGAGCAGACCGTGCGCGAGCAACATGGTGATTTCATCGGCGAGCGGGCGCTTGTGTTTCTTGGCTTGTCGCTCGGCCGTCTCGATCGAGATGACGATGTCACCTAGCAGCAGCGCCGCCGTCTTACCAGCGAGCAACAGATCCGCGATCGGCAGATCATTCTGCGGGAAGGAGAGGACGTCGGTGGGCTTGTCCTTCTTGCGCCACTCGCGATTGATTTCACGAATGGACGCGTCCGACACGAGCGAGAGGCTCACCTCGGGATCCGCAAGGCCGAACAACGCGAGCATCTTGGTGAGGTCCCGCTTGAGGCGAGCTGGCGTTGGGACTTCGGGGCGCCCGCGAAAGAGCGCCCGGTCCGCGGTGAGCCGAATGACCGTCACGCTGAGGCGCTCGCCGGCTCTTCGGAGTCTTCGGAGGAAGACTCACCGTCTTCAACGCCGTGGCACTTGGAGAAGGGCTTACCGCTGCCACACGGGCAATCCATCTCGGCGGAGATGAGCGGCTCGGGCTCGGGCTCATCCTCGGCGCCCATCGGCAAGGGCTCGTCATGCGTGGCTTCGGCTTGGCGCACTCGCTCAGTGAGGCGGCGCAGCTCGGCGAGCGCCGCGTTCTCCTCGGCGACCGGTCGGCGAACCTCTGCGTGCATGAGCTTGGTCATGACCGTCGAGGAGACCCGGGCGATCATCTGCACGAAGATGTTGAAGCCTTCCTTCTTGTACTCCTGCTTCGGGTCCTTCTGACCGTAGCCGCGCAGGCCGATGCCGTCGCGCAGGTGCTCCATGTCAGTCAGGTGATCAACCCAGGCGCGATCCAACTCTTCGAGGTAGATCTGTCGGAAGACGCTGAGGATCGACTCCAGGCCGATGTCCTTCTCCTTCTCGAGGTAGCGCTTCTCCACGAGGTCGAAGATGTGGTGGGCGAGCGACTCCGGGTCGCCGAACTCCGCCACGTCATCGGGCAGGTCGATCCCAAACATCTCTTTGACGCCCTCGAAGATGCCGCCCCACTCCCAATCCTCCGGCGGGCGATTGGTCGGGCAGCTCTCCTCGACCATCGCGCTGATCAGCTTGTCCATCAGATCGAGGATGCGCTCTCGCTGCTCCGTCAGCGCGACCGGGACGAGCTCAACCAGCTCCTTGTAAACCTCGAGCACCTTGTTCTGCTTGGCTTCGAAGTCATACGGGATGCCCCAGCCGGTGAAGCGGCGGCTGCGATCCCCGGAGTAGAAGAGCCGACGCAGCTCATCGAGCTCGACGAGCTTGTTCTGCTTGTTCTTCTTGAAGTCCTTCTCGGTCAGGGTCTTGGCGTTGCCCTCTTCATCATGCGGCAAGATCGGGTCTTCGCAGTGCATCCCGATGAAGGCGCCGACCTTCGGTGTAACCAGCTCGACGATCTCCTTGGAGGCTTTGATGGTCCTCCGATCGCCGGTGGCCTTACCGTCCTCGTCGAGCACCTCGGGGGAGTAGCGGCCGGCGAGGAGCTGCTGACGGAGATCGTAGACGGTCTTCCGTTGCGCGTTCATGACGTCGTCGTACTCGAGCACGTTCTTGCGCATGTCGAAGTTGCGCTCTTCAACCTTCTTCTGCGCGTTCTCGACGCTCTTGGTCACCCACGGGTGCTCGATCGGCTCGTTGTCCGGCATGCCCATGCGCTCCATCAGCGACTTCACTCGATCGCCGGCGAAGATGCGCATCAGATCATCTTCGAGCGAGAGGTAGAACTTGCTGGCGCCCGGGTCCCCTTGGCGTCCGGCGCGACCGCGCAGCTGGTTGTCGATGCGGCGCGACTCGTGGCGCTCGGTGCCAATGATGTATAGCCCGCCGCTCTCACGGATCTCGTCACCTTCAGCCGCGCACTCTTTGCGGAGCTGCTCGACCAGCGCTTCGAACTCTTCCGGCTCGGCCTCGGGGATGCGGTTGTCCTCACGGAACTTGAGCTTCGCCAACATCTCCGGGTTGCCACCGAGCAGAATGTCGGTGCCGCGGCCAGCCATGTTGGTTGAAACGGTGATGGCGCCTTTGCGGCCCGCTTGCGCGACGACGTACGCCTCGTTCTCGTGCTGCTTGGCGTTGAGAACCTCGTGCTTGACGCCCTTCTTGCTCAGGATCTTCGACAGGGCCGAGCTCTTCTCGACGCTGGTAGTACCGACAAGGATGGGGATGCCGGCCTCGTTGTGATCCATGATGTCTTGGACCACCGCGGTGAACTTCTCCTTCTCGGTCTTGTAGACGACGTCATGCTGGTCCTCGCGGATGATCTTCTTGTTGGTGGGGATCATCGTCACGTCGAGCTTGTAGGTGCTGTGGAACTCAGCCGCCTCGGTGTCGGCGGTGCCGGTCATGCCGCCCAGCTTCTTGTACAGCCGGAACAAGTTCTGGAAGGTGATGGTGGCCATCGTCCGGCTTTCCTCCTGGATGCGGACGTTCTCTTTGGCTTCCACGGCTTGGTGCAGGCCGTCTGACCAGCGGCGGCCGGCGAGGATGCGGCCGGTGAACTCATCGACGATCATGACCTTGCCTTCACGGACGATGTAGTTGACGTCTCGCTTGTAGAGCGTGTGAGCGCGCAAGCACTGATTCATGATGTGCAGCGTCTCGAGGTTGGCAGGGTCGTAGAGGTTCTTGCTCTTGACCGCACCGATCCCGAGCAGGAGTTTTTGCGCGAGCTCGACGCCTTCATCGGTCAGCGTGACCGAGTGCGCCTTTTCATCGAGCGCGTAGTGGCGCTCATTCTTCAGGCGCGGGATGAGCTCGCTGATGATCTTGTATTTGTCGCTGGAGCGCTCGCCCTGGCCGCTGATGATGAGCGGTGTGCGCGCCTCATCGATCAAGATCGAATCGACCTCGTCGACGATGGCGTAGTGAAGGCCGCGCTGCTGATAGTCCAGCGCCGAGAACTTCATGTTGTCGCGCAGGTAGTCGAAGCCGAACTCGTTGTTCTGGCCGTAGGTGATGTCCGAACGGTAGGCGATGCGCTTCTCCGCATCGTTTTGTTGATTGACGACGACGCCGGTGGAGAGCTCAAGGAAGCCGTACAGGCGGCCCATCCACTCGGAGTCACGGCGAGCGAGGTAGTCATTGACCGTGACGACGTGAACGCCTTTGCCCTCGAGGGCGTTCAAGTAGCAAGGCAGAGTCGCCACCAGCGTCTTGCCTTCACCGGTGCGCATCTCAGCGATGGCGCCCGAATTGAGCACCATGCCGCCGATCAGCTGCACGTCGAAGTGACGCATCTTGAGCACCCGCTTGCCCGCTTCACGACACACGGCGAACGCCGGGATCAGGATGTCGTCGACGGTGGCGCCGTTCTCCAGCTTTTGCTTGAACTCGGCGGTTTTGCCCTTCAGCTCGGCATCACTGAGCTTGGAGATCTCCTTCTCGAGCGCGCCGATAGCCTCCACTTTGGGACGGAGCTTCGAAATGGTGCGCTCATGAGAGGTGCCGAAGAGCTTCTTGATCCAAGAAAACATCGCGGCAGACCCTAATCTCTAGGCCGCCTGATCGCAACTGCGGGGGGCCTCAGGGTTGCTCGAAAGAGCGGACCGTCAGCAGCCCAAAGGGACCGGCTATGAAAGCGCGGCGCAAGGAAGGGTCCCAACCCAGCGCAACGGGGCCGCTTTGTCCGCTTGTATCCAGGCGGACCAGCGCCTCGAGCTCGCCAGCGGCAAAATGCGGCGCCAACAGCTCGCAGCCCGACGAATGGCTCCGTGCAACCAAGAACTCCAGCCCGTGGGCTTCAACCGCGCACGCAGCGAGTGATTGCGTAGGCGTCGTTTCGGGCAGGCGAACCGAGACCGAAGCCGAGCTTCGCGATACGCGCAGCAGGGTCGAGCCGGCTTGCAGCAGGCAGGCGGCGGAGCTGCTGGCGAGGATGGTGGCTCCACTCTGCAGCGTGTGCTCGGTCTCCGCGTCGAGCTGCAGTTCGCAGAGCGACTCGAAGCCGGAGCTGCCGTGCAAGAGCTTCCCTTGCTCGGTCAAGACCCACAAGACTGAAGCGCGGGCAGCGAGCGAGCGTACCCCGCTCGGTCCAGGGATCGGCTCTGCACCGCTCGCTGAAAGCGCGAAGATGCGATCGTTTACTCGGGCCACGACCTGTCCTGCCGCAATCACGAGTTGCGCTGCAGGTTGTTCCAGCAGCGTCGTCAACGTTGGTCGCTCGCCGCTCAGCTCCAGCTTCACCGCGCCGTTTGCGCCAGACGCCACCGTGAGACCCACCACTGACGCCAGCTGGTCGAGCGGGTAGGGGAGCGGTCGCACGCGCACGATGCCGGCCAACGAGATCGTCACCAAGGAGTCTCCAGCCGAAAGCAGCATCTCCTCGGGAGCTACGTGCAGCGAACGCAAGGCTCCGGCCTCGCCAAAGACCGTCTCGATCTCCCAAAGACCGGTCTTGCCGAAGCCCAACTCCTCGAGCAGATCGTCGAGCTCGAAATCGCCATCGGTGTCGGCGTCCATCGCTGGCAGCGCGCTTTCGTCGAGCTCCTCTTCCTCCGCATCGGCGAAGCCCTCGAGGCCGCGGTCCAACGAAGGCCCGTGTTCGTCGACCAGCAGCTCTTCAAGCTCGGGACCGGAGGCAGCGTCGTCGCGCTCGGCCGGATGGTCCTCGAACAAGGGCGGTGCTTCCTCATGAAACGCGAGCGTGGCGGGCTCGAGGTCCCCGCTGACCTGACCGTCTTCTTCCTCCCAGACGTGGTCATCGCTGTGAAGCGTTGCTTCGCCTTGTTCGGCGTTGTCGTCGCGCGGTTCGTCGATGCTGAAGTCTTCTTCGCTTGGCAAGCCCACCTCTTCCTCGCGCGGGTGCTCACGCTGATTGGGCTGCGTTGCGAGGATCGGGGGCTCGGAAGGTCGGACCACACCCAAGCAGTGCGCCAACGGCTCGTCGCGTCAAGCCTGGATCTCCGCGTCGACATCTGAGATCGTGAGACGGTGCGTCCCTCTCAGTCCACTTCACCCCTGCCGCTTGCACGCGCTGCCGAAGGTCTCGTGCAGCATCGGCTCGAGGTGGATCCGCGCGAGGTGGTGTTCGTAAAGAGCATCGTCGAGGCGAGTGAGGGGCTCGCTTCCATCTTTGCCGAGTCGGGCGGCAGCCTGACCATCGCGTCGCCGCCCGCGCGGGAAGCTGCGCTGCGTGAGCTGCTCGCGGATCTGGTGGAGGAGACCGGCGGAGTTTGGCTCTCGGAGCACGACGAGGTGGCCCGTGTCGACGGTTGAACCGCGCATTCTCGCGGCCTGGCGCGAGTGGCTTGCCGCCCTCGCCAAAGACCCTGATTCTGCGATCGCAGCCGCTCACGTGTACGGCTCGCTCACCGCCGAGGGCCGGGACGCTTGGCTCACCGCGGTGGAGGAAGACGGCCCCAAGCTCGGTGTGCCCATCGTTGCTCTTTATGCGCCGCTGCTCTCGGTCGAGACGGACGCCAGTCGCATCGAGCGCATCAGTCAGGCCATCATTGGCGCGGCCACGCCCCACTCGACCAAGCGCACGGTGGCACTGCGTGGCGTCTCCTTCGACTCGATGCGCGTAGCAGCGTTGATCGCGCCGCTGTACGCGGACTTCGTGCAGGTGCTGTGGTGTCGCTACAGCCCGCATCGCGGCTTCGATTGGGTGCGACTCGACCCCATCTTGCGTGAGGAAGATGCACCCAAAGACCGCGATTCACTCGAAGGCGTAGCGCTCGAGGCGACGCCGCTCAAGCTGGTGGTGGAGGAGCTAGCCCTCGCGATCCTTGCTCAGCGCCGTCTCGGGCAGGAAATCCCACGTTCGATGGTTGGGTTTGCGAACCTTTTTGACGCGAACCCCGATGCCGATGCCAGCAGCAGTTGATTGGAGAACGCGAGTGTTCGCGCTTGCACTCGCAGCGTGCGGCCTTTGGGCATGTGAGCCGGTACCTGCCGAAGTGCCGCGTCCGGCTCGACCAGAGGCCACGACCACGCCGGCGAGCGCTGCTCCACCCGTAAGCTTTCAATACCGCGAGATCCGCGGCGGTACGCTCGAGTCCACGTCGCTCCACGGCCGCATTTCGGTGATCGCTTTCGGCACGACGTATGACGTCCCTTCGCAAGCGCAGGTGAAGTTCCTGGCGCAGGTCCATCGCGATCACACGCCGCGTATCAATGTGGCGTTGATTGTCCTGGAGCAGCCCGAGAACGAGGTGCTGGTCGCGGCCTTCGCCGACGCTTTGGGCCTGCGCTTTCCCGTCGCTCTCGCCGACGCACCGACCATTCGCGGGGAGGGCCCGTTCAGCGGACTACGCCACGTCCCGAGCGTGGTGATCCTCGACCGTGAGGGCCGCGAGCGAACGCGTAACTTGGGGCTGATGAGCAACGTCGAGATCGAAGAGGCGCTGACCAAGCTCGAAGCCGAGCTCGGCCCAAAGCGCTGAGCGCAGCGTACAAACGATGGAAAGCCGAAGGCCGCAGAGTCGAACTCGGCGGCCTCGGGTTGCAACGCGTTCGCGAACGAGCGGTCAGCGTCTCAGTTGCAAACCTCGTCGAGCAAGTGACCGCAGTGCGGCATCAGCCCGTTGTTGGCCGCAGCCGAGAGGTGGTACATGCGGCAGGCGAGCGACTCACCGCTGGTGATGCTGGTGTTGAAGTCCAGGTCGTTGGTGAAGTCCTGGCACTTGGTGTTGCAGTCATCAGCGTTGGTGAAGGAATACCCCTCGACGCCGCCGCAGATCTCTTCAGCGATCTGGCAGAAGGCCTCGCAGGGGGAATCACCGCAACCGACGTTGGCAACGGGGCCGGAACCGAGCGGACCTGCGTGCACGCAGTGAGGCTCGGGCATGTCGACCGCGACGCCAGCGTGGTAGGCGCGGCACTCAAGGCTGTTGCCGCTGGTTGCACCGAGCTCACCCTGCGGGAAAGCGGCGCATTCAGCCTCGCAAGCCGACTGCGTGGCGTATTGCGGCGTAGCGGCGCAGGCCGACATCACCGTGGTGCAGTAGCTCGCGCAGGTTGCACCAGCGGTTGCACCGCCCTCGCCGCCGCCGCCCGCCGTGCCGCCTTCACCACCGGCTCCGCCAGTATTCGTGGAGCCGCCGCCACCAACGGTGCCAGCGCCCTCGCCTGCGGTTCCGCCAGTGCCGTCGCCGTTGCCGCTATCTCCGCAGCCAATGGCCAAGCCCACGCCAAAAACTCCCAGCAACACCAGCGTTCCACGATTCATTTCAAATGCTCCTTCAAGAGTGCGCCGGGACAGACCACGCGGCACCGTTGCCTCAACGCGCCAGCAGTTTCCCCGGATCTGCCACTTCGGAACCCTAGTCCAGCTCGAGTCGCTGCGGCAACACTTTGAGCAAGTCTTGTGCCAGTAAGACAAGGTGCGACACAATGACGCGGCTTACCAAAAGCAGCATTGCCCAAGACCGGTCCTGCCGTTACGACACCCTCTCGACTTTCGTGGGGGACGTTGCGATCTGCGCTTTCATCCCTCGCGTAGAGTGCAAACACCCGGAAGCGGGTGTCAAACGCTCCCAAAACGTTTTGGGGGCAACATGGAACGAGGAGGACGAATGAGTAACTCACTTCCCTTATTCAAGGCCCTACGCAAGGGTCTCTTGCGGGCGGGCGCCTTGGCTGCTGTAGCGGCTTTTGCGGGCTCCGCATTCGCCGCTGATCACCGCGATGGCCCGGCAGTTCAGGTGGCAGCCGACGTGGCTGGCGACATCAACGACGTTTACGCCTTCATCGACGGCGGCAAGCTCATCCTCGGTATGACGGTCAGCCCGTTCGCCGACGCAAACGCCACCTTCTCCGATGCGATTGTCTACCAATTCCACGTCGACAAGCGACCGGCCTTCCTAGCTCCGTCCGCAGGCACCACTGACGTGATGTGCACTTTCAACGCCGCTCAGGATTTCCAATGCTGGGTGGAGGACGTCGACTACGTCACCGGTCCGTCCGACGTCGAGGCGGGGACCACCAGCGAGAGCGGAGATCTTCGCGTGTTCGCAGGTCGTCGTTCGGATCCGTTCTACTTCTTCCTCACCGGAGCTGGGGGCACCACCGGCTTTGCTGGCGCTCGTACTGCGGTAATTGCAGCGGCCAACGGTGGTCTCACCTTCAACTCGGATGGCTGCCCCATCATCACCGCGCAGACCGGCGCTGCTTTGCGCGGTCTGCTGACCGCTGCAACGCCCGCTGACAACAACTTCGCAACAGCCAACGGCCTGGCGATCGTGATCGAGGCAGAGCCTGCTCTGTTCACTGACGTCGACAACCCCTTTGTGACCGTTTGGGCAAGCACCAACCGGCTCGGGAACTGAGGAGATCAATATGAAAACAACTCTTCAGATTGCGAGCTTGTTTGTTGTTGGCGCGATGGCGCTTGCAGCATGTGGTGATGACTCGACCAGCGGCGGCGGTGGTTCCGGCGGCGCGACGGGCGGCGGCGGCGAGGCCGGCTCAACCTCCACCGCTGGTGGTGGCCAAGGCGGCGTTGGCGGTGAGGGCGGCGCTCAAGGTGGTCAAGGTGGTGAAGGCGGACAAGGCGGGATGAACCCGAACTTCCCGCCGCCCCCCGAGCCGCTTGCTCAAATTGATCGCATGGGTCGCCCGGCGATCAACACGGCGCTGAGCGGCACGTTCGTGATCGCCAACCCCGACGGAAGCGTGGACGCCGTTTCTACCGACCCGCTGCGTTTCGCCGCAGAAGACGCTTACAACGCCGATGGTCTGCCCAGCAACTGGGACAGCAACCAGGGCATGTTTGCGGCCAACCTCGCCATCCTCGACGCGCTGGACACCGGTGTGGGCGGGCTCTCCAACGCCGACGCTTGTGGCAACCAGCCTGGCTACGCCGGTGGAGCCTGTACAGGCGCCGGAACTTGCTACGGCCTGATCGCCACCGTACTCTCCGATGACGTCCTGTGGGTTGACACCGCCGGCGTCGGTTGTTCGGCGGCCGCTGCGCCGTTCGGTTCGGGCTACCTCGCCGTTGAGTTCAACGCCCTCGGCGTTGCCAACACCGGCTGCGGTGGTCGTCGTCCGATCGACGACGTGATCGACGTGACCTACGGCGTCGTCGCGGGCGTGCCCGGGATGTTTGGAGACAACGTGGCTCCGCCCGCTGGCCTCCACCCCGAGCTCTTCCCGTACCTCAAGGCGCCGCAGTGATTGCGCCTGCTGGGGGCCGTGCTCCCAGCTGCATAACCACTGGTTGAGCCGACAAGCGCTGCGATTCGTCGCGGCGCTTCGTCGTTTGTGGTTCGCGGCCGTATGATGCGCTTCCGCGTGAAAGCTCCCTCCTTCGTTTCTTCGCTCGTCCTCGTCGCGCTCACCGTGCATTGCGCCGATGAGTCGTTGCCCGCGCCTTCGGCTTCGTCAGTTGCGCCGAGTCCGCTAGCTAGTTCGGTGGCACCCCCGCCCGAAGTGCCGATGCCGCTTGCGACGGTCCGCACGACGAGTCCGTCTCTCGCGCTCGGTAACCTCGAGGGGCAGGTCAAAGTCGCCGAGAAGAAGCTTCGAGAAGCTCCCACCGTCGCGCACAAAGCTCAGCTCTTTGGTCTGCTTTTACAGCGCTTTCAGATCAGCGGCGCGCTCGCTGATTATTCGCGTGCGTTGGAGCTCGCCGATCTCAAGCTCGAGGACAAACCAGAGTTCGAAGCGGTGTTGCTGCGTGCGCGAGGGCTTTCAGCGGCGCACAAGTTCGCCGAAGCGCTGGTTGAACTCGAGCGCGCAAAGGCGCTGGCGCCAAAAGAGCAAGCCACGCTGGTGATGTCGCGCAAGGCGGCCGTGCTGCTCGCCGTTGGTCGTTACGACGAGGCGCTCGAGTTGGCGATGACGGTGGTTCGCCTCGAACCGACCATGTCGTCGCTCGCGGATCAGGCGGTGATCGTCGGGGCGATGGGTGGTCGCGAGCCAGCCGAGGCGCTGTTCGTTCAGGCCGAGCAGCTCTATCGCGGGGTCTCACCGTTCGCGATCTCGCAGCTCTATTTCGATCGCGCTTCGATGTTCGAGCGGGCAGGGGATCTGACGACGGCGACGACGCTGTTTCGCGCGGCCAACAAGCGGTTGCCGAGCCATGTTCACGTGGCGACGCACTTAGCGCCGCTGCTTTCGCCGAGTGAGGGCGTGGCGATCTTGGAGGCGCTCGGTGCGGTGGAAGAGCCGGACGTTTTGGCGCAACTCGGGGTGCTCAAGAACATGACCGCAGCAAAGTCGGGCGACGCGTTGATTGCGCGCGCGAGCGCGCTCTACGATGCCGCGATGGCCAAGCATCCGGAGGCCTTCGCCGATCACGCGGGCTGGTTCTGGATCAACGGTGGCTCCGACCCGGCCAAAGCGCTGTCCGCCGCGAAATTGAACCTCTCGCTGCGCAAGACCGCGGACGCGTACGAGTTGATGCTGGCTGCGGCGGAGGCCGCCAAAGAGACGGCCCTGCTCTGTGAGACCAAGGCATCGGCCGCCGCGCTGAAGTGGAAGACGCTGCGGCTCGAGAGCCGATTGAGCACGGTGGGCGTGGCCTGCGCGGCCGCTTCGCCTGCGCCGAGCGCCTCAGCGAGCGCTGGAGCACCGAAGTGAGTCCCGCTCACTTGAAGCTAGCGCTCATGAGGCCGCGAGCACGGCTCGGGCGTAGGGGCGGTGAAATGCGTAGCTGGTGGTTCGTCGTCGCTTTGCTGATCCTCGCCTTACCGCAGCGCTTGTTCGCGCATGAGCTGGGAGCCTCCAAAGGCGAATACGCCGTGACCGAGGCGGGAACCTCGATACGCATCAACCTTTCTCCGCGTGAGGGAGCGCTCGCAACCGGAGGTTCCAGCGATGCTGCACCCTCCGCCGAGCAAGCAGCCAAGCTCGCCACGTTGGTGGTTTTGCGTCGCGGCGATACGGTCTGTGAAGGCTCCGCGCCCAAGTCGAGCTTGGTGGAGAAGGACTGGCTTATCGAGCTCGAGTACCCACCGTGCGGGACGGAGGGCAACTACCACGTCGAGCTTGGGGCGCTATTCAAAGCGCTGCGGATTGGCCATACCCACGCGGCGTTCATCAGCGACAGCGCGGGTAAGCGCGATGACACGTTGCACTCTGGAAGGCCAACCCTCGAGCTCGCGCCGCCAGCCGGTTCGGCGCCAAGCGCAGAGCAAGCGCCCGTCGCCCGAACGCGCGCTCAAATCTCGGTCGAGTACATCAAGCTGGGCATCGAGCACATCCTGATGGGCTTCGATCACCTCGTGTTTCTCCTTGGCCTGGTGATCATCGGTGGGCGGCTGAAGCACATGCTCGCGATGGTGACGGCCTTCACCGTGGCCCACTCGGTGACGTTGGGTTTGGCCGTTACGGGCGTGCTCAATCCGCCTGGCTCGGTGATCGAGCCGCTGATCGCGCTCAGCGTGGCCTACGTCGGCGTCGAGAACTTCTTGGTGAAGGACGCTAGCAAGCGCTGGCGAATCACAGCCGCCTTTGGCTTGATTCACGGCTTCGGTTTTGCCGGCGCGCTCGGTGAGATTGGCGTGCCGCAAGGCCATCTCGCGCTTGGACTAGCGACCTTCAACGTCGGCGTCGAGCTGGGGCAACTGATGGTGATGGCGCTGGTGTTGCCCATCATCTTGGTGTTGGGCAAGCGCGAGTGGTTCCGTGAACGCGGCGTGAAGGTGCTCAGCGTCGCGGTAGCGGTGCTCGGGCTCTTTTGGTTCGTGACGCGTCTTCTACCCGAGGCCTGAGCGCGACTACGCGAGGCCTGAGGCAACGGCCCGCTGAGCGTTACTGCCCGATGCCGATTTGAAAGCCGCCCGTCCCAACCTTCATCAGGAAGCCGCGCGGTAGTTCGCCTTCATCGTCGAACTCGTACATATCGCGATCGATGGCGAACGCCTGCGTGGCGGTAACGTCTGCGGTGCCGCTCACGTGATAGGTGACTTTGGCGTCTCCAACCGTGGCTGCGAGCACCGGTGGGATCATCTGCCAGGGCAGCGTGATCGGCACGGGAATGAGCACCGTGCGCCCCGCAGGAATCCAGGTGTTTGGCTCGATGAAGATCGGCACCACGCCTTTGACCCCGTCGAGCTTGGCGTTGGCGCGCACGGCTCGTACTTGCAGGTCGAAAAGATTTGGATTCTCGACCGCCAAGACGGCATCAAACGAGATGCCCGTGGGTGACGCTCCTCTCAGCGTTGCCGAGCGCAGCGTGACCGCCGGCTGACAGCCGACAAGGAGCGAAAGCATAAGGACGATGGCGAGGAGGACCTGCTTGGGCATGTCTTTCCGAAAGCTAGCGCGAAGCGGACTTTCATGCTCGAACTCTTCACGCGAAGCACAAAACGGCGGCGGGCGCTGGTGAGGCGCCCGCCTGATACGTAACGGTTAGGGCAACCTGCCCAACCGCCTACTCTTCGGCAGCGATCGCCATGTCCATGCGGTCTTCGGCGACCACGTGAGCGACCTCGGCGTTGTTCTCGAAGAAGGCCTTGCCGGCCAACTTGGAGAGCAGCGGGCCGAAGTGATCCTTGGCGCGGCCGCTGGCGAGGTCCACGATCAGCTCGGCGTCTTGCTTCATACGAGCTTGATTCTCCTTGTTGGAGAGCCAGGCGCCGAGCGCCTTCAGCTTGCCCGGCGTTGCCTTCGCCACGTCCGCAACGAGCTCGGCCTTCTTGCCGGCCTTGTAGCTGAGCTGCTGCAGGCGAGTCTTGCCGACGAGCGGCGCAACTTCACGAACGAGGTTCGCGGCGCTGCCAGCACCCGCGTGGGGCGAGTGGTGAAGCGGTGATGCGTAGGACGGGTTCTGCTCGAGGAAGGCGCGGACGTCAGCCTCGGTCAGCCCCGTCTCCTCGTAGGCCTTGCGCAGATCCTCTTGAGCGGCCATGCGCGCTTTGAACATGTACATCTGCACGCGGCTGTAGAAGTTCGTCGCGCCGTCCCCGCTGGTCTCCACCGCACAGAAGATGGTGCCGGGGAAACGGTTGGTGATGAGCGACTGCACGCCGTCGGAGACGCCGGAACTCGGCATGCAACCAAAGGGCTTCACGCTGACCGTGATGTGCGCCTTCGACTTGACGGCGTTGACGATCAGCTTGCCGACCTCCATGTGGCCTTCACCACCGCGCAGATCGTTGGAGTAGTAGTCCGCTGCAACCTCGGCCACGAGATCCATGTCCGGCAGGTGGTAGTCGAACAGGCCGAGCGGCTGGGCAAAGGCTTGGAAGCCAGCGCGCAGGCCGTACTCAGCGAGACGCATGGTGGCGAGCCGCTTGGCCACACCGAACTCGCTCTCAGCCACGCCGGCGAGGCCGTAGTGACCGTCATCGACGCCGCGGAGGAACATGCGCTCGCGCGTATCGCGGGCGACCTCCCAGATGTTGTAGAGCAACCAGGCGGTGGTGAGCTGGATGTCGTTCTCGGCGCCCTCCGTCTCGAGGAAGCGCTGCAACGCGTAGTTGCCGTCACCCTCGGTGGTCATTGCCCAGAACTCACCGATGATGGAGGTCTTGGCCTTGGCGCGGAGCTTGTCCACCTTGACCGCCTCGAACTCGCGGCGAGCCTTGAATAGCGCCCAGAAGATGTTGGTCTGCTCGTAGAGCGACTTGTACAGGATCTTCTTGGCGTTCTCGACCGCGCGGTTGGTGGCGCCGGCCTCGATCTCGTAGGGGCGAATGCGGTAGGCGAGCGCGTTCAGCGCGTCACCGCAGACGACTGCCTTGATGATCGAGATGAAGAAGGCCGGGTTCATCTCCAGACCGACGTCGCCGCCGGTGGCTTGCGAGAGGCCACCCTTCTGCTGGAACAACATAACGCGGAAGCCGTCGAAGCCGGCGTCACGGAGCGCCTTGCGGTACTCGGTCACGTACATGCCGAAGCGGCAAGGACCGCAGGCCCCAGCGGTGAGGAAGATGTAGTTCTTCACGACCTCTTCGGAGGTCATGCCCTTCTTGTCGCGCAGATCGATCAGGTGCTTCACCAGGCCGCCCACGGTGAAGTAGGTTGGGTTGCACTGACCGCGGTTGCCGAACTCTTTGCCGACCTGCAGGCCAGCGTTGTCGCTCATCCCGATGTACTCGACGTTGTAGCCGAGCCCGCGAAGCGCGCCTTCCGCGAGGAAGTCTTGCGCTGCGGTGAGACCGCTGATCAGCAGGGTCACATTCGCCCGCTCATCCTTCTTCATCTGGGGGTCGAGCATCTCGTCAACCCATTGGCGTCGCTCGGCTTTGATGCCGATGCGCTCGCGCTCGGCCTGCTCGAAAAAGCGCATCTCCTCTTCGATCGAGAGCGGGCTCTTCTCCGGCTCCGGGCTCGCGGCAGCTTTGCTCCCGATGATGGGAAGGCTCTTCTTGGTGGTCGTGGTCGTAGTTTCCATGTCGTCCTCGGTTTCGGTGGCGCTGTCTGCGGGCTGGTTAAAGTCTTCGATCAGGCGCCGACAGGCACCGTCTCCCCCGTGCTGGTCTTCTTTTTGAGCTGAACGAGATCGCGAGGCGGCTCGGGCTTACGCACCGGCGCTTCGTAACGCTTGAGCCGCTCGCCGAGTTCCTCGATCTTCGCCTCAAGGGCGGGATCACGGCTCAAACGGTCGGCGAGTTGAGCTTTTCGTAGCAGCATCAGCTCGAGCTGCTTCTTGTCGAGGCTCATCGCTAGTTCGCCCTTCTTGGTCGCAAGATCCTCGAGCGTCTCTTGGTACAGCTTGAGGCTGTGCGCGAAGGTCTTCACGCGGATCTTGATCGAACCGCCGGGCTTGTTTGCGTCGATATCGTGAAGGGCCTGGTACGGCGTTGCGCTGGCCGAGACGATGCTCTCGACGATGCCGTAGGTGGGCGCATCGTGACCGCACTTGAAGCTCGAGAGATCGAGGATCACCACGTTGGGGTGACGGGCTGCGAACTTCACGGCCCAGATCTTTTGAGCGCTGTTGGCCGAGTAGTTCTCCGGCCAGACGTCGTTGATGTCGAGCGGGTGCTGGCCGCGTGCGACCTCTTCCTTGAAGAAGCGCGAAAGGTACTTGATGTCGCGCGGCAGCGAACGCACCGAGAGCACCGGGTAACCGAGCACCTGGAACTCCTCGGGGATGCCGTGGTTGAGTCCCGGATCCGAGTGATACGGCCGCGACACGGTGAGGATGGCGACGCGGTTCTCCGCCTCGACCGTCTCGAGGATCGCGCGGCCCTTCTCCATCAGGTCGTGCTCGAAGGCGGCCAGCGCCTTCATCGCCTCGCGGTGCGCGTGGTCACACTCGTCTTCGGTGGCCTGCAAGCGCGAGCCCCAGACGTCGAACATGCGCTTCGCCGTGAAGTGCATCTCGGCGAAGGAGAGGCCCGGATCGAGATACTCGATCCCGCGTTGAGCGAAGAAATCCACCTCTTTGGTGAAGGCGGCCTTCATCACGTCGGGCACGCCGGCCACGATCGGACAGCTGGTCTTATCCATCACGTTCTCACCGAAGCTCGGTACGTGCGTGAGGATGGGGAAGAAGATGTACTTGAGCGGCTTCTTCTCGGTGTGCTGATGGAACAGCAGGTTGTGAATGTGCGCCTGGCACACCTTCGACGGGAAGCACGGGTCGATCGAGCCGTACTTGCCACCCTCGACCCACATCTCCTCGGAGGTCTCGTCGCTGAACACGACGTTCTGCTTGGGGATGCCGAGCGCCTCGAAGTACGTCCGGAAGTACGGCGCCGTCGAGTACATGTTCATCGCCCGCGGCATGCCGATGCGCGTACGCCGACGCAGCTCGTCGGCCGCTTTTCCGCTGCGCTTGAAGGGCCGCGTGGTCTCCACGCGCTTGATACCGAAGAAGCCCTTCTTGATCTCGACGTCTTTGACCGGCGTGCCTTCGGCGGGCGTCGGCGTCGGCTTGTAGAAGTGACGGAAGGCGAGCTTGGCCTCGTAGTCGACGAGGTTGGGGTACTGCTTCGCCGTCTTCTTACGTTCGGCGACCAGGGCCAACATGGCCTCTTCACTCTCGACGGTGCCCTTCTCGCAGCTGAAGCCTGCGATGTAGCGGCTGGTATCTCCGGCCGGCGTGCGCGTGTCGATGAAGGTGCGCTTGCACTCGTTGGGGCAGAAGTGACAGACCGTCTCTTCGTCGTTCTTGGTGGTGTACTCGAGGTTGATGGCCGAATCGATGCCGATGAAGGTCGACTTGCCGCGGCGCTTGACCACGCGCAACGTCTCGAAGGCAGCGCCGATGGCGCCCGCTTCACCGGTGTGCGGATGCACGAAGATTTCGGCATCCGGAACGCGCTCTTTGATGTAGTCCACCTGGGCTTTGACAGCGGCGAGGTTGTATTGCGTGCCGCCCTGCAAGACGAACTTGCGACCGAGCGACGCGAGCCGCGGGATCTGCACGACGTACTGCCAAACGTTCTTCGGCAAGACCTGGGCGAGCCCAGCGAGCAACTCCTCCTTCGAGAAGCCCTCCTTTTGGAAGTTGACGCGGTCGGTGTCGAGGAAGACGGCGCAGCCGTAGCTGAACTTTGGTGCGAGCTCCGCTTGGAAGGCGGTGTCAGCGTAGGAGGTGACCGGCAGACCGAACTGATCGGCCATGGCCTGCAGCAACATGCCGTTGCCCGCCGAACAGGAGTTCGACAGCTTGAAGTTCGAGATGTCGCCGTTCTTCATGAACAGCACCTTGATGTCCTGCCCACCGATGTCGCAGATCACGTCGACGTCGCCGAAGAACTTCACCGCGCTCATCATGTGCGCGACGGTCTCGACGATGTTGACGTCGCTCTTCACGCACTCTTGCAAAACGTCAGCGGCGTAGCCCGTCGCACCGAAGCCGAGCACCTCCAAGGTCGCCCCTTGGTCCTCGACGTAACTGCGGATCTGCGAGAGCAGCTCCTTGGTGTCTTGGATCGGGTTGCCCTTCGACAGTTGGTAACCCTTGCAGACGATCTCGCCGTCTTCGCCGAGCAGCACGGCCTTGGAGGAGGTGGACCCGCCGTCCATACCGATCACGCCGCGGACGACCTGACCGGGCTCGAACTTCATCGGGCTAAAGCGCGGGATCTTGAACAGCTCAGCGAACTCCGACTGCTCGTTCTTCGACTTGACGAGCGGCGGCCCGGCGCTCTGGCCGAGGCGAGCCTTGCGACCGTTCTTCATGTACTCGATCAGTCCGTCGAGGCCTTTGTAGGCGCCCACGGCAGCGGGCTCTTCCATGCCGTAAACGCAGGCGCCGAACGCTGCGTAGTACTGAGCATTTTCGGGCACGAAGATCAGCTCTTCGATCGGAACGTCCTTCGGGTAGTCATAGCCGCGCTCAGCCCAAACCTCGGGGATGCGCTGACGCCAGCACTCTTGCAAGAAGGGCAGGTAAGTGTTGGGCCCGCCGAGCAAAATGACCTTGTGTTTCAGCGTTGACCCGCGAGTCAGTACGCTCAAATTCTGCAGCACGATCGCGTCGGCTAACGAGCAGAGGATCTCCTTCGAGGGGATGCCGCTCTTGACCAGATTGACGATGTCGGTCTCGGCGAAAACACCGCACTTGGCGGCGACGTGATGAAGCTTCGAGTCGTCGAAGTGGACCTTGACGGCGAGCTCCGGCGGCAGCCCGACCTTGATCATGCACTTGTCGATCGTCGCGCCGGTACCCGAGGCACATTTGTCGTTCATCGACGGGACGGCGGTGCGCTCGCCCGACTTCGGATCGACGTTGAACATGATGATCTTCGCGTCTTGTCCGCCGAGCTCGATCACGCTGCGCACGTCGGGGTGCAGCTTCTCCACGGCCAGCGCGACTGCGTTGACTTCTTGAACGAACTTGCCACCGAGCGGCGCGCACAGCGGCATCGCGCCGGAGCCGGTCATGAAGACGCGCCAGCTCTTCGGGTCGGAGTTGGGGAACGATGCTGCGATGTCCTCGAGCAGCTCGACCACCTTCTCCGGCTGTTTGGTTTGGTGCCGTTGGTAGTCGCTCCAGACGATCTCAAGCGTCTTCGGGTCTAGAGCTACAGCTTTGACGGTGGTCGAACCAACATCAACGCCCAAGACCAACGGTTCACGACGTTCCGACGGTGCCATTCTCATTCGCTATCTCCCCGGGGGTATCAACGGCCTACCCCCAACTGACTGGCGGGTCAGTCACTGGTATCACCCGCACTTCACTGGGGCAACTCGCTTGTGATGTGACGTAACGTTAGCGGTCGTGGCAAAAGGCCGAGAAAAGTCGTTGGCAGCGCCTGTGAACCAACGCACCGTCAACGCCGTGAGCGGCGAGCGCGTAGACAAGAGGGAGCGGCATCAAGTGCTTTTGCACGCCGCTCGCGATGTATTCGCAGCGCGCGGCTATCACGATGCGAAGGTCGAGGACATCTGCGCTCGGGCCAATGTCGCCAAGGGCACGTATTACCTCTACTTCAAAGACAAGCGCGCGGTGCTCGAGGAGCTGGTGGACGGCCTCTTCGCCCGGATCGGTGCCGCCATTCTGCGCGTGGACGTCGAGGGCGAAGTTCGGCCGCAGGTGGAGCACAACATCCGTGCGATCGTGGCCGTCTTCCTCGACGACCCAGCGCTCACGCGCTTGCTCTTGTCCTACGCGGCCGGGCTCGATCCGGCGTTCGTGCAGAAGATCGGCAGCTTCTACGACAGCGCACGCACGATGCTGAGCGCTGCTTTGCGTGAAGGCCAACGCCTCGGCATCGTGATGCAGGGGTCGCCCGAGTTCTTCGCCACCGTCACGCTCGGTGTGCTCAAGGAGGTCTTGCTCGAGGCCTCCACGCTTGGTCGGGTTCGGCCGCGTGAAGAGATCGTCCGCGACCTATTCGAGTTCTTGCAGGGCGGTTACTTGCGTATGCCCGCGCTCGAGAGCGCCTCCCCACCGCAGGTACAAGCCAAGAGAAAGCGCACCGTGTGAGCGGACTGACGCGCGCCAGAAGCTGACTCTTGGCGGGCGTCTCGCCACGCGCTAGACGGGCCGCAGCATGCGAATCACCCGGCCTGTCTGGAGACAGTTCTCGCCCAAGTTCATCGACAACGCGGCCGAGTGGGTGCGCTCCGGAGGCCACGCGGTGATCGTGTATCGGCCCTCCAAGTTGCGGCTCGTACTCGGGGTCGACAAGAAGGGCGAGCTCACCGAGCAGGGGCTCTGGGCGGTGCTGGCGCTCGAGCAACACCGCGCGAAAAAGGAAAAAGAGGGCCCGCTCAAAGGGCTGTTCACCATCCTGGCCGCGCCCCATGCTCGCTACGCAACGCTCGATTGGTGCGAGCGGGACTCGGGCTTTGCCAAGCCCACTCGCGTGCTCAAGCTCGATTGTCTCGAGTGTGGTGCTTGTTGCCACGAATCGAACGTCATCCTCTATGACTCGGACCTGGAGCGCTTCCGCGAGGCTGGTCGTACGGATCTGCTGACCAACAAGCATCTGATTCGCAAGAAGGACGGCAAGCTGCGTCTCCGCTTCCTTCCCTCGGGTCGCTGCCCCCAACTCGAGTCGGACAACAAGTGCAACGTGTACGCTGCCCGGCCGTTCAACTGCAGCGTGTTTCCGGCTGGGAGTGAGGCCTGCCTCGCAGCGCGTGAGTCAACGCTCAACCTGCGGGATGACGTGGACGCGCGCCCTCTTGCCTAGTCGGCCTCGAGCCCCCAAAGAGCGCCAGTGACGCGCCTCCCGCGTGCTGCATCCACCACCGGGGGAATCTTCACGTGACTTCCCTCTCACACCCGAGAAAGCTTGCGCCGTGTACGAAATCCTAAAGCTGGTTCATCTCCTCTCGATGGCGGTGTGGTTCGGCGCAACGCTGACCATCGCGAGCGACGCGCGTCGCAGCCTCGCGCTCGGTAAAGCTCACGTGACCGAGCTGGTGACTCGTATCGATCGCTCGGCGGTGATCTCGATGGCCTTCGGGCTCGTGACGATCGTCAGCGGTGTCGCGCTGATCTTTCAATTGGGTGGCTTCAAGGCCGTTTCACCTCGGATTCATACGAGCCTATTGCTCGCCTTGATCGCCCTCGCGCTCGAAATGATGGCGCTCCGCCCGGCGATCGCGCGGCTCAGCGAAGAGGGCGCCAAGCCCGGAAAGATTGCGATGTTCGGCGGCATCGGTCACCTGCTCAAGCTCGTGATCTTGGTGCTGATGGTGCTCCGCTTCTGAGCGGCGCTACGGGCCGCGCTACTTGGGGCTGGCCGCGCAGCGGAAGCCTACGGTGGGGTGGGCGTAGCCAACCGGCCGTTTCTCGCGCGCGGTGAGCAGCAACAGCGCCGGCCCATCGAAGAAGTTCCCGCCTTTCGTGATCGCTTCTGCGGCCGCGACCCACTCCGAGACGTTGCCGCTGAGGTCTTGGAGCTTGAGGCTCGTCTTGTCCGCGTTGTGCGCACCGACCTCGCAGGTTGCGGCCGGCTCGCTCGATTTGCAGCCGTCATTCTTGTCGTAGCAGGCCTGTTCGCAGCTCGGTGCGCTGCTGCCCCAAACGTAGGCGTTCTTGTTCGGGCCAGCGGCAGCGAGCAGCCACTCCGCTTCGCTCGGAAGTCGCTTACCTAGCCAGGTGCAGTAGGCGTCGGCTTGCGAGTAAGTCACGCAGTTCGCCGGGTGATTCTGCGCGTTGGCGCGACCGAGGTTGCACAGCGGCTTCCACGTTGCGACGTCATCGATGCCAAGCGGCGTATCGGCGCCGCGACAGCCTCCTGCGTTGACACAGGCCTTGAAGCGACGGGCAGTCACTTCAGAAGCGTCGATGAAGAACGCCGCGACGGCTGTTTCGGTGCCGTCTTCCCCGAGCACCACCGAGCCGCTGGCGATCTTGACCATGTCCTCGTAGTCGAGCGGCGGGGCTACCACCACCGCGGCCGATGCTGAAGGCGCAGCGCTCGGAGTGGCGGAGGGTACGACGCTTGGCGCGGCTGAAACGAGCACCGAAACACTCGGTTTGGCGCTGGCTTTCGTCGAAGCGGTTGATGACGGCCGGGGCCCAGGGCGGTCTGCTGAACGCGGGGCGGAGGTGGTGGCGGATGGGCCCGCCGAACGCGATGCGCTGGGTGCGGGATCTGGCGTCGCTGAGCTGTTGAGCGTGCGGTAGGCAAAATAGCCGCCTCCCGCAAAGATCAAGCTGCCAGCGGCGAGCCAGCCGATCATGCTCGAGCGCTCGCGCTCGGCCGTGGTGCTCAGCTTTGCTGCTTTCGCTGCGGCGTCTGTGTCTTCGAGCGCTGATTCTTTCTTGGTCTTGATCAGCTCGACTGGCATCGTCGGACCAAAGGCGCTCTTGCTGCTCGCGCCGGTCTCGAGCAGCTGATGTTTGGCGGCGAACTCGGAGGTCTCCAGCATCGAGTCGGAGGCGGATACTTTGCTTCCCGGTTTGCTCGAGCCCGGCCAACTCGGGTTGCCTGAAGAAGGTGATGCGCCCTTCATTGCTGCATCCAGATCCGCCCAGAAGTCGGTCGCGTTGGCGTAACGATTCTTCGGCTCCACCTCGAGTGCCTTGTGCAACGCCGCTTCGACAGCGTCCGGAACCAGAATGCCGCGCGAGCGCAAGGTCGGCCGAATCGCCGGATCGGCCGAGGCGATGTAGAGCTGCGTAGGGTCATCCCCCTCGAGGGCTTTGCGCCCGCTCACGCACTCCACCAGCACCAGCGCCAACGCGAACACATCCGTCCACGGGCCTGTTGCACCGCGTTGCTTGTTGAACTGCTCCGGAGCGCCATAACGCGGGGTGAAAGCGGTCGGCGCCATGGCCGTCGACTCGAGCGCGGTGGTGTAGCCGCGGTGGTCCGAAAGCACCTTCGCGATGCCAAAATCCAGCACCTTGGTGGTCTTCTTACCGCCGACGTCGCTCACGAAAATGTTCGCGGGCTTCACGTCGCGGTGGGCGACCTTCTGCGCGTGCGCAACGCCCAAAGCTTTCGCCGCAGCATCCAGCAATTGCACCGCCTCGGCCAGCGCGAGCGGCGGTAGGTTGCTGGCCTCCCGACGTTGCAGGTATTGCGCGAGCGTTTCCCCCTCGAGCCACTCCATCACCAAGTACGGAACCCATTGGCCAGCGTCGGTTTGGAAGGCCCCTACGTCGAGCGCCTGCACGATACCGCTCGTGGCCTTGGACAGCCGATGCAGTAAGCGGCCCTCGTCTTGTAGCTTCTCGAGCAGCTCGTTGCGCGCGGCCTCATCGAGCGAGGCCGGCAGCTTGAGGCACTTGATGGCGATGACCTCACCGAAGCCCTTGTGCACACCGCGGTAGACCACGCCGAAGCCGCCGTCCCCGATCACCGAGGCAACACGGTATTTGCCGTCGATCGTGACGCCACAAAGGTCGAACGGATCGCGGGGCTCCACGGGCATGGTCATAGCCCAAGGTGGGCTGCTTTGGAACGATGACGCAGCGCTTTCCACCGAAGCTCGACCCGCATCGCCGCGGGCGCGGCCGGCGTGGTCTCGGACTTGCGCGCCCCTGCGGGCACTGTTACTTCGCCGGGGTGAAGCTCGAACCTCCTTGCGCCTTCGACGAGGCGTTTCTCGCCGATCTTCCCTACGATCCGGAGGTCCTCTTCTTCGACTCCATCTTGGCGTTGGACGTTGAGAAGCAGCAGATTCGCTGCCGTATGCCGACGGACCGGCCGCTGCCGCTTACGGTCTCGCAGCGCGCCCACCCTGTGCGGCACCCGCAGCATGTCGCTGGCGCGGTGATGGTGCATGCGACCGGCATGCTGGGCTTTGTTCATGCGTACCATTTGCTTGGTCTTCGCCATCACGAGGGTTGGGTCGGCTATGGCACTCACATTCATCGTGCTGTCTTCCGCAAGCTGGTGAGCCCGGGAGAGCCCATCATCGCCACATGCACCGCGGTGCGCTCGCGCATCGGCAAGGTGCGACACTTCGTAAAGTACGAGTTCGAGTTCACCCACGAAGGGCAGCTTTGCTATGAGAGCGAGCAGTCCGCCGTGTGGCTCAACACGAATGAAGCGGGGGCCCTCGCGGCGCTTTCCTCATGAGCTTGCTGCTGCGTCCGGTAGATTGCGCAACCTTGGTTATCAGCGGCGGGGACCGGCAGCGCTGGTTCAACGGCATGGTCACAGCGGACCTCAACAGCTTGAAGGTCAGCGGCGTGCTGTTCGGCCTGATCGTGCAAAAGACGGGCAAACTCCGCGCTGAGGTGCTGATCGCAAGCGCCCCCGACCAGCTGCTCATCTCCCTGCCTGACGCGCTGGCCGACGAGATCGCGGCCGAGCTCGACCGCTACTTGGTCATGGACGACGCCGAACTGCGCGTAAGTCGCGGTGAGTACGTTTGGTGCAGCGCCTTTGGCCTGGAGCGCGGGCCAAGTGAAACCGCGCTGCTCGAGGCGGGAGCAGCGGCTGCCGCTTGGGTCAAACGGGGTGGAGCTCATGCGCTCACCTGCGTTGCGGCCACGGCGCAACAACCCGCAGTGGAGGCCGTATTGCAGCAGACCTTCAAAGCGGAGGCCGCCGCAGAAGCGGCTTGGCAGACGTTTCGCGTGGGCGCTTTCATCCCCGAACGCGGCGTGGACTTCGATGAGGCTTATCCGCAAGAGGCCGCCCTCGAGCTTGATGCTGTGTCCTTTCAGAAGGGCTGCTACCTCGGTCAAGAGGCGGTGTTCATGTTGCAGCACCGTGGACACGTTAAGAAGCGATTGGTGCAGCTCGCGCTGCAGGGCGCTGCCAAGGTCGGAGACGTTGTGCAGAACGCCGAGGGCGTCGAGGTAGGACACGTCACTTCGATGGGCGCTGGCGTTGGATTGGCGATGGTCAAATACAAGTCGGCCTTTGCCGGGAGCGAGCTACGCGTGGGTGGCAATCCCGCCAAGGTGACTTCGCTCTTGTCGCTCGTGCCCGAAGCCGGCGCGTAGCGTAGAGGGCGTTTCGCGCTGCCTGGGCTTCGCGCCGAGCGAGCCGTTTCCCGTGCAGCCCATGACGCGCTGGTCAGAGGCGGCGACGATTTTCGGGATCGTCAGCGATTCTGAGCCCAATATCCACTGACGAAGCTTGGTCACAGTCCCGGCATACCGCTTGCTGAAGGTCGGCCCGAGGAATGACCATGATCCAGAAGTTGATTCGCACCGTGCTTGGTTCTCTCGCCGTTGGCGGTTTGGCCGTGACGCTCTCCGGCTGTGAGCTTGCCTTGTTGGTCTCCGCCGTAAGTGATGACGAGACCTATGACGATTACGAGGAGTACGGCTACTACGGTGAGGGCGTTAACGCACAAATCGAAACGCTGAGCTTCGAGGGCGTTCTCGGAGAAACCAGCTTTGACGGCGCAACCATGGGTGATGCGTGGACGACCGACGACACTGCGACGATCTCCTTGTACGCAACCAACGCCATGACGAACTTCTTTCTAGCGGGTGAGAAGCGCCAGCAACTCTTCACCGCCGGCTCGTCGATCGTTCTGGATGGCGCTGATAACTACGGCTGCTCCGGCGCCAGCTATGAGTACGAGGCAGATCCGGTCACTGGCACCCTCGAGGTCGAAGAGAGCGAGGACCCGAATATGTTGCTGGTGAACTTCGCCTTGGATTACGGCAGCGGTCAGTACATGACTGGCAGCTTCGAAATCGTGAAGCTCTAGGCAGTTACTTTCGCTGCAAACCGACTGAAGGAACTCGAAGCCTCCGGCCAAGCTCGGGTGGAGGCAGAATGAAGGAAGCAGTCGGACGGTTCAAAGGGGATATTGGTCGCCGCGCCATGGTGCAATCACTGGCCGCCGCGGCGCTGCTCGGCTGTGATGCCGATGACGCCAATTGTGTATCCACCCCTGAAGAAACCGCAGGCCCGTACCCTGGAGACGGCTCTAACGGTCCCAATATTCTGGCCGAGAGCGGAGTAGTACGCAGTGATCTGCGTAGCAGCCTTACCGGTAGCGCCATAGCGGAGGGGGTCCCTTTGACGGTTACGTTGACGTTGGTCAACAACAACGGTCAATGTGCGCCGCTCGCCGGCTATGCCGTTTACCTTTGGCACGCCGACGCACAGGGCCGCTACTCGATGTACTCGTCCGGTGTCGAGAACGAGGACTACCTGCGCGGCGTGCAGGTCTCTGCTGAGGACGGCACCGTTACCTTTCAAACCGTATTCCCAGGCTGTTACGACGGTCGTTGGCCCCATATTCACTTTGAGGTCTACGACAGCCTGGATGAGGCCATCTCGTCCGGAGCCATTGTCATGACCTCTCAGCTCGCCCTGCCGGAGGACGCTTGCCGCACGGCCTACGCGGACAGTCGTTATGCAACGAGCGTCTCCAACCTCGAGGGAACCAGCCTCTCCGAGGACAACGTCTTTGGCGATGACGAAGCAGAGCACCAGCTTGCAAGCGTTAGCGGCAGCGTCGCGGAGGGCTTCTTTGCGACCCTAGCCATATCGGTAGAAGGGTAGGCGAACGACGCTTCATTAGTGAGTAAGGCCGTGCGCGGCGAGCTGTAGGAGGGCTCGTCGAATATCGCGTCGACTAGCGCTGCGCTCGGTTAGCCCCGCGGGAACGGGGACATTCTCCCAAATACTGCCGGTGCCCAGAGCCTCGGCCGCGAGCTCCACGTTGTCGCCGAAATCGAGTGGTGCAAGCTCCGCTTGGCAGCTATGGCTGGTAACGCTCGGATCGGCAATGAACGCACGTACCAAGAGATCGGCGCACTGCTCAGTGGGGTTACCGGCTATCGGAGTCTGGCCAATCACGGCGTGCGGAGCGTCAGGAAAAACTACATAGCTATGTCCCTGAGCTTCCAGCGCACTCGCGAATGGGTCGGCGGCGAGCTTGGAGGTCTGCGGATCCAGCCCTCCTTGCAGTAACAGAACCGGTGTGGTCGGACTGGCGGTTTGATTCGCCAGCGCATCTTCCGGTGTTCTCGGCCACTCTTCCCATAGTGCTTGAAAGTAGTCCGTATTACCGGGGGCGATCAGCAGCGACTGATCGCTCGCTGCATACTCCGCTACGCTGAGCGGCGTCAGGTCCCAAAGCTCCGACAGCACAATATGCGCGTATAGCGGCACGTGAAACGCGCTATCGGGTTCGGCCGGGAATGAGCCTACGTAGTCGAGCAAATGGCCTATGGCGGCTTCATCCTCCGGGGCGCAGCGCAACAAACGGTAAATCAAGGCAGGTACGAGTGGTCGGGTTTGCACCTTTCTGATCGCCTGGGCCAGAAAGCGCTTCCACTCCGCTTGGCTGACCCCAGCTCCCGGGCAGGCGCTGCTCGCCGGCAGCGCGAAGAATGCTTCCACCTCGGCCCAAGGATCTGCGCCCAGTTTGCTTAGGCAGGTCGTATCGAGCTCGCAGCGTGCGAAGAACTCCTGTGCCACCTGATTAGCGTTGGGGGAGTACACCGAGAAGTCAGCCTCGGGCGGTGCGATTGAGTCCAACGCAGCCCCCGAGAACAGATCAGGCTCAAGCTGCAAAATACGATGCGCCCAGAACGTGCCAAAGGATAAGCCGTACAGCATGACGGGGGCCTCCCCGCGAGTTCGCTCTACGAGCTCAATCACGTCGCGCGCAGCCTGCGTGGTCGTGAAGGCGTTGAGGTCTCCGATCTCGCGGGTCACGTTGGCGGCGCAATCATCGACCAACCCCGGCGCGATTTGAGAATCATTGCAAGGCAGCGGCGTACTTAGCCCCGCGCCACGAAAGTCTGTGGTGTAGACCTCGAGCCCCGGCACTGCGTCGGCCCAACGCAGTAAGGCCGGATCCAGCTCCTCGCTAGCCGCGCCGGGCCCACCGTTGAGCAGCCACACCTGCCGTGTTGGTGGCATTACCGAGGAACGAACTCTCTTAACGAAGACCTCCAGCGTTGCTCCGTCCTCCGCCTCCCAATCGAGCGGTACGCTCACCATCGTGCATTCGCCCGCACGCTTGGGGGTGTCTTTGAGCGGCGGGTACTCCTCGAGGACGTCACACGCTTCCCAGGAGATGGGCGCGCTACCGCCTGCTCCGCTGCCCCCACTTCCGCCGTTTCCGCCGCCACCCGGCCCGCCACCCACGCCCCCACTACCACCGGTCGAACTGTCGTCGCCACACGCGACCAACGTTGAGGACGACACCAGTAAGGTCAGGCCCAGTCGATAAAGGCTCATAACGGTCAGTCTAGCGATCTCCAAGCCAGAGCGATAGGACGATTGCGCTCTAGCAGCCAGACGGAGTGCATGGCCGCTATGCGAAGTAGCGGGCTGGCTGATCCAGTCGGCTCTCTATTCGGCTATCAGCGGACTCTCAAACGGTGGATTGAGCCTCAAGGGCGCCTTCGTCGGCTCGCCCCGTGTGGCTCACCCTTTGCGGTGCTCGGGCAAGCTCTGACGGTGGGACTGCCCAGCCGTGGGCGATACGTTGAGCAAGCAGCGGGTAAGCCGACGCGATGACCGCCTGATGACAGCGCATCGCTAGCAGTGAGTCTGCGGTCTCGAGGCTTCCGCTCGGCGTCATGAGGCGATACGCGCTCGTGGGACCATGCTGTTGGAGCTCGACCATGATGGCGGTCACCTGCGGGCGCTCGAACGCCGCATTGACCAGCGCTGCGCTTGGGTTGAAGCCAACGCCGAGGGTCATGAACGACGCCACTCCGAGCGCCGTTATTGCGGCGTCCAGGCCGTTGCGGCGAGGGTCGAAGTGAAAGCTGAGCTGGTCGACGCCGGGACGCGGCTGATAGTGATAAGCGGGCGCACCGAAGAGGCTAGTGCAAGCGAAGCCTAGGTCTTGTGCAGTGAGCGGCGAAAGCCACAACCCATCACGCATACAGGGGGCGCTGGCGCTCGCCCGGTGAGCGAGGACGACGCGTCCGACGAAGTCGAGCGCGACCTCGACGGGCATCCCACTGCTGGTGGCAAGCTCGAGCTGACGCAGCAGTTGACGAGCCTGAGGGTCATCGAACCAGAGCCCCGAAAGTGCGTTCTCACGACCGGTAGGATCGGCCTCGGATGCAACGACCGCGGGGCAAGGCGCTTCGCAGCGATGGGCGGGCGCGATGGTCTGCGTCAGGCGCATAAAGAACTCACCAAGTGGTTGCTGCAACTCAGCGAATTCCAGCTTGTGTATTCCCTGCATCGACTGTAACGCGATATGCGCATTGTCGATTAGGCCGGCCTTCTTGACCTCAACGCCCATGAGCTGAGTGTGCGGCACGGCGAAGCGAAGGCGATCGCGGGCCGCCGGCCCCGTCAGGCTGGACCATCCGGAAAGCGCCGTCCAGCGGTCGGTAATGACCAACGAGAGCCGGTGCTCGTGTCCTTTGGGGCGTTCGACCATTTGAGCGGCCGCCAGGATGCGCTCGCCCGCCAAGAGGTCGAGTCCGAGCCCAGCACCAACGAGGGCCTCCAGGCCAGCCAAACGTGCATCATCAAAGAGCTGAAGAGTGAGACCGTAGTCGTTGGGTCCCGTCAGTGGTCTGTGGAACGGGCGGAGGGTGTGATGTACGAGATCGCGGAGCGGCGTCATTGCGGCGACCGCTAGGCAAAAAGTGGGCCGCGATAGGGCGGCCCTTTGTAAAGTGGATGGTCCAACGGCCTTCCGCCGGTCCGCGTGGGCACGAGACATTCTGCACGCTATCTGCCTCCGGCGGATGGCGTGCAGGTGTTAGACATGAAGTGCAACGGCTGGGACTTTAGTGCAACCGCGTCCCCTGGTTTAGCCGCTAGCGGTCAATCCATGATTGAGCATCCAACTGTCGTTGAGCTAATGACGCGGGCTACGCAAGTCGCGCACAAGCACCGTTCGTTCGAGGTTGAGGTAGCCCACGTGGTTTGGGCCTACGCCGCAGCGGCGACCGGCGAGGTCGCAGTTGCGCTGCGGGTGGCCTGTCGAGCAGCAAACCACCCGCGAGCGTTGCCGTCAGCTGAGCCACCCGCCCTACAAGCAGGTCTCGCGCAGACCCTTTCAGCCGTAGCGCCGAGCGGAAGGGTGAGCCCAGAAAGTCTGCTCGAGTTGGTTCAGGGCTGCGCCTCCGCTTCGCGTTTGGTCCAGCCGCTCCATGCGTGGATCACCGCCCTTGAAGCAACGACGAAGGGTGAGGCAGTGGTTCAGGATGAGCCTGTCGTCGAGCCACAGCCAACCGTTCTTTGGCAACGGCTCGAGCTCGATTCGGGCCATCGCGAGGGTGTTGCCTTCGTCGAGCTGATTTGCCAGGAAAACAAGGTTTTCGAGCGAGCGGGTAGGACCAAGAAGCAAAAGGATGAGAACGTCAAAGTGGAGGTTCGAGAGCTCAAGTCGCCGGTCACGGCTGAGCGCAGCCTAGAGCGTCGTAAGCAAACGCTCTCCAAGAACGAGTACCGCCTCGTCGGGACGGTCGACCGACCTTTACCAACTACCTCGTCGCGGCAAGAGCGGGCGCTCGAGAGGGACGCTCAACTTGCTGTGCGCGCACAGCAGCTCGCGAGCTTTCCAGACCGAATGGTGCGCTTCTTCGAGGCCTGGGAGGCCCGCGGCTACGATCCAATGTGCTCCTTCCAACAAGAGGGCCAGCGCAAACGTGAAGATTGGAATGCACTCGCCGCGGCCTGTCTCGAGCTAGCGGGGACCGAGCTCAACGTCTACTTCACTCGTCGAACCGAAGTGGACGAAGAACACGGAACGCTCGGGTTCATCGGCGAGCGCAACCTTGCGACGTTCTATCGCTCCCCAGTCCTCGTCGCTGACATCGCCTACGCGAAGACCCGCGGTGAACTGCGCAGTATCGATGGGTCATTTCCGGATTGGTATGCCGAGAAGAGGCGCCAAGAGGTTGGGGATGGCGCGCTCGATCCGGCCGTCGCGAGTGTTGTTACGCGCTGGCGCCTACGCACTCATTCGCATGACCGCTAGCGGGCTTTTGGCGATGAAGGTGGCTCGTTGATTGCGTCACGTCGCCTGTATCAGGGCGAAGCTACCCGAAGAGAAACGCCTCCTGCCATTGGCCGTCTCGACGTTCACAGTGCACCTCATGACCGAGGAAGGCGCCTCCATCATCGAAGCAGAAGGTCTGGCAGTCCTCATCAACCTCGATGCGGCGCAACGTTAGCTTGCTCTGCAATCCCTCGACGGTAGCTGGCTCGTGCGAAGGTTTGCGCCACCGGCTTACCCACGTATCAAACAGTGAGCGAGCTGCTTGCGCCGCGAAGCTAGCCGTTTCCTCGGCAACTTCGTTTGCAAGCGCATAGGCTTCGTGGACGAGCGCCGCGTCGCCAAAGTGAAGCTCAATGCCATGAACGGTCGCTCGATAGCTCAGCTTGCCGTCCTCCTCGTGAACGGTTGCCGCGCCTAACGGCGGGAGTTCGACCATGCGTGGGAAGACGACGATGCTTGGCTTGTCGATACGCGCCGCGGACCCGCTACGGCAGCGTACCGTCGCCGTTCCAAAAGGCCACGCGTAGTGCAGATGGAGGCAGTCGTCGCAGGAGGATGCCTGCACTGTAGTTAGGCGCAATTGCGCATCGACGTCCTCGCGGCTGAGGCCCAGCCAAGCACGGTTTGCTTTGCTCATGAGCACCCGGCTTACCTCAGCATGAAGGCTCTGTTCCCAAGTCCCGAAACTGCCTAGCGGCTCGAGTAGTTGGGTTGCTTCCGGGAGATCCAAACGCAGCTGGAACTCCTCTGCCTGTCCTTCGTAATGGGTTTGGCGATCCTCGAAGCGACCGAGAAAACGATGCTCAAAGCTCGGATAGCGCCGAGCAAGGTCGAAGCAGCCGCTCAACGCGCATAGCTCGCCCGAAGGGTCGAACTCTGCCTTCACGTCGACGCGATCCCGCCAGCGCAGGTGCAAAGACCGACGCTGGGTCGCCCGTTCGAGCTGCACCGCCAACACCTTCACTTCCTCGCGGAGCGCTTGCTGCGAGGTGCTCGCCCAAAGGGCTTCCCCACGCATCCTATCGAGCACGGTTGGTAGCCGAACCTCTAGCCAAGCTTCGATACCCCCGTATTCCGAGGCGAGCGCGAGCGCCTCGGGTTGATCGAGGAGCAATTCCAGACCCGCTATGGTCGTGAACAGCCAGCCTCCGCGTCGCTCCAAATCAAGCACGACATCCACCTTATTTTTAGCCTCTAATTCCCCGCGGAATCGAGCTCGTCCCAGAAATCACATTGCTGCTGTTTGAGCTTGGCTCCCGAGGCGATCGACATGGACAAGGTCAGATGTTGGTCACTCTCGACGTCGTAGGCAGGCCAAGGCACACGCTCTCCGCCGTTGGGGTCCCCCTTCTCGCTGAGGCCAAACCAATAGCCCATCATCTCCTTGGAGAGCCCGAGCTCCTCGGCGCTTAGCGGCTGGGTCAAGAGCTGCCCTGGTACACCAAACACATAGCGAATCTCTGCCGAGTGGAAGGCGCCCAACTCTGGAATCAATGCGTTCTCTGGGGCATGGGTGAAGTGATAGAGATAAGCTTTACCTCCCTTGGCGGTAAAGGCGCGCGCGGTACGGCGTGCGTTACAGATGAAGCCGGCATCTCCCACCGCAGCTTCGGCTGCCGCTTGGGCGCTACCATAATCCGCTATGGGGTAGCGGGCGACCACTTCAGCGCCGTGCGTAGGCATCAGCGTCTCGGCCAATGCCTCAAAGTCCGCTTCGTCCTGAATCTCGTATTCAGATCCGGCAAGCGCGAAGAAGAGCGTTGCCTCATCCGCATTGGAGCCAAGAATGATCGGTACGTTGTTGAAGTCACCCTGGGCGATCATGCGGGTCGGCTCCTCCGGTAGGTTATAACCGTCAATCGCCGGAAACCAGTTCGCGCCGTCCCCGAACAGGAATGAGCCGCCGGCGAGCGCCGTCGACAGCTCGGCCGGCGGCTTTGCGCGTAAACAGGCTGGTACGTCTGGCACAGCGTCGCAGCCGACGGCTGCGGCGAGCTCCGCACCCTGCGCCTCGGCCTCTACCAGCGGCGTCCCCTGATCACAGGGCCCGCTCTCGAGGATCGCGCTCGTGAACAGCCCCGCGCTGAGCGGCGAGACCACGTGGAAACAGGCGCTGATGCCTCCTGCCGACTCACCAAATACCGTGACGCGCGTTGGATCTCCGCCGAAGGCCGCAATGTTGTCCTGCACCCATACCAGCGCTGCCCGCTGGTCCTCGATACCGTAGGCTCCGGAAGAGGGATGCTCGCTGTCCTCGGCGGCTAGGTCGGGATGCGCCAAGAAGCCAAAAACGCCTAAGCGATAATTGAGAGTGACGACCACCGCGCCGGTCGTCTGCGCCAGGACCTTACCGTCGTAGGCCGGCTCCCCACCGCTTCCCAGCGTAAAGCCTCCACCGTGAATCCATACTAAAACAGGGCGGGAGCCGTTGGCTGCATCATCTGGAGTCCAGACGTTCGTCGTTAGGCAGTCCTCGCTACTGTTAGCGTTGTAGTCGTTGCTCAAGGTTGCGTTTTGCGCACAGCTCGGCCCCCGAGCGATCGCCGAGCGCGTCTCCGTCCAAGGTTCGGCCGGGACAGGAGCGCGCCAACGCAGATCACCGGTAGGAGGTGCCGCAAACGGAATGCCGAGAAAGGTGCGTACTCCATCGATCAGCGCACCCTCGACCGGGCCCTTATCCGTTTCGATCAGCAGCGGGCCTGCGGCGGCTCCACCGCTGCCACCTTCGCCGCCCTCACCGCCAGCGCCACCGCTGCCAGCGTCATCCGAACAAGCCACTACCTGAGCGATAAGGACCAAATAGCCAACTGCCGCGCGCTTCATGCACGTATGTTGCCACATTAGCGCCTACGCTCGCTTACTTCCGTGAAGACGCGATCCTGAGCACGACGTTGCCCCGTTTTCTGCCGCTGTCGACGCGGGCGTGGGCGAGCGCAGCCTCGGTCATCGGGTGGATACTGTCGATTAGCGGCTGATAGCGGCCGGCCCTTGCGAGCTCTGCTAGCAACTCGAGGTGAGCCCGGGTGACCCGCGGCAAGCTCGCGATGACCTTCTTGCCGCTCCCGCGGGGCGGGCGCTCCAACCCGAGGGCCTGCGCGAAGGAACCGAGCACCACCAGCAGTCGACCGTGGTCGGTCAGCGAGCCTGCGCAGCGTGCGAACGGCGCGCTGCCGGTGGTCTCGAGGATGAGGTCATAGCGCTCACCGTTACGGGCGAAGTCCTGCTGCGTATAGTCGATTACGTGGTCGGCGCCGAGCGAGCGGACGACCTCGAGATTCGACGTGCTGCAAACGCCAGTCACCTCGGCCCCAAAGTACTTCGCGATTTGAACGGCCGCTGAGCCGATGGCGCCGGAGGCCCCTACGACCAAGACCTTGTCTCCACGCTCGAGACCACCCATGTCGCGTAGAAAGCAGAGAGCAGTGGTGCCGCCAAATGAGAGCGCAGCGGCCTGCTCGAACGAGAGGTTGGCCGGCTTGGTCACGACCATGCCGTTCTCTGGCAACACCCGCCATTCCGAGTGACAGCCGTAGCTCGCGCCAGTGAAGGCAAATACCTCATCCCCGGCTTTGAAACGCTTCACCGCGCTACCAACGGCCTCGACGACTCCGGAGAGTTCGGTCCCGAGGACCTTCTTACGCGGACCAAACACCCCGAAGAAGAGACGGCCCAACAGACCGAACCCGGGCGGCATTTGCAGGCTGCGTGCGCGCCAATCGGCGGCGCTGACTGTGCTAGCCACTACCCGAATCAACACCTCGTCACGTCGCGGCGTGGGCCGCTCGACCTTAGCGATCTCGATGACCGAGGGGGCTCCGTATCGTTGATAAACGAGGGCCTTCATGTGGGTGGTGAGCGCCGGGGTCGATTCAATGCGTTGCAACATGATAAGAGAGTTAGGGCTGGCTCCTCGTTTGGTAAATTGACCAACGGCGCGCATCTGATATGCGTTTTTGCATGGATTGGCGCTCGGTGAACTTTGATTGGAATCGGGCTCGCGCCTTCCTCGTCACAGCAGAAGAGGGCTCCTTGTCAGCGGCGGCCCGCGCCCTCGGCATGGCCCAGCCGACGCTCGGCCGGCAGGTGGATGCGCTCGAGGAAGAGTTGGGGGTGGTGCTATTCGAGCGCGTCGGCCGTGGCTTTGTACTCACGCCTAGCGGTCACGAATTGCTTGAGCATGTGCGCTCGATGGGTGAGGCCGCTAATCGCATATCCCTGACGGCAGCGGGGCGCGCCCAGACGATAGAAGGCACCATCTGCATTTCGGCGAGCGAGGTTGTCGCGGCGCTGGTGCTTCCGCCAATTCTGGCCAAGCTGCGAAGGCGTGAGCCGGGCATCCGGGTCGAGATCGTCGCCACCACACGGACTAGCAATCTAAAGCGGCGAGAGGCGGATATTGCGATACGCAACTTTGCTCCCGGTGAGCCTGACCTGATCGCGAAGAAGCTGCGTGACGCAGCCGCACGCTTGTATGCGACGCCCAGCTATCTCAAACGGTTGGGCAACCCGAAGCGGCCGCAGGACCTCTCCCGCGCAGACTTCATCAGCATTGATGGTACGGGCGCATTCCTGAACGGCCTCAACGCGCTGGGGCTCAATCTAAGCGAACGCAACTTCCCATTCATGACCGAGAATTACTTGGTGATGTGGGAGCTGGTGAAGCAGGGTCTTGGCATTGGCGTTATTGACAGCTCGATAGCTGACCGTGAGCCATTGGTCGTCCGCGCGCTCGCGGATTTACCCCCAGTCATGTTCCCCGTTTGGCTCGTGACCCATCGCGAGCTGAATACGACACGGCGCGTGCGCGTGGTGTTTGACCTATTGGCTCAGGAGCTGGCGAAGGGTTAGCCGAAGAAACGGCCGCGATGAAGGCCTTGACCCCAGCCGAACCTCGCAGGCTGCGTCGATACACGGCATAGGCTGAGATCTGCGCTGATTGCCAAGCCGACAAGACGTGTTTGAGACGCTTCGCCTCGAGGTCCTCACGAACCAGCCAAGAGGGCAGGAGTGCAATACCCAACCCCGCGCGGGCCGCCTCGAGCAGCGTGAGCGGGGCGCTCGCCGCGAGGCGGCCTGAAACGCTCACCACCCGCTCTTCTCCCGCCGCGTGCAGTACAAAGCGGTCGGGGCCGCTCGCTCCAGCGAGTTGCAGGAGACACTCGTGAGTTGCCAGACCCTCAACCGTCTTAGGCGCCGCGCGCGCTCTCAGGTAACTCGGTGCAGCTACCAATAGCCGGTGAAAGTTGAAGAGCGGCTGCGCGATCAAGTCCGGGCTATCCGGAGGGCTGGTCCCAGCGCGAACGACCACGTCGACGTTCTCTGCCAAGAGCTCTGTCATGCGGTCTTCTAACCGCACCTCGAGCCTGAGCCCTGGGCGGCTTGCGAGCAGCTTGGCCAACTGCGGTACCACGACGAATTGGCCCAGCGTTACCGGCACGCTGAGCACCAACTTCTCCGTGGCCCGAGCCCCGGCGACACTCTTCGCGTGTTCGAGCTCATTCAAGGCTCGACGCGCATGCTCATAAAGGCGTAGACCCGCATCGGTGACGGTGAGCCGGCGAGTCGTACGCAACGCTAGTTGGCTATCGAGCTCAGTCTCCAGCGAGCGCAATTGGCGGCTCACCGTCGGCAGACTCTGACCGGTGGCGCGCGCGGCGCCGCTCAGACTTCCAAGCTCCACGATCCTCACGAACGTCGATAGTTCAGCGAACTCCACCCGCCGATGCTGCTCGATTCTTTCGCCATCTGCAAGAATCTCTCTCTCTCGGCGCTGCTACCGAGCCAGCTCGTTCGTCGGCAGACTCCTTTCATCAAGGCACGACACAGCGCCAGCAAAGGGAGAAACGTCATGAAGCTTCAAGGATCCAAGGTTCTGGTTACGGGTTCTAATCGCGGTATTGGTCGCTCGCTGGTGCAAGCTCTCCTGGCTCGCGGTGCGGCGACCGTCTACGCGGCAGCGCGTGATCCGAAGGCGCTCGCGGGGCTCGTCGCCGAGTCGGGGGAGCGCGTGGTCCCCGTGCAATAGGACATTACCAACGCTGTAGAGGTGGCAGCCGCAGGCAAGCTGGTCGACTCGCTCGACTTGCTAATCAACAATGCAGGTCTGCTCGGCTCGGGCGGCCTCCTCGACGGGTCGCTCGAGGCGATTGAGCGGGATATGCGGACCAACTACTTCGGCACGCTCGCCGTAACACGCGCGTTGCTACCCGCGATTGAGAAACAGAAGGGTTCGATCGTGAATGTGCTGACGGTGGTTGCGTTGGCGAGCATGCCTGGACTTGGTGGCTACTCCGCCTCCAAAGCCGCAGCGCTCTCGCTCACCCAGGCTCTGCGAGGTGAGCTTGGCAAACGCGGGATCGGCGTGACCGCGGTCTTCCCCGGGCCTGTCGATACCGACATGGCGCGAGAGATCACCTTGCCGAAGACCTCCCCGGCCGAAGTCGCCAAAGCCATCTTGGATGGCCTCGAGCGTGGGGATGAGGACATCTTTCCTGACGCCATGGCCCAGCAAGTTGGCGGGGAGTTCGCAAAGGCGCCCAAGAACGTCGAGCGCATGTTTGCGGCCATGTGATGTCGCCTTCGGTGGCAGGGCCATCTCCGCGAAGTCGCCGGTGGGGATGGCTCAGGGCGCCTCGATCATTTCGGGAACGCTCGCGCGCCCTGGCTGTCTCTCTGCGGCATGAAGCTCAACCGCCTTCTAGGGGCTGCACTAACGCTAGTTGCGTGCTCCTCCGCTGGCCCTTCCGTTTGGCACCCTTCGTCCAAGGCCACCGAGCTGTCGTTGCCGTCGAGCTCTCCGGCCACGGTCGGGTCAACGCAGCCATCGCAGGTGATAGCACAGGCTGAAGCTCCGCCGTCGCCGCCCGTCTCGAAGGAGGTGGTCGCGGAACAGCCGTTGAGTTTTGTCGAGCTAAGCGATTCCCCAGGGGATGAGCGACTTACCGCCGCTGCTGCCCAGATCAAGGCGGGCAAGTGGTTCAAGGCGCGTCTCGAGTTGCAGAAGATCCTGCCCGAGCTCGAGAGGAGCGCTGGGCAGGATGTGCTTTTAGCGGCGCACGCGCTGCTCGCGAGGGCCTGCCTCAAGCAATCAGACCGGCGATGTGCGCAACGTGAATATCAGCAAGTGCGGTCAATGTGGCAGGAGCCAGCCGCTAGGACTGAGCAGTTGGCGGAGGTTGAGGGGGACGAGCAAGACAAGCAGGCTCGCCTTGCCCGAGCCCTTATGGCAGTGGGTGAAGCATGGTTTTACGCGGGAGAAGAGAAGCGGCTGCTTGCAGAAGAGGAGCTGTTTCCGGTCTACCGCGGCAAAGGCGATAAGGAGAGCGTCTTCAAACATATCAATACTAAGCTCTCCTCCTGGCTCAAAGCGCGGCGCCAGCTGTTGAATGAAGCGGAGGCGGCCTACGTCAGCGTTGCGCGGCTCAAGCCCTCCCCGCCTCCCTACTGGATTATCGCCTCGTCGTCGCGCGTGGGGCAGATGTGGAACAAGTTCGTCCTGGAGTTCCGCTCGGCTCCTATCCCCAAAGAGTGGGCTGGCGTCGGTCCGCTCCCCGGCTCGACGGTAGAGCGCGAGGAACTTCGCGATACCTACTACGCAGCCATTGACGAGGCCTCCGAGCCCTACCAGAAGAAGGGACACGGTGCCTTCCAAGTGTGCCAAGACCACGCCCAGAAGACGTCAATACACAATGAGTACTCCATGGAATGCGAGCGCTGGCTAGAGAAGCATCCGCAGCTCCCCGATAGCGCGTTAGGTGCGGTCCCGTAAGCGGTAGCCCACGCCGGGCTCTGTCACCAGCAGCTTTGGCCGCGATGGATCCTGTTCAACCTTCTTGCGAAGCTCGGCCATATGCACGCGCACGTAATGCGCGTGGGAGGCGTAACTCGGGCCCCAAACCTCCTTCAGGATCTGGCGGTGCGTGAGCACCCTACCCGCATTGTGTGCGAGCAAGGTGAGCAGCTTGTACTCGATGGGAGTGAGATGAAGCTCCTCAGCTCCGAGAAAAACCTCGCGGCGAACGAGGTCGATGCGTAGCTCGCCAAACTGGAGCGGCTCGGCAACTTGGCTCGGCCCTTGGGGCTGCGCGTGGCGCAGTGCGACCCGCATGCGTGCCAGCAGTTCATTCACGCCGAAGGGCTTGGTCAGGTAATCATCAGCGCCAGCATCCAAGGCAGAGACTTTGTCATCTTCGCGCCCTCGCGCCGACAAGACGATGATCGGCACGCGGGTCCACTCGCGGATTTGCCGCGTCAGATCGATCCCATCCCCGTCCGGAAGGCCGAGGTCCAGCAAGACCAGCGCCGGGTTGTGGCTCGTGAGCAAGCCGATCGCCTCTGTCGCTTGCCCCGCCTCGATCACGCGGTAGCCATGGGAGCCGAGCGAGGCGCGAATGAACTTGCGCATGGGCGGCTCATCCTCGACCACGAGTACCAAGGCATCGAGGTCGCTCATGAATCACTCGCTGGGGAGGGGATGGACGGCGGGGCGCCACAATGCGGGATAGATATGTTAAAAAACAGCACCGCCAGCGGCGTGGGTCTCGGCTCGGATCGATCCGCCGTGTGCCTCGAGGATGCCCTTGCAGATCGGCAGACCTAGGCCAACACCGCCGACTCCGATGTGAGCGCCTCTGAAGAACTTCTCGAACACCTTCTGTTCAGACCCGATAGGGAGTCCCGGCCCGTGGTCGCGAAAGCTCACCTCGACGCAATCCGCGTCGTTCCGGGCGCTGATCTCGAGCGGGCTACCAGCGGGGGTGTACTTCTCGGCGTTCTCCAATAGATTCACGAAGACCTGCTCGAAGAGTACCGGGTCCACCAGCACCAAGGGAATCTCTGGGGGGATGGCCACCGTCACCTCGCGAACTCCGAGTCGTGTCTCGAGCCGGGTCAGGGCCGAGCCAACCATCTCCTCGAGCGGCACCCAATCTCGCCTCAACGCGATGGCTCCCGACTCTAGCCGGGTCATGTCGAGCAAGTTGGCGACGAGCCGTTCGAGCCGCTCGGCTTGATCGACGATCGATTCAACGAGCTCCCCGCGGGTCGCAGCCTCCAGCTTATCGTCGTCACGAAGCGAGGTAGCAGAGCCCGTGATCGTCGCCAGCGGCGTGCGAAGATCATGCGACACGGCGGACAGCAATGAGGAGCGCATCTCCTCCGTTTTGGCGCGTAGCGCAGACTGCTTGGCTTCTTCGGAGAGGCGCGCTCGTTCGAGCGCGACGGCGACCTGGCGGCCGAGCACGTCGAGGAAGTCACGCTGATCAACGCGCAGGGCTCTCTGGTCTTGCGGGAGCAGCGCGAGCACGCCGAGGCGCGAGCTGCCTGCTCGTAGGGGCGTGCACAATACTCTCGCACCGGGCAGCGTATCGGTGCCGAGCCCGGCCGAACGGCCGTGTTCATGGCTCCACGTGGCTACCTCGACGTCCTTCGTATCGAGCAAGGCCTCTTCCGGCGTGGAGGCGATCGACTGCAGTACCCCATCGGCCACGACCAGAATGCTCGCTGGCGCTGCAAAGATATTCGCCGCGTGCCGCACCGCGATGGTCGCGATCCTCGAGGGGGCCTCCGCGGACGCGAGCTCGCGCGTAAGGGCGTAGAGCACGGCCGTACGCTCCTCCCTTGCTTGGGCTTCGCGCTGTTGTCTGCGGAGCCGTTGTGCCAGCTCACTCATGGCCAAGCCCACGGCGAAGATCATCCCGAAGGTCAGGAAGTAGCGGCGGTCGTGAACGGAGAAGGTGTAAAGCGGCTGGACGAAGAAGAAGTCGTAGCTGGCTACGCCGAGCGCAGCGGCGAGCAGCGAAGGGCCCCGCCCAAACCATACGGCCGTTACCATGACGGCCAATAGGAAAAGCATCTCGAGATCTGGCAGGTTCAAGAGGCTACGCAGTACGAGAGCCAGGCCTAAGCTGGCGCTGACGATTAGCGTCGCCGCCAGATAATGCCACGCCTGCGCGGTGCCTTCGCGTGGAGGCAGCTTGCGCGGCTCCTGCTCATCATTGCTGCGCCCCCCGCTTATAGCCAGTACGTCGATGTCGCCGCTGCCCCGTACGACCTCATCCAACAGCGACCCGCGTAGCCGGTCCCACACACGAGAGTGCGTCGGTTTGCCGATTAGCAGTCGGGTTACGTTGTATTTGCGCGCATAGGCGATTAGCGCTTCGGAGATGCTCGCCCCGGAGAGCCTCGTGACCGTGGCGCCCAGCGACTCGGCCATGCTCAAGTGTGCCTCTAGCCGCGTGCGATCCACCTCGCTCATTGGCCGCACGGTTGATTCGACGTAGGCTGCAACCCAAGGGCAGCGCAGGCCGGCAGCCATGCGCGCAGCGGCGCGGAGCAATCTGCCGGAGCTAGGGGCCGGACCGATGCACACGAGCAGCCGTTCGCCCGCAGGCCAGGGCACGACGACGTCATGTTCCTCGCGGTACTCGCGGACGTCCTCGTCGACGTGCTGCGCCGTTCTTCGGAGCGCGAGCTCCCGTAGCGCCAGCAAGTTACCGCGCTGAAAGAAGTGCTGCGCCGCACGCTTGGCTTGCTCCGGCAGGTAACCCTTGCCGTCTTTCAGTCGGTCCAGCAGCTCCTCGGGAGCTATATCGACGAGCTCGATCGTGTCGGCCGCATCGAGCGCCGAGTCGGGTACCGTTTCTCGTACTTGGACGCGCGTAATCTGTGCGACCACGTCATTGAGGCTCTCGACGTGCTGCACGTTCATGGTCGTGAAGACGTCGATGCCAGCATCGAGCAGCTCATTGACGTCTTGCCACCGCTTCGGGTGACGCGATCCGACGGCGTTCGTATGGGCTAGCTCATCAACGAGCAGCAGAGCGGGTTTACGCGCGAGCGCCGCATCGAGGTCGAACTCCTCCAGCGTGCTACCGCGGTATTCCACTTTCCTGCGTGGCAAAAGCTCCAGGCCAGAGACCATCTTGGCGGTCTCAATCCGCTTGTGGTCCTCGACCACGCCGATCACGACGTCTAGCTTCTGCTTACTGACTAGCTCGCGCGCGACCTGCAGCATGCGGTAGGTTTTGCCGACCCCGGGCGCGAAGCCAAAGAAGACCCTGAGCTTCCCGCGCTGCGCGCGAGCTTCTGCCTGCTGCAGGCGGCGCAGCAATTGATCGGGATCGGGTCTTTCGCTTGGGTCGGTCATTCGTCGCGCTTCGTCAGCCTTACGTTGTCGCCGCTCTACAGCCCGTCAAGCGCCATGTTGAGGAGCAGAATGTTCACCCGAGGTTCGCCCCAAATACCAAAGCTCCGTGGTTCCGTATGCTCCTCCACTAAGCTGCGAACACGGTCCTCGGATAGGCCGCGCGCCAGCGCAACGCGCTGTACTTGGAAGAGCGCCGCTGCCGGCGATACGTGCGGGTCGAGCCCGCTCCCCGAGCTCGTGACCAGGTCCACCGGAATGGCCGTCGCCCCCTGCGCGGGAGAGGCCGCGCGAAGCGCCGCGACGCGTTCATTCACCGCGGTGCTCAGCGCAGGGTTGGTTGGGCCCACGTTTGAGCCGGTCGAGGCTGAGGCGTTATTCGGCCATGGGCTCGTAGCGGAAGGCCGCCCCCAGAAGTAGCGCTCTTGATCGAACGGTTGTGCGATTAGACGGGAGCCGAGCACGCGCCCATTCTGCTCGATCAGACTGCCATTGGCTTGCACAGGGAAGGCTGCCTGCGCCGCCGCGGTGACGGCCAGGGGGTAGACAATACCGGTGATTAGAGTGAACAGCGCGAGCAGGGTGATTGCAGGACGAAGACTGGTAAACATGGTTTTACCTTCAGCTCATTCCGACGGCGCTGAGTGCGAGGTCGATCAGCTTGATGCAGGGGAACGGCAAGAGCACTCCGCCCAGGCCGTAGATAAGTATGTTGCGGCGTAACAGCGTTGAGGCCGGCGCTGGGCGGTAAGTGATTCCGCGCAGCGCGAGCGGTATCAGCGCAACGATGATGAGTGCGTTGAAGATCACGGCGCTGAGCACCGCCGTCGACGGCGAATGCAAACCCATCACGTTGAGCGCGCCGAGAGCTGGATAGGTTGCCACGAACGCCGCTGGGATAATGGCGAAGTACTTGGCGAGATCGTTTGCGATGCTGAAGGTCGTCAGTGCTCCGCGCGTCATCAGCATCTGCTTGCCAATCTCGACAATGGACAGCAACTTGGTTGGGTTGGAGTCGAGATCCACCATGTTGCCGGCCTCTTTGGCGGCTTGGGTCCCGGTGTTCATCGCTACGGCGACGTCGGCTTGGGCCAATGCAGGAGCATCGTTGGTACCGTCACCCGTCATCGCGACGAGATGCCCCTTCTGTTGGTAGTCGCGGATCATCGCGAGCTTGGCCTCGGGGGTTGCCTCTGCCAGGTAGTCGTCGACGCCGGCCTCGGTAGCGATCGCCGCAGCCGTTAGCGGGTTGTCTCCGGTGATCATCACGGTCTTGATCCCGATTCGACGCATCTCGGCGAAGCGCTCTCGGATACCGCCTTTGACGATGTCTTTGAGCTGGACCACCCCTAGTACGCGAGCGCCATCGGCGACCACCAGCGGGGTGGCTCCTTGCTTCGCCACTTCCTCGACGGTGGCCCGAACCTTCTGTGGGAACGACCCGCCATTGGACTCGACGAAGCGGACGATCGCATCGGTGGCGCCTTTGCGGATCTGCCTGCCTTCGAGGTCCACGCCGCTCATGCGAGTTTGGGCGGTAAACGGCACGAAGCTCGCGCCCAAGCCCTCGAGCTCGCGACCGCGCAGGCCGTGTTTCTCCTTTGCCAACACCACAATCGATCGGCCCTCGGGCGTCTCGTCGGCGAGCGAGGACAGCTGAGCTGCGTCGGCCAGCTCCCGCTCAACGACGCCAGGCGCTGCGAGGAACTCGGTGGCCTGACGGTTACCGAGCGTGATGGTGCCAGTCTTGTCGAGCAGCAGCACGTCCACGTCACCGGCGGCCTCGACAGCGCGGCCTGAAGTCGCAATTACATTGGCCTGGATCATACGGTCCATGCCGGCAATGCCAATTGCAGATAGCAAACCCCCAATGGTGGTAGGAATCAGGCATACGAGCAGCGCGACCAAGATGGTGAGAGGCACTGGAATGCCTTGGCCGGAGCTCTTGACTGCGTATTGCGAGAATGGGAGCAGCGTTACTGTCGCCAACAAGAAGATGATCGTCAGCGCGGCGAGAAGTATGTCGAGGGCAATCTCGTTAGGCGTCTTCTTCCGCTTGGCTCCCTCGACCATGGCGATCATGCGGTCGAGAAAGGTCTCACCGGGATTGGTCGATACGCGAATAACCAGCCAATCGGAGAGCACGCGGGTGCCGCCCGTAACGGCGCTTCGGTCGCCGCCGCTCTCGCGAATGACCGGGGCGCTTTCGCCGGTGATGGCGCTCTCATCGACCGAGGCGACCCCTTCGATGATTTCGCCGTCGGCGGGGATGAGCTCTCCAGCGAGTACGAAGACGACGTCGTCCACGCGCAGCGACGACGAGATCACCTCCTCGAGCGCGTCCGCCCTCAGGGCTGGATCCGCGAGGGAGACGGTGCTTTTGAGGCCGCCTCGAACGCGCTTGGCCACAACGTCCTGTCGAGCTTTACGTAGTGTGTCTGCTTGCGCCTTTCCGCGGCCCTCCGCCATGGCTTCGGCGAAGTTGGCAAACAGCACCGTGAACCAGAGCCACAAAGCGATGGCGAGGATGAAGCCAGGGTGCGCGTCCCCTTGGCCGGTAAACGCTGCGTGCAGAAACAGGAGCGTAGTGAACGCGCTGCCAACCTCCACCACGAACATGACTGGGTTCTTGAGCATCCGCCGGGGGTGGAGCTTCTTGAACGCGTCGAGGATTGCGGGCCGGATGATGCTGAGATCGAACAGCGGTTTAGGATGATGAGCAGAGCTAGACATGATTGTCTTTCAGCGACCCGCAAGCTGGAGGTGTTCGACAATGGGACCGAGCGCGAGCGCAGGTAGAAACGTGAGTGCTCCGATCAGCACGATGGTTCCAACCAAGAGCCCGGTGAAGAGCGGCGTGTGCGTCGGCAACGTTCCGGCGCTCGCGGGAATACGCTTCTTTTTTGCGAGGGAGCCAGCGATGGCGAGCACTGGGACAATGACCCAGTAGCGCCCGATCAACATCAAATCCCAATCGCCGTGGCGTAGAAGCTGCCGCTGGCTGTCAACCCACCGAAGGCCGAGCCGTTGTTGTTCGCTCCTGACGAGAAGGCGTAAAGAATCTCACTGAACCCGTGCGCTCCGGGGTTCCCTAGCGTTGCTGTGCCGGCCGGGGCAACGCACGCGATCGCTGTGCCAATCAGCGTGGCCGCCGCTGGGAGCAGAATCACCAGCGAGGCCATCTTCATCTCGTGGGCCTCGATCTTTTTACCGAGGTATTCGGGCGTGCGGCCGACCATCAACCCAGCGATGAATACCGACAAGATGGCGTAGACGAGCATGCCGTAAAGGCCTGAACCGCCACCCCCAAAGACGATCTCCCCAAGCTGCATGAGCCAGAGCGGAATGAGACCGCCGAGTGGCGTGAAGCTGTCGTGCATGGCATTGACCGAGCCGTTGGACGCCGCGGTCGTCGCTGTGGCCCAAAGCGCGCTGTTAGTGATGCCGAAGCGAACCTCCTTGCCCTCCATGTTCCCGCCTGCCGAGAGCGCAGAGGCGGCCTGGTCGACTCCAGCGTCGGTGAGCAATGGGTTCCCTGCCTGCTCGAGGGCGGTGGTGGCCACGAGCAGCGGTATGAAGATCGTCAACATCGCCGCGAACACCGTCCAGCCTTGGCGGCGGTCTTTCACGAGGGCGCCGAAGGTGAAGCAGAGGGCGGCCGGGATCAGCAATATCGCCAGCAGCTGCAGGAGGTTTGCAAGCGGAGTTGGGTTCTCGAATGGGTGTGCGGCGTTGGCATTGAAGAAGCCGCCGCCGTTGGTCCCCAGCTGCTTGATCGCTATTTGCGAAGCTGCTGGCCCAATCGCTAGCACCTGCTCGAGGCTTTCACCGGTTTCGGTGGATACCGGGTCGAGCAGCTGCACCGTCGCGGTGCCGCTCAAGGTTTGAACGACACCCTGCGAAACGAGTGCGAGCGCGAGCACGAAGGAGAGAGGCAGTAGGACGTAAAGAGTGGAGCGCGTAAGGTCGACCCAGAAGTTGCCGAGCCGCTCGCTGCTGCTGCGCGTAAAGCCACGAATGAAGGCGATCAGCACCGCCATTCCAACGGCGGCCGAGACGAAGTTCTGAACCGCGAGGCCGAGCATCTGGGTCAGATGACTCATGGTCGTCTCGCCGCTGTAGGCTTGCCGTTGGTGTTGGTCGCGAAGCTTACAGCGGTATTGAACGAAACCTCTGGAGGCACGTTCGCGAGCCCGTTGGGATTGAGGGGTAGGGAGGCCTGAACGCGTTGCAGCAGATACACCATCAGCGCGCCGAGCAGGTTGAAGCAAAGGACGCTGGCGGTGTACTGCTTCCAGGTCATCTCGTCGTCTTCGCGAACGCCCGAGAGTCGATAAAGTAGTCGCTCGAACGGTCCCACGATGCGTTGCGCAAGGTGTGCTTCTCCGCTGTACACGCGCGCCATATAGCCTCCGAGCGGCACGGCAAGCGCGACCAGCAGCACGAGGAATAGAGCGAGCTGGAGAAACGTATTGGCGGTCATGAGAGCCTCTCGGGGTAGAGCAGCGCAAAGCCCAAGTAGGCGAGCAAGGCTGTTGCGAGGGCGCCGCCGATGATGAGCAACAGCGTCATGACGACACCTTCTCGCACAAGCGCACGAAACCCCAGCTCAGCAGGAAGAACCCGCAGGTAATGAGAATGAAGACGAAGTCCAAAGGATCAGCTCCTCGGGCTGTCTTACCGTTGGTGCCGTATCGTCGAGATCAAGCTACGCCGCGTGGGTATCAAGAAACTATCAACTCCTTGCTGAATCCGCAGGCAAGCCGGCTTGACGCTGCATCTGGGCGTGCTCCCATCAAAGGCATGCGATTGCTGAGGATTCGCTTTGGCGAACGGGCGTCTAACAGGAGGTTCGGTGAGCCTTAATCAGCAGTCGGCGGCGTTATTCGCCAACGGTGGAATGGGCTTGGGTGGGGAGGCAGAGTTCCTGCTTTACGCTGGACTCTTGGTCCTCACGATCGCGGTCGCCATTCCGAATGGGATCCTCTGGTTCGTGCTGTTACTCAAGGCTCGGTCGGCACCATCCAATAACAGTCGAGTGGTAGGCTATGCCTGCGTCATTACCGGCGGGGTGACGGCGGTTGTCACAGCTGTACCCCTGCTTTCGGCCGTGCGCGCGGGCACGCTGTTTGGCTGGTTGTGGGCACCCATCGCGGTAGGCGCTTTGTTATTTGCGCTCGGTGGCGTTGCGCTGGTGGTGCGTTACTCCCGCTGGCAGTCAGGGAATCGCCAAGCGATGGCAGAGCGCTATTGAGGTCTCGCTATGGCTCACAGCCGAAGGCGTTCCTCCCTGTATCGTAGCAATATTGGGAGGTCGAGCGCCCGTCGCTGACGGCGATGGTCCAGGTCTTCGACTTCTCGCTAGCGAAAAAAACGTTCTCTGCCTTGCCGCGCAGTTCACTCTCGTTAGCAAAGCGACGTTCAGCGTCGGCGCAGTGTGAAGCAAGTTGTTCCCACGGAATCTCGGTCGTGTCGAACCCCCGGACGAGTGCAACGGGTGGTTGTTGCGGCACAGCGGTGCTTACGCAGGACTCCAGCGGTGCAGCACAGAACAACGATACCAAGCGGCCGTCTTTGGTCTGCCCAGTTGCGGCGAGGCCCTGTGGAAGCAAGCCGACTGTCCAAAGCCGAAGCTGGCTTGCGTTGCGCTCGAGCAGTCGCTGTAGTTGCTCAGGACTCTGCTCACACACACGCAGCGACTGTAGCGGTTCAGGATCCGTGGACAGGCGTTGACCCTTGTGTTTGTGGCTCTCTATCAAGGCTCCCGCGCCGGCGGCCACGCTCAGGACAATCACGCCGATCGCAACGCGGCTCCAAAGCGGCAAGGAGAAGAAGCCCGAAACACTCACGGCTGCGCAGCTTACGCCGCTTCCTCGGCACACGCTTGCTGGACCCAAAGTTGCTTGGTGGAGCTGGGCACCATGCCCAAGGAGAGCACCATGACCAAGCGCGAGCTTTACCGAGACAAGTACCAAGCCCAACTTCACGAGTGGTCCGCCAAACTGGAGGAGCTCTCCGCCCATCAAGACAAACTCACCGCGGACGCAAAGATCGCCGCGCAGCCTCACCTCGAGGGTGTGAAGAAGCAACTGGAGCACGCGCGTACCAAACTTGTCGAAATGGCTGAGGCAACCGACGACAAGTGGGACGAATTTGTCACTGGCGTCGACAAATTTTGGTCTGAGACCAAGGCAGCTTTCGAGGGCGCTTACGATGCAATTCGTGCCACGCCGGAGACCGCGCCATCCGCTCCGAGCGCGCGATGAGCTAGCGTTCGAGCTAGGCGCGCAAGGTTCAACCTTGTTCAAAGCACCCTCGCCACGCTGGAGTTTTGGCGCCTCGACTGCGAGCATTGAGCCATGCGTAGTGTTTGGCTCGTTGGCAGTGTGCTGTTGCTGTCGGCATGTGGCGATGCTGGCTCGAGCGGTGAGGCCGGGGCTGGAGCTTCGGGAGCGGGGGATGCGGGAGGAAGCGATGGTTCGGGCGCATCTCCTTCCTCTAGCGGGGGAGCCGGTGGTTCCGCCAATGGCGGGGCGCCAGGCAGCGGTGGTGGAGGCAATGGCCCTTCGTGCGCTGGCTTGGTCTCGGCCGCGGGGACAACAACGCAGACGCTCGAGGTAAACGGTGCGAGCCGAAGTTATGTACTCGCTATTCCTGTTGCGCTCGATGGTTCGACCGCTGTTCCGCTGATCTTCGGCTTTCACGGCTTTGGTGGTACCGGTGATGCGGCCAGCCAATACTTTAATCTCACCGGAACCGAGGCCGCGGTATACGCCTATCCGCAGGCCTTGCCGCTGCCCGATCAGAACGGCGGTATCGGGTGGGATATGACGGTAGACGGGGTGGACGTCGCCTTCATTGATGCGCTGGTAGCCAAGCTGAGCGCCGAACACTGCATTGACCCTGCGCGCGTCTTTGCTGCGGGGCACAGTCATGGCGCCTCCTTCTCCAACCATCTCGGTTGCTACCGGCCGGAGCTCTTCCGCGCCATTGCACCGGTGGCAGGGGGCGGACCGTGGGCAGGAGAGTGCACCGGCTCGGTGGCTGCGATGCTGGTGCACGGCTCCGCCGATAGCGATGTTCCCATCGAGAACGGGCTCAACAGTCGAGAGCACTGGCTCGAGGCAAACGGTTGTGCCGCCGCGCCTAGCGCTCCCAGTGAACCTTCGCCGTGCGTCAGTTATGAAGGGTGCAGCGAGCCCGTAATGTGGTGTGAACACTCGGGCGGTCATGAATGGCCACGCTTCGCTGGGGTTGGCATTCGCTCCTTCTTCTTGGGGTTGTGATGGTGAGCCTCAGTCGTACCAACGTAATGGGTATTGTGACCGTTGGCGCGCTTACGCTAACGGCCTGCGGCAGCGAGGTTGTGGCCCCCTCGGAACAGGAGATCTGTGAGGCCGGTGGTGCCGATTGGAGCGGGGGCGACTGCGGTGGCAGTTTCGACCACTGCGACCTTACGGTTTGTACGCATTCCAATGGCCCAGGTTGTGTTTGCAGCGAGCCTGGTGAGTGCTGGGACGGGGAGCGCTGTGTTAGCGATCCTGACGCACTGGTGGAAGTGTGCCTTGCGCAAGACCAGCTGCTTTACGCGCCTTGCGCTGGCGGCCTTTCGGAGCAAGGTGGCTGCTGCTCTCCCGACGCGGGCGACGCCTGTTGGGACGGCAACGGCTGTGTGCCCTTGAGTCAGCCGGAAGGCTGAAACGCTTTGCGAAAGGCCAACGGGCTGGTTCCGACGGCACGCTGAAAGTGCACGCGAAAGGCTGCCCTCGCTCGGCTCAACTCAGCGCGTTACTCCCAGTTTACGCGTATGGATACAAGGTCGCCGGGGGCGCTACTTGGCAGTTGCAGGGGATGGGAGCGTTTGCGCACCGCGGGGTGAACCACGACGTTGCGCGCTCCTGCGTGCTCGAGCAAGCTCGCGATGCCGCCCTGCCACTCGACGAACATGACGTCAGGCGCTTCACTCATGTTGGTGAAGCGAAGTTCGGCAGCGCCGTCGCCGTGCTCGGAAAAGACCTCCCCACCACGCAGGTACGAGCCGAAGATCTTGGAGCCGTAGCGGAATAAGAGGTTCGGCGTAGAAAGCGCCAGCACATAACGAAGCAGGCCACGTGTGTCGATCTACGTCGACTTGCGACCGAGCAAGCGAACCTTCTCGTGCCCACCTCGGAGCTCTCTCTGCATTGCTTCGTGCAGCACGCCGTACCAAGCAATCGGATACCAGCCCACTCGCGTAACGGCGCCCGAACGCAATGCCTCGCCAAGTGGGCCTTGCAATGCTGCGACGACGCGGTTTCGCGCGTCGTGGCCATCCACCTCGGCGACGGCCTCCAGCATCGACAAAAAGATCACTCCCTTGGCTTCCAAAGGTTGTTCGCTCACAGCCCCATTCCCCCGTGACACAAGCCGAGCAGTGTATCGCGACTTGGCTCCGGCGGCTCAGCGAATCCCAGCCGCCACAAGTTCAACGATCGATCGCATGCGTTGCTCGTTCGCCAGCGTTGCTTGGGCGGTCACGAGCAGGTCGAACTCGTCACCGAGCGGCACGAGACATCGCTATTGGCGCCACTCACGCTGCTCGATCCAATGTCGCATTACGATCGACTCGACGCGACCCGAGGCTGCGCTCCACTCAGCGGCTGAAGCGAGTTCCATCCCTGGACCGACAAGTCCGGAGAGCACCACGCTGCGCTTTCGCTCGAAAGGACCTTGCACGTAGAGCATCTCGTCCCGCTGGCTACCTTGTAACGTGAGCTCCACGGGCCAATCGACGTGATCCTTGGTTGACCAAACACTCGTGCCGAGCGGCCAAGGCATGAGGTACCCGGCCTGGAACCCTAGCGACCAATCAGGGCCCTCCGGTGCTTGTCCATCGACGTAGTCATCCACGACCTCGTCGGCACTCTGGGTACCAGGGCCAAGCGCGACGCGAACGCCCTGCTCATAGGGCTGCAGCCGCAGCTTCGGAAGCCTGGGCTGGGCGTGATGAACCACCACCACGTCCCCCGAAGCCAGTCGGCCCAACTCGAACGGGATGCGCGGGACGAAGTGCCAGCCATAGCCCACCAGCGTCAGCTGCTTCGGAGCGCTCATCGGGGCGTCACTATAGCCCGTGCCTGCTCAGACGGCGGAAGCTCAAAGTGAGCAGCGCGCTCGTCCGCGTGCTGGGGCTATTACAGCTTGACCATGACGGCACCGCTCAGCCGGTCCTCCGTCTTCACTAGATCGGGCTGCCAGCCTTCGACCAGTGAGCCAGCGCCGCCCTGGTTGCCACCGGGCGGAGTAACGCCGCCCGGACCTGAGAAGTACGGAACGCTCGACGCGCGGTGATTGAATTCGAGGCGCAACGTTACGAAGGAGTTGGGCATGACGTCGCCCGCTATCTGCATATCCCAGGCGTCGTAAGAATCGCCGGGAAGCGCCGTGAAGTGTGGTGTGCCCGAATAGCCTGTAGCGCCGTTAACCGGGGGGATGAGTACGAGGTAACGACCAGGGTTACGAATGGCGCCGCCACCGACAGTCAAGCCAAGCAAATCGTCGGCAAACCAAAGTCGGTTATAGGCCATGAAGCCGACGAAGAACTGATCTCCGCAAGAGACGTCGAGTGAACGCTCGGAACCATCAGGCGCTACGGCGGTACCCTCGCCGCCCCACTCGCAACCAGCATCAACCGTCAGCGAGGCCGCGGCGCGTGAGAGTGCGCCGCCTTTGTTCTCGAAGTAGCGAACCATCACGCTGTCATCCGTATGAATACGAAATCGATCCGGCAGCCCGAGCTGATCTGTCCCAATGTACTGATTGCCGAGAATCGACAACCATTCCGTAGGCCGCCACAACACCTGGAGCCCGAAGCCAGGCGCTTGATTGAACTTGCCATAGGCTTGCCAGCCATTGACGATCCAAGGCTCAATCTTCACATGCTCATTGACGAAGAACTGAGCTCGAATGCCGTTGAAGAACCAAGGTGTATTGGAGGATACGTAGCTTGGTTGATAGGTCCAGTTGTCAAAGTTGTAGTAGCTCCAAAGCCCTACGTAAGACATGAAGATGCCGGCCTGTAGGTTGATGCCATCCAAAGCGTCAATGTGATAACCACCATACGCCTCGGATAGGTAACGATAGGCGTCGTCAAGGTTCCACTGCCCCCGCGCAGCGCTCGCGTCGTTGCGGGCCGTCGTTTGCGAATACATGCCAAACTGTGTCATCAGTCGGCCGTGAACGCCTTTGTAGTAAAAATCCCCGCCGATACCGAGCTGGGTGACCTGAAATTCGTTGTGGCGAAACACCTCGCTCGAGCCAGAGATGGTGTTGTCCACGGGCTCGTTGAAGCTGTAGTGATAGACGCCGTCGACGCGAAACTCACCTGTAAAGGGACCGAGCGCAAACGGTCTATCCGAGGAGCCGTAGCCGCCGGGAACCCAACTGAAGTCGCCAAAGGAGAATGGCACCTTCTCGGGGGTAAAGTCCTTGGCTTTGCGGCCGGCAGCCTCTTTCGCTTTGGCTTCTTCCTGGGCACGTTGACGCTCGGACTCTCCCAACGCTTTTTGCTCACTGTCGAGGGCTGCGACGCGCTCGAGTGTCGCCTTCTCGCGCGCTTCAGCCGCGGTCGCGCGCTGCTCGAGCTCGCGCAGGCGCTTCTCCAGCGCCGCAAGATCGATTTCGGTAGTTGCGGGCATTGCCGCTCCCGCCTGTTGTTCGACGGGCGGGGCAACGGTCGGCTGAGCTTGGGCTTCTTTGGCGGTTAGGAGCAACAGGACGCTGCAAGCGATTGCGGTCGATGAGTTCACGGCCCAAACGCTAGTGAGCCCGGTCTCAACGAAGTATCAAGGCCACGGCTGGCGTTATCAATTCACTCGAAAGAAAGCTCGATCGATTCGTTTGTAAGAGCCTGTTTGGCTATGAAAGCATGGCGCGATGAAACAGCGGTCCAAGCAACGCGCTCGTAAGCTCGCGGCGTCTTTTGTCGTCACGCTCTCAGCTCTTCCGGGTTGCGGAGGGGCGAGCGGAGCGTGCGAGCCGCCGGAATGCCACATGAATCCGCCACCGCTTGAGTTGTCGTCAGCCGAGCCAGTTGCCGTCCCCTCAGCGTCTGGCGTGGCACCCGCGGCGTCTCCAGCACCTTGACTGCACCGATCGCTGCCTCGCCTCCGGCGGCCCAGCTGAGTCCGGGGCGCCAATTGAGCCAATTACTTCGACTTCGTTGACTTGTGCAGCTAAGGGCGGCAACTTCCCCAGGTGCTGAGTGAGCGGCTGCTGAAGAGGTTTGTTAGCGCAATCGAGACAGCCTCGCCGGTGGAGTCGCGCGTTCCTACCGAGGTTGCTGGTGGCTCCCTCCCAGAGGACTACGAGCGCTTCTTGCGCGCGATTGCAGGCTTTCGTGCAGTGCGGGATCTACGGCTCAACTCTCCCGCCGATTGGGTGGTCGAGAAGGCCCATTGGGACAAGCTAGCCGCCGAGTATCAAGCCGGAGGCGGCAACTTCTCTCACGCTTTGTGGTCAGCCAGCTGGCTGCCGCTGGCGGACGACAACTCGCACCTGCAATTCGCCTATGCACCCGAGGAGTGTTTTGGCGGTCCAGCAGGGCAGGTCGTGGCCTTCGACTTCAAGGGCGGGGAGGATTGGCAGGTGTTCCCGTCGCTCGACGATTGGCTCGAGGCGATGCTCGCAGTGCTTGATCTGGTACCACCGCGTGACCTGGCTTCAGGCTGCGTGCACTGGGCCACGGAGCGTAAAGCAGCGGTCGTGATCCCGCTGCCAAAGGAGGACGCTGAGCGGCGCGCGCCGGCTCGTTTTCACGCCGGGGATTCGGCCTGGGTGGAGCTGCGGCACGACGATGGCAGCGCTTGGGCCATTCGCGCGAGGCGCAGTACCTACCAGCTGCGCATCGGAGACGTGGAAGACCCGCTGTACCGTGAACGCAGCTGCACAAATCCGGTGCAGGAGGTTACGCGGCTCATCGCCGAGCAAGAGGCGGAGGGCTTCCGTCGAGTTCGTTAGGGCCGGTGCCACCGAGGGTGGATGCCGCAGTGGCGCGTGAGCCTAGGCAGTGGCGCCGCCTCTGACACAAAAGTAAACGAGCGAAGCCCGTGGACTTCGCTCGCTCACGATTGACTCAGCGAGGCTGAGCCCCCGCGGTCAGGGGAAGATCTCGCGCTCGGCGTAGACCTGCGCGATGCGGTGCAGAGCTACGGCGTACGCGGCAATACGCAGCGAGCTCTTCTTGCTGCGCGCCATCTCGGTGGTCTCTTTCCAGGCGCGACGCATGGCCTTCTCGAGCCGCTCATCCACCTCGTCGAGCGACCAGCTCTCGCTGCGCTTGTTCTGGATCCACTCGAAGTAGGAGACCGTCACGCCACCGGCGTTCGCCAGAACGTCGGGTAGGATGGTGATGCCCTTCTCGAGCAGGATCTTCTCGCCCTCGGGCGAGCACGGGCCGTTGGCGCCTTCACCGACGATGCGGCAATTCAGGCTGCGCGCCTCGTCCACGCCGATCTGATTCTCGAGCGCACAGGGAGCAAAGATGTCCGTCTTGATCTTGAAGAACTCCTCGCGCGAAATGGCTTTGCCGCCGGAGTAGCCAGCGATGGCGCCCGTCTTCTTGACGTGCTCCTGCAGCTTGTGAGGGTTGAAGCCTTCGGGGTTGTAGAGGTAGCCGGAGTGATCGCCGACCGCGATGGTGGACACACCGAGCTTGGAGAGGATGACGGAAGTATGCGAGCCGACGTTGCCGAAGCCCTGCACCGTCATGGTCGAGCCTTCGAGGTTGAAGTCGTTCTCGTTGGCCCAGTAGGTGATGCAGTGCACGAGACCTTGGCCGGTAGCCTTCTCGCGGCCGATGGTGCCGCCCGAAGCGACGGGCTTGCCGGTGACGACGCCCTTCACGGCTTGGCGACCCTTCTGGCCGGTCATGTTCATGTACGTATCCATGGCCCACGCCATGGTCTGCCCGTTGGTCCCGACGTCCGGAGCGGGGATGTCCGTCTCCGGCCCGATGTTGTCGCCGAGGCCGTGGAAGAAGCGGCGCGTGATGCGCTGGAGCTCTCCTCGCGAAACGCTGCGCGGGTCGAACTTGACGCCGCCTTTACCGCCGCCGTACGGCAGGTTCATCAGCGCGCACTTCCACGTCATCATCGCCGCGAGCGCCTTCACGTCGTCGAGCGAGACGTCTTGGTGATAACGAATACCGCCCTTGTAGGGGCCAAGCACGTTGTTGTGTTGAATGCGGTAACCCTTGAACAGCCGGATGTCTCCGTTGTCCATCTTGACCGGGAAGTGGACGATGAACTCGTTCTTCGGTTGGCTGAGGATGACGCGGATGTACTCAGGCAGGTTGATGAGTTTTGCAGCCTCGTCGAGGTAGCCCTGGACCACGCCGAAGAAGTCGTACTTCGCCGGGGCAGGAGCTTTCATCGAGTGGGTTGCATTCGGTGCAGTAGCGGGAGTCGGCTCGCTCATGGCCCGCGGTTCTAGTGCCGATCCCGAAGGCATTCAACCGAAGGTTGTACAACGAGAGTTAGCAATTCTCTAACGCACTGAGCCGAGAGGAGATTCGCGCGCCGCGTCATTGTTGCGGCGGCGCGACGAGGCTGTGACGCAAGTCGATCAGCCCCGCACGAACATCACGTACAGATAGCTCAGCGTTGCCGTCACCAGCAGTGCATCCACGCGATCGAGGATCCCGCCGTGGCCCGGAACGAGGCCGCCAGAGTCCTTTACCCCCACCGAGCGTTTGAGCAGCGATTCCCCCAAGTCCCCCAGCTGCCCCAGCGCTCCACCTACGACGCCAAGCGCAACGGCATGCAGGACCGGCAGCGACTGCAGATAGATGAAGGAGCCTGCCACCGCGCCGGCCACGGCCCCGAAGAGCCCACCAATCGCGCCCTCGATCGTCTTCTTGGGGCTGACCGCTTCGTACAGCTTGTGCTTGCCCAGAAAGCGCCCAGCAAAGTACCCGCCGGTATCGCTCATCCACGCCAACATCAGTGAGAGCAAGACGAAGCCAGGGCCATCATCACCAGCGTCTTTCTTCAGCATCGCGAGGCACGCCATGCCGCCGCCGAGATAAAGCGGGCCAAAGGCCATCGCCATGACGCGCAACGCAGCGCTGTTGATCGAGCCCAAACGCCACAGCGTCATCAGCATCGCGAGGATGGGCAACAGCAGCATGACCGCCAGCAGAAAGGTCGGCTGCCGGCCGATGAACCAGAGCCCTACCAAGAGCCCCACCGACAGTGCCGTGCCTGCGACTTGGGAGACGCGATCTTCAGGGTGCGTCATCCCGAACAGCTCGAAGGCGCCGATGGCGGCGGCGACGGCGATGAACGCCAACCAAGCCAACGCTGGGCCCTTGTAAAGCAGGGCCAAAATGGCTGGAATTGCCACGACGGCCGAGAGAAGCCGCATCTGAAGGTTCGAGGCAGGCTTTTTCTCTTCCATTGCGCGAGAAGACTCCTTGGTCGGTTCCGGACTAGGTGCCACGGCGTCTTTCTGCGCTCGGGGTACCGAAGACTTTGGTACGGGTTTGATAGCTGCGAATTGCGTCGAACAGATCCGGCTCGTGAAAGTCGGGCCACAGCTTTTCGCAGAAGAAAAGCTCGGCATGGGCAGCACCGTACAACAGGAAGTTGGACAGGCGTTGTTCGCCCCCGGTGCGCAGGATGAGATCGGGCTCCCCCACGCTCAGACTCGGGATGCGCGCGCCGATCAAGGCGCCGTCGATCGCGTCCGGGTTGATGGCTCCACGCAGTGCTTCGTTGGCGAGAGCGCGCGCCACCTCTGCGATCTCCTCGCGAGCGCCGTACGAGAGCGCCAATGCCAGCGTCATCTTCTCGTTTTCGTGCGACTCGCGCGCGAGCGGATCGAGGGCCTGGCGCACGTGGTCGGGGAGGCGCCCCAAATCACCGATCGCCACGAGCCGGATTCCGTTCTCGAGGATCTCTTCGCGTTCGCTGCGCAAGAACTCCTCGAGCAGGCCCATCAAGGCTTCGACTTCGCCCTTCGGGCGTGCCCAATTCTGCTCGCTGAAGGCGTACAGCGTCAGCGCGGAGATGCCGAGCCGCCGCGCGATACGCACGACGCGCCGCACCGCCGCGGAGCCAGCTTTGTGTCCGGCCTCGCGTGGCTCGCCGCGCTGGGTGGCCCAGCGGCCGTTGCCATCCATGATGATCCCAATGTGCTGAGGCAGATTGCGAGCTTCGATGAAGGACATCGACGAGGCTTCGCTCCCCACCGTTGGGGAAGATGAAGTGTCGACTTGGGATGCCATCGAGTCCACTTCCCTTCCTCGCGCCGCCGTGTCAACTCCTTGCATCATGGTGGCTGGGATTGGGCTCACGGTAACCTTGCGGCTTCGGATGGGTTCTCACGATGCTCACTACGCTGGTGAGCTCGTGGATGGCGCGAGAATGCTTGCGCTGTTCGGGGATGTCGCTACGGAACTTTTGATTCGGCTCGACGGGGATGAGGGGCTCTTTCGTGCCTACGAGCTGGTTGAGTTTCTAGCCCCGGTTTACGCCGGGGACTACATCGAGGCCACCGGCGTCATCACTCGCGTCGGTAACACAAGCCGAACGATTGCCTTCGAGGCGCGCAAGGTCGTCAGAAATTGCCGAAATCCCCAGCTGGCGGTCTCGGCCGCCGACGCGCTTGCCGAGCCTACGGTCGTATGTCGCGCGGTCGGCACCTGCGTGGTACCGAAAGAGCTGCAACGTAAGGTGGACCTCGTGCTCCCGGCGCTTTCAGCGCAGGCGCCATCGCACGCCGAGCTGCCCGAGCCCCGTCCGCTGATTACTCCGCCGCCGCGCGTGGTGGTCACTCCGCCGCCCTCGGATTTGATCCTCACGGCCGCCATCGTTGGTGCCGAGGTGACGCGCAAAGACACGCCGCACCTACCGATCACCGCCCAAGAAATCGCAGACGAAGCGGCTCGCTGCCGCGACGCTGGCGCATCGGTCATTCACCTGCACGTGCGCACCGCCGACGGCTCGCCGTCGCAGAGCAGTGAGCTGTTCCAAGCCGCGATCGACGCGATTCGCGCGAAGACCGACGTGATCATCCAGACCTCCACAGGCGGCGCGGTCGGCATGTCGATCGAGGAGCGCAGCGGGCCGCTCGCCTGCAAGCCGGAGATGGCCACACTCAACTGCGGCACGCTCAATTTCGGCGATGACGTGTTCGTCAATACGCGTCCGCAAATCCGCGAGCTCGCGCTCAAGATTCGTGAGTCGGGCAGCGTGGCTGAGCTCGAATGTTATGAGATCGGCCACCTCGATGAGGCGCTGCTGCTGGTGAAAGAGGGCGTGCTGCAAGGCCCGCTTCACTTCCAATTCGTGCTCGGCATTCGCGGCGGAGCCGGCGCGCGTGAAGACGTCCTCCGCTTCCTTGTGTCGCAAGTTCCAAGCGGCGCAACGTGGGGCGTTGCCGCCGTTGGCCGCTTCCAACGGCCCATGACCGAGTTGGCCATCAAGCTGGGCGGTCACGCGCGGCTCGGTCTCGAGGACAACATCTACCTCGAGAAGGGCGTGCTCGCGGAAGGCAGCGCGCCGCTCGTAGCGCGCGCGGCTGCGTTCGCGCGTGAGGTCGGTCGCGAGGTGGTGGGGCCGGATCGAGCGCGCTCGCTGCTCGGTTTGCGCTGAAGCGAGCGTGTCGTCCTCTGGGTCGCCTGTGGAGGCGTCGTCACGCGGGCGGATTGGTTACCTTGTGTCGCGTGCGCCTGCGGTGCTGCTCGCGGGCGCCGCGGTGGTTGCGTTAGCCGGGCGCATCCCTGATCCAACCGTGGAGGACGTGAAGTCGGCGCTCTGCAAAGAGCTCGGCGTCGAGGCCGAGATCGAAGATCTCGTTTGGCTGCCGTCACAAGGCCGGACGGCGGATTTACTCGCAGGTCGCGAGATCGTTTTTCTCGCGCGCAGCTCAAAAGCGTCCACCGTCGAGGCGTTCCGCGCGAAGGTACGCCTCACCACCTGGGGCCATCCGCTTGGGGCGCGCGAGGTCGCGCCCATCCTGCCGACCACGCTCGCAGACGAGACGGGGCTGGTGGCTGATGGCCAACACTTTGCGTTTCGCGTCGAGCGCGATGGCGTGTTGCAAACGATCGTGTTCGGCTCGGCGGCAGAGCGCGCAACCGTCCAGATTTTACCCATGACAGCGCCGGCTCCGGGCGCGCGTATGGAGCTCGCCGAAGGCAAGCTCGTGGCGCTCTTTGCGAACACCGGCGTGGAGCTCGAGGTTGGCTCGGAGGGGCCGCTGCGCACGCTTGCTGCAACGGCTAGCAGCGAGCCCGTCGCGGCTGTCGTTTCGGCGCGGAAGCCCAGCTCGGAGGCTACGAACTTTGACGGTCTCAGCGCCGAGGTTGAGTGGGTGCGCGGACATCCTGCGGTAGGGTCACGAAGAGAAGGTGAGTCCGGGCTGACTTTGTTCGATGGTCGGCAGTTGCGCTTTGTGTTGGCTCAAGGTTGGCAGACCAGCACGTCGACGGGCTTTCGGCCTGCGGGCCGTCTACCCTCGAGCGCGCCAGTGCCGGTGGCGGCGTATGTGTTGCGTGGTCTCGCAGGCGGCGGACGCAGCGAAAACAACGCCCTCACGCCGATTCCTTCGGGCGCGCCGGTGCTGGCGAGCGCCGGAGGTAAGTTGTTGCTCGCGACTGGAGAGGCCGCCATCGAAAACGTGCCCGTTGATGCCGTCATGCCGTTCATCAGCAGCCAACCGGCGAGCGAGACCGTGGTCTCCTATTGCGCTACGGTCGATGGCCATCTCGCAGTTGGGTCGGGCAGCTCCGCCGAAAGCGCCGAGGGCCTGCTGCCAACCTCGTGCAGCGGTGCAATCACCCTGCCTGGCAGCCTCGAACGAGCGACCGATCCCGCCGCGCTTGCGCTCAGCGGGAGCGCTGAGCCCGTCCTCTTCCTGTTCCCCGTCCCCAGCGAGCCCCCCATCAAGCTCGAAAAAGCGAGCTGGAAGGCGCAGCTCGAAGGCGCTCCTACCCCGACCTTTCTCCCCGCCTTGCACCAAGCCGCGAGCGAGGCCTTCGGCACCGGGGTGCAGCTCGTCGCTGTCGATCTGAAGCGTTACGAGCTGCGGCTCGTGGTTGGCAGCAGCGAGAAGTTGCATCGTTTGGGCGGCAAGTTCGAGCTTGGCGTTCCGGCGACCATGCAGGCCCCAGCTTTGTTTCGGCTCCCGCTCGGGGTTGGTAAGCGAAAACGGCCGCGGGGGCTGCGGAGCTTCGGCAACCTCGGTCACGCATTTTCGTCGGTGGAGGGTGTGCTCGAGGTAGGCGCTGGTTTCGCTCGCGTGCAAGCAGGTCGAGATCAGCCGATCTGCGAGCCGAAGGGACCGTGCGCCTACGACGCGACCGAGCTCCCGCTCAGCGTCGACGATGGCGCACCGACCGACGCCTCTCGCCAACGGGGGCCGCTTCAATCGCGCGCAGATCTGTGCGCGTTCGCCGACGGCCGTCTACTGATCGCGATCTCGGAGTTCGATAGTCACGAGGCGAACGCCACCGTGCTCGCACAGCTTGGCTGTGTACGCGCGGTCCGTGTTGATAGGGGGTCCGAGCCGCCCGTCCACTTCGAGCCTTTGGCGGGTTCGGTCCCAAGCTCCGAGGAGACCGCTTTGGTCGCCTTCGAGCGACCCTTTTCGGGCAACGTCACCGCGCCTTAATCGGCGCTTGCACCGGCCCCCCAAGGGCTTCCGCCGCCTGGTCGCGTCCCCACGAGTGGGTTCGACGTTGACCAGGCGTCGTCGTTTGTTCACCTTGCCAGCCTGAGTACCGTGCTCGCTAGTTGCACCAACAACTGTGCAGTAAACGTCCGCACCGACAAACGAACGAGCAGGTTGGTCCCGACCATGTATGCTTAGGTGCGATGACGATGGCTTGATACGCGTTACGATTACCTTAAAAATAACATATAATTGGCGCTTCAATAAGGAGTCAATCGTGACTCTTGCGCGGTTGTCGCGAGTGAACCAGCGCCTTCTCCGAGCTGCTCGCCCACAGCTGCTTCAGAGAACCCCGAGGTACTGAACGAGCGAACCTCAGCAATGGACGTGCAGCCCTGCTCACGAGAGCCAAGTGGTTGGGCCGATGATGAACAGAGGAGCGCGCGCCACCGCTCCTCGGAGCTGGCGCGGCGAGCGGGCGAGGTCGCTCGTTCCAGGACTGTTGCAGGACACGAACGCCAACGAGCTTGGGCGCTTGAGTTCGACCTCACGAGGCGCTCAGGCGCGCTCGTGCCTGCGCTGGCGAAGCCGCTTTCCGCCGCTAGAGTTCAACTTCGTTTCGCGGATTCTTGGCCGCGTGGTGGGGGGCGCGCATACGATGATTCTCGCGACGCCTCTCTCACGACCAATGCGGGTCATCGGTGTCACGCAAATCGAGGAAGAAACATGTCCGAAGGGAAGAATCTGGTCGGCGTCGATATCGGGACGAGCTCGATCAAAGTCTGTCAGCTCAAGGACACCCGCAAAGGACCGCGGTTGGTCAAGCTGGGGTACACCCCGCTTCCTCGCCAAACCATCGTCGACGGGCACATCCTCAACGCGTCTGCCGTGGTGGAGGCGCTCAATCGCGTCTTCGCCGAGGCCAAGATCAAGGACCGCGACGTCGCTTTGAGCATCAGCGGCCAGGCGGTGATCATCCGCAAGATCACCGTGCCGATGATGACTCCTGCAGAGCTTGACGAGCAGATTCAGTGGGAGGCCGAGCAGCATATCCCGTTCGACATCAAGGACGTTCACGTCGACTACGAGGTGCTGCGACGAAGGCCGGAGGCTGGTCAAATGGACCTGCTGCTCGTTGCCGCCAAACGTGAAGAGGTCGCTGACTATACGGACATTGCGCGCCAGGCGAAGTTGCGTCCTGTCGTCGTCGACATTGACGCGTTCACGGTGCAAAACATCTTCGAGTTCAACCGCGGTCTGCCGCCCGATCAGACGTTTGCCATCATCAATGTGGGCGCCAGCCTCGCCAGCATCAACATCATCTCCAAAGAAGCCAGCGCCTTCACTCGCGACATCGCCAATGGTGGCAACTACATCAGCGAGCAGATTCAGAAGCAGCTCGGCGTCCCCTTCGAGCAGGCTGAAGAGTTCAAAGTGATGGTCTCTGCCGGCACCAGTCCCAACCCGCAAATCGGTTCAATCATCGAGACGGTTTGCGACAGCATCGCCGGTGAAATTCAACGCAGCCTAGACTTCTTCCACGCCACCAGCGGCGAGCCCGAAATGCACCGCATTTTCCTTACGGGTGGCTCGTCGAACTTGCCGCAGCTGATGAACGCGATCGGCCGGCGTGCTCGCGTTGGCGTTGAACTCATCCCGCCGCTGGAACGGATTCCGATTGAGGGCAAAGATGTAAATCCTCAATTGCTTCAAGCGCGCGCAGCTCAGCTGTGTGTCGCATTGGGTCTTTCGATGCGTAAGGACCGGGAGCGTCGCCTGTGATTCGAGTCAATTTATTACCCCAGAAAAAACGTGCTGAGCGTTCAGCCGGCGGTGCCGCCGAGAGCTCCGGCGGACAACGCTGGCTCTTGGTCGTGCTCGGCGTCGTTCTGCTGGAGATCATCGGTTTCCTGTTCTTCCACCAAACGAAGACCAAGGACTTGCAGACGCAAATGGCGAAGAACGCGGAGCTCGATGGGCAGATCGCGACGATTCGTCAGCTCGTCGTTCAACACGAGCAGGTCAAGAAGGACCTGCTGCTACTGAAAGACCGTGAACAGGCCATTCAAAAGCTCGAAGGGGCGAGGACGGGGCCGACGGCCGCGATGCTCGAACTCTCGCGCATGCTGACGCCAGGCAAGGGACCCACGGTGGACCCGGATCGCTTCCAGCAGCAAACCAAGAACAACCCGTTGCAGGCGATCAACCCTAGTTGGGATCCGCATCGCGTGTGGCTCGGCAGCTTCAAAGAGAAGGGCCGTGTGGTTGAGGTCACAGGCTTTGCCCGGGATTCAACCGATGTCTCTGAGCTGGCTTATCGATTGAAGGCCTCGTCGTACTTCTACGACGTCAAGCTGTTGCCAGGGCGCAAGGACGCCGCTGGCCCCAAGTCCGCAGAGAACGTTTCGGTCGTCGCTTTTGGCATGCAACTGAAGGTGAGGTACTGACATGGCGCCGCGAGCACCGGGAAGCCCGCTAGGGCGACTGTCCATCTCCGCCAAGATCGTCGTGGGCTTCCTGCTGGCAGGTATCGTGGCGGCGGTCTACCTCATCGTCTTCTTCGCCGATATCGACGGACAGATATCGCAAGCCATCGCTGCAGAGCAGACGCTCCGCGGCGATCTTCAGAAGGCTGAAGAGGCCAAGATTGCCTATCAGCGAGATCTCGAGGACAAGACGCGCCGGCAACAGCTGGAGCGTGAGCAACGAAAGGTGCTCCCCGACGAAGCTGAGACGCCGTCCTTCCTTGCCGCTGTCCAGGGCGTCGCGACAACCAGCGGGGTGTCGCTGTCGTCCTATCAGCCGCAAGACGAAGTGATGGACGAGTATTACATCCGTGTGCCCATGTCCCTGTCCTTTGTTGGGCGGTTCCACCAGGTCGCGCGGTTCCTCTTCGGGGTGGGGCAACTCGATCGTGTGATCAACATCGAGGACATCCAGATCACCCAAACGACCGACCCGGTGACACGCGAAGTGATGCTTGATGTGAAGTGCCTCGCAACGGCATTCCGAGCGAAGAAGGCCGGCGAGACGGGCGGCTCAAAGGCAGGTCGACGAAAATGAAACAACTCAACCTTCGGTGGAAACGCTTCGCGCTCGCAATTCTGCTTGCTCTCCCTTTCGGCGTGATTGCCTGCGAGGACGAGGCGCCTCCGGCCCCTCCTTCTGCACCCGCGCAACCCGGCGCTGAGGCTGGTGCAGATCCCCAGGCGGCGAAGAGCGCTGCTGCTGGGCCTTCTGACTTACCGCCTCTTCCGGTCGCAGACTTCGCGGAGCGCGACTTTCAGGAATCCCCGGCGAATCGCGACCCCTTCAAGAACTTCACCGAACAAATCGACGCGCCCCTTCCTTCGGAGACCTCCAGCGACAAGCAAGAGGTCTTGGTCGGAAAGTACGCCCTCGAGGAGCTGAAGATTGTCGGCATCGTGACCGGCACCGTCGCTCGAGTTCTGGTTCAGGATCCAACGGGACTAGGTTGGGTCTTGCGAGTTGGGGACTTTGTGGGTCGCGAGGAGGGCGTACGAGGCGGGCAGGGAACGACGGTTCCTGTGCACTGGCGCCTGGACCGCATTCGGCAAAATGACGTTGTCTTTATTCGTGAGAGTCCAGACCCGTCGACCCCTGCGACAACGCGCGTGATCTCGATGCGTAGTCCGGAGGAGCTGAAGCAGGAGATTCGGACGGGCATTCGTGGCACACGCCCCGACGAAGCGCCGCCCGCTTCGAGTGCTGGCGCCTCAAAAGGCTGAGCTTTACGAACGGCAGAACGAAGTCAGCCGCCCCTTTGGGCGGCTTGCTTCGTTCTGTGCGCGTTTGTCGCGTGCGTTTACGACGCGACGATCGGCACCGAAAATTGGGCCCGAAACGACTTGCGGTCCTAGCATCGACTGGCAATGAAAAGCCCTACCAAAAGTTGGGCCGGCGGTGCGAGTGAGCCGGCCGCTCCAGGAAGCCCCAATACGGGCGCTTCGGGGAGCGCTCTCGCAAGAGCGAGCGCGGTCCTGAGAAGGCGAGCCCGGTTTCGAACACTCGTCGTCGGATGGAGCGTGTGGGTTCTCTCCACGTTCCTGTCCCTACCTGCGTTTGCCCAACAAGCGACGCTGAAAGTAACTGACATCGCTCTCAGCGCGCCTAAGGCCGGAGCCGCCCGCATCGTCATCAAGACGAGCGGAACGTCGACGTACACGGCTCGGGTCGCTGAAGGTGGAAAACGCATCATTCTCGACCTCCCTGAGAGCGTCGTGTCCGGTGCTCCCTCGGCGATCGTCGAAGGTAACGCTGTGGTCTCTGGCGTGATGACGCAATCCTTCTCGGATCCAGCGGTTACTCGCGTGCTGATCCAGTTGGCTCACAACGCCTCCTACTCGATCCGTCGTGAAGAAGACGGGCTCGTCGTGGAGTTGCTCTCCGCTGACAAGACGGGGCCCCTCGCCAACGAGGTGAAGCCGTCTGCCGAACCCGCCAAGGCGGAAAGCAAGGGCGCGGCATCAATTCGTGACGTGCGCTATAGCTTCGCATCCGAACGCGATCGGGTCGTGATCGAGATCGACAAGGACGCCAAGTTTGTCGAGAGCTCAAGCAAGGGGAAGTTGCGCATCCAGGTCGATGCTCGCCTTCCCAAGTCGCTTGAACGTACGCTCGATGTTTCGGCCTTCGGTGGCGCTGTCACATCTGTTTCGTCATTCCGTGACAAGGCAAATCCCGGCAAGGTCATAATCGAAATCGATCGTCTACCCGGGGCGGCTCACCAACTGTCGCGCGAGGGGAATCAGCTCGTTTGCACCATCGCTAAGAACGGCTTTGAGTCGAGCGAGAGCGGCAAGGGGCAGGACGGCGGCGTCGCTCGGAAGACCAAGACAGTGGCGCGTGAAGCCGCCTACGAGCTTCCGACCGTCGAGACTAGCATCGGGGACGTCTCCGAGGTTGAACCGGACCAGGCCGACGCCTTTCTACCTGGCATGGCTGGGCAGGTGCAGAACAACACCGATCCGACCAAGGCAGCGAGCGGCGGCAGGCGGCTAGACCTGGATCTCAAAGACGCCGACATTCACGACGTACTTCGGCTGCTCGCCGACGTCGGCCGCATCAACGTGATCACGGCGGACAACGTCTCCGGCTCCGTCACCATTCGCATGCGTAACGTGCCGTGGGACCAAGCTCTCGAGACGGTGCTTCAGGCCAAAGGCCTCGGCATGGTTCGCAAAGGCAACTTGGTTCGTGTTGCGCTGTTGGCCGAGCTGAACAAGGAGCGGGAACTCGCGCTCGCCCGACGTCAGAGCGAATTCCAGCTTGCACCGCTCGAGACCCGCTTGATTCCAGTCAGCTACGCTGAAGCCGGCGACATGGTCGCACGTGGAGGCGAGTTGCTCTCCCCGCGCGGTACCTTGTCGGTGGACGAGCGAACCAACGTCATCATCGCAAGAGACGTTACGGGCAACCTCAACCAAATCGAGGAGCTGGTTCGCGCGTTGGATACGCAAACCCCGCAGGTCTTGATCGAGGCTCGCATCGTTGAAGCCTCGAGTCGATTCAATCGCGAGCTCGGCATTCAGTGGGGTGGTGGTTCCTTCCTTGGTCAGTCGACTGGTGTGGACACCGGCCTCGCTTTTCCCAACTCGGTCGGCATCTTTGGTGCTGCAGATGACGCGGCGGCTCCTACGGACGGGCTTTCGCCTACCGAGAACTCAGTCAGCAGTCCCAACTTCGCAGTCAACCTCCCGGCCGCCACGGGCGCCGGCACCGGTGGTGCGCTCGGGTTCACCTTTGGCTCAATCAACAACCTATTCAACTTGAGCGTGAGGCTATCTGCCGCCGAATCCAGCGGTATGGTGCGCATCGTGTCCAGCCCCCGCGTGCTCACCTTGGACAACAAGCAGGCGCGTATCTCCCAGGGCACGTTGATTCCGTTTTCCCAGGTTAGTGCTCAGGGCGTGCAGACGGTCTTCCAAGAGGCCAAACTGCAGCTGCTCGTGAAGCCGCACGTGACCGCAGACGGCAGCGTTTCGCTTGAAGTGAAGATCAATCGAGACGAGCCCGACTTCGGTAATCGTGGTGCTCGCGGTGACCCGACCATCCTCAAGCGCGACGTAGAGACCGAGCTGTTGGTGCAAGATGGTCACACGGCAGTCATCGGCGGTATCTACACGCGCAACGCATCGCGGAGCCTCTCGCAGGTTCCGGTGCTGGGGGACATCCCGATTCTTGGAGTGCTGTTCCAGAAGCGCCAAACGAGCGACCAACGTTCCGAGCTCGTGATCTTCATCACGCCCCGGATCGTCAATCGCGCCGAGTCCTTGGGCCGATAAGTCCCCGGGAGCGGTCTTGAGAAAAGGCGGGCCTTGCGGCTCGCCTTTTCTCTCTTTGTGCGAGCGTGCTAGTGTCGCGCGCCTTTCGAGCCATTATGCAGAGCCCCGACATTCGTCGCGAAGCGTTGAAGCGCAAGACCTTCGCGATCATCTCCCACCCCGACGCGGGCAAGACCACTCTCACTGAGAAGCTGTTGCTCTATGGAGGTGCGATTCAGCTCGCTGGAGCCGTGAAAGCCAAGAAGGCCCGCGCACACGCGGTCAGCGACTGGATGGAGATGGAGCGTGAGCGCGGCATTTCGATCGTGTCCAGCGTGCTGCAGTTCCCCTACGACGGTCGGCTGCTCAACCTGGTCGACACTCCAGGTCACGCTGACTTCAGCGAAGACACCTACCGCGCCATCGTCGCGACGGATGCTGCCGTCATGTTGCTCGATTCAGCCAAGGGCGTTGAAACACAGACGCGCAAGCTCTTCCGTGTTTGCAAGATGCGGAAGATGCCCATCTTCACCTTCGTCAACAAGATGGATCGCCCAAGCCGAGACCCTTTCGACATCGTCGGAGAGGTGGAGGACGTGCTCGGGATCGGTGTCTACCCAATGACCTGGCCGATCATCGAGAGCGGTAAGTTTCGGGGCGTCTATCACCGGATCGAAAAGCGTGTCTTCCTTTTCGACCAGGTTGCGCATGGCGCCGAGAAGGCACCGGAGCGTGTGTTTCGCTTGGAGGATGAGCAGTTACTAGCCGAGCTGGAGCCGGCGACCATCAAGTCGTTGCTTTCCGAACTTGAGCTGCTGGACGCGGCTGGCGATGCACTCGATGAAGGGCGCTTAGCGCGTGGCGAGGTTACGCCGATGTTCTTCGGCAGCGCGCTTACCAACTTCGGCCTGCCTCAGTTCCTCGACGCCTTCGTATCGATGATGCCTTTGCCCGCGCCTCGGCATAGTGACAAGGGCGACATCCCTCCTGATGACACACGTTTCTCTGCGTTCGTATTCAAGATCCAGGCAAACATGGATCGCGCACACCGGGATCGTATGGCGTTTCTGCGCGTTTGCTCCGGCAAGTACGAGCGCGGGATGAAGCTGTCGCACGTCCGACTCGGCCGGGAGATTCGCCTCTCGAACCCCACCCAATTTTTGGCGCAAGATCGCAGTGTGGTGGACGACGGCTTTGCCGGCGACATCATTGGCGTGTTCGATCCAGGCATCTTCCTCATCGGAGACACGCTGACCGACGGCGGCGCCTTCAACTATGACGCGCTTCCTCAGTTCCCGCCGGAGCATTTCGGGCGGGTCGTCATGCTCGACCCGATGAAGCGCAAGCAGCTGAAGAAGGGTTTGGACCAGCTTGCTCAAGAAGGGTCGATTCAGCTGTTCCGTCCACCGGAGGGTCGTGAAGGCGAGTCGATTGTGGGCGCGGTCGGAGAGCTGCAATTCGATGTCGTAAAGCATCGTTTGCAGGCGGAGTACGGCGTGGATTGCCGCATGGAGCGGATGAGCTTCCAACTCGCTCGCTGGGTCGAAGGCGAAGAAGTTCCGCTGTCACGCCTGGAGTCACTGCTGTTTGGCTACGGCGCGCGCGATATTCACGGTGCTCCGGTGGTGCTTTTCAAGGGTGAGTGGCAGCTCGAAACCTGTGCAAAGGCGTTTCCGAACTCGCGCTTCGTAGAACTGGGCTCGAGCGCCCCCAAGGTCGAATGAGCTCAGCCCCGGCGCTGTTCCCGAACGTGCCGGAGTTGCGTCCGGTGCTTGGTAATCGCGACCTGTTCTCGGGCCTCGAGCCGCTCGTCTACATGAACCACGCGGGGATTTCTCCGCCGAGCATCCTCGTCAAGAAGGCCGTCAACACGGCCTTGCTCGACTACGCGAAGCTCGGGGCTGGTGCCTTTCCTCATTGGATCGATCAGCGGCAGCGGCTCAAGCAATCGCTAGCGCGCTTGATCGGTGCAGACGCAAGTGAACTCGCGCTGATGTCGAACACGACGAACGGAGTGATCGCCGTCGCGCAGTTGCTCGAGTGGAAGGCTGGAGATGGGGTGATCGTCTTCGACGGAGAATTTCCGGCGAACGTGACGCCCTGGCAGATGGCCGCACAAAAGCACTCGCTCGCGCTCACCATGCTCGATGGTCGCCTCTACCTGCAGGATCAGGAAGCCGCGCTGCACCAGCTGCGCGTAGTGCTAGAGCGCGGTGGCGTGCGGCTCGTTGCAGTGAGCGCAGTACAGTTTCAGACGGGCTTTCGCATGCCGCTCGCTGAAATGGCCTCGCTCTGTCACCAGCATGGCGCGCTGCTCTTCGTTGACGCCGTGCAGGCATGCGGAGTCGTCCCCTTGGATGTTCGCAGCGCTCGGATCGACTTCCTCGCGAGCGGTTCACACAAGTGGTTGATGGGCACCGAGGGGGCGGGGTTCCTGTACGCTTCGGCGGCCGCATTTGCCCACCTCGGTCGCTCGCTCGCTGGTTGGTTGAGCCACGAAGAGCCGGTGGACTTCCTGTTCGAGGGCCCCGGTTTCCTGCGCTACGACAAGCCGGTTCGCGATGAACTGTCCTTCTTGGAGGTCGGCAACGTCAGCACGATCTCCTTCGCCGCTTTGGAGGCGGGCCTCTCGGCGCTGCAGCATTTGGGCGTTGAGAGCATCTTCGCCCACGTGCAGCTCGTTCACGATGCGATCGAGGAGCGAGCACTCGAACTGGGATATCGCTCACTCCGCGCGAGCCAGCCCTCGTCACGGAGCGGTTCGCTGTGTCTGTTGCCGCCGTTGGGCAAAGACGTGCGGGCGCTCTACCGTGGCATTGTCGCGCAAGGGGTGGCCTGCGCCGTTCCCGACGGTGTACTGCGCTTCTCGCCGCACTGGCCCAACGCCGTCGACGAGGCGGACCAGGTTGTTCTGACGCTCGAGCACGTACTCGCGCTGTGAGCTAGCCAAGCCTTATGCGGCCGATCTTCACTTGCTCGGCGGCGAAGGTGAAGTCGGCTTGGATCGTTGCTAAGAGCGAGCTGAGCGCCGCTTGGAACTCTTCGGCCGGAAGGTCTGTCTTGCTCGGTGAGAGCACGACGAGTGCGCGTACTGCTAGCAGGCCCGCCGGCGCTTCTCGGCCGGCTTGATAGGCTGCAGACAAATCCAGCGCGTCACTCTGAGGAAAGGCAGCCCGCGCCGCCGACTCAAGCACCGCTTGTCCCAGGGCTTTTTCAACCTCGGTTTCTTGCAGCCCGTGCCAAAGACAGAAGCAAACCAGGGCTTGCGCTTCGGCGCGCAGAGCCGCGAGGGGATTGGTACCAAGCACGTCCTCCCAGCGACTAAGTTCCGGTCGCCTCTCGAACTCGAAAAGACCAGGTGCAACACTGGAAACGGGAACAACCTCTGCCAGGTCGTTCTCTCCGCCAGCCGCTGATACTCCGCGCACGATGATGAGATCGTACATGCGCAATACGCCAACCAGCATGCGTATTGCGGCGTCTTTGAACAGCGGAACGAGGGCGAGCCCAGCTCCCTCTGCTGTGACTCCAGCTGGTATCAACCGTGAGTCGCGAACGGCCAGCATTTGCGTGGAGCTCGGGCGGCGAGTTTGTGGTCCAGCGCCGGCTGGGGCGAGAAACGGTGCCGAAGGCATCCTCGCTCGGCGCGGCGGCTCACTACCTCCAACCACGTGAATCGCCACGACGTCGGCGCTGCGAACCCGCTCCGACGCCCCCAGCGCTCCGATCACGATCGCACCTGCTCTTGCTTCTTCACCCAAGAGGTCGGCACTCGCCGAGGCTTCAAAGTGCAACCGAAGATTCGTTTGTGCCGCCTCGACGATGCGCTCAGCGTGCTGCTCTGGAACGGGAGACTCGAACACCAAGTGCAGCTTGGCCCGCACTACCGCGCCATCCTTTGCCTTCGCCGCTACGACGCGCGAGACGTACTCAATCTCCGCAGGAGCTTCCTCGTCTTTGCCAAAGGGCCAGAACCGCATCTTCGCCTCTGGCGAGAGACTAGTCGCGCCAGGACTCGGGAGCGAGTTTCTTGCCTCCTGCCGACTCACAACGGAAAGTGGCCCGTTTCCCGGTGTGTCGAGGAGCTGCGAGCCAGCCTAGCTCGACGCCTCCTCAAGCTAGCCTTCGATGCCGAGTCGCTTGAGCCGGTAGTACAGCGTGGTGCGTTGAATGCCCAGCAAACGCGCAACTTCCGCCTTGTTCCCGGCACATTTTTCGAGCGCCCCCAATAATTCTCGCCGCTCCACTTCCTCGAGTCGTGCGGGCAGGGCTTGGTTGGTCGCATCCTCGGGCGCCAGCTTGGGAGGATCAGAACGCGCCACGGTAGGGCTTGGGCGGGCTGTGCGAAACGCCAGGTGCTCCGGCAGAATTTCATCGCCGCGCGCCAAGATCGCCGCGCGCTCAATCACGTTCTCGAGCTCCCGAGCGTTCCCAGGGAAGTCAGCTCGCGCCAACATCGCCTCAGCACTCGCGCTGATTTGCGTGGCTGCCCGAGCGTTACGTCGACCGTACTTCCGCAAGTAATGATGAGCGAGCGGGACGATGTCTTCTCGCCGCTCTGCCAGTGGCGGAATCCTGATTGGGAAGACGTCCAGCTTTGACACCAGCGCCGGCAGCACCTCCGGCCATGCGGAGGCTAGATCCGAGTTGACCGCAAGCACGAGGCGAACGTCCACTCGCTGCGAATCGGTCGAACCGACGCGCTCAACGACGCCTTCCTCAACCAGGCGCAGTAGTCGTGCTTGCAGCGACGCGCTGGGAACACCCGGTGCTTCCAAAAAGAGCGTGCCCGTATCCGCGAGCTCGGCGCGCCCGGCACGATCATCGAACGCCTGCGGAAAGGAACCTTTGCGGTACCCGAACAGCTCCCGCTCGAGCGTGTCTCCTGGGAACGCGGCGCAGGTGACTCGCACAAAGGGGCGCTCCTCACGTCTCGAACCAACGTGTAGCGCCCGCGCGACGACCTCCTGCTCAGAGCCAGGCTCGGCCTCGATCACCACCGGCGTTGAGGAATCAGCGACCTGCTCCATGCGCTTGGCTACGAGTCGCATCGCGGCGCTTTCCCCGGCGAGCACCCCGTAGTCGATTGGGTCTCGTTGTTCGCGTTCCAAATACCCGGCGTACTGCGCAAGTTGCTCTCGCAGGCGCTTGTTCTCGCGCAAGGTGGCGAAGTTGCGAATGCCTTGCCGAATGATCGCGGTCAGCTCCTTCGAATCCCAGGGCTTTTGGATGTAACGATCGACCGAGCCGGAGTTCAGCGCTTCAGCGAGCACGGCAAGGTCTGCGTAGGCCGTGAGCAGCACCGCAAAAACATCGGGCCGCCGCTCTTTGGCTTTTCGCAGGAAGTCGATGCCGTTCATCTTCGGCATTCGCTGGTCGCTGACGATCACCGCTGCATCGAGCCGATCCAGCAGATCGAGCGCTTGAACCCCACCGTTTGCGTAAGAAAGGTTGAAGGTCTTTCGAAAAGAAAATCGGAAGGCGTCGAGGTTGTCCTCCTCGTCGTCGACCACGAGGACCGTGAAGCTCTTGTAATCGATCTCCTCCATCCGGCAGAGGATAGCCTCGCTCCGACCCAAAGGTGCTGTTAAGCTCCCGCGCGGTCCCACAGCCCGAGGTTAAGACCATGCTCGATGACGTGTTTTCAGACCTGCGAAGCTCAGCCGACAAAGCCATGGAGGCGTTGCGTCGCGACCTCGCCAAAGTTCGAACTGGAAGGGCGCACCCGTCGATGTTGGACGGCGTTCGCGTGGACTACTACGGCACGACGACCCCGTTGGCGCAGATGGCTACGGTGAACGTGCCGGAGCCGCGGCTCATTACGGTCAAACCGTGGGACAAGGGTCAGGTCAAGGCGATCGACAAGGCGATTCGTGAGGGGGACCTCGGTCTCAATCCCCAGGTCGATGGGGATCTCATCCGCATACCGATTCCTGCGCTCACCGAAGACCGTCGTAAAGAGATGGTCAAGGTGATCAAGAAGAACGGCGAAGAGTGCAAAGTCGCCATCCGAAAGCATCGCCGAGATGCGATGGAAATGATCGACCAGCTCGAGAAAGACGGCGACGTTCCCGGGGATGATGCCGAGCGCGGGCGGAAAAAGATTGAGGACACGACCGCCGAACTCGTGAAAGCCGTTGAAACGGTGATCGCGGGTAAAGAAAAAGACGTGATGGAAGTCTAACCTTTCGGTCAGTGTCTATCGCGGCAAGAATTTTGCTTCCAAGGGCGCAGTTGCGTCACCGAAAGGTCGCCTTGACAGAAGAGCTACATAGTGGGACCGTCGATCGCATGCGTCGCGCGATCTCGGTGCGAGCGTTTGCTGCCGGAATGACGGATGTCGGCCGCCAACGTGAACACAACGAAGACAGCTACGCCATCGATCTGGACCACGGTCTGTTCGTGGTGGCGGATGGGATGGGCGGTCACTCGGCGGGGGATGTCGCTAGTCGACTTGCAACGAGCACCATCGCTGATTTCTTCCGCACGCTCTCGAGCGAGGACGTCACATGGCCTTCGCAGTTTGATCGATCGCTCTCCGATGAGGAGAATCGGCTGGTCACTAGCATCGGTATCGCGAACCGTCGCATCTTCGAGCAGAGCCAGTCGATGCGCTCGCTCGCCGGTATGGGGACGACGGTAGTTGGGGCGCACTTCTCGTCGAAGCGCCAGCGCATGTACGTGGGCCACGTTGGTGACAGCCGCGCCTATCGCATTCGCGGGGGCAAGATCGAGCAGCTAACGCGCGATCATTCTTTGGCGAATGAGCCGTTCCCTGAGTTGTCCGACGCCGAGCGAGCCGAGCTGCCGAAGAACGTCATCACTCGCGCGTTGGGCATGCAGGACAACGTCGTGGTGGATCTCACGAGCGACGAGAGTCACCCGGGGGACGTCTACTTGCTTTGCTCGGACGGGCTCTCCGGCATGCTCGCCGACGAGATCATTCTCGATGAGGTCATTTCATTCCCCTCGGAGGATGCAGGTCCGGAGCGGAGCTTGGCTCAGTTGGAGGAGCTTTGCACCCGCCTGGTCGAGCGAGCCAACGACTTGGGTGGAGAAGACAACATCACCGCCCTCGCCATTCGCATTGAAGTGTCGGAGGACGCTCCTTCATCGCACCGTCCAGTCGTCGTGATTCGCGGGGCAGCAGAAGCCAAGGATGTGGCCTTCGAGTCGAGTCCAACGGACGATCAGACCTTGCCTCCTAGGGAGCCACAAGAGGTCGACTCGACGCCACTGCCCAGCACGCCGACGCCCACGAACTCCTGACCGCAACGCGCTCGTGCCAAGCGACGCTGCGGGACTCCGTCCACTCTCTCGAGGGCGGCGTTCTCGCGGCTCGTTCTGTTTTGCTGCATCCACCTTCGGCGGAATGACTCGCGGCAAGTCGGGACCGACGGGCCTTAGCGAGCCTTCGGCCGTTTCTCTCGAAGTTCTGATTGCTTGATCAAGCTTAGGTTGAATGTCGTGTGGACGGCGGTTGCTGTGCGCTTCTATGCTTCCGCCCGTGTCGGTCCCCTTCTTTCGTTTGCTGCCGTTCCTCCTTTTGGTGGCCGTAACCATCGTTGCTCTTCCCGTTGCTGCTCAGGCAAGTGATGGGGAAAGGCTGTTCAAAGAAGGGCTGGAGCTGCTCGATAAGGCAAAGGCGAGTGGCGATCAAAAGCTCTACGCCGAGGCGTGCTCCAAGTTTGAGCAGAGCTTTGCCGCGGAGAAATCGCTGAGTCCCTTGCTCAACCTCGCGCGCTGTGAGGAAGCGCGAGGGCGCATGCGAGTGGCGTTGAAGACCTGGCAGCAAGCTGCAGACCTCGCGCGCTCGCAGGGCGATTCAACCGCGCAGATCCTGGCCCAGGGTGGTGCCTCTTCGATTGCCGACAAGCTGCCGAAGATCGTCGTGCAAGTAGGTCCCCGAGCGAACGGCGCGGCTATCACCATCGACGGTGAAGCGGCAGATCCTGGAGCCCCATTCGCAGTCGATGTGGGCAAACACGTCGTAGTCGCCACGTTGGGCGCCGAGCGCGAAGAAAAAGAAGTGACCGTTGAGCGCGGGGTTGTGACGGTCGAGCTGTTGGCCGGCGCCGCACAGCAGACGACAGACCCCAAGCCAGGCCCAGGCCCAACGCCGGTGCCAGCGAGCAACGACACCGACTGGGCGTTGCCTGCGTGGATCACGTTCGGCATCGGTGTTGCGGCGTGGGGTGGTGTCGCCGCAACGAGTGCAGTCTGGCTTGATAAGTGCGGTGAATGCCTCAATGACTCCACTCTTGAGGCGCCCGACGCTGGTCTCAATATCTCCAACGCCGTTCTCTGGGTTGCTGCAGGCATCGCCAGCGGGCTCTCCGTGACCTTCTTCGTGTTGGAAGCTACCGACGATGACGGAACGCCGAGTGCGCCCGGGGCGAAGGCAGCGCTCTCCTTCTTCTCCAACGGCAGCAGCTCCGGACTGCGAGTGCTCGGGCAGTTCTGACGCGCAGAGCTACGCGGCCTTGGTCGCGCGATTGCCCGGCGTTACTTGCAATACTCTTTGAACGGATCGCACTTCTTCGGAGGCTGCGGAGCCGTGGGTTGTGACGTGGCAACGGGCGTGGCCGTCTTGGGCGCGGCCGTCGTGCGCACTACAGCGCTCGCGGTTGGTTGCGAGACCGAAACCACCGCCGACACCGTTGGTTGGGCGCTCGCTGAGACCGTCGGCGTTGGTTCGCCACTTGGTGCAGCGCTCACCTCCAAGGTCGAAGCTGATCGCAAAGTGGACGGTGGCGTCTCGTCGGCGGAGAGCGTTGTGGATGTGGTCGGGGAGTTGTTCCGAGCGGCGCCAAAGAAGAAGAAGCCTGCTCCGCCCGCAACCCCAGCGAACGCCGCGATGCCCATGATCACGTAGACCTGAGCTTTGCTCTTGCGTGCGCTCTGGCTATCCGTGGTGATCGGCGCCACCGTTGCGGTCGGCTGAAAAGCAGCAGCGGCTCGCTGTTTCGGCGTGGTTGGGTTCTCCGACGGATCATGCGTCGCGGGGCCGGTGAGCTCAGCCGCGGCGAGCGGAGCGAAGGTCATCCCCGACTCGTGGACCGCTCGACTCAACGCGAGCTTCATCTCTCCGGCGTTGGCGTAGCGAGCCATCCGATTGAACGCCAACGCGCGGTCGACGACCGCAGCAATTGCAGGAGGCAACGAGGGATACTTCGTAAGGATCGACGGGGCTTGCCTGGTGGAAGCCATCACCAAAAGCTCCGGGGCGGTGCGCGCGTCGTGAACGAGCTGGCCGGTGAGGAGCGTCCACATCGTAGCGCCCACCGCATAGATGTCGCTGCGCGCGTCTACTTCGTCCCAATGCGCCAAAGCTTGTTCGGGCGGCATGAAAGCTGGTGTGCCCATCGGCACGCCCGTCGCCGTGAGTCGCATCCCGGTCGTGGTTTCGCGAACGCGGGCAAGACCGAAGTCGAGCATCTTCAGCTGGCGGTCCGAAGTCAGAAACAGGTTCTCGGGCTTGAAGTCCCGATGGATGATGCCCTTTTCGTGAGCTGCCGCGAGCACCGAAAGCGACGCATCAACGATCGAGAGCATCGCTGGTAGCGGCAAAACGTCGCCGTTGGTCTCTGCGAGCTTGTCAACGGGTGCACCCTCGAGGAGCTCCATGACGAGATAGGCGCCCTCGCGCGCAATGCCGTCATCGAGGACTTGTACGGTACCGGGGTGCCCCACTTGGTTGGCCGCATAGCCTTCGTGAAGAAAGCGTTCCTTGGCCGAAGGGTCTGCCGCGACCATCGGGTGAAGCACTTTGATCGCCGCTTCACGGCCATTTCGAACGTGGCGTGCTCGGAATACGGTGCCCATCCCGCCTGCTCCAAGCAGGCCCTCGATGCACCACTTGCCGTCGAGCGTCGTGCCTGCCGGTAGGTTGAGGTGGTCGTCACTCACGGGAGCGAAGAGTATACAGAACAAAGCTCAACGTGCGACGCAAACCCAAGCTCAATGTGAAGACCTCACCTGCTGTGCCGCGGGCAGGTGACAGGCTGACAGTGTGGCTTGCCCTCACGAGCAAGAGTCGCACTCCCGTTAAGCGAATCGTCGTTACGCTGGCGGTCAGCGAGCGACGTGTCGCGGCGGGGCAAGAGTCGTCCGCTGTCGTCGTTGAGCTCATTCGGCTCGAGGCCACCTTCGGAGCGGAGGTGCTCGAGCCAGGTACGAAAAGGATCTCGGTCCTCTTCGATCTGCCAGGGAATCTGCCCCCCACGTTTGAGGGAAGTACGAGCGTCAGCGCAACACTGACCGTCCGGGTTGAAATCCCATGGTGGTTCACACTGGAGGAGAACTTTGCGCTGCAGTTCGGTCCAAGACTCGTGCCGGCCAACCCGCGCGGCGCAAAGGTTTTTGCCACGCATTCGGATGGGCCCAAGCAGGGAGACCCATACATGGAGGCCACGCTCGACCCGGGGGCACTTGCGCTTGGCGGCGAAGTTCAGGGCGCCGTATCGATCTCGCTCGTCCCCAAACGGTTGCGGGCAGGGCTACTGATCATGAGTACGCCAACCCGTGCAGTCGGCGGCTCCCCCGCGATCCTCAGGCGCTACGAAGCGACCTTGGGCCAGCCTGAACAAGCCGGTCGACGCTTGCTGTTTTCGGTTGCTGTCCCGGCCAATGAGGTCCCGAGTCTCGAGCTGTCGCTCTCTCGCATTCACTGGGTCTTCGAGTTGAGCGCCGAATTCTCGCGTGGTGCGCCGCTGCGCTTGCAGATCCCGGTGGAGATGGCGACGCTCCAGAGCGCGCCGCCCGTCGTCGCGCTGCCGCCCATCGGTGAAGAGCGCCAGCTGCGTGTTTGGGCGGAGGTTGGTAGTAGACTGGCCATGACCTTCAGCGGTAACGCGCAGCTGTTGAGCAAGACCGTCGGCAACGTGAGCGTGGAGTTGCGTGGGGTTACGGGGGAGTTCGGTTTGGAGGGCAAACTCTCGTGGCCCTCACTTGGGATTGAGCTGCGTATGCGCAGGTCGGATTGGACCGACGGCTTTCGGCTGTTCAAGCAATCGCCGGTCGAGGGGCTCTTCGTTTCGGCGCGCGAGGAACCGCAAGTCGCCCCGTTCTGCGGCGCCGCACTGGTCGCAGTGCTCAGCCGTTTCGAGTCGTTCGAAGTCGATGACAGCTCCTGTCTCGTCCGCTTCCCGCGCGGTTCCCAGCGCACCAACACGTTGCTCGAGGTCGCAACCAACGTGCTCGAGTTGGCTCGGCTCCTCGACCGAACGATCGCTGACGTTCCGCCGCCGGCCCGTGCAGCCGCGCTGCTACCGGCGTGGCAGGAGTTCGCCGCGGTGCACCGCGCACGGCTTGAAGTCGGCAGTCTCTCGTTGCGCTCCTTCGCCTGGGACGACACGGAGGTCGAAATCGAGACGACCTGGTCCAACGACGGCGAGGCTCAGGAGACGGTCGTTACGATGCCACTGGGCGCAGAGCTGTTGGACGCAGCGACGGCTCAGGCACGCATCCAAGAGGCGGCGTCTCGTTGGCCCGGCCTCTCGCTCGAGGGGCCGCAATTGCGCCTGGTACGAAGCTCCGTCGTCACGAACCCGAGCGAGCTGCTTGAGGCGCTAGCGGCGCTCGCCGCGTTGCGTGCGGCGCTAGCCGGAGCGACCCGCCGAGGCGCCTACCGATAGCTGCATCGGCGGCGCTGGCGGCGGGCCTCGCGAACGTCAGGGACGAATCGTCACACTGAAGGAGTAGGTCGGCTTGGAGAAGGGCCCAACATTCGCTCCCTTCAACGCGCCCTGAATGCACGATGAAGCGGAAGGGTTCTTGGCTGCCCAACCACCGACGCTGACGTTCTGTGCCGCGCCAGAAGAGCCGAAGGTGATGGTCGCGCGTGAAGGCTCATCGGCGCCCGCTACGCAGGCCTTGGCCGAGCCCATGACCTTGCCAACGGCTGCGGTTACCGAACCTTGCGGCGGCTGGTCTGGGACGTTCTTGGGAACTACCTCACCTGCTGCTGGCACGGCCGCCGTCTTCTCTTCGATTGGGCCCACCGTCTCCTTCATCTTGTCCTCGAGCGTGCCCTCCATCTCGATCTTCACCGGCCGCTCCGGCTTGGCTGCGTCCGGGCCCAACTGAGCGACAGCGCCTGTTGAACCGGGAACTGGCTCGGTTGCCGGGGCCGCTGAGTCGGACGCGAGATCGGCAAGATCAAGCGCGCCGTCATCCTTTTTCTCCGCTGCAGGTGCAGGAGCCGCCGTCTCGACTGCGGTGGCTGTGGTCGCAGCCTGTGCGGTGGTCGTTTCCACTACCTCAGCCTTCGGAGCTGCCGTCTTTGGCTGGGTGTTGTCTGACGAGCGAAGGAAGAAGAACAAGCCTGCTGCCGCAGCGAGCCCAGCGGCGGCGATGTACAGCCCTGTCATCGAGCCGCCGGACTTCTCCTCCTCGACCTTCTTCACTGGCAACGCAACGACCTTGGCCGCCGCTTCGCTGGGCGCTGCCGCGCTCGGCGGCGCGACGCTCGCTGGCGCAACGCTCGCCGGCGGGACGCTAGGAGCGGCAACGCTCGCTGGTGCAACGCTCGCAGGCGCGACGCTAGGAGCCGCGACGCTCGCAGGTGCGCGCGCTGAAAGGCTCGGCGGTGCGACGCTCGCAGGCGCAAGGCTCTTCGGCGCCAGGCTGGCCGGAGCGCTTTCGCTTGGCGACGCGGCACGCGAAACCGGCAGAGGCGTCTGTACCGACGGCGGCGGTGCCTTCGAAACCCGCTCGGCCAGCTCTTTCAGGCTCGGGCGTTTGATTGAGGGTTTCGGACGGTCACTTTCAGACATGGTCGCTGCTCCTGTGTTACGGCTCGTTCTAACGGACTCGTTGCTTGTTGCAAGGCGCGGTTCCCCGTCCTCTGCTTCGAGCAGGGGGGGCGCCAACCATTGGTCCACGTCCTCCTGCTGAGGACGCGAACGCACACTGATCTGACGTACAACTCGCTCTGCGAAGTCATCCCAGCCTGCTGCGTCGGCTTGCTGCACACTCGGCGGCGGCTTGACCTCGGTGCGGTCAAAAAGCTGGCTTAGCTTGTCTTTGGGGGAGTTCATTCGGTCTCGCCTCCAAAGCCACGATCGGACATGTGCGCCTTGAGTTTGCGCCTCGCCTCGTGGACGCGCCAAGCGATGGTCCCCTCGGGACAGCCGAGGATCTGCGCTGCGTCCTCGTGAGAGAGCCCATCGACGCAGACGAGAATCAGCGTCGTTCGCAAGCTCTCTGAGAGTTTGTCGACGCCGCTGTAGAGCGCCTCAGCAATCTGCCGGTTCTCGCTGTCTTCGGCAGGGTCACTACTCATCCCGGCCTTGGTCTCGGCCAGCACCGACAACATGCGAGGATCATCCCCGCCGGTGGTTCGGCCCCGCGTCTTTTTCGAGCGGATCTGGTTCAACGAGAGGTTCACGGCGATCCTGTAAAGCCACGTGAAGGGTTCGCTGCGGCCATCGAAGCGGTCGAGGGCCTGGAAGGCGCGGACGAATACGTCCTGGGTGACGTCCTCGGCCTCTGACGCGTTGCGCAGCATGTGTGCCGCCAGCCTGTAGATCCGTCTTTGGTGGCGACGAACCAATAGTCCGAACGCGTCTGTATCACCGCCTCTTGCGCGGTCGATGAGTTCACGGTCGGAAGCGCCTCCCATGCTTTCACGTTCACGACGATCCGGGACGAACAACATGGCCGGCGCATCTTTCCGGCATCGTGCACGTCCACCTTCCCACAACCGGGTTGGCAAGCCGTATCGGCGAGAGCGCGACGATAACCGAACACGATCACTTGGACAAACAAGCTCTTCGCTCCCTTGGGTGCTTCTTCGGTTCGGCCCCGAATTCTTGCGCTCCCTGCAAATCCCCGCAATTCCGGGGCGTTTGGGCTTTGTGGGGAGTAGCATGGGGCCATGGCACGAGTTTGGGCGGTGTTGGGCGGCGTGGTTGCAGTACTTTCGAGCCCTTCTACTGGGTTGGCCAAGCCCGAGCCCACCAGTCCGTACCTTCCCTTTGATCAAATGGCCCGGGTGCTGCTGATGGTCGAGCAGAGCTATGTCGAGCCGGCCGATCGCGAACGCCTACTCGACGGGGCTATGCGCGGCATGGTCTCTGAGCTCGACCCGCACTCCAGCTACATGAACCCAGAGGAATTTGCGGAGTTTCAGAGCGATACCGAGGGGCAGTTCGCAGGCATCGGGGTCGAGGTCGACGTGCGAGACGACCGGGTCACGGTGGTTGCTCCAATCGACGGCTCTCCAGCTGCCAAGGCCGGCGTTCTCCCGGGCGATCAGATCCTCGCGGTCAATGGTCGGCCGGTGCGAGGGACGAAGATCGAGCGCATCGTGGACCTGATGCGCGGCGAGCCCGGAACGACAGTGCGCGTCTTGATCGGGCGCAGTGGCGTTGACGAGCCGATCGCCCTCGAGATCACGCGGGCCATCGTTCGCGTAGCGAGCGTGGAGGGAAAGCGGCTCGAGGGGGGAGTCGCCTTCATTCGGCTCAAGCAATTTCAGGAGTCCACGCATGAGGAGCTGCTGCGCGTGATCGCCGATCTACGCAAACAGTCCCCTGCGCCGATCGAGCGGGTCTTGCTCGACATGCGCTACAACCCCGGCGGGCTCGTCGATCAAGCGGAGCTCGTCGCCGATGAGTTCATGCCGCGGGGCGTGATCTATTCGACTCGTCATCGCGGTAGCGTGCTTGACGTGGTTGAGGCGACGGCCGGCGGCGCGCTGTCTCGTGCAAAAGTGGTGATCCTCGTCAACGAGTACTCCGCCAGCGCCGCCGAGCTCGTCGCTGGTGCGTTGCAGGATCAAGGGCGCGCCAAGGTCGTAGGCACGGTCACGTTCGGTAAGGGCTCAGTGCAGACGATCTTCGAGTTGCCCGGGGGCGCAGGTCTACGGCTCACCACCATGCGTTATTACACGCCCAACGGGCGGGCCATACAGGCGCAAGGCATCGATCCCGACGTCTTGATCCAACCTGCAAAAGCGACCGATCCAATCCGCGAGCGCGATTTGGATGGTCACCTCGAGGCCGAGGCGAAGGTCGCATCGAGGCCGAATCAAGAAGTGGTAGTTGCACCGGCTTCAACCGCGCAACCCACAGTGCGCCTCTCCGACGTTCCTCAAAACCCATCCACGGGGAAGGACTTTGCGCTGGCCAAGGCCTACGAAGTGGTCCTACGCAACTGAGGCTACCTTCCGCGATTTAGCTGGCACAAGCTCAACGAAGCTTGCCTGGGCTGGGCTTTTCCTTCGTCTTCTTCTTCGAGCCGGGGGGAGTAGCTTTCACCTTCGCCGACGCAACCGAGGACGCTGCTGTAGCGGCTGCGCTCGAGCTGGCTTGCGCGCTCGCGGTCGTTTTGGGAGCGCTCATTACAACAGGTGCGGCGGCGGTAAGCACAGGACTCGACGCCGGAGCCTCAGCTGAAAGTGCACCGCTCGCCGCCACCGACCTTGTCGACTCTTCGGATGGTCGGCGATTCATGTAGAGCCAGATCGTGAAGGCGAAGGCGATCGCCCCGAACGGTATCAATACGGCGGCGGCCAATCTTCCGAGCCGCTCGTTCTGCGGTGAAGTCTCCGGCGGATCGGTGGTGGCTGGGCCCAGCGTCATGCGTCCGGGGGAAGCCGCCCCAACCTCTGCCGCACGCCGCGAGTCGGTGAAGCGGCGCGAGTCCGCTGCCGTCTCGGGATCCGCCACAGCGAGCTCGCGAGCAAGTTCGCCAAGGGCGCTGTGGAGCGCGCGCACGCTTTGGTAGCGTTTGGCCCAATCCTTTTGCAACGCAAGCTCGACGATCTCATCGGCCTTCTTGGAGATGCCGTGACGACGGAGGGACGGTGGAACATGAGCGTCTACCGAAATGACCACCGCGAGGCCGCTCGGCGAGTCTGCGACGAAGGGCGGCTCGCCCGTGATGGCCTCGTAAAAGATGACTCCCAACGACCAAACATCGCTGCGCCCGTCGACGAGCTTGGTCGAACGGATCTGCTCCGGCGACATGTAGAGCGGTGACCCGAACGACATCTTGGTGGAGGTGATGTGGCCGTCGAGCAGTTGATTCACCTTCGAGATACCGAAGTCGAGCACCTTGACGATGCGCCGGCCGTTGTCGTTGGCGAGAAAGAGGTTCGGTGGCTTTAGATCACGATGCACGATGCCGAGGTCGTGGGCCTCGGCCATCGCTTCACAGGCCATCATCAGGTAGTTGGTGGCCTCTGCGACGGGAATGATTCCGCGGGCCTCGATCTCCGCCATCAGATCCCGACCCTCGAGGTACTCCATCACCATGTACGGTTGGCGGTTGGGTCCCTCGCCAAAGTCCAAGATCCTCGCGGCGTACGGACTTCGCAACGCGGCAGCCGCGCGCACTTCGCGGTGGAAACGCGTTACAGCTTCATGCTCGCGGACCAACTCCTCACGCAGAATCTTGATGGCAACGCGGAACCCGTCGGAAATGCGCTGAGCTTCATAAACGTCGCCCATCCCACCCGAACCGATGATCCGAGCGAGCCTGTAGCGATTGGCGAGGACTGTGCCGAGCATCCGCTGTTCCCGATGCTACTCCTTGCGGCTCATTCTCCCAAGCGATCAACCCCAAAGCCGAGGCCTCGCCTAGGGCGCTGCTCAATTCGGCCGCGTAAAGAGCTTCTTTCCAGAGGTCGCGTCCAGAGCCACGAGAGCGTCCTCGAGTTGAACAAGGGTGGTACGGGCGTCCGCCGTCACTGCAACAGGTTTTGCGCCGAGTTCTTGCTTCCAGCGCGTTGCGCCGGTTGCCGCGTCGAGCCCACGCAGCTCAGTTCCCACCGAGACCACGACCCTCGACCCCGAGTAAACGCAGGATTCTGCGCCTTCGTGACGGAACTGATTCCGACCCGTTTCAAGGTCCACGACCGTGAGCCCTTCACTCGTCAGCATTCCGAGTGAGTTCTCCCACGCTACGAGCTTCGGTGCGCCGCCGAGGCCGGTGCCGAACACCTCCGAGTTGGGCTCGAGCTTGCGCGCGAGCGCCCCCGAGCTAGCGACGAAGACGCCGAGCACGTCATCTTCCAGCCGCGCCAGCAGATGGCTGCCGCGAATCAGCACCGGACGTTCAACGACGAGGCTTGAACGCCAGCGTTCACGGCCGTCGTCCGCGCTGTAGCCAACGAGGACGCCTTCCTTCATCGTTGCGAGGACGTCGTCGTTCGCGATCAACGGAGCATGCGAATCGCAACGCAAGTTGAGGCTGCGTCGACCCGTCTGCAGATCAAAACCAACCCACACTGAACTCTCCCCCGCCCAGGTTGGCAGGAACATCGCGGTCCGCGACAAGACGGGACGGTCGTGCGGGTCAATGGCCGCAAAGATTCGCTGCGTTATCTCGCCCGTGCGCGCGTCGCGAACGGCTACGCCATTCGCCCCGTGCACCAACACCACCGCGCGACCGAAGACGTCGGTTGGCACGGTGGTGGGCGCACTTCCAGCGCCGTCATGCGTCCATGTCGAAAGCGGCTCGCCGGTATTGGCGTTGAGCGAGAGCACCTCGCTTCCCGGTGCCTTGTGAAGAATGACCGCGCCGTCGACCACGCCGACGCGCAACATGGAAGGTGCACACGCTGCGAGCGACGAAGCCAGCACGGTCAAGAGCACGCGAGAAACTGTGCGAAGCCCGAACGAGGACATGCGCTTCTCTCTAGGAGAGTCCCCCGCTGAGCTCAATCGAGGAAGCTGGTCGGGGAGACGATTCGCCCCGCGATTGCACTGGCCGCGATTACGCGCGGACTCGCCAGGTACACCTTGCCGGGGCCGCTTCTGCCAGGGAAGTTGCGATTGATCGCGCTGACCGTTACCTCCTCTTTGGTGAACGAAACGCCTGGCCCGGCTTTGATGCAAGCTCCACATGAAGGATCCACGAGCTCGGCGCCGGCCTTCAGGAAGATCTCGATGTAGCCGCGCGACTCGGCGTAGGCGCGAATGTCCTGCGAACCGAACTGGATGTAGAGATGGACGCCCGGTGCGACGGAGCGTCCGGCCTCGACGGCCTGCCGCAGTACGTCGGCGTACATATCCATGTCGGCCTTTTTGCCGCCGGTACACGAACCGCCGTACGCGATGTTGATCGCGACGTCCCCACCCGACTGTTCACGCAGCTTGGCGAGCGGAACGCCGTTTCGCGGATCACCGGGCAGCGCAACCATTGGCTCGAAGGTCGAGAGGTCGAAGTCGAAGGACTCGAAGTACTCGGCGTTCGCATCGGCCTTGACGATCCGCTTGCGCACGTCCTCGGCATTGAGCCCGCGCTGGGCGACAAGGTACTCGACCACCACCTCATCCGCCTCGATGATGCCGGTGAAGCCGCCTGCCTCGACGGCCATGTTGGTCAACGTTGCGCGCTCGTCGAGAGGCATGTTGGTAACGCCTTCTCCGGCGAACTCAAGCACCTTCCCGATGCCTTGGCCGCCCTTCCAAAAGGGCTGCGCGAGCAAATGCAACATGACGTCCTTCGCTGTGACGCCTGCAGGCAAGCGCCCGTGCAAGTTGAAACGAACCGTCTCCGGTACAGCCACGCGGATGTCTTTGCTGAACCAAGCGTTCGCCATGTCGGTGGAGCCAACGCCGAAGGCGAAGCAGCCAAGCACGCCGGCCATACAAGTGTGCGAATCGGTGCCGGCGACCACCTGACCTGGCAGCGCGATCGCTTCGATCACCTTGTTGTGGCAAATCGCATCGGAACCCACCGTCTTGCCGTCCCGCACGATCTCGCCATACAGCTTCACCGAGTGCCGCTTGGTGAACGCCTCCTGCACGGTCGCCAGCTGATTGGCCTGCTCGCGAAGTCCGAGCTTCAGGTGGGCCTCCGGCATCACCTTGTCGAGGAAGGTGAGGTGGTCGCGGAATGCCCAGACGCTCGCGGGATCCGTCACCGTTGCGTCTTTACCGAGCGCTGCGACGAACAGCGACTCAGCCATCGGCGTCACGTACTCGTGCGAAAAGCGGACGTCGGTTCGAACGAACAACGAATCGCCCGGCTTGACGAAGGGCACTCCGACTTCACCGCTGCGCGCGTCGCGAATGGCGCGACTCGCGATGATCTTCTCGGCCAGCGTCATCGGCCGCTGCTCGGTGGTGATGGCTGGTGGCGACACCTCTCCCGCGAGTCGGCTCTTGTTGTAGGCAAACAGCCCGCCTGCGCGAACCACGCCAGCGCTGATGGCATCGAGCCCCCGCGTGAACTCATCGACCTCGACCGATTCTCCGCGCCGAAGGCGTGCGAAGACGGCTGGATCGGTGGTGGTCAGGAGACCGATGTTTTGGCAATTTTGCCCGTAGATCTTCTCGATGCTCTTGGCGAATACGACCTTCACTCCGGCCTCGAGCTCGGAGTACGGCGCCGTCTCGCGTGAGGAGCCGCAGCCCTTTGAGCGGCCGCTCACGATTACCTCGAACTTGCCCTGCTTGATCGAGTCCTTCTGCACAACGTTGCCGCGCAAGCCGACCAGGCAATAGCGTGCCAGCGTTTCGTCGTAGTAGTAACAAACCCAGCCTGGCGTGAGCTCATCGGTCGAGATGTTGTCGATCAGGGAGAGCGAGCCGTCATCGACGCGCTTGACCTCCTCTTCACTGAGATCAGTGCCAGCGAGCTGTTTCGACAAGAGGTCGGCATCTTCCGTTAGGTAGAGGATGCGACCCGAGATCTGCACGTGGTCAGGGCGACTCATCATTAGCCCTTAGATCGGAGCCAGGGCCGCGCCAACCCGAAGCCTGAGCGAGCTACCCAGCGGGGCCCACGCATTCCCCTGCCGAAAACAGCCGGCGGGGCTGCTAAGGTCCCCCCGCGATGGGTCATGCCCCCAACTTGCTCGTGATCGGCGCTGGCCTCACAGGCCTCTCCGCCTCGATGCACTTGCGTCGCAAAGGCCAGCCCCACCGGCTGCTCGAGGCGAGCGACGCGGTTGGCGGGCTCGCTCGGACAGTGACCGAAGCTGGCTACTCCTTCGATTGCACCGGCCACCTACTGCATCTGCGCAAGCCGCAGATGGCGGAGTTGATTCGCGAGCTTCTGGGCGAGGACAACCTGCTGCAGATCGAGCGTCGCAGTGCCGTTTACTCGCACGGCACGTTCACCCCGTATCCCTTCCAAGCCAACGTCTTCGGCCTGCCCAAGGAGCTGGCGTTCCGCTGTGTCAGCGACTTCGTCAAAGCCCATTTTCAAGAGCCCAAGCCGGATATCGTAACCTTCGAGGACTACTGCGTTACGCACTTTGGTCGGGCCATGAGTGAGGCCTTCATGGTGCCCTACAACGAAAAGGTATGGGGCGTTCATCCGCGCGAGTTGGCCGCAACGTGGTGCGAGCGCTTCGTCCCGCGACCAACGCTCGATGAGGTGTTGCGCGGTGCCGTGGGGCTGCCCAACCCAGCGATGGGTTACAACGCGCACTTCGTTTATCCACGCCGCGGTATGGGCATGTTGGTGGACGCCCTGGTCGAACGCGCAAATCCGGTCGAGCTCGTTACACCGGTATCGGCAATCGACCTCGAGCGCCGGACGCTGCGCGCAGGGGACAGTGAAGTGGCCTTCGATCAACTGCTGTCGACGATGAGCCTGAGCAACTTGTTTCGCCAGCTGACTCCGCTCCCAGCGCACATACGGCAGGCAGCCTCGGAGCTGCGCTCGGTCGATTTGCACTACTTGGATGTAGCGCTGAATACACCGGTAGAGCTGCCTTACCATTGGGTGTACGTGCCAGAACCCGAGATACCCTTCTACCGGGTCGGCGCCTATTCCAACTTTTCTCGTTTGATGGCGCCTACGGCCAAGGCGTCGCTCTACGTCGAGCTCGCCTCCAAGACGCCTCCAACGCTTGGTCAAGTGTTGCCCGAGGTCGCGGACGCGCTGACTCAGATGGGTATCATTCGTGGGCGCGACGCTATTCGCTTTGCTCGCCTGCGCCGTATCCCCAACGCTTACGTTCTTTACGACGCGCGCCGTGAACAGGCGCTGAACGTGCTTCATTCCTTCCTCTCGCAGCACCGCATCCACTCGGTTGGCCGCTACGGCGCTTGGGAATACAGCTCAATGGAAGACGCCCTCTTCGCTGGCCAATGCGCAGCGCAAGCGCTATTGGCCGAGGGCGCAACATGAGCCACGCTTCCGCTGAGGATCGTCCGCTACTCAGCGTGGTGATTCCGGTCTTCAATGAGGAGCAGCTGGTCGCCAAGGCCGTCCGCGGGTTGTGCGACGAGCTGCGTGCAACGGGGGACTCCTTCGAGGTGCTGCTTGCTGAAAACGGCTCGTGGGATGGCACCATCGGCGTCCTCGAGCAGCTAGCAGCGGAGTTGCCTGAGGTTCGATTTGTCTCGGTGCCCCAGCCTAATTACGGCTTAGCGCTGCTCACTGGGCTGCTGCTAGCGCGTGGTCGGTACCTGGTCTGCGAAGAGATCGATCTTTGTGACTTCGATTTCCAACAGCGCGCGCTCCAGCTGCTCGAGCAAGATGCCGCCGACCTTGTGATCGGCTCGAAGCTAATGACGAACTCGCGCGATCGTCGGCCCCTGAATCGGCGGGTCGCGAGCCGAGCCTATAGTCAGTTGCTGCGTAGCTTGTTCGGCTTTTCAGGTACCGACACCCATGGTCTCAAAGTCCTGCGAGCCGAGGCGCTGCTACCCGTGGTGAGGCGCTGTGTGGTAGACAAGGACGTTTTCGCGAGCGAGCTCGTTTTGCGCGCTGAGCAGGAGGGCCTGCGAGTGGCCGAGATCCCCATCACCATCGCAGAGAAGCGCTTACCGAGCATTCATTTGGCCCGCCGCGTTCCAGCGGTATTCGTTCGCTTGGCCAAGCTATTCGTTGCCTTGCGAAAGAGCCCACGTCCGAGCTGACCGGCTTGCCGCTCGACGCGCTCTCCCGACGGCCCTATACCCTCGCCCATGACGCGCCCCCTGACGCGAGACAGCGATGCGCCTGCGCCTTCGATCCGCGGCGGTCGCGAGGTTGACGTTGTGGTGATCGGCGGAGGAGTGAATGGCGCGGGCGTTGCGCGGGACGCCGCCTTGCGCGGCCTCTCGGTGGCGCTCTTCGAGCGCAACGACTTTGCCTTTGGTGCCAGCGGCAACTCGAGCGGAATGATTCACGGTGGCCCGCGCTATCTCACCTATGACCCGGCCGTCACCGAGACGAGCTGCAGGGATTCCGGCCATATTCAGACCATCGCGCCCCACCTGCTCTTCCGCATTCCGTTCCTGGTACCGGTTGAGAAGTCCGCCAGCGCCAAAGTGATGTTCACCCTGATGGACGCCTTCTTTCACGCGTACGACGACTATCAGCCGCTCAAACATGGAAAGCCTCACGCCAAGTTGACCCCAGAGGAGCTAGCGAAGCTCGAGCCGGGGCTTCGCGGCGACGTGCTCGGAGGTTTCTCCTTCGATGAGTGGGGGATCGACGGTCCGCGCTTGGTGATTGCCAATGTGCTAGACGCAGCGGAGAGGGGCGCCAAGATCTTCGGCGGCACCACCGTCGAGCAGATCGAGCGACGGGAAGACACCGGAGAGGTATTCGCGGTCCGTTACCGCGATGTTCGCAACGGCAAGACTGGTCGCATCACCACCTCGGCGGTGGTGAACGCGACGGGCGCTTGGGCGCCGATCACCGCCTCCGGCGCGGGGCTGCCAGCCACCAAGGCTCGCGTTCGTGGCGGCAAGGGCATCCACATCGCGTATGACCGTCGCCTAACCAACTACGCCATCGTCAAATCTTCCTCGAGCCGTGGGAGAACATGAGCATCATCGGGACGACCGACGATGACTACTACGGTGATCTCGACGATGTGGTCGCTACCAGCGAGGAGGTCCGCTACTTGGTGCAGGGGATCGCTCGGGTGTTTCCCGCAATAACCGGGGCCCGCGCGATACATACCTATGCCGGTGTGCGGCCTACTTTATATGCCTATGGCCCGCATGAGGACGGCCTCAGCCGCGACCACCAAATCATCGACCACGGCAAGCACGGCGCTAAAGGGCTATTTTCGATGGTCGGGGGCAAGCTCGCGAGCTACCGGCTCTTTGCCGAGGAGATGACGGACATCCTGGCAGCGCGTTTCGCCTTGGGTGCAACCTGCACCACGCACAAGGTCTTTCTTCCCGGTGGGGATAGGAAGGTAAGTTCGCGTGAGCTCGCCGAGCGGCTGGAGATTGATGGTGTTGCAGCGCGCCGGCTCGTCTATCGGCATGGCAGTCGCGTCGAGCGGATCGAGGAGCGCATCAAGCAGCGGCCGCGAGAGGCTGTTGTCGTCTGCCCCTGTGAGCCGATCCTCGAGGCTGAGGTTCGCCACGTGGTGGCGAGCGAATATGCGCGTAGCGTGGAGGATGTTTCGCGCAGAACGCGCCTTGGCCTTGGAGCTTGTGGCGGTATGAAGTGCGCGGCGCGTTGCGGGCAAATCGTAGCCGAGGAGCGAGGTCTGCCGCCGCGCTACGGTCGCGAAATGGCGCTGCGCTTCATCTTGCGCCAGGCGCGCACTCGCTCAGTGGCGCTGAGTCCAGCCCAGGCCCGCCAGGAGGCTCTGAATCAGGCGACGGTTCGCGCCGAGCTCGGGGTTGCCGACGTCGACCTCGAGTCGCAACGCGAGTCGGAGCCGCGATGAACAAGCTGGTAGTCGTCGGTGGCGGTATCGCTGGCGTTGCTGCCGCGTACGCGGCGAAACGCCGGCGCCCTTCCTTGCAGATAACATTAATAACGGGCCGCATAGGCGCTACTTCATTATCGCCCGGCGCGCTCGATGAGACCCCTTGGGACGTCGTGGCCGAGGCGGAGAAGGTGACCGGCGTAAGCGCCGCCTGGGCCATTGACCCAGCCTGCGCTGAGCTGTTGGTCGAACTCGGTATCTTCGCTTTAAAAGCGGCTGGACGTGAGGGCGATCCGCTCGAGCGGCCCTTGGTCGCAACCACAGGCGGCATCCTTCGTCATACGTTGGCTCATGCCAGCGCGATCTTGGACCTCAATCGGGCGCGCGGCCGGACCGTGCTCCTACCCGCTGTCGATCGTCCTCATTGGGACTCGGCCAGTTTGGTGCGGTCCCTCAATGACAATGCGCATGGCCTTCGCTTTCAAGAGTCGGCCGCGACCATCCTGCGCTTTGACGATGAGAGCTTCATCTCTGATTTGGAGCTCGCACGGCGCTTTGATGAGCCGGAGCGGAGGCGCTGGTTAGGCCAGCAGTTGGTGCGAGCCAAACAGGCTCATCCCGGTGAGGTCGCGTTCCTCTTGGGGCCGTGGCTCGGGCGCGAGGCGGACTCGATCTCGGTGTTGGAAGCCGCTGCGGGAGCGCCTGTCGGCGAGATCGTTGCCCCGCACTCAGGAACGTTTGGCGTTCGCTTTGAACGCGCGCGCGCGCGGCTGTGTGAGCGGCTGGCGATCACGCTCTCGGATCGTGAGGTGGCGAGTGTTGAGCAAGAGGGCTCAGGGCTCGTTCTACGCGGGGATGGTCAAACGCTCGAGCCAGATTGTGTGGTCTTGGCGACAGGCGGTTTGGTCGGTGGCGGCATCGTGTTTTCGCCGCCGTCGTTTGGTGCTCCTGCAGACGGCGCGACGAAGATTGGGCCAAGCTTCGAACTTTCGTTGAAAGGGCTGGAGGGAGCCATTGCAACGCAGCACGGGCCAGCTTTCGTCGGTTCGGCTGAAGGGCCTGTGCTCGACGCTTCGGCTTGGCCGCGCGGGACGCAAGCGGGGGCGCTTGAGAGAGTGGGGCTGGTGCTCGAGCCCGACGGTAGTTTGCGCGGCTTCCCTCGCGTGTTTCCCGCCGGCGATATCGTCGCGGGCCACGCGCGGACGATGCTGATCGCAGCGCGTGCTGGCTTGCTAGCTGGCGAGCGCGCAGCGCGTGTTCTCGGGGAACACGCGAACTAGCTGACAGGCTCCGTTCCCGAGCCTGCAGTGCGAATGGCTCCTCTACCCTTGGCAAGTCAGGGGTGCGGCCGCGCGCCTTTGCACAACCCACTAATCTTCATTGGAGGTTCTCATGATGCGCTATTCGCTTCTCGCTGCCGTCCTCGGCTTTTCGTTGGTTGCGTGCTCTGACGACGGCTCGACCGGCACTGGGGCTACTGGGGCTTCCGGGGGAAGTGGTGGCGGTACCGCTGGCGCTGGCGGCGCGGGGGGCACGCAGAGTGGTGGCGGTGGCGCTGGGGGAATGGGCAACGGAGGGAACGGCGGTAACGCTACCGGTGGCAACGGCACCGGCGGCGGAACAGACGTCTGCTCAGGATGCAACGTCAATCAATTCTGTGACCCGGAGCTTGGTTGCGTGGAGTGCGCTACCAACGCGGATTGCCTCGATCCTGGGCAGCCGGCCTGCTTCTTTGGTCAATGCGAAGAATGCGCGACCACCGCCGATTGTGGCGCCAATCAGTATTGTCACCCGACCAACCACGAGTGCGATACGGCCTGTACGAGCAACAACGACTGTGGCCAAGGGCAGGCTGATTTCTGCGATGCAGCGACTGGCGCCTGCGTCGAGTGCTTGAGCGCCAATGATTGCCCCGGTGAGCAGCCGCTGTGCAATAGCCAATTAGGTATTTGTGCCGAGTGCACGATGGACTCCGAATGTGCTCTGGCAGAGCCTCATTGTGAAGTCAGTGCCGGCCGCTGCCGTGAGTGCATCATCGACCCGGATTGCCCGAGCGGGTCGCTCTGCCTCAACAATAACTGTGTCGCCGCCTGTGCAACCAACGCAGATTGCCCCAACCCTGAGCAGCCGGCCTGCGATACAGCAGAAGGCATCTGCGTCGAGTGCGTGGTAGACGCGGAGTGCGGCGGGAATAACCCGGTATGCTCACCCAACAACAATTGTGAGCAATGCCTCGACAACGCCGACTGCGCCGGTGAGCCGGGCGCGCCGCTTTGCGATAACAATTTCGAGTGCGTCGAGTGTCTGCTGAACGCGGATTGCACCGAGGCGTCACCCTTCTGTAGCGAGAACGGCAACTGTGTTGAGTGCATTCAAGACAACGATTGCGGCAACAATCTTCAATGTCAGAACGGCGTGTGCGAGCCTGGTTGAGCCTTAGCAAATCGCCGATTTCATGAGATAGTGCCGGCCATGCGCGCACTCGCTCTATCTCTCTTGGTGACGCTCGTGGCCTGTGGCGATGGAGAAGGCTCGGGGGGCGCTGGTGGCTCGCCGGTCAGCTCCTCCTCCGGCGGTTCCAGCAGCAGTGGGACCGCGGGGATGGGGGAGGGCGCTAGCGCCGGGGCTGGCGGTGAAGGTGGCCTCGGCGGTGGTGGCAGCGCCGGCAGCGCCCAGGGGGGCGCTGGTGGGCAGGGTGGTCTAGGCGGCGCCGGTGGGAGCGCGCCTGACTACTACGGCCTGATCTCTGGCACCTGTGGTGAGGTCAATCTCGACGATATTGCGTCGCCTGCGCCCGAGTATCTCGAGAACACGCTAGATCTTAGTGGTGAACCGGCTCTACAGCCGGAGATGCTCAGCCCAGGCGGCCAGCAGATCTTCGCCGATGGCAACCTCGGGGGTAGCTCGCTTTACTCCGAGATCTTCGCCTATGAAGTGCTCTTTCGCTGTGAAGGCGCCGAGTACCTCAAGGGCGAGGCCGAGATTGTCTACCAAACTGAAGGCAAGAAGACTGACTTGCTCGTGGGGATTGACGGCGAGAAGGTTGGGGTCAGTGTCGTGCGCGCCGTGAGTTTCCCAGAGGGGACGGCTTACCCCGTATCGCAAGCCCTCAATGTGCTCGAGGGGAAGCTCTCCGACATCCTTCAAAGCTCGATGAATGTGGCTCCAGAAGACGCCTGGGAAAAGCAGATTCTCGCGGTGATTGCCCAGACCGACGAGCACGCTGCATCACTGGTCGCCGCATACGACATGATTGACCCAGCCATCAAGGCCGACACGATCGTCTACGTGACCGTCACCAACGGCGACGATTACTTCATTTATTATAATAATTAGCGCTAGCGCACGGTACGTGGGGGGGCATTGCGCCGGCGCTTGCGAGATTCGTAGACGCGTTTGCGCGGGAACTCTACCGCAGTGAGGAACCCGCCCTTGCCGCAGCCGGTATCCAAGCCGAGCACCGCCGGTCCCGCCCACATGTCTTCCGGATCCTCGGGCGTGTACTGCGATAGCTCCGCTGGCAATAGCGCTGTCTTGGTGTGGCCGAAGACGACAGTCTTACCGCGGTAGTTCCTGAAGAAGTCGCTATCCCGCGTCCAAAGCAGCGCGGTCTTCGGTTCGACCATGCTCGGGTGGCGAAACTCGTTGTCCTTCTTGGGAATGCCAGCGTGCACGTAGATAGCGAATTCGTCTTCGTAGTAATACGGCAGGCTGCGCATCCACTCGACCACGTGAGGCGGGAAGAATGAGCCCTTGAGCATCTCGCCAAACTCGTGAGGCTCCGGCGCGTCATCCGGTTGAGGTGCTGGCTGTCGCTTGTAGGAGCGCAGCGTCTCGAGGCAGCCGTTGGTACGCGGAATGACGAACTCGGGCCAGCCTTGGTCGAGCACCCGCAACCAGGCGTCTTCATGGTTTCCACGCAGCGCGACCACCCGCGCGGGGGTCTTTCGCGGGAGGCTCATAACGTACTCAATGACCCCAGCCGAGGCCGGTCCGCGATCGAGGTAGTCACCAAGAAATACCAGCGTATCGCGGGCTCCCAGCGGCGGCAGCTTGGCCATGAGCTGCGTGAGGTGGAACATGTCCCCGTGAATGTCGCCAATGACGAAGGTGCGTTTCACCCGCCCAGGCTAGTCCATTCCGCCGAAGGTGGATGCATCAGACGGCTTGCGGACCGCAGACGAGCTTGCTGCGCGCATGATAGGGTTCAGCGCATGGTGCTGATCGTTTGCCCCTCGTGTGGACGACATGCGTTCGCGAGTGAGGCCGAGTGTCCTCATTGTGGTCTTCGCGGTAGGCCTACGCTGCTTGCGCTTTCGTTGGCGTTGGGCTTGGCGGCGGTCGGATGCACTAACCACGCAGACCATGTAGTAGGTGTTTACGGGCCAGCTCCGGTCAATCCATCCGCACGCGAGGCCGCAACCTCGGCCTCCGCCTCGGCGCCGGCCTCCAGCGAGCCGTCGGCTACCGAATTGCCCAATACGGCCAACTCTCCGAGCGAGGTCTACGGTCCGCCGCCGCGTGATCCAAATCAACGAAAGTAAGGTGGGCGTGGTAACTTCGGGCCATGTCGCTGGTCGTCTGTCCCTCGTGCGGTTGCCACGCCTTCGGTGCTGAAGTTGCCTGTCCTCATTGCGGGCTGCGTGGTCGCCCCAACCTTTTGGCGCTCACCGCGGTGCTCAGTCTCGCCGCAGCCTGCAGCGCGCCCAATGACGTTTACGGCCCTCCGCCGGTCGACCCGGACGCGCGCGTTTCCGCCAGCGCAGCCCAATCGGCTGATACAGCACCAACGCCCAATCCGAATGAGATGGTGGCCGTCTACGGTCCTCCGCCGGTAGACCCGTCTGCTCGGGAATTGCCGCTCCCAACGCCTGTCCCGAGCGCATCAGCGAGCGCCACCCCAAGCGCTGTTCCAAGCGCCGCGCCCACCGTGAAGCCCTCGGTCAAGGTGTACGGCCCGCCCCCGCGCGATCCGAAGCAACGGCAGTAGTCGGTAAGTGCGATGGCAACGACCCTTCGGCACGTCGTTTGGGAGCTGACGCTCGCCTGCGATCTAGCGTGCGGGCACTGCGGCTCGCGAGCGGCCAAGAAGCGGGAAGGGGAGCTCTCGACGCGGGAGGCGCTCGACGTCGTTTCGCAGCTAGCCCAGATGGGCGCGCGCGAAGTGTCGCTGATCGGCGGTGAGGCCTACCTTCGAGAAGACTGGGCGGAGATCGCCAGCGCGATCTCGGATGCTGGGATGATCTGCAGCATGGTGACGGGCGGGCGCGGCTTTACCAAGGAGCTGGCACGCACGGCCAAGGCCGCTCGCGTGGATAGCGTGAGCATCTCGGTCGACGGGATCGGCGAGACCCATGACGTGCAACGCGGTGTGGTGGGCAGCTTTGAACGGGCGGTGAACGCGTTCGAGAACCTGCGTGAGGCCGGCGTCCCTGTCTCCGCTAACTCCCAGCTCAACCGCCTATCGTTCCCTGACCTCGACGCGATGTTGGACCTGTTCCTCGCGCACGGGGCGCACGGCTGGCAGGTCGCTATGACGGTCCCGATGGGGCGTGCCCAAGAGCATCCGGATTGGCTGTTCCAACCCGAGGACCTTCTGCTCGTGTTCCCCAAGTTGGCTGAGCTGGCGAGAAGAGCGAAGGCTGGGGGGCTGCGGCTTTTCCCAGGCAACAACGTTGGATACTTCGGGCCCCATGAGCAGGAGCTGCGCGGTGTGGTGGCGCGGCCCGGAGAAGTGGCCCACTTCCAGGGCTGTCACGCTGGAATCGCCGGGCTTGGGCTAGAGGCAGACGGCGCTGTGAAGGGCTGCCCTTCCTTGCCAACCGCGGGCTACGTCGGGGGCAACGTGCGCAGCCAAAGCATCGAGTCGATTTGGCAAAACGCTTCGGCGCTAACCTTCAATCGCCAAGACCGTATGGCGGAGCTATGGGGCTATTGTGGCGGTTGCTACTATCGCACGATCTGCAAAGGCGGTTGCTCCTGGACAGCGCACGTATTCTTTGGTCGGCGAGGCAATAACCCGTATTGCCATCACCGCGCGCTCAAGATGAAGGAGCAGGGGCTGCGTGAGCGACTCGTTCCTGTTGCGGTTGGAGATGGCTCTCCCTTCGACCATGGGCAGTGGGACGTCATCGTCGAGCCTGCGGCAACGGAGACGAATTGGCAGCCCAGCCGCGTGACTCCTCGAAGACGCTTGGGTGTGTTGCGCTAACGGAGGACCGCTGCGCTCGATTCACGTCGTTAGCGTGAGAAGGGGTGCGAATCGGCTGCGAGTTGGACTACCCTCATCGCCGGGTGGAGCTCAACGAGGAGAAGGCCGAGCGTTTGGCCGGGCAACGGATGGAGGCGCTGTTTTGGGTGCTGACGCCGACGCTTGTATGCACCCGCGTCAGCGGGCACGTCGAATTGGACGCGCTGCACTTCTACACGCAACGTATCGATCGCCTGTTGATGAAAGGTCAAACGCTGCAGGTCTTTCATGACTGGACGGGTATCACCGGCTTTGACCCTGAGGTGCGCTCGCCCTACCGCGACTGGGCAGCTACCAAAGAAAAGTTGGTCTTCCCTGTCTTCCTCGTGAAGTCCAAGGTCCTAGCGATGGCCTTGAGCGTGTCAGCGTTGGTGATCGGTCGCGACCTTACGATCCTCTCCGACCGCCAAAAGTTTAGTCAGGGCTTGGCTCAAGCGATGGCGGACTCGCGCGAGAGTAGCCGCTAGCTGCAGCAGGGGGGAATACCCTCGGTTCGCCGTACAAGGCCTGGCTCGCTCTCATCGTATCGAGAGCCTGGAGGTCCATATGGGAATGCTCGATTCGATGTTCGGCGGGGGAACCAAACTCACGATGACACTCGACACTCCGCAGGCTTCGGCAGGCGGCGTGGTTGGCGGAAAGATCACCCTGCACGGCGGTAAGAAGCCGCTCAAGCTCACGGAACTCACGGTCAAACTGCTCTTTGTCTCGGTGCATTCGCGAGAAGGTCAAAGTCTGCCGGACATCAAGACCGAGATCCTACTCACTCAGACGGTGGCCGCTGGTGAAGACCTCGCGCCCGAGTCGGTCAAGAACTTCGCCTTCCGCTTCACCGTTCCGCACGGCACCGAGACCACAGCGCACAACGTCTCGTACACGGTCATGGCCGCGGCCGACATTCCCGGCGTGAAGGACCCGAGCGACAGCAAAGAGCTCAAGGTGGTGGACGCCTCCGATGACGAATTCAGGCTGTTGCCGATCGAGGAGATCTTCTCGCGCTATCCCGCTCTGCGAAGCCAGCAAGAGCACGAACTCGAGGACGCGCTCAATGACTTGTTCATTGCCTGCTACTCCGAGGGCTCGCAACTAATGGAGATTGAGCCTTATCTGTCTCACTTGATGGCGCAGGGGACGGTCAACGTTCGTCGCGCCGCGCTGACGGCCTGGGCCAACTTGGTGGATAATCGAGTAAAGCCCCAGCACTTGCAGACGCTTTACGCCGTCGCCAACATCCCCGGGCTCGATCAAGCCACCTTTGATCAGGTGATCGTGGCGGCCTGCAAGTTCGCCGAGGAAGGCGCCTATCAGCTCGTACAGCAGTTAGCCCAGGCGGGTGACGCTCACATCCGACGCGAAGTCGCGAGCGGGTTGCGCTTTCACTCAGCGGAGAAGTTCAATGGCAAGCGCGAGCTGCTGATCGCACTGACTCAGGACCCGGATCCCCAGGTGCGTGCGGCTGCGATTGGTGGCTTCTCCAGCTATCGAGACGACCAACAAGTCATGCATGGCGTCGCCAATCAGGCTGATCGAGACCCTAGCGCCGAGGTGCAGGCGGCGTGCATGTCGACGCTCGCCTTCGCTCACCACTACGGGATGGGCGAGCTCACGCTGACCGTGTTCGAGAAGCACGCGGCAAACCCCAACCGCGAAGTGAAGAAGGAGATCGCGAGCAGCCTTCATTGTCTGCCCAAAGAGGCTTTCCAGCGAATCTGGGGGCTCGCCTCGCGCTTGATGAGCGACCAAGACGAGGAAGTACGGCGGGCGATGGCGTTCCAGTTTTGCAACCTCGAGGAGCTCCCGCAATTGCTCCCCCTCGCTCAGCAAGCCGCTCAGCAAGATCCTTCAGCGGAGGTTCGCTACGAGTGTATCGGCAGCATGGCCGTCATGATGCGACCGGAGCAGGCCGCCCAGCTCTATGGCCAGCTCCTGACCCAGGATGGCTCGAGCGATATGGCGTGGGCTGTGCTCAACGGGCTGCGTCGGCACGCCGAGCATCCCGCCGCCAAGAAGATGCTCACGCAGCTGACACAGTCGCACTACGAAGGCGTTGCCGACGCCGCTCGTGACGCGCTCACCCGCTGACACTTCCGACAACCAAGCAGCCTCGCTCCCAGTCCGAAAGAACTGCAGCGAAGGGAACTCGAAGCGCGATGCCACTTGCATCGCGCTTCGTTTGTTCGCACCGTCGAACGCGATGAACTCCAAGCTGCTCTCGCGTCGTCAGCTCTCCTTCCTGCTTTTCGAGTGGTTGGATACGGAGGCTTTGCTTCAGCGACCGCGTTATCAGAGCCACACCCGAGAGAACCTGGAGGTGATGCTGGCGACCTGCGAACGGATGGCAACGGAGCTGTTTGCTCCGCACGCGAAGAAGTCGGATGAGCACGAGCCGCGGCTCGAGGGCGGCCAGGTAATGCTCATCCCCGAGATCCAGCAAGCTCTCCGCGCCTTCGGTGAGGCGGGTCTGGTTGCCGCCGGCCACGACGAGGAGATCGGCGGGATGCAGTTGCCGATGGTGGTTGAAAAGGCGGGCTTTGCCTGGTTCTTGGCTGCCAATGTTGCGACTGCGTCCTATCCGCTACTGACCATTGGCGCCTCCAATCTGCTGGCGCGTTACGGCTCGCAAAGCCAGATCGAGCACTATCTCAAACCGATGTTGGAAGGTCGCTTCTTCGGCACAATGTGCCTATCGGAACCGCAAGCTGGGTCCTCCCTCGGAGACTTGACCACGCGAGCTGAACCGCAAGCCGATGGTAGTTATCGCCTCTTCGGCAGCAAGATGTGGATCTCTGGCGGTGAGCACGAGCTCGCGGAGAACATCGTGCATTTGGTGCTCGCCAAGATTCCGGGTGGGCCGCCTGGGAGCAAGGGCATCTCGCTCTTTCTGGTGCCGCGCTTTCTCGTGAATGAACAGGGTCAGTTGGCCGAGCGGAATGATGTTTCGCTGGTCGGGCTCAATCACAAGATGGGCTATCGCGGTACAGTGAATACGCTATTGGCCTTTGGCGATGGGCGCTTTCTCCCCGGCTCGGCGCCAGGGGCTTTGGGCTATCTCGTTGGGGAGGTCCATCAGGGGCTCGCTTGTATGTTCCAGATGATGAATGAGGCACGCATCACCGTGGGATTGGGCGCTGCTTGTCTTGGCATGACGGGGTTTCTGCATTCGCTCGATTACGCGAGGAACCGCCCCCAAGGGCGCAGACTTGGAGAACGTAATCAAGAGTCCGCTCAGGTCCCCATCATCGAGCACGCGGATGTAAGGCGAATGTTGCTTGCGCAGAAGGCCTATGCGGAGGGCGCGTTGGCGCTCAATCTCTATTGCGCGCGGCTAGTCGATGAGGAGCGCACCGCGGAGGAGGCTCACGTCCGCGAGCAGTCATCGCTGCTTTTATCGCTGCTAACGCCGATCGCCAAGAGCTGGCCCTCGGAGTTTTGCCTCGAGGGCAATAGCCTAGCGATCCAAGTGCACGGCGGGTACGGCTACACTCGGGACTATCCAGTAGAGCGCATGTACCGGGATAATCGCTTAAACGCGATTCACGAGGGCACCCACGGCATTCAAGCGCTCGACCTCTTGGGACGGAAAGTGACGATGAAAGGTGGCGCAGCGCTGTTTGCGCTGTCCGAGAGAATCCAACGGACCGTGAGCAAAGCCTCGCTAGAGCCAGCTCTGCAGCCGTGGGGAGAGGCATTGGCGGGCAAGGTTATGGAGCTTGGGTCGGTGACCTCCTCCCTGTTTGCCGGCGGCGACCCAAAGGCCGCGCTCGCCAATGCGACCAACTACATGCAGGCGCTCGGGCACATCGTCCTTGCTTGGACATGGCTCGAACTCGCCATCGTGGCAACGCGGGCTGACCGGCCGGCGGACGATGAATCGTTCTATCGGGGCGAGCTCATGGCGTGTCGCTACTTCTTCGGCTACGAGTTGCCCAAGGTGGACGCTTGGCTCTCCGTGCTTGCGGCGAGAGATACCACCACCCTCGAGATGGAAGACGGGTGGTTCTAGGTTCGGCTCATTCGCAGGGGTTGAAGCCTTTGGGGATCGCGACCTCTTTGCTCGAGACGCTCATGGTGCCGTCGACAAGCTTCTTCTTCGTCAACGTTCCTTGGGTAGCACCATCGGCGGGCTTAGCTGAGGGCTTGAACTCGCAGCTCTCAATCACGCTGAGCTTGCCCTGCGTCACGCGGTGAACCACCCGAGTCGGGGACTCTCCGGTGCGTCGCGAGGTGTAGTGTTTGGCCAAAGGATCCAGCTCGGGGTTGGTCAGCTTACCGAGCTCGCTCGAGAAGGCTGATTGGCTGAACTTTCCGCGCTTCGGGTCGAAGATGAAGGCCTCATAACGAGCGCCTTCTGCGCTGTTCTCACGTAAAATCCAAAGGTCGCGGTAGCCATCGAAGTTGAGATCGCTCACCTCGATCGACTGCACGGCGTCCTTGGCCGACACCGTCACGTCCACATGAAGCTCGTGGGTCTTCGGGGCGGTGCCCTTGCTCTTCTTCTTGTCGCCAGCGACGGGCTTGCCTTCGGCGAGCCCAGCGGGGGTGATCGAGAGATCGACGCGGGTCTTGTCGCCCTTCTCTTTGGGCTCGTTGCCAACGATCTCGATGGTGCCGAGCATGGTTGCGTTCCCGGGCTCAACGTCCACCACGAAGGACCGCGTAACGCGCCCGGAGGTGGCGGCTGCTGCGCCCGAAACCGAGAGCAGCGAAGCCGTTACCAACATCGCACCGACGCGCCGTTGCACAGTATGGCGAACGCCATCTGCCTTTCGGCCGCACTCTTCGGATAACGGGGCGACCGAGCCATTGCGAGTCATTCGATGCATAGCGCCAGGCCCTACGCCACAACGCGTACGCTGGCCAAGAAAGCTACGTTAGACCGAGAAGATCGCCGTACCCCAAGTGAAGCCAGCGCCGAACACGCTGGAGACCACGAGGTCACCCTTCTTTACGCGACCGGCCTTGCGATGGTGGTCAATCGTCAGCGGCACCGTGGCTGCGGTGGTGTTGCCGTAGAACTGAATGGTATTGAGCACCTTCTCAGCCGGAATCTCAGCGAGCCGTGCGACCGCCTCGTTGATGCGGAGGTTGGCTTGATGGGGAACGAACCAATCCACGTCATCCCAGCCAAAGCCCATCTTCTCGAGCGCTGCACGGGTGCCGAGGTTCATCGCCCTTACTGCATTGAGGAACACCTTCTTACCGTTCATTTGCGGGAAGGCTTGGGCCGGTACCCCCCACTCGGCCGTGTACTCGATATGTGGCATACGCCGCGAGTCGAACACGTTGAGGTGAAGGTCTTTGGCGCCGCCACCGTCTGCACCGAGTTTGGTGTAGAGGATGCCCTCGCGAGGGTTCTCGGTTTCAACGGGGCCAACGACGGCCGCGCCTGCACCATCCCCGAACAGGATCATTACGTCACGCCCGCGGGTCGTGAAGTCCAGAGAGTGGCTGTGCAGCTCCGCGCCGACGACCAATACGCGCTTGTAGTGGCCGGTCAAAACCAGTGAGTCGGCCATCTGCAGGCCGTAGATGAAGCCCGAGCACTGCTGACGGATATCGAAGCAAGGGCAGCCGCCCGCTCCGCCGATCCCGAGTCGCGTCTGCAGGAAGACGCCCGACCCGGGGAAGTGAATATCGGGCGAAAGGGTCGCGTAGATGATGCAGTCGATCTCCTTCGCCGCTACGCCAGCGTCCTCGAGGGCGGCCAGCGACGCGCGCAGCGCCAAGTCGCTGCAGGTGGTGGATTCGTCGTTCGGCACGTAGCGGCGCTGTTCAACGCCCGTGCGCTCGCGCACCCATTCGTCGGTGATGTCGATCTGCTTTTCGGCGTGGCGCACGTGCCGATTGTCGAAGTGAGCGAGGTCATCATTGGTGACGATGCGGTCGGGGACGTACGAGCCCAGGCCCAGGATTTTCGAGCGCAGCATCCGAGCGCCTTAGCCCGTTCGCTTTCGGGCGGCACGCTTTTGTGGCGCGCTTGGCGCTAGCTGGCCGAGCTTTCGAGCCACTCGCAGAGCTTCGCTTCAGCCTGATCGGCGAACAGGATGCGGCAGGCCTCGCGGAGCCCTGGAGCCCGCGCGATGTCCTCATGCCGAACGACCAAGGCGATCTTCGAGCGGCGCCTGAGGAAGTCCTCGAGCCGTTCGATCATTTCCTTCTCGGCCGCGAGCTCAATCTCGCAACGTAGATATTCAGCGCGCTCAATCAGCACCTCGGCCGCTGTTCGATCTGCAGCAATGCGATCGAGCAGGGTGAAGGCATCTTTCCCGTAGCGACGCCACAAGCGCGTAGAAAGTAGCTCGGAGGATTGCGGCGACGTCATTTCGTCCAGCCGAATCTGCGCCGCCTTCTGCATGAACTCCGCGAGCGCGTCTGCGGCAGGTTCACCGTACCAGCGCTCCTTTGGCCGAGAGAAGCTGACGCCGAGCTTGGTTACCTCGTGAAACATCTCCTCGCCAACGTTGATGCAGTCGGTCAGCTTGCCCCCAAAAATGCTGACGTGGGAGCGCACTGAGTCGACCTCGATCACGTGCTTGCGCGACAGCGACATCCAATCCCCCGTGCCGGAGGCGCCGCTGACGGCGAGCGGCCTTACGCCGCAGCGCTCAGCGATGATGTCTTCTTCGGAGAGCGGCTTTTTGAGCTTGAGGCGCTTGTTGACGTTCTCGAGAACGAAGCGTCGATCCTCCTCTGTCACGGCGGTCACGGGATCTGTGACGGGGGTGTCGGTGGTGCCGAGGCAACTGCGCGGGCCCATCGGAATCACGAAGAAGGGGCGACCGTCGTCGGCAAAGAAGGCCAGGACTCGGTCATGGGGGGTAAGCCGGTCAACGAGCAGGTGAATGCCCTTGGAGAAGGCGTGTCTCGTCGTCGTCGTTACGCCCGTTTGCTCGTTGTTCGCATCGACGAAGGGGCCAGCGGCATTGACCAGTACACGGGCACGGATGGTGAACGCGGCGCCGCTGCTTTTGTCGCGGGCCGGAACCACCCAATGGTCGCCCTCGCGGGAGCCGCCCTCGGCCTCGACATAGTTGACCGCAGCGCAGCCCGACTCGATTGCACGATTGACGAAGCCCCATACGAAGCGGGCGTCATTGTCATGCAGGAAGGCGTCGGAGTACTCGAAGCCACCGTCGCAAATATCTGCGTTGAGTAAAGGCTCCTCAGCGCTTAGCTCACCTACCGAGAGGCGCCGCGGGCGCTTCGTAAAGAAGCTGCCGATAAGCCAGTAAAGCCAGGTGCCAATCACGAGCTTCCAGAGTCCGTGCCGAAACCCGCGCTCATGGGTGGCCAAGAAGCGGATCTCTCGGACCGTGGAAGGGTAACTGTCGATGAGGTGGTTGCGCGACTTGCACAGTTTACGGACGAGCCCGAACTCGAAGCTCTCCATGTACTTGATGCCGCCCCAGGCCAGATTGGAGGAGTGTTGGCTGGTGAAGCCAGCGAAGTCTCCTCGATCGATCAGCGCGACCTTGGCTCCGCGTGCGGCTAGGCACGCCGCCGTTACGGCGCCGTTGATGCCCGCGCCGATGACGAGCACATCGAAGGGTTCACGAGACAGCGAGGCGAGGAGGCTCTTTCGAAGCGTAGACATGGGCTCAACTTCCGAGGCGTCGCAGCTTCCGCTGCAGCGTTCTGCGGTCGATACCGAGCATTTTGGCGGCGGTTGCGACTACGCCGCCAGCATTGGCCAGGGCCGTCTCGATCGTTTCGCGCTCCACTTCCGCCAGCTTCAAACTGCGAGCGGACACCGGAGCGCGCGACTCGCTGCGCAGCTCGTTCGGTCGAATGGACGCCGCTTCACGGAGCAACTTCTCCACGTCCACCGGCTTGGTCATCAAGGTGTCGGCGCCCTCGCGCATGGCGGCAACTGTGAGCGGGATGTCTCCGAAGCCAGTCAGCATCACGATCACAGCGTCGGGGCAGAGTTTGCGGTAGCGGCTGATCGCCGTTAGCCCATCCCCGCCCGGCATGCGAAAGTCCACGGCCACGAGGTCGACGGTCTCGTCACTCAAGAGGTGCGCGCCCTCATCGATGCTGGCCGCGGTGACCGCGCGCACACCTCGCCTGCGCAACGCTCCCTGAAGAGCGCAGCGAAAGGCGGTGTCGTCGTCGACGAGCAGCGCAGAGCTGATCTTCCGTTGCACGTTGCTTCAATAGATCGAGCGCCAGCGAGCGTCACGTAGAACTAGGTTGTCACTGGCGCCTGCGTACTCGGTCGAGCAAGGCCGCGCCTCCTGTCCGAACCAAGGCTTCGTTGCTGATTGGTTCGTCGGTGACGAGTTGATCGATGATCTCCGCAGCCCCAGCGCGCCGCTGGTTTTGCTCGAGCAGCCACTCCTGTGTTGCCTCCCGTTGCTCGTCGTTCAGACTGACCTCGTAGCTCGCGATAACCCAGCGCTCGTCGCGTTCGACGGTGGCGAGCTTGATGGCTCGAACGCCTGCCTCGTGCTGCGCTCGCTCAAAACGGCTGAAGGCCTGATCGCGCTTCGGCGAGTGCTCGGATTCGGGTGAAAGCACCGCCTCGTGAAGGGCGCGCAGCCCCTGTTCGATATCGATGGCATCAGGTGCCTGAGAGGCTAGTAGAAAAAGTTTGTAGCGGCCCCCTGCGAAGCTGACGTCGTCGGCCTCGGCGAAGAGCGCGTCCTTGTCCGCGAGCAGCGCAATCAGCGCTGCTACTTCTGGGGGTTCATGCGCGTTGACGCCCATTAGCCGCAAGAAGTCTGGGTTCATGAAGGCACCTTTGCCCACCGCAGCGCGTTGGGCTGAAGAGACCTTAGCCGCCAACGCTGTCAAATCGGTTGGGTCCGCCCACTCATTCCCTTTGGTTGGGGAGAGGGTTCGGCCCAGCATAACGATGGTGTCGAGCGAGCTGCCGCCAAGCCAATAGTCGGTGCCCTCGAGATGAGCGCTGGCGGGGCTCGCCGGCGAGCAGGTCGTGATGGCAGCGGGATCTTCGACCAGACAACGCACCTCGCCGAGGCCGAGGGCCTCGCGCGCGAAGGCGTATTGGCGGCGTGATTTGGGCGCTTCGCGGCGCTTCAGCTTCATCAGCGTCGCTGTTCGAATCGGCGCGCTGGGCACGGCCTTCGGCTGCTCATCGGTCTCGCTGGGCAAGCTAGGCTCGCCGAGCGCGTGAATGACGAAGGTGTCCTCGTCTGCCACGTCAGCAAAGCTGCGTCCGCACAGCAGGCTGTCGCGCGTGGCGCGCGGCTCTCTCAGCATGCGGGCGGCCTCTTCACGGAAGCCGCTGTTGTCCGAGTTGGCTAGCGCTCGAAATAGATCCTCCCCGCCGCAGAAGGTTGCGGCCAGATAGGACCAAAGGGCGGCCTCGTGGTCGACGAAGCCGGGGGGATTGGTTCGCGTGAAGCGCTGAACGGCGACCGTGTTTGCAGGCAAAGACCCAGGATGGTTCAGTGGGAAGACAGCGCCCGGGGAGCTCTTGAGCAAACGTTGATAGCCGAGATACCCGAGGAGGCTGAGCCCGATTAGGCCGCTCGCGAGGCCAATCGCTAGTAAGGCACTGCGCCATCGGCGAGGGCGTCGTCGAGTGCGCTTGCGCGGCCGCGGCGGAGGACCTTTGGGGAGCAAGCCGTGGTGAATCGGCGAACCGATGCGCGCGCTTTCTGGCGTTGAGGCCGGCCCCTCGGACGAAGCGGGAGCCTCGGACGAGGGGGGCTCGGAGTCGCCACCGGCGTAGGGATCGGTTAGGGCCGGGGGCTTGCTCAACGTTGCTCCGCTCGCGTCTCTTCCTCAGCCGTGAAGGCCTGCAGAATTTGTTGCGGAACGTCGGTGATGATGGCTCCCACGCCTGCGGAGAACAGCTGCTTTGCGAGCGTCGCATCATTGACCGTCCAAGCGTTGACGAAGCCGCGCCGCTCGAACCACGCGAGGTGTTGGCGGTGAACCAAACAATCCTCCAGGTTGACGCCGTCAAATACCCGGGTCCTGGCGATGCGAAACGCCCAGTCGTGATAGTCGGAGCGGTGGATGAGTTGGGCGTGGCAAAGCCGTGGTTGCAGCAGGCGGTGAAGCGCGAGCACGCGCGGATCGAAGGAGGAGATCAGCAGCTCGACGTCGCGGAAGTCGGCCACCTCGCTGGCTACACCACGCGCCAGTGCCCAGCGGGAAGGAACGTCGTGCTTGAGCTCGATGTTGACTCCCAAGCGCAGCTGCCGGGCTCGTCGAAGCACCTCCTCGAGCGTTGGCACCGTCGCTCCACCCCCGAGATCGAGCCTGCGCAACTCCGTTAGCGAAAGCTCGTGAACGGGCGCAGAACAGCCCGAAACCCGCAACATGTCGGGATCATGGACGACGACTATTTCACCGGAGCCGCAGGGCCGCACGTCGATCTCGACGGCGTCCGCTCCTTGGCGGTGGCCCTCCTCAATGGAACAAAGCGTGTTCTCAGCGAACACACCACGTGAGCCTCGGTGACCCACGATTGCGGGCCGTGTTGCGCGGGGACGAAAGGCAGCTGAGGGGGAGGGCACGGGTAGCCGGTAGTCTCGTGAGAAGTTGGCGGGGGTGGTTGGAGCGGGGTATCGTTGATTCGCCCGCATGACGAAGTCCATTCTCGTGGTCGATGACGATGCGGCGATCGCCCGACTTTATGCCACAGCGCTCGGGCAGCTCGGCGAAGTTCAAGTCGCCGAGAGCGGTTTGGCAGCCGTAGCCATGCTGGCCGTCCGGTCCTTCGACGCTGTGATCCTGGATCTACGGATGCCCGGCATGGGGGGCCTGGACGTGCTCGACAAAGCCTTCTCGGAGGGCAAACACGCGGGTACGGCTGTGTTTGTGGTAACCGCCGATCAGAGCGACGAGATGCGGATGAGCGCGCTCAAACGAGGGGCCGTGTTCCAGTTCACGAAGCCCGTGCCACTGCGAGTGTTGGTGGAACAGGTGCGAAGCCAACTCGATCGCAAGCGCAGCCTCAAACCTTAGACACGCGTTTACTGCGCAGCTTCGGCGGAACCTTAGACACGGGTACTACTTCGTGTGTCGGAACACTACGCTGGAGTTTATTCATTGGCTCGTGTAGTTCTTCTTCTGGCTATGAACGACAAAGACCGAAGTTCGGAAGCGTCGAAGACGGACAAGAGGAAGCAGAGTCTCTACTTCCCAGAGTCTATGCTTCAGGAGATCAAGGACGAGGCAGCTCGTCTGGACCGTTCGCTATCCTGGGTTGTGCAGCGGGCTTGGAAGCTTGCGCGCCTCGAGATCAAAAAGCTCCCCAGCGTCAATGACGTTGCCGACGACGACGACGCTGGAGACTGAGCCTCGCGACGTCATCGTTGCCGCTGACGACGGGACCCAGCTCTTCACTCGACGAAGGGCTGGGCCATCAGAGATCGTCTCGGTGCTCTGCGATGGGATCGCCTGTGACGGCTTCATCTGGAAGTATCTCTGGGAGCAGCTGGCGCTTCGGACGAGCGTTGCCCATTGGAACTATCGGGGACACGGCCGTTCGCAGGTACCGCGGGATCCGGAGCGGCTCGGGGTAGCTCAGCACGCGGCAGACTTGGCTGCGGTGCGGGCCTCGCTCGGCAACCCGGAGGTTGTCCTGTTTGGCCATTCGATGGGCTGCCAAGTCGTGCTCGAGAGCCTGCGTGAGCACTCGGCTGGGGTTCGCGGCATCGTGTTGATTTGTGGTGCCCCTGGACGTGTGACCCATACCTTCAAAGGGTCGGATGCACTCGCGCAGTTGCTCCCTCGTTTGATTGAGCTGGTAACGCGGCACCCGTACTTGACGCGGGCACTATGGGGCGGTGTCCCTCCGGAGCTGGCGCTCAAGATGGCGTTTGCCCTTGGGGAGGTCGACTCGAAGCGGATGTCGCCCGAGGATCTGCTGCCTTACCTCGAACACATGGTGGACATGGATCCGCTGATGTTCCTCAAGATGTTGCGCCTTGCCGGCGATCATTCGGCGCTCGACCTGTTGCCGAACGTGGAGGTTCCAGCGTTGGTGATCGCCAGCGATCGGGACTCGTTCACTCCGCCGCGACTTGCGGAGGAAATGGCGAAGGCCATGCCCAAGGGCGAGCTGCTCATGCTCGAGGGAACACACGCTGTCCCGTTGGAGCAGCGTGAAGCCGTTGAGCAGCGCATCAACGCGTTTCTCGATCTTGCGTTAGCCCCGCTGACCGAGGCCCCGCCCGCCGTCATTCTTGCGTAATGATGATGCGCCGGTCGTCGCGATAGCTGATCTTCCCCGACTCTGAGGGGCACTGCCAGCAGGTCGCCCACGCGAGGCGGGTGCTCACCGAGCGATCGAACGCGAGCACCACCGGCGCGGGCTCTTTGCGCAGAATCAGGCTGCTCGCGATGCGGTGCTTGCCTTCGGGAAGCCGGTGGAGCGCGAGGATGAACGCGTCTTCTCCCGCTTGGCCGGTGACCAAAACGAGCTCCTCTCCCCGCTCAGGACGCCAGATGAGCGGTGACGTGATGAGCTCGTAGCCCTTCGTATCGGGCTCCTTGGCGCGCTGCACGACCTCCTTCTTCGCCGACTCTTCCTCGAAGTATTTGACCGGAGGCTTCAGCTTCGAGAGTTCGGGCACGGCCGAAAAAATGAGCTCGAGCTCGGCTGGGGCGAGCTCGGTCTTCTCAAACGATGGCTTGGCGATTGGCTCGGGAACGGCCCGCTCATTGGCGCTGCCACCACAACATCGAAAGGCAACGCTGCCATCGCTGTTCGATGATTCGAGCGGTTTGCGCGCTGCACATCGCCTCTCGAGATCACTGCCGCCTTTGGGCGCACCTTTGATGATGCCTTGGGATTTGCCTTCACCTTCTCGGGAGCTCGCCGTCCACTCGCGATAGCTTCCGAGGCCGAGTACGCCAAAGCCCGACGCGCAGCTGGAAGGCCTCTCGCTGCAGGCCGAGTCCCACAGCCCCTGACCTGCATACTCGTTGCCATCGGGGCCTTTGCAAGCGCGCTCCCATTCGAGCTCTGTGCACAGCCTGCGACCGCGGCTCTTACAAAGCTCAGCCGCCTTCTCCCGTGAGGCGGTCAAGAGCGGAGGGGTTCCAGGCTCATTCGGATAGTAGAGTCGGTCGATGTCGAACGCGGAGACCTCAACCTGCGCAGCGACCGGCTCAAGTGCGGCGTTGCGCCCGCGATCCCCAGGCAAGCTGCCAAAGCTGAAGCTCCCGGCGGGAATGTCGACCACGGGCTTCGCCGCTGGCGCGGCCTTGGCCGAAGAGGAGGTCGCGGTCTGATTCTCGGCCGCCTGCAGCACCGCACCTGCGCCGGGCGCGGCAGCCGAGCTGCTGGCGCTTGGCGAGGAACCACTATCGGCGTTGCCACAAGCGACTGCGAAAAGAAGAGAGGTGGCCAGGCTACGCACGTGCGCTTGGCTATGACAGACCGGTTCTAGCGGGTCAATGCCGAGCATCTCTCGTGGTACGGTGCAACGGCTCGTGACGTTACTCGACTTTCCTCCCACCTTCCTGCGCGTCTTCGCCGGCCTGTTTGGGCTCTTGTGGGGGAGCTTCCTCAACGTTGTCATCTATCGTGTGCCGCGCGGAATGAGCGTGGCGTACCCGCCTTCGCATTGTCCGGCGTGTGCAAAGCCTGTTCGGCCCTGGCTCAATCTGCCGGTGCTCTCGTATGTGATCCTGCGCGGTCGAGCCTCGTGTTGTGGGGCGAAGATGTCGCCGCGCTATCCAATGGTGGAGCTCATCGGCGGAGTCCTGTCGTTGGCGGTGCTCGAGCTCACCGTGCTCCCGCTGCCCCATCCGGATACCTCGATTTGGCGAGCCTTGGCGATCTATTCGGCGGGGCTTTGTTTCGCATTGGCACTCGTTGCAACGGTCTTCATCGACCTCGAGCACCTCTCGGTGTTGCCCGATAAAGCCAACGCGGCACTGGCTGTGTTGGGGCTCGCGACCGCCTCGTTGCGTGAGTCGTCTTTCGTTGATGGTTTGATCGGCGTCGCCGTTGGGTTGGGCGCAGGTCTCGCGATCAACGGCATCTACAAGCTGCTTCGCGGGCGGCCAGGCTTCGCCTCGGGAGACTCGGTCTTGCTCGGCGTCGTGGGCGCATGGTTTGGCTGGCCGGGAGCTCTATTTGCGCTGCTCGGAGGAGCGGTGCAAGGCACCGTGCTCTTGATCTTGTTCTGGGCGCTCGGTGGCAAGGTGAAGGAGCCGGCGAGCGTGGCGGAGGAGCGCGCTGCGATCTTGAAAGAGATCGAGGAGCTTCCGGAGGACGAGCGCGAAGAAGCGATGCAGCAGTGGAAAGATGAAGATGAGGCCGCTGAAGCGCCGGGTGAAGGCATGCTTGCGGCGTTGCCGTTCGGGCCGTTCATTGGGCTAGCAGGCCTCGAGCTGCTGCTCTTCGGCAACACCCTGCGCGACGCGTTTTTCCTGTGGGTACAGCCGTGAGAGCGAGCCTCTTTTTCGCCTTCCTGATTGGATGTTACCCAGCGTTGCCCACGCCGCCGGTGGCCTCCCAAGAGGGCGCAACCCCGGTGGTCGTCCCGTATCCGCCGCCGCCTGCTCGCGTCGATATCATCGGCGATCCGCCCGTGGGAATGGACAACCCGGTCTGGGTCGATGGGCAATGGGTCTTCCGCGGTCGTCGCTGGACGTGGGAGCCAGGGGAGTGGCAAACCCTCAAGCCGAAGTCGGCTTACGCCTATCCGCGCGTCGTGCGTCGCTCGGATGGACAACTTGTTTGGTTCGAAGGCACCTTTCGCGTAGTTCGAGGCTTACCATGATGCTCGCTTGGACGTTTGCCGCCCGCATGATCGATGAAGTTGCTCGCTTGGTGCGCGCTCTCGGCAAACATCGCTATATAAAAGAGTTTGACCATCGAATTCACTGGTCGGTCGATGAGGCTCTCTCGGATCTGCGTGAGTTCGACGCTGCCCGTGCTCTGTTCGAGAAACGCCGAATAGAAGAGGGGCTCGAGCTTGGATCCCGTGATCCACGACTGTGGCGTTCGGCCACGGCCGATGAGGTGGTGGCGGTGCTCACAGCCTTCTGGAGCCCGTCGGACGAGGCGATTGAGCGCCGACGCAAGCTGGTGGTCGCGCTCCAATCAGCGGGGCTGCCGATAGCCGAGCACGCACCGTTCGAGAGCGATCCTGAGTCACCGCCCTTTCCTGAGCTCTTGCTGTGCGATTGGACGCTGCTGCCGGTGGATGAGCTTGATGTCGAGTCTCATGCGGGCGTCTTGGCCGCGCTCGAAGACTCTGGCGAGGAGGTAAATGCCTCCGAGCCGCTGTGCATGGAGTTGCCCGCTCTCTCGGTGGTGGAGCTTTGTGACGGCGCACCGATGGGCATCCTGGGCGCCGATTTGATGGTTTGGTCGGAGACGCCGTACGCCTACGCGGACTACGTGTTCCGCGGAGTCAGCCGCGCGGCCAAGCTGCCAGAGCCGCCGGTTGGCCCATACGACGATGAAGAAGAAGAGGACGACGAGTTCGGCAGCTGAGCGTGCGCGGCTTCGCGCGCTGCTTGCCTAGCTCCGGCCCGCCCACCAATCCGCGGCGAACGCACGATCCTGCAAGGTGTCGATCTCCATGTAGCCGCCGTGCGTGTCCACGCGATGCAGGGCGTGACCTCGTTCAACGAGCTCTTGCAGGAAGTCGAGCAGGTAGGCTTTTTGGAAGCTGCGCCCCTCACGGAATTGTTTGCCGTCATATTGCGCAGCCAACGCATCAAACTCGCGGAGCAGCTGCGGAACGGCGCTCTTGCCGACCTTCATCACGCCGATGAACTCTCCGGCCGCCTCTTCACTGACGATCTTGCGCGAGAGCCGAGTGACACGTTCGCCATCGGCCGTGAGCTTCTCTGCGTCGGTTTCGGGGTGGTGGGTGCGCCGAACGTAACGACGACGCCAATCGGTGTCGCAGCCGAGCGCGATCTCGTGCGCCGACTCAGTGACCCGCTTGGCGATGTCGCCGCTGTAGACGATGTCTGCATAGCTGGCGACGAAGCCGCCCGCGAAGTGCTCACGCGCGTGCATCAGCGAGAGCAAGATGTTGTTGGACTCCCAGTCGCGGTTCTCGACGAAGGTGAACTCGGGGTACCGCTCCCGAACCACCTCTTGCTTGTAGCCGCAGACAAAGACGATGTCCTTTCGTGCAAAGCCGGCGTTTTGCAGGGCCTCCAAGATTTGATCGAGCATGGGGCGTCCCATGACCTCGACCAACGTCTTCGGAACGTCGTCTGTCAGATTCTCGAGTCGGCTGCCGCGTCCGGCTCCGATGATGATCGCGCGCATGCCGTCCTCTTTGCCTCAGTTTGCTGACTCCTGCCAAGTCGAAGGTTCAATTGGACCTGCGGCTCTGAAAAGCAAAACGCGAACAACCTTGCGGTTGCTCGCGTTTGCGAACGAGACGGAAGCTCGCTCGGTGCTAGCTCAGTTGCCGATGCCGTTGTCGCAAGAGGCAGCGAAGTCTTCGCTGGCGCCCTTGACCGTGGCGATCGTTCCCGCGCAGTTGGCCGGATCGATCACAGCGATGAGCACTGCGTTTTCATTGCAGCCGGGGATGCAACCCTCGATGAAGGCATCCTTCTCGGCCTGGTCACCGGTGAACATGCAGTTCATGTCCTCGACGCCGCAGTCGTAGAGGGCCGCGCAGGCTCCGGGGCACTCGGGGTTTCCGCCACCAGCTCCGCCGCCGCCGTCGGTGGTGCTGCCGCCGCCGCCGTCGGTGGTGCTGCCGCCGCCGCCGTCGGTGGTGCTGCCGCCGCCGCCGTCGGTGGTGCTGCCGCCGCCGCCGCTGTTGCTGCCACCGCTGCTGCTGCCGCTGTCACCACAGGCTGCGAGTGCGAAAACCGAAACCAACACACCGAAAAGCTTAACGTTCATGAGTCCTCCAAGAAGCTCCCCGGGGAGCCCGACTTCCCCGCGCGCTTTTGACGCTGCGGAGACAACCAAGTTACAAGCCATAGCCTGTGCCAAAAAACCAAGGCCGTCGAGGGCGATCTTGTGACGGTTGGCTGGCGATTACAAAACGCAGCCACGCACCCCGACCAACGGCCCGCAACAAATCACATCCGCCGGCGTAGGCGCAAGTTTTCTTGCGACGCCTTGTCAACCGTTGGTCAGCAGCGAAAAGGCTGTCGCGAGAGTGTCTGGTGAGAGAGCGTCACGTCGACGATAAAACTCGGGCAACGTTTCCTGATAGTCGGCGTCCAAGCGCAACTCACTGTGTTGCTCCTTGCTGGCCCACATCGACATCACCTCCGAAGACAAGGCGGGGATGCCTTTGAACTTGCCGCGCTCGAGCAGAATTTCGGCCGTCATCCCGAACATCAAGAGTCCGCCGGGGATCGCACCTAGCGCGGTGGTCGCAACGGCTGGGTAACAGAGGCGCATCGTCTTCGCTCCGAAGCGCTCACGAATCTCTTTCATCGTTTCGCGCTGCAGCTTCTTCGCGCCGGCGAGCGGCCCCATCGCGTAGACCGGATCATCGGGCGGGTAGTCGTAGTCGCAGAACGAAACGATGCTCTCGTCACGCACGAGCAGCCCGGCTTCCGCTAACGCTTCCGCCCACAACAGCGAGGAGGTGCCCATGAATTTGTTGGTCCGCTCGATGTCCACGGCGGTTGCTACTTCAACCTCGACGAGGCCCACTTTGCGGATGTTCTCGCGCTTGCTGAAGTCGGGCGTTTGCAGAACGGTGTCGAAGGCGACGTCCACGTCTTTCACTTGCGTGGGTCCGTGCTCTTCGTAGCGTTTGGTTGCGCCGGCGGCGATCCCGTTGATCAGGTGCACGACGCGGAACTGGCCCTTGAGCGCCTCGACCACCATCTTCACGGTGTCCGGCTTGGTTGCGTCCTCGTTGAAGAACTTGGCGAAGACGCCGCTCTTTTCCGCCTCGGCGGCGAGCACCTTGGTGTGGTGCGGCCCAATCTGCATCTTCTCGCTGTCGAGGTGAACACAGCAGATGGCGGCCTTCTCCCCGAAGACCAGCTGAACGGCCAAGCCGCGGGTGATGCCGTTGGAACCCCCGAGGATGAGGACCACCGCGTCCTTGGCCAGACCACCCGCAGCAGGCGTCACCAGCTTGCGATCGGCGGACAAGGATTCAACGGCTACGCGCGTGCCATGCTCCGCGAGTGCGCCGACCATTGCTCGGCGGTCCACGCCGCCGAGAGGTTGCTTCTTGAAGATCTCGAGCGTCATCCCGCGCTCTTAACAACCGCAGGCCCACGGAGCAACAGAATGCCTCGCGCAGGCTCTGCGACCGTCAGCGCGAAGGGTGTCCGCTGACCGCTCCGTGTGCCAACAGCATTCTTTTGAGGCCGACATTGTCGACAGCGTGAACGACGTCCAACGCTGAAACCCCGCTCGACGTGAGTCGGTTCACCTCTGCGCCGCGACGCAACAGCGCGTCCACCAGGTTCTCGTCCTCCGCCCTGACCGCCGCCATCAGCAAGGTAAAGCCTTCAGGTGTCGCAGCGTCCACGGGGGCGCCCGCCGAGAGCGCGGCGAGCACGCCGTTCGAGTCGCCTTCTGCGATCAGCTCGAACAGCTCGTGATGCGGAAACGTCGCGCGCCGTTCAATCTCGCTTCGCAGCCAATCGTCGCTGCACGAATCGGCGTACTCCACCGCCGCTTTGCCAAAGTAGTTGACCGCGCGCGGATTGGCGCCGTTCCGCAAGAGCTCCCAGCTGGCGGCTGGCCGGTCGTTGGCGAGCGCCAACATCAGCGGCGTGACACCTTGGTTGTTCATTGCGTCGACTGCAGCGCCTGCGGCGAGCGCCTGTCCGACCGCGGCGGCATCTCCGTCTTCAGCCGCCAAGAACAAGTCGTAGGGATACTCGCTCCAGGCGGGCGTCGAAGCGTCGAATTCACCGTCGATCCGCTCCAAGATCTCCTGCGCGGAGCGAGGCCCGCCGTCCCAGTCGTGAACGACAACCTCGCCGTCCCCCAAGCGGGCAATCGCGGCCGCGAAGTAAAGCGCCACGAGCACCTCATTCTCGTCGGTGGGCTGAGGAGCGTTCTTGGCCCAAAGCTGGACCGCTCCAATTTCTCCGTCGATGGTCGGGGTTTCATCGGCGTCGTCCTCAGCGTCGGCGCCCTCGTCCTCCTCGTCCAGATCGGAGTCGTCGTCCTCGTCGTCTTCGTCCTCGTCGTCGTCGTCCAGATCGGAGTCGTCGTCCTCGTCGTCTTCGTCCTCGTCCTCGTCCTCGTCGTCGAGCTCTTCTTCGTTTAGTTCGTCTTCGCTCGCGACCTCATCCTCTTCCTCTTCGTCGTCCGATGCTTCCTCGTCGAGCTCTTCATTCTCTTCGAGCTCATCAGCTTGTTCGTCCTCGTCTTCGTCCTCGCTGGCCGGCGAGGCCCAGGTCAAGGCCAGCCCGGTACGAATCTCGCGACCATCCTTCAGTAGGATGCGGATCGGCGTGTAACGCAGCTCTTCGTCGATCCGCAGCTGGTCTGGCAGAACCACTTGCAGCCCAAGTTCAACCAACTCGCGCGTGAGCGCCTCAGCGGTCAACGGTGGCAGTCTGCGGACAGGAATGGAGACGTCGAAACTCTTGATGATGGTCACGACGCGATGGTCCAGGACTGTGCGCTCGCTAGCAACCCAAATTAGAGCGGAATACCGCGCGCGCGGAACACTTCACGCAAGGTGTTTTTTTCGTCGTCGGTCATCCGTGGGAAGCGTTGCCGCGCAGCATCGATGAACCGAGAGCCGCTGGCGGTCTTCAAGGCTTCCACGGCGATTCTACGCTCGACGTTTCGTTCATGCGCCAGCACGTCCAGCAAGAAGGAAGCCGCCTCGGCCGAATCGATTCGAACCAAGGCACGCAAGGCTCCTTGGCGAGCTCGTGCGTCGGAGGACTCTTGGAAGATGCGAACCAGCGGATCGAGCGCCGGGGCGAAGTGCAAGACCTCGAGCGTCCGTGCTGCCTCGTTGACCACGTGGTCGTTGCTATCGGCGAGGCCGTCACGAACGGCGATGAAGGTGCGCTTGAACAGAAACTGCGCCAGTGCCCGCATCGCCGAGACGCGCACGGCTGGATCTTGGTGACGCGCTAGCGCTTCGAGCGGGGCCAAGATTGAGTAAAGGCGGATCTCCCCGAGCAGACCAGCCACATGGCTGAGCAGCGCAGACGGTGGCTGTTGACGCGCTTCCTCATGGCCATCGACACCAATGGCTACCAACCTTGCACACAGCGCCTTTCGTCGGCTCGCGTCTCCCCAAGCAGGATCCAGTACGACGTCGGCGCAAGCTTCGGTTGCGCTCCCGCGTTGTTCCCACTCCACCAGATCAACGTGCCAAACCTCGGGAAATCCTACTTCGTGACGGAGATGGGTTGGCAGCGGGGAAGCGTCGATCGCCAGATCCGTGGCCGTTCCGTAGCGCATTTGAGCACGCGCGTAGTGACCGCGGCGGGCCTCGCTCAGCTCCAAGGTCGCGAGCTGGCGGTACAAGAGACCGACCCTGCCAAACTGCCCAGCCTCGCCGAAGGCGAGCACAGCCGCTAGCAGAGCGTTCTCGGCGATCTCCGGTGGTGAGCCGCGGGAGATGCTGGTGGAAGCGACGTCTTGCCACAACTTGGCTTGATTGAGCACCGCCTGATTGGCGACGTTCGCCAGCCCTTGGGTGCGTGCATACGTCGCCATCTCACGAGCAAGCGTGGCGGCGGCCGCTAGCTCGCCTTGCTTCTCTGCTGCTTGGACAACCTCTTCGTACGACTGAATGGCGTAGTGGCGGAGGTTGTCTTCGCGCAAGATCCGGATGACGTTCACATAGCCCTCGAGCACATGCTCGAACTCTTTGCTCTCTTTGCCGACGGCGATCAGCACCTGAAAACAGTCGAAGGCCCGCTCGCGCTGGCCGATCGTCTCGAAGGTGTCCGCTGCTTGTTCGAGCAAGTGCACCGCGGATACCAAGGCTTCGCGCGCACTCGCGGTCTGCCCAGTCAACTTGAGCATCCGCGCGACATTGAAGCGCGCGAGGGCTGCGGCGTAGGACTCCGACTCCGAGCCGAGTAGAACCTGCGAGAGTCGCGAGTAGAGCACTCCCGCCTGTGCCGGGTCGTTCGCCTTCTCGCGACAGATCGCTGCGCGCGCGATGAAGCCTGCGTTCTCATAAAGCGTGGCGGCCTCAGCGAAGTGACGCTGTGCGCGGTTTGCATCGCGTTCGCGCTCGGCACGCTCAGCAAGCGCAAGCGAGGTCCTCGCGCGATCTCGAACCGGCAGGCGGGCCAGTAGGTCCTTGGGGACGCGGTTCGGGTCGAGGTACCAATCCAGCGTGGCCATCCCGCGCACGTCCCCCGAGCCTTGCAGCAGCTTGCGCATCTCTTGAACGACCATCGCGTAGTCGTCGTCACGCAGCGTCTGGCCGAGAGTGCGCAGCAGTTGTGCGCGCTGATTGCCGTCGTCGTAGTTCACGAGCGCCTGCTCATTGGAGCGCTCTCCGGACCTTGGGTGTCACTGCCGCGGCGCTGACTTACGGGCCCTTCGGCTGCGTGCTTGTCGAGATCGCGACGTAGGGACTCCGCCTCCCCGAGGATGGACCGTGCAGCCTTGTTGCGGGCCTCCTTCTTGGACAGGGTCTCGTGGTCCACGACCCAGTGTGCGTCCAGCACGTCGAGGTACGCCAAGTCCAGCGTACCGCCGGAGGGCAGAATGAAGACCGCCGCTACGTTCGCCGATTGCCTCAGGCGTTGCACCAGCTCGCGGGGGATGTAGAGCGCAGCGTGCGTGAAGATGTGCACCAGGATGCTGCGTGAATCCCGGCTGCGCTGTAGCTCGAGATCCGAGGCGAGCTGCGAAAAGACCCGTGCTGGGTTGCGGCCGCGCTCGCCTTTGAACGCCAACAAGAACGCTGTCGGTAGTTGGCCGTTTTTGGAGCGCGCAGGTTCGTATAGGCGGGAGTCGAAGAAGCGGTACACGACCTCTTCCCCCTCGAGCAGCAGCTTCTTACCGGTGGCTAGCGCGACGCCGCGCGCGAAGGTTTGGCGGTCTCCTCGCATCGACGCGGAGGCATCCACGAGCAGGTAGTGAACGCGGCGCTGTTCCTCTTGGCTTTGTTCACGTGCGTAATAGAGCAGCTCGTTGTCTGCGATTCGGCGGGCGAGCTCTTGGTTATCCCAGGCCAACTCGGAGAGCACCATGCTGTCGATCGACCCGCGCGTACCGATCCCGCTGTAGCCGAAAGATGCGGTGGTTCCTGCGGCCGGACGCGGCCTCGACTCGAGCACGCTGGGCAGGATCTCGAGCGAGAAATTCACGATGTCGTTGGCCTCGGGGCTTTGGAAGGCGCTCAGCAAATCAACCTGCGCCATCGCTCCTTCACCGGTGTCCGACCCGAGTAGCCCCAGCAACGTCAGCGTGTCGGTGTCGATGGCGTCGGCCAGGGTGAGCACGAAAAGGCGCACCGACGCGAGCGTCTCGAGCGCGTTCTTCTCGAACGTGCGGTCTGCCGCCGAGAGCAACGACGTGAGCTGCGGCTCGATTCGTTCGAACAGGTTTGGATCGAAGGGGACGGCCGTCGGGTAGCTGGCTCGGGTCGAGAGCCTCGCCGAAACCACCCCCAATAGGCGAGCGAGCACTGTCGCGATCAGATCGTCTCCGAGCCGGAGCTGTCGCGCTCGACGCACCGCTTCAGCGTCCGTGAGCTCTTCCAGCAGCTTCGCGTAGAGCTCGGTGGCGCTGGTCAGCTGTCGTGCTTCACGGTCGCCAAGGACCTGCCGCAAATCGGCGCGTGCGCCGATCACGTATTGCTCGCGGGGAGCCGCGAACAACATTCCGATGTCGTGCACCATGAAGAACGGAAGATTGAGCCCGAGTCGCTGGGTTAGGTCTTGCCACGAGAGCGCGCGCATGGCGCTTGTCCCCGCGGTGGGCCGCACGTGCGAAAAAGCCAACGAACCGAGCGGTCCGAAGACTCCGGGTTGGCGACTGAGACTCTCGGGAACCGGCACTGTGGGCGGCTAGGCTAGCGAGCCAAGGAGCAATCGTGAAGCGGCCAGCCGCTCACGGGCACTTCACGATCGGCGTGATGGGGGCGAAGTCCCACTGCGAGAAGTCCAGTGCGTCGTAGTTCGCCATTTCCGTCTCGAGCACGCTCTGGATCTCACTGAAGGTCTGGCCGAGCTTGTTCGTCGGCGTTCCGCCCGACTCGCTTAGCGCAAGGAACTTCGAGCGACAGCAGATATCCACCGGCTCTGCGATGCTGTTGGCTGGGGCCAGCGAATCAAGGTCCCCATCGCCGTAGAGCACGCGACCGTCCACCAGCACCAACGTCACCTCACGCGGCGTAGCGGCCAGGATTGTGTCGTAGGGATCGGCGGCGAGCGGGAGGTACACGGCGATGTCTGCCCGCTTTCCGACCTCCAGCGAGCCGAGCTGTGCATCCACCGCTAGCACCTCGGCTGCGTGGATGGTGCCCATCTCGAATAGCTCGCGCGGCGTGAGAATGTTGCCGAACTGCGCGTTGTCTACCTCGTCGGCGAAACGCAGCTCATCCAGAATGTTTTGACTTCCACCGAGCGACCAGTCGGGCGCGATCGCTACGTTAATTCCCTCATTCAACGCGGTGGGGATATCGGTGGTCTTCGTGAGGTCGGTGCCGGCGCCATAGAGGAAGACGTTGGAGCGGGGAGACCAAACCAGGCCCATGCCTTCTTGCCCCATGGTCGCGAACTGGGGCTGCTGTAGCGCTGTTCCGTGAATGATGGTGGTCTTACCGTCGATCAAGCAACCGTCCACGGTGGTGATGGTGTTCAGCGTGGTGAACTCATTGCGCGAGGTTTGGTCGACGCCTTCGGCGATGTGAATGACGTAGGCCGTCGTGTCGCCATCGGCGAAGTTCGCGCACACGCCGTCGGCCGAGCTATTCGATGGGAAGATGGTAGCGGTCTGCATCGTGTCGCTGCCCAGGTCATTGGCGCTGGTGTCGATCGTGCGTGAGACCGAGCCGTAGCAGCTGTTGGAGCCCGCGGAGGCTTGCACGCTGGTGGTACCAGCGATGAGGGCCTTGGTTTCGCCGTACTTGTTGAGCTCGCACTCGAGCGATACGGGTGAGGCGCCTTGCCCCTCGAGCCATTGTTTTGCGTCCACCACCGCGCCGTAGCGGGGATCATTGGGCCACTGGTTGTGGTTTTGGTACGTCTGGGTCGGCGACCAGTCGTCCTCGTCGAAGATGTCGAACAGGATGTGATTGTGGGCATCCAAGAAGCCCGGCGCGATCACGCCATTGGTCTCGATCACCGTCGCTCCGTTGGCCTGCGCGGCGCAGGAAGCAGCGGCACAAACAATGAGGTTGCCATCCACTACGAGCTCGCCCTCGAGCGGACCGGCGGGGAGCAACAACGTGCCGCGCAACAGCAACTTGGTGGGCGACCCGGCGCTCTCCACCACCGGGCCTGCGGAGTCACAAGCCCCTTGGCCGCCGCCCATACCGCCGTCACCACCCATCCCGCCGTTCGCCCCTGCGCCGCCCATGCCGCCCATGCCGCCGTTACCGCCAACGGTGCTCCCGCCTCCACCGGCTCCGCCAAGGCCGCCGTCCCCGCCGGTTCCGCCGTCACCACCCTCGCCAGCGTTGCCTCCAACCGTGGTGCCGCCACCGCTCGGTTGGGGCAGCGGCTTCGATCCGTCGGTTGGATCCGAGCCGCAGGCGAACAGCACCGGCAGTATGGCTGTCAGCAGCTTGCCTTTTAGCGGTCGGGTCGCAGATCGGAGACCCCGGGAAGAAGATGCGCTGCTCATAAGCGCATCATCTCGTGAGGCCCCAAAGGCTACAAGGGCTATGGTTCGATCACTGTTAGCGGAGCACGCAGCGCCGCGACCTCGGCGGGCAGTTCGATGGCGGTCAAGCCAACTTCAGGCGACAAGCTGACGTCAAACCCGAGCGTGCCCGTTCTCGTCGCTACGAAGAGCCGGCTCTGCACCAACGCTAGCAGCCTGCGGAAGCCGAAATCCGCGTGCGTGAGGGCGCCTACCGCATCCGCGGCTGCCAGCGGCTGGGTCACTACATCCACCACCTCCAGCGTGCCCTCGTTGCGACCGAGCTCCAGCAGCGTCAGCGAAGGCGGGCCGTCGGAAAGGACGAGCACAGCCTGACGATCGTCCTGTTCGAAGGCCGCGACGTCCTCGATGCGCTCGGCAGCAACCAGCGTGCTGGTAAATCCGGCAGCACCCAGTTCGAGCGGGGCCACCGCGAGGGCTCCACCGCGCACGTCCACGGCAGCGTCAAAGCCTGCCAGCTCGAAGCGCACGGCGCGCACCGAATCGGAGATGGGTGGCGGCAGCCCGAGCTCGGTTTGCGTGCATTGCAGGCCAGCGCTCGAGACGTCGACGTCGAGCCGAACCAACGTCCCCTCCGAAAGCGCCACCGCCTCGACCTTCGACTGCTCGTACGATGGGCTGCTGATGGAGAGGATGGATTGCGGAATAGGGCAGGGAACGCTCGGGACAGCGTCCTTGTCGAAGCGCGCCAAGCTCCAGCGCGTACCGTCCTCTCGTTGAAGTACCAGCGCGCCGAACGGCAGCGCCAAGAGCCGTACCTCTCCTCCGTAGCGCGCGAGCCGTTTCGGAGCTCCCAGGGCGTCATGGCCGAGATCGAGCGAGAACACCTCTCCCAGCTGTTCCTCGCCTTTCGAGAGCATGACCAAGGCGTGCTTCGATTCGAAGGCTGCGGCGTCAACCACTGCCGCTTCTTCGCTGACCTCGGTGAAATCAGCCTCGTCACGGATGCTCAAGGCGGACGCGTCTACGCGGACGATGCGAGCGCCGACCTGACCAAGAAAGAACGCCGGTTCACTCATAAGCTGCAAAGGTTCGTTGGGGCGCACGCCGTCCTCGAACACGAGGGTGCCGATGGACTCGGCTTGGCAGGCGCTAAGGAGGGCAGAAACGACCAGCGAGGGAACGGACAGCTTGTGCATGCCGCTCCATCGTCATGAGCCTCGCGAAGTTGCGTCGGTCGCTAAAAATCGTTGGCGGCCGCCAGGGGCCGTCAGCCGGTCGCCTTCTTCTGCTCGCGTGTCTTCGGGGTAGCCTTGTGCACCTCAGGCTTGACGCTGTCTTCGCTCGCAGACTTCTCAGCCTCGCCGTCCCCTTTGAGTGAACGTTTGAGCGCCTCGAAGAGATCGATGATCTGCGCCTGCGGTGCTTCACGCGCGACCGTTACCGCTTCCCCTGCAGCCTTTTGCTCGACAGCCTGCATCACGCGATCGCGATACTCGTCGTGATACTGCTCCGCCTTGAAGGACTCGGTGGAGAGCTGCTCGATCAGCTTGTCCGCAAGTTCGGCTTCGACCGGTTTGAACTCGAGCTCACCAGGGCGATCGACATCAGCAAAACTACGGACTTCGTCGGCGTAGAACACGTGATGCATCACCAGGCCACCCTGGTACGGTCGCAGCAAGACCAGCTGCTCCTTGCCGCGGGTGCCGAAGCGACCAACCGCAATTCGGTTGGTGCGCACCATCGCCTCGGAGAGGAGCTTGTACGCGCGATCACCGCCCTTGTCGGGTCCGAGGTAGACCGTCTTCTCGATGTAGATGAAGTCGACCGTGTCGGTGGGCACGAACTCGAGGATGTCGATGCGGTCGGTGCGTTCGGCTTCGAGCTGCTTGAGCTCGTCCTCGCTGAACTGCACGTACTTGTCCTTCTGATACTCGTAGCCTTTGACGATGTCGGTGCGCTGCACGATCTCGTTGTCGAGCGGGCAAAACAGCTGTTGTTTGATGCGCCCGCCACACTTCGAGTGAAGTTGATTGAACGAAACCGACTGCGCCGAGGTGGCGGTGAAGGTCTTGATCGGGATCGAGACGAGGCCAAAGGAGATGTTGCCTGAGCCGGTAGATCGTGCCGCCATGGAGCAACTTTAACTGCGTATGGCGTGCACGAAAAGAAACGCGCGGAAGAGGCTGCTGCTGCACACACGATGAGAATCGATCCGTTCAGTTGCTGAGTCGAAGCCTCAGGTCGTGGCGGCTCGCTTGCGACGGTCGAACGCGATTTCGCAATCAATTCGAGGCGGGCCTGGTCGTTACATGTAGGCAAAAACTTGGCCTATCTCGCGTAGCCGATGGTTGCGAAGTTCGTGTAGCTTTGTCGCTCCAACATGGCCGTGATCACTCCTTCCACCTATCCTAAGCCGCGCAGGGTGCTCGTCGTGGATGATGAGGAACTCATCCTGGGTGTAGCGGCGAGGCTACTGCGTCGCTTGCCGGTGGAAGTCGACACGGCCCGCAGCGGCTTGGAAGCCATGCGCAAACTCGAGCTCGCGCCTTTTCGCTATGACCTCGTGATGCTCGATCTAACGATGCCCGAGCCCGGCGGTCGCAAGGTGCTCGAGGCCATCCAGCGGCTGCGGGTGGACCTGCCGGTAGTGATCATGAGCGGCTTGTCGGCGGAAGAGTCGAAGGACGTGCTCAACGGTCTTTCGTGCCAGGGCTTTCTCGGCAAGCCCTTCGCGCTCGAGGACGTTCGCAACCTCGTTCGTCGCATGTTGCCCGAGTAACGTGGCCTCGCGCCGTACCAAGAGCCCAAGCCCGGTACGTTCCGCTGAAGGGCCAGCGAATGACGCTGCTGCTGCCTACCGAGCCAAGCGCGACCTAGCCCGCACCAACGAGCCGGTGTTTGACCCGCTGGTGCGAGCCCGAGACGCTGCAACGTGGCGTGGGGCGTTCGTCATTCATCAACATGACGCGACGCATCTTCACTACGACCTGCGGCTCGAGATGGCCGGCGCGCTGCTCAGCTTCGCGCTGCCGAAGGGCCCGACGCTCGACCCCGAGGTCAAGCACTTCGCGATGCAGACCGAGGACCACCCGATCGAGTATCTCGACTTCGAGGCGGTGATCCCTGCGGGCACCTACGGCGCGGGCCCGATGATCGTTTGGGATCTCGGTGTAGTTCGCTATCTCGATACTTCGGCCGAGGAAGGGCTGCGCGACGGGAAGCTCCACTTCCAACTCGAGGGTCGCAAGGTGTGGGGCCGCTTCGGCCTGGTGCGCATGAAGCCCAAAGATCCGAAGCTCCCACCTGAGTGGCTGTTCATCAAGAAGGCCGACGCTGGCGTCAGCAAAGAGGACATCACGCGCACCAAACCAACCAGCGTGCTCTCCGGGCTCACCCTCGACGAGCTGCGTGAGTCGCCTCGCATCGCCGCCGAGGTTGAGCAAGAGGCCGCCTCGTTGACCAAGAACCGCGCGCCCTTCGACGGACGAAAGCTCTCGCCCATGCTCTGCCAACTCGCCGAGGTGCCGAAGGGCGTTGGCTATTTGAACGAGCTGAAGATGGACGGCGTGCGCGTGGTCGCGACCAAGACGCCCGAAGGCGTGGAGCTGCGTTATCGCAGCGGACGCAGCGCGACGTCGGCTTACCCGGAGATCGCTCGAGCCGTTGCGGCCCTTCCGCCCGCGCAGTTGGTGCTCGATGGGGAGGTCGTCGCCTTCGACGAGGCCGGCAAACCAAACTTCGAGCGCTTGGCGACGCGGATCCATCGTTCAACACGCCCGGACATCGCCTTGGCCCTTTCGGAGACGCCCGTCGTCTACATGGTGTTCGACCTACTGCGCATCGGTGACGTGCCGTTGCTCGATGTCGCGCTGCGCGAACGAAAGCGCCTGCTCGCGCGGTTGATCCGCGCGGCCGGGCTACTGCGCGTGCTCGATCATTTGGAGGATTCGGGGCAACGGCTGTTCGACTTTTGTCGCCAGCAGGGGCTCGAGGGCATCGTCTCCAAACGGGCCGACTCGCGTTATCACCCTGGTCCGCAGCGCACCGCCGACTGGGTCAAGACCAAGTGCGAGCGCGAAGACCACTTCGTCGTCGTCGGTTACACGGTGGGCGAGGGCAGCCGCAACCGGCTCGGCGCGCTCGACTTGGCCTCCTTCGACGGCGCGCAATGGGTGGTTCGGGGCAAGGTCGGATCGGGGCTCAATGACGCGCGGGTCGACGAGCTGCGCGAGCTGCTCAAGGGTCATGAACGGCCGCGGGAGACCGCGATCGGGGGCTACGATTCGGCTCCGCGGGGTCGCTCCTACGTCGAGCCGTTTCTGGTCGTGCGCGTGCGCTACCTCGAGTGGAGCGATGAGGGCGCCCTGCGATTCCCCGTGTTCTTGGGCGTTGAACCGAATGTTCGGCCCGAAGATTGTCGCGCCAGACCGCAGTCCGACGACCCGTCGAGGTTACCGCTGCTAAAAGCGCAGGAGGCTGCTCCGAGCGAGGAGATCAGCGTTCGGCTCAGCAACCAGAGCAAGGTGTTCTGGCCCGACTCGGGCCAAACCAAGGGCGATCTGGTCGAGTATTACCGAACCATGGCGCCGGTGATTCTGCCTTACTTGCAGGACCGACCGATCATGCTCGTGCGCTACCCCGACGGGATCGAGGGCAAGAACTTCTACCAATGGAACGTGCCCCACGGCATGCCTTCGTGGGTGCGTTCGGTGCTGCTGGGCAAACATCAAAAGAGCGCTGACGAGGGCGACGCGACGAAACATGTGTTCCTGATCGACCGCGTTGAGAGCCTGCTCTATGTGGCGAACCTCGCTTGCATCCCGATTCACATGTTGGGCTCACGGGTCGGTGCATCCGAGCAGTGTGACTTTCTGACCATCGACTTCGACGTGGACCTCTCGACGTTGGCGAACGCGGTGGTGCTCGCGCACACGTTGCGAGAGATCTTGGCGCAGCTGGGTCTCACCGGCTATCCGAAGACGAGCGGTCAGACCGGTCTGCATGTGTTCGTACCGCTTGGTAAAGGGGTCGCGCCAGAGGCTGCGCGGGTGCTGACGGATCTGCTTGGCCGGCTGATCGTCGACGCCCATCCCACGCTCGCGACGGTAGAGCGGGTGGTGGCGAAGCGTGGCGCCAAGGTCTACGTCGATACAGGGCAAACAGGCCCTTCGCGGACGATCGTCGCGCCGTACTCGGTGCGCGCGACGGCCGGAGCTCGGGTGTCGACTCCGCTGCGCTGGAGCGAGGTCGTTCCTTCGCTCGACCCAGCGCAGTTCACGATCGCCACGGTGCCCGCGCGGGTGGCGGCAGAAGGCGACCCGATGGCTGAGTTGCTTGCCGGCGGACCCGAGATTCAGAGCGTAATGGAGAAGCTCGCGAGGCTCGTGCGTTGACGGTGATTCAGAAGGCGCTGGTACTCAGGAAGTAGAGCTGGCCGCCGGGGACCGCTCCCGGGTCAAAGCCGTAGGCATAGCCGACGCGGAAATTGGTCGGGATGCGATAGGCCAGCACCGTGGTCAGCCAAACCTCACCGCCGATCGAGGTCTTCAGCTCTTTGGCGTCGATGGGATGACTGTTGTGGAAGAAGCGCACCGCTTCGAAGTCGAACTTGTCGAACGCACCGCCCCAATCTGCAAACACCGACGCATCGACTTGCCGCAGGAAGATCGGCAAGGTGGAAGGCCCCCAATTGGGGGTGAAGATCGGCGCGCGGTACTCGGCGGTGGAGAGGAAGTAGGCGGTTCCGTTGGAGGCTCCTGCGTCGTAGCCGCGCAAGACGAAGGCGCCGTCGTAGATACCGCTGACCAGCGTATCGAGCGGGCCGTTATTGACGAGGTCGTAGCCACCGACGAAGTAACGACCGCGTCGCGGGTAGTCCCCACCGCTGACCCCGGCGGCAGCGCGCAACGCGAGCGTGTGATAGCCGGGCCACGGCATCGGTATGTAGCCCGACATCGACGCATCAAACTCGTAGAGCGAGGAGGTACTACCGGTGTTCTCGTCGGCCAGGCTGAGCCCAACGTTGAGGTCGAAGCCCGAGCGCCCACCGCCTGCCGTGTTCTCCGAGAACTGCGAGGTCGAAAGCGAGTAGCTCACGCCGATCTGACTCAGGAAGCCGCCCTCAGGCTTTTGTGGGCGGGGCCCAAACGGATCGAGGGTGGTCGTGGTGGTGAGGTTCTGGTGATAGAGCGCAGCGGTATACGAGAGCGACACGAACTGTGAGGCGAACGGGTTGCGAATCGGCAACGAGACGCTGGTGCTCACGTTGGTGCTGGTCTCGTTGTAGGGCAGCTCACCGGCGCCCAAACTGAAGCCCGATTCGCGCGGTACGGTCGCTCGCGTCAGCCGCAGGCCGAGATCCACCGGTAGCCCGCCGTAAGTATAGGCGAGCGACATGCGTGGCTCGGGGGCGCCCGGATCGAAGCGCACGGCCGCTGACAGCGAATGACGTCCAACCAAGTCGGAGCCGCTGGCCGAGAAGGTGACCGCGGTGGAGCCGTAATTCCCCGGGCCAATGTCGAGGAAGTAGCTGCGAGGCCGCAGCGTTACGAGCGGGTTGTAACGCTGCTTGCTGACCGAAACGGGCGGCGGCTCAGCGTAGGGCTGTGGCCTCGCGATTTCGCCCGAGGGTGCGTCGAGGAATTGGCTCTCGTCGAGCTCCATCGAAAAGAGGTCGTACCCAGCCTTCGTGTAGCCAACGTAGACGAGCGTCTTACCGTCTTCACTCACTGCCGGCCCCAGCGCGGCGTTGACGACGTTGGTGACCATCTTGGTCGCACGAGTCGCGACATCCATCGCGTAGATGTTGAAGACCCCGGTGCGGTCGGACGCGAAGTAGATCGTCTTGCCGTCGGCCGACCAGCAGGGCTGCACGTCGAGCGATCGATCGCGCGTCAGATCGATGAAGCTACCGTCTTTGACGTTGACGAGGCGCAGGTCGCGAAAGCCACCTTTGCTCCAAGCGCTGTAGACCACCGACGTTCCGTCCGGTGAAAAACGAGGCGTGTAGGCTTGGTCGTACTCCTCCCCGCGCAGCAAGGCTCGCGGTGTTCCGAGTCGTCCTTCCGCGCTTCGTTCGGCGATCGTCAAGGTCCCGGTTCCGCGCGAGTTGACCGAGAACACCACCTCGCGGCCGCTGGGGCTCACGTCCACGTAGGAGGCGCGCAGCCCCTCCGTTAGGCGCTTGCGCGCGAAGTCGAAGCCGAGCTCGGAGCTTTCCCCCACTGGCAGCGAGAAGAGGTCGCGTCGATTGTAGAGATTCCTCCAAACCGCGGTATCGGCGAACAGCACGTCGCCTTCGCGGGTGAAGCTGGCCACCGAATCCCCGTTGGTGCGGATGAACAGCTCGTCTTGCGGTTCGTCTTCGTCGACGCCGGCTCCACGCAAGGTCAGCCGATGCAGCCCGCGCGGGGTGTTGAGATCGTCGCGGTAGTAGACGAGCTCTTGCGCGGCTTTATCGGCCTTGGCAACACTGGGAACGAAGCGCGGGTAGGCCGCTTCGCCGCCGAGGAAGGTGAGCCGCTTGCCTTCGCGTCGACCGCGAGCATCCACCTCTTCCACCATTTTCTTGAAGTGCGCCTCAAGGTGCAGCCGCCATGCGTCGTACAACTCTTCGTAGGTCACGCCGGTCACTCGCCGAATGGCGCGATTGATCGCCAGCGGGATCGAGGCTGCGCCGTAGTCGGCCGAGATGGCTGAGTAGATGTCGAGTCCGTAGACCTCGGTGAGCCAGCGGATGAAGCGACTGCCGTAAAGGTAGTGGATGTTTCCGTACGGCCAGCGGTCGGCTCCGCTCGAGATCTGGTCGAGCCGCGCGAAGTTGTCTTCGAGCACGTCGGCTCGTAAGTAGGTGTCGAACAGCGAGGAGCGAATGCGCCCACCGCTCGTAAACTGGCTCTCGTAAACCACAGCCAGTCCCTCGATCACCCAGCGAGGTTGCGCCGAATTGGGCGAGAGGGTTCTACCGATCACGCGATTGACGATCGCCGCTCCACCGCTGATGTTCCCGGTGTGGAGGATGTGCGTGTACTCGTGCGTCATCAGCGCCAGCAGCCAGTCGTCGTAGTCGCCCAGATTCGAGACGTCGTCTGGCGCGGTCACGAACAGCCGAACTGCGTCGTAGGGAACAGGCGTGGCGGAGCCGTTGGCGCTGTCGGTATCGTCGGTCAGCAAGACTTCAGTCTTGCTGTCGGGGGCGTACTGCATCGAGGGCGTAAGCCGCTCGTAGATGCTCTCCGAGAGCGTCAAGACCCGATGGGCTTGGCGCTCGAGGTTGTGTGGGTACGTAACGCGAAAGTGCTCGGACTCGAGCGTCCAATAGTCGAGCCACGGATCGTCTGTGGCGAAGGCTGCGTGAGGCGGACCCCACGCAACCAACGCCACGAGCACGAGCAGGGCGCCGTGAAGAACCTCGCGGAAGAACGCCGCGTACGGTCGCTTGCTTCGGCGGGCTCGCAGGCCGCTCACAGGCCGCTCACAGGTCGTCGTAAAGGATGGGCTCGCGGTTCCGCGTGTATCGGTAAACGAGCTGGCGGCCTTCCGGGGTGATCTGGGTGAACCGCGCACCAAAGCCTGGATCCACGCCTTCTCCCGAGGCCTCGCGAATCCACTGCACCACGCCGGAGGCTTGGAACTCAAGGTCTCCAGGCAGCTTGACGTGAAGGTTCACCGGCGTGCCGATCTTGGGGATCTGGTAGGTGCTGACGAACAGCCCGCCGTACTCGATCACGTCGTTACCACCGAGGCCCTTGTAGAAGTTGGACACCGAGTGTGCGCCGAGCCCGACCACGACGTTGCCCGTTTGTGAAGGACGCGCAGCCGGGGCTGGTGCCTTGGACATGACCGGCGTTGCTTGAGCAGGCTGCGCGGCTTGTTGCTGAGCTGCGAGCTGCGCCTGTTGAGCGGCTTGTTGTTGAGCCGCGAGCTGAGCCTGTTGCTGAGCTGCAAGCTGAGCCTGCTGAGCGGCTTGTTGCTGAGCTGCGAGCTGAGCCTGCTGAGCGGCTTGTTGCTGAGCTGCGAGCTGCGCCTGCTGGGCGGCTTGTTGTTGGGCCGCGAGCTGCGCGGCTTGCTGTTGGGCTGCGAGTTGGGCGGCTTGTTGTTGAGCTGCGAGCTGCGCCTGTTGCGCCGCATGTTGCTGCGCGACGAGCTGAGCCTGTTGAGCGGCTTGTTGTTGAGCTGCGAGCTGCGCTTGTTGAGCGGCCTGCTGAATCGCGGGGCCAGCGTCGAGGCGCACGGTTTGCCCTGCGCCCGGCGGCCCTTTGCTGACCGCCGGGGCCACGGCTGGAACCGCAGCGGGCGCTGCTGCAGGCTGAAACGCGGGCGCGGTAGCGACCGGCTGTGGCGGTGGGATGTTGGCCACCAACTGCGCCACGGGTGCTGCGGCGGCCGCAGCGGCAGCGGGTTGTGCGGGCGCAGCTGCAGCGCCAGCGCCGCTTGGGGCCGGCAAGCGACTCAGCTGATGGGCGCTCGAAAGACAGCCCGCCACCTGCTCCATCACGGCGTCCACCGCTTCGTGGCTGACCGTCAAGTTCTGCAGCACATCCAGGGCTTTGCGGATGTTGACGACGATCGACTCGCGGCCGGCCAAATCCTGCCCTTTGGATCGCTCGATGCGATGCAGGATGCCCATGGTTTGGGCGATGGGCTCCGCGAGCTCAAGCAACTCCACGGGCGGATCGGTGCTGGTTTGAAGCGCGTTTAGTGCAACGGCCAATCGCTCACGTGCGGCCTTTGCCAATACATCAGGGGTCGACAAAGCAGTCCTCCCAGGTTGGGGAGGCCGGAGGTTATCACGCTCGCTAGAACCCGTACCGAATGCGTTGGGGTGGTAGGACAGGGACACGGCAAGACAAGCGGATCCATCGTCTCAAGGCGTAAGCGCTGCGATCATTCGTCCCTGGTTCGACTTGGCCGGAGTCAGTCAGCCGCTCTGTCCACTGAACAGCCGCTTGAATTGCTCGGGGCTCACCTCTTCACCACCCCATTCAGCGCGGAGCACCCGAACGCTGCCGTCTCGACAGGCAATACGCGGGCGCCCCTGCTCGAGCACCATCTCGCCTGGTTGCTCGAGGTAACTGGGGAGTGGCAGCGGCTCGACCTCCAGCACCGCGAGTTCCTCTCCAGCGATCTCCATTCTTGCACCAGGAGAAGGTGCCAAGGCCCTCACGAGCCGGGTGATTTGCTCGACGCTTTCGGTCCAGTGCAAAACGGCCTCCTCGTCCGAGAGGAAAGGCGCGCTGGTTGCCTGGGCCTCATCCTGTTGCAGCTCTTCCGGCGGGTCCCCAAGCGCAAAGCGGCGCGTAACGGCGCGCAACACCCGCAGGCTCGGGCGGTCGAGGGCTCGCGCAAGTTCCCAGCTGTTCCAGCGCGGGTCGATGTTCAGCGATTCGCTGGCGAGAATGGCGCCGGTGTCGTACTCGGCGGCCAGGCGATGCGCGGTAACCCCGGTCTCTCGGTCGCCCGAAAGGAGCGCCCAGGTCGTCGGATCGGGGCCGCGGTGTCGCGGAAGGAGCGACGGGTGCACGCCAAAGCCGCCAAGCGGCGCCACCTCGATCACCGCGGTGGGAATGCGGTTGGTCCAGAACCAGCTCACCACGAGGTCCGGTCTTGCTGCGCGCAAACGAGCGATGAAGTGCTTCTCGAGTCGCGGCTTGAGCAGCACCTTGTCGCCCAGCAAGCGCTGGATGCGGCGCACCCCCGGTGAGTCGATTCGGCTCAGCCCGCAAAGCACGATCTCGTGACCGTCGTGGTGCAACAAACACGCGCCGAGCGGCAATCCCAGGAACGCGATTCTCACGGGCCAGACTCTACACGCGGCGCCGAAAAGTTTTCCTTGTTCGTGCGACTTGCTATTCGCGCTCGGGATGGGCGCTTCGAGTCAGCAGAGTTCGTTTCGTAATCAGGCTCTACGAGCCGGCCACCGTTACGACCCTTCGGCGGCCTCGAGACCGATTCTCGTTTTTGAGGAGGTCTTCAAGTCCTACCGCCCAGACCAGCCGGTTTTGCGCGGAATGTCGCTGGTGATCGAGCGAGGGGAGTTCGTGTTTGTGACGGGGCCGTCGGGCTCCGGCAAAAGCACCTTGCTTCGTCTCATTCATCGCACCGAGCAGCTCGATGACGGCCGGATCCTGTTCTTGGGACGTGACGTCTCACGCCTTTCGTCCTCTGCCATCCCGGCGCTTCGTCGCAACATCGGCGTCGTCTTTCAGGATTTTCGGCTGGTGCCCGATTGGAGCGTCTACGACAACGTGGCCATCGCCCTCGAGGTGATGGGGATCGCCAAACGCTTGATTCGTACGCGCGTTGGCGAAGCGCTCGAGCGCGTGGGGCTCGCTGGACGAGGTGGTGACGCAGCGCGCGTCCTCTCGGGTGGAGAGCAGCAACGCGTCGCGGTTGCTCGGTCGTTGGTGCACGAGCCGGCGCTGATTCTAGCTGATGAGCCCACTGGCAACCTCGATCCGCAGCTGGCGATCGACATCCTCGGCTTGTTCGAGGACATCCACGAGACCGGGACGACGGTGCTGTTTGCCACGCACGATCGCTCCTTGCTCGATGTACGACCGCGACGCGTCGTCATCCTCGATGAAGGCAAGGCCACCGATGTTCCGGCGGGGCTCCAGGAGCACACCGAAGACGACGGCGGCGACGAAGACTTCGACCTCGAAGAAGAAGCGGCTTGAGGAGCACCATGGACCTAGAGAACTCGAATAGCTCGGTGTCGCGCGGCATATTCGGCACCTGGCGAGCAGGCCGACGCGATTGGCGGTTGCAGGCTCTGAGCGTGTTCTCGCTCTCCGTGGCCTTTATCTGCCTCGCAGCGGCGATCTTGGTGGTGACCAACGTCGAGGCCTTGCGGGACCGCTGGTCACGCGCTGGGCGTGCGACCATCTACCTCAAAGACTCCGCAAAAGAGCCGGAGGTCGCGGCGCTCTCGCAAGCGCTCTCCCAGACCGAGGGTGTTTCGCGGGTTCGCCGGGTAACCGCCGAAGAAGCGCGCAAAGAGGTGATCAGCTCGGATGAGTCGCTCGCGGCGCTGCCGGTCGAGGCCTTCCCCGGCTCGCTCGAGATCGCCTTCAATGACTCGATCACCGACGACCAGCTGCAGACCATTGCCCTCAAGCTACGGGCGCTGCCGGCCGTCGATACGGTGGAGACCTATGAAAAGTGGACCGATCGGTTGTCTGCGCTGCTCGGCGGCGGAGTCACAGCGGCGCTGTTCCTGGCCGTGATCGTGCTCGGTGCGGTGGTCAGCGTGGTCGGGTCAACGATGCGCCTGCTGCTGCAGCGGCGCAAAATCGAGGTGGAGGTCCTGCGTTTGGTGGGTGCCACCGACAACTTCGTGCGCACGCCGTTCGTGGTCGAGGGCGCAACGCAAGGCGCGATGGGCGCGGGGTTGGCGATCGCTGTGTTGTTCGTGTTGTTCCTGATCGTGAAGGACCGCTTCGATCAGCAGCTCTCCAACCTCACAGGCTTGATGCCCACCTTCCTCCCGCTGCCGGTGGCCTTGGCGATGATCGCGCTCGGTGCGTTCCTCGGAGGCACGACGGCCTTCTTCAGCCTGCGAAAGATCGCGACGGTCTAAATGCGAAGGAGACTCATCGCGCCAATCGCTCTCCTCTGTCTGCTCGGATCGGGCGCAGCGTTAGCCGTCAATGGCACGCCCACCGGGCCGCTCGATGCGCTGAGTCAGCGCAATAAGCCCGCAGCGAAGGCCAAGCCGCGCACGCTGTCGCCCACCGACGTTGAGATCGCCCTCAAGGCGCTGCTCACCGAGAAGGCCGAGCTCGAGAGCGAAACCACCGATATCGCCTCCACGCTGGCCGCCGCTGAGGCCCGCGTAAACGCACGCGGGCGCACCTACTACAAGCAGCTGAGGGCTGGCATGCTCCCGGTCGGCGGCGGCTTCGACGAACTCGTCGACCACGCGGCGCGCGTAGAGCGCAATCACCTTTCGATTCGGCGTGACCTCGAGCTCGTCAAACAACTGCGCAAACGCCGCGACGAGATCGAACTGCGGCTCCACGCGATCGACGCCGACCGCGCGCCGCTCGCGGCTCAGAAGAAGGCGTGGGACAGCGCTAAGGCCTACCTCCGTCAGGCCGATGAACGCCGAGCTGCTTTCGATCGCGCGTTCGGTTCGTCGATGTCGCCGCCTGAGGCCGTGACGGTGTACGGCCGCGAGGTTTCGCCTGGCGAGGCTCCGACCGGCGTATTTGCGTCGCTCCACGGAACTCTACCGATGCCGCTGGCTGGCCGCACTGAGGTGCGCGTGGTCGAGGGGAGCTCTGGTCCGGGGACCGCGGTGGAGCTGCATTCGGCGCGTGGCGCCACGGCGCGCGCGGTGGCCAATGGGCGCGTCGTCTTCGTCGATCGTGACGAGTGGGACCGGCTCGCGATCATCCTGGACCACGGCGAGCGCTACTTCACCGTGTACAGCAACATGCAAGCGAGTGAGGTCAAGGTCGGCGAGAGCGTTCAGACTGGCTCCGCACTTGGCCCGGTGGTGGAGGTCGGTGGCGAAGCCGTGCTCACCTTCGAGCTTCGCAAAGAGGGGCGTGCTGTTGCGGCATCCCCTTGGTTCGGTCTCTGACGACAAACGCGAGAACAGCAGCTTCGCGGGGCGAGGCTGCTGTTTTCAGACGAGCTAGCGAGAGGCCCGCCAGCGAAGAAGCCGCTTGGCTCAGTTGGACTTGAACGGGAGCTTGAAGGGCGACGAGCAGGACGAGTCACTGCATGCGACCAGCTTGCATTCACCCGAGATCGACTTGTCGGCACCGACGCTGAAGGAGGCGCTCTTGGCTTTGCCTTCTTTGCCTGCGTCCTCAAACTTGGCGTCAGCCTTGGTCAGCTGGGCCTTCTCGAGCTTTCCGCCCTCGGCGATGGTGACGTCGCACTTGATCGGGAAATCTTTGTTGATGTAGGCGCCATCAATGCCCTTCAGCACGATGGAGGCCTTACCAGCCTTGGCGTCCAGCTTGGCTTCAACGACCACCCGCTTCTCGAGCGGCTCTTCCGCCGTGGCGGTCAGGGAGAGGGCTGCGGTGGTGGCAAAGGCGCCGAGGCCGAGAGCTGCAAACGCGAAACCGATCTTCATAGTCACTCCTTAGCGGTGGTTTATCGCAAGCTGTGTGCCGCGCGGATTGTATAGCCGATCGCGGGGAATTGAGGATGCGCCTGATAGGAAAGGTGAGGGCCAATCGATCCAGCCGGATCTCCGCTGAATCGCCTGGGCCTCCGAGCTTTGCGGTTGCTGCCGATTGGGCCGGAGCGCAGGCGAGGGTTGGACGCAGTTGAATGCAGGCCATTCATCGCAGGAGGTTTTTTTTCTGATGGTTGGCTTCGCACCTTGAGGTAGGCAGAAAGCTCAGAACGTGCTGAAGTCTCGGGGACTCGATGAACGAACGGCGCCGTGACCGAAGGTTTCCAGTGGAAGCCGCTGCGGTCCTCAAGATCGGCAAGAAGCCCCTGGCGGCTTCCGTAACCAACGTGAGTTTTCACGGCTTGTCGTTGCGTATGGACGAGGCACCTCCGCTGCGGCAGCTGGTGCAGGTCGAGATGGAGTTGCCCACCGGCAAGCCCTTCAGCGCCCACGCGATGGTCGTCCATGCCGAGGGCGCGCGCGTCGGGCTCGAGTTCTTCGGGCGGACGTCCAACGCCGACTGGGACGAATTCGTGCAGGGGCTCGTGCGGGTCTCTCTGCTACCGCCTGACCCCAATGCGGCTGCCGTTCGCCCACCTCCCCGGCCTCCGCCGGCGGCACCGCCGAGTCGTCGCTCGGCCGAACTCGCGCACCAAGCTCCGCCTGGGCCACCGCAAGTCGGGGCTGCTCCCCCGCTTCCACCGCCTCTGCCCCCTGGGCGCTCTCAACCGGGCATTCCGGCGCATGCACCTCCGCCGCCGCCCGCGTCTCCGCCTGTGCAGCCTCCCGCTCCGAAGGCGCCGTATCTAGGGCCCGATCGTCGCCGTGCTCCACGGGTCGATCTTCGGCTGGAGCTCCGGCTCCGAACAAGTCGCTCCATCCACACCGCTTTCACGACAACCGTCTCGATGCTCGGCGCGACAGTGCTTGTATCGGACGGCCAGGTCGCGAGCGGCGAGCAGGTGATCTTGAACCTGATTCAACCCGGCACCAGCTTCTCCTTCCGCCGTGATGGCGTGGTGCGGACCGTTGGACCTACCGACGGGGGTTTTGTGCTTGGCATCGAGTTTCTTCCGCTCGATCCAATGCGTGAGGTGCTGTTCGCCGAGTTCATGAACACCGCCTACGCAGCGTTTCACCCTGGTTCCTGAGCTGGCTATCACCGTTCAAGATCGGAAGGCCGGTTTCACCTTCGCACGGTCCAACTTGCTTCTCCTCGCGACAATTTGCGTGAATTGCCTGCGCTTCGACTGCCAAGCGATTGGCACGCGCCCTGCTTAGTAGAAACTGAAGCGCCTGTGACGGAGTTCCCCCCCCAACCGTCGAGCAGGCGCTTCTTTTTTTTGTGCCTACTTCTTCTTCTCGCGTTCGCGCTGAAACTTGCGCACGCGGAAGGGCGCTACGGCTCGCGGGGCATCTGAGGTGGACTTCACCCAGAAGGGGTCCTTGTTGACCGCCTGTAGTTCAGCCGGCAAGGCAGCGCGCCCGTTCACGGTAACTCGTGACGACGTTTGCACCTGGATCTGCTTGGTCGCGCCAATGTTCGTCTCGTCGGAGACGACGTTCACTCCAACTGGGATACAGGGCCGACCGTTCTCATCGGTGAACAGCGGCACGTTTGGCGTCTCCCCGGCGTCTTTGGTCTTCCCGCTGCTGGCCGCTTCCGCAATGTCGTTGATGATCTGATTGGCGCACACCGGCTTCACGTCCGCGCCCTTCGCCGAGCCGGAGGGGAACACGTGGCGCACTTTCACATCGACGGTCACCGTCGCGCCCACGCCCTTCGCCCCGCCTAAGCCCAACAGCCTGCCGTTCAAACTTGCGGCGGCAGCCTTCGCTGCTCCGCTCCACGTTGCGGCGTCACCGCCGGATGCCTTGAGCACGCGAACGCTGGTGACTTTGCCGCTGCCGTCAAGCTTCACCTCGAAGGATGCGCGCGTGTTGTGCGCAACTGGGAGAGCGCGCGTCGCGGTCGCCACCGCTCCGACCACCACCTGCGTTGCCGGCAAATCGATGCCGACCTTCTTGTCGCTGCCGATCAGGGTGGATTGCACCGACTCGGAAGCGGCTTTTTGAGGAGAGGTCGTCGGCGCCTTGATCTCGGTGGGAGCGGCGGGGGCTGCAGCTTCATTGAGAGCGATGGCGGCGGCGAGATTCAGGCCCAAGCCGCTTGGATCGAGCGGGTTCGCGGCGAGCTCCGGCTCACTCCAGCCGTTCTCGCCTGGACCGTCCAATGGCGTTGCAGGGCCTGGTTGCAAACCGGCGCTGGCTTCGGCTGCAGCCTCCGCTCCGGTTGCTACAGCCTCCGCTTCGGCTGCAGCGTCCGCTTCGGCCGCAGCGTCCGCTTCGGCTGCTGCTTCGCTCTCGCTCAGCGCGGCGGCATCTCTTGTAGTCGCCGGGGTTGGCCGCGCGTCGGCGCGTTCTGTCGGGGCAGTTGGCTCAGCCGTGGGCTTGGACGCCGCTTCGGGTGATGGCGTGGGCTGGGTAGTCACGAGCGCGTTCGGCTTTGGCGCGGCTTGCTCGGCATCTGGGCCGACGACGTCAAGCCACGTTAGCGGTGCCTCCTGGTTCCCGAGCCGCGTCGACAGCAAGTTCGTCTCCGGCGCCCTGCGCGCCGCCTCGAGAAAGGCGCCGTGCAGGACCACCGCCAAGCCGATGAAGAGCCAACTGCGATCGCCCACGTTGCGAGTCTACGGTGCTGAGCGCTCTCGGCCAGTAGGAAGGTTGTGAGCTGTTTGGGCCGCAGGTCTTGCGCAGCCGTGGAGATGACACATGCTCGTGCGTGTGAACCAAACTCAACTTCGCAAGCCTGCCCGGGGATTCTGCGTCGTTCCGTTCTTCGGGGACCTCCTTGTCCTAAGTCGCATGCTGCGTGACGCACAGGCTGGGTTCGGTTTGAAGGCGGTCTCCCTCTTCACACTTCTTTACGTGGTTTGCCCGATCGACCTCATTCCGGAGGCCTTCATGCCGCTGGTTGCATGGATCGACGACGTTGGCTTGGTGATCACCTTGCGGCTCGCTCTCGACGGCCACTTCGCCAAGTATCGCTACCCCCTGTTTGGCTCGCCCGCACAAGCAGCTGCGGCCGCTGGCCCAGTCGAGATGAATGGGCGCGCGGCCGCGCAGAACTGGGTCTCCCCGGGTCGTTAGCTGGAGATGCTGCGCTCTCTTGCGTGCCGCTTCTGACGAGGTTGCAGGTCCCCCCGTCCGCTCGGGGGGACGGTTGCTGCGGTGATCTGCCCGTCTTCATGGAAGCGCACCAAGTCTTGAGCGACGTGGCGCAAGTAGCTTTGCTTGATGTGGAAGGGGAGGAAGGAGCTCTTGAAGCCGGAGAGGATCACCGACTTGATGTCGGCGAGCGGCATGCCCATCTCGCTGTGACAGAGCCAGAGCTCCTTCGACACAGTGGTGTCGGTGACCAAGCGGTTGTCGGTGTTGATGGTCACGCGCAGCCCGAGATCGAGGTAGAGCTTGAGCGGGTGAGAAGCCAAACTCGGCACGGCTCCCGTTTGCACGTTGCTCGAGGGACAGCACTCGAGCGGAATGCGGTGATCGCAAACGTAGTGCAGTAAGTCACCGTTTTCGCGCAGCCGGCAGCCGTGACCAATGCGGTGTGCGCCACACTGATGAATCGCCTGCGCGATCGACTCGGGGCCGTAGGCTTCGCCAGCGTGAATCGTCACGTTGATGTTGTTGTCGCGCACCAACTGGAAGGCCTGACGGTGGTGCTTCGCTGGGTGGTCGTATTCGGCGCCCGCGAGATCGAACCCGACCACGCCACGACCCTTGTAGGCGACGCATAGTTCGGCCATCTCGAGGGAAGACGCCGCAGAGACATTGCGGATGCCGCAGATGATGAGGTTCGACTCGATGCCGAAGTTCTCCTGCGCCTGCCGAAGACCGGAAAGCACCGCCTCGACGACGGTGGTGAGGCGCAGCCCCTTCTGCGTGTGCAACATCGGTGCGTAGCGAACCTCCATGTAGCGGACGTTCTCTTTTGCGGCGTCTTCAGCGAGCTCGTACGCCACGCGGTAGAGCGCTTCGCGGTGTTGCAAGACGCGCAACGTCACGTCGAAGGCGCGCAGGTATTCGACGAGTGAGCCGCAGTTCTTGCCCAAGTTCATCGCCTCGCTCAACTCGGCGGGGTTCTTCGAGGGCAACTCGACTTTGTACTCGTTCGCTAGCTCGATGATGGTGGATAGACGCAGGCTGCCGTCGAGGTGGACGTGGAGGTCCGTCTTCGGGAGCTGCTCGAAGAAAGAGAGGGGCAACATCGGCGAACCGTCCCGCGGTCCGCGTCGAGGCGGAGTGGCGTCCACGCTTTCGGGGATGGGGAGCGAGTCGTCGTTGTCTTCGTCAGGCGCTGTCATTGCAGGATGCTAGCCAAGCTACGCCCTGATCGCCAGCAAGCGCAGCCGCCGTCCCCGCTTCTCCCCGCAGCTTTGCTCGCAATCTCAATCGGCCTTGCTCGAGATCGGGGCTGGCTCGCTTGGAGCAGTGTCGCTCGTGGGTTTGGTGGCAGCGAGGCTGGAGCGCAGTCGGCGCTCGGCGCGGAAAAGCGTGATCGCCACCGCGACGCCTGCCGCAACGAACATCAACCACACGGGCAGCGAGATGGTGGTGGAAGCACGGCTCGCAGCCGACAAGAGCTTCTCGGATTGAGCGCCGCGAACCAAGGTTGCTCCTACCCACGTCGTCGGTACGCCCTGCCCCGCGAGCGTGTCAAAGAACAGCAGCTTCTCGCGATCGATCCGATCGCGCGCCTCTTTCCCACCCATGCATTCGTCCACCGCGATCGGGTCGGCGCCCACCTGTGCGGCGAGCGCGAGTGAGCCTTCACGTGTGAGTTGCTTCGGGTCGGCGGCGTAGAGCTTGTGCGCGAGCTCGTTCTGCTTGTCTTCGGGCACGCACACATACGCCAGCGCCGACGGCATCGCGCCGCGATGGAACTCCAGCGGGACCATCATGCGCTTGACCACGACGTCGGCGTCCTTTGAGGCTTCCTCGATCGCCGGGTGCAACTTGCGACAATAGGGGCACTCGAAGTCAGTGAAGGAGACGATCACGACTTTGCCGGCTTGTTGCATCTCAGCGATCGCCGGCGGGAGCGGTGGGTTGGCGGGGAAACGCGCCCAAATGAAGGGGATCACGGTCACGCTCGCGACGGTGATTCCCCAAGCCAAGATGGTGCTCGAATCGGTGGCGATATCGGTAGCTTTGGCCTCGACGCTGTTGGGCTTGGGCTCGCCCCCGACGAACGCGAGCCCGATCGCGCCGATCGCCCCGATGATCACAGCAACGTCCACGGTCATGCAGTAAGCGCAGTACGTGGCCATCTTGACCTGCGCGGCGATGAACGTGGCTGCACCCGCCGCCCCGACCGTCATTCCTGCGGCCAGCAGCCGACGGGTCGTCTTGGTGCGGACAAAAAAGGTGAACGCGACCATCGCGACCAGCACGCCTAGCGCCAACCCGGGCAACTTCAGGCCGGGCTTGATCGAGTGAAGAAACTCCGCGATCTGCGTACCCAGCTCGCTGGTACGCACCTTGAGGCAAGCTGACTCAGCGCCGCAAAAGGCCGGGTCTCCGGCGTTTTCGTAGTCGATGACCAGCGCCGAGGTCGCAAAGATAGCGATGGCGAGGCACGTACGCACGAGCGTCAGCAGCCGAGCGTGAATCATGGAACGTCGCATTAGCACGGAGACGGGCCTGTGTTACGAAGCTCTTGTGAGCAAAGAAAAACCCCCGCGGCGGGCTGCCGTGTTCGAGTTGCTGACGGGTTTTTCTCGAGCCCTCCACGCAAGTGAGATCGCCTCTCGTTTGGGCGTCAGCGAAGCCGGGCAAGAGGCGCTTTCGCGAATCCTCTCGGACCTGGTGTTCGACGGCTCGATCGTGCCGCTCGCAGGGAATCGCTTCCGCGCCGCACACATGGCCAAAGCCGAGGCTCGCGGCGCGATGAAGGAGGGCTTCCTTTCGGCGCATCCGCGCGGCTTCGGCTTCGTCGCGACCGAGGGCGACGCCGACGATATCTTCATCCCCGAGGAGTCGATGCGCGGCGCCATGCACGGTGACCGCGTGCGGGTGCGCGTGGTCGCGACCGGAGTGCGCGGGACGGAAGGCGCGATCGACGAGATCCTCGAGCGGCGCACCAAGCGCGTGTCGGGAGCGATCCAAAAGCGCGGTAAGTCGGCCTGGCTAACGCCCGATGACGCTCGTCTCAAAGGGCCGATCGTGCTGCAACCGACTGAGCTCAACGCCGCGGCCTCGCATGGCGACATCGTCATCATCGAGCTGACGCGCTTCCCGGAATCGCGCGACGAGAACCCCGAAGGCAAGGTGATCGAGGTGCTCGGTGCGCCGGGCACTCCCGACGTCGAAGTCCGCAAGATCTTGGCGCTCGCGAACGTGAACGAGGCTCACCCCGAGCGCGCGGTCAACGAAGCGAAGGCGTTCTCGCGCGAGGTCGATCCGAAGATGCTCGAGGGCCGGGTCGATTTGACCGAGTTCCCTTTGCCGACGATCGATCCCGAAGACGCGCGCGATCACGACGACGCGATCTGGGCGATGCGCCTACCCGAAGGTGGTTACCGAGTGATCGTGGCGATCGCCGATGTTTCGGCTTACGTGACCGAGGGGTCGGCGCTGGATGAATCTGCACGCGAACGAGGCTGCTCGATCTACCTCCCGGATCGCGCCATCCCGATGCTCCCGCGGGAGCTCTCCTCGCATCTGTGTTCGTTGTTGCCCAACGTGGTCAGGCTTTGCCTGGCTGCAGATCTGACGCTCGACGCAGCGGGCGAGACCACCAGCGTGCGGCTGGTGGAGGGCTTCATGAACTCGCGGGCGAAGCTGACGTACCCGGACGTCGCGCTGACCCTCGGGCTCACCAACGAGGGCGTCCGCAACCCAGCGGCGGAGGCGATGCGCGCGGACCTCGAGGTCCTGCGTGAGATCTCGTCGATGTTGCGCGCTCGCAGAATGCAGCGCGGCGCACTCGATTTCGATCTTCCTGAAACCAAGATCATCGTCGATCCCGAGACCAAGCTGCCCCTCTCCGCGAACAAGCGCGGCAAGGATCCAGGCGTCGCCAAGGCCTACCAAATCGTCGAGGAGCTGATGCTGCTCGCGAACGAGACGGTGGCAACCTTCCTCACCAACAAGAAGGCTCCCGCGATCTTCCGTAACCACGGCGTCCCCGATCCCGCCAAGGTGCAACGCTTCGTTTCGCTGTGTGCGAAGTTCGGCGTCACCTTGGATCCGGATGACGCGATCGATTCGAAGAAGCTGTCGAACTTCGTCAAGAAGCTGCGCGAAACCGAAGGCCACTCCATCCTCGATACGCTGCTCGTTCGAACGCTCAAGCAGGCCGTGTACGACGTGACCAACATCGGGCACTTCGGCCTGGCTTCCACCGCCTATCTGCATTTCACCTCGCCTATTCGCCGTTACCCCGACTTGGTGGTTCACCGCGTGGTTCGACAGGTCCTGCGCGGAAAGAAGAACCTCGTCTCGGAGGAAGGCGTCGAACAGATGCGCGCTGCAGCGGTGCTCGCCTCCGAACGCGAACGTCGGGCCATGCAGGTCGAACGCGACGTCGTCGATTTGTACGGCGCGCTGTTGATGCGGGACTCGGTGGGAGATCGTTTCACCGGTACGGTGACCGGCATCGTCGGGTCGGGCGTGTTCGTGACCTTGGAAGAGCCCTTCGTCAGCGTGCTGGTGAAGATGGATGCGCTCGGCCAGGAGGAATACGAGGCCGACGAGGACGGCTTCGCCGTCAGCGGAAAGCGCTCGGGCGATCGGGTCTCGCTCGGGGACGTGGTGCAGGTCGAGGTGATCGAGGTGTCGCTCGAACGGCGCATGACCTACGCCCGTCGCATCGCTACGACCTCCGAACGGAGCGAGGTGAAGCCGCTGGGGTTCCGTGCCAAGAAGGCGGCCGAGAAGAGCCGCCGCGAGGCGAAGTCGGCGCGCGAAGAGAAGCCCACGCGCGGCAAAAAGACCGGGCGCAGCAAGTCGACGCGCAAGGTCTTGCCGAAGAACGCCAAGGCCAAGTTGAAGGGCGGAAAGAAAAAGAAGAAGCGCTGAACGCGCCGATCAGCGGAGCAGCACCAGGTAGCCGACCGCGCTCAGCGAGAATACGCCGAGCGCAAGCAGCGCCACGGCGAAGTCGGTGATGCTCCAGGTTGCGCCGCGGTAGCGCGGGCGCACAGGCTCCGCCGGTTCCTCAAAGCCTTCATCCACTGCTTCTTCCCCAGCCTCGACCAACGCCACGGGCGCTTCTGGGGCTGGTGTTGCGGGCACCCGATAGTCGAGCTCCGCCGCCGCGAGCTTCTCGTCGGGAGCTCGTTCGCGTTCGCGAAGCGCCTCGGCCGCAGGGTAGGAAAAGCTGAGCACCGTCGAGCCGAGGGCTAGCTTCTGACCAACGCGCCAGACGGTGTCGCTGCTGGCAAGCTGCCGGTCGTCAAGGAAGGTGCCGCTCTTCGAGCCGAGATCCTTCACCACGAGCGCGTCGCCACGCACCGCGATTTCCACGTGTCGCCGCGATATATCTGGGTCGGCCAGGACGAACTCGGCCTCCTGCGAGCGCCCCAGGATCAGCGTCTGGTCCAGCGCCATGCTGGTTCCCGCGTCGGGACCCTCCTCGACCACGAGGAGCGGGCGTCCGTCCTCGCCGGCTTCACTGAGTTCGGCCTGAATGAGCGCAAGTGCCTGCTCTTTGGAGCGATCTCGCACGTTGCGCGTGGGTGCGGCGGTGGTCTCGATGATCTCGATCCACACAGCGCCCAGGCGGAACAGTTCACGCTTGCCCAGCCGCTTCGGCACCGCCGGCGGCAGCTTCAAGCCAAGATGGCGCGTGCCGTTGGTGCTGCCTTCATCGACAAGGACGAATTCGGCGCCACGGGCCCGAAGGCTCACGTGTCTTTGGCTGACGCTGCGGTGCGGGATGCGGACGTCACAGCCTTCACCCCGGCCGATCACCACTTTGGGCGAGTCGAACACCAGCGCACCCTCCAGCTCGTCGGAGGATTGGCCCGCTTGGGACGGCGAATCGTGGTGAAGGAGCGCGAGATCTGGGTCTGACCCATGAATCACGACAGCAAAGGGCATGCCTTACCATTGCGATGCTCAGCGAATCGGGCCAACTTTCGGCCCGCCTCCAGGCCGCAGCGGTTGGCACTGGTTCCGGTCGCCAAGGCCGGATAAGCTCCTGGCCCTATATGGCTCGGCTTACGCTCATGACAGCTGACGGAACCCAACCCGTCGAGCTTCGTCCTGTGAATTCGCTGGGTCGGCACCCGAACAACACCATTCAGTTGCTCGATAAGATCGTCTCGAAAGAGCACTGCATCATCGAGCTGCGTGGTGAAACCTACGTTCTTCGGGACCTTGGTAGCCTCAACGGCACCTTCATCAATGGGGAGCGTGTTCGCGGCGAGGCAGCCCTGAAACACGGGGATGAAATTGCTCTGGGCGCGACGCGAGGTCGTTTCGAAGAGGGGCCGGCTTTGCATGGCGTTGCGCCGATGGGCGGTCCGGTTGCCAACGTCAACCCCTATCCGGGTCAGGTAAATCAGCCTGTTCCGAGCCAACAAGCCCCGCAGCCGCCTCCGCGGCCAGGCTTTTGGGGCGCTCAGTCGCCGATGGCGCAATCCGGGGCGATCCCGTTTGGTGCGCAGCCTCATCAGCACGCACCCCATTCGGTTCAAGGGCAGGTTCCCAGTCAAGGCATGCGGCCGCAGCAGCCGGGCATGGTGCAACCGCAGCACATGCAGCAGCAACCGCAAGGCTACGGCTATCCGCCGGCGCAGCGGCATCCCGGGTCGATTCCGCCGCCCGGCTCGCAGATGCCCGGCTCCCAAGTTCCGTCCACGGGGCACGGCGTTCCCTCCTCGGGGCAATATCCACCCGGTGGAACGGCACCGCTGCCCAACCCGCGCTCGGTCTTGGCCGCGGTGCCCGCCGCCAATCTCACGGTGCGCGGCGGTAGCCTCAACGGCTTTGTTCCTCCGCCGGTCGCGGCCAACATCTCGATCAGCGATCAAGAACGTCAGATCGGCACTCAGATCGACGCCGTCGAAAAGGGCTTCCTTTCGTTCGACCGCATCGCGAATGACGTCAACCAGCTGCGCGCCGACTACGAACGGCTGCGGCTTTCGCACGAGCTTTCTCACGCCATCGGGATCGAGCGCGACACCACCAAGCTGCTCGACAAGATCCTGACCTCGGTTCTCAAGTTCATCAGTGCTGACCGCGCCGTCATCTTCCTACGCAACGAGGGCGGGGAGCTGCAGCTGTGCGCAAGCAAGCGTCGCGACGGGACCAACACGCCGATCACCGTTTCCTCGACCATCCTCAACCACGTGGTCAAAGAGCGCGCTGCCGTGCTCACCCACGATGCCGCGATGGACTTCGCAGCCTCCAAGGGCAAGAGCATGATCCTCAACCGCATCAGCTCGGCGATCGTGGCGCCGCTGCTACAGCACGACAACGAGGTGTTGGGGGTCATCTGGCTGGATTCGGAGACGCTCGCGCGTTTCCAGGCGAAGGACTTGGAGTTGGTGCAGACGGTCACCAACCAGGCCGCGCGCTTCATCGAGATCAACATCCTCGGCAAGAAGGTCGAGGCGGAGATCGTCTCGCGTGAGCGGCTCAGTCGGCTGCTTTCGCCCAACATCGCCGAGCGCGTCATCAGCGGTCAACTCGAGGTGAAGCAGGGCGGTCAGCGAGTCGAGGAGTGCACGGTCTTCAACAGCGATATTCGCGGCTTCACTCGGATGAGCGAGGGCTCGACGCCAGAGGTGCTGGTCGAGATGTTGAACGAGTACTTCGAGCTGATGGTAGACACCATCTTCAAGTACGACGGCACCCTCGACAAGTTCATGGGCGACGGCATCCTCGCGTTGTGGGGCGCCCCGGTACAGAGCCCGGATGATGCAGTGCGCTCGGTGGAGAGCGCGCTGGAGATGGCCGAGGTGCTGGGCCAGTTCAACCGCCAGCGGATGGAGCGAGACGTGCAGCCGCTTGCTGTCGGCATCGGGATTCACACCGGACCGGTGGTTGCGGGCTACATCGGCAGCTCCAAGGCGCTCTCGTACACCGTGATCGGGGACACGGCGAACACCTCAGCGCGGCTTTGCTCGGTCGCGCTCTCCGGGCAGATCATCGTCAGTGAAAACACGTTGGTCCGGCTCAAGAACAAGTTCGAGGTCGAAGAACTCGCACCGGCCAAGGTGAAGGGCAAAGAGAAGCCGCTCCGGGTTTACAACGTGCTTCGTCGGGCGCTCAAAGTGGCCGTGCCCAACAGCCCGTTCGCCGCAGAGCCCACCTCGGCGATCATCCCCAACAATCACTGACAGCCATGGTCGTTCTACCGTTTGAAAAGTCCGTCGCCGAACTCATTGAGAAAGCGCGGCAGTTGCGCCCGCTGGTCGGTGAAGATGAAGCCCTCGCAGGCGAGCTCGCAGCGATCGATCTCGAGATTCGGCGCATGGCCGATGAAGTCTTTGGTGGACTTACGCCGATGCAAAAGGTCCAGGTCTCGCGCCACGCCAGCCGGCCTTACACGCTCGACTACATCAAGCGCTTCATCACCGACTTCGTCGAGTTGAAAGGCGATCGGCGCTTCGCCGAAGACGCCAGCATCGTCGGCGGGCTGGGCAAGTTCGAGGGGCGCTCCGTCGTCGTCGTTGGGCACCAAAAAGGCCGCGGTACGAAGGAGAACATGAAGCGCAACTTCGGTATGCCCCACCCCGAAGGCTACCGAAAGGCGATCCGACTTTACGAGCTCGCGGACCGCTTCTCTTTGCCGATCTTGACCTTCATCGACACGCCCGGAGCCTACCCAGGGATCGGCGCTGAAGAGCGTGGTCAGAGCGAGGCCATCGGCGCTGCGCTCGCTGCGTTGGCGGTGGTGAAGGTGCCAGTGATCGCGTCGGTGATCGGTGAAGGCGGCTCGGGTGGCGCATTGGCGTTGGGCGTGGCGAATCGCGTGCTGGTGCTCGAGTTCGGTTGCTACTCGGTGATTTCGCCCGAGGGTTGCGCGGCGATCTTGTGGAAGGACGGCACGCGCACCGAGGAGGCGGCGGACTGCTTGAAGCTGACCGCGCCGGACTTGTTGCGGCATCGCGTAGTGGATGAGATCGTCGCGGAGCCGCCGGGTGGAGCTCACCAAGATCTCGACGCTGCCGCAGGGCTGTTGCGAGCGGCCATCAGCTCGCACCTTGCTGCCTTGTCGAAGTTGTCGCCCGAGCAGCTCGTCGACGACCGCTACGATCGCTTCCGTTCGCTTGGGGCCTTCCTCGATTCGTCGGCAGCCGTCGGCGCCTGACGTCGCAGCTCAACCACGCAGATCGCTGGGGCTACGCCAAAGCGAATGGGCAACCCGGTGGTACCGATGCCTGGGTGCACCAACAACTGTGAAGCTCCAACGCTGGCAGCCACCGTTCGCTGTTTGAAGATCAGTCGGCCGAGATTGAGCGAGCGACTCAGTAGCGGCACACCGATCTGGCCCCAATGCGTATGACCCGCGAGCACCAACGGGATGTCGCGCGCAGCGAGCTCGTCGAACACGCGCGGGTCGTGCACGAGGGCCAGCTCAGGCACACGCCGGGCACGCTGAAGCGCGAGCTGCACGTCGGCTTTGCGGGTGTAGGTATCGTCGATGCCGACCACGCACAGTTCAGCGCCTTGGCGTTGGACTAGCGCCGGCTCGTTGTGCAGCACGCGAATGCCGACCTCGGCGAAGGCCGAGAGCAGCGGCTCGCGCTCACCGAAGTTGTCGTGATTGCCCAACACCGCAAGCACGCCGTCTCGCGCGGAGAGCGAGCCGAGCGCTTCGGCCACCTCGCGGTGAAACCGGTTGCCGGTGGTTACGTAGTCCCCCGTTAGCGCGACCAAGTCGGGGCTCAGCTCATTGACGCGAGCGGTCAGCTCACGCACGCGCGCGCCGCGAAAGAGCGAGCCAACATGCAGGTCGGAAAGATGCACGATGCGGTACCCATCGAACTCGGCCGGGAGCGTTGGGACGAACACCGCCTCGCTGCGTACGACAACCCTTCGTGCTCGGAAGAAGACCGCAAACAGCCCAACTCCGTAGCCGCCAAGGGCGACCGGCAAGGCGTTGATCCACGGCTGCTCCAGCAACACGAAGAGCCCAACAGCAGGGCCCGCGAGCAGGCTGCACGCTGCAGCTCCGGTCCACTCTGCGAAGTAGGCTCGCTCAAGCAGAGCTCTCCGCGAGCTGGTCGGGCGGTCGTTGAAAACTAGCCTCAAGCGCCCTCGCAGCAGCGCGCTCCAGACGAGCGCAAAGAGCACGGCGAGAGCCCAAACGCCGCTCGCTGCGCACAAGCTGGCGAGCGTCCAGCCGGGCACCAGGTGGCTCACGAACGTGAACACATACAGTTGCTGTGTGGGATCCAGACGAAGGCGGGGACTCATCAAAGATCCATCGACTGGATTATCGCTCGGCTCCGGACGTGCTACCCACGACGCGCCATGACGGCCTCACCTCGACATTCCCCGACGGGAGTCAAAGCGCCTCACGGTGCACGCGTGTTTGAGCTTACCTGGTTGGACGGGCATGTCTCCCCCATCCCTCACGAGATTTTGCGGGGCTATTGCCCGTGCGCGCACTGCCAGGGGCACGGCGGCAACACCAAGTTCGTCCCGGGTGGCAACCTGGAACTCCTGAGCATCGAGCAGGTGGGCAACTACGCCTTTTCCTTTACCTGGGCCGATCAGCACGCAACCGGTATCTACACATTTCGCTATTTGCGCGCGCTCTGCCAATGCTCCGAGTGTGCACCCCATTCGGAGTTCAAGGTCGTTTCCCCATGACGCGTTCAGTCTCGCTTCCCTGTGACATCATCGACGCCGAGTTTGTCGGAGCCATCGCCCGGCCCGCGGATGAGGCCACCCTGCAAGTAACCGGCGCGGAGATCGCCTTTGCAGGCCGCTCCAACGTCGGTAAATCCTCGCTCATCAACACCTTGGCCAGCCGACGCGGTTTGGTGCGCGTGAGCGCGACCCCGGGCTGTACGCGGCAGATCAACTTTTTTACCGCGCGGGCTCGCGACAACCTCAACCTGGTGCTGGTTGATTTGCCGGGCTACGGCTTCGCCAAACGCTCCAAGAGCGAGCGCTCAGAATGGGCGGAGCTGATCGAGAACTACCTCAAGAAACGCTCTTCGTTGCGGGCGCTCGTGCTGCTGGTGGATTCACGGCGCGGGCTCGAGGAAGATGACCTCGAGCTCTTGACGTTCGTCGCGGAGACTCGCAAAACTACGCCGATCGGTGTGCTGGTGGTGGCGACCAAAGTGGACAAGATCCAAGCGTCCAAGAAGGCCTCGACACTGGCCGCGCTGAAGAAAGCCTCCGGAGTTCCAGTGCTCGGCTTCTCGTCCGAAACGCGAGAAGGCTATGAGGCCGTATGGCGGGGCATTCGGCACGTATCAGGGTTTAGCGCGGAGGCCGCTGCGCAGGCGGGGGCTAAAGCGATGCAAGAGGAGGCATGACCGAGGTGGAGGCTGTTTCCAAGGCTGACCGGGATCTCGCTGATCTCGCTGCCATGGAACGTCTCCAGGCTGGGGATGTCGCGGCGATCGCCGTGCTGTACGACGCGCACGGGCAGACAGCCTTTGGCCTGGCGTTGAAGATCCTGCGTGACGCGGCCGAGGCCGAGGACGTGGTTCAAGATGCCTTCGTCGCCGTCACCAAGCGGGCGGAGCAGTACCACTCGTCGCGCGGCTCTGTGGCGGCGTGGTTGATCACGGCGGTGCGCAACTTGGCGTTGGATCGCGCGCGGCGTCGTTCGCGTCGCGCACAGATCGCCGAGGCGGAGCTGAGGCACGAGCTGCCCGAGGCTCCACGCGACCCGGAGGGCTCGCTCTCGGCGCTGCGCGAGGGGGAACGCGTGCGCAACGCCCTCAACACCCTGCCTGCCGCGCAGCGGGTCACGTTGGAGATCGCCTTCTTCGAAGGGCTCTCCTATCCGGAGATCGCTGCCCGTGAAGGGGTTCCGCTTGGCACCGTGAAATCGCGAGCGGCTCGTGCGCTGCATGCGCTCAAGGAAGCGCTGGAGCGCGCGGACTCATTTTGAGCTGACGCCGCGGCGAAACTGCGTCATCGCAGGGCCTTGGTGGACCTTTCGATCGTTTCTTCGACTTTGCCCCTCGCGATCGCGCCGTTGGTGCTGCTGGTTGGAAGCTTGATTGTGAGGGGGCTGGGCCGGCGTCGCGGTGCGTTGCCGTTGGTGCTCGCAATGGTTGCGTTGCTGGTGGCCTGTCTGCCAGTGCTGTTGGCCATGCCAGCGGCGCTGCGTGGCGCCACGGTGGTGGATTCGGCGGTGCTGCGGCTCTTCCGCGTGGGCTCCGCAGACCTGGTGCTAGGGCATCAGTTGGACCGCCCTGCGCTTGGTTTCGCGCTCGCGGCGTTGCTGCTCACCGCCGGTGCAATTGGTGGCGCGTTGCGGGTCGAGCGGTTGCACGGCCGCGCGCCCTTCTCGCTCGCAACAGCGCTTTGGTTCGGTGCGCTCAGCACCGCGGCGGTGCTCGCCAACGGCTTTGCCACGGCGCTCTTGTGGTCCGGACTCGCCATCGCGTCGGCCGCGGTGGCGGCCGAGATGAGAGCGGTGCTGTTGCGCTTCTCGGCGCTGCTGCCGATCACCGCGGCGGCCGCGCTGCTGTTCTGGAGCTTGGGCGGGCAATGGCTCGATGAACAACGCTACCTCTCGGACTACCGCGCGCGCTTCGCTATCTCGGGCGAGGAAGGTGAGCGCACGCGTTCGCTCGCGAATGCGCGAGCGGTGGGCTACCTGACCGTCCTCTCGCATCCGGGCTCGGATCTGTATCTCGGGGTAGCCACCGAGACGCAGCTCGCCCGCTCCAACCCCATCGCACGCACGCCGTTCACGCGGCTCGAGGTACCGGTGGGCCTGCAGAAGATCGCCATCGTTCCCGGTGACGGAGCGCTGATCGCTGGGGAAGGTGTGGAGGCCGCCTTGCTCGATACCGTCAACATCCGTGCGGGCGAAGAGACGGTGATCGGCTTGGTTGGCTCGACGCTCTCCTTCGTCGAGATTCGCGCGCAGGTCGACGCGAAAGGGAGCTCTCTCGGCAAGTCGGTGGAAGCGCCGTCCATCCCGAACCGCCGCATCGCCGGACAGAAGGTAGGGACGTTTGGCGCGGGGTTGCTGGTGCTGGCGCTGTTGCTTTCGGTCGCGGGCCATCTCGGGCGCGGCGCCGGCTTGCTCGAGCCTTTCGCGCTGTTCGGGCAGCTCGGACTCGTAGCTACGGCGTCGCGATTGACGCCGGTCATCGGCTCGTCGTCGCTGCTGCTTTGGGGGCTCGCGGCGGTGGTGCTCGTGCTCGCTCTTTCGGTCTCGCAGCGGGCCTCGGGCGCTGCCGCAGCGGTCGGCTTGAGCGCCGTCGGCTTGCTCACCGGCAACGCCGAAGCAGGGGTCTTGGCGCTGCTCGCCCTGGGCCTGCTCGGCTTCGCGCTCACCGAGTCGGGGACAGCGTCACGCACGGTCGCTGTGCCCGTTGATGCTTTGCCTGAGCCGGAGGCCCAGCGCGGCAAATCGGCAGGCGCAAAGAGCAAGAAAAAGAAGGCCGCAGAGCCTCGCGTCGAACAGCCGGTCAAGACCGCGGAGCCAAGCGATGCGCCGCGCCCACGCAACTTCGTCGAATGGGCGCTCGGTCTACCGATCCCGCTCTTCGGCGTGGCGTTGCCGGCGGGGTGCGTCGCGCTCGCGGGCTTCGCGAGCTCGCTTACGCAAGGCCTGCTCGGGGCATTTGCTACAGCGATCGCTTGGAGCAGTTTGAGCCTGCTTTTGTGTGAGCCTCAGCAGGCCGCCCGCGTTAGCGCTTCATCGCGGCCTTTGGCGTTGATGGCCGTTGCAATACCGATGCTGCTTACGCTCTTGTTGCGACCCTTCGTGGTCGACAGCTCGCTCGGCTTGGTTGGTCCGCTGTTGATGTTGCCTCCTTGGGGGCTCGCCTTCGTTGCCTCGCGCATCGCTCGCAGTCGCAAGCCGCTGGAGCGGCCTGCCTTCGCTGCGTCGAGCGTGACCGAGGGCGGTTGGGGTGAGCAGCTCTGGGCGATCGCCGGCGCACCGCTCTCGCTCCCCGCACGGCTCTTTCGCGAGCGCGATACAACCACCTCCGCCAAGGACGAGGCCTGAAGGTGAAGCGTCTTTTCGTTCTGCTGCTCACGTTGGTGGTGCTCGGCTTTGCGCCGCACACTGTGTTGGCCCATATGGGCGAGACGCGGCCTTCGATTGAAGGCCAAGATCGCCCGCTCGAGCCGCCTCCGGGCGAACGCGGTCGGGCGGTCTTGCTGGATCCTCCGAGCCTGCGGATCGAGCCGAAGAACGGGCAATTCGCCGTCACCTTCCGCGTCAAGAATGAGGGTCCCGGCTCGTTGCGCATCTATCGCGTGGGTTGGGCGCAAGACGATGATGCCCCGCGGTTTCCCGCGGGGGTGCGCGTTCACTCGACCGATCTCGAGACCAAACCGCTCGGCCCAGGCGAGGTCCGCACCTACACGGTGGAGTGGGTACCGGGGCAAACGCTCGCTCGGCAAGGCACAGGCGTGATTTCGATCGAGAGTACGTCGGCCGCCCCTTCAGCGGCGGCGTGGGATCCCGATCTGCGGGTGTTCATCGAGTTCGATCGCAGGCCCTGGTTCTTGCGCGACTTGCCCGACGTGAGCTTGCTGTTGCCGCTGCTCTTGGCCGCGTTCGCGTTGCTCTCCTTCCGCATGCGGCGAGTCAATGAGCGGGCGATCTCGCTGGTCGGTCTCGCGATTGGCGGGCTCTCGCTGGCCGCCGACGTCGCGCTCGTGGCGACGATGAACCGCACCTTGGGTCGAGCCGACGGTAACTTCGGCTTGCAGCACCTCGAGCGTCGCACGTTGGCCGGTCTCGACTGGTTCCTCGGGCTCGACGGCCTCAATGCACCGTTCTTACTCTGCGCCAGCGTGCTGTTGGTGGTGGCGATGGCCGCGACGGCTCCAGGTCCGACGTCGCGGGTCAAGGTGTTCGCGGCCTACGGCGTGCTCGCCTCGGCCTGCAAGTTGTTCGTGCTATCGCAGTCCCTCGCGCTCTCCGCGCTGGCGGTTTTGGTCGTCGCGATCGCTGCGCTCGCGCTCTTGTGGACCACCGCTGCGGCCGATCGCAAGCTTCGTGAAGGCAACGCGCAAATCGCTTTGGGCGTGGTGTTGGGCTCCTTCTGTTTTGCCGCCTTCGGTCACTTGGTGGCAGGGAGCGCACTGGCAGAACACCCCGAGCTCGCCGGGGATTCGGCTGCCTTGCCCGAGCTCGCGCGCATCGCGCTGCACCCGCACGCGCAAGCGACGCCGACGCTGGTCATCTTCTTGGGGCTCGCCAGCGCTGGCTTCTTCCTTGGCGTGCCGCCGTTCCATTCGTGGCTCGAGCGAGCGATGCGACCAACGTTGGCTCCGTTGACCGGCTTTGCGGGGCTGCTCGGCGCGCTGATCTTGGCTCGCAGTAGCTTCACGTTGTTTCCCCATTCGCAGGTCGAGCTCTCGCAAATCCTGCTTTGGGCAGGCGCTCTTTCGTTGGTCTGCACCCTAATTTTTCTGCTGAGCGCAAAAGAGCTTTCGACCTTCAGCGCAGCCGTTGGCCTGCTCGGGACGAGCGTAGCGTTGGCCGCTTTCGGCAGCGGCACGATGCAGGGCCTTGAAGCGGGCATCGTGCTGCTGGCGGTGCGTTGTTTGGCGCTGCCACTGCTCTTGCTTTTGGGAGCGACGCTGGTCGAGCGCACCGGAGAATCGCGGCTCGCGCAGCACGCGGGTTTGCATGCGGTTGCGCCAGGCTTTTCGGCCTCGTACGCCTTTGCGCTGTTGAGCGCTGCGGGGCTGCCCGGCGGTGCCGCGAGTTTTGCGGCGCTGTTGGCTTTGCTCGGCGCTGTTGGGCGCTGGCCAACGTTGGCCGTGGTTGGCGTCGCGCTTTGGTGCGTAGCCGCGGTGTTTGCGGCGCGCGGTTTCTCGATCCTGCGCGGGGATGCGCCGAAGTGGTGGTCCAAAGCGCTTCGGCTCGAGGCGCAAGGTGGAAAGCCTCAAGACCTGCGCGCCGAGGAGCGAATTTGGGGCCTGCTGCTGATCGTGGCGCTGCTCGCGATGTTGTTCTTACCGCGGCTCTGGTTCGGTTCGACCGCGCGCACCTTGCTCGATGTTTTCCGCGCTTTGGGCGCACCTAGCCCAACCCAGGTGTCATGACGCTGCTGAAGATCGCCACCATCGGTCATCCGCTCCTGCGCGAGCGCGCGCGTGAGGTCTCGCTGCAGGAGCTCGCGTCGGCGGAGGTGCAGACCCTGATCGACGACCTGATCGAAACCATGCGTGACGCGAGCGGCGCTGGGATCGCCGCTCCGCAGTGTTACCGGTCATTGCGCATTTGCGTGATCGAGGTCAAGGGCAACCCGCGTTATCCGCACCTGCCCGACATCCCGTTGCTGGTGCTGGTCAATCCGGTGATCACGCCGCTCGGCGAAGAGACGTTCGACAACTACGAGGGCTGCCTGAGTGTGCCCAACCTGCGCGGGCTGGTGACGCGGTCCACCCACGTAAAGCTCGCTTACAGCGACCGTTCGGGCCAGCCGATCGAACGCGAGGTGCGCGGTTTGGCCGCCTGCATCTTGCAGCACGAGTGCGACCATCTCGACGGCACGTTGTTCGTCGATCGCGTGAAGGACCCACGCTCACTCACGACGCTCAGCGACTACGAACGCTTTCACAAGAGCGCCTTCCTCGACTCGCTTCGTGCGCTGCTGCTCGCCGACGCGAGCCGCTGACGCGGCCCGCCGCCGCATCAGCCTCTAGTCGATCAGCGCCAGCACCGAGTGGCCGTCGTTGGCCGCCGCACGATAGAGCGCGCGCAGCCCTTGATAGAGCCGCTCGAGCTCGGCCAGCTCCCGCTCTTCATCGGGATTGTCGGAGTCATCATCGTCGTCGTCGTCGTCATCGCCGGGCTTGCCCTTCTTCTTGGGGCCGTATTCTCCATGCACCGTCTTGCCTTTGAGCGTGGAGTAGCGCTGTGTGACCAACTCGGCGTTGAGTGCGTCGAGCGCGTCGGCCACCACGCGCACCTTTTCGGGCGGTAGCAAGCGCGCCGTGCCGAAGGAGCCCTTCTTGCCGAACATGCTGCCCCGCCGGCCAAGCACGGCGTCTCCCAGCGCGCCGCTCGAGTTCTCCCCGGCGACGATGAGATCGAGCGCGTGCCAGGCTTTGCCGATCTCGAGCACCCCGCGAACGGGCGTGCGGCGATGCTCCTCGAGCACCTCGTGCAGAAGGCTTAGATCATCCACCAGCACCGCTTTCCGTTTGGGGGAGAGCGAGAGGAGCCAACCGTGCATACCCATGACGGCGATCCAACCACCGAAACCAGCCGCGGCCAAGCCGAACTTGGGTCGAAAAGCGGTTCCCGAGCGGGTCCAGGGCGCTGCAGCTCGGGAGCCGTGCCCGCAGCATCATTGGCCGAGTTCGATGGTGCGACCGATCTGCGGTTTTAGGCAGAGCAGGCGCGGCTTCTCCTCTTTCATGGTGGTCTTGAGGTGCTCAATCACCGCCTTGCCAACAGCCTCGCTCGGTACCGAGACGCCCAAGCTGCGCGTGGACCCAGCGAACTCCACGAGCGCGATCGATTTGCGTTCAGCGAAGTTCGCGAGCGCTTTGCGCGTCGCTGGAAACGCGAAGCCTTTGGGCGTTTCCGATTTGACGTCGTAGAGCCAGACGAAGGGCGTCGTGCAATCCGCGCTGAACTCGATGCTGGTGGTGGGGATGAACTCCTCGAGCCCAACCGAAGCTCGGTAGAACTTGCCTTTGTGCAGCACCATGTTGCGTCCGAAGCTGGTGTTCCAGTTGAAGCTCGCTACCTTCGTCCACGCGCCGTTGTCGAGGCGATGCACTGCGAGCCCATCCGCGACGTAGAGCGCACCCTCGGAGATGGTTGAATCGCTGTAGGACGAGAGCTCCGGCAGCATCTTTACCGTGTTGTTGCGAAACTCGAGGATGCCGGTGGAGCTCGTGATCCATACGCCGTCGCTGCCTGCTGGATAGACCTTCTGAAACGATGGCGACTTGCCGAGAAGGCCAGGCTCGAGCTTGACGATCTTCCCTTTCGTCTCGTTGGGTGCCCAGACTTCGAGCGCGGCTCCTTCGTCTTTGCAATGGGTGCCGGCCGCGACCAACATGCCGTTCGCAGCTGCACCAAATGCCGAGCTCCTGACGGCTGCGTTGGCGAAGCCGTTGCTCTCGCAACCTTGCGACTCAGCGGGCACCGAATAGCGCTGAATGGCTTTGCCGCGGCCCGCGATGATGCGTTGTCCTTCGAACATGTCGGAGCCCTGGACCACCAGCGATTCGCCCACCCACACAGCGCCGTTGAGCCAGCCGCCACCGCCGCCGCCAGCGAACGGGATCTCCTGCCCTTTGCCGGTGAGCGGGACGTAGGTCGGTACCGGTGCTCGCGGACTGGTGAAGCTCATGTATCCGTCGAGCGCGTCGGGGTAACGACCGCCGACCCAGGTGATGAAGCGCGTGCCGAAGGCGCCGGATTCCCCTGAAACCTCGGCGACCCACTCGACGGCGTTGCCGTTCACTCGGCCGACGCGACGCCCCGCAGAGACCAACAGCTCGCCGCTGACTTCGTACACTCCGGAGATCTCGGGAAGCTCCTTCTCCAAGATGCGCGCAGGGCTGAGCACCGGCGGGGCTTTCGGCGCCTCGGGAGCGCTGGCGCTGGCGCTCGCGGTAGGGGCCACGGAGGCCGCTGAGCTTTTCGCCGAGGCGCTCGCGGGGGCGGCCTTGGCCGAATCACTCGTCGGCGCGCTGGTCCCGTCTCCGCAAGCCGTGATTGAAAGGCCGATGCAAGCCAGCCACCGAACGACACGTGATTGCATGCCGAAATCATCGCAGAGGTGCGCTTCGCCGACAAGTTCAGGCCGATGACTCGCTCAACGCTTTACGGTCTCTCGCCAGAGCGGTAGCTCGGATTCGATGCTTGGCCCACCTGCATGATCGCCGAGGGTCGCGACCCGCTGCAGCGTGACCCACCATTCGAGCGTCGCACCCTTCGGGAGCGGCCCTGCTCGCGGCGTTAGATCGAGCTCCAGCGGCTCGTAGAAGAGGCGCGTGTCCGCCAATAGCGGCCTCGTCGAGCTCGCCGCTGCGAGCCCCCAATATCGCGTCAGCCTACTCACGTCGCGTGCGAGCTCTTTGCCGCCTTGTCGCAGCGCGGCTCCCACCTCGACGCTGCGAAACAGATCGCCGGTCGGAAAGGCGTGGCCCGGGTAGGTTTGCTCGAGGGTGATGCGCACCGTCCCGTCGGGTCGTTGGTCTGCACTGGCTTTGAGGTAGGAGCGCACCCACGTTGCATCGCGCACCTCGGCGAAGCTGTGCGAACGAAGCCCGCCTCGCTCTTGCATGTGGCAGCTCGCGCACGACCGTTCACTCGCTGGAGAGCGAGCGTGCTCACGCATCGTCGTTTGCATGAACGCTTCGTCTTCGTTCCGCGTCTCCAGCGGAAAGCGGAACTCGTGACAACCAGCGCAGGCTCCCGCGGCTGCAAATTGCGCCGAACGAAGCACCTCGTGCGGCCCCGCCTGCTCGCGTTTGTTTTGGCTAGGCGGAGCGGCTTGGTCCGCGGTTGAGGAAGGCTGTGTGGCTGCGAGAATGATCGGCTCCGCGCCGAGGTGACAGCTCACACAGCCGACGCCGAGCGCGCCTTCACTGGGTGTGGGAGCCAGCGCTTGCTTCGCCTCGGGCGCATGACAGCCGTTGCAAAAGGCGCTCGGTTCGCGGGCTGCTGCGCTCTTGTACGCCGAGTTGGTGAAGGCGCTCGCGTGTCGCGAAGAGAGCCATGAGCTACCCACGTCGCGATGACAGCCAACACACTCCGCATTGCGTAAAACCGCCGCTTCTCCGCGCGCGCGGTTGGGCCCAGGCATACGCGGCTCGGAGTCGGAGGTTGCGCTGGCTGCGCTCGTGGCCGCTGGTTGCGGAAGGTTGCTCCTGTCCGCTAGGGCAGCGCTAGCGTCGGCTTCAGCGCTGCCTGCCGCGGTCGCCGTGGCCAGCGTGGTGCTGGTTGTTGCGCGCGCCGAACCAGCGTCGCCCTCACAGGACGCTGCAGCACAGGACGCACAGGCGAACAGCGCGAGCGTGAGGCCTCGCGCGCGAGCCAAGCGGGCAGACAAAGGGAAAGGGAAGGCAGGCAAGGGGAGGGGCCATTATGAACGACGTCCCGCGGGAACGCGCAACCGGCTATCGTGGGCGGCATGCCGGTCACCGTCGATCCAAGCGATCGAGCGCTGTTCTACGCGGCCGCGCGCAAGGTCTGCCCGTTCAACGAGCGGGCTTTGGCGGCGGCGGCTCCCAAGCTGAGCGCGCGCAGTCTGCTCAAAGGCGAGGCGTTCTTGCGCGCAGCCGACCGTGCGCACGAAGTGGCGGTCGTGGTCTCGGGGCTCTTGCGTGAACACTTCCTCTTGCCCGACGGCACCGAGCGCACCAAGGCCTTCATCGAGCCAGGAGCGTTCTCCGGCTCGCTCGCCGACCTCATCTCCGGCAGGCCATCGCGCGCTTGGATCGTCGCGGAGCAACCGTCGCGGTTGTTGACGCTCCCGGCCAAAGAGGTGGTCACGCTCGCCCGCTCCCACGCAAGTTGGGCGCGCTTCCGCATCCGCGCGACCGAGGCGCTGCTGCTGCTGAAGGCCGAACGGGAGTACGAGCTTCTCGGCCTGGACGCTGCAGCCCGGTACGCCGCATTTCAGAGGCGTTACCCGGGACTAGAGGCGATGGTCGCCGCTCGTCACGTCGCTTCCTATCTGGGCATCACGCCGGTTCACCTCAGTCGGCTGCGACGCTTGCGAACCCTGGAGGCTCGCGCGCAGGCCCGCGCTCGGTAGCCACGGCATCGCCAGAAAGCCGGCCAAGAACGAGCCGTAGCGAAGCCAGAGCAGCGTGGTTTGCCAGAAGCCTTCATCAACGGCCCAGGTCAACGCTCCGATCGGTAGCTGCCAAGCAATCAGGCTCACGCGCAGCATGCGAGTGAACGGCCCGCGGTCCGGCAGGCTGATCCCAACCAACACGAAGGTCACATGGCCGAGCAGCCATTTGAGCTGACTGAGCCAAGACCGCTGGACGACCTCTGCCAGCGGAAGGGCGAGGCCCTCGTTGGCCACACGCAGTAGCGTGAGCAAATGATGGTTCTCCTGCAGATCCAACACGCCCGCTGAAACTCCGCCCGCCACGATCAAAAGCTGCCAAACCGTCCACCGGCCCCGCGCAAGATAGGCGGCTAGCGCCACCGTCGCGCTGACGTAGGCGGCAATGAACAGATCGTCGAGCACGATGATCACCCGTAGCCAGCCGGCGTCCCGCTGCAACGCCTCGCTGTACACCTGCGGCGCGTGCACCGACTCGAACCATTGCTGACTCACGCCGGAAAACAGCGTTAGGGCGCACAAAAGCAGCAACAGGCCGAACGCCGCGAAGGATGAAAGACGTAACACCGAGGGATTGGCAGTAGCTTCCATCGCCCGAGGCTAGGCCGCAGGGCAGCGCCGCTGCGGCAACCTAGGTTAAGAAGTGGCCGGGCCCGGGAGCGACCAGCGAGCTGGTGCCAATAGACCAATTGGTCTAATGTGGTGCGATGCGCCAACGTGTCTTCTTCGAGGTAAACCAGGTCCCGGTGGTCGGTGAGATTTATTGGCCGGCGCAGCCCGGGCCCCACCCGGCGGTGGTGGTGGCAGGGCCGATGACCTCGGTGAAGGAGCAGGTCACTGGCGTGTACGCGTGCGCGCTGGCGATGCGGGGCTTTGCCGCGCTCGCGATCGATCATCGGTACTACGGTGAGAGTGGCGGCGCCCCGCGGCAGCTCGAATCCTGGCCGCACAAGGTGGAGGATTTGAGGCAAGCGCTGGAGTGGCTCGCGGCCCACCCGAACGTGGACGGCGAACGGCTTGGGCTTGTGGGCGTCTGTCTCGGTGCGGGCTACGCAGCATGGGCCTCGCTCGATCATCCCCGCGTGCGCGCCCTCGGTATGGTCGCCGGTTATTACCGAGATCCGAGTGAGCTCCGCGCGAAGGACCCTGAAGGCTTCCAGCAAAAGATCGAGGCTGGGCGCGCGGCTCGGCTGCACTATGAAGCCACCGGTGAGACGATGCTCGTACCAGCCGCTGCCTTGCAAGGGGACGCCGCGATGACGTTGCCCGATACCTTCGACTATTACGCGACGCCGCGCGCAGCGGTGCCCAACTATCGCAACCAGTTTGCGGTGATGTCGCGAGAACTCTTTCTGCCGTTCGACGTGCAGGCCGCGGCGCCCCAAATCTCGGTGCCGGTCGCGATGGTGCATTCGGAGAACGCGCTGTCCCCGGCGTGGGCACGACGCTTCTACGACAACGTCCCCGCGCCCAAATCGCTCAGCTGGGTCGAGTCGTCGAACCAGGTGGACTTCTACGATCAACCGCGGCTCGTGAACGCAGCGAGCGAGCGGATCGCCGAGCACCTGCGAGAGCACCTGGGTCCGCGAGGCGCTGCATGAGAGGTCGTGACACGCGCGAGGCGTTGCTCTTCTCCGGCATGGATCTGTTCTTGGAAGGCGGCTACGACTTCGTCGGAACCAACGCCATCCTCGAGCGCGCCCAGGTCCCGCGCGGCTCCTTCTACCACCACTTCGAGGACAAGCAGGCCTTCGCGCTGGCGGTCGCCGAGTTCTATTACGAGCAACATCTGCCATCGCTCGACCGCGCGCTCGGCAATGAAGCGCATCCACCGCTCGAGCGGTTGCGGCGCTATTTCGAGGCGCTGAAACGCGACTTCGAGCGCGCCGGCTACTCGGGTGGGTGCTTGCTCGGGCTCTTGGGCCAAGAGCTGGCGGACCGTGGTCCCAAGCCGCGGGAGGCGCTCGCGCGGCTGTTTGGTCGCTGGCGTCACCGCATCGCCGATTGCTTGCGCGAGGCCCGAGAGCGCGGGGAGCTGGGACCTCGGGTGGACTGCGACGAGACAGCGGCCTTCATCCTCGACGCCTGGCAGGGCGCGCTCATGCAAATGAAGTTGAAGAAGAGCGGCGCGCCGCTCGAGGGCTTCTTGCACGTCGTGTTTGGTCGGCTGCTGACGTGAAATCAGGCTCGATCATGAACTAGACCAATTGGTCTAATAGAGTTAGCGTGCCCTTTGGAGGCACTGGTTCACTATGAAGATCGGATTTGTCGGCGCGGGTAGTTTGGCGCGCGCGCTCGGACGCGCCCTCGCTCTGGGCGGGCACGAAATCGTTTACGGCGTTCGGGCGGATGCAAAGCTCGAGGCTGGCGAGGTCGCCATCCTCACGGCCATTCAAGCGGAGGTGGTGGTTCTCGCGGTGCCGTTCGCGGTGGTCCGCGAGCTCTTGCCCGGCTTGGCGACGCAGCTGGCCGGGAAGGTCGTGATCGACGCCACCAATCCGGTGAACGCCGACTGGTCGCCGATGTTGTTGGGCCAGGAGAACTCAGCGGCCGAGGAGGTTGCGCGTGCGCTCCCCGGTGCGCGGGTGGTCAAGGCCTTCAACACCATCTTCGCCGATGTTCTGCGGCAAGTGCCCGCCCCTCGGCCGGCGGGGCGAGTCACTTGCTTCGTGGCCTCCGATCACGCCGAGGCGCGCGCGATCGTTGCTGAGCTCGCGCGCAGCGCCGGCCTTGCTCCGGTCGAAGTTGGGCCGCTAACAACTGCTCGCCAGCTCGAGGCGATGGCCCACCTCAACATTCAGATCGCGGTGGGCATGAAGGGTGGTACCAACGCCGCGTTCCTTTACGAATAGGGCGGAGTCCGCGTGTTCGGTGACTAGACGAGCGTCATATCGACGACGACTTTGCCCGGCGCCCTACGCGCACCGACGCCGAGAATCGCTTGCGTGAGGCCAGAGAGCGGTACCACCTCGGCGATAGCTGAGCGCAGCACCCCGCTCGCGACGTCTGCGGCAAGCTGGGCTAGCCGCTCGGGATCGCCCTTCATGCTGAGCCAGATTCCCCGTTTTCCCGCGGGCGTCTTCGCGGCGATGTCCATCGTCGCCACCGTTGCAATCGCACCGTCTGGCGTGAGCACAGCCCAGGACCGATCCACCGTGTCGCCGCCCACCAGATCGAGCACCAAGTCGACGTCGCGCGCCTCGTCCTCAAAGCGCTGCGCGCGCCGATCGAAAACGGTATCGGCGCCGAGTCCGCGTACGTAGTCGACGCTCTCGCTGGCGGTCGTCGCGAGCACCCTCGCGCCGAGCGCCTTTGCGAGCTGGACCGCGAATCCACCCACACCGCCCGAGGCGCCATGCACGAGGACGGTACTTCCCGAGCGCGGTTCGCCCGCGGCCCGCAGGAGCTGCCACGCCGTCAACGCTGCAACCGGGAGCGACGCCGCTTGCACGTCGGAGAGCTCCGCGGGAGTCACGGTCAGGCCTGCCTCGGGGAGCGCCACAAGGTCTGCATACGCGCCCATCCCCGCGAGCCCCATCACTCGATCCCCGACCGCCAACCTGCCGCTGGTCGCTGGGCCAACGGCCGTAACCACCCCCGCGAGCTCGAGACCAAGCGTCGCTGGGAGCGTGAGCGGGAAGCCTTGGCGCAACCAGCCGGCCGCAAGCTTTTGGTCGAGCGGGTTCACGCCAGCAGCCTTCACCTCGACCAGGACCTCTGTCGGCGAGAGCTCGGGCGGCGCGACTTCGTCGACCCGCAGCCCATCGCGCTCGCCGTATTGATGCAACCGAAGCGCACTCTTCCGAATGTTCATTGGCTTCTCCTGTTGTCTGTTCAAAACCGAATCGTTCACGCCGTGAAGTTCTCGCGGCGGCTCGAGCGAGCGCCTTCTCAGGAAGGCCCGACTTTGCGACGCACTTCGCGCCGCGTGCCAATACGCGTCTCGGCGACCTGCAAACTAGAACGTTCACACCATCTGGGAACTTGATCGACTCAAGGCCTATGCTTCACGCTGTGAAGCTATCGACGCTGGACCTGAATCACGTGCGCGCTCTGCACTTCTTGCTCGAGGAGGCGCATGTCGCGCGCGCGGCCCGGCTGCTCTCGATTACGCCCGCCGCGGCGAGCAACGCGCTGCACCGTCTCCGTGTCGAGTTCGATGACCCGCTGCTCGTGCGCGTGGGGCGAGCCTTCGCGCGGACCGCGCGCGCCGAGGAGCTGCGCGGCCCTGCACGCGACGTGATCGCTGCCGCTGAGCGCCTTGTCGACGCCGCCGTGCCGTTTAACCCGGCGACGTACGACGGAGAGTTCGTGTTAACGGTGGCCCACCGCATCGCCGAGGTGCTTGTTCGCCCGCTCGACGCTCTGCTCTCTCAGCGCGCGCCGCGAGCCAAGTTGCACCTTCGCTCTGTGAGTGGCCCGAGTCCGGTCATCCGCCCCGAGCAGCGTTGCTTGTTCGTCGTCCCGGCCTCGGTCAACCGCTTGAGTGGCGAGCCGCTGTTCACCGAGGGCTACCTGTGCGTCCTGCGCGCGGGTCACCCGCTGCTAAAGGGCAAGCTCTCGATCGCACGCTACGCGGCAGCCGAACATGTGCTCGTCTCGCCGCGCGGGGATTCGGAGCATGGCGCCGTTGACGACGCGCTCGCAGCGCACGGCCTCGCACGACGCGTGACCCGCGTGGTCACTTCGTTCTCGCTCGCCCTTTCCCTGGTGGAGCGTTCCGACCGCATCGTCACGCTGCCGTGGAGCTTTCGCAGCGCGCTGGCGTCGCGCCGCAGCCTCGCGATCCGCCCGCCGCCGCTGGAGCTTCCGCCGATCGCGATGGAGATCGCGTGGCACCCGCAGCAAGACGGCGACCCCCGCTACACCTGGTTCCGCGCGCTCGTGCATGAGGCCGCGCGTGCTTTGCGCGTGCCACAAACAAACCAACGGGCGACCTCTCACCGGGCGTGATGGCCCTGTTCGAGAACGCCCGGTGGAGAGGCGCAGCGCCAGCTAGGAAGAGGTCAGGACCCGCAGCTGAGCGCACACTCAGCGTCGGCTTGGGCGGCCTTGACGCAAAGGTCATCCCACGAGTTCGAGCAGCAGAAGTTGTCCGCCGCGCAGACCTTGTTGATACAGGTTTGCTTGTCGCTGTCGGTGCAAGTCTGGCTGCTGAGCGCGGGGCCAGCGGCGCACAGGTCGACGGCACACGTTCCGGGCTTGGCCTTGGCGCTGGTGATGAAGGTTGCCGGCGGAAGCACCAGGCCGGTCAAGCCAGCGGTCTTGCTCTTGATGCCGCACTTGTCGCCGTTGGACTCGGTGCAACGGGTGAGCTGGCCGTCGAAGTAGGGTTGGTAGATGTCGTGAAAGCCACGCAGCTCTTCGCCGGAGTTGTTTGGCGCCAAGCTGGTGCCCCAGGAGTTCTTCATGCGGATGAACTCGATCTTTGCTTCCGGTGCGAGGGCTGCGTCGAGCGCTTTGTCATCCGTGATGAGCTCTCCAGCCTTGAGCGTGCCGAAGCCGGGGACGCCGTTGATCTGGTAGTCCTCGACAATCGTCATGTGACCACCTTGTCGACCGGGGACCTCCGGTGGAGCCATGAAGCGGTTCTGCGAATCCATCGCCGCAAAATCGACGAACCAAACCATGATCACCGGCATGCCGTCGTGCATCGCTGACTGCATACGAATCTGTAGGTCGCGGCGTGCGCTCGGGCTGGTCGGGTAGCTGACCTCGTTCCAGGCGAACTTGCCTTTGCGCTTCAGGAAGTCGAAGTTCGACGACGGCGTGCCGATCGCGTCGGCCAACGAGATCTTCTGGCCCACCGGAATGTCTTTGGCCAGGAGAATGCCCGATTCGGCGCTCGGGACCACGCTCGCGTCGAGCAAGGTGCGTTTGACATCCGGACCAAAGGTGTCGTCGAGGCCCTTGATGGTGGCGGCGTTCAAGCCCCAAGCTTTGTCGAGCTCTGCGCGCACGAGCTTGCGGTCTTTTCGTGCGGCCGGGTCTTTCAGCGCGCCGTTCTTCAGCGATTCATTGATGGCGGCGAGCGCTGAGGATTGCCGTGCGCTGCGCGCTTCTTCTTGCTCCTCGGGGATGAAGCGGCCTTCCTCGATCACGCCGTAGCGGCGCATGATCTCAGCGGCCAATCCGAACCAGCCACCGGTCGAGATCTGGTCCTTGTCGAGCGACGCGAGCTTTGCGCTCGTGCCTGCCGGGGCGCCGGCGATCTGCTCGTACCAGTGCCAGTAGGAGATCCACGACTCCGAGAGATTGAGCTCGCTGCCGGTCTCGGTCAGGTGCAGCGACTCAGCCCAACCCACCGACGCGTAGGCCCAACAGTTGCCGATCGACTGCTTCTTGACCGAGCTGTTGTTGATGTCGGTGATGTTGTCTTCAGCGCTTCCGGTGTCGTCGCAACCGACGAAGGCGGTGATGATCGAGAGACCTGCGAGCGTCTGGCGAGCAAAGCGGTGTAGGGACATGCGGCCGACTAAAGCAGCTTTTGGACCAACGGGTGAGGCTGTATCGATCGGAGTATTTATGGGCTTATGTAGGACAATGTCTGGTTGCTGGTGAGCCCGAGATCCAGCATTGGTGATCCAGGGGCCTGACGATGTTGCGAAGGTACTGCGCCTAACTGCCGGGCGGCGGACGTGGCGGCATTGGTGGTTGGCCTTGCTCCGGACCGTACGCGGGCCCCTGCGGACCGTACGCGGGGCCCTGCGGACCGTACGCGGGGCCCTGCGGACCCGGATGCCAACCGGGCTGCCAAACGGGCGCGCCCTGCTGCGCTGACCCCTGCGGCCCTCCCCACGGAGCCTGGCGTGCACGGGCTTGGGCTCGCTGTTTGCGCACGAGCCAGACCACGACGAACACGACCGCGAGCACCACCCCGACCGAGCCCAACAGGCGGCCGAAGGCCTGGCCTTTGCGGAAGGCGGAGCTGACCGGCTTGGCCGCCTCGAGCGTATCGAGTAGCTCGCGTGTTCTGCCGCTCGCCCAGCGCTCTTCGCTACGCGGGGCACTAAACGAGAGCACGTAGGTCACTTCACCCACCGGCAGAAGGTACGCGCGCACATAGCCAAACCGCGAGGCCACCGGGTCGTCGCCCACCACGCGGAGCCGCACATCGATCTCGGCTGCCTTGCGATCAGGGAGCGAAATCAAGCGCACGTCTTGCGAGTCAGCGCCGCCTTTGGTCGCGCCGACCAGCCCTTCGATGAAGCCCTCGCTCACCTTCTTGAACTCCGACTCCGGATCGAACGGTGAAACGTCTCGCTGCACCTGCAGGATCGAAAACAGCTCCTCGCGTCGCAAAATCACAAAAGCGACGGTCTCAGTCTTGTGACCACTTACGCTGTCCCGCAGCTTGCGGCGCTGCGCTGGCTCGATGCCTTCACACCCCGCGTCCTCGCGACCTTCGGGCACGATGATGCACAGGCGTTCGTTGGGCTTCGCCTCGACCTGCATCGAGAAGTCGGGGTTCTTGCCGACGATCTCGAAGCTGCGCGCCACGCCTGGTACAGCCAGAACGACCAACGCGGCGAGCATCAAGGCCGACCTCGCGAGCCAACCAGTCACTCGGTCGCAGACGGCTCTTGAGGCTTTGGCACGAGTCAGCATCGCATGAGCCTAGCAGTGACGCCGGCTGCGCCTTCTCGCTGCGCGCCCACCCTCGAGATCCGGTGGGGAGAGGTTGCCCGGGGAGCGCCGCGACATTGCGGCGAGTCTCACCGTGACAGCGGGCGATGTGTCGCATCCCGCCGGGCCTCGAGCCGCGGGGTGCGACATTGCGGGGAGTCTCACCGTGACAGCGGGCGATGTGTCGCATCCCGCCGGGCGTCGAGCCACGGGGCGCGAGCCGCGGGGTGCGACATTGCGCCGAGTCTCACCGTGACAGCGGGCGATGTGTCGCATCCCGCCGGGCGTCGAGCCACGGGGCGCGACATTGCGGGGAGTCTCACCGTGACAGCGGGCGATGTGTCGCATCCCGCCGGGCCACCCATGAGCTAGGTTCCCCAAATCTCCGCGGAAAACGCGGATGATCCGCCCCCAAACGCCCCATCCGCTCGTCTCCGGCGGATCACCCGCCCAACTCCGCAGGATTTCCGAACCCGGCAGGCGGATGATCCGCCCTCCAGCTCCCGCCGAGCGGATGACCCGCCGGGTCACCCGGCCAAAAACGCCCAACTTTCGCGTCGAGAGCCGGATCATCCGCTCCCAGACGACCTCCGACCCGACTGTAGGGCGCCCGTAAAATTGACCCCCTCGCGCCCCTAAAACTGACCCCCCTCGGGCTTCAACCAAGGAGCTCTGAGATGGACGACAAAACGTACGAGAATGTGGCACTCCC
>JBILLK010000051.1:0-26623 GCA_044376115.1 Polyangiaceae bacterium | reverse complement strand
TTGGCAAAGGCCAAGCACAGATGGAATCGGCCCGTCGCCTGGACGAAAGCGCTCGCGCATCTAGCCATCATGTTTCCCGACCGACTGCCCATCTAGGCAAGTAACACGGAAATTCTGACACCCTCCATCGAGACGGCGCCGCTAACGACCTGGACCGGAGACGCTACCAGCGCAAAGCCGCTAGCGATCCGTGTTCCGCAACAGCTACCACCCAGCGCAGCGCGATTTGCTCTCGCGTTGCGTACCGCAGGGCGCGCCGCAATCCTCGGAGCACCAATCATGGCCAAGACGGCCGAACTTTCGGCCGCCCAACTGAGCGATCGCGTCGTTTATCAACGTACGATGACGGTGCTTGGGGAAGACGGCCCGCTTCCCGACCGGGTCGAGCCCGACGTAGCGGCAAGCGAAGAAGCCGGCCTCATGGACTTCGAGGAGCGATCTCGGCTTGCGGCTGCGCTGCTCGAGCTCGGTGCGCTTAGCCCGCTCGCGGGCGTGGTGAGCCGCGACGATCTACTCGAGTTTCCGAACGAGAGCGTGCTCCCGGACAATGACGCTGACCTCGCTGCACGCGTCGCGGCGCTCGTGATCGCGCACGGCGCAGCTCGGCAGTTCTTCCCGTATTGGAGCGTGGTTGAGGACGACTTCGATCCGCGGCTCGAACAAGTGGTCGCGCTAGCGCGCACCGACGAAGACGCACGTGAGGCGCTCGCGCGCGAGATCGGTCAGCTCGCTCACGGCCTGCACGACAGCCACGGGTTTGTCCTGCAATTCGCTAGCGAGCCGCGCGCGCGGCTGGCGCTCTTCCTCGAGAGGTCGAGCACGGGCGAGCCGGTCGTGCGGCTCTCGAACGACGCGAACTTCGCGCCCGGCGATACGTTGGTAGAGCTTGATGGGGTACCGGTGGCCGTCGCGATGCAGCTGCGCGGCGAGCGGATTGCCTCCAGCGCTTCGAGTCGCTTTCGAAACGAAGCAGACGCACTCTTGGAGTTCGAAGGGCCAGCCGAGTTCATCGTTCGCAGCGCCGCCGGAGAGCTGCGCAGTGTGATGGTCGATCCCGAGTTTTCGACGCTTGGCTATCCGCCCTTCCCAGCGCGCAGCCACGGATTTCTGAGCGACCTCGGAGCCGATACGACCTACTACGTCAATATCTCGGGTCAGGTACTGAGCGAAGCCGACCTTCCTGCGATCGAAGCAGACCTCGCGACGGCGAGCCGCCTCGTGCTCGATGTGCGGGGCTACCCCGGAGCCGCCGCGTGGGAGTTCGTTCCTTCGCTGCTCGTCGATGGATCGAGCGGAGTGCCGATGAGGATCGCAAGTTCCACGGTCCTCGGCACGAGCGTCGCGCCGCTCCCCCAAACCTGGCCCGCCAACCCGAGCGGCTTTGCGGGTCCCGTGGTGGTACTGGTTTCACCGCACACACAATCTGCCGCCGAACACTTGGTCCTAACGCTGCAGGCCGCCGGGCGCGTCACCGTGGTCGGCAATCCCTCGGCCGGCGCCAACGGGAACATCACCGGCGTGCTGCTGCCCGGTGCGTTCGGTTTGACTTTCACCGGCCTGGAGGTGCTTCAGCCGGACGGCTCAACGTTCCACGGCGTAGGCGTGATTCCCGACCTCACGGTGCCGATCGCTGCATCCGCGCTGGCGAACGGCGCCGATCCGGAGCTCGAGATGGCGCTCGCGTTCACGGCGCTGTAACGCCCTTGGAACTGGGGACAAAAGGCTGATACTCGCTCCGGTCGCGGCTGGTCCTCGCTTTGCGACCTGGTAGCTTCGCGCGCATGCGTCGACTGCTCTGTTTGGGCCTTTTGCTCTTGGGGTGCCGTGAACCTGCTCGGCCGGTGGCACCGACTGCAACCGTGACGGCGGTTGCATCGAGTAGCGCCGTTGCGGAGCCGATGCTTGTCGCAGCTGCAAAGCAAGGGCTCGCAGGGACCGTGCTCGTTCCGGAGGGCGCACGAGGGAGCGGGCGTTTCCTACTCACGTGGCGCACCGCCGAGGAGGAGCAAGAGAAATTCTCGCTGACTATCTTGCGGCGGATGATCGACCGCATGGTCGTTAGCGACGCCGAGGTCGATCTCGCCAGCACGCGCGAGCTTCCTTATTCGCTGCCCGCTGCACCAAAGGACGCTGTGCCCATCGCCATCGTCGACGTGGAACACACCTTCTGGGCGACGTTTCAGGGCGGAGGCAAAGGCTTCATGGCGCACGGGAACTCGGGTGGTGGCACGCTCCAGCTTGCGCAGGCTCCGGCCCAAAGCGGTCCGCCGCGCGAGCGCTGCCAAGGAGAGCGCTACAAGCTGGTGATCGTAGAAGACGCGAAGCTCGGGAACCGCCGCTTCTGCGCGTATTTGCCGGCGTCGTGGAAGCCCGCTTCAAAGCGTCGCTATCCGGTGGTGCTGATGCTCCCCGGCTTCGGGTCGAATGAGATGTCGTACCTCACGGGTAAACGACACGCGGGCGAGCGGCTCGATGAGCTTTCAAAGGAGACGAAGCGCGAGGCCGTTTTGGTGGGCGTCGACACCTCGGTGCCGCTCGGTTCCACCTACTTGGAGGACTCGCCGGTGATGGGCGAATGGGACACGTTCATGGCCAACAAGGTGCTTCCGGCGCTCGAGCGCGAGCTGCCCATCTTGCGGAAACCAGCCGCGCGCGCGTTGATTGGCCAGTCGACGGGCGGCTACAACGCGCTCTCCTTCGGCATGCGACACAGCGAGCTTTTTTCTGCCATTGGAGCGTCCTCACCGGATGCCCCCGACGTCGAACAATGGCTGTTTTCGCCGGGCACCCGGATCATCAAGCCTTGGGTCCGCCAGTGGGCCAAGATCGAGGACGCCGTGGATGGTGCTGGCCAATTCACGAGTTGGGCGGCGAACTGGTCCACCGATGGCTCGGCCCCGCGTGGCTTCCGCCTTCCCTTCGACGTGGAGACCGGCGTGGTTAACGAGCCGGTGCTCGCCCAATGGATCGCCAAGACGCCGCACGGCATGCTCCGCGACGCGAAGATGCTCGCGCGCGTGAAGCAGTCGCTCTCCGGTCGCATTCTGATCACGGTGGGTCGGCGCGACGAATTCGACCTTTTCCGCCCCGCGGAGACCTTCGCTAACGAGCTTCAAGCGCTCGGAGTGGAGACGCGCTTCATCCCCACCGACCACGGCCACGCTGACCACCTCGAGCGCTTCGAACCTACGCTGCGTTTCCTTTTGGAGAAGTTGGATACGCGTTGAATGGCGGCGTATCGGAAGTGCGGTGGTAATCGAGTCGAGAGGCACCGCGCTCCACCGCTTGGCTACGGCGCAGCCGGTACGGGCGCAGACCTGGTAGCTTCGCGTTGGTATGAGTCTCGTCGTCGCGGAGCGGGTGATTGATTGTCGGGCTTCGCGCGCGGCGATGTACGGCCGCCTAATCGACACGGCGCGCCTCAATCGGGCGATCGGTAACCCGCACCTCGAGGCCACGCCGATCGAAGGCGCAGGCGGTGCGCGCTTCTTGATTCGGGGCAAGCTCGGAGGTGTGCCTGTCACCTACGAGGAGCACCCGTTCGAGTGGGAGCAAGATCGCTTCTTCTCCTTTTATCGCGTGTTGCGCGGTGGACCGGGGCGCACGGTGAGAACGCGTTACGACTTTACCGACGAAGGGTCGGGCTCGCGGGTCTCGCTGCGTGTCGAAGCGACGCCTCGCTTGCTGCTCGCCTGGCCGATCGTTTGGGCCGCGACCACGATGGGCGTCGCACCTTTGGTGCGTTACATCCGCTCGGTCGATGCGGAGCTTTCGAGCTCGGCGCTGGCGTCGCTTGCCCCGCCGCCGGCCTCGGTGAATCAGCGACTCGAAGGGCTGCGCAAGTCCTTGGCCGAGAAGCACGACCCGAGGCTGGTCGACCGCTTGGTGAATCACATTGGGACCGCCGATGAACTCGACCTGACCGCCATTCGTCCCTTCGAATTGGCTGATCGTTGGCAGCTTGATCGCACCGCCCTCTTGCGTTTGTGCCTCGACGCCGTGCCCGCGGCGCTGCTCGAACTGCGTTGGAGCATGCTTTGCCCGAGCTGCCGAACGAGCGCGCAGGAGCTGCTGAGCCTCGAGGAGGTCGGGCTGGAAGCACACTGTCACGCGTGTGATCTTCGCTTCGGCGTGGACCTGGATCGCGCGGTCGAGGCGCGTTTCCTCCCCCACCCTGCCATTCGCGCGGTCGACGATCGCCCGATGTGTGTGGCCGGTCCGATCTTCGTGCCGCACGTGCTCGCGCAAGTGGTGGTCGCGACGGGCACGGAGGTCAGCGTGAACGCGCCGCAAGAGCCAGGCCGCTATCGCGGCTTCGCGCGCGGAGGCGCCAGCACGGTCGTACTCGTGAGTGCGGATGGCGAGCCTTCGGCGCGGCTCGACTTGAGCGACTCCGGCCTCTCCCCGGCGCAAATCGAAGTGCGTCCCAACGCCAGCATCGTGGTCGAGAACCGCGAGGGCGCCACGCGCCACCTCAAGCTCGAACGCAGCGAATGGGCCTTCAACGCAGCGACCGCGCATGACGTCGCGACCATGCCGGAGTTTCGCGCGTTGTTCGGCTCGGCCGCGTTGCGCCCTGGGTTGGCGCTGAAAGTGGCGAGCGTCACCGTGCTGTTCAGCGACCTTTGCGGCTCGACGGCGCTCTATTCGCGGGTTGGAGATGCTGCGGCGTTCGGCGTCGTCTCCGACTCCTTCAGCTTCGGTCGCACCATCATCGAAGAGCGCGGTGGCAGCATCGTCAAGACGATGGGCGACGCGATCATGGCGGTGTTCGTCGACCCAGCACATGCCGTGGAGGCCGCCGCCGAGATGGTCCGCGGTTGGCGTGCTTTTCAGCAGCGCACCGAACTGGCCGAGCATCTCGATATCAAGGTTGGCCTTTGCGAGGGCCCCTGCACCGTCGTCACCGCCAATCGCACGCTCGACTACTTCGGCCAAACAGTGAACCGCGCCGCACGCATTCAGCACCTCGCAGGGCCACGCCAGCTCGTTCTACCGAGCAGCTTGTTGGATCGTCATTCGCTGCCCACCGGCTTCGCGCTGCTGGAACGCACCTCGGCGACGGTGAAAGGCATCGAGGAACCGCTCGCGCTGGCCAGGTTGGGACTCGACGCCGGCAGCAGCTAAGACGCCGGCAACGCGAGCCGCAGCCAGCTCGAGAGCCACGAGGCCGTAAACGGATTCTCGGCCAGGGCCCTTCGCACCCGTGGCTCGTAGAACCAACGGTCATTCATCGCGACGGCGTGCACGATCTCGGGCGTCGATGGCCTGCGGGCTGCGACGCGTATCACGTCGGCTCCTCGAATCCATGGCGTGCGCAATACCCGCGCAATGAATGGCCCGCTTGGATGCAGCAAGAAATGCGGCAGCGGCTTTAGCTCGGAGCCGAGCCAGGTCAACCCCTGCTGAGCAAACCAACGGAAGACCCGCTGGTCACCACCGCACCCGCTCCTGGACCCACGCTCTGGCGGAACAAGCTTCGGAAAGTAACCGTCGCGATTGAGACCAACCTCCGGCAACCGGCCAAGCGGCGCGAGTGACTTCACACTGCTCGCATCGCCGCCCAAGCTGCAAGCATGGAGGAGCCCCGCGTGACGTGCGGCCTGCTCAATCGAATCGAGCGTTGAATCAGCCCCTGCGTTGCGGCGGTGCACGACCCAACTGGTTAGCGCCACCACCGCGGTCCGCGCGCTGGCGTTGCCCTCATTCGCGCTGACGGCGAGTTCCTCGATCGCGACGGCTTGCGCTGGCGCCTCTAGGCCCATCAGCTCGCGCTCGATCACTGCGCGCCGCATCGCCAAGCTCGACACCGCGGGCACCGCCTTCAAAAACGAGATGGCCCCACAGCTATCCATCATTGCAGCGTAGCAAGAGGGCTGGGCGGTGAAGCGCTCGAGATCGGAGTGGGTGGCCTCCCAACGAGAGCCACTTGTTGCAAATGATTTTCATTTACAATTGCAACAAAGCACCGTTAAGGTCCGCCCATGAGTCGATCAACGGGACCCCGCGTCCGCACCATGCGCGCCCTTGGGTGCGACCTCCCTGGCCTGTCACGCAAGAAGATCGAGAAGCGCCCCTACCCGCCTGGGCAGCACGGTCAAGCTCGCAAGAAGGTCTCTGAATACAAGCTGCGGCTGATCGAGAAACAGAAGCTGCGCGCCAACTACGGCGTGTCCGAACGGCAGCTCTCCAATCTGATGGCCGAGGCCATGCGTTCGCTCGGTGCGCCAGGGCCGAGACTCGTAGAGTTCCTCGAGCGCCGGCTGGACAACGTGGTGTTTCGCGCGGGCTTCGCTCGGACGATTCCGGCCGCGCGGCAACTGGTCAATCACGGCTTCGTACTGGTCAATGGGCGCCGCGTCGACCGGGCCTCCTACCGTACACGCGCCGGTGAACTGATCTCGCTCAAGCCCGGCGCGCAGGAGAACGTCCACATCAAGGTCGCGCTCGCAGATCAATCGATCGAGCGCCCTTCCTGGCTCGAACCACGCGCCGACGCGATCTTGCTTCGCGCGCTGCCGGACGCGGACTCGATCCTGTTTCCGATCGAGCTGCAGCGGGTCGTCGAATTCTACAGTGGGAGCTAATAAGCAATGTGCCTCGAGCTACCGTTCAATCAGATCGCCTCGCTCGCCGCGCGCGGCCAAAAGGCTCGTGAAGGCGCCTTCTTCGACCCGATCGCGGCGGACCTTTGGGACTGCCTCGAACAACATATCGACGGTGTTCCGTCCGAAGAGCAGATGGACCGTGCCTTCGCCGAGACGTTGGCCGTCGATCGCTTGGTTGCAGCTTGGCACGAGCTTCGGCCCGGCTCACCGGTACTCGAGATCGGAGCCGGCCTCTCGACGCGCTTTGCGCGCGTCTCAGCGCTCGACGCTCGCTTCATCACCGTGGATGAACCCGCCGTCGCAGAACTACGCCGCGAGCTCTTCGACGGTGACTACGAGGCGCTTTGGCAGCTCAGCGGCCACCTCGAGAAGGCCGATTGGCTCACCCGCGTACTCGCCCCAAAACGCCCCGTCTGCGTCGTACTCGAGGGCGTGCTCTCGGCGCTCCACCCAACCGACGCCCTCGCCCTGTTGGACAACCTCGCGACCCAACTAAGGCCAAGCAGTCGCATCATCGCGACCTTCAGCGAGCGCACGCAGATCACCCCGGCGCAAGGAGGCTGCTTGCGCCTCGCCTGCGGTGCAAGCTCGGTTTGCTACCCGGGGCTGAGGACGCACAGCGTTAGCAGCAGTCTGGTGGTGGCGGAGGCGAGTTGAGGGTCGCTCAAACACCGTTGTGGTCTGACCCAAGGAATCAAGCAGCGACTTGCTCGTCGGTCTCGGGATCATAGAACCCTTGGACCACGTGGCCCGCAAGCCCCTCGACCATGTCGACAGTCACGGTTTGAGCACTGGAGCGCTCGCCATTCGAGCCGATGAATACGCCACGGTACGCGACGCCCATCGTCGGGTGATTGAACACCTTGTGAATCTCGAACTGCTCCGAGGGCCTGCTGCGAACGACGCCGAGGCTCTTCGGGAGCAGCACAGCCACACGCTCCGACGCGGCTAGCGGGTCGCACTGGCCTTCGATCGCTAAGACGTCTTGCTGGGCGTCGTTGCGCATGGCCTCAAGGGCGGCCCGGGTGGCGAGCGAGATCGGACGCTCCTCATTCTTGACCGCGAGCGTCGTCCGCTCGGCAATGATGGCCACCATCCCCTCCAGTACGGAGCGAAGCACCTCAGGGTCACTCAGGCGTTCGGTGATCCGCAATCCTCCAGCGGCCTGGTCGAAAAGCGCGACGATTCGCCGGCCCTTCTCGAGCCCGGCGCAGCTCGCACGCAAGCAGTCCGTGTCCACGTCGACGTCTTGGCGCTCGATGGGAACGAAGTGAAGGAAAGCCTCGAGTAGTAGCGCAGAGATCATCTCCGGGTCGACGCCTTGCCTGTCGAGCTCTGGGTGCGCCAGGCACACACCGGTCGTGAACAACGCGCGGGAGAAGTTGGGTTGCTCGTAGCGGACGGGGCTTTCGCACGGGTAGTTCACCTGTTCCACCTTGGAGCCGGCCCGCTCGGAAAAGCCAAGCACCTTGCGCCAAAGCTGCAGCTCGCACTCAATCGCCGAGAGCTGACCGGACCTCAAACCGCCGAACACCTGACTCTGCGGCGTGAGCTGCGATCGCACAGGCACCGGCTTCGTAGTATGGCGGGCGCACGGCTGTACGAAGACCTTGCGCTGGCGGACGTTCACGCCCGTTACGCGATAGGGCCGGCCTGTGTAGTAGTAGACCGCGCCCGGATAGGCCTCGCGCATAACCTGTCCGTGACTGAGCGTGCCCAGCTTCTCCCCGCGTCGAAAGCCCGACCGCTGCTCGACGTCGAACTGCGGCTCCACATCCCGGAGCATGAACGTCAACGTCGGTTGCTCTCCGGCGTCGCGCCGCATGTCCTGTAGCTCACGCGGCACCACTCCTGCATGCTCCGCGTCACACAAGGCCAGGAAGCCTTCAGGCCAGGAGGCCACGGACTGCAATAGGCTCGCGCTCGGCTGCTTGGCTGCGAGCGCCGCGTGGTCGTGCTCACCGTCGATCCGCGCCAAGGCCATCGCATGGATGTACTGAATGCGCCGGTTCTCGAGGTAGATCGTGGATTCATGCAATGGCCGTGCGAGCAGTTGCGAAGGCTGCTCAAAGACGAGCGTGTCTCCGAGCGAGCCAGTATTGACGACGATCACCCGGCCCGGACAACTTCGTCCCACGCGTCCGATCCGCTGACGCAGGTTCGTACCCGAGCTAGGTACGCCGACCAGGACGACCGTCTTGAGGTGCGGCAGGTCGAGGCCGAGTTCGAGCGTGCTGGTTGATAAGACGCCGCGCAACGAGCCGTCGGTTAGCCGATCCTGGATGACCTTCCGATGATCGGCTTCATACCCGGCGCGATACGGAAGCACCGAGCGATCCAGCAAGTGATCGAAGCCATCGGTATCCGAACCCGGCTCATCGCGATGGAGAATCGCGGCCATCTGCTCGCTCGCTTTGCGACTGTCGAAGAACGCGAGGAACTGCTCCCCGCTATCACGCAATTGTCCGAGTAGCTCGGCGAGGCCACTGTGAAAGTCGACCCCATCGTTCGGAGCGACCATGTCGATGCTGACCTCATGCCGTTGCGAGCTGTCTTCCTCCTCGCCGATCACAGCGAACGGACGACCGACCAGTCGCTCGAGGTGCCCCTTCGCGTCCCTCATCGTCGCGGAGCACGCGACCCACTGCAGGCCGCCGCCCAGCACGCCGGCCATGTGCTGAAGGCGGCGGAAGGCGAAGGCCGAGTTCGAGCCGAAGACGCCGCTGTACGTGTGGGCCTCATCCACGACGACGAGCCGCAGGTTGCGCACGAAGCGAGTGGCGGCCTCAAAGCCCTTCGTAGCGGCCCTTGTGAGGAGCCATGTATGGACCACATCCGGTGTAGCGATCAGCACGCGCGACTTGGAACAGACGAGGTTGCGCGCCGCCCCCCGCACGTTGCCATCGATTCGGCCAACACCGCCGGCAATGCCAGCCGCCTTGAGCGCCGCGACCCAGCGGGCCTCTTGTTCGCATCCGAGCGCTTTCATCGGATAGAGCGCAAGGATGCGTGCTTCCGGATCGCGCGCCAGGATTTCGAGCGCTGCAGTCTGAAAGACTGCGCTCTTGCCGGAGGCCGTGGGGGTTGCGATACAAACGTTGTCGCCAGCGAGCAGCTTCTCGACCGCTAGGTGCTGGTGGCGGAACAGCCCGCTCGGGTACTTCTGATCGAGGTAGTCGCGCGTTTGCTCGCTGAGATTCAGCGAGGCGGTGCTAACCGTGACACCCTCGCGGGCGGCAAGTGGGAGCGAGTAGCGGAGGGACCAGGAGGCGGGGAGCTTGTTCATGCCCTTCACACTCCTGAGGGCATGAGCTTCTGACACGGTCGTTCAAAATTGTTTGAGGCTGCGTAGGATGACCGACGTGGGGGCACGAACAAACGTTGACGACACGGCCGCGAGAAGAAGCGCGCGCGACCAGTGGGAGGCCGTCGCGCACCGCGAGTTCCGTGACGCTCGCAGCCATGCCCAAAGCGAGCCGGGGCGTACTCTCGAAGTTCTACGCAAGGTGCTTGAGGCGTGGGCGTTTGCGCTGTTGTCGATCCAGGACCCGACGTTCAAACCCTACAAGGGTGACAAGCCGCGGAAAGAGCAGCTTGCGAAGGCGCTCATCCGGCTCTCCCCGCAATTTCCGCTGGCGGTCCGGGACGCCGTCCTCAAGCTGAAGCCCGCGGCTGACTCAGCCCACCACGCCACGAGCCAGCTCAAAATCATCTCACCCGAAGTCGTCCAAGAGATGCTGCGCCACAGTACGACGTTGCTCGAATACCTCGATACCCAAACGGACCTACCGGTTGCCGTCGAGGCCGAGCCGATTCGGCAACCCGGCGCTGCCGGCAGACGGCGCTACGTGATTGGAGTCGGGCTGGGCGGAGTGGCAGTCGTCGGGATTTCGGCCACGGCTTGGTGGCTCCTGAATCGATCCGAACTTGACGCCAAGCCGCTCCCAATTGCGACGACGGAGCCAGTCGCTGACCAGCGCACCACCAACACCTCACGCTGGGTGAAGAGCTATGAAGAAGCGATCAACTCATTCGACGTGGGCCGCGTCACTAGCCTCATGCAGTTCCCGATGAACCGGTACTTCAAGCTGACGGATGCCCCGAAGGAAGACGTCTCGGCCTGGGTAAAGAACTGGTTCGACCGCAATCCGAACAAGAAAACCTACTTCGAATCGTGCGGGCCGGCCTCGGTCGATCCCGGCGGACCTTTCGTCGTCCAATGTGTCGAACGTTTGGACGGTCGACCAGCGAACGAGAACCACTGCCTCGTGTTTACTCAGCAGGGCCTCCTGAGCGCTCGATTCAAGGTGACCGAAGCCGAGCCCTGTCGGGCGCGTTGAAGCGGCACGGCTACCCGCGGGCCGTGCTACGTTCAGGCTGTGCCTCCCACCCGTGAAGAGATGCTCGAACTAGTTCAGGCGCACGCCGCGATCGAGGACGACCCGTTGGAGACGGCGATCTGGATTCGTCGTGAGGATCGAGAAGCCTGGCTCGTTGAGCTGATCCCGTCGTTCGGCGCCGACGAGCACCCGGAGCGCCCGGTGGCGTTCAACCCGGGCCGCTCGTTTCGCCATCCACTCAACCTGATTGCGGCCGACCTGGATGGTCTCAAGCGCGCCATTCAAGCGGACCCCGCGCTCGCGCATGAGATCGCAGCCGGCGAGGTCCTTCACGGTGTCGCTCGCGGTCGCGAACTGCAAGACATCGCGCGAGCGACGAATGGCCACGCGGCAGCAGGTTAAGGCGTGGATCGAGCAGGCTGACGCCGACCTGCTCGCGGCGCGCGCTGAGTCCGCCGACCTTCGAGAATGCCACCGCCGGTACTGGATTCAGCAAGCCTATGAGAAGGCAATCAAGGCCTTCGCACTCATGCGTTGGAATGGTGGCGTTGAAGAGCATGCGCAGTTCGAGCGGCTCTTCCTCCTCCAACACTCGCCGCTGAAGACTGTTGCAGAGACCAACACTCCGCTGTCGAAGGCGCTGCATCTGCTTGAGCGTGAGGTACAGTCCTTCGTCAGAAAGAACCTGGCGGGCGAGGCGTCCACGCTGTTGAAGATCGATTCGACGACGCCAAGAAACGCCCCCGAGGAAATCAGCTACCGCTACCCGTTCCTGGTCGATGGTGAGTACACGGCGCCAACCGCGTACGAGGACTGGGACGGCTACCAGGGCAGCTTCATGGCGGCGCGCGGGGCGGTCGAGCGTCTCCTCCGAGCCGTGAGGGATGAGCTCAAGCTCTTCGGTCTGAAGCCGTCCTAATCGGTTCGACATGACCGCGCACGACTGCTGTCGGTCACTCGGCCGCATCCGAATCGAACTCACTCCGCTCAGCCAGCAGCAGAGCGGGCTCTCGCGACGAACCAGCATCGAGAAGCGGGATGTCGAGCGTCTTCAGCACGTGCTTGGCGCTCTTGAGCATCAATCCGAGGGCCTTCTCCCCTTTCCGCGCGTCCTCGAGCAGCTCTTCCGCGTCCTTCCTCATGCGCTCGGCTTTCTTGCGCACCCCGTCCCAGCGACCGAGCTCCTTCTCGATGCGGGACTCGAGGTCCGCGAGCGACTCGATGTCTTCGCGCCCCGCAGACTCACGGCGGCCGAGCGGTGCGATGAACAGCGCGAGTTGGAGCCCAGCCTCGAGCACCACGTCCGTCGAAGGATCGGCGTCATCCCAAGTGAGCAGTATGTCGCGACCATGCCGCTGAAACCGCGGGAACCCAGCCGGAGCATGCGATCGCGCCATGACGAACAGTCCTGCGGAAGCATCGCGATTGCTGCGGGCCTCCTCCATCTCGGCGAGTGCGCGGCTCACGTTGTAGCTCGCGTCGTGTTTGGCCTCGATGACCACGGCAGCGCCGGCATGTTTGGACTCCGCGCCGTAGCGCGCGACCGCGTCGCCCTTCTTGCAGTTGGGTCGTAGCCCGACGGCGGTGCGCGTCGCGTCGAGGGTGAGGCCAGAGCCACGCAGAATGTCGCCTAGGGTCACGAGCAGTGCGTCCTCGAAGGTCGGCCCAGCTGCGGCGGAACGCGCCACGACTCTACGCCGCTCCTCGAGTTTGGCCACGGCCTCTCGGAGGGCGAGGCTATCTTCGCGCTGGACGGTCGCCATCGCGTCGAGTTTCTCAAGCTGCAACTTGGTGCTCGACTCGAGTTGCCTTACGAGCGAAGCCTTGATCGCTCCGAGCGGCGTAGAAGGATCCTCGGCGTTCATCGCCTTGAGCATCTCGCGGTTTGCGTTCGAGCTCTCCCTGAAGAAGCGGCTGAGCGGCGAGCTCGGGTCATTGACATCGAGCGTTCGTGAGAGCGCAGCGAACTGCTTGTCGCGCTCTTCGCCAGCTGACTTGAGTTCCTGCTTCACCTTGCTGAAGAAGCGAGCAAGCGAGCCGGATTCGTTAGCCGGGTCGAGCGCGGCCGCGAACTGAACGCGCTGGGCTTCGGCAGCAGCTCGCAGCTTGTTCTCAACGAGCTGCACCAGGCCCTCACTGTCCGTTGGGCTGAGCCGCTTCATGAGCGCACTCGACTCACCAAAGGACCGTGCGAGCGTCTTGGCCAGCTCACCATCCGCCGATAGATACTTATCCATCGTCCGCGCCAGCTCCCCGCCATCGCGCAGAAAGCCGTCGATCCGCGCCGCTACACGGCCATCCTTGGGATCGAAGTACTCAGCGAGCGCGCGGGCGAGATCGGAGTGCTGTCGGTCGTGATAGGCCTCCAGCTTCTCACCGAAGGTCGTCACAAGTTCACGACCAATATCGTCAAGCCGTGCCTCATCGGCGAGCCGCTGCGCATTGAGCGCCGCTCGAAGGCCGGACGTCCACACCGTCTCAACGAAGCGTGAGCGCCGTGCAGGTTCGAGATGCGTAAGGACGCCAGCGAGTTCTTGGCTGGAGTCGCAGATGGAGGCTCGTAGCGTCTCACCGTCGAAGGTCGCGTCGACCACCAACGACGAAGCGAGCGAGAGGTTGGAGGAAGTGGGCCCGGAGGAGGCGGCCAGAGCCGCAGCGTTGTTCACGTAACCCCCACGCGGCAGGCGGCCCGCCTCTGACAGAATATCCTCCGAATTTAGTAGACCCAGGTTTTAAGGGTGTGGGCTCGCGAGGCTGTTCCGAGGAGGACGCTCGCGAGCGCCTCGACTTCGCCCGAGCTGATCATGGGCTCTCGCTGCGTACTGGCTGCGTGATCGAGCTCCTCGCACGCTGCGACCAGACCCAGCTTGCGTGCCGTGATCCCCTGCCCTTCGTCGCATGCGACATCCCAGCATAGCCGGCGATGGTCGTCCGCCTCGGGTAGGCGGCCCTGTGCACGGAACACCCTCGCCAGGGTTCGATGCGCGCCGAGCCGAGGATAGTGACGATGGCTAGCTCCGGTGGTCACCAGTCGCTGCAGCAGGACAGCAGCATCCTCGAAACGGCCCAACACTTCGAGCGCCCGTGCCTTCTCCAGGTCCGCGTAGGCGAGCGTCGAGCTGGCTGCGGTGGAGACCTTTGCCGCAATGTCGGCCGAATCGTGCGCGAGCTGCGCCATCTCTAGTGCCGCCAATGGTCGGCCCGCGAGCCGCAGACAGCATGAGAGGTAGCAAGCCGATCTGCCGGCTTCTCGCCTCAGGTGATCGCGGTGATGTTCGTACGCTTTGCGAAGGAGCGGCACTGCCTCTTTGTATTCGCCTGCATGCATCAGCGCGCGGCCATGAGTCCCAAGCGCCTTGCCGTGCCACTCCCGCCAGTTTCGACCCTCCAGCGCTTGGGCCAGCTCAACGGCGTCCGCACCCAGCGTCGCTGCGGCTCTGGGGTCCTCATCGATCCGCACAGAGGCCAGCACGACGGCTCGCATGACGCGGTGCTCTGGCTCCTCTAGCTGAGCTTCGGTGACTTGCGCCAAGATCCGCTCCGCCTGATCGTTCCTTCCGGCATGCGACGCGAACAAGGCTGCCCATATCCGTGAGTGAGCCGCGAGATCCGGTTCTTCCGCTTCAAGCAGTTGCGCTATCTCCAGGGCCTCGATGGAGCGCGACATCCATTGGCCCAGATCGTGGGCGACAGCATCATCGGAGCTAAACGCACCCACCCGTGCTCGGAGGTTCTCGATCGGAGGTTGCGGCAAGGAGTCGAGACTGAGACCGAAGGGTTCCAGAGCCTCTCGCAAAGCGCTCGCGTGAATCACGCTGAGGCCGCGTAGATCGGTTGGAAGTGGTTGGTCACCAGCGAGCACCACGGTGTCGACATGGGGCCACTCTTCTCGGAGTGCACGAAGCTTCGCCTCTACATGCGTGACAGATAGGAGCTTGCCCGTTGCCGGGTCGATCCTCGCAGTTCCCGCGACGTTTGATCGCGGTGGCATCCCTGTCAGAGATGATACGAGCGCTACACAGGCTGATAGCCCGAGCGACCCACCTTGCACCCTTCGCACTACCGACTGATCAGCCAGCTCGAAGCGCAAACCGAGCGCTTCATGCGGAACGAACCGTCGCGATTGAGCGGCTGCTGCAGCCAGGCCCATCACGGCGTTGCTGGTTTCGAACGCCTCGAGGAGGTTCGCGCTTGGCCGGTGCCGCGCGACCCTCATTCGGGCGACAGTGCCGGCGCCACCGGCTTCGGCCACGAGGAGCAGCCAAGCATCGCCGATAGCTAGATCGTGTGCTGGGATCTCAGGCAGCGCCTCGTCGCACCGCCTGGCAAGCTCAAGCATCCGGCGTTGCAAACCCGCATCGACCCACACCTCGCCCAAACATCGTCGGAGTTGGTGCAGCCTGGCGCGGGCGGAGGCGAGCGACGCCCGCTCTGCGTCGGTGATGGCTCTCTCGAATTGTGCGCGGTTCACTCGTCGGTCCAGGCGATCGCCTCCTCGAACGCGTTGCCTGTGACATCTACGACCTGGAGCTTCACAGCCCGGTCGCGCTGCACCCACGGGATGGTGATGGACCAGGTGTGCCCGCTTGCAGGCCGCTCCGCCAGCACACCATCCAAGCTCACCGACTTCAGCGTGGTCTTGCCTTCAAACACTTCGAGTGTGAGGGTGCGGTCGGTCTCTACGAACCGGGCTTCGGCGTCGAGGGGCGCCAGAACGCCGAGATTGCGCTCGTGTGCGTCAGCTTCAGCAGTGGCTTCTTGGTCTGCGGCCGCGAACCGTTGCTCGCTCAGGCGTGCCCGCCGAAACGCGATCGGCAGCCTGGGCTCCCCGGTCTGAGCCCGGCGGTCACGCATCCAACGCGCCGCCAATAGGCTCAATACGTTGCCTTGCTCTCGGTAGGTGGCGACGACGTCTTCCAATTCCGCTGCAACATCGCTCGAGCGGTTTGCGGCCGTCTCAACCCAGGTCGCGAGCTCCCCGGTGATCACGTATCGCGCGAAAGATTCGAAGCTTGGCCGGCCGAGACCCAGCTGCTCCGGAGGCGAAGCATCAGGTGATGTCGATTCGGATTCGGCCGCCCAGTTCAGCTTGTCTAGCCACGAGCGTTCGGCCACCAGCTCAAGCCGTTGACCCAGAAGCCTCTCGGCGTCGCTGCGAGGTACCGAACCTCCACAGGTCAGATCGCGCTGGCTGATCGCAACCGCCAAGCTCTGCGCCTGTGCAGAGGCGTCGATCAAGACTCCGCGCGGCATGAAGATGCGACGCGCACCGATGAGAACGCTCTCGATCTCGTCACGTCGGCCGATTGCCCACTCCAACATCGGATCGTCGTCGTGACCAAGCTTCCGCGGCAATGCCCAACCGCCCACCTCCTCCTTGAGCGAAGTGAACACGCCTTCGATTTGAGCCTGCGTGAGTTCTCGGGTCACGCGCTGAAGAAGCGCGGACGGTACTGGCATGCCAAGCCGCACAGCATCGCCGAGCACGGTCATCGCTACGATCAGCGCCTGCGTATCCATCGTGCCAAACGGCTGGTCTGCCAGACCTTCGAGACCACCTGCCGTCAGCTCATGCATTGGGGTGCGTTCAGCTTCCATGTTCTTGCCACCAGGCACGCGGGACGACGTAGACATCTGACAAAGAAAGTTTGGGCGCTGGGTCGGGCAGCTTCAGTAGGTACCCCCAGGCCCCCGAATGCGCAGCAATCTCGGGGATACGGTAGGTCGTCCGCCATTGCAGTCGGTGGTTGAGGCCGAGCCTGAGCTCGACCCGGATCCCGTCGCCCCGTGTCAGGCGGAGCCCGTGTCCAGCCTCACGGCCAAGGTTGCCAACGGCCATAACGACCAGGTTGGACCAATCCTCCATGCGGCGTGCTGTTCTTTGCAGCGTTGCAGCTAGCGCCCGCCGTTCAACCGCCTCGCCCTCACTCAAGCTTGCGACGACCTGTTCCGTGAGTTCAGCGTAGCGGGGCGAGATGCCGATAGAGTTCATGAGGCCAAAGCACTGTGTGAGCAACGGCGCCTTGCAGCGGTAGCACTGCGGTTCCGTTTCTTGTGACGATTGCACACCGAATACCTCCGGCACCGCGCAGGCATTCGCGGCCGAGCTAGCCTGAGCGATCGCCGCGAACAGCTGTGAACGCTTCTGCTCGTCCAGCACTGGAGGCGTGGTCTTGGTCCAGCTCTCATGATCCCACGACCGGCCCAACTCGCGCGTTGCCCAGAGGCCGAGGGGGTGCTTGAGCAGGTGCGCCTGCCATGCCTCCAAATCGACCAAGTTGGGCTCCCAGCGATAGCCGCCGGGGAGATCGATCCGCCTCGATGGAAGTAGCAGGCTCATCCTAACCCCTGCGCTCTCAACCGCTCGCGCGCTCGCGAAATGATCTGGTCGATGTTGGCGCGGCTCGTCTTGAATCGCGCGGCGATTGCCTCCCGGCTTTCGCCTGCGTCGTCCGCTGCGAAGATCTCCTGCTCTTTCTGACTGAGCTTCCTCCATACGATCGTTAGGTGCTGACGAGCGTGATATCGCGTTTCGTCCTCCGTCGAGCGCACACCCTCAATCTCCTTGGAACTGACTTTGGATAGCGGACGACGGATCCACGAGATGGCTCGGTTCCTAAGGGCGGCCACAAAATAGGGCCATGCATGGTCCCCGCTATCCTCGACGAGCTGCGCGAACTTCTCGGCAAGCAGCCCGCTCGCGAGGTCCTCGGGCGTCTCGGTCCGAAGCGTGAACCCACGCAAGAGCCCCGGGGCAAGCCGCTGCGCCAGCATGTAGAGTCGGCCAGCATCGGCGTGGCCAAAACGCTCTGCCTCGGGCAAGGCGCGCAGCCTGTCCACGACCTCATTCCACTCAAGTGCCTCGGCCCCCGTCGCCACGGGATGAACGCTACCAGGGCAGGCTGGCTGGTGAAAAGCCAGGAATGCTTGGAACCAGCCAGCGCGCCGCGGTACGTTCCTCGCCGTGTCAGAACTCGGCAACCTGGGGCGTGCGACGTGGTGATGAAAGCAAAGAAGGGGCATGGCCCCACCAAAGCGAAGGCTCCACGCGCGAAGGCTCAGGGCACGACCGTCGAGAGCACGCCGCCGCCTTCGAGCAAGGGCGGCCGGGGCAAAGCCAACAAGACCTCCGGGGCGGTGATCGGCTTTGAGGAGAAGCTCTGGCTCGCGGCGGACAAGCTGCGCGGTAGCTTGGATCCGGCAGAATACAAGCACGTGGTGCTTGGGCTGATCTTCCTCAAGTACATCTCCGACGCGTTCGAGCTGCGGCGCGAATTGATCGCCGCGGAGGACCCGAGTGAGGTGGATGACAAGGAGCAGTACAGCGCCGAGAACGTCTTTTGGGTGCCGGAGAAGGCGCGCTGGTCGAGCTTGCAGCAGGAGGCCAAGCAGCCGTCGATCGGCAAGAAGATCGACGAGGCGATGGAGGCGATCGAGCGGGAGAACGACGCGCTTCGACAAACCTTGCCGCGAGAGTACGCGCGGCCCGCGCTCGACAAACATCGGCTGGGCGAGCTGATCGACCTGCTCAGCGGCGTTGCGCTGCACGACAAGGAGAACCCGACCAAGGACGTGCTCGGCCGGGTGTACGAGTACTTCCTCTCCAAGTTCGCCTCGGCCGAGGGCCGCTTGGGCGGTGACTTCTACACGCCGCAATCGGTCGTGCGGGTGATGGTCGAGATGATCGAGCCGATGAAGGGCCGCGTCTTCGATCCGTGTTGCGGCTCGGGCGGCATGTTCGTCCAGAGTGAGAAGTTCCTGGAGGCGCACGGCGGTAGCGCCACGGATATTTCGGTCTTTGGCCAGGAGTTCAACGCCACCACCTGGCGTCTGGCGAAGATGAACCTGGCTATCCGCGGCATCGAGTCCAACCTCGGGGCAACCTTCGCCGACAGCTTCCGCAATGATCTGCATAAGGGCCTGAAGGCCGAATACGTATTAGCGAATCCGCCGTTCAACATTAGCGATTGGGGTGGGGACAAGCTGAAGGAGGACGTGCGCTGGCAGTTTGGGGTGCCGCCTGCGGGCAACGCGAACTTCGCTTGGATGCAGCACATTCTGCATCACCTGCACCCGGACAAGGGCGTTGGCGCCGTGGTGATGGCCAACGGCTCGATGTCCTCGCAACAGTCCGGTGAAGGCACGATCCGCCAAGCCATGGTGGACAAGGACGTCGTCGATTGTTTGGTGGCGATGCCGGGCCAGCTCTTTTACGCGACGCAGATCCCGGTGTGCGTCTGGGTCTTCGCCAAAAACAAGGCTGCAACGCCGTATCGCAAGCGTAAGGGCGAGGTGCTGTTCATTGACGCGCGCAAGCTCGGCACCTTGGTGGACCGCGTGCACCGCGAGCTATCCGATGAGGACATCGCGCGCATCGCCCGCACCTACCACGCCTGGCGCGGGGAGAAAGGCGCTGGCAAATACGCCGATGAGGCCGGCTTCTGCAAGGCCGCCAAGCTCGAGGAAATCGCCAGCCACGGCTACGTGTTGACGCCCGGCCGCTACGTGGGCGCCGAAGAGGTGGAGGAAGACGGTGAGCCCTTCGACGCCAAGATGAAGCGCCTCACGGCGACGCTCGCCCAGCAGTTCGCCGAAGGGCAGAAGCTCGAGAAGGAGATCAAGAAGAACCTCGCGAGCCTGGGTTATGGCTTCTAAACCGAAGGCCGCCGAGCCGAAGCGGTTGTCTCGCGGTCGCACGCGAGGCGCGGACACGACGTTCCCCGTTGCACCCGCCAAGGCAGGCTTGCCGGCGGACTATGCGAACACCGTCCGGGAGATGAAGCAGCGCATCCAAGAGGCGCGACTTCGCACTGTTCAGACGGCAAACAGCGCGCTCGTGCTCCTCTATTGGGACCTTGGGCAGCTGATCCTCGAGCGGCAGGAGCAAGCGGGCTGGGGCGCGCGCATCATTGACCGCCTGTCCTCCGACTTGAACCAGACCTTCCCCGACATGAAGGGCTTCTCCCCGCGCAATTTGCTCTTCATGCGAGCGTTTGCGGAGGCGTTTCCGGGCCACGCTCCCCACGCCGAGAAAGTGAAACAGCTTGTTTCACAATTGCCATGGGGACACCTCGTCCGCCTCATCCAGGCCATCAAAGATCCGGCGGCGCGCCTCCACTACGTTGAGCACGCGATCACCGGCGGCTGGAGCCGCGCCACGCTCGAACACCAGATGGCCGCGCAGACCCACACGCGCGCGGGCAAGGCCATCACCAACTTCGACAAGGCGCTGCCGCACGGCGAGTCCGACCTCGCAGCGCAGATCTTCAAGGATCCGTACCTGTTCGACTTCCTCGGCACGGCCGACCCTCGCCGTGAGGCCGAGCTCGAACAAGGCCTCGTCGATCACATCCAGAAGTTCCTGCTCGAGCTCGGCGTCGGCTTTGCCTTCGTTGGCCGCCAGGTCCGACTCGAGGTGGGTGAGGAGGATTACATACTAGACCTATTGTTTTATCACCTGAAGCTTCGCGCTTATGTGGTTATCGAGCTCAAGGTCGTGCCGTTCGAGCCCGAGTTTGCCGGCAAGCTGAACTTCTACTTGTCCGCGGTGGATGACCTTTTGCGCCACCCCGACGACAAGCCGAGCATTGGGCTCCTGTTGTGCAAGTCGAAGAACCGCGTGGTCGTGGAGTACGCCCTCCGCGACATGACAAAGCCGATCGGCGTTGCGCAGTGGGAGACGCAGATCCTCGCGTCGCTGCCGAAAGAGCTGGAGGGGAGCTTGCCGACGGTGGAACAGATTGAGGCGGAGTTGGGAGGTGGGCAATGAAAGGTAAAACCGCGCCTACAGCATATGCTTCGCTCTGGGATCACGTTCCGTTACAGGCGATCACAACGAAGATCGGCTCGGGTGCGACGCCTACAGGTGGATCCGATGCGTACCAACAGAACAGGACGGGTTTCGCTCTAATTCGGAGCCAGAACGTCTTTGACCGGCGCTTCGATGAGGAAGGCTTAGCGTTCATTTCAGATGAACAGGCGCACCGCCTTCGCGGGGTTTGGCTCAGCCCGGGGGATATTCTTCTAAATATCACTGGTGACGGCGTCACTTTTGGTCGCGCGTGCGTGGTTCCGGAGTCGGTTCTACCTGCTTGCGTCAATCAACACGTGTCGATCATTCGCGCTGCATCAGATGTCGCTCACCCGGGATATCTACTTTCCTTTCTCACACACCCGAACGTGAAGCCATATATCGAGTCTTTCAATGCGGGGGGCTCGCGGCGCGCGATTACAAAAGGCCATATAGAAGCGTTCAAGGTTCCTTGCCCGCCGCTCCCCGAGCAACGCGCCATCGCCCGCATCCTCGGTGCGCTCGACGACAAGATTGAGCTGAACCGTCGGACGAACGAGACGCTCGAGGCGATGGCGCGCGCGCTGTTTCAATCGTGGTTCGTCGACTTCGATCCGGTGCGGGCGAAGATGGAGGGCCGGCAGCCAGAGGGGATGGATGCAGAGACGGCAAAGCTGTTTCCTGGCAAGTTCGAAGACTCCCAACTCGGACCCATACCCGCAGGATGGAGCAATACGAGAGTTGGGAGCCTCCTAGAGCTCCAACGCGGTACAACCTACAAGAGCGCGCATATTGGTGAGCCTGGACCTGTTCTTCTTGGGCTCGCGTCCATCCGACGTGACGGAGGTTTTCGACGTGATTCGTTGCGCACCTATGGAGGCGAGTCCCCCGAGAAGCTCATACTTCGGCCAGGCGAGCTCTTTGCCTCACTCAAAGATGTAACGCAATCCGGCGATTTGCTCGGTAGCGTCGCGCGCGTACCGCCGACAGTTCCGCTGGGACGTCTCACCCAGGACACCGTCAAGTTGATCGTTCCGGAAGTCGATGGGCTATCCGAGTTTGTTTACTGGTCCCTGCGAAGCCCCGAGTTCCGTACGCACAGTCGTGCACACGCGATGGGAACAACAAACCTGTCGATAAGCCGAGAGGACTTTCTCGCCTTCCCCGTAGCGCTCCCCCCTCGCCCAGACCTCAAGCCACTTCTCTCACTGGTCTCAGCGCTCTCGCGTCGCTTCGAGGATGAGTCAGCCATGATTTCGCTGACGGCTCTCCGTGACGCCCTCCTCCCCAAGCTGCTCTCCGGCGAACTGCGCGTGCCCGAGGCCGAACGGCTTGCGTCGGAGGTGCTCTAACCATGCCCGCCGTCAGCGAGTCGGACCTCGAAGTCGCGACGCTCGAATGGTTTGCGGAGCTGGGCTACGAGGTCTTGCCGCCGGACCATCTCGATCCGGACTCGGTCCACGAGGAGCGCTCGCATCTTACCGACGCGATCCTGGTCGGCCGACTCTCCGCTGCCATTCGGCGCTTGAACCCTGACCTTTCGGAGGACGCAGTCGAGCAGGCGCTGAAGATCGTCGAGCGCCGCGACAAGGCCACGCTCGCACTCGACAACGAGGGGCTGCATCGGGCCCTCACCGACGGCATCGAGCTGGATGTGATGGACGAGCAGGGCCGCAACACCGGGGAGCGGGTGACGCTGATCGATTTCGAGAACCCGGACGCCAATGACTGGATGGTGACCAGCCAGGTGACGGTGATCGATCGTCAGCGCGGGACCGGGCGGCCGCGCATCGCTGACGTGGTCGTGTATGTGAACGGCCTGCCGCTCGCGCTGTTCGAGCTCAAAAATCCGAGCGACGCCCAAGCGGACGTGCTGAAGGCCATCCAGCAGCTACGCAACTACCGCGAGGATGTGCCTTCGCTGCTGCTGGCCAACGTGCTCTTGATCGCCTCGGATGACGTCGAGGCGCGGGTCGGCTCGCTCACCGCGGATGCCTCACGCTACGCGCGCTGGCGCACGGTGGAGGGCGAGCAAGACGCGCCGAAACATGCCCAGCCGCTCGAGGTGCTGGTGCGCGGCCTGTTCCAGAAAGAGCGCCTGCTCGACTTCGTTCAGAACTTCGTCACCTTCGAGCACGTCGGCGGCAGCGACGGCACCGTGGTGCACAAGAAGATCGCCGCCTATCACCAGTTCCATGCGGTCCGGCGCGCGGTGGAGGAGACAGCGCGCGCAGCCGGCAAAGGCGGGGATCGCCGGGTCGGCGTGGTGTGGCACACCCAAGGCTCGGGCAAGAGCCTGACCATGGTGTTCTATGCGCGCAAGCTCGTGCTCGACCGGCGCATGAGCAACCCCACGCTGGTCGTCCTCACCGATCGCAACGATCTCGATGAGCAGCTGTTCGGCACCTTCGCCATGTCGAAGTCGCTCTTGCGGCAAGACCCAGTGCAGGCGGAGAGCCGCGCGCACCTGCGGGAGCTACTGCGCACTGCCACGGGCGGCGTCTACTTCACCACCATTCAGAAGTTCGCTCCCGAGGACGAGGAGGAAAGCGAGCCGCTCTCCACCCGCCGCAACATCGTGGTGATCGCCGATGAAGCGCATCGCACGCAATACGGCTTCGAGGCCAAGTTCAACCGCAAGACTGGCAAGAAGTCCTATGGCCTCGCCAAACATCTGCGCGACGCCCTGCCCAAAGCCTCCTTCATCGGCTTCACCGGTACACCGGTCGAGCTCGACGACAGGAGCACGATCGAGGTCTTCGGCAACCACATCAGCGTCTACGACATCCTGCAGGCCGTCGAAGACAAGGCCACCGTCCCCATCTATTACGAGAACCGACTGGCGCGCCTCGACCTCTCCGAGGAGGAGCGGCCCAAGATCGATCCCGAGTTCGAGGAGCTGACTGAAGGCGAGGAAGAAACAGCGCGCGAGGCGCTCAAAAGCGAGTGGAGCACGCTCGAGGTTTTGGTCGGCAGCGAGAAGCGGCTCAAGCTCGTGGCCAAAGACCTGGTCGAGCATTACGAGCGTCGCAGCGAAGGCCTCGCCGGCAAGGCGCTGGTCGTGTGCATGAGTCGGCGCATCGCAGCGGAGCTCTACAGGCACATCGTCGCGCTGCGACCGCACTGGGAGGACGCCTCGGACGAGGCCGGGGCCATCAAGGTGGTCATCACCGGCTCGGCCAGCGACAAAGAGCCGGTGCGCTCGCACGTGCGCACAAAGGCGAAGCGCGAGCGTTTGGCCGACCGCTTCAAAGACGCGGAAGATCCGCTCAAGATCGTGATCGTGCGCGATATGTGGCTAACCGGCTTTGACGCGCCTTGCCTGCACACGCTGTACGTCGACAAGCCGATGCAAGGTCACAACCTGATGCAGGCGATCGCGCGGGTGAATCGGGTATTCGGTGACAAGCCCGGTGGCCTGGTCGTCGACTACATCGGTATCGCTTCCTTCTTGAAGCAGGCGCTCGCCACCTATCGCAAGAGCGAGGGCCGCGGAGATCCCACGAGTAAGAAGGAAGCCATCGTCAGCGTGATGCTCGAGCAGCTCGCGATCTGTCGGGATGTGTTCCACGGCTTCGACGTACAGGGCTTTCTCAACGGCAAGCCGGCTAAGCGACTGGCGATGTTGCCGGCGGCGCGCGAGCACGTCCTCGCGCAGCGAGGCAGCGAGGACCAAAGCAGCCGGCCCACAAGCGGAAAGGCCAAACACGCCAAGCACGCGCCTCCCCCCGATGGGCACGAGCTCTTCGCCCAGGCGGTCAGCAAGCTGACCAGCGCCTTCGCCGCCTCGGTCCCGGATGAACAATGCGATGAGGTTCGCGACGAGGTCGCCTTCTACCAAGCGGTGCGCGCGGGGTTGATCAAACTCGAGGGCGCACGCAGGCTCAGCACCGGCGAGTTGCAACACGCGGTCAAACAGATCGTATCGAACGCGCTGGTTAGCTCGGAGATCGTCGACGTATTTGCAGCCGCTGGGCTCGAGCGTCCGGACATCTCGATCCTCTCGCCGGAGTTCCTGGCCGAGGTGCGCGGAATGAAGCACAAGAGCCTCGCGGCAGCGCTGCTCGAACGGCTGCTGCGCGACGAGGTCCGCAAGCGGCAACAGCGCAACGTCGTCCAAGGCAAGCGCTTCTCCGAAATGCTCGAGGACGCGTTGCGGCGCTATCGCACCCGCAGCATCACCAACGTCGAGGTGCTCGAGGAGCTGTTGGCGATGGCCAAGGAGCTACGCGAGGTCGATGCGCGCAGCACGGCACTCAAGCTCTCGCCCGAAGAAAGCGCCTTTTTCGACGCACTGGCCGAGAACGCAAGCGCGCTCGAAGCAATGAAGGACGAAGGGCTGGCCAAGATCGCCAAGATGCTCGGCGAGGTCGTCCGCACCAAGGCCACCCTCGACTGGCATCGCAAGAAGTCGGTGCAGTCAAAGTTGCGCATCGAACTGAGGCGGCTGCTCAAAAAGAGCGGCTACCCGCCGGACCAATGCGAGAAGGCCGCACAGCTCGTGATCGAGCAGGCCGAGCGGATGAAGGTCAACATGTCGGAGGGCGGCTCGGAGGCCGCTGCGCAAGTCGATGGCGAGGAGGACGTCACCGAGCCGAGGGAGGACCGCGGCGAGCTGCCCTTCCCCATCGCCGTATTCGACGCGATCGTGGCCTCCCACGCGAACGCCGTCTTGCGGGTCAAATCGCTCCGTGACGCCTTCGACAAGTCGCTCACCTTCCTGGTCGCGATCGCGATCGCCGTGCTCAAGGATCGCAACGGCGGCGCGCTGCCTGCCGCCGCGCAGAGCTTGATTGGCAAGGTGAACAGCGGGCCGGTCAGCATGGGCGCATGGTTCCAGCTCGCATGCGGCCTTGCGGCGCTGTTGCCGGAAGACGCAAACGACGGCCTCAGCCGTAGCGTGCGCATCTTGCTTACGAAGTCCGGCGAACGCTCGGAGATCGCCAGCGAGATCGAGACGCTGGTGATCCCCGACCGCAATGACTTCGCCCACGGCATCACCGGTGCAGAGGAGGCCGTCGCCGCCGACGAGGCGCAGCTACGGGACCTGTGGCTGCGATTCGAGCAAGGGCTCGCCGCCCTCCGCAACGCCCCGCTCGTCTCCTTCGCCGGCATCGTCAGCCACGATCCCGAAGCCGGCACCGCGCGCTACAGCGTCCGAGCATTGCAGGGCAACCCTTCACACTTCCCCATCCGCGAACGCACCGTACGAGGCAAACTCGAGCAGGGCTGGGGCTACATCATGCAAGGCGATAAACCGCTATCCCTCGCCCCGCTCGTCTCGTGCTCCCTCAACGAACAGGCCGGCAAACCCGACGTTTACCTCGCCCGCGCGCTCGAACTGCGGTCGGGCAAGAGCTTTTCGGCGATTAGCCTTTCGGGGAGTGGGGAGAAGAAGGTGAAGGTTCCGTGAGGCTCGCTGGGACGGATGAACGAGACTCCCGAGCTGCCTGACCCGGTCAAAAGTGTCACCTGAGGTCCCGGTCGTACATCTTCCGGACCCTGTTGAATGGGTCCCGGAGACTTTGAAAGTCTTCTGGACCCTGTTGAACGGGTCTCTTTTGACACACCAGGTCTTTTGGACCCTGTTGAGAGGGTCCTGGAGACACGACTGTCTCTTTTTGAGCCATTCAACAGGGTCACGGAGAGGCGGAAAGTCGTTGGGACCCTGTTGAGAGGGTCCTGGAGACACGACTGTCTCTTTTTGAGCCATTCAACAGGGTCACGGAGAGGCGGAAAGTCGTTGGGACCCTGTTGATGTAGGGCGCCCGTAAAATTGACCCCCTCGCGCCCCTAAAACTGACCCCCCTCGGGCTTCAACCAAGGAGCTCTGAGATGGACGACAAAACGTACGAGAATGTGGCACTCCCAACGATGGAGGTGCC
>JBILLK010000067.1:0-8367 GCA_044376115.1 Polyangiaceae bacterium | reverse complement strand
CCAGCCCCAATCCGGCGGACAGCGTGGAGGACAGCGACGAGGCCTGCATTGCATACTGCGACGCGAGCAACCCGGAGCCTGGTGACGTCTGCGCGAGAGGAGGAAACGTCATCAAGACGTACGAAGACCCGGCAGCGCAGCCGGTGTGCGGATTGTTTCGTGGTGGTCTGAGCGAGGCCGACAACATGATCGCCAGCCCCAACCCAGCAAACAGCGTCGAGGACAGCGACGAGGCCTGCATTGCGTACTGCGACGCAAGCAACCCGGAGCCCGGCGACGACTGCGCAAGGGGCGGAAACGTCATCGAGACGTACTGATCGTTCTCGGCCGGCCCCGTGCGAGTCGGCGAGTCTTGTTACGCCCACGTCACCTGTGGTTCATCCGCGCGGCACACGCCGCCGAGAGTATCGAGCGCACGCCGGGGCAGCTGACCCGGCGATGCGCGAGGCTCGATGATTGACCACGACTTGCCGCCACCTGCGGAGAAGGCAATGCACACACGCGCATGGCACCAGGATGCCTGCCCGCGCTGCGGCAGCCAGGCAGTTGGACGTTCCCACCGGCGGCCTGCCGAGCCTTGGTCGGCATCTTGCCGTTCCGCTGTCTGCAATGCGACCACCGCTTTCTACGGATCGCCCAGTGAAGGCGCAAGAGATGCGGCAGAAGCATCACAAGCGCTCGATCGTTCGCACAGGCGGCCGAGCTACCGCTGCGAACGGCGCTTCGGGGGCTGCCGCTTGGCCGCGCGCGGGGGCGGCGCGCGCCGCGGTGCGAAGTGCTCTGCGAGAAGATCGAACACCACCCGCACACCACGGAACGGCATCGGCGTGATGGAGGCGTGTGGCCAGCCACCCCGATAGCACGAGGGTGAGGCCGATCCCCGACAGCTCAGGACTCGATGCCAGGTCGCGTACCCAGCCTCGAGCTCCGAGGCGACATCTTCTTCAGGACGGTCCTGCATACGTTCGACGCTCGCTGGCGCGCAATGCCCGCGGCGCGGACAGCATCACCGCAGCGACCGCGCTCCGACAAGAGGGCCCCGGCACCCCCGAATCGAACCATCGTCAGGAAGAGACGCGACCAGTCTTCGTGCGCTCTTCCACGGACTCGCGGAGCAGGCCGCGAAACCAGCGCTGGGTCGGATCGTCTCGAGTGGAGGTGGCGAACACCATGCGGAGCTCGAGCCGGGGGAGCTCGAGCGGGGGACGGTGGAGAAAGACCTTCGCGCCACTCGGCAGATACTCCGCGAAGCGACGCGGCAGCGTGAGCAAGAGCGGCCCTCGCACCGCGGCGAGAGCTGCCGAGAACGTCGGCGTCCGCAGGGCCACGAAGCGTCGAAGACCCTCGCGCTCGAGGGCCGTGTCCACCACTCCTCCAGGGCTCGACCGCGGCGCGACGAGGATATGGGGCGCCGCAGTGTACGCCTCGAGGGAAGGCGCGGTGCGCGACGTCGACGCGACGACGAACTGGTCTTCTGCGAGCTTCTGCGAGACGAGCCCGTCCACAGCGCGGACGCCGTAGCCGACGAGCACGTCCAGGGAGCCTCGCTGGAGCGCATCCTCGACCTCGTTCCCTCGATGGGTGACCTCGACCGAGACGTGAGGCGCGGCCTCGCGGAGGCGGCTCATGAGGCCGGGCAGCGCAAGGTGCTCCCCTCCGTCGGCGGCGGAGAGCCGAAAGGTCCGCCGGAGGCGCGCCGGGTCGGCGGGCTCGGCCTTCGCGACGATGCGCGTCGTCGCGCGCTTCCACGCCTCCACGGGCTCCACAAGGGCGAGGGCGCGAGGCGTCGGAACGAGGCCACGCCCGACGCGGACGAAGAGGGGATCCCCAAGGAGCTCGCGGAGCTGGGCGAGGCCATGGCTCACCGCCGATTGGGTGCGGCCGAGGCGCTGGGCGACGACGGTGGGACTCGGCGTATCGAGCAGCTCCGCGAGGAGCAGCAGCAGGTTCAGATCGATGGTGGACGGCACCACGGCGCTGGACATCATCGATGAATACCATTCATGGGAGCCATGAGGAACATGCACTTCCAACATGTGTTGGGAGGGCACATCGTAGGACGTGCGAGCCGATGAGCTCGCAGGAGGCTTCGATGGTTCGTTCGGTGTGGATGATGGTGGCGGCGCTTACGGTGGTGGGTTGCGGGGACGACGCCGAGTCGGCGGGCGCTGGGGGCGCAGACGCCTCGGGAGGGGGCAGCGTGTCCTCCGGGGGAGCCGAGCCGGGCAACGGTGGCGCCAGCGCGACGGGAGGCGCCAGCGCGACGGGCGGGGGCGGCGCGTCGGAGTCGGCCCCGGACATCTCGGGGGCGTTCGAGAGCGGGTGCCTCGCGTCCCCCCAAGCCGACGGCTCGACGCAGTACATCTCGCTCACGTTCCAGAACACGAGCACCGATTGGGCGGTCGACTACGTCGTCCACGGGGATGAGGCCTGCGCGAGCGACTTCATCACCGTCCACATCGAAGGGCCCTACGACCTGCCCGGCCCTTCGGCCGTCGTCGCCGGAGCCTACGACGGCGTGTTCTCCTTCACTCAGAAGACGATCACTCCGGGGAGCGCCGGAGCCGCGGACTTCTTGAACTCGCTCGGCTCGTGCGGCTCGTTCACCGAGGGCGTCGCCACCGACATCTACCAGAACGGGTGCGCGCCGCTCGGCCAATACCCGGCCGCGCAATGCAGCGCCGATTACGACGTCGTCTCGTTCGACGGCCAGACGCTGCGCTTCGGGGCACGCCCGGCGGACAACAACATGTGCACGCCGGAGAACCGACCGACCGAGCTCTCCCCCGTAGCGCTTACGAAGAAGTGACGGCCGACGCCGAAGGGGACGGGGCCCCGGGCCACGTTCGGAGTGGCGCGGCAACTTCTGTCCGCGCGAGGGCACAGTCAACGTCGGCGGCGGCAGCGAGACCCCGGAGTTCTCCAACCTCAATCCGTTCGTTGAAGGCACCGGCGGACCGACCAGCGGCGTCTACAACCACGTACGGGCATCGTTCGAGCAGATCGACCAGGTGTTCCAGCTCAACGCGGCCAGCGCCCGCTCATCAGACAGCACCTCGGGTACGAGTGGCTCTACCTCTACGGCTTTGTTCGACCAACGACCGGAGCGGTGGAGTGGTTGCTGCTGCCAACAGTGAACATCGTGACCTTCAACATCGCGCTCGCTCACTTCGCAGAAGCCGTCGGGGCCGGAGAGAACAGGCGCATCATCCTCGTCCTCGACGGAGCGGGCTGGCACAAGAGCAAAGACGTTCAGTGGCCTGTCGGCGTCCACCCCTTGTTCTTGCCCGCGTACTCGCCAGAGCTTCAACCCGCCGAGAAGCTCTGGCCACTGGTCCGCGAGGCAACCGCGAACCGATTCATCGACGACCTCGACGACCTCGAGCAGATCGTGGTCGACCGTTGCCGCGTCCTCCTCAACACACCCGCCGCCATCTCGGGGCACACGCGATTCTCGTGGTGGCCCACGGACACTGATCAGTGATCATTCGGGATCACCTCCGGGGCGGGAGCATGCCGCGCGCGCCGGAGCCGTCAGGACGGACAGGGCGAGGATCCACGGCCCCGCGCAGCATCTCCGCGGTCTGCAAGGCGGACATCGTCTTGCGCGTCTGGCTCGTCGACGGCACCGCCATCGACGCCGTCGCCGACCACATCAGCGCCCGCGTCACCTGTCCCTAGCATGAGCGCCTGCGACCGATTCTGTCGCAGGCTGGAGGGCCAGCGGACGGCCGCTCACGCTTGAACTTGGGACGGAAGAGACTATCCGTCACAGCGCGCGGCCTTTGCAGGAGAATGCGATGAGGACGCTGGCGTGCAGCTCGCGGCTTTCTGTCGTTCAGGGCGTCGGGCCTTGCAGGTGGTGCTCCATAGACCCGAGATGCTCGACATGACTCTGACGAGCCAGCGAATAACCTGTCTGCCCTTCACCGTCGAGGAAAACGAGGTGTCCGTTGACAACATTCAGCAGAAGAAACCCGCTGTCGCAGCGACCGATTGGCACGAAGGGCCTGGGCACCAGGCACCGTCGGCCCGGGGCCGCGTCGTTCGTGCGCTCCACGATGCAATCGATGGCGCCGCCAACCGAGAGCACCTCCTCGTCCTCTCCAGCGTCGGTGCGGGCATCGTTAACAAGCATTCCGACGAGTGCAACGACGCTGCCATCTGGGCCGTCGAGAAGCCACGGGAGCTGACGGCGCGCTCGGTCTCGGAAGCGTTCGCAGTTTGCCGCGAGGTCAGGGTGCACCTCGAGCCCCAGAGCAGTGAAGAGGTCCGCGTAGGCTCCGTCGACGGGCGCCCTGACAGAGCGCGGCAGATGTCGCTTCGCGATGCCGGCGATGCGGCTGTTGCGATCGGTGCTGAGGATGACCATGGCCTCCGATGGGATGGTCCAATTCTCCGCGAGCCGCTTCCGAACTTTGGGAGACCGGTCTCGCGCAAGGCGACTGGCAATCTCGGACGTGAGTTCACCATTTCCCGCAAGCGCAACACGAACCCTGACACGCTGGTGCGATACGAAGACGTCCTGCTTCGAAGCCGAAGCCCTGGCGGCGGCGCTGGCCCAGGCGCTTTCTCTTACCAAGTTATCGTCATCCTCGAAGAAGGCCGAATGTTCGACTTCGACTTCTTGAACGACGAAGCGGCGCACGTCGACATTGGGGTGGGCCGCGAAGGCTTCAGAGAGCGCGCTCCCGACTCGCTCGAGCGCATGCACGACACTCTTGGAGACGAGTGCGTGCGGGTCACGCGCAATGCACAGCACCAGCTCCGTGAACGAGCCGTCGTCGCAGGCGCCTTCCTCTATCAAGTAGTCGCCCACTGCAGCACGCTCACGAGGGTCCGCATTGACAACCAATGTGCGGAGCTCAGCGGTCGAAGGCCGATTCGCCAACAGAATCCTGGAGCGTGCGTCTACGGCATCCCAAAAGTCTTCTTCGTCTCGAGTCATCAAGGCGCTGCCCGGGTTCCACATCGACATGCCAGTCCGAGTCGCGGTTCATTAATTCTCCTTGTGTGCGACAGGAAGGTAGATCCGTTGCCGTGCCAAATCGATCGGCAGCGCCCGGCGAAGACCACCCACGCTGAACAGCGATTGCTCGTCGAGCACGACCAGCGAGGCGGCGGTCCGGCGACGAGCGCAACCGTGGACCTCGTCGGCGGCGATCCCTCCGGACCACGCCAGGGATCGGGCGGCCGTCAGAGCCGGTGCGTCGACCCGATCGCCCCCCACCGAGCCTGAACCGGCGGCCCGTCCGCGCCGAGTTCGCCTCACGTTCACGCAGGCATCCCGGTCGGATCGCGGTTCGAATTCCCTGGGCGCTCTGCGCGCTGGCCGACTCGCTCGGCGTCAGCGGCCACTCCGGGTGCGCGGCCGTCAAGAACCTCCGCTAGCCGAGCGAGAAGGGCCTCGCATGGATCCCGCGGATCTACGTGGATCTGACGGATCCACGTCGCAGGATCGGGAGCTGCGAGGCGCGGCACGAACGAGGGAGACGCGGCAAGAAAACCGCCCCTGCGTGCGTCGAGCCTCTTGGTGGGCATATGGCACACATGATGCTCCTTGGACGCCATGCGCCACACTCTGTCCACCATCTCCCTCCTCATCCTCTCCTCCCTCGTCGGCTGCGATGATGCGCCGAGCTCGGAATCGTCGGACTTCACCGAAGCGACTCCGGACGCTCGGATCACGTGCAACGACGGCGCCCTCGTGCTCCACAAGTCTGCGGAGAACGACTGGGAGTTCCTCGCGACGGTGACGGACCAGGGGGTCGTCGATTGGTTCGTCGCGCAATCGGAGGGCACGGTCGAGGGGCAGTCTTCCGCCGGCGGGACGCGCGTCGTCGACGCGGAGTTCCCTTGGCAGGTGGAGATCGAAGCCCAGGAGGACGGCGCGCGGCACCTCGTCCTGGGAGAGCTCCGCGCGAACGCGTCGGGCGAGCGCTACCAGACGTCAGGCCCGCCGGGCAGCACGCTCGAGTGGGTCGACGGTGGCGGCATGCGGCTCTCGATCGCGAACGGGTTCATGCCGAACAGCAAGGAGGTCGTGAGCTACGCCGTGGGCGACTGGACCTTCGAGTCCTGCGCCGAGGTGGACCTGGAGGAGTAGACGGAGCTTGCTCCGACTCGGCGAGCTGTGCCGCGCGCCCGAGACGGGTTCGCTGGTATCCTCGCCGAATGAAGATCGCGGTGCTGAGGTTGGGAGCGGTCGCGCTCCTCGGAGCCTGCGGCGACTCATCCGTCGGGACGGAGCCGTGGGAGCCTGGCCAGCCCGGCTGCCAGGACGACTACGTCCTCCGCTCCGTCGGCGAGACCTGGAGCAACCCGTCCGACTGCACGGTGTGCGAGTGCGCCCCGGACAACCAGATCGAGTGCACGCTCGATCCGTGGCCCATCCCCGAGTGCCCGCCCGTCGACGACTGCCCTGCGACCACGCCGGTGTGCGTCGGGGGCGAATGGCGCTGCGCCGACACCTGCCCCCCCTGCACCGGCCTCGAGCCGGAGCCCTGCCCACCCCCGGAGCCAGGCGGCTGCTCCGACGGCGGTGAGCCGCGCTGCGTCGAGGAGGGCAGCGTCGACCGCTGGCGCTGCGAGCCTCACTACTGCAGCTGCCCCGGGACACCCGAGCCCTGCGGCGTCGGCCCGACCGGCTGCCCGCAGTACACCTCGTGCGGCCCGGACGGGTGGGAGTGCACCTCGATCTGCAGCGGGCTCGCCTGCGAGACCCAGTTCCCCGAGGGTCGCGCCAGCGCCGTCGCGCTCGCGTTCGAGCCCTGCGGCTGCATGGTCGACTCGCCCTGCGTCGCCGTGTGCGGTGCATGCTGCGTCACGGGCGACGCTCCGTCGTCCGAGTGCGAAGACTGCGTCGTCGAGCAGCTCGTCTACGGCGCGGCGTGCGCCGTGCCGCTCTTCTCCTACTGCACCGATCAATGTTCGCTCTACACCCTGTGCGTCAGCCTGGCGCCATGAGCGACGCCCCCTCGGACGACGAGCGTCGGCCGCGCGTCGTGACCCTGGGCGGGGGCCACGGACAGGCGGCGCTCCTCGGCGCGCTCGCCGGTCTCGCCTGCGACCTCACGGCGGTGGTCTCGGTCGCCGACGACGGCGGCTGTTCGGGGAAGCTCCGCCGCGAGCTGGGGATCCCTCCGCCCGGCGACGTCCGACGGTGCCTCGCGACCGTCGGGCGGCGACGCGGGCCGGCCGAGCTGCTCGAGCGCCGCATCGAGCGCGGTCGGGCCGCGGGGCGCTCGGTGGGCAACCTCGCGCTAGCGGAGCTCACCCTCGAGCGGGGCGGCCTGACGACGGCGGCGCAGCGCGTGGCCGACCTCCTGGCCGCCGCCGCGACCGTGCTCCCGGTCGCCGACACGCCGGCGACCCTGGCGGTCTACGATCTCGACCGCGGACACGTCCACGGCGAGTCGCGGATCGAGGCGGAGAGTTCGAACGCCGTGGTCGCGACGGTGCACGGCCCCGAGCGCACGACCGAGGCGGCGAAGGCGGCGATCCTCGACGCCGACGTCCTCCTCTTCGGCCCCGGGAGCTTCGTCGGCTCGACGCTCGCGGTCCTCGCGACCGCCGACGTCGCCGAGGCCGTGGCGAGCTCGCGGGCCCGCCGGATCCTCGTGCGCAACGTCGCGCGCGACGAGCACACGAACGTCCCCGGCGCCGTGCCGTTCGACGACCACGAGCGCCTCTTCCGCGACCACCTCGTCATCGGGAGCCTCGGGGTCCCGGTCCGCTTCGACGTGCTGGTGGACGATCCCGAGGCCGGGGTCTCGCTGCGCGACGACGGCTCGCGGGAGCTCCGGTTTCCCCTCGCCGACGCCGCCGGGCGAAGGCACGAGCCGGCGCTCCTCCGCGCCGGCCTCGCGGCGCACCTCGGCCTGGCGGGGCGCCGCGCCGACACACCGTCGCGCGACACCCAAGACGACGCGAGCGCCGAGGCCTGCCACGCGCTCGCGGAGCTCGCGACGCGCGCCCTCGCGCGGCTGGGCCTGCCGACCGCCGACCTCTGACGCACCGGCGACACACCACGCGGCTCTCGTGCCATCATCGTGAGATGCGTCTCACCCTCCGGACCGATGAACGCGACGAAGCGCCCATCGAGGTGCTGCCGGGACACAGCGTGCTCGTAGGACGCCAACCTGCGTGGAGTGAGGTGGACGATCTCGTGTCGGCTCACGGGGCGGCGCGCACCGTGCAGACCTCCTCCTGCTGAGCGACAGTTACATCTCCCCATCGTGTTGCCTCGCCTGGATTGCTACCAGGCGAGGCCCGTTGCCTCATCGAAATGCTACCGGCCACGCGCCGGTTCGAGGAGACGACAATGGCGACAAAGATCAGTGTGGGCGCTCGACAGGAGTTGGTTCG
>JBILLK010000066.1:0-8503 GCA_044376115.1 Polyangiaceae bacterium | reverse complement strand
ACATCGATTGGTACAACACTACCCGTCGGCACAGCTTCAATTCAGGCATGAGCCCAATCAAGAAAGAGCTTGCGGCATACACGCGTGTAGCCGCATAGATGTGGACCCCGAAAGCGGATCAGGTCCATTGCAGCACTGCGCACATGCATCGTACACGGTGCGGATCGTCGTCCGCTCGAACGTGCAAGGAAGAGAGCGTCGAAGGTCCGTGGCCGTGAACCCATTGAGGGGAACAGCGGACCATCTGCCGAAGATCGCGTCTGGCGCATCTTGAGGCTCACCGATGCGGACCCGGAAGTGATCTGGCGGGAGGTTCGAGACTGCGTCCATGGTGACTTCGACGCCGCGACCTCACTGGTTTTGCTTGCAAAGGGCTTCGACACCGCGGGGACCAGTCTCCCCGCAGCCATCGAGCGCCTCTTGCTCGATCTTGTGCACGGCGGGCACATCTTGGGCGACTGGGGGGACGTGCTCCAGACCGTCAAGGCGCCGCGGGTGGCCGAGGCCGTCCGGCAAGCGCTGACGAGATACGACGCGGCCGTCGAGCATGTGGTCGAAGACAACCTCCAAGAGACCGACCGGGTGCTCGAGGCCTTCGTCTCAGACGCGGTGGCAACCGGACATGTGGCGGTGGAGCCGGCCAAGGTCGGTCTTGTCGTGCGGGCACTCGCAACAATCGTGGCCGAGTGTAACGAGCCCGAAAACGTCATCGGCGAAGTTGTGGAGGCGCTCGTGACGCTCGATGCCGTCGACGAAGTGTTCGTCCCCGATGAGGCGCTTGCCCATCTCTTGCGGCAGCGGCTTCGCGGCAGGTGAACGTGCCACCCATCATGCGCCCCGCGCTCACGAACGGGATGTCGAGAGGCGTCGCCTCCGCGAGACATCGCCTGCGCGAACCACCGTGGTGGCGCTCGTCGAGGGGTAGCGAGCCCGAAGGAAACCGCTGGCCGTACCTACATCCGGTCGGGGGATTCGATCCCGAGGAGCGCAAGCCCGTGCTTCAGGGTTCTCGCCGTGAGTCGGCAGAGCAGGAGGCGAGAATCGCGCACGGCGCCCTCGGCGCGCATCACGGGACAGGCGTCGTAGAACGAGGCGAACGCTCCGGCCAAGCTGAAGAGGTACCCGCATAGACGATGCGGTTGGAGGGTCTCATCGACAGAACGCACCGCAGCCTCAAACCCAAGGAGCTCCAGCGCGAGGGCTCGCTCCGCCGGCTCTTCAACGCGAAGCGCAGCAGTCGGTAGCTTGTCCGTGTGTACGCCACCGGCCTCGACGGCCTTTCGAAAAATCGAGCAGATGCGTGCGTGGGCGTACTGGAGGTAGGGTGCGGTGTTGCCATCGAAGGCGAGCATGCGCTCAAGATCGAACACGTAGTCTTTGATGCGATCGCTCGACAAATCCGCGTACTTGAGCGCTTAGGAAATTCGAACTGCGATCTGACCGGAAGGCGGGACTGAACCTGGGCCCCTTGGACACGGATCGGCGGTCCGGTTCAGGCTCGATGGGAGGAGATCGGGTCTGCGCGCGGGCCCCTGAGGAGGGACGGGAGCGGACGCTCGGACCTCAGGATGGACGAATTCCCTGACGGTCACCCACGGCGCCGTTGGACGGTCGCCCGCTCACGCGGTCGAGAACGCGAGGCGGAGGCGAAGCTGCCCGGTCGGAGCTGGTCGCGGAGGTGGGGGCCTTGGGCCGAGGCCGTGCTTGGCGAGGAGCTTGGCGATCGGCTCGGGGGTGGTGGCCACCTCGAGCAAGCGGGTGGCGCCGCCGCAGCGAGGGCACGTCGAGACGTCGATCTCGAAGACGTGGCGGAGCAGCCAGGCCCAGGTCTTCTTCCGCGGCTCCGGAGGCAGGACGGTCCTGTCATGCTCGAAGAGCGCGAGCTGCTTCGGTCCAGTTTCTTCCGCCTTCGGCACGACCTCGGGTCGGAGCTTGGCGTGCGAGCTGAGGACTCCGTGGTAGCGGATCATGTGAAACCTGGGCGGCGGGATGAGCGCAGCGATCCGGGCACAGAGGTCGGGAGGCTCGAGCACGAGCGCGACTGTGCCGTCGCTCCAGGGCTTTTTCAGAGCGTAGCGAAGCTTGCCGTCGCGCGTCTCGACCAGGCGCTCTTGCGCGATGGGCGGGGTCGAGGACGATGATCCACTGCGACGCGGAAGGCACGCACGGCATCTTCGAGGAAGTAATTGGCGACCGCGATGTCGATCTCACGCGCGCGGAGAATACGAGCGACCCCGCCCGGGGGATCGGTGAGCCAGACCCCCACACTCAGCGCGGTGTCCTCGATGAAGGGTCGGCTCGAGAGCATATCAGCGTACGCCCATACGGAGGCCGCACCCGTTCGTCAACGTTTGTCGATCACGGGGTGATGTTGATCTTCATCGACGGGCCGTTCTGCCGGCCCACGCCGACGCTGCCCCAACCTTCGGGTAGCTTCGGGAGCGTGAAGTTCAAGATCCACGTGCCGACGCAGGCGAAGTCGCCCGCGATGATCGTCTGGATGCTCGGGCCAAGAAACGCCCGGACCCAGCGCTGCGCGCTTGCCGCTACGGGTAGAGCAGCTCGACTTGACGCAGGCTATTCGAGCGAAAGCCACCCACGACGAGGATCGAACCGTCGGCGAACACCGTCGCGCTCGCCAACGCGCGGTGGCGCTCGAGCTCGAGCTCGCCTGCGACCCCGTCGACGGGCGACCAATTCTGCGCCGTTCGCAGCGCATCGCAAGACTGCGGGGTGCAGTTGTACCCTCCGATGATGACGGCCCCTCCGCCGAGCGTCGGGACGATCCGGGAGACCGTGCGCGCAGGCGGGACGTCTTCATAACGAATCCAGCCGTTCGTCGTCGGATCGTAGACCTGCGCATCGTCCAGAAAAGCCACGTTGGGCTTGATCCCGCCGTAGACCACGACGCGTCCGTCTTCGAGCCTTGCCGCACCCGGGAACATCCGATCGGGACCGTCGAAGGCTCCCGCCGCCTCGAAGATGCCCGTGTTCTCATCGTACACCTCAGCGGTCGCGTGAGCCACAGGACCACTCTTCTTGGCCGAGGCACCCCCTGCGATCAGCACGCGGCCATCTGCCAGGGTCACAGACGCGAAAGAGTAGCGCGCTTGCTCCAGCGAGCCGGTCGCCTCGAAGGTGCGCGTGGCAGGGTCGTACAGCTCCGCGCTTGCGAGCGCGTTCCCGAATGGCTGCGGGTTGCCACCTGGCTGGATCTCGGATTCGTCACCCGCGCCAGCCGCGATCAACACCTTGCCTGACGGCAAGGCTGCAGCGAGATGGCCATGGCGAGCCACCACGTTGGGGCCCAGAGACTCGGAGGCACCCGTAGTCGGGTCGTAGAGCAGCGCATCCGCTTGCACTTCGAGGCCCGAGGGCTGGCCGGTTGCGTTGGTCCTGCCTCCTCCCACGATCAGCACGAGACCATCGGGGAGTAGGGTCGCAGTGTGATTGTTTCGCGGCGTCGGCAGCGGCGCCAGCTCCGTCCACAGATCGGCGACCGGATCATAGATCTCAACCGAGTCCAGCGGTTCGCGCTCCAGGCCAACGTTGAGCGCAAGGCTCTCGCCACCGATCACGAGCACGCGACCGTCCGGCAGCAAAGTCGCCGTGTGTCCAGCCCGAGCAACGTTCAAACTCGCACGCTCCACCGTCTTGGACGGCACTGCGGCAAGGACTTGACCGTCGGACTCGCCTCCACCCCCGCCTTGCGCCCCCACCCCAACTCCGGCGCTGCCTGCGACTCCGCCCGCGCCACCCTCGGGTCCACCGCCCCCACCCCCGGTACCCCCACTCCCGGAGTCGCCGCAACCGGCGCTCAAGCCAACGAACAAGGACAGACCAAGGAGACCCCTCGCGAGAAGATGACGCATACCTGTGGTCTAATCCAAGAACTGGGCGCTGCTCAGTCAAACCAGGTCAAGATTCCGCGCCTGCGCAAGGTCAGGACTCGCAGCGAGACACGCCAAGCGAGGCGAGAAGGGCCTGCTCAGTAGCCGTGCACGCGCGCGCGCCACGCCTCGAGCAGCGAGCGATTCGCAGGCTTGACCGGAGGCGGGTGCAACCAGTCTTTCCAAAGCGCGACCGAGGACATGGAGAGCTGCCTCGACGGCACGGGCAGCTGCGCTACGCCAGAAGACTCGGTGGCGTCCGTGCTGGTGTTGAGCGCGATTACGAGTCCGCCCGTAGAATCGAAGGGGCTCTCGTCATCGATGGCCCCGTCGGCGCGGATCGCACGATGAACCACGTTGCTCCCGGCGCCGCTCCACAGCAGCGCCTCACCCTGAACATCGAGAAAGACCCCGGTATAAGGGGCGAGAGAGGCGCTCGACCCTGGGGCCATCGGCGGCTGAAAGGGGACGCTCAACATGCCGTTGAAGCCATACGGGCCGGATGGCTGATCCATCCACACGGCGCTGAGAAAGTCGAGCTGGACCTCGGAGAAGGACCGATCGAGCTCCGACTCGAAGAACGTGGAGAACTGACTTGGGTTGCCCGACTGATTGAATAGCGTGGCGTAGGCAGGGATACCTCCGAGCTGCGAGGCCGCATACGTGAGGAACATGTAGCTCTGCGCGTACTGGTTGTAGTTACCATACTGCCAGACAACGAGAGATTGGCCGGCTGCCAGCGGCGAGTTCGGGTCGAAGTAGGTTGAGAGGGCGTAGTTGTTGGGCGAGCCGGAGACGAGATGGACGGCGCACTCTGCCATTCCTTCGTTGTGCCAGCTCCAGTCCTGTTCCCCGAACGGGTGCTCCTCGTTGTAGAGGAGGTGGGAGAATTCGTGGGCGACGACCTCCAGCGGGAGGTATCTGTTTCCGAGGTCGGGGACGCTCACGTAGAGCATCTCCATCTCGTTCGATTGGTACCCTAACTGCTCGGCGAGCTCCTTGGAGAGCGAGTTGATTGGCGAGAAGTACCCGCCATAGTTGCCTTCACCGTCGAGACCGAGGAGCACGACCTTGCCGTTACCGTCGAGGTCGGGCGCAGGGTGGAGGTTCTCGGTCTCGACCGGGAAGATGGTCGAATCAAAGAACGCCACGGTGGTCTCGAGGTCACTCGCCCCAAGGGCGTCCGCGGTCGCATAGACAACGACGTGCTCACCCACGGCCTCGCGATAGGCAACGACCTCGAAGTCGCTGAAGTCGGAGAAGTCGGTCGCCCAGAAGGTGGCGGTATCCGCCGATGGAAACGTCGCAGACGCGCGGTCGAGAGCGTGCCCGGGCGCCTTGATCTGTAGCGTGTAGTCGACCCCGAGCTTCTGCGTTGCCGTTCTCAGGGTGATCTCCCCAGCCTCGGCGTCGAAGCTGACTTCACCCACCGCGAGGGGGCCGACTTCGCTGTCGACGCTGTACATGGCAGGTGCGCTCGGGTGCCCCGCGGAGAGGGAGCCGATGACCTGGAGCACAATCGTCGTCTCGTCGGGTGCACGAACCTCGCCCAGGCTAGCTGAATCGGCCGGCGCGCCGCCGGAGGCGAGAGAACCACCCTCGCCTCCGCCTCCGCCTCCGCTGTCCGCGCCTCCGCCTCTGACGGCGTCGTCGTCGCCGCAGGCGATCGCAAGGGACGTCGCAAGAATCAACGCGGAGAATTGTCGGCTGCGCATGGAGGGTAGGGATCGTTGGGGCGCTGGCGAAGGCAACTCCGAGAAGCTCAAGCTTGCTTCCTCACTCGACCTCGATGCGGCAGCCAAAGAGAATCATCCGCCTAAGCAGAACCGGAGGCCGCACACGTCCGTCAACGCTCGCCGATCAAGGGGTGATGTTGATCTTCGTCGACGGGCCGTTCTGCCGTCCCGCGCCGACGCTGCCCCAAGCATCGGGCAGCTTCGGGAGCGTGAAGTTGAAGATCCACTCGCCGTCCCGCGCCGACGTGTTCAGACACTCGGCGCTCATCGGGTAGCCGAAGTCATCGTGCCAGTAGGCGACGTGCATCGCCATCGGGGCGTGCACGTATTGGATCCACGGTACGTCGGCGAACCAGAAGACCGTGGGCGCGCCGGGGTCGGGGGACATCAGCTCGACCTTGTCCTTCCACGTGGTCGGGAAGACCCCGACCTCCGTCGTCGCAAACTTCTTCGGGTCGTTGCCCTTCACGGGGACGCCGCCGAGGCCGGGCGACCACATCGTCGTGTAGACAGGCTTGAGGCCGATGAACGCGGTCATCGTACCCCCGAGGATCGACGCCTCGAGCCAGCGCTCGTCCTCCTTGAGGTTGAACTTGAGCGCGGTCTTCGGCGTCACCACCGACACGTCGTCGTCGTCCGCGACCCAGGTCCACTCCTTCGTCTCCCAGTAGACGATCTTGCCCTTCCGCTCGTTTCTTCCGGTCAAGAACACAGGGCGACGGCCCGCGTACTTGCCCTCGGTCGGGAGGTACTCGTCGCCCTCCTTCGCGAGCTTCTGTTTTCCCTCGGCGGACTTGATCCAGGCGAGCGGGAGCGTGTGCTCGTCGTCGAGCTCCACGCCTTTGAAGTCCGACTCCTTGTACGGCCACACGCGGTCGGCCGGGACGAGAAACATGTCCGGCGTCAGCAGCCAGAGGCGGTCCTCCGCCTCGAACACGCGCGCGTAGGCGAAGCCGCTCCCAGCCGGGATGTTCTTCACCTTCGGCATCGCGGAGTTCCACGGCGAGCCCTTCACGCCCTTCGTGCCGTCGTACCACCACGGCGTCCCCTTGCCGTCCGCCTTGAAGAACTCCTCCTCCTTCGTCGTGACGAGGCGCTCGTGGCCCTCGCTCCACTTGCCGAGGGTGCGGAACGTCTTGACCGGCCCCATGTCCCGCTCCGCCGACACCTGCTCGGCCTCCGTCGGGATCCGCGAGTACATCGGCGCGTTCATCGAGAACGCGTACTTGTACGGATACGGCCCCTCACCGGGTCGCAGCGACGCGAGCGCCTTCCAGTAGTCGGTCTCGAAGTCGAAGGTCGTCGTCGCGTCTGAGCAGATGAACCCGTGCGGCTCGACCTCGTACCACTTGTTGTTGCAGCCTTGCCCTGCGACCGGTGTCCTCGACTTGAGCTTCACCGTGGTGCCGACGCGCACGGCGCCGATCGCGAGGTGGTCCCGGCTGCGCATCGGCTGCGACCAGATCCACGTGCGGAAGTAGAGGCTGCCGATGCGATCCCCCTGCTTGTCGAGCTCCCACGGCTCGGGCGTCTTCTCCTCGGGCTTGGGTGGCTCGACGGGCGGAGGTGCGTCGGCGACGGCGGTCGTGCTCGGCGCAGCCTCCATCGCGACGGCCCCGTCGACGAACGGGTGCTCCGGCGCGTCGACGAGCGGCGGAGGTGCAGGCCTCTGGGCCTCCGAGCTCGAGCACGCGACGAGTAGGGCCCATGCGGCGAAGCGGATGGCAGACATCGGCGCCCTTTTCAGACGCAGCAGGGCTGCGTCAAGCTGCACAGGACTCGCCCACTTCAGCGATGCGATCGTCTTGCGCTTCGGCGAACAAGCTAACCAGGCGGTGACGACGTACGTCGAGCGCGTTCGAGGCGCTCCACGCTCATCACGAGGTACGCCGTCATGTTGACCACGTCCTCGACGGTCGAGTCGAGAGGCAGCGCCGCGAAGGGTCGGGAGAGACCGAGCACGATCCGCCCGACCGCTGACGCCCCACCGAGGGTCTTCACCATCTGGTACGCGGCGTTGCCTGCGGCGAGCGAGCTGAAGACGAGCACGTTCGCGTTCTTCGTGAGACGGGCGAATGGGTAGTGCTCCCGGCGCCGGTCTGCGTCGAGGGCGATCTCCGGGCGCATCTCCCCTTCGATCTCCACGCCGGGGCGCTGGGCGCGCGCGAGCTCGAGCGCCTGCTGGACCACGCGAACGCGAGGGTCCTGGACCGAGCCGAAGTTGGAGAAGAAGATCATCGCGACGCGCGGCTCCACCCCGAGGGACTTGACTGCGTCCGCCATCTGGACAGCGATGTCGGCGAGCGCTTAGGAAATTCGAACTGCGATCTGACCGGAAGGCGAAGCTGCCCGGTCGGAGCTGGTCGCGGAGGTGGGGGCCTTGGGCCGAGGCCGTGCTTGGCGAGGAGCTTGGCGATCGGCTCGGGGGTGGTGGCCACCTCGAGCAAGCGGGTGGCGCCGCCGCAGCGAGGGCACGTCGAGACGTCGATCTCGAAGACGTGGCGGAGCAGCCAGGCCCAGGTCTTCTTCCGCGGCTCCGGAGGCAGGACGGTCCTGTCATGCTCGAAGAGCGCGAGCTGCTTCGGTCCAGTTTCTTCCGCCTTCGGCACGACCTCGGGTCGGAGCTTGGCGTGCGAGCTGAGGACTCCGTGATAGCGGATCATGTGAAACCTCGGCGGCGGGATCAGCGCTGCGATCCGGGCACAGAGGTCGAGCGGCTCGAGCACGAGCGCGACTGTGCCGTCGCTCCAGGGCTTTTTCAGAGCGTAGCGAAGCTTGCCGCCGGCGACCTCGACCAGGCGCTCTTGCGCGATGGGCGGGCGGCACAGATACCGACACAACCGCTCGAGGCGAGCTCGGTCCCGAGCCGGCACCGCG